>NZ_JAWWDA010000003.1:0-337143 GCF_033720175.1 Photobacterium sp.
AGATGGTGTCTAACTTAAATCAGTTACGAGCACCGCAATCAAGAATTGCGTGCCCTGGTGGTGGAATTGGTAGACACAAGGGATTTAAAATCCCTCGGCGTTCGCGCTGTGCCGGTTCAAGTCCGGCCCGGGGCACCATCTTACTTTTGTCTTTACCATAGAAGCTAAAGTACGCAATCAAATATGGCGCGTTGGCAGAGTGGCTATGCAGCGGATTGCAAATCCGTGTACCTCGGTTCGACTCCGGGACGCGCCTCCATCCTCTCTCTTTCTTTGTTTACGAGAAAGAAAATGAGTGAAAATGCAATACTAGCTCAGTTGGTAGAGCGCAACCTTGCCAAGGTTGAGGTCATCGGTTCGAACCCGATGTATCGCTCCAAATTATTCAGATATGGTAATTACGATATCTCGATGCTAAAAGCATCAACTTAAAACCAGCGAAAGCTGGTTTTTTTGTATCTGAATTTCGAGAACTCTATGCCATTTCATTTGCTTTATCACTTGGTTTATACCAGTCGCTAACTGCGCTCTTACATTTAGCACTTCGACAGTCGCGGTGAAAATATCCAGCAGAACACATTGGAGAAGTGTTATTGTTACCGTAGAAAGAGCAACTAAATAGCTCGTACGGCGGCGGCGGCGATGATGCCTGCTGCAATGGCTGGTAGAGGCTTTTTTACGATGAACATGACGACAGCTGTCGAAAAGAGTGCTGCTCTAGCGCCATTGTCACCTTCTACTGCAAGAGGTGCTAAAAGAGCGACTAATACGGAACCTGACATCGCGGAAATAAAACGTTGAACACGTTCGCTAATTGGAACAAATGACATTACATATACACCACCCCAGCGGGTGATAAGCGTTACTAATGCCATTGCAATGATTATCAGTAGTGTTCCACCTACGCTCGTTTCGATATTCATGCTTTTTTCTCCTTCCAACAAGCACCCAGAATTCCGCCAGCGATAGCACCAACTACAACATGGCTATTTTCCGGCAAATACCAATATGCCAACATTGAAGACACTGCTGCCGTGGTCCAAATCGCAAAAATTCTTAAGCTTTTAGGCCCCACAGCCACCATGGAAAGTAAAAAACAGCCCATAACCATGTCGAGCCCAAGGCTCACAGGATCTTGGATTGCGCTACCAAAGTAAATACCAACCCAAGTGCCAACAATCCAAAAAGACCAAAGTGCTAAACCACCACCAACGAGCAAACCAAAACCTGGTTCTTTCTTCCCAAATGCATTGAGTGCCATTGCCCAGTTTGCGTCCGAAGCAATCAACATAACACCATATCGCTTTGTCGGTGGGAGTTGGCGTAACCAAGGATAAAGCGTTGCACCCATCAAAAGGTGGCGAGCATTGATCGCAAACACGGTAATAAGAACAGGAATAAGAGGCACTTCTGCTCCCCACATATCTAACGTGGCAAACTGTGAAGCACCCGCAAAAACGAGTGTGCTCATTAACATAGTAGGAAAAGCATCCAGCCCAGTTTGTACAGCTGCAACACCGAATGCGAGGCCAAATACGATCACAAACATGGAGAGAGGCAAAAGTTGGGTGAAGCCGTTCCAGACGTCGATACGCGTAAACTCGTGTAATTCAGTCGAGGAGCGTTGAAGATGTTGAGTATTTTCTGTCATAGAGGTACCTAGCCAGCAGGCAAAAGGGCAGAGCCATGGAAGGATCTTGTTGTTATTTTGTAAACTGCATGTTTAACATCAATTGGGTAGGCTTTCAAACGCTACGTTGCATATAAAAATACATAAACGGTGGCAAAGACAGAATCTTGAAAGCCTAGTTCAATCAATAACATCATGAGCCATTAAATAAGAAAGCGAGCACGAGGCTCGCTTTTTCGTTCCGTTAGGAAGACCGAATCGGTCTATTTTACATATACACGAGGGTTTGCAGTACCCCAAACCGTGTATAACTCAGGGAAGATAACTTCTGAGTGCTTTTCCATTTCCGCAGCGGAAATGGTCTTGCCTTGCTGAGATCCGAATAGCACAACTTCAGAGCCAGGAGCGACATCTTTGATATCGGAGACATCAACCATGGTAGTGTTCATTGAAGCCACACCCGCGACTTTAGCGCGTTGGCCATTGATCAGTACTTCTGCTGTATTGCCCATTTTTCTCGGGTAGCCGTCAGAGTAGCCAACAGGAATATTCGCCATTAGACTCTCTTTACTTGTCTTGTAACTGCTGTCGTAGCCGACAGTGCTATTCTTTGGCAGGTGGTGAAGTGATGCTACGCGTGTTTTGAAAGACACGATAGAAGGGTATTCAGGGTTGGTTGGCAAATCACCATACAAAACGCCACCTGGACGAACCATATCAAGCTGTGCTTCTGGAACATTAAGCGCGGTGTAAGAGTTTGCAACGTGCAGTAAAATGTCTTCGCGCTTTAGATCTGCTTCTTTAATAAGCCATGCTGATCTGTTTTTAAATGAAGCTAACTTCTGACGAACATCGTCAGCGTTGTAGTTAGGGAAGTGAGTCATAATACCGACAATGTTAACGCCAACTTGTTGAGCGATCTCTAGCGCTTCTTGTTGACCTTCTTCTGTCGTCATATCTACGCCATTTCGCCCCATACCACCGTCGTTCAGAGCAAGGTGAATCTTGATTTCTTTATCGGCTTTTTCTGCTAACTTAGACAATGCTTTCGCTTGTTCAGCGCTACCAATAAGCTCTTCGATATTTAGGTCGATTGCGGCTTCGATTTCACCAATGTCAGCAGAGCGTACGCGCATAAGTTGACCTTTAAAGCCATTGTCGCGAACGGTTTTAGCTTCGGCATTACTTGCAATGGCAACGCATGGGATTTTCTGTTCAATAATGGTTGGCATGAGACCTGCGATGCCATTACCGTATGCGTCGGCTTTCATTACTGCGCATATTTTAGTTTTGCCATCCATGTGCGATTTAAACTGCTCAATATTTTCTTGGAATTGACCCAAGTTTACTTCCAGCCAAGCGTTAGCGCCTTGAACTTGCTCTGCTTTTACTGCGGCATTGGTGATTTGAAGAGGAGCAGCTGTTGCTTGCATAGCTGGAGCAAAAGTTGCGGCGGCGATGGTAAGTGCTAGTAAGGTTTTCTTTAAGTGCATAAAGTCTCCGTACGCGTTTTCTATTGGTTATGTCATTGGTTACTTGGGGAGAGTACCTGACGAAGTAAAACGCTCCAAGTGGTTACTTGGAGCGTTTCTGAGGGTCATGATTTAGCCTAGATCAAGCTTAACTTAGTTTGAAGCGGCCCATCACATCTTTAAGAGAAATAGACAGTTGGCTTAGCTCACGACAAGCTTGAGCTGTTTGCTCAGAACCTTGTGAGACTTCTTGAGATGCCAAATGTATATTTTCAATACTGCGGTTAAGCTCTTCTGCAACCGAATCCTGTTGGTGACAAGCGGTCGCGATTTGGCTGCCCATGTCTGAGATATCAGAAATAGAGTGCTCAATGTCGCTCATCAGTTGTTTCGATTGAACCCCTTGATCTGCACATTGTGAAATACTGCTTCTAGAAAGTTCAGTGGCAGATTTTGCGTCTTTTGCAAGAGATTGAAGCTGTTCAATGATCGCAGTAATTTCACTGGTTGAATCTTGTGTACGACCAGCAAGTGTTCTAACCTCGTCCGCAACCACTGCAAAACCACGACCAGATTCACCGGCACGTGCAGCCTCAATGGCAGCGTTAAGCGCGAGTAGGTTAGTTTGATCGGCAATGTCGCGAATAACATCTACGATAACGTTGATTTTGTTCGATTGCTGTTCTAGTTCAGCCACAGTATCCCCAGCAGCCCCAATAACGTTTGAAACTTCTTGGATCGTGTCAACCATACTTTGAGTTTCACGAACGCCGTCCTGTGTGCGACGGTTAGCTTCGTTAGCATGGTTCGCTGAATCTTCGGTGTTGCGTGCTACATCGGCTACCGCTGCTTTCATTTCTGTCATTGCAGTTGCAACGTGCGTGATTTGTAGCTGTTGGTCTTTCATCCCAGATGCTGAAATATCAGAGATTTGGTTCATCTCTTCTACTGCGCTGCTTAACTGAGTCACTGCTGAAATAACGTTATCAATTACTTGGCGTAAATCGTCTTGCATCTTCGTGGTCGCATCGGCTAGTTCACCAAGTTCGTCATTGCCGATTGCTTTACGGTCAATGTCGCTTGATAGGTCACCCGTCGCGATCGCGTTTGCTTGTTGAACGACAAGCTTAAGTGGACCGCAAATCAACTGTGTCAGGGCATACGTCATGCCAACCATGATCAACAGAATAATCACGTTGCTCGCGATCGACGAATTGCTTAATCCGTTTACAGAAGAAAGGATACGAGTTTTGTTATCGTCCATGGCATTTTTAAGCAGTCGGATCAGTTCACCTAGCTCAGAGTCGACCGCTTCGAAAGAAGGCAGTGAGTTCGCCAAGATAGGGTGAGCCTTGATTTTGTCGTTGGCTATCATCGCTTCGTTGTACTGGTCCATAGTAACCAAGTACTGTTGCCACTGACGCATAAGACGCTGGTAAGTTTGTTTCTCTTCACCTGGCCAAATTGTTTCACCATAAGCGTTTAGATCGTTACTGATCTTCTCGCGTTCGCGGATGTTACTGGCGATTTTATTTCTGATTTGGGCTGCGTCGTTATAGGTGTAAGTAGCAAACTGAGCACGGCGCCAGAGAGACATGTGATCTCGAATTGAGTCTACTCTTTCCATCGCAGGCAGAGTATCGTCGGTATAATTTAAAAGCTCAGATTTAATATTTTTGAGCTCTGTAGATAAAAATACGCCAAACGCAATGTTGACGATGGCAATGAGTAAAAATGATAGCGATATCTTTTTCGCTATAGAAAGGTTCTTGATAGACATTGGTGATATACCTTGTTTTTCTTATGTTGTGTCGCCAAAGTAAACCACGTCCTTATATGTGATATTTATCCATTAAATTACCGCAACAAATGTAACGTAACACTAATTAATGACATTTTCGATAATGAATTGAGCTTCAAATGAAAATAAAAAATGTCAATGATTTTATAAAGGTACGATCACATGAAATATAAAGTTATCAGTAACAAAATATAATGCTTGGCATGAATTAGAGCCAAGAGTAGGAACTTCAATTGTTACGGGACTGGAATAGCAGTAGCCAGTGATTTCCATTTCTAGTTGCTCGTCACTAGCTGGCATATCTTGAAGAACACAGCCAGAATCACCTTCAGTGACGCTGTAACTATTTAAGCCGTGTACACAGTCAATTTTCTCGTATTGGTTAATCCCAATGACGCCGTAATGGATCGTTGGTATCTGTCTGGTAGGATTGGTAGAGTCATATTCACTGTTATTTGCGATTTGGACATCGCTGATCCCTCTCGCAGTTAACACCTTGTACAGGGGGCGATATAAAACAGCTTCTATTTTCTTTGAAATCAATGCTAGCTGCTTACCTTTACGAACAACTTTTGTGAGCCATCTATATATTGATATCTCTTGCGTTAATCTTGCGCGATGTGAGGTTGAAAGATCGGTGGTTGGATTGATTTGTAACCAATTGAATCAAAGTCTTTCTAGACTATAGTGCCGATTATCGCAATCAAGAATTGCGTGCCCTGGTGGTGGAATTGGTAGACACAAGGGATTTAAAATCCCTCGGCGTTCGCGCTGTGCCGGTTCAAGTCCGGCCCGGGGCACCATCTTACTTTTGTCTTTACCATAGAAGATAAAGTACGTAATCAAATATGGCGCGTTGGCAGAGTGGCTATGCAGCGGATTGCAAATCCGTGTACCTCGGTTCGACTCCGGGACGCGCCTCCATCCTCTTTCGAATTCCCCCACTATCCTAATCTAAGTCAGTTTTTCCTGCCTTATGGCTTGACTATCGACCCCGGATCGAGACAATCATCTAAAACAACATCTGCCAACAGAGAAATTATGAAAATTGCAGCAGTTACTGCTTGCCCGACTGGGATTGCGCATACTTACATGGCGGCGGCCGAGCTAAAGAAAGCGGCACAGCAGTTAGGCATTCAGATCATGGTAGAAACTCAGGGTGCGATGGGGATCGAAAACCAGCTTAGCTTCCAGGATATTGGTCGTGCTGATGTGGTATTGATCGCCTCAGACATTGAAATAGAACACCGAGCCCGTTTTACTGGCAGCACTATCCATTGTGTCACCATTGAAGACGTGCTGACGGATCCCGCCAGTGTGCTGGCACGCTGCCAAGAATTATGATCGAGCGCAGTATTACCTTCATCATTGGTGATGAAGGAATCCCTGCCTGGAAATTGAATCAGCTAAAAACCTTGGCGGGTTATTTTCGTTCGGTAGTTGTGATGCTGGATGTCACCTATCTGCGCCGGGCCAATGTCGAGCAGACGGTCCGTATCATGAGTCTGGGCTGTATGCCGGGCGATCTCTGCCAGCTGCTCATTGAAGGCTCCGATGCTGAGCTGGCCTGTATGGTGCTGACGGATTTTCTGGCCGAGCAATTTACGCTGGTGAAAACCAGCGGTAAGAAAAAGAACCGTAATGCCTGCAGTGTTGATAGTGATGATGAGGGCAATAGCACTTTTTATCTGCCTTTCGAAATGAAATTTACCAGTCAGGTATTGGGCGAAGGGCTGGCAAATGAAGATAAGGCAAGCCAAGCCAAAGAGAAGCTGCTTGCCCGGTTGTGTCGTATGCTCAACCCTGAAAAATCGGCAGTGTTATTGAAGCTGATGCTCAAGCGGGAGCAAGTATCATCGACAGCGATGGGAAATGGTATTGCGTTGCCGCACATAATGTCAGCAGAAATCCAACAGCCAGCCATGGCGGTGATCCAAATGCCACGACCGATAGAGTGGGGATCGAATCGAGGCCCTGTCACACGACTGATTGCGATGACGCTACCAGCCCACGCACAACGCCCACAGACTCAGGCGTTTGTTCATTTCTCACAAGCTCTGCTGGAACCGGAGTATTGTCATTTGTTGACCGGAAACAACGAACCGGAAGCACTTAAAGCCATTATCCTCCACACCTTATCTCGCCCGTTTCATTAGGCCTAAACTGAGCTGCGATACTCTGAAGGTGTTAAGCCTGTTTTGTTCTTGAACACCCGGTAAAAGTAGTTTACGTCCTGAAATCCGCAGCGGGTCGCCACTTCATGTAGCCGGAACGCGTATTTCTTGAGCATGAATTTCGCGCGTTCGATCCTTACCCAAGTAATGTAATCGGCGAATCGCATATGACCTTGCTGGCGGAATAGCCGAGAGAGGTGGTTGGGCGTAATGTTAAATCGCTTGGCAATGGCATCCCGGCTGATTGCCCGGTGAAAATTTTCCTGAATAAAGATACAGATCCCCTGATAGAGATCTTCACTGCGTTTTTTACTCGAGTCTGACGGTATTGACAACATGGTCTGGCAATAGCTCATCAGTGCCAAGAGCAGGTGTTCGTCCATCGGTTGCTTTAACGGTTCTTTTGACAGGGCATTGAGCGCCGACAGTATATGGTCGATGGCGTGGCCTGTACGGGTCTGGATACTGTGCTTTTGGATATCATAAAAATTTGTCTGCTCTTTGGTCTTACTTACCAGGCTAAATCCGAGCTGCCTGCGGCCAAACAGCAGGCTCAGCACTGAGCAATCTGTATCCCAATTAGGCTTATTCCAACTATTGGGTGGGATATAAATTGCGTCGCCTGCCATAATTTTCACTTCGCTGATCCCGTGCTCCGGATCTTCGAGCTCGTTGATGTACTCGCCACTGATCACCAGTTCCAGACGGGGAAAGTTCACCTGATAGCTAAACGGCGGTGGTGTGAGTTGATCACCGGCAAACCAAATGCGGTTGAAGTGTTCCCGCTCCGAAAGCAGGGTAGCGATGAGATCATGGAAAACTTGGCTCATGGTGTTCGCAACTATGCCTATCTGTTCTGTAAATACAGACACTATTATTCATTGTCCCGCAGTTTGATACTACCCGAGCGAGCAGTCAGGGGAGATATCCGTGAGCGGGGTCACGCAAACAGACGTGCTGGTCTCGCATCATTGGTTACTCCTGTCTAGTTGAAGAGTAATTTTTTATTTCTGATTGGTGAGAGTAGTGAAGGTTTCATGATCAATATTCATATCAACTTACTGATATTTAATATTTTAGTGTGATTTTTATTTTTGGTGGTATATGGTTGGCAATATGAGAATTAGATCACAAAGACAAAGTGATGTTACAAATATCCAGTAAATGCCTCTCTGATACACTATCAGAGTGGTGCCGGATAGATGAAAATATCCCCCAACGGCAACACAAATGCTGAACATAAAAATAAAACAGGGGGAACACTTATGATCACCAATTTAATTAATGAGAAATTGATATGCCTGAGCCTTCAGGCAACGACCAAAGAAGAGGTCTTTGTTGAGATGATCGACGTCTTGCATCAGCAAGGTCGAGTTCATGACAAAGCACAGTTTTTAGCAGATATTCATGCTCGTGAAGAACTGGGCAACACCGGTTTCGAAGATGGAGTTGCCCTGCCTCATGCCAAAAGTGGCGCGGTTGCTGAACCTGCAGTCGCAATCGGTATCAGCCGAGGGGGTATCGAATACGGCGCAGAAGACGGCCTGCCATCAAAACTCTTTTTCATGATTGCCTCGCCAGACGGCGGTGCAAACCACCATATTGAAGTGCTGGCCGAACTTTCCTCAAAACTGATTGAAGACGGTTTCATTGATGCCTTTATGTCAGCGGAAAATGAACAGGACGCACTGAACCTGTTACTGGAAAAAACAGAACCGAATCAAGCAGCACCAGCAGCGGATAAAGGCCTGCTAATTGGCGTCACGGGTTGTCCGGCCGGTGTGGCGCATACTTACCTTGCCGCTGAAGCGCTGGAAAAAGCCGCGGCTGAGCTTGGTTATGAAATCAAAGTGGAAACCAACGGCTCGATTGGGGTAAAGAACAGCCCGACTGCGGAAGATATCGAACGTGCTGAAGCGATTATTGTTAGCTGTGACAAGCAGGTAGACATGGCACGTTTTGCCGGTAAAAAACTGGTAAAAACCGGAGTGAAGGCACCAATTAAAGATGGCAAAGGGCTGATCAACCAAGCGCTTCAAGCCACATGTTACCAGGTCTCGGGTGATGATGCGGCAGCGCAGACGGAAAACAAAGTGTCTCAGGCACGTTCCGACCTGTATCGCTTCCTGATGAACGGCGTATCCCACATGATCCCGTTCGTGGTCACCGGTGGTCTGTTGATTGCGCTGGCTCTGGCACTAGGTGGCCAGCCAACGGAAGCCGGGATGGCGATCCCTGAAGGTAGCATGTGGCAGAAAGTGCTTGATGTGGGTGTAGTTGCCTTTACTTTGATGATCCCTATTCTGGCCGGTTACATTGCCTATGCCATTGCCGATCGTCCTGCTCTGGCTCCGGGTCTGATTGGTGGCTGGATTGCTAACAACGGCTCATTCTATGGTGCGGAAGCGGGCACGGGTTTTATCGGTGCGATTGTTGCGGGCTTGTTGGTCGGTTATTTCGTTAAGTGGGTAGTTAACCAAAATTACCACAAGTTTATCCAGCCGTTGGTGCCAATCATGATTGCACCAATTACGGGTAGCTTGTTTATCTCTAGCCTGTTTATTTTTGGTATCGGCGCACCGATTGCAAGTTTGATGGATGGTCTGAATGCAATGCTAACCAGCATGAGCACAGGTAACGTGGTTCTGCTGGGTATTGTATTAGGTGGTATGGCTGGCTTTGATATGGGCGGTCCATTCAACAAGGTTGCCTTCCTGTTCTCTGTCGGCATGATTGCAAGTGGTCAGACACAATTTATGGGAGCGATGGCGTGTGCCATTCCTGTTGCTCCTCTGGGTATGGGTCTTGCGACAATATTGGGTCGCAAGCTGAATATCTTTGAACAATCGGAAGTTGAAGCGGGTAAAGCTGCCAGTGCGATGGGCTTGGTAGGTATCTCTGAAGGTGCAATTCCATTTGCCGCTCAAGACCCAATGTCAGTGATCCCTGCTAACGTGCTTGGCTCTATGGTTGCGGCAGTGATGGCATTCTCATTCGGTATCACCAACAGCGTGGCGCATGGTGGGCCTGTGGTAGCACTCCTTGGTGCGATGAACAAACCACTAATGGCTATCGTCTGTATGATAGCGGGCTCTGTAGTGACGGCATTGGTTGCGATTTCTCTGAAGAAAATGCGTCAGGCGAAAGCACAAGCGGCACTAGCATAAGCCACTGCTGAATTTGTACTAATGAAACAATAGCTAATAACGGCGTCACAGTCTCCTGAGTGAAAAAGCTTTGTACCCCCGGCTTGGCGCTTAACCTCCCTCCTTAATCGGGGGGAGGATTTTCTCGTTAAATCAGTAATAAAGATGAAAGGTAAACAATGACTGTCTCTACATCTCCGTGTTTTTTCCGCATGCACAATGCCATCCAAGATTACTCATGGGGTAGCACAACATCGATTGAATCTCTTTTTGGCATCGCCAACCCTGAAGGCAGGCCACAAGCGGAAATTTGGATGGGTGCCCACCCAAACGGTTGTTCGCAGGTTGATGTCGCCGGCAAGGCAACCCATCTGGCTGAATTTATCGAGACCGATAAAGCAACGATTATTGGCGAGGCAGCTGACAAGCAGTTTGGTGAGCTACCTTACCTGTTTAAAATATTAGCGGCAGAAAAAGCCCTGTCTATTCAAGTTCACCCAAGTAAGGCACAGGCCGAAGTTGGTTTTGCCAAAGAGCAAGAAGCAGGTATTGCGCTAAATGCCGGTCACCGTAACTACAAAGATCCAAATCACAAGCCGGAGCTGGTTTTCGCGCTGACACCTTATCAGGCAATGAACGGCTTCCGTGAATTTGCCGAAATTATTAGTTTCTTTCATGTTCTGGAAAACGCTGATTTAAATGAATTGGTGATAGCACTGGAAGAAAATCAAAATGAAGCCGGCCTGCGTCAGTTCTTCGAAGCGATTCTATCGTTGCAGGGTGAAATGAAAGAGACCGCGGTAAATGCGCTATTGGTTTATGCTGCGCAGCACAAAGAAGAGGCTCTGTTTGCGTTAATTTTGGATTTGGCCGGACAGTATCCGGGTGACATCGGCCTGTTCTCGCCGCTGATGCTGAATGTGCTGACACTGCAGCCTGGTGAAGCAATGTTCCTCGATGCTTGCACGCCGCACGCCTATATCAAAGGCACAGGCCTTGAGATCATGGCGAACTCCGATAACGTACTTCGTGCGGGCCTAACCCCGAAGCATATGGATATTGCTGAGTTGGTGGCAAGTACACGGTTTGTACCGATGCCAGCAGATATGCTACTACTTGCTCCAGAGCAATCTGAGGGGGGGCTTCACTACCCAATTCCGGTACCCGACTTTAAGTTCAGTGTGTATCAGAACCAGCAAGGTACAAAACTAACTACAGCAAGTGCTGAAATTCTTCTGGCGATCGATATGCCACTAACCGTAAATCACAGTAATGGCGAAACACTGACTATCCAAAAAGGTGAGTCGGTGTTTATTCCCGCTTATGCCTGCAATTACACAGCAAGCACAAAAGGTCGATTTGCTCGTGCTTATAACTAACATCACAGTTAGCTAATGAGAAAGTTTGGTGCGCTTAATCAGTATTTAGTACTTTTTCAAATAAATTCTAAATAATTGAAGCATCTAAAGATACCACTCCGGGATCGATACCCGAGATGTCTGGGAGACAGTTCTAACTGTATGTGCTTAAGGTTCCATATAAGTTTTTTCCTCACTTGGTGGAATGACGGCGTTTGGTTGCTGAACTCGTCAAAACTTCGTTGGTGAAGTATTAGATCTGAAGGGCTCCCTCATGTTTGAGTAGCCCCTCTTTTTGTTCAATACCACCGGCATAGCCGGTGAGCTTACCATTTTTCCCGATAACACGATGGCAGGGCACAATAATTGAAATCGGGTTCTTACCGTTTGCAAGGCCGACCGCGCGTACGGCTTTCGGGTTACCAATGGCATTCGCCAAGTCTTGGTAACTCCAGGTTGTGCCGAATGGGATCGTGGTAAGAGTCTGCCAGACTTTCTGCTGAAACTCAGTGCCTGTTGCGGCAAGAGGTACCTCAAACCGCTGGCGTGTTCCGGCAAAATATTCCTGGAATTCAGATACCGCTTGCTTCAGAACGGGATGTTCACTATCGAGCTTTCCCAGATTGTCTGGCTGGGTTGTCTGGGTTTGAAACCAAGCGCCAAGTAACCCTTCGTCATTCGCCTGGATAGTGACTCGCCCGATAGGACTTTGATAATGCGTATAAACATTCATGATTGTGAACTCCAATAATGAAAAGTGTCAACCGGTATACTCTGCAATACGTTTGTGGCACACGTGCCTGTTGGCATTGCTTTACGGTTACTGTTCAAGTTTAGCAATAAGCGTAGTGTAACCTTTCTAACCCGCCAGACTAGTCATTTTCGGGAGCCGGAACGCAGATAACTCATAGGCTATATTTTTTTGAGCTATCGCCGTGTAGCCGTTATCAACGACTGGCATTAAGTGAATATCTTGGCCTGTGGAGCCTCCTTTGGTTATTAATCGTATTTCAATTGATCCAATCACTTATCTGAGTCGAACTCTTACGTACTAATTATTGATTTTGTTAATAAGTTTATGGAAAAATATCCCCGCGACTTATAAGGCCTCTATTCGAACACTCTGGTTGGACTCATTGTCACCCAAGATTTCCCTGATAGATTGAAAGCGCGTATCTGAGCGCATGGGCTGCTTTTTAAATTTTGGAGTAACAATGATTCGTTTTGCCGATTTACGTATTCGCCCCAAGCTGGTGGGCCTGCTGGTTATCACGGGTGTTATCCCTATGGTGATCGCTGTTTATTTCAGCAGCCGACTTGCCACTGAAGCCCTGATTGACGAGTCGTTTGATGGGCTTATCACGATTCAGTCGATCCGAAAGGGGATTATTGAGGACTTTTTTAACCAGCGCTTGGCGGATATTGAAGTTCTGGCTGATTCTGAACGTGTCATTGAGTTATCACAGCAGCTAAATCAGCATGAGCATGAGAGTGATACGGAAACAACGTCCACTTTAGATGCCGAATCTGACGGTTATTCTCAGTTAATCGGGCGTTTTCTTCCTCATTTCGAGAGTTATGTTGAAGCTTATGGCTACAGCGATCTCTATATCCTTGATGCCGATCACGGGCATGTCATGTTCTCCCTCTCTAGCAGCGATATTCAGGGAAGCAATCTGGTGCATGGCCAATACCGAAACAGCGGACTGGCCAAGGCGTGGCGCGAGGTGATTTCGACCGGCAAGGTGGTTTTTACCGACTTTGATGCCTTCGAGCCTTCTGCCGGCAGCGAAACCGCTTTTCTTGCCCACCCAATCTCTGATGAACACGGGCAGCTGAGCGGTGTACTGGCTCTGCAACTGTCGCCGGAGCTTATTACCCGTATCGTGGATTCTCGTATTGGTATGGGGAAGACGGGTGAGTCTTACCTGATCGGTGCAAATGAGAAGACGGGCTTATACGAGTTTCGCAGTAACATGCAGACGATGGGCAACGGGCGGAATGTGGTTGGCTATTCTTTGCCCGTACCACTTGATTATTGGCTCAATGCGGCCGAAAAAGGAGTGGGCGGAGGCTTTGATACCTATATTGATAGTGCTGGCGTTTCTGTTCAGGTGGCCTATAACAAGGTCATTATACCGGGTGTTGATTGGTATCTGATATCTAAAATTAACGAGAATGAGGTGACCCAGCCGATATATATGATCTACCAGACACTGTCCATTGTCGGTGGCTTGCTGTTGATGCTGATTATTTTTGCCGCTTCAGTTCTTTCCCGGGCCACCACGCGACCTTTGATTGAAGGGATGCACTTTGCCCAAGCGATCGCTAAAGGTGAACTGTCATCAAGCCTGGATCTGGATCGTAAAGATGAGCTTGGCGATTTGGCTCTGGCATTAAACAATATGGCGAGTAATCTTCAGGATCAGGATTGGCTTAAATCGGGTAAAGAAACATTGGACGATCAGTTACGCGGTGATTTGGAAACGACTGATCTTGCAACTCGGTTTATCACCTTTTTTAGCAAACATATGGGGGCCCAGCTGGGCGCTTTATACCTTGTAAATGAAGATGTTCTTGAGCTTCAGGCAAGCTACGCGTTCACTGACCGAAAAGGGAACTTCAACCGTATTAAGTTGGGTGAAGGCATGGTCGGACAGGCCGCGCTTGAAAATGAAATAATTACTTTTACCGATATTATTGATAACGCACCAGCCATTAATTTCGGTGCCGGAGAAGTGGTTCCGCACAACTTTATGGCGATCCCTATTACCTTAGACGACAAGCTGATCGGTGCCGTGCTACTTGGTACATCAGGCCAATTTACCAAGCTGCACCGGCGCTTTGTGAATCAAGTGATCCTCAATGCCGGTATTTTGTTTAATGCCGCTAACAATCGCCAAGTGATCCGCGAACTACTTGAACAAGCTCAGAAGCAACAGGAAGAGCTTCAGGTGGCCAATGAAGAGCTGGAAGAGCAAGCGATAGCGCTCAAGAAATCGGAAGAGATACTTCAGACCCAGCAGGAAGAGCTTCGTGTGAGTAATGAGGAACTGGAAGAGCAGGCGCAAGTGCTTAAGGAATCTGAGTCTGAATTGCAGGCGCAGCAGGAAGAACTGCGAGTTACCAATGAAGAGCTGGAAGAGCGTACCAAGGCGCTAGAAGAACAAAAAGGGGAAATACTCCTAAAAAATGAAAAGCTGGTTCAGGCACAAGAAGTGGTAAAAGAAAAGGCTCGCGAGGTTGAAGTAGCGAGTAAATATAAATCCGAGTTTCTTGCCAATATGTCTCATGAGCTGAGAACCCCGTTAAATAGCATTCTTATTCTTTCCCAGCTATTTGCTAATAATAAAGACGGAAACCTGACAGATAAACAGATTGAGTCTGCTAATGCGATTAACTCCTCCGGTTCAGATCTGCTCTCGTTGATTAATGAAATTCTGGATTTGTCTAAGATTGAGGCCGGCAAGGTTGATCTTTTTATTGAAGAGGTCGGTATTGACAGCCTGATCACCGATCTGAATCGGATCTATAAGGAGATTGCCAACGAGAAAGGGGTCGCGTTTGAGTTAAATATTACTGACGATGCGCCGAAATCCTTGCGCACTGACTCGCAGCGCATTCAACAGATCTTGCGCAATTTGTTGACAAATGCCTTTAAATTCACACATGAGGGGGCCGTGGAGTTGGCAATTTCAAAGCCAGCCCCTGATATGTGTCAGCAGCTAAATGCTGAACCCGAGTCGATGATCGTGTTTGCGGTTAAAGATGATGGGATAGGGATTGCGCAAGAGAACCAAGTAGCGATTTTCCAGGCGTTCCAGCAGGCCGATGGCAGCACCAGCCGCAATTACGGTGGTACTGGGCTCGGGCTTTCTATCACTAAAGAGTTGACTCACCTGTTGGGAGGCTCTATTTACCTGGAAAGTGAAGAAGGGCAGGGAAGTACCTTCACCATTGTGCTGCCCCTTGCACATGAAAGCAAAGTAACCCATCGCGATGAAATGGGGGCTACCCCAGGGATTACTATTGATGCCATACCTGACATTAAATCGGTCAAGTTACCGAAAGCGGCAGGGCTAGAAGTTCAAACTGAGCCCCGAAAACCGACGTCGTTGATATCTGCACAGCCGGTGCAATCGTTACAGACACCGCCCGAGGATAGCGAGTACATTGATGATGATCGCAAGGCGGTAACGGCTGAAAACAAAAGCTTGCTAATCATTGAGGATGATCGTGCCTTTGCCCAGATTATGCGCGATTTTGGCCGTGAAAGAGGCTTTAAGTGTATCGTCGCTGAAGACGGTGAAACGGGTCTGCACTTTGCCGATTACTATAAGCCCAGCGCTATTATTCTCGATATTGGCTTGCCAGGTATCGATGGCTGGACGGTGATGGAGCGCCTTAAGGATAACTCTGAGTTGAGGCACATTCCGGTGCATTTCATGTCTGCCAATGACAGTACGCTGGATGCCATGAGAATGGGAGCGATCGGTTATCTGACCAAACCTGTCGATGTGAATAAGATGGAAAAGGCATTCGGCAAGATCGAAGATATTATCTCAAAGCCGGTGAGCCGGCTGCTAGTGGTGGAGGATGATGACGTACAGCGAGAAAGTATCAAGGCGCTGATTGGCGACGGCGATGTCAGCATTACCGCGGTAGGTACAGGTAAAGAAGCGTTACATGAGCTGGAAGGCAGCATCTATGACTGCATGGTGCTGGATCTGGGGCTTGGTGATATGTCCGGGTTTGAACTTCTCGAGTGCATTCGCAAAAGCGAAACCGCCGCCCGGGTGCCGATTATCATCTATACCGGTCGCGACCTGACGCGAGATGAGGAGAAAGAGCTCAATCGCTATGCAGAAAGTATTATCATCAAGGGCGTGAAATCGCCGGAGCGGCTGCTCGATGAGTCAGCGTTGTTCCTGCACCGGGTAGAAGCTAACCTGCCGGAACAGCAACGCGGTATGCTCAAGATGATCCATGATAAGGAAGCCGTTTTGAGCGGAAAAACAATGTTGCTGGTGGATGATGATATGCGCAATGTGTTTGCGCTATCCAGTGTGCTGGAAGAGAAGGGTATGGAGGTCGTTATTGCCAGAAATGGGCTTGAGTGCCTCGATAAACTTAAAGAGGAAACCAATATTGATGGCGTCCTGATGGACATAATGATGCCCAAGATGGACGGTTATGAAGCGATGCGTGAGATCCGTAAACAGCGGGAGTTCGCGAAGTTGCCCATTATTGCGTTAACGGCCAAGGCGATGAAAGGTGATCGCAGTAAGTGCATCGAGGCGGGTGCCAGCGACTATTTAGCTAAGCCAGTGAATACCGACAAACTCCTATCCATGCTGAGGGTGTGGTTGTACTAATGTCAAATACAATAACTATTTCAGATGAGCAGCTGGAGATCCAGCTGTTGTTAGAAGCCATCTTTCGAAAATATGGCTATGATTTCAGGAATTATGCGTTCGCCCACACCAAGCGCAGGCTTGAACACCGGCGTGCGCACGAGGGGTTGAGAAACTTTTCGGAGATGCAGCACCGATTGATCTGTGAGGAGCCGTTTTTTAATAAGGTGCTGCTTGATCTGTCCATCAATGTCACTGAGATGTTCAGAGACCCCTGGTTTTATCAGCGGGTTCGCGACACCGTAGTGCCTCATCTTAAAACCTATCCTTTTATCAAAGTGTGGCACGCGGGCTGTTCATCAGGCCAGGAAGTTTACTCGATGGGGATCCTGCTCGAAGAAGAGGGCGTAAAAGATCGAGTTCAGATCTATGCCACTGATTTTAATGAGCGGATCCTTGAAAAGGCAAAACTAGGCATCTACCCGATGGATCTCGTGCGGGAGTACACCGCCAATTACCAGCAGTCAGGTGGCACCCGATCCTTTTCAGACTACTATGCTGCCGATTATGACAATGTAGTAATGAAGAGCTTTCTCAAAGATAAGATGTTGTTCTCACCCCATAATTTGGTAACCGATGGGGTGTTCGGAGAGATGAACATCATTTTCTGTCGAAACGTATTGATATATTTCAACCGGGAGCTGCAGAACCGGGTGCTGCAGTTATTTTGTGATAGCTTATGCCCAGGCGGTTTCCTCTGCTTGGGTTCAAAGGAGAGCCTTAGATTTTCTGATGTTGCCGATCAGTTTGACGTAGTCTCTGAGCGAGAAAAAATATACCGCAAAAAACGTATATTGTAGGGAATGGATGGGATGAGTAAGAGCAGACAATACCGGGCGATAGTTATTGGTGTTTCAGCGGGCGGATTGGCCGCGCTGGAAAAAATATTGCCTGTTCTTAAGCCGACATTTTCACTTCCGGTACTGGTTGTTCAGCATATCAGCCCCACCTCAGAAAATTACCTTCCTATCCATTTCAGCAATCATTGCCTGTTGGACGTGAAAGAGGCTGAGGATAAAGAACGTATAGAAGGGAGCGTAGTTTATTTCGCCCCGCCCAATTATCATTTGATGGTTGAGTGCGACAGGGCTATCGCATTATCAACAGCCGAGCGGGTGAATTTTTCTCGTCCATCTATTGATGTGCTGTTTGAAACGGCAGCAGAGGCTTACCAGAATGAGCTGATCGGGATCGTTTTGACTGGCGCCAACTCTGATGGCGCTGCCGGGCTGAGCAAAATTAAGCAGCTTGGAGGGCTGACCGTGGTGCAGTCCCCAGAGACCGCCGAGGCGCAAGCCATGCCCAAAGCGGCCATCGAAGCAGTAGAGGTTGACCATATTTTGCCTTTGAATGAAATAGGTCATTTTTTGAATATACTTTGCGAAGCAGAATAATTATGGGTATTCCCAAGATATTGATTGTTGATGACAGACCAGAAAATCTGTTAGCGCTTGAAGGATTGCTTGAGCAGTTCAATATTGACCTCATCAAAGCCAACTCGGGCGAGGAAGCGTTAGCACATACTCTGGATCATGAATTTGCGTTGATCCTTCTCGATGTTCAGATGCCGGGAATGGACGGCTATGAAGTTGCCGAATTGATGAGGGGAAATAAAAAAAACAGACATATCCCGATTATTTTTGTAACGGCCGCCTCGAAAGCGTCGGCACATGTCTTCAAAGGTTATGAGTCGGGTGCTGTCGATTATCTGTTTAAGCCCCTGGTTCCCATGGTGTTTCAAAGTAAAGTCGGGGTATTTATCGAATTATTTCAGCAAAAAGAAGCTTTGCGAGAAAAAACACAGGAATTTAATCGCAAGCTGGTTGAGCTTGAAGAACTGCAACAGCAGTTGGAGGAAACAAATGAACAGCTCCTGATGTTGTCCACCACCGATGGTCTAACCGGTTTGTTGAATCGACGGCGTTTTGATGAGGTGTTTAACGCGGAATGGAAGCGGGGAGTAAGAGCTCAGAGACCACTTTCTTTGATTATGTTAGATATTGATCATTTTAAAGCATACAACGATACCTATGGCCACCAGGTTGGCGATGACTGCCTCAGAGAAGTTGCCCGCACGCTTTCGAGCATTCCGCTGCGTGAGTTGGATAAGTTTGCTCGTATTGGTGGTGAAGAGTTTGCCATTATACTCCCCGAAACCGACAGTGAGGGGGCGATGCAGGTTGCAAAGCGTATCAGAGAGAGCATTGATATACTGAGTAAACCTCATAGCTCTTCACCTTCGAGTAATTATCTTACTGTCAGTGTTGGCGTCTCTACCGTTATTCCCAATTTGAAGCTTTCCTCTCGCAAACTGATGGAGCTTGCGGATAATGCGTTATATGAAGCGAAACATAGCGGCCGAAACTGCTGTTGCAGTATGGCAGTAAAAGAAAAATTAAGCGCTTAACTGACTCGCCTGCTTTATCATCACAGCAGCCAGTGAGCGCGCAAGTCTTGATAATAAATAAACGGGCGCTATGTGTGCAGGCACCCGTTCGAAATCCGCAACTACTTCAGGTCGAAGCGGTCAGCGTTCATCACTTTTGTCCAGGCTTTTACAAAATCGTTGACGAACTTCTCTTTCGCATCGTCACTACCATACACTTCGGCAAGGGCGCGCAACTGCGAGTTAGAGCCAAAGATCAGGTCAACGCGTGTGGCTGTCCACATCAGGGTACCGGTCTTACGATCTCGACCTTCGAACTTCTGTGCGTCATCTGACGTAGGTTTCCATTCCGTGCCCATATCAAGGATATTCACGAAGACGTCGTTGGTAAGTGTACCGGGTTTGTCCGTCAAGACGCCGTATTGCGACTGACCGAAGTTCGTATTCAGCGCCCGCATACCGCCTATGAGTACCGTCATCTCTGGAGCTGTCAGTGTCAGTAGTTGCGCACGGTCAATCAACATCGCTTCAGGAGATACAGTGAACGCTTTCTTCATATAATTACGGAAACCGTCAGCGGCGGGTTCGAGTACATTGAAAGATTGAGCGTCGGTTTGCTCGTCAGTTGCATCGGTCCTGCCCGGAGAAAAAGGTACGTCGATGTTAAATCCGGCGTCTTTTGCCGCTTGCTCAATCGCGGCAGAACCACCAAGCACAATCAGGTCCGCAAGAGAAATCGCTTTATTGCCTGACTGAGAGGAATTGAAGTCTTTCTGGATACCTTCAAAAGTACTCAGCACTTTTTGCAACTGATCAGGCTGGTTAACCTCCCAGTCTTTTTGAGGTGCTAGGCGGATACGTGCTCCATTGGCACCTCCGCGGCAATCCGAACCGCGGAACGTTGAGGCAGAAGACCAAGCCGTATAGACCAGTTCGGAAACACTCAGACCCGAACGCATGATAATTTTTTTCAATTCTGCTACGTCGTTGGTATCCACGAGGTCATGATCAACCGACGGTATCGGGTCTTGCCAAATTAAGTCCTCAGCCGGTACATCTGGGCCAAGATAACGGGATTTAGGTCCCATGTCGCGGTGAGTCAGTTTGAACCATGCTCGCGCAAATGCACCTGCGAACTCTTCAGGATTGTTGTGGAAGTGTTCAGAGATCTTGCGATACGCCGGATCTTCGCGCATTGACATATCAGCGGTGGTCATCATGATCCCGACCCGCCTGGAGGCGTCTTCCGGATCTGGCGCGTGATTGTTTTCTGCAAGGTTTTTAGGTGCCCATTGGTAGGCACCGGCAGGGCTTTTCGTTAGATCCCAATCGTAGCCTAACAGCATGTCAAAATAACTGTTGTCCCATTTGGTTGGGCTTGGCGTCCATGGACCTTCGAGCCCACTGGTTATAGCGTCACGGCCCTTACCACTACCATAGCTGCTGTTCCAACCCAGGCCCATCTCTTCCAGTGGAGTCGCTTCTGGCTCAGGACCTACATGAGCCGCATCACCGGCACCATGGCACTTGCCAAATGTATGACCTCCGGCAGTCAGTGCAACCGTCTCGTAGTCGTTCATTGCCATGCGCGCGAAAGTCTCACGAACGTCTTTACCTGACGCAACAGGATCCGGGTTGCCGTCTGGTCCTTCCGGGTTGACGTAAATCAGCCCCATTTGTACCGCAGCAAGAGGGGCATCAAGCTCACGTTCACCACTGTAACGTTTGTTACCTAACCACTCGTCTTCTGCCCCCCAGTAAATGTCTTCTTCTGGTTCCCAAATATCTTCTCGGCCGCCACCAAAGCCAAAAGTTTTGAAGCCCATGGATTCGAGAGCCACATTACCAGAAAGAATAAACAAGTCTGCCCATGAGAGTTTGTTGCCATATTTTTGCTTAACTGGCCACAACAGACGACGTGCTTTGTCGAGATTAGCGTTATCTGGCCAGCTGTTTAATGGTGCAAAACGCTGGTTACCGGTAGAAGCTCCGCCGCGTCCATCACCGGTACGGTAGGTTCCCGCAGCGTGCCATGCCATGCGAATCATTAAAGGGCCATAATGACCGTAGTCTGCTGGCCACCAGTCTTTTGAATCGGTCATGACATATTCAATGTCTTTTTTCACTTCTTTAAGATCGAGTCTGGTAAACTCTTCCCTATAGTTGAAGTCTTCACCCATAGGGTTCGATTTTCTGTCGTTTTGGTGAAGGATTTTTAGGTTCAGTTGGTTAGGCCACCAGTCCATATTTTTTTTGCCGTCCCCTCCCATGCGAGCATTACCACCGTGCATTACAGGACATTGACCCGAAGCGGTACTTTTGTCATTGCTCATCTAAAACTCCTTTTTAGGTTGGTTTTATGTCGTGCGTACTACATATACCCGCAGCCTCTACCCTGAAAATATAGACGAGTATTGCACCGAGATGGACGGTTTTACCCATTACATTAATTGTTTGTTTCAATCTAAATCTAAGGAGTATTAAAACCTTAGTGGGAAAACTGTGTTTTTCAGAGCAATTGCCCAATATCTTAGGATTAAATGGCCTGGTTTAATCCGGTCACAATATCCCTATACGTCGAACACGAACTCGCTTCAGAACAGCACATGAGCAGGACTCTGGAAGCAGGGTTAATGGTAGTAAATCAGAAGCATATGACTGCTGGTGGGATGGCCGGACACAAGGGGGCAAAGCCTGTTGCTTTCCAAGATAGAAAGCCAGGTTTTTTATTTTGTATCTTATTCGTAATGTATGGTTGAATGGCCAGAAAAAAGTAAAGTGTTTTTCTTCGGGAAGTTTTTATCTTCGGCGAATCATTACACACGCGGTGTGTTTCTGTTTACCGAATCCGAGAATTTGCGACAAGCTGAGCTTACTCACCGGAATATACGCTGATGATGCCGCATCCGCTGGTGTATCAGCATGGGGATCGTGGAAAAAAAAGAATCTATCACTCATGCCACTCAGCACAATCCAGTGCGGCTCTTTGCTTCCATTGAATCGATAAGTACTAATCAGCAGCAATACACAGGCCCCCTGGCGAATCCACTCCTCAAGCATTGCTGTACTCGGCGGTGCATCAATCATCGGAATTTGCTCAACGTTAATCTGTTGGCAAAAATCTTGATGGACAAGCTCTATAACCTCTTTTTTGTTCTTGTCCCGTACACTATCGATAAACGGTGTAGACTGCGATTGAGTCCATAACTCAACATGATAACCACGTCGTTTCGCCGCCAACGCTAAGCCATGGCCGCTACAGCCACCATGTCCTGCTGCCATATAAATAGTTGTCGCCTCGCGCCACAATTGTAGCTCTAACGTGCGAGATAGTTCCTGCTGCGAAGAGAGCGTCGCAAAACTCATCAATAAGCACGCCGAACCACAGGTAAATGGCGTAGTTTGAATATACAGCGGCATAGGAAGTAAGGTTTTTGGCTCCGTCGGGGTTAAACGCTTTTGCATCCGAAGACCATCAGCCAAATCATCATAGTAATGAATCAGTACTTTCAACTTCTTATAACCGAGGCGCTGATACAATTTTTTTGCCGGGATATTGTCATCACGCACTTCTAGTCGTAATGTAGTAGAGCCTTGATTAAGGGCCGACTCTTCACAAAGCTCAAGCAAACTTTGTGCGATTTTTTGCCCTCTGAAATCTGGTTTAACGGCAATCGAATATAATCGTGATAGCAGTGTCCCTTGATGGAATAACAGTAAGGCATATCCTACCAGCTCAGCGTCAGAAACGGCGATAAACACCATGCAATGAGGTGACAGAAGAAAACGCTTCATTTGACGGGGCGATATTTTATCGCCGTCAAAGAGCTGTTGTTCTAGCGAGTTTAGAGCACTGAGATCGGCCAATTCCGCTAAGCGAAATTCCATACAAAATCCTTACACGATTGACGGTTGCAACGAGATTAAATAGTAGAAAGTCTTCTAATGCTATAGTTGGGAAAAAATAAATGGCAAACATTCTGATTGTTACCGACCAAACCAGTGACTGGCGGCAATATTTTCCTAGTAAACAAATAATTACAGTCGATGATTATCTGCAACCAGACTGGAAAGAAACACATCGTAATCTGCAAGTTGTCAACTTGTGTCGTGACTATGGCTACATGAGCAACGGCTATTACTGTTCATTAATGGCCGAAGCGCGCGGCCATCGTGTGATTCCGCGCGTTGTGGCTATCAACGACATCAACCAACCGTTTTTCATCTCACTGCACCACTCAGAGCTGGATAAAAATTTTGCTCATCAAGATGAGATCCACAGTAAGATCTATTTCGGTCGGACGTCTACTCCGGGGCTGGACAAAGTAGCAAGACGCCTCTTTGAACAGTTTATGGTACCAGTGTTGGAAGTGGTGCTAAAAAAACGCGCAAAGCAGTGGCAGTTGATTTCAGTTCAGCCTTTTCCATTCCAAGATCTAACGGATCCAGAGCAAGACTTCTTCGCCGAATCTCTTGAGCTGTTTTCGAACAAAGTTTGGCGAACGCCTAAGCCAGAGAAAAAATATCGTTACGACATTGCGATGCTGGTCGATCCGGATGAAAAAATGCCCCCATCCGATCCTGCCGCGCTGAAGTTGTTTCGCCGAGCGGCCAATCGATTGGGTATGAATTTGCAAACCATTACTCAAGATGACTTATCCCGCTTGGGTGAGTTTGATGGTCTATTCATTCGCGCCACGACCAACATCAGCAACTTCACCTATCGATTTGCTAAAGCAGCAGAAAAGCTTGGGCTGGTGGTAATGGATGACTCGGAATCTATTATGAAGTGTACCAATAAGGTATTTTTGACCGAGTTGCTACAACGCAACAATGTACCCGCACCCAAGAGCGTGATTTTGCGTAGCTTCGATTCCAATTGGAAGCAAGCTTTGCTTGAAAATCTTGAACTGCCTTTGGTGCTCAAAATTCCTGATGGTGCATTTTCTCGCGGCGTGGTCAAAGTGAGTGACGAAGCCAGCTTAGAGCGTGAGGCTTCGGCACTATTTGAAAAAAGTTCGCTGATTTTGGCCCAGGCCTATATGCCGACTGACTTTGACTGGCGGATAGGGGTGATGAATCGCCAGGCGATTTATGGTTGTAAATATCTCATGAGCCGAGGTCACTGGCAGATTTATCATCATCACAGCAGCGGCCGAGTCTCCTCGGGGGGCTTTGAAACCTTAGATCTCAAGCAAGTTCCAAAAAACGTTGTGGATGTCGCGCTGAAAGCGGCTAACTTGATTGGCTCCGGTATTTACGGTGTCGATTTAAAAGAGATCGATGGCAAGGTTTATGTGATTGAAGTGAACGATAATCCAAGCATCGATCATCATGTTGAAGACGCCTTCTTAGGCGATCTGCTTTACGATCGAGTCATGACTGAGTTTTTACGCCGCATTCAAATGAGAGGGTTGTAACGGATTTAATCAGATGGCCCGCCTTGTTATTGCATTGATAAATTGCGAGAACGAGGCGGGCCAGACATTTTGTACCTGAGATGCAATACATCATAAAATCTTGAAATAGCACCGTCAGAATTCAGTTATGAGACTTGAATACAGAAATACTAAGTCAGATAGTTCTAAAGCCTAAATGTATTGGTCAGAACCTTATACAGCTCTGTGCCTTGTTGCACGCTTGCTGAGG
The DNA here is from genome assembly GCF_033720175.1 of Photobacterium sp. Classification (GTDB taxonomy): domain Bacteria; phylum Pseudomonadota; class Gammaproteobacteria; order Enterobacterales; family Vibrionaceae; genus Photobacterium. Next base: position 25,031 of record NZ_JAWWDA010000003.1, read on the forward strand.
CAAAGTGCAAGACAGGGATGCTGTCACAGGGCAGAATCAGTTTACGGCTCAGGCAAGAGTCACTGCCGAGGGTATTAAAATGCCAAAGTGTTGCAAGCGGCTCGCCGGCTGCAAGTGGCTGATTAAGCTGAGCCTGATATTCGACCTGACCGCCGGCCGGACTGTGATAGGCTTTATAGTCGCTGAGATAACAGGCGTAAAGGGAGACAGGATCACAAATAAATGATTTGTCTGGCCACATGCCCTGATGCTGCAGGTAATTGCAAATCCCCAGCGCATCGCGTCCGGCGGCGTTTACATCCAGCAGCTCTTGTGAACCCAATTCCAGGGTGAAGGCATCCACCATTACCGGCAGTTTGCGGCCAAGTTTGGCAAATTGCTGGCTTAACTGCCACCAGGGGCTAAAGCAGGCTTCATCCATTGCGCCGTCAAAGTCGCTTGGAATAAGAATATTTAGTGGGATATTAAAATAGCGGGCCCGTTCGCGTGCATATTCAGGGACATAAAGGTGACGGGCAGAGATCGGTCCGGTATGCAGGTCAAGAACAATATCGGCTTCCATCGCCATTTTCTGTAAGTTCATGGCTAAATGTTGGCCACAGGTCAGGCCCCACGGTGAGCTCTGGCGTTGGTTGATTTGCTCTCTCAGCCTGTCGCGAAACGCATCACGGATCACCGCTTCATCAGCATCAATATATTGCTGGCTGAACGGCTCAAGCAGGCTGCTGTCAAAATAATACTGGCGATTCCAGTTGGTGCCTGTAACCGGATCGAATCGACCAAGGGTAAATTCGCCACTTTTTTGATTAATACCCAGAGGGTTAGCCTGAGGCACCATAACCACATCCCCTTGTGGCGGATGTTGGCGGAAAAACTCCAGCAGCTGGTAAATGACGGCATTGCCCTGCACCTCAGCGCCATGGATATTGGCCTGGATATAAACGCGCGGACCATTGCCCTGACCTTGAATGTTGATCACCGGCACTTCCATCGGATTGCCGGTCGGCTGCTCACCGACTTTGACTGTGGTTGTTTTTATCATCAGCATTGCCGGATGTGCTTTATCCGGCTCCTTTCTCTGTTTTGGCAACCGCATGGCACCTGGTTGTTAGAGGTGTATGCGGTTACCGGTGACATTTGATAAGTGAACTCGCCGTAGCTTGGCGGGCTGTATATTCTGTATTTCCGCCGTTATTTAAGCCAAATAATGACTGGCCGGAGCACTCGGTCGCAAAACGTTAATGCCCGACTGCGAAAAGGTTAGCTCTGCAGGAAGAGCGTGGCACAGGAAGTAGGGCATACTTTCGGTAAAACCATAAGCGCCCGCCTGAGAGAAAATCAGCCAATCGCCCCGCTGCAAGCTGTCTGGTAGCTGTAAGCTGCCAAGGCAATCCAGTCCGGTGCAGAGCGCACCATGGATCTGGTAAGACATCAGCGGAGAATCACAAGGTTGCAGAGATTCAACCGGGAAAGCTTGCTGTGTAAGCGCCGGGCGCAGCAGGTGCTGGCTTCCGCCTTCAATCACGGCAAAGCGGACACCCTGATTATCTTTGATATCGGCAACCTTACTGGCGTAATAACCATAAGGGCCAACGGCATAACGGCCTAATTCCATCCAGCATTGGCCAAGCTGAAACTCACTTTTCAGCTGTTCCAGCCCCTGGCAAACCCGCTGCCAATCTAGCTCTTGCTGTTGTCCGGCATAAGGGATACCCAGTCCGCCGCCTAAGTCGACGACAGGTTCTGATATCTGCCAGACATCAAGCAGGGCGGTAAGTCTAGGCATCGCGGCCTGCCAGGTTTGCACCAGAGTATCGGCACAAAGGATATTGCCCCATTGGAAGCAATGCACACCCAATAGCTCAAATTCATCTGGCAAAGTGAACGTATCAGGCATCCACTGCTCAGGTGTTAGCCCGAACGGAGTAGGGTTGCTGCCCCCCAGTACATTCATCTTTTCTTCTGGATCTCTAGCCCACGGCAACTGCACCCGTAGCAGCACCTGAATACGGATTCGTTGTGCACGGGCAATTTGGGCCAGATCATCAGCCTGCTGGTGGCTTTCCAGAACAAAAATACGTACGCCGTGCTTGATAAACTCGGCCAGGTGCTCCGGTGTTTTTACCGGGCCGGTATTTAAAATACGTGACGGGTCGACGCCTTGTGCCAATACCTGTTTCAATTCGCCCAGGCTCGCGACATCAAAGCCAAAGCCTCTGGCATCAAGAGCCTGAATGATGGCCGATAACGGATTCGCTTTAACGGCATACCATAACTTGGCCGGCGCACTTTCTAGCCCGGCCAAGTGCTGATCCAGTCCGTCAAGATCATAGGCATAAAAAGAATGTGGCTGTTGCTTGCTGGCGAGTTGTAGCGCCTTGCGAACCTGCTCAGTCAGTGTCATTAACGAAGCGCCTCTTCCAGAATCAGTGAAGCATCGCTGCTGTCATCGCGGTATTTGATGATCACCGGACACTGTATGCTCAGGCCCATTTTTTTGCCCCACTCGCTGCTGGCCGGGCGGCTGCCAGGAACAACAACCGCGCCTTCTGGGATCGGCGCGCCTTTTGGTAACAGACATTCATTAATCAGATCATAAACGGCAACAGCCGCAGACAGTGTCACTCCCGGTGCCAGTACCGCCCCATTTTTTACAACAATCCCTTCAACGATCACACAACCGGCACCGATAAATGCGTCATCTTCGATGATCACCGGAGTTTGACCGACAGGCTCAAGCACGCCGCCAATCTGTACCCCCGCAGAGAGGTGGACATTCTTGCCGATTTGGGCACACGAGCCGACAAGGGCATGGCTGTCGACCATGGTACCGCTGTCGACATAAGCGCCGATATTAATGTAGGCCGGTGGCATGATCACAACGCCCGGTGCCACATAAGCACCGCGGCGAACCGCTGATCCTCCCGGAACCAGACGAACCCGTTCTTCCGGCGAAAACTGTCGCGGACTCAGGTTATGTTTGTCAATTGTGCCTGGGTATGCCGGTCCGAAACTGATCAGTTCTCCGGCTGAGAATGCGGCTAGGATCCCCTGCTTCACCGCAGCATCGGCGTGCCAGTTTCCTTTCAAATCTTGGGTCGCAGTGCGTATTTCACCGCGCTCAAGTTGATCAAGTAAAAGTTTCCAGTCCGGGGTTACTACTGATTCAGACATGTTTTCATCCATTGGTGTATTGCCGCATCGGCATTTAAAACAGGGGTTAACTCTGGCATCTCTTCGATGTAAAGCGGGGGACGCAGTCCAGGATTATCAAGGCGGCCCTGACGCTGCATTAGTGCCTTTACCGGGATCGGGTTGGAGGCACAGAACAAGCTGTTGCTGGCTTGTTGCCATAAGGTCTTGAAGCTTGGAGTTGTTTGGCTAAGGCTCTGGCGAACATAGTGTGCAGTGGCTTCAGGCCAGGCGTTGGCGGCCACCGATACCAGGCCGCAGGCGCCGGCGGCAACAAAATCGACCAGCAGGCCATCATCGCCGCAGTAAAATTGTAGCGATGGAGCTGCCTCGCGGTAGCGGGTAAAAGCCTCAACGCTGCCACTGGCTTCTTTCACTGCCCATGCATTGGGATGACTTGCCAGTGAACCCAAGGTTTGCTCATCAAGGGCGACACCGGTGCGTGAAGGTACGTTATAGATCATGCATGGCCAGTTGCTCGCATAAAGCAGACTGTTAAACCACTTCAACTGGCTAGCGGCACCGGGCTTGGCGTAAAGCGGAACGGGTATCAGCAGGGCATCGACAGAAAAATCCCGCAAAAAATCCAGCCATTGCATTTGTTGCTGCAGTTGAAAACCGCCGACACCCACCATGAGTGGAACGGAAAGATCCAGCGCACAGACATGGCGGATCACATCCTGCTGTTCAGTCGGTGTTATTGCCAATGCTTCGCCGGTACTACCGAGGATCAGGATCCCATTCCCGGCTGCCTCTTGTTCTTTGGCAAGCTGGGTCAGGGTTGGATAATCAATAGATTCATCGGAGTGGAACGGGGTGATGAGGGCCGTCCATAGTGTAGTGTGTTGTAAGCGTTCATTCCCGATTACAGGAATAGAATTTTGATTAGACATCTCTCATCCGAACTTTTTGATATCAGTTCAGAGAGCTTGGTTTTGCGAAGGCGCCAGTGACAATTAGCCACTTGGGGGGCGATAAAACACAAACACCAGAAGCTCTCCACCATAGGTGACAGCCCTGAGGATTCAGCCCCAGCGACCGATAAGCCTTGCCTCCAAAAGCAAACTTATCTCGGCGTTAATCCCCCTTATCTGTGGTCACGGGTAGTTGGATACCTCGAACAGATTACCTGGTTAACGCACCTCTTCTGATCCCAAAAATCTGGGATGGCTTGATTCAAACATCAACGTGGTTATGTGTCAATAACAATGTGAATATTTATGCAGCATGGTTTCATCTTCCGTCATAGCTGATGCGGGCCATGTTCATTTAGCAAATAGCATTTTGCGCAAGTTATTTCTGTATTTACTCTCAATTGAGAAAAGAAAGAAAGCACAACTGCTTTCTTTCTTTATAGGAGGGTACTTTGTTTGGCGCGATGTGGAATGTCGTGCTATTTAGTTTTTCTCGCCTTAGGTTTTAAAGGCTGATCGCCAATCGTAGTTTTGCCCGGACAAATTCTCTTTACCGGACACTTTGGGCAGCCCCAGATTGCTGCATAGGGGCAAAGCGCCATTACTTTGTTCTTTTTTGTCATTGTTAATATACCTCGCACAACGTCAGTTGTTCATATTGGTAAGTTCATATTTACCGATTGACTCTTCAGTAAATCGATGAATAACGACCGGATTATTGCTTTTGTTTTACCGCTTAGGTTGATTATTTAGATAACTCAGCAGTCAGTAGTCGTTTCGTTATATGTTCTTGCAGATTTTTAGGGTTATCTAGCCCCATACGTTTTAGCAAAGGTATAACGGTCTGACTTGGCTTTGGTGCGGTAACTACCTGCCATAAGCATTGCATTTTCCCTTTGCGAGAGGCGGATTTACTCTTCAGTGATTTCAATGCTTTACCCAGTTTCAATTCTTGTTCAGTAAAGCTGCAGCCAAAGGGAAACGGGCCGAAGACCTCTTTTTGTGTATATGTTTGGTAGATCTTAGCAATGGCTTGCGGAGTGTTATTGCAGAACTCTGCAGGGATCTCATAATTTTTCGCGACTTTACCTGCAGCTTTGGCTTTGTTAAGTAGCTCTTGCTGGAAGCGAGAATCAGAAATTTTGATCAGTTCGGTATAAACGACATGATCCGGTTTGCTGCGCAGATCAGCAATACCATATTCAGTGATAACAATGTCACGCAGTTGGCGAGGAATGGTCGTATGGCCGTAGTTAAATAATATGTTGGATTTCAGTTTACCGTTTCGTACAGCGCAACTACGTAGTTTCATGATCGAGCGTGAATCTGGCATCTGATGCGACTGCGCGACAAAGTTGTACTGACCGCCAACACCACTCACCACCTGACCGTTTTCCAATGCATCTGAAATAGCAGAGCCATTCAGTGTGACCATCATTGCTGAGTTAATAAAACGGGCATGTTTACGCTGAGCTTGTTTGAGCTGTTGGTTTCCAATGAAGTGATCATAAAGATCATTGACGTAGTTAACACTGGTCATGCAGAATTTCTTATGGTCCGCGTCACTCATGTTATTAAGGGCATCATAGAAATCTTTCGGCCCGATGAAGAATGCACCATGCATGACGACACCACCAGTCAGTGCATCGCCTAAGCAATATTTAGTGATCCACTGTAATGCTTCAGCATTTTTCAGGTTGCCGGCAAAGCTCTGTTCGCCGATGTGCAGCAGGCCGTCAATGAGCTCTACAGACGGTTTGAAAACACCAATTCGTTTTAGATAAGTGACATCGTTATCAGTTAATACGGTTGAGATCGCATTATGATCCTGCAAAATTAGCAGGGTAGAAATAGTGACCTGAGTGGTAATTTTCTTTTTGTTGAGTAAGGTCTGGATCGTCAGATCTTCAAAGACTTCACGCTTTAACACCCCGGCATTATACAAATGCATAAAACCATCGACCATTAACTCGCTGCAACCATATAAGCCTTCCACAAAAGTCCCAGTGTCACCGACAGTTTTACAGATAGGGAACTTCTGCTCTACCTGCAGATCTTTCATGAGTTGCGTATACAGTGAATTTTGTTTGTGGCGTAGCAATGTACTGTAAGTCAGTGCGCTGCTTAAAGAGCCAATCCCCACTTGGAGGGTGCCGCCGTCTTTAACCAGTGTGCTGGCATAAAAGCCTATCATATGATCTTCTGGTGAAATACTGGCGTGAGGCGCGGCGAACAAAGCGTAATCTTTATGATCTTGCTGTAAATTTTGGTCTAAAACCAAATCAAAGACATTATCAGCGACTTCGGCATGGTTTTGCATGAAAGGCATATTGGAGTTGACTTCAGCGACCATCGCCACATTTGTCCCGTTTTTTTGCAGTTCGTCCATTACCGGTGCAAAATCGAGAGCCAGATCAGAATTACTGCATAAGCTGTAGGTCGTTACGCCGTTAATGGTGCGCTTGGCTACAAGCTGGGCAACGACATTGACGCCTTTGTCTAACAGATCACGAACGGCATGAGTATAGTTTGTACTGGTGTAATTTTGTTGTTGAGGACTGTTTAAGAAGCTTCCTGCTTTAAAGAAAAATTCGTTGATGGCTATGTTGTCTGGTACTGCTCCTTTTCTTAAATCAAGTATGTAGTCAAGATCAGGTACATTAGCAAATTCACGATCGACAAAAGGTTTCAGAAATTGCTTTTCTAGTGAATTTTTTCCGACAGGCTTTTCAAGAGAAATACCCGTTTCTATATTCAGTGAAATAGAAGGATCGGATTTAGCTCTTTGGTAGAGTGCATTGACAAAAGCGATCGGTTTACCAATGGCAAGCGGTAGACCGAGGACAATGTTTTTTCCCACGTGTGCAATAATACTGTCTACAAGTTCGTCTGGATGAGCAAGTAGCTCAGCAGGTGGCTTGACGTCACCGATTGCTTCATCCGTAGGAATTGTGGATTGCATAGAAAGGGATTGAGTACTTGTTCCAACCAGCTCCAGTACTGACATAGCGAAGTCCTTTTGTGATGTATTAGTATTGGCCATGAAATATTGTGATTATTTTTTATTTTATTTTTATTATTTGTCTACTATTAAGAATAGAGCCATAACTCTAGTTGTCTAACAACTAATCACTTCTTATTTCATTTAATTGATACCAATCACAAATATCACTCTGTTGCATAGGAATAACTGATTATATTGTTAAGTCTATAAATAATGCCAGTCAAAGAATTAATCAGTTAAGGTATTGAAGTTAATGTTTTTATTTGTTTCTTTCTGGAACTCAGTTTTTTGTGATCTGGATGCTTTAAAAGAATTAAAATTAGAAAGAATGATCTAATTTTAATTGTTACCCTCGTTGATTGGTAATAGACGTCTTCTTTATTATGTAAGTCTAAGAAGATAATAAATAAGGTGAAAATTCATGATGTTTGGAACAATAATTAAGAGTGTAAATCCAATGACTGCTTTCGGTGAAGGCATCGTCCGTAATGTTTTCCTTGCTGGTTTAGGCGTTTACAGCAAAGGCAAGGAGCAGAGTGAACAAACTCAGCGTTTACTTGCCACTCAATTTAACGGTTTTGTTGAAAAGGGTACTGACGTCGAAGCTGAAACATTGCAGCGTGTTGAAACAACGAAATCGGCCGTCTTCAATAAAGTCGAAACTCAGGTTAATCAGGTTATCCGTTGTACTAGTGGGATTGATCGTACTAGGCTATTAGAATTGGAAAACAGCGTTGATGAACTGACTACAGCTGTCGATAAGTTAATGCAAAAGAAATAACTGTTCCACTTAATTGCATTCTCTCTGATACGAACAAGTACTTTTTCTCAACGCGGATCTAGTGCTTATTGTTTGGGGTAGATTAGTAGACATACAGGATTGATAAAGGAACATCTATGCCAAATTTGTCTCTTCTTGACTTAAGTTTTATTATTTTTGAGTCGGCGAAAACACCGATGCATGTGACAGGGCTGGTTGTTTTGGATCCGCCTAAAGAGCAAGCTGCCACGTTTGCTCAGGATCTTTACGCGCACTTTTTGCAACAAACAGATGTGACAGCCCCGTTTAACTGGAAATTGGATTGGTCATTTACCGGCAAGCCGAGCTGGAAAACCGTGCGTACTGTAAATTTAGAAGACCATTTACGCATTACCATGCTGCCATCACCGGGTACTGAGCAGCAGTTACAACAAGTCGTTGGCCGTTTGCATAGCCAGGTATTGGATCGCAATAAACCTTTGTGGGAAGTCTGGCTGATTGGTGGGCTTGAAAATAACCGCGTGGCACTGGTTCTGAAGGTACATCACTCAATGGTTGATGGTGTGCGTGCCAGCAGAATATTTACTCATAGCTGTGCAACGACGGTTGAAGAGTCTTTCACGAAACCGCTCTGGCAACGTGATTTACGGAAAACAGCCTCTGAGCGAACAGCAGAAACGCATTTGACCGACATGGTGATGAAGACGGCAAAGCAGGCTTCTAAACAGGTTTCGCTTATTCCTTCGATGCTCCGTCTTGGCAGTAAGTTGGCTTTAAAAGCGGTAAACCTGGCTGACAGCGATCTTAAAATCCCGTTTACTGCACCGAAAACGCCGTTTAACCTCAGTCCCAAACGCAGCCGGGCGGTAAGTCTGGGGCAATTTCCGATTGCCAAATTAAAGCAGCTGAGTCGTATTACTGGAGCGTCGATGAACGATGTGCTTTTCACTGTCAGTGATATAGCCTTGAATCAATATTTAAATGATCGCTCATTGCCGCTAAGAAAGCCCCTGGTTGCTATGATGCCGATGAATTTACGTGGTAAAGGTGAATTAGAAGCTAAGGGCAATAAAATGTCGATTGGCCATGTTGAACTTGGCCGGCCAGGTTTATCACCGCTTGAGCGTTTAGAAGCTATTCAGCAGGCTACGTCCGATCTGAAAAATGAAGCGTTGAATATCTCTCCTGACGCCTACATTAATTACTCCCAGTTAGTCAATGGCGTTTCATTAATCAGTGGCAAGCTTGGTCTCAATAGCTTTATTCCGCCAGCAAGCAATCTGTTGATTTCTAATGTTCCAGGTACCGACGATCGCCTTTATTTTATGGGTGCAGAAGTAAAAGAACAGTACCCGGTATCACTGTTAATGCCTGGCCAGACACTTAATATTACTTTCTATAGCAATGCGGGTACGATGTATTACTCACTGGTTGCATGTAATCAATCGTTGCCTGGCTTCGAAGTGATTGCCGGCTATATGGAAGATGCGCTGCGTGAGCTTGAACAAGAAGTGATGGATGCGGCTATTTCAACAGTCGCTGAACAGATTGAGCATAATGACGATGAAACGCTGGCAGTGGAAATGGCTGTAACTGCAGCGCGTAATTCGTTAAGGCCTGAGGATGATGAATTTGAACGTTTATATTTAGAGAAGCAGAAACGAGTAGAAGAATTAGAAAAACAATTAGAAAAATTAACTGAGATGCTTTCTGTGACAGTAGAGGTAGATCCCCAGGCTGAAGCAATAAACCAAGATAACATTGGAAATGATAGCGATACAAAAGTCGTTAATCTTTTATAAATACATTATAAAAATCGGGATAATTGTCCCGATTTTTATTAATAGTAAACGACCGAGTTGATTTTATTTTTTATAGCTTTGATGCCGCGATAGATATTGCGGTATTTTTTTGCGCGAGAATAAGGCCGCATTTGCGGCCTTGGTTATTTATGTTGCTGTCTTGATGAATCAGCGTTTATGCGTAAGCCTCTATTATTTTAGATACTTTATCAATGTACTTCTGCATTGCAGTATCTGCATCCATGCCTTTGCGCTTTTCCCACGCTTCATATTTTGCCGCGCCTTTGAAATCAAACATACCTGGGCGCTTGCCGTGTACATCGCCGTCAGTTGCTTGCTTGAAAAATGAATACAAAGCCAGCAACTCATCGTTGGATGGGCGTTGAGTAAGTGCTTTCACCTCTCGCTGGGCTTGTTCAAAACTTGCTTGTAAATCTGCCATGATTATATTCCTTTAATTAAACTTTTATTATCTAGCCAGCTAAAAGACTGGCAACTAGAACCGGTTATAAATGGATGCCACGGAGTAATGCCGAGAAGGCGATTAGCTCTGCCGAAGAGGCTCTTTCTGTTTTCTGTTCTTCATCTTGCTCGTTCTTTTTTGAATCAGGGAACATGCGGAAGCTGCTGTTCATGATAATCTCGGCGAGTTTCGGGAATAGCGCATGTACGATAGCACCAAAAATACCGAGTTTCGTCGCAATGCGCTTGGGCTTATCAATGATTGCGGTTGCTAACAGATCGGCAGCCTCGTCGGGTGATAACGTTGGGACCGATTCGTAGATTTTGGTTGGTGCAATCATCGGTGTTGCTACCAATGGCATGTTAATGGTGGTGAAATTAACATTCACATCGGAGTACTCTGATGCGGCACAGCGAGAGAAAGCATCCATTGCCGCTTTCGAGGAAACGTACGCAGAGAATCGCGGCGCATTCGTTAGCACGCCAATTGAAGAGACGTTGATAACGTGACCACCTCCTTGTGCTTCCATGCTTGGCAGTAAACCGAGAGTCAGCTTCAATGCTCCAAAGTAATTCAGCTGCATGGTGCGCTCAAAGTCGTGGAAACGATCGACGGAATCGGCGACGGAGCGGCGGATTGAGCGACCGGCATTGTTAACGAGAATATCGACGCGGCCATGTTCCGCGAGCACATCTGCAACCAGGGTATCGACTTGTTCGATACTTGATAAATCGCACTTGTATGTGTGAGCGATGCCGCCGCGTTTTTCAACTTCTTCTCTGGTGAGGGCCAGTTTCTCTTCGTCACGAGCAACTAACACCATTTCGGCACCATTTTCAGCCAGTTTATAGGCCGTTGCCTGACCAATACCGGAGCTTGCACCAGTGATTAGGATGATTTTGTTGGCAACGCGACCTTTCAAGCTGTGATCACCAGAGATCTCCGGATCCAGGTGACGCTCCCAGTAGTCCCAAATGACAGGCGCATAAGTTGGAAGGCGAGGGCACTCAATGCCTGAACCTTTCAATGCCATTTGGGTTTCACGGCAATCAAAATCGGTCGGGTATGTGAAAAACTGCAGAGCAGAAGCTGGAATACCTAAGTCTTTCATGGTGACGTCAGCAATTTGCTTAATCGTCGGCAATGAAAGAATGGCGTTCTTAACCTGGTTCGGGATAAAACCAAACAGTCTTGCATCAAAGCGTAGTGCCATGCGAGGAGCATGACCGGCTTCAGCAAAAATGTTGAGTACTTCGCCAGAACGATAGGGTTTTGGATCCGTCAGGTGGAAGCAGCGCCCATCAAGATCTTCCTTATGAGCAATATGATCTAAAGCATCAATAACGTAATCGACAGGTACAATATTCAGACGTCCGCCTTCGAGACCAATGGTCGGCACCCAGGCAGGCAGCACATTACGAATGCGCTGTAGCATCTTAAAGAAGTAATAGGGCCCGTCGGCACGCTCCGCAATCCCAGTTTTAGAATCACCCACAACCATTCCGGGGCGATAGACGCGAAACGGTATTGAGCACTTATCACGTACGACCTTCTCTGACAGATGCTTGGTCGAGAAGTAAGGGTGGTCAAGGTTTTCGGCTTCATCAAACATGTCTTCGCGGAAGTGGCCTTCATACAAACCGGCCGCAGCGATAGAGCTGATATGATGAAAACAGCCTGCATTCAGTGCGATGGCAGCATCAACCGCATTTTGAGTGCCGGCAATATTAACCGCTTCCTGAATTTCAGCTGTGGCTTTAAGATCGTAGATCGCTGCAAGGTGAAAGAAATGAGAAATATTGCCCTTAAGCGCGGCGATATCAGCTTCTGATAAACCTAAACCTTGCTTAGTCAGGTCTCCCTGAACCGGCATGACACGACCAGCGGGTATATCCCACTGTTGTATGCTGGATGCTAAACGATCTCGTGCCAGCTGATCGTGACAGAGTACATAAATGTCACCCTCGCGTTTTAATAATCGGGTGATCAGGTTACGGCCTAAAAAGCCCGTACCACCAGTCAGAAAATATGCCATGGGTTCTCCTTAAATGTGCCAACTGAGGCAAAAAATATTCCTTTTCGTAATATAACTTACACTGGTCTGAGTTGTTGTCTTTAGGCAATATTGAAATTCATTAAATAGATCACCTTTTTATTTGTTATCACTGAATCATTTACATCTTTTTAAGAAATGAATAAGTTTTTCCATAGTTTAATCTATGATTGATTAGAGAGAAAAAAATAAAGTACAAGGTTACTGTCTTTGTAAACTATTGGATTTCGAAAATGGCTGGCATAATTATTACGAGAAAATTGAGAGGATGTTATGTATGACTTCGTAATTGTAGGAGGAGGCTCTGCTGGGTGTGTGCTTGCCAATAGATTGTCTTCCAATCCAAAAATCAAAGTATGCTTAGTCGAAGCCGGGCCAAAAGATTCCAGTTTGATGGTTCATGTGCCATTAGGGTTAATTGGAATGATGCATTCAAAGAAGATGAATTGGCGTTATTACACTGAGCAGGAACCGAACTTACAGGGGCGAAAACTGTTTTGGCCACGTGGTAAAACATTGGGAGGCAGTAGCGCTTCCAATGCCATGTGTTATGTCCGGGGACATGCGCAGGACTACGATGAGTGGGAAGCGTTGGGAAATCATGGCTGGAGCTATGATGACGTGTTGCCATACTTCAAAAAATCCCAACATCAGGAACGTGGCGCAGATGCTTACCATGGTGTCGGGGGGCCATTAAATGTTGCTGATCTACGGAGTAAAAACCCGTTGTCAGAGGCCTTTATCGAAGCGGCAAAACAAGCCGGACATACTATAAATCAAGACTTTAATGGCAAAGAGCAGAACGGTATCGGCTACTATCAGGTGACGCAAATAAATGGCCAGCGCTGCAGTGCAGCGGTGGGCTATTTACGTCCGGTTGAAAAGCGAAAAAATCTCACTATTATTACCGACGCCCTTACTACCAAGGTGGTGTTTGACGGAAAGACGGCGATTGGTATTGAGTACCTTAAAGGTGGTGAAAAGCTGACGGTTCGTGCAGCCTGTGAGGTGATTTTAAGTGGTGGAGCTATTAACAGCCCACAGTTACTGATGCTGTCAGGTATTGGTGATAAAACTGAATTAAATCAACACAAAATCAATGTGGTTCACCATCTGCCCGGGGTCGGGAAAAACCTGCAGGATCACCTTGATGTGCTTGCTGTGACCCGAGAGCGGACCTTCCACTCTGTGGGTTTTTCTCCGGTTGCTTTACTGCGTTCGGTAAAAGGACTTTTTGATTACTTCCTGTTTAAGAAAGGCAATTTCACCTCCAATATTGCCGAGGCAGGAGGGTTCGCGAAAAGCGATCCAGAGCTATCGGTACCGGATGTTCAGTTCCATTTTTCACCTTGTTTTTTGGATAATCACGGTTTGGATCTGTGGACAACCACTCGGCATGGTTACTCGCTACATGCTTGTAATTTAAGGCCAAAAAGTCGAGGAGTGTTAAAGCTTCGTAACTCCGATCCAACGGTGCCCCCCGTGATTGAGGCCAATTACCTTGAGAATGCTGATGATGTAAAAGCATTGGTGAAGGCGGTAAAAATGTCTCGTGAAATTCTAAAACAACCGGCTTTTGACCATTACCGTGGCAAGGAAGTTTTTCCAGGAAAAGAGGTGCAGACAGACGAGCAGCTAGAAGCGTTTATACGTCGAAAAGCAGAATCGATTTATCATCCTGTTGGTACATGCAAGATGGGCAGCGATGAGATGGCAGTGGTTAATTCGCGGTTGAATGTTATTGGTATTGCAGGGCTTCGTGTCGTTGACGCATCAATTATGCCGACACTCATTGGCGGAAATACGAATGCTCCCACAATAATGATCGCTGAAAAAGCCGCTGATATGATTCTGACTGATTTAACTTCGCAGCTGACACACTCCAATACGATAGAAAGAGATTACGCATAATATTTTATAAAGTTCTAATTTCAGATCAGATTTTGCTGGTCTGAAATTATTTCAAATAATAATATAAATTAGAGTGCATATTCTAATTTTTATATCTATAGTTACCGGTTAATTCTTTTATTCTATCCGTATTCTAAATATTAATTGTTTAATATTCATTTTGATATAATTGTCATTATTTAACACGATTCCGATGTTTAATCGAAAACATATATCTACAGTACTACGGGTTTTAATTACTCGAAAAACAATGGATATTTCTTGCATTAAAACACCTTAAATTGAAAATTTTAGACAGCCTGAATGAAGGGTATATAATATGACTTACCTGAAACAGGTGATCACGGCAATACTGAGGTGAAGTATGATTTCTAGGAATAATCTGAGTAGGAAATTTCAGACTTTGATGGATGAAGTATCCACCAAGATTGCGGAAAATAGGGTAACAGCGAAAGGTAAAGTCAGTGAATTTATCGAACACAGCTTACCGTATAATCATAGCGATGCAATGATCTCGATACTGAATGGCATGGTTGGTGACTACCTCGTACAGCGTAGTAGTCGGCTAATGCAGGAGATGGTCTTTCGAGATCAGCACCAGACTTTGCGTATAGAGCCTGAACGGCTGAACCAGTTGTTGCCCCAAGCCAGTGACAGGATTGTATTATGCGTGCACGGCTGGTGCATGAATGATGTTCAATGGCTGCGTAAAGAGCATGATCATGGCCGTTTTTTAGCTAAATTTGGCTATACACCGTTGTATCTGCGCTATAACACAGGACAGCATATCTCTCTTAATGGTGAAGAGTTTGCATTCAAACTCGAAAAACTCATTTCAGCTTGGCCCTGTGATGTCAAGGAAATCGTGATTGTTGGTCATAGCATGGGGGGGCTGGTAACAAGAAGCGCCTGTTATTATGCTGAGCACCACCAGCTGAGTTGGTTAGCTAAGCTTCGTACCTTCATTACCCTTGGCACTCCTCATAACGGCGCGCCACTGGCCCAGCTGGCCTGCTGGGTTGATGAAAGGGTCGCTGAAGCCCCGTATTTGTCTGCATTATCAAAGATAGCTGATGTTCGCAGCAGTGGCAGCCGGGATCTCAGTCAAGGCTACATTTGTCATGCTGACTGGCAGGATGAAGACAATGAGAGGGCGCTTCATCGAGTACGTCCCGCATTGCCTGAGAAAGTAGCATGCTATGCAATTGCCACGTGTTTGGGGCAGAATCTTAATGATGAGTCGAATCGAGCTCTTGGTGATGGCTTAGTTCCCGTATCGAGCGCTTTGGGAGAGAGCGACGCTGGGCATACGAACGTCTTGTATTCCGCAGATAATCAATGGGTAGGTTACGGTATTAACCATTTAGATTTATTGAGTCACCCTTTAGTGGCATCGAAGCTAAAAGAGTGGGTGTTAAGCCATACCGTGCAACCCTTTGAGCCGCTTGAGCCGTGATTTTTGTTCGTGGCTGATAATTCCGATTGGTATTATATGTGGAAAATCATATATACTGCTGAAAATGCCGTAAATCGAGACTCATATGAAGCGAATACTCTTTCTCTGTACTGGAAACTCTGCCCGCTCCCAACTGGCTGAAGCATTGATGCGCCATATGGCAGGAGATAATTACGAGATAATGAGTGCTGGCATGAGCCCTGAAACGGTTGATGATCGGGTGTACCAGGTGCTGGCGGATCAGAATGTCAATACCGACAATCTCCGGAGTGTCTCTGTAACATCTTTGAATGATCAGCATTTTGATGTCGTGATTACATTATGTGACAAGGCCAGTAATGAGTGCGCGCTTTTTCCTGACTCGGATGCTCTGATCCATTGGGATTTTGCAGATCCTAAGCCGACAGAAGGGTTACAGGCATTTTATGAGACCGTTGAGGGGCTCAAAGCAAGAATTTCGCTTTTCCTGATGTTAAATGGTGAGCAGCAAAACGATACAATTGGTCCTGTTGAGCTGTTTAAGATCATGAGTGATCCGCTAAGATTGCGGATTTTAATGCTGATTGAAGATGAACTGGCATTAACCGTTGGCGATTTAACCAAAGCACTGGAAGTAAGCCAGCCGAAGGCCTCACGGCACCTGGCTTTATTACGTGATGCCGGGATATTACAAGATCAGCGAGAAGGGCTGTGGATATTTTATCACTTCCCTGAACACCTGCCGGCTTGGGTACGTCATACCCTGGCAACGGTGAGAAACGGTAATCCCGGATTAATCAATCAGGAAAAGCTTAGACTCAGTCAGATCACCGATCGTAAAAAGCCCGGTTTCAGCAATAAGCCAAAGATCAATAAGAAGCAAACGGCCTCAGCGGTTTGAGTTATACCCACAGAATTTTATTAAAACGGGAAAGAAAAATGTCAAATACACATCCATTCTGGCCGCTACCGCTAAACAATGGTGCACAGTTGCTGCTGACGCCTTGTCCGGGAACCAAAGCCGTTAATCTGCATGACTCCTTAGTGCAATTAAAAGCCGCTGGTGCAACCGCTGTATTGACCGCATTGCAATCAAGTGATCTGCCGGATGATGGTTTCCAGAAACTTATTCAGGAGTGTGAGGCCCTGGGGCTTCAATGGTACCACCTGCCAATTGAAGATGATTGTGCTCCGGGGGAAGAGTTTAACGCAAA
Organism: Photobacterium sp.; assembly: GCF_033720175.1. Classification (GTDB taxonomy): domain Bacteria; phylum Pseudomonadota; class Gammaproteobacteria; order Enterobacterales; family Vibrionaceae; genus Photobacterium. The sequence goes on from NZ_JAWWDA010000003.1 coordinate 41,779, forward strand.
CTGGCCGGCAGTCAGCCAGGCAGCCCAGAAAATGCTTGATAACGGAGATTCACTGGCCATCCATTGTATGGGGGGATCAGGCAGAACGGGTTTAATTGCAGCTCATCTGATGCTGGCACGGGGGATGGATCTGAAAGCAACCATCAGTCAAATTCAGGCGCTACGCCCGGGGGCTTTTACTCGACAGGCCCATACTGACTATATTCAGGCTTTCGAATTTCAGTCAAAGTCTTAACCCTTTATAAATGAAGTCGCTTATACCCAAAAACTCCGCTATTAGGCGGAGTTTTTTAATGCAATTTCAGGGTGCTGATTAAGTCACCATCGCAATCCAATAGTGGCTATTTCCTTTGCTGACGACCACTTTGGTGATGGGCACACAGATGCCGTGCCCGTAGAAGCGGATGAATTTAAGAATGACAAAATCTAAGCCTGATGGAAAAAGATCTGGTTAATTTGTATTGTTCCGCATACTATATGCGTATATTCATATATATGTTTGTTCGTATGTTGTTAGTGGCATCAATAATGAAACGAGTTAAAGGATAGAGATCATGGCAATTAAAGTAGGTATCAACGGTTTTGGTCGGATTGGTCGATTAGCACTTCGTGCGGCTTTTGATTGGGAAGAACTAGAGTTCGTCCAAATTAATGATGTGGCTGGTGATGCAAAAACACTGGCACACTTGCTGGAGTTTGACTCTATTCAGGGTCGTTGGCACCATGAAGTAAAGGTTGACGGCGATCAGATCTTCATTGGCGATAAGACTATTATCTGTTCTCAGGAGCGTGACATTGACGCTGTCGATTGGTCTGGCTGTGATGTGGTACTGGAATCGACCGGTGTGCACCGTAAAAAAGAGCTGTTGCAGAAATACCTGGCTCAAGGTGTGAAGCGTGTCGTGGTATCAGCACCGGTTAAAGAAGAAGGTGTCTTGAACGTTGTCGTGGGTGTGAACGACAATTTGTTTGATGCAGAAAAACACAGCATTGTGACTGCGGCATCTTGTACCACAAATTGCATCGCACCTATTGTCAAAGTGATCCATGAAAAGCTGGGCATTGAACAATCTTCATTTACTACCATTCATAATTTAACCAATACCCAAACCATTTTGGATGCCCCGCATCAAGATCTGCGTCGTGCGCGTGCCTGCGGTATGAGCTTAATTCCAACCACCACGGGCTCTGCTACGGCTATTGTTGAAATCTTCCCTGAGCTTAAAGGCAAGATCAACGGTCATGCGGTGCGTGTTCCGCTCGCGAATGCATCACTGACCGATATTATTTTTGACGTGAGCCGTGATACGACAGCTGATGAAGTGAATGCACTGCTGAAAGAAGCGGCAGAAGGTGAGTTAGCAGGGGTGCTGGGCTTTGAAGATCGCCCATTGGTCTCGATTGATTATAAAGGTGATCGGCGTTCGACCATTGTTGATGCCTTATCTACCATGGTTGTCAACGATCGCATGGTGAAGATTTACGCCTGGTACGACAACGAGATGGGTTACGCAACCCGGACGTCTGAGCTTATCCGTAAAGTCGGTCTGGCATAATAAGACTGCTCTTGGTTAAATGAATCGCTCCTGTGGGATTAACTTCTGCAGGAGCAAACTGAAAGAGAACTCTGCATGATTGCCGTTTTTTCAACTCTGTCGAAAGAGGTACGCCAGTATATGCTGGTGACGTTCAATTACTGGAACTTCACCATCACCGATGGTGCCTTGCGTATGCTGGTGGTGTTGCATTTTCACCAGCTAGGGTATTCACCGCTCGAAATTGCTTCATTGTTTTTGTTTTATGAATTCTTTGGCGTGATCACTAACCTGATCGGCGGTTGGTTAGGTGCGAAACTCGGTTTGAATCGCACCATGAATATTGGCCTTGCGATGCAGGTGGTCGCGTTATCTATGCTGGCGGTGCCTTCTTCCTCTCTCACTGTTGCGTGGGTAATGCTGGCGCAAGCCTTGTCAGGCATTGCGAAAGATTTAAATAAAATGAGCGCCAAGAGTGCGATCAAAACACTGGTGCCGAACGATCAGCAAGGGGCCTTGTATAAGTGGATTGCGATCCTTACCGGTTCGAAAAATGCGTTAAAAGGTGCCGGTTTTTTCCTTGGTGGTCTGTTGCTGGCGACTCTGGGTTTCCAAGGTGCAGTGCTTTTAATGGCATCGGTGCTGGCCGCAGTGTTTGTGATGAGCCTGAGCTGGCTGGAAAAGGATCTGGGTAAAGCCAAAAATAAGATTAAGTTCAGTCAGATCTTCTCGAAAAGCGCCAGTATCAATATTCTTTCTGCGGCTAGAATGTTTTTATTTGGAGCCCGGGATGTCTGGTTTGTCGTGGCTCTTCCGTTGTATTTGGGTCAGGTATTTGGCTGGGATCATCTATGGGTCGGCGGTTTTCTCGCGTTATGGGTTATCGCTTACGGGGTCGTGCAGGGATTTGCACCGCGCTTAACCGGCAAAGCTAAAGGTGTGGTACCAGATGGCCGTGCCGCATTGGCTTGGGCCGGGCTATTAGCGACCATTACTGCGGCTATCGCGCTCGGGGTTCAGCTTAACTGGCAACCTGAACTGACTATCATTGTTGGTTTACTGATTTTTGGAGCGGTATTTGCGGTTAATTCATCTTTGCATTCTTACCTGATAGTCAGCTATGCCAAAGATGATGGTGTATCGCTGGATGTCGGTTTCTATTATATGGCGAATGCAATGGGACGCTTGATCGGCACCATTCTATCGGGATGGTTATATCAGGAAGCCGGGCTTGCCGCGTGTTTGTGGGTATCTTTTGCCTTTTTAGCCATCACTACGGTGATATCAGTGCGCTTGCCTGCGCACCCTAAAGTGCAAACCGTCACTTGAATAACTGTTGAAAAATACCCATGACTGCTTTGCATCATGGGTATCTATTCGTGAGGTTTTTGCAGAATATATTCATCATTCGATTCTTATCATGATGAAAGTCATCATTTTATTCATTTTTTTTGCTTCTCGGTAAAGAGCTCTTTTATTGATATATTGCATACTGTAGAGTCGCCCCAGATATGGGCTGATAAGCGGGAAGCAGAATACCGACTTATTAACACGAGGGTAGCTTGATAGTGGCACTTTATAGTGATGAATAAAATAATAAAGAATGCACTTCAGAACCTGTATGGAACAGAATTATTTGATAAAGCCACTGAGCTAGTTTATGACAAATTGAACCCTCAGCACTGTTTTATCGGTTACTTTGATGAGCATAAAAAGCAGGTCTGCACCCTGTCATATCGTGAAAACGGGAGAGTGGGGAAAAACTTCAGCTACAACCTTGTCGATACCCCGTGTAAACATGTTCAGTCAGACCGTTGTACCTGCCATTACCCTTCAAGTGTACAAGAGCTTTTCCCCCGTGATAAACCACGGCAAGACTTAAACGCAGAAGGCTATCTTGGCGTGCCAATTTTTGCTCATACCAATGAACCTGTCGGTATTGTTGCCTGCTTATTCGATAGTACTTATGAGCACTCTCAGGAGATTGAAGAGTGGAGTTGCAGCCTCAGTTATTTGCTCGGCGTTGAACTTAAATACTCGGCACTGTTATCCAAACAAAAAAAGTTAATGTGGGAGTCGGGTCAGGAACGATGGTTAACGATCAAAGGCAGGGAGGGTGAAAACGATGGTGATGGCAATCCGACGCGTATCGCCGGTATTCAACGTGATGCGACGATAAGTGTTGAAACAGAACGTCAGTTGAATCAGGCTAAGGTTGTGTTCGATAACACCTCGGAATGTATCCTTATTACAGATAACAACAACCGGATAATTTCGGTTAATCATGCATTTGAATGTACTACCGGGTATAAACAGCATGAGTTGCTGGGTTTGTCTCCTAGCGTTCTTTCCTCCGGCCTGCATGACAAAGATTATTACCAGTCGCTGTGGTTGAGTTTGCATACCAAGGGACGCTGGAAGGGAGAAATCTGGAATCGTCGTAAAAGTGGAGAAATTTACCCGGAGGAAATATCGATCAATGTGATTAAAGGCGTTGACGATTCCGTGGTGAATTACGTTGCGGTTTTCCGCGATATTAGCCATTGGAAAAAAGCGGAAGAGCAGCTGATATTTTTTGCCTATTATGATGCTTTAACAGGCTTAGTAAACCGTCGCAGCTTTACACAGCGAGTCGAAACTCAAAGCAAAAAAGTCAAAATGGATGATCAGGTGTTCGCGATTCTGTTTATTGACATGGATGATTTTAAGTCAATAAATGATCTCTATGGTCATGATTTCGGTGACAGGGTGTTAGTTCAGATTGCAGATAGACTGAAGTTAATTTTTCCTGACCATGACAATATCTGCCGCTATGGTGGTGATGAATTTTCCGTACTACTGCCAAATGTTAATGCAGAACAAGCCTCTGAATTGGCGCGAGAAGTGAACAGATCGATCGCTGAACCTATTAATATTGATGATATTGAAGTCAATGCGACCGTTAGTATTGGTATTTCTGCATACCCTGAAAGTGGTTTAACTCATAACGCATTGCTGAAAAATGCAGACTACGCCATGTACAATATGAAAGGTGAGGGACGTAATGGTGCTTGTCTTTATGATAGTCAGTTGCAAACACAAGATATTTTAAAGCTTCAGTTAAGAGATAGACTGAAAAAAGCGATTGCTGAACAGAGGATCTACGTTTGCTATCAGCCGATCATTCATACCCAAACAGGCCAAATTGTTAAGTTTGAAGCCCTTGCACGCTGGCATGACGACATCCAGGGTGACATTTCTCCCGCGGTTTTTATTCCTATAGCTGAAAAATACGGCCTGATAAATCAGTTAGGTATGTTGGTGCTCCATCAGGCTTGCCAGGATCTGAAAAAAATTCATGCGCTGGGTTATGGCTCTATCTGCTTTTCAATCAATCGTTCAGTAAAAGAGTTTATCAATCGTGGGCAAGATGAATGTATCTGCGATGTAATTGAACAGTATGAATTACCAAACAGCTCAATTGTGATTGAAATTACTGAGACAACTGCATCGAAAGAGAGTTGCTATATTCATGATGTATTGGCGCGATTTAAAAAGAGGGGAATTAAAGTTGCCCTTGATGATTTTGGTACCGGGTATTCATCACTGGGTGCGATCGTTGATCTGAGGCCTGATCTTATTAAAATTGATCGCAGTTTTATTACTGAGATTGAGAGTAATACCGGCAGCCTAACTCTGGTGTCACTCATACTTGAGCTTAGCCATAAGCTTGGTATCAAGGTCGTAGCTGAAGGGGTAGAGACAAAGGCGCAGTTTGATCTTTTGGAGGGTATGAATTGCCATTATATCCAAGGTTTTTATGTCAGTAGCGCAAAGCAAATAGATGCGTGTATCGATATGCTGATGAATGAATCCACGTTAATGCCCCGTGCGATCTAAATAAAAATCATGTGGTACGAATGCGGAATGAGTCACTTCTGTATTGGCTATCATAACTTGCAATTTAAAACGCAGTTTAAGCAATAAGAGAGAGATGTTATTCGCGATACATGGTTGAGTTGCGATCAAAGTGCGGAGCTTTTAATATAGCGCCTTCGCGGTAAGTTAAGGATGTAGGTTCTATGCAGGCAATTTGTTTCGACTTCGATGGTACGCTCGTCGATTCTGAAGTTTTCCATGCCGATAATTGGTCAACATTTTTAGAAAGTAGGGACATCGATTTTTCGAAGTCATCATTTCTGACGGATTATGCCGGTGTAACCTGGGATAAAGTCGCACAAGATCTGAAGCGACGATTTACTATTGAGCTGTCCGCTGAGTATATGCTGGAACAGATGGAGTCGATTACCGAACAGGCTCTTCTAGTCGGTAATATTCCAGCCAAGTCAGGGGTTAGCACCTTATTAAAAGCGTTAGCAGGTAAAGTACCTCTGGCTGTTGTGACAGGGGCGCCTCGGGCTTATGTTGAGGAAATTTTAGCCAGACATGGTTGGCTCGAGTTGTTTGATCATGTCTTTAGTGGTGACGATATAGCTAATAATAAACCTGCACCGGATATCTATCAGTTAGCTTGCGAGACGTTAGGTTTTGCTCCGCATCAGGTATTGGCGATAGAAGACAGCATTACGGGCGTGACTTCGTCAGTCGCTGCAGGGTTGAAAACGGTGTTAGTTAACGAAGTGGAACTGGAGCATAGCCAGCCGCTTGACTACTCTTTTTATTCAATGGATCACGCACATTCTGCGGTCATGGCGTTAGTGACTACATCAGCCGAGTCGTCGGTTTCTCAAGCTGTGGGCTAGCATTAAAACACTTGCTAATTTTTTGGTTTCTTATCGTCCTTGGATCTGGAGAGAAGGAACGCCGACAACGCTTAATATAACTGTGGTGTGAAATAGTATAAAATTTGTCGTAATTATTTAAGTAGGCACTAAAGATGCAGAATGAAGAAATCATGACTGGCGATATGCTGGTTGAAATCGTAGAAAACCAGCTTACAGATAGTAATCCGATCAAAGTTAAAGAAACGTTGATGCGTCTGATGATGACAGGAATAGGCCGTGATGAAGCCGTGCAGATGATCGCGTGCGCATTGTCTATCGAAGTGTTTGATGTGGCCAAAAACGAAGGTAGCTTCGATCTTAAACGCTATACAGAGAACCTGGCCGCACTTCCGGATATGCCATGGGAATTCGAAGACTGAGGCTCAGTTACTGCTAATCAGCCCTGATTCAGTCAAAAGAAGCCGTTAGCAGTCTATTGTTTTAGCGGCTTTCTTATCCCACCTGATTAATTTGAATGCCATGGCTTGCAGCTTTCATCAGCTTAATCTCCCTCTTTAGTCCTACTTCAATAATTCTATATATACCCACGCAACCTCAAGTATTAGACAGTGCTGAGGGGCAGGGCTTACCTTTCACCTCCTTTGTTAATAAAATATGTCTTTTGTTATAAGTCAGGTGTGTTCGTGTCAACCAAATTTGAGTCAAAACTAACCCAAACAGGATTTGATTCTAATTAACACCACGCAATCTCTTTCTAATTAGCTGAAATAGCTTAATTTTATCCACCTATGGTAGTGGTTGGCTCCACCTATACTTACATTTTTGGTTTTTATATCCAATATTACATTTAAACGTGGCTTACTGGTCTATCATGTGGCCATTATGTGATTCTTTATAATGTGACGAACTGCAAAGTTAGTTTATTCTGCTGCTGCAGAACAAAATGCCAGTTCCGGTTGTTTCATTTAGGTTAAAATTTGGTGACACATTCCGGAGGAAATTATTTATTGTTACTCAACACTAAACAGGCAGTAAGGAAACGACGATGATTATTGGTGTACCGAAGGAAATTAAAGTTCATGAATACCGTGTTGGTATGGTTCCAGCTTCTGTAAGTGAAGCAGTTGCCCATGGTCATACTGTGTATGTTGAGACACTTGCGGGTTCTGGTATCGGCTTCAGTGATCAAGATTACATTGATGCCGGGGCACAAATCTTGCCGACTGTTGATGCAGTGTTTTCAGAGGCTGAAATGATTGTCAAAGTAAAAGAGCCTCAGGCGGTTGAGCGTGCAATGCTGCGCGAAGGCCAGATTTTGTTCACTTACTTACACCTTGCCCCTGACCCAGAACAAACAGAAGATCTGATCAACAGCAAAGCCATCTGTATTGCTTATGAAACGGTTACTGACGATAAAGGTCGTTTACCATTGTTAGCGCCAATGTCTGAAGTGGCTGGGCGTATGTCGATTCAGGCTGGTGCTTTTGCCCTTGAAAAGTCAAAAGGTGGTCGCGGCATGTTACTTGCCGGTGTTCCAGGTGTTGAGCCAGCTAAAGTGGTTATTATCGGTGGGGGTGTTGTTGGTGCTAATGCTGCTCAGATGGCAGTGGGCTTGCGCGCAAATGTTGTTGTGCTAGACCGAAGTATTGACGTTTTGCGCAGCCTAGATGCTCAGTTCGGCGGTGCTGTTCAGTGTGTATACTCAACGAAAGATGCGATCGAGAAATATGTACTGGAAGCTGATTTGGTTATCGGTGGTGTACTCGTAGCGGGTGCAGCGGCTCCTAAGTTGGTAACTGCTGAAATGATTAAGAACATGAAACCAGGTTCAGCTGTTGTTGATGTAGCAATTGACCAGGGCGGTTGTGTAGAAACTTCACACGCAACCACCCACAGCGATCCTACGTACATTGTTGATGATGTTGTTCACTATTGTGTGGCCAATATGCCGGGTGCTGTTGCCCGCACGTCAACATTTGCTCTCAATAACGTAACGTTACCTTATATACTTAAACTTGCAGATAAAGGATATAAAACGGCACTTCAGGAAGATCGGCATCTTTTGAATGGCCTTAACGTGTACCGAGGTCAGATCACTTGTGAAAGTGTCGCTACAGCGTTAGATTTAAAGTTTGTATCTGCAGAACAAGTACTTGCTTAATTAATAGTGTCATTCCATGTTATATAAATCCCTGCTTCGGCAGGGATTACTTTTATCTATCCCCAACCCCCGAATTAATCGTGAAGCCATTTGCCTTTTTAATTAGATATTCATGTTAATAAAAACAGATGAGGCAAAATATCTCATCTCAGTTTATTTAAATATATAACATTAAGCGTGAGCGTAAATTACGCTGCCATTTTTAATGGTATCGATTATTTTCCTGGATAAACCGGTAGGCAGTGCCGGGCAACCCCAACTGCGTCCTAAGTAGCCATTTCGTTTGATAAAAGCTTCAGTGGCATACTCTGCACCGTGTACCACTATATAGCGACGGCGGGCGTTATCATTTACACCTTTGGTCAGGCCATTGAGTTTTAATGAATAACCATTACCGCCATTATAAGTTGTGTCAGTAAGAAAAGTGCCAAGGGATGTCTGTCTTGAGCTGACTATGTTAGAAAAACGGTTTGCGACCTTGCCGCCACTGTTTACACCGTGTGTTACATATGTATGATAAAGTAATTTATTTGTTTTTAAATCAATAACAAAGAACCTTTTTTCAGTCGACGGCCTGCTGTAATCAATAATAGTCAGTATCGATTTTTTTCTACCCTTAGTTGCAGTATAGGCAGCGTAACCTTCGGCAAAGAGTTGATAATCGATGATGTGATCGAGCTGGGCTTGTTTGTATATGTATTTGATAACAATATCGGCATTGGTACTTTCCGTGTATGAGTGACTTCTAACGTTACTTGCAGTTGCTTGAAGTGGTAAATAACTTAAAGCCAAAATGAATAGGCAAATTGCTTTGTTCATCGTCCTTACTTAACACTCTTTTTATTTTTAGGGTTAATGGGGCGGTGACTTTAGCATAAAATGAATTAAAGTTGATTGTTTGGGATATAAAAAAATATATACTTTTTACTTTATTTAGTCAGTTATATTTAACTTTAATGAATGATATTTGTTTATCTATCATAGAGTTATTTACATAACATGATTTAATTTTGACTTGCCACAAATGCAATCAAAAATGTAATAAAGTCTGAATGATTTTTTAATTATATGGTGTAAATTACTGTTATTGATGACTAATTTTTAAAGTGATTTATAAACAGTTTGATAAATACACGGTTAAACTGTTTGATTGAAAATTGAGCACAATATCTCATTTTTCTCTCTTTTGAGAAGAGTCAGCGCTATATAGCATACGCAACATTAGTCACGGACCTCCATGAGAGGGACTCGCAGTTTAAAGACCGAATGGAACAGCGATGAAGTGATATGTAATATACTGATATTTCATATGTCGTCGCTAAATAAAAAAACGCAGGTGATAGAGCTGGCCGAACATCACCTAATTGAACTACCACCTGCGTCCTTCATTGTGTCACTTAACCGATATTTTTTAACGGCAGTTTTTGACTACCGCTAAATGGCGCAGACACTAGCCCAACTGCCATCACTGCCTGGTGTTGAACTTGTCCACCAGTTGGCCTGATAGACAACACCGTTATGGATGATTTTATCACCTTGGTTAGCATGGCTGGGGTTTCCGGCCCAGTCTGTTTGTGGCCAGTTGGGGAAAGTGTTGATACCTGTTGTGACACATGGTTCGTCAGGACCAGGACCAGGCCCCGGACCTACAGGACCTACTGGCAAGGTCGGTTGCTCAAACTTAAACGCGTAATCTACACCATTTACATTCACAGTATAGTTAGCCGGGCCAGAGATTGGCAGGTAGTACACCATATCTAACTCATAAGTGCCGCCAGCCGGTAAGCCTTTCCAGCTAGGCAGAGTGAAGGCTACCCGGTGCATTACACCATCTAAACCACCGATGTTATCGGCACGAGTGTGACCAGAAGAGATAACCTTCAGACCGCCACCAGACTGATCTTTAGCATTGTCAGGCGCTGATACAGGAATATCGAACTGGAATTCAGTGCCTCCCGGCAGTTCCGTACCAGTGTTGTTGGTGAATGTGATTTTAGGATTGATTGGGTAGTTTTGGTCGCCAACCTTAAAGCCGCCAACCGATACTGTAATATCCAGTGCTGCTGTAGGAACAGGGCCTGTAGCGACGGTATTACCATATGGTGTGGCTGACTTGAACTTCTCGTAGATAGCCTTGGTCATAGTGTTACCCATGTGGTATTCACCATTGCCAGAAGCGCAAGCGCTTTCCGTTGCATCTACACTGGTACGCTTACCATTGGCATCAAGAACATAACAGCTGTAGTCACCTGCCAGTTCCCAGAACATGATGCCACCGATTTCTTTATCAATAACGTAGCTGGCTTTGGTGTTGATAGACTCTTTATCTTCAGTTGAAAGGAAGACCTTCTTCTCAGCATTCCACAGCCAAGGAGCAATCGCGACATTATCGTAATGTCGGTTATAGGTGCCAACCAGTTGATGCTGAGGATTATTGACCGGATCTAGCTCATAAGTAGCGGCATAACTACCGTAGATGCCCTTAGCAAGGTTCATTGCGTGCCACATTGGATTCGACCCCGCAGCCATTTCATGACCTTTGGTATTTTTATCATGCCATAAATTATCGATCCCCATAGCACCGTTGCCGCAATTGTTTTTCTCGCCCTCACCTGTACCGGGCGCGCATTCTGCCTGGTTAGGAAGTGCTGCTCTGCCCCAAAGGCCATTGGTACCGCCAGTGACATCTTTCCAGCCGCGGGTGTAGTAGGGGACGCCGATATTGATCCGGCCGGCTGGCATAGAACCGCGGAAATAGTGATAAGCCCAGTCGGTATTTAGGTAGCCAATGCCGCCGTAGGCAGCGGTACCATAAACGTTCCATGCTGCCAGTTCTGAGTCTTTACCAGTATCGTAGAGGGCTGCATTGTGGCCCACATGATCATTCCATGCACCGTGTAAGTCATAAGACATGATATTCACGTAGTCGAGGTATTTGGATACATCATGGGTTTCCATACCACGGAGCAGATAACCTGATGAAGGGGCGGCAATTGTGAGCATATAGTGGACGCCGTCAAGGGCACTTGCCTGATCCAGCTTTTCACGCAGAACACGCATTAACTCTTGATATGAACGCCATAGATATGGACGACGAGACTCAGAAAACGCTTTATCGTAAGGGTTACCGGCACCCGCCATGCTGGTTGGGTATTCATAATCGACATCAACACCGTCGAATTTGTATTTACGGATCATTTCAACGGCAGAAGTCGCAAATTTATCGATACCGGCTTGGTTGATACTGCCGTCAGCATTGGTGGTCATGCTATAGAATCCGCCGTCGGCAATACGGTTACCATCAGCACCGAAGTGACCGCCTGTTTCGGCCCAGCCGCCAATTGAGATCAGAGTTTTAACGCCATGTTTTGCTTTGGCGGTTGCCAACGCCCCGAAGTGGCCTTTAAAACCAAGCGCCGGATCGATTTCGACACCATCCCACTCCATCCCAACAGCCGGATTTGTTGGATCGGCTACATCGCCAATATTCACATTGCCGTCAGAGCCAATACTAACGAATGCATAGTTGATATGTGTGAGTTGCTCCCATGGAATATCTTTTACCAGGTACGAACTCTGTGGATCATTGCCAGCGCGCCAGCTGGTAAAGTAACCAATGACACGACGTGGGTGGTCGGCTCCCATGATTTCACGACCATCTTGATCATAAACGGTACAATAAGGCACCGTTACGCCTTCAGTCTGGTAGAGTCCGTCAGGGCGACAGTTGTTAGCAGTGTTTGCTGCTTGTGCATTGAATGCAATTAAGCATGATGCGGTAAGGGCACTGAGTGAAAAGATACACTTGATCACCTGGTGTTTCGAATGATTCATTTATTTATCCTTCAATCTTCGTTTAAGTAGGTAAGACAGTAAAACGGCTTGTTTTGCTTTAATTACGCCGAAAAACAACTATATGTTATGTGCCTAAAAAAGCATCATCACCTGTCTTTTTTTCCATACCAAATCTCAAAAAAATGTCATTTTAATGAAAGGCAACACTACTTATTTTGCAACAGCAACTAATTTATTCTATGAATGGAAAATACAAGATCAAAAGCGGTGATTTTACAGAATGTGGTCTTGTTTGTTATGGATAAGGAAAGGGTGAGAGTGTCGATTGCTGTAAATCCGGTATCATCGGATATTGTTTAATGTGAGATCTAATTATTACCTGAGGGCAGACTAAGTGACTAATCATCCATAGTACTCAGCCTTCATGCCCAAGCTACCTCAAGATGAAGGATTCAGTGGGATACCTGCTGTTTGATTACAGCTGATTGATACGTGCCTTAAAGCGAACACGCGTAGCCTCATCAGCTTGTTGATACCAATAATTCAGCATGCTTTCTGCGACATTTCCATCTTCTGCTTGGTTAGCCACAATGGTACTTTGATTGATTGCTGACAGTGAGGCGATTGGTAAGCTGGTTACAGCGGCAGGCTGCGATGTCTGGTTGTAAGCGGCAATTTCAGCTTCAAAATCACGCCCAAGCTGCATACCGCTATTCATCAGTTTGTCTTGTTCGAACGCTATGGGAGTACCGGTATTATTCGTTAATGTAAGTGCCGGTTCACGATTAAATGCCCGCCCGTCTAAACTCGAACGTAACTTAGGAAGTGTTAGTGAAACGTGGGTATCTGTCCCGCTAAACGCCATGATAATAACATCTGATTTGAAGATACTGTATTCACCGTTTTCACGATATCCGCCTTCGTACCGGAAAGCGATTTGGTTTTGGCCATTGTTCAGAGTAAGCGTGTCGTTCCCCTGAGCTTTAATACCATTAACCAAGATAAGTTCAGCGCTGTCTGGCAGGTCAATATTCACAGCTGCAAAGGATGGGAAACCTAGCCCACATGCTGTCATTGCTAGAATGGCGGTACGTAGTTTCATGTTTATTCCTTGATCATTTTTGTTGTACATTGATATCAAATTTAATAAATGGCTTATAGTACTGTTAGATCTTAGTGACTGATTTTGAAGCTTTAACCTTAACCTAAACTGAATACTGAATATTTATAGCGTTTATAACAATGTGACATAAAATATTTGCAGAATGACTTATAAAATACGTTAACATAACCTGAAGGGCTAAAGGATGGCGGTTTGATATGGATATAACGCTGCTACAAGTTATTCTTTTATTGGTGACAGGGTTTCTTGCCGGAATGATTAATACGCTTGCGGGGGGCGGTTCAAACTTAACCTTGCCTGCACTGATGTTAATGGGGATGCCCGCGGAGGTTGCGAATGCAACGAACCGACTGGGGGTGCTAATGCAAGCCGTTACTGCCGTCGCCGGTTTTAAGCGTCACAGAAAAATGGAATCTGACGACATTGTTCCCATTCTTATCCCTTCGGTTATTGGTGGATTACTAGGAGCGGGAGCAGCAGCATATATGCCCTCCAGCCTCATCAAACCGCTGTTATTAGGCACGATGTTAACAATGGCATTCGTTATGCTGGTCAAGCCTTCAGTGATGGCGCCTGAGCCTGGCACACCCGTTAAGAAAGTCATGCAAACACCACATTCGTGGTGGGGGCTTGGGATGGCGGGTTTTTATGGCGGATTTGTTCAGGCTGGAGTGGGGTTCGTCTTAATTGCCGCACTGGCCGGTACGCTACGTTATGATCTGGTTCGGGCAAATGCATTAAAAATGCTTTGTACGCTAGTGTTCACTCTTGTCGCTTTGGTATTGTTTGTTATTGAAGGATTAGTGTTGTGGACGCCAGGTTTGATCTTGGCATTTGGAACGATGTTTGGTGCCCATATTGCAGTAAATATGGCAATTAAAGCCAAACCATCAACGTTAAAGTGGTTTTTGTTTGTGATGACATTGAGTGGTTGTATTGCCGCGATGCTGCATTAGCCGCTTTTAAGGTATCAGTGATACGTCTATTTTAGATTATTCGGCCCTAGACTGAATGATAAAGCCTGACGGGTGTCAGGCATTATCATTTATCGTATTGCTTATTTTACGTAGCAGGCAAAGCCTTTCAGGTAGAAACCTTCAGGGTATGCACTGTCTAACGGGTGATCGGCCGCCTGACTAAAGCGTTCGATAAATTGTACTTCACGCTTGGCATCAAGAGCGGCATCGGCAATGATCTTTTGAAAGAGGTTATTGTCCATCAGACCTGAACATGAGTAGGTCAACAGTGTGCCTCCAGGCTTCAGAATTTGCATCGCCAGCATGTTAATGTCTTTGTAACCACGACATGCACCCATTAGCTGCGATTTTGACTCCGCAAACTTTGGCGGATCCATAATTACCACATCAAACAGCTCGCCGCGCTCACGGTATTCACGTAACAGTTTAAAGACATCGGCATTTAGGAATTCAGCATTTTCTACCGGAAGGCTGTTCATTTCAGCATTCAGGCGTGCTGTATCAAGTGCCGGCTGTGAAACATCGACATTGACAACCTGGCTTGCGCCACCTTTTAGGGCATACAAACCAAAACCACCGGTGTAGCAGAAGCAGTTGAGAACGCGTTTGCCATTAACATATTTCACGGCAGCCTGGCGGCTATCTCGCTGATCAAGGTAGAAACCTGTCTTGTGGCCACCAACGATATCGACATTAATCTTTATACCGTTTTCTTCAATGACAACAAATTTAGGGGGCTCTTCACCAGAAAGCACGCCGGTACGTTGCTTCAGGCCTTCTTTTTTACGTACCGCAACATCAGAACGTTCATAGACACTGCAATCCGGGTAGCAAATGTTAAGTGCTTCTACCAATGCATCTTTTTGTGCTTCAGCACCCGCACTTAGCAGTTGACAGACAAGGAAGTTCTGATAGCGGTCGATAGTAATACCAGGCAAGCCATCCGATTCAGCGGCGATCAGGCGGTAACCTGTCAGCCCATCACGAGCGGCCAAAATATCACGCAGGCCTTGCGCTGCTTTGAGGCGATTAACAAAAAAATCGACATCAATGGCTTCGTTTTTATTGAATGTCCATACGCGAACACGGATCTGAGACTGTGGAGAATAAGCACCGCGTGCTAACCATTCACCTTTGTTGTCATAGATATCGACGGTTTCACCCAGTGAAGGTTTACCGTCAATGCGATCAATGCCGCGAGAGAAGACCCAAGGATGGCGGCGGCGCAGTGATTTTTCACGGCCTTTTACCAGATAAATAGAAGCTGTCATGACTTGCCCGGTGTGGAATTCGAATGGGGGCGTATTATGTTGCTCGTTGTTCTGAAAAGCAAATGAAAAAGCCGCCAAATCAGGCGGCTCTAGGGACTCAGGCTGAGCTCAGAATTAAGCTTTCAAGCCGCTCATCAAAGATTCCAAGACCTGTGCTTGCTGATTTAAACGTTCAATTTCATTGGTTGCTTGTGAAATGACATCGCAGATCTGGTGTGACTGTTCACGAACCTGCTCAACATTAGAGGCAATATTATCGGCAACGGCACCTTGTTGCTCTGCAGCGGCCGCAATTTCAGTACTGCGATCGGAGATTTGCTGGTTGCGATCTGTAATCTGGCTGATTTCGCCGTCAACTGAGTCCATCATTTGTTCGCTGTGGTGCGCATTATCAACGGTATTTTTCATTACTGACATTAGCTGCTGGCTGTTTTTCTGCAATGATTCAATCATCTGCTGAATTTCTACCGTAGCACTTTGTGTACGGCCAGCCAGAGTGCGAACTTCATCGGCAACCACGGCAAAGCCTCGGCCTTGCTCCCCGGCCCGGGCGGCCTCAATAGCAGCATTCAGTGCCAGTAGGTTTGTCTGCTCAGAAATACTATTGATGGTAGTGACCACGTCATCAATCTTAGCGGCATTGTTATCTAATTCAGTGACAGCATTTGCTGCCATGTTGATTTCAGAAGAAAGTGTTGAAATCGCAGATTTAGTTTCACCAACCTGGGCACGGCCATGTTCAGTAACCTGCTGAGCTTCACGGGTCTGATCTGAGGTCTGATGCGCATGAGTTGCGACTTCACGAATCGATGTGGCCATCTCTTCGGTGGCACTGGCCAGTGAATCTAAATGTTGCTGCTGAATAACAGATAACGATTCACTCTGCTGACTGCTTTGACGCAAACTACTGCTGATCTGCTGCATCATTGCTGTCGCTTCTTGTGTTGCCTTAACCAGTTTTTGTTCACGATCGGCGACGCGGTCAATGGTTATTGCAATGGTGCTGAATTCATCACGAACCTGAAAGAAGTTCATACGGCCCGTCAAATCGCCCTCGGCAAGGTTGAGCAGGGCTCTGTTCATGGTGAACATTGCACCGCCGATGAACGTCATAATATAGTAGACAGACGCTAAAACAACAGCCAGCAAAGTGAGTGTCAGGCTGATTTGTACAGAGGAAAGGTAGCTATACAGGCTGGGTGCATCAACAGCTGAGAGCGAATAATTCAGTTCGGATACCGAGGTAGAAAGATCACCGCCACCAAGTTTTAAGCCGCTCTCACTTAGTAACATTGACGCATCGGTCTGGCTGACATTGTACTTTGCAAATAACGCTGCAGTTGTATCAAGTTGTTTTGTCGTGATTTCAACACGCTGCTTTTGGGCAGCATCAACTAAAATTGCACTAACGCTGATAATTGCTATCAATGGAAGTAGGAATAACAGATAGAACTTTTCTTGCAGCTTTAAGTGAATGAGGTATTTATCGATCCATCGAAATGCGATTTCTTTCATTGGGCTTCCTATTTACAAAGGTTATTTTTGTTCTAATTGATAAATTACAATATAAGAGCTTATCGGAATGCAAATAGATCTCTTGAGGTGATTCATGTCACAAATTTGTGTAAAAGCGAATGTGAAAGGCATAGTGCAAGGCGTAGGGTTCAGGTTTCATACTGCGCATGAAGGGCTAAAGGACGGGTTAACGGGGTATGCGATGAACCTCCCAGACGGAAGTGTGGAAGTCTTAGTTTGTGGTCATGAAGAAAATGTGAATAAACTGCTGGCTTGGCTAAAAAAGGGGCCCAGGATGTCGAGGGTTGATAAGGTTGAAACAGAAGAACTTGAGTGGCGGCATGTCGATGGTTTTGAAATCAAATAACAGAGGGCGTGAACGCCCTGTGTTTATGCTAGATACATTTGACCGGCTTAGGTAACCCGGCTAGTTTTGTCGCCTGCTTGGCCGGACCTTTCGGAAACAGCTTATAAAGATAGCGAGAGCTACCTTTGTCTTCACCGTATTTCTTCGCCATGGCTTTAACCAGCATACGAATAGCTGGGGATGTGTTGAATTCCAAATAGAATTCACGAACAAAGTTCACCACTTCCCAATGTGCTTCGGTCAACTCTATACCTTCTTCTTGTGCCAGAAGAGGAACGAGCTCGCTTGACCAGTCATCAATATTCTTCAGGTAACCCTGAGCATCGGTTTCTAATTGTTTGCCTTCGAATTCAAGCATGATGTGCCTCGATATTTGGAACGCAGAGAGGATAGTGACTCAGAGACTTTGCTGCAAGTAAAAGTAAGAAATTCGGCATTCGAAATAAAAAAGCGCCCACAAGTGGACGCTTTAGAAATCAGTCTGTGACTAAATAATATTAGTCATCACTACCCATAATACCTAAGATTTGTAACAAGCTTAGGAACAGGTTGTAGATAGAGACGTACAGCGTAACAGTTGCAGAGATGTAGTTAGTTTCACCACCACGAACAATCGACTGTGTGGTTAGCAAAATTGCTGCTGATGAGAACAGCACAAACATACCGCTAATTGCCAGAGAAAGTATCGGCATTTGCAGGAAGATGTTTGCAATCATACCCACAACAATCGCGATAAAACCTGCAAGCAGCATACCGTTCAAGAACGATAAATCACGTTTAGTAGTAAGAGCATATGCAGAACACGCTAAGAAGGTCAGGGCAGTACCGCCTAGAGCCGGAACAATAGCGTGGCCTAAACCTGCACCAAGATACATGTTAAGGATTGGCCCAAGGGTATAACCCATGAAACCCGTTAATGCGAAAGTAAAGACAATGCCTAAGCTACTGTCACGGTTTTTTTCTGTCAGGAACATTAAACCGTAGAAACCAACCAAGGTGATGATGATGCCAGGATAAGGCAGGTTCATTGCCATAGAAAGACCAGCAATAGCAGCAGACCAGATCAGCGTCATGGATAACAGGAAGTAGGTATTTCTTAAAACCTTATTGGTTGAAAGTACGCTATCGTATGAAGCACTACGATTGACAATACGATCGTTCATAAGTTGTCCCCTTAGGGTTAGTTATATTGATATCTATTAAGACATATATGAGGGTGAAAGTTCATAAATGCAAGTCATTCATGCGTATTTGAATAATCACCAGCTCGTAATGTCTTTGCTAGTTCCTTATAACGCATGATACTTAACATTTCATTATCTTTAAAAGCAAAGTTGTAAAATTATGTTTCAATGCTGATAAAGCTCACAAAAACAAATATTTATGTAAGATTAGTCAGATACGCAAGTCGTGTAAAGTAAGGCTGGTGGACGGTATTCATCGTATTTACCGTTTCTTAAATTGATCGTTTTAATCTCTCCTGACAATGGATTGACAGAACGGCTCCAATAATTGACCTGAGTCGGCCATTGATACCGCAGCACAAGGTGTTGCCCGTGAGTTTGAAGCCGCTCTAATTCTTCAAAGTACGGTAAGCGCAAACCAAAACGTTTACACCAACTCTCTGCAGAAGAGAGATTAACCCGAGACCAATAGTTATCTTTTTCACTGATAAACATTGGAGGCATAGTTTTGGTTGAGTTGATATTTCGAGGCTGATGATACTTTAATCCATTGAAAGTGAACGAGTAGATAATCGAATTTAAAATCACCCGATTTTCAATCAATGTCGAGACCTGCGCACTGTCTCCTTTATTGTTAGATTTTTCCGACAGTTTTGCCGCGGGTAAGCTCTGCTGTTCTTTATCTGGGATATTGATTTTATTTGCTGTCTGGCGAATAAAAGTCGTTATATTCAGCAGATCTGAAAATCGTTTTTTTGCTTGCAATGCCTGAGTGTACGTGGAATACGGGCCGGCTAAACAACGGAAGTGATTGTTGTCTTTGATCAGATAAGTTTTATTCGTAAACAAAGTATTTACCTTTTCAGTAAACGCCTTGCCTGGTAAAGAGTGGCTGTAGTTACACTGAACCCAGAAGCTTCCTTCTGTAGGTTTGGGCTTTTTCCCCCATAACCCGGAGCCAATATCGCATTGAGCATTTAGTTGCCGCCAGTCACCAGTCTGAGGTGATAAAACTGTGTGGCAAAACGTCATCTCGGTCTCAGTGGCAAGGGCTGAGTGCGGCAATAACAAACAAGGCAACAATGAGCAATAAACAGCAAAAAGTTTTATATTGCTAGGCATGATGAGCTTACTAATAATAATCACAGCTACGAATTTTAAGCCATATAAGAGCATAAAAAAGGTCGTAAGTAAGCGGAAAAAACGCTAGAAAAAGTAGAAATAGACCATTTTGTTTTTATTCTGAGCGGTTGAGCAAAGAATAAATAAAAAGAGTTTACAACAAAAAAAGAGGTGCGTATTATCCACCGCAATTACGGAGAGATGGCTGAGTGGTTGAAAGCACCGGTCTTGAAAACCGGCATACGTTTATAGCGTATCTAGGGTTCAAATCCCTATCTCTCCGCCAAATTCAAAAAAGCCAGCTTAATTGCTGGCTTTTTTACGTCTGTAATTTGAGAGAGAGGTGGGCCGTCCAGAGCGTTCAAAATATACTCGCACAGTTATTTATGAACGGTGCTGATGATCGTTCATTGTGGTTTTCAGCAGCAAGCGACCTGCTCCCCAACCCAGCAGCAGGCCCACATAGTTGACCACCAGATCTGCAAAGGAAAAATGACGATAACTGGATAATAACTGCAATAATTCATCGGTCGAAAATGAAATGAACAGACAGATAAACACCCGATTGACAAAGTGTGTCGATGGTTGGCGTCGGGAAGTATTTACTGCCAGACTTACCAGTAATGAGATATAAAACGCCACGATTAGGTGAAGTGCTTTGTCGCCCCCGACGATGTCTTCAACAGCTTGAAAAAATACGTTATACCAGCCAATGCTTTTTAGCAGTGAGGCGCAGGCGAACAGCGTGACTGATATCAGTACAAACGCCCTAAAGAGCAAGGTCGGCAACATTACTTTCTGTGACTCCACTTCGTTTTACTTTCGTTTTTTCTAAATATCAACAGCGTTTACGCAAGCCCCGTAGACCAGAAGATTGTATTACCGAACCTGCCAACAAAGAAAGTCAACAGGTTGGCAATGAACGCAAGGGGAAAAAATACACCGCTAGCCATTTGAAATTAAAGGTGTTACGCCAGGGTTGGTTTCAGTGACAGAATCCGCGTCCTGGGGGCGACTCTGGACTGTTTCGGCTAGATATATATTTTGGTAACAGTAGTTGGTGGCGTCGATAAAGCCTTCGACACTGCCACAATCAAACCTTTTCCCCTCAAATTTATAAGCTAATACACAACCATTTTTCGCTTGTTCCAACAACGCATCGGTGATTTGTATTTCCCCATTTTTGCCGGGTGGGGTATGTTCCAGGATCTCAAAGATATCGGGTGTTAGAATATAGCGGCCGATAATAGCCATATTGCTGGGTTCGGTGCCGGGATCCGGCTTTTCGACCATGTCTTCAACCCGGTATAGGTTGTCTTTGATCTTCTGGCCCGCAATAACCCCATATTTATGGGTTTCATCATCCGGCACTTCTTCAACCGCAACAATAGAGCAGCGGAATTGTTTATACAGTGCGACCATTTGTGCCAGCACACCTTCATGTTGGTTGATGCAAAGATCATCAGCTAATACCACAGCAAACGGTTCATCACCAACCAGGTCTCGCCCTGTCAGGATAGCGTGGCCCAAGCCTTTCATCTCATGTTGGCGAACATAGGTAAAACTTGCACTTCCGATGGTTCGGCGAATATCGACCAGCAGCGCCTCTTTGGAGCTGCCACTGATTTGATGTTCCAGCTCATAATTTTTGTCAAAGTGATCCATCAGGGAATGTTTACCGCGGCCAGTCACAATACACATGCCTTCTATTTTGGCTTCCAGTGCTTCATCAACACCATATTCAATCAGTGGTTTGTTGACGATAGGCATCATTTCTTTCGGCATCGACTTTGTGGCAGGTAAAAAACGGGTACCGTAACCTGCTGCCGGGAAAAGGCATTTTTTGATCATATTCAAGTCCTGAATTATTACTCTATGTATGAATGATAATTTGGAGAATGACACCAATTTCTAGACACCATTTTGGTCACGTTACTTATTGTTTCGTCGTTATCAGAACGAGGGTATAAGTACATTTTGACCAGAATAATATATTGGAGTCATTGTCCGCCCCGGATTTTTCTTTCGTTTTTAAAATTAAGTAGATGGGTTCTTGTATTGTTCTGCCCCCCTTAACGCTGAATGATGTTGAACGGCTGCAACAGCCATACTCGAATGTACAGAAAGATAAGAGACAAAAAAGGCTAAAAAGAACACTGTTTGAGGCCCCATGGAGTCACTCATCATATTGGCTAGTATGTATGCAACTATCGATAACTTGCACACACTCGCTCGATCATCCTCAACTCTGCTTTGACCCAGACTTGTACGATAAAAGACCAAAGAACAGAGGAAACAACTAATAAAGAATGTTCCGGCTGGGCCGAAAATACGCAGATAATCAATGAATAAATTATGACTGTGAGGAACGGATGGCGGCAGGCTGCTGTTAAAACCTTCGCCAAGATAGGGGTAGCGTGTGCCTACACCCCAGGAGTAATCCCATAATTCTATTCGTGAAACGATTGTCCGGTATTCGAGCAAGTCATCGAGTGACAATGTTGTCAAAACTTCAAACAGGCGTGGGTTGACACGTAGTAAGATATTAGATTGTGTAATTAAAATAGCGGCGAATGACAAGAAAAGAATACCACCTAAAAATTTAGCGATATTTCTGCTGGATATAGGAAATGAAAAATAGGCGATAAGGACGATGAGGGAAACAACGACGTTTGTCTTTGAGCCAGCCAGGAGCATCATCATGAAACAAGCAAAAACCATGAAAATCGCGAACGTTTTTTTGAGTAGCCTGGTCTGCGCCAAGAAGTTAGCGACATAGAAGAGAAAAGTCGTCGACACCATAATAGCCAGTTGATTTGGATGTGAGAATAGCCCTGAATAACGATCTCCGTCATAGTATGAAGAGGATAAGTTAAATCCATTTTTTTGTAGCAAGACCACGAAAAGGTTAAGTATTAAACCTATCGTTATGAGGTAATAAAAGCGTTCGAAAAGATTTTTGTCATTGTAGAAAAGGAACGAAAAATAAAGATAACAAGTTGTAAAGATGATCACGGCAGTAAACGATCTGGACATCACGCCATCATCAGGGCTGATCATAAAGCGAATTATGTGTAAAAGATAAAGTGCTAGCACGCAAATAAAAAGAAGCTTGTTTTTTCGGGCTTGGTAGTGGAAAAAAGATAGCATGGTTTTGTCTTTTAGCACCGTAACAAATAATATGACAAGACACATGATGATGTAAACGTAGCTAAGGCTTGCCCTGGAGTCCCCAAGCCGCAAAAAGCTTGGCATGCAGGCAAGCAGCAGAGCAATGCTCATTAAGACCTTGAAGACATTGGTTAGATGGTGTTCCCTAGTCATTAATGTCGTCCCGCGCAATGAATCATGAATTGGGGAGGGTGGATTTAGTTAGTGTATTCACTGTTAAGCTCTCCCTTATACAAGTCCAGCCATCTCTTTTTCGTTACATTTACGTTGAACTCTCTTTTTGCAAGGGTATAAGACGCTTGGCTCATTTGTGCCAGGCGTTTGGGATCGTTTTTCATTAGCCTGATTGCATTTACATATTCTTCAACTGTCTTGCATGCATAGCCATTGTCATATTCCCCCCGGCTATCCTTAGCGTCTCGCCTCGGGTGTAAGCAATCGAGATTAGACTGACAAGTGGAGGTTACTATCGGTATTCCCAGTGCCAACGATTCGATAAGGGTTCTCGACAAACCTTCCCAGCGGGAGGGGTGGAATATTAGTGAAGATTGGCTGATTTCTTTAAATAAATCAGATTGAACCATATGGTCAATAATAGTGATGTTATCCGGTAGTCCGCCGTTTTTATCAATAATACTTTGGCGATAATCAAGATCAGAAGACCCGACCCAGGTAAATTTGATTTCAGCCAGGTTTTTCGCGACATCAATGAAAGTATCAAAGGCTTTTTGATGGCATATTCGACCGACAGAGATAACCTTGAATTCATCATCATTATTATGACTACTCGGTCTGTCTGCAATTACCACTGAATTATTAATGTTAAATATTTGTTTGGTGAATTTTTTTCCAATATTGAATTCGGCCGGGCCACAGGAAACGGTACGTCCCAGAACCGATAAGCAAATTTCTGCGATGAGAAAAACGTGTCTGACTACCCAGTTGATATCTTGTCGAAGAAACGAGTAAGCTCGTGGCGAATAAAAAACATAAGGGACGTGTTTTCCAATCGGTGCCAATCGAGCATACATACCGCCATAACTACTATGACCGTGAATGGCGTGGGTATTTTTGTCGATAAAGGATCGTACTTTTAAAATATTAGCGATATGACGAAACAGGCCTTCAGAGGACATCTCTACCCATGTTATATCGGAATCAATATCTTTGATTTCTGATTCTGTTCCGTCTCGGCGGCAATAAAAAACAACTATTTCGTATTCATCTTTTAAAAGCCCGCTCAATTGCTTGAGCGACTTGGCCGTTCCATAGGCAAAGCATTCTGTGACTTGTATGACTTTTTTCTTGGGTCCGTTCTCTGTCATCTTTTGCCTCCTGCGGGTAGCGCCGTGTTAACTTGTACCTGTCTACAAAAATCAGTACGCATCATGTGAGAATAGTTTAAATGGTGTGATTAGGAGAATTTTAAGATCGAGAAAAAGACTCCAGTGATTAATGTATTCAATATCATGTGCGGCTCTTAACTCCATTCTGTCCAGGGTTTTAGTGGTGCAATCATCACCACCACGAAAACCACATATTTGTGCCAGGCCGGTAATTCCGGGCTTGATGCGATGTCGAAGCATAAAGCTAGGTATGTGTTTTGAATAAAACTGATTTACCTCAATGGCATGAGGCCTTGGCCCAACCAAGGACATATTCCCTTGAATGACATTAAAAAGTTGGGGCAGTTCATCAATGCTTGTTTTACGAATGAATTTTCCCACTGCAGTCACCCTCGGATCATTACGTTTTGCGAGCTCGAGTTTGTTCTCCTTGTTTTCCATCACATACATTGATCTGAATTTCCATATATCAATCTCCTTGCCATCCCAGCCATGGCGTTTTTGCTTAAAAAATACCGGGCCGGGTGAGGTTAATTTTATAGCCAAGGCGACTGGGACCATCAAGGGCAGCAGTATAATGAGTGAAGCAATGGCAATGACTTTGTCCATCAGTGACTTCATCAACACGGCTTTTACACTCGACATCGGGCTGCCCGATAAAACCAACAGTGGCAGGCCTGAGAGTTCCTTAATACTCTGGTTGATGGTTGTAATAGTAAAAGTATCGGGAATCCAGATGATATCTACGCATTCCTCATCCAGGTCTTTAATAATATCTTCTACTTTACTGGACTGACTTAATAGCAACGTTATATAGATGCGCCGAATATTGTGTTGCTTGAGGATGTCTCTCAAGTCATCAATTGCGCCAAGAACGGGCACCGGGCCATCCCATGACGTTCTGGCTTCCGGATCATCATCAACAATGCCAACGATCCTATCGGGCAACCATGTATTATTACTGAGTTTTTTAACAAGTTGTTCGCCCAGAGCATTGGCTCCAACAACCAATGTTGGGATAGCTTCACGGAAGTGAAATAAGTATTTTTTAGAAATCAAATAGGTAAGGAAATAGACTCCTGACTGAACCAATAATCCAAGTGTTGCCCAAAGTACCAGTACTAATCTTGAATATTCAGTTGATGATTTCGTTATAAAGGTAAAAAAGATTAATGACAGCACAACCAATGCCCAGGCTTTGCTCAGAACCCAGAGTCCAAATAGAAAGCTTCTACGGCGTCCTAAGAGATTGCCATCAGACTGGTGATACACGCCCATTAACTGATATACGATGTAGACGAGAAGACCATTAACTACAGTAAGTGACTGATATTTTTCCGCCATTTCTCCTTGGTTCCAGTAAGCACAGCCCATCATAATCGCGATGGAAGCGAGAATACTGCCGTAGAGTTGGCCATAGACCAGCAGGGTGTCATGAAAGCGATATAGCTTTTTGTTAGGGCGGGCATCAACAAAGTATCCCGACTTATTGTTTATGTTCTTCATTTTTGACATTTTTTGTAGTTCCCGAATAACTCAATACACGCAAGCTATTATGTAAATAAAGTCCCTTTGTATTTGCTAGATCCCTCTTTTGTTACTAATTTAATACCAGCGATATTACTAATTTAAGATAAGCAAATGGTTAAGATGTTGTCGTTTTCATTTTTGAGATTTACTTGCAATAATTAGAAGTGAATTATTTATGCTTTTGAATTTAATGATAATTAAAGGATGAAAGTGTGAAGAGTAAGAAAGTTAGGTAATTATTTTACGTGACGATTTAATTGTCCTATAGATTAATGAACGGTAGGGAATATACGAATAATTTGCTGTTTGATATTGACTAATTGGTTTTTATGCAACAAGACTTAAATGTGGGCTCATATTTTAGGAACTATCGGGATTAATGGTTGCGGGTGGGGAGACGAAATACGGAAGATTATGAATAACCTACAGAATTTAATATAAGGGTGTTTTATTACAGGTATGTGGCTGGTATTTATGGGCATTAGATGTTGAGGAACAACATCTAATTTGTAACATCGACAGAATTGAATTGATCGTCGTATTTTTTCAATGGAGGTCAACGTAACTATATGAAATATTATGATAAGTTTTTCATTCTGGGTATAGTGCTTATCACACTCCTTAGCTCACTTCAGGCTTTTGGCCAGGGGCGGGGTGACGATTCCTATATTCTTGGTTCCGGTGACCGAATTTCGATCAGTGTTTTTGGCGAAGACGATTTAAGCACGGATGTCGTGATCCCGGATACCGGCAAGATCAAATATCCATTCATTGGCGAATTGCAGGTTGCCGGGTTAACAATATTTGAACTTGATAAGCGGATTACTCTGAGGCTAAAAGGCCCTTACTTGGTCAACCCCGAAGTCATCGTTTCGATTAAAGAATATCGCCCCTTCTATGTACATGGCGAGGTGAACGCCCCTGGTGGATTTCAATACCGACCGGGACTTAGCGTACAGCATGCCGTTGCTCTTGCGGGCGGGTTCACTAATCGCGCAGCTCGAGACAAAATTACCGTAGTCCGAGCTGGTCAGCGGGGTAATAAATATAATTCTGTCCCAGTTAAGCTGAATGATTCAGTCAAAGCGGGTGATCTGATCACTGTAGAACGGAGTTTCTTCTAATCATGAATATAAGCAATTCACCTGCTTCAAGCCCAGATACGCCATGGAGTAGAGAAAATGAGGTGTCACTTCGGCAATACCTGAGCGTGGTTCGCCGCTCAGGGTGGCGTATTTTACTGTCGGCTATTGCCATAAGCTTAATTGTGGCCCTGTTGGTTTCTGTTATGACGCCGATTTATCAAGCCACGGCGACAGTCATGATTGAATCCCGAACTGCGAAGGTCATTTCTATCGAAGAGGTTTATACCCCCGATAGTAATAGTCAGGAATATTATCTGACCCAATATGAAATACTGAAATCCCGACCGCTGGTTGAGCAGGTTATTGGTGATCTTGATCTGTTGAATAATCAGCAAAACAACGTTTCCCAAAGTAGCATTATCGATTCAGGTTGGAGTGAGTGGATAACGTCAGCGGGCTGGCCTAAAATCAGAGATTGGATAGCCCAGTGGACTAAAATTGACCTAGAGCCGACTGATATTGAAAAAACGACAGATCAGATGCAGTTTGTCGTCATTGATTATTTGGATAACCTTAAGGTAAAGCCCGTTAAGAACACCCAACTGATCGATGTGAAATTCAATTCGCCGGATGCTGAGCTTGCCGCTGCTGTCGTAAATACCCATGTCGAAGCCTATATCCAGAGTATCCAGGAAGCGAAGTTTTCTATTACCCAGTCTGCGGAAAAGTGGTTATCGCGAAGGGTCGATTCTTTAAAAAACAATCTTGAGGAGTCTGAAAGAAAACTGCAGGCTTTCCGCGAGAAGGAGCAACTGGTTGATGTCGAAGGTTTGCAGCATCTGCCTTCGCTAGAGATCAATGAATTGACGATGAAGCTGGCAGAAGCCCAACGATCGCTGTCTATGGCGAAAAACGACTATCAACAGGTTAATCGAAGGGGCAGTGTTTCGTCAGGCGATTTCGATTCGAATCCTGCCGTACTGGATGACCCATTGGTACAGGAATTCAAAAACCAACTGGGTGCCGCACAACAAAAACTGACCGAGCTGGAAAAGCGTTATGGCCCAAACCATCCTAAGATGATCGCGGCCCAGACAAATGTGAAAACAATAAACAGAAATTTATCCCGACAAATTAATAGTGTTATTCAGGGGATTAAGAAAAAATACGAAGTGGCCCAGGCTAATGAATCTGGATTAAAGCGAACAATCGAAGCGGCAAAAGAACAGTACCATACAATAGGGCGAAAGGAATCGGAATTGAGTTCGTTGCAGCGGGAGGTTAACGCAAATCGTGAACTCTACAATCTATTTTATAACCGGCTAAAAGAAACCGCTGAGACGGGATACCTTCAGTCTGCTAATGCCCGGATTATATCGCCAGCTGTCATTCCCGTTACTCCTATCAAACCGCAGAAAATGCTCACTATTATCATCGCATTCGTTCTCAGCGTGATCGCAGGCGTGATTGTCGCATTCGTACGTGATGCGCTTGATAACAGCTTAACCAACATCGCCGATGTCGAATTAAAGCTCAAATATCCACTGCTTGGTGTCGTTCCTCTGCTCAGGAACCACCGTAAACAGCAATTGATCAGTTATTCTCAAAATGATGCGAAAGCACGCAGATTCAATGAGGCAATCCGCAGCATTCATACAGGTATCGCAATAAGCGCAATGACTAAACCGAATAAGACGCTGATGATCACCTCGACTGTTAGCAATGAGGGCAAAACGAAACTGGCAATAAATCTGGCCTATAGATGCGGGGCGCTAGAGTCAGTAATTCTGATTGAATGTGACATGCGTCGACCAAGATTGAGTAAGGAATTAAAAGTACAAGAAAATACACCGGGGCTGGCAGAGCTCATCGCCGATACTGCCCGTTTGGAAGAATGTATTGTGGAGAATGAAAATATCCATTTGATTACGGCAGGCGGCAGAGTTGCTGATCCCTTAAAGTTAATCAGCTCTGCCCGTTTTAAAAATCTGCTGATAAAGCTGACGTCACAATACGATAGAGTGATTCTCGACTGTCCTCCCGTCTTACCGGTGAGCGATGCGGAAGTCATTTCAACGAATGCTGACATGGTGGTATACGTGGTGCGTGCAGGTACTACCCAGCAGAGCCAAATCAAAAATGGTCTAGAGAAGTTGGCGCGGGTGAAACAGCAACAGATCGGGATTGTAGTGAACGGGCTCGATTTCCGAAAGGCTGAAACCTACGGTGATTACAGTGACTATAGTGATGATCTCTATGAACCATTGAATGCTGAAAAATGATGACAAATCACCACGAGCTATTATTGGTCTAAATTGTATTTAAGGAAGCCGTACCCTTGAAAATAGAACTCATTGGTTGCACAAGTGCGGGTAAATCGACATTGCTGAACAATATGATGGCTTCTCATCGTAACGGGCAGCCGGAGATTATTTCGGGTGATGACTTTGTATTACGGCAAATGTACTTGGCATGGTTACCTCATCGTATTTTCCGAGTGTCTGCTATTAATATTATCGGTATTTTCTGGTGTATTCTTAACTGTCGAAAACAAAAGAGGCTTCTGAATTTTTCATACGAGTATTTACGTAAGCTGCCGTCGACCATTACTTTCAGAGAAAGATTAAAAATCGCCAGAATATTAGTTCGAAATATTGGTATACATGAATTTATCGCATGTCAGGACACGACAAATCGGATCATTATTATTGATGAAGGCATACTTCATATCGCTCATTATCTGTTTGTCCATGAGTCCATCGAGCCAGATTTAAAACAGCTACAAACATTTATCGAGCTGGCACCATGCGAAGATGTGGTGGTCTATCTGTGTGCTTTAAAGAAAACGCTTATTGAAAGAACCCGGGTTCGAGGCCATAAACGTATTCCTGACGGTTCGTTAGAAGCCATTGAATCGTTTATTAATCATGCGATAACCACCTTTAATTTCTTGGGGGGGAACCCGAAAATAAATCCTAAACTGCTCCTGGTTAGTCCTGACAAGGAGGTATCGATGGCCTCGGGGAAAAACGATAGCCCGATGGTTGAAAAAGCGAAGCACATTATTCTGACCGGACTGGAAGAGGCCTCACTATAATTTTAGATGTTTGTAATGAATGATACTGCAGGTGTGGACTAATTCTTGGTGCCCATAATAACGGTGCAGGCCAAGATGAACGCTGAAAACCAGAGTGGAAACTATGACAGAAAACAGAGCGAAAAATAGCGATGCTGCGGTTATTGCATTGGTCGGGCCGGAGGCCACCGGCAAGTCCACACTCGCGAATGAAATAGGGGCCTGGCTGGGAGAGTTGTATAGCGTGCGCGTCATTCATGCAGGGAAACCTCCCGCGACCTGGAGTACCTGGCCGATCCATGCATTATTACCCTTATTGAGAAAAAAAATGCCCGCTTTACGAACTTCACGAATAGAGGGGCATGTAATGACTCAAGAAGAGGTTGGCCGCCATCCCGCAGAGACAGTGAAACCACGTAAAAGCACCCAAAAACTCGGATCACTTATTTATGCCATTCGAGCAGTCTGTGTTGCCTGGGAGCGGCGTCAACTTCTGGTCAGGAGCCGAAGGGCTGCAGGTAGCAAGGGATTTATTATCTGTGATCGCTACCCGTCAAATAAGCCAGGAGGAATGGACAGCGCGCGCCTTGTTGTCGATGCTGATCATAAAGGGGTTATATCCGCATTATATAACCTGCTAGCCCGTCTCGAAAGCAAAATATATCAACAAATCCCACCTCCGGATATCGTTTTACAATTACAGGTTTCTTTGGAAACGGCCAAACGACGGAATCGAAGCAGAGTCAAGGCGGATAAAGAAGGAGACGGATATATAGAATCCCGCCATCAAAAAGTACGCGACTGGCATCGGATCGGCACGGAAACGGTACATTATATTGATACCGAACAGCCATTGACCGACACGATTCAGAGTGTAAAAAAAGCGATTGAGAGCACATTAAATGACTGATAAGTCACATTCATCCCATGTACTTGACGGGGCCGTTATAACCACTGCGGCAGCTATTATTCAGGGGCTGGGTCAAATACTGGTGCTGGCAGTATTAGCACGTTATATAACCCAGACGGAATTCGGTCTGGTTACCCTTACCATGGTGGTGATTGGGCTAGGACGCCAGTTTGCGGAGGCGCTGATCAGACCCGTGATCGTTCAGAAAGAAAGTCTGTCGACGCGAGACATAGGAACAGCCTCGTTACTTTCATGGGTGTTTGGTGCAGCTGCGCTGTTCTCAATGTGGCTGCTTGCGCCAGCAATCGGAAGGTGGTTCTCCGAACCTGATATAGAACCGATTATTACGGCGCTTTCTTGCGTTTTTTTGCTTCAGGCACCGTCGCTGGTCGCGGAAGGACTGCTCCATCGGGAGCTTAAGTTTACGGTACTGGCCTTTTCTGAAGTGCTGTCATTTGTTTTTGGCTATACCTTAGTAGGGGTCACATTAGCGCTGGCAGGCGTCGGTGTGTGGGCGTTGGTGTGGGCGTGTATCGCCCAGGTTGGACTTAAAAGTGTTATTTTGATCTGGAAAAAGCTTGATTCGCTGCACGTTGCCTTTGACCGCGGCTCATTTCGCCATATCTTGTGGATGGCGGGTGGTTTTAGTTCCGGCAAGCTGTTGGGGTATGCCGCAACTCAGGTTGACTACTTAGTTGTTGCGGGAGCGATGAATTCAACTGCTGTCGGGATTTACGGGCGAGCTTATCAGTTGGTTACTATGCCGGTAATGTTATTCGGGCAGGTGTTGGAACGAGTCATGTTTCCTGTCTACTCACGATTGCAGAGCGACCCGCAGAGAGCCACTGAACATTATGGTCATGCGATAGCGCTCAGTGCAATAATGATGGCACCGACATCGGTATTGTTTGTCGTTCTGGCACCGGAAATTGTTCGTCTGATACTCGGGCCTGACTGGTCTGAAACGGTGCTCCCACTGCAGATCCTGGCATCCACACTGCTATTTCGAATGGGATATAAGCTGAATGATTCATTAACCAAGGCATTCGGATTGGTGTATCAAAGAGCCTGGCGATTGGCGGTCTATACCGGGGCGGTTGTTATCTGTACGTCTTTTGGCGTGCAATGGGGGTTACCTGGTGTTGCTGTGGGTGTGTCTCTTGCTATCTTTCTAAATTTTATTTTGATGGCTCAATTGTCACTAGGGCGATTAAAAATCTCTTGGAGCTGGTTTGCCCTGAAACATGCTCGGGGGACTATTTATGCGCTCTGTTTATTACCGCTCGCTCAAGCGACGGCGATGACCATGCGCCATCATGATGTTGGGTATATGGGGATTATATTCGGGGTGCTTGGCATTATTTTTCTAAGTATCAGCATTGTTGCAATGATTAGCCCTGATCTGATCGTCGGGCCTGATGTGCGCTGGCTCGCCAGATTGGTCGGTTGTAGACTCAAGCCAAAGTCAGATGCCAGTATTTTACCTGGATCACGGAACAGTATCATTGTTGAGTTTTGTGGATTAACCCCGGAAGAAAAGACGATTTTGCCAGAAATAGTCATCAACTTGTTAAAAAAGCAGGGGATTCCGGCGACAGACATGATGCAGCATTTGGCCCGGCGAAACTCTGGGATAGGCCACCGAATAAGATGCTTACGCCTTGCCTTGAAAGCGTTGAAGCGAGCGCCACGGGAAACCCTTTATCAAACGCTGATCATGATTGGCTCTGAAAACGAGGCACAAAAGAAAGGATTAGCCAGCACAGTGTATTGGTTGGCGCTGGGGGAGCTTGTTTCAAAGGCTCAGACTACACCCGGCGTGCATTTGTTGATTGACGGCCCGATGCAGCAGTTGTCAGTAGAGAGCGGAGATTATGACAACAATGCGTTTTCGCCGCCACAGAATCCTTTGGTAGACAGTCTGAGACCCGATCTTTTTTTGGATCTTCGTGATCACCAGCCCGTGTCGTTCGACAGACTTTTTAGTCGAATCCAAAATGAGAAAGGGGCCGGTACTCTGGTGGTGGATTTTACTGAGCGCCAGAGCGATATCAAATCACGTGCCCACGATGTGGCGGAATACCTTGTTTCAAATTGGAAAGGGAGAGTACCAGAGGCACTTGTGCCTGACGAAAATGGTTCGGTTGAGAACTCGCTATGAGCTTTATAGTAACGACGTGCATTTTTTGCGTCTACTATTTTATACGATGTATTGAATATGATTGGGGATACAATGGAATCATCCTATATTTCAGATCTAAATATTGATCAGGTCTACCCGGATAGCATTGATACACCTCTTCGCGTATTCAAGGAATTCGCCAGAGAGAGTGTAGTATATTGTCATTGGGAAAGTAATGCAGAGCTACGAGAAGGACTTCTTGGTTACAAAGATCTTGATGTTCTTGTCGAGAAAGGAGGTAACCGTAGTCTGAACAATGCGTTAATAGAGGCGGGGTTTAAACGGTTTCAAGCCGTATCGACCAATGGCTTTCCTGCGGTTGAAGATTATCTTGGGCTTGATGTTAAAACCGGGATGTTATGCCATTTACATTTGCACCACCAGATAGTAATGGGTGAAAAGCATCTAAAAAGTTACCATCTCCCCTGGGAGCAGAAAGTGCTTGCCTCGCGAGTGTTTGATCATAAGGAAAAGGTTTACATTACTGATCCCAACATGGAAATGTTGTTGCTATTGGTAAGTGAAGCCTTAAAGCTCAGAATAAGAGATCGCATTTTCTACTTTTTCAAAAATAATTATTTCAGCAAAGCAGAGTTAAGCGAGTTTCACTGGCTGCAAGAGCGAATGGATCTTGAAAAAGTGCTCGAAAATGCAGAGATGCTGCTGCCAAAAAAATCAATTAAACCGTTGCGAGAAATTGTCACGACGCCTCAGCCCACCCTTCACCAGATTATTCAATTTCGCAAGAATACCAAATCAGAAATGCAGCTATATCGAACCTATACCGCATTCGGTGCCGGGTGGCGTCAATACTTAAGGGAGTTGATTTGGATTAGTCGTTATATCAATAAGAAATATCTCCATATGGCAGTGCCACTCAAACGGGTAAATGTTAAAGGGGGGCTTCTTATTGCAGTATTAGGGTGTGATGGCGCAGGTAAGTCTACCCAGATAAACGAAATTCAGAAGTGGCTCTCCTGGAAGATTGACGTGCTACCTGTTTATTTCGGCAGCGGGGATGGGTCTAGTTCCTTATTACGCTGGCCGATGAAATGGGCCGCAAAATACTTACGAAACCGGACAGGATCAAGATCGGAAAAATACCAGAATGCCGACAACCATAATGAACATGGTGCGCGCGATCGTACTTCAGGTTCCCGGTTAGGATTAATTGCTAAAGTTCTTTGGGCTTCGGCCCTTGCGTTAGAAAAACGTCGTAAATTACGCAAGGCAAATATGGCTCGAAACCGCGGTATGGTGGTGATCTGTGATCGGTATCCGCAAAATCAAATTATGGGATTTAACGACGGACCGCTGTTATCCGGTTTGCTTGGCCACCAGTCAAGCATATTGCGCGCCATCGCAAGGTGGGAAGGTCGTCCATATTCTCTGGCTGAAGACTATTCACCGGATATTGTCATTAAATTGACCATCACCCCGGATCTTGCAGTAGAACGCAAAAAAGATATGTGTATTGAGGAAAGCTGGCGGCGTGTTGAAGCCATCAATAATTTGCAATATGGTTCTGAGACTAAAGTAAAAGTGATTGATGCAAGTAAACCATTGGATGAGGTATTGCTGGAAATGAAGCGTTGTATATGGAATGAATTTTAGCCATTAATGAAAAGCAGGGAGCTCATCTGTTTTTTAGTGATAAATCGTCAATAGTTAACTGATAATACCCTGAGTTTGAGGTGATTTGGGTGCAGGCCAATTGGTTAGCTATCATTGATTTTGGCGCTGAACTTCCGCGAATAAGAACCAAGGCTTAAGGTCGCCATCGCGGACTTTTTTTGTGTCGGAGTAAATCTGAATATTGAGAAAAGCATAATGAACTTTGAGAAAATGGTAATGAATATTAAGAATGGCGTTATGAAGATCTCGGCTCAGCTTTAGATGTTGCGTACTTGTACTATATTATTTAAAACAATCGTTTTTTCGACAGTTTATCCTGCTACAGGGGATAGGCAATGTGGTACATGAAGAAAAACAGGTAATAATATGTATAAAGTAAGCCCATCAAAAAGAACGACTATATTTTCGTTTTTATTCTCGCGGCTAGGAAGAGTCCTTTTCCTTATTTTTGTCACTCCTGTCATTTTATCCCTACTGTCTATCAAGGTGTCTGCGGAGCCCACTATCTTGGAGGTGCGCATCGCGGCGAGTACCGATGATGCGGAAGAAAGATCCTTAGGCCGGATGAAACTGACCAGCAGCGATTTAGAGTTAGTTTATGATTCCAGCGATCAAACTGTCGGCTTGCGTTTCAATACGGTGACTGTTCCGAAGGGGGCGAGTATTGAGGATGCGTATATTCAATTTCAGGCAGATGAGATCAATTCTGAACCCACGTCGCTTATGATAGAAGGTGCGGCGATAGACAATGCGTCAACGTTTACCGATGTTAATGGCGATGTATCGTCAAGGAGTAGGACAGCAAGTTCCGTTCAGTGGAGTCCGGAGCCATGGACAATACGGAGTGAGGCGGGTCCTGCTCAGCGTACACCCTCAATCGCCTCGATCATTCAAGAGGTTGTGGATCGGCCCGGATGGTCGAGTGGCAACTCTGTGGTGATTATTGTTACCGGAACCGGGGAGCGCGTAGCAGAGGCA
Organism: Photobacterium sp.; assembly: GCF_033720175.1. GTDB lineage: Bacteria > Pseudomonadota > Gammaproteobacteria > Enterobacterales > Vibrionaceae > Photobacterium. The sequence goes on from NZ_JAWWDA010000003.1 coordinate 77,466, forward strand.
TTCGATGGGGTCCCCAGTGCCGCTCCTTTACTTCATATTGAGTTTTCGGTAGGGGACGGCAATACCATCCCGACGGTGAGCATAATGGAACCGGTCGATAACTCGAACTTTGCTGTCGGAGATACGGTTATCTTTACCACCACGGCTGATGACGCCGAGGATGGCGACCTGAGTGAAAATGTGGTGTGGACTTCGGATCTGGATGGGGCGATAGGTGCTGGGGCTTTGTTATCGATTAGCAACCTGTCGAGGGGCGCCCACGCGATAACGGCGTCAGTAACGGATAGCGGAGCCATAACGGTAACCGATCAGATAACGGTGACGATAGGGGAAGAGGTCGCCACGCTGGATGTGCGAGTGGCCGCGAGTACCGATGATGCGGAAGAATTAACGTCAGGCAGAATACGGTTGACGAGCGGCGACCTGGATCTTGTTTATGATGGCAGTGATCAGACAATCGGCCTGCGTTTTAGCGCCGTGACCATCCCGCAGGGGGCCAGTATCGAGCGTGCCTATGTTCAGTTGCAGACCGATGAGACCAGTTCGGATACAACTTTGCTTACGATTGAGGCTGAAAACACCGATGATGCCGCTACGTTTACGTTATCCAACGGTAATGTCTCAACGCGACAGAGGACGACCAACACCTTATCGTGGTTTCCGCCCGCATGGACGACAGTTGGAGAAGTCGGTCCCGACCAGCAGACTCCAGATATCGCCCCGATCATTCAAGAGATTGTAGATCGGCCCGGATGGTCAAGTGGCAACGCCTTGGCGATTATTATTTCAGGAACAGGATACCGCGTCGCGGAGGCGTTTGATGGAGAACCAGATGCTGCACCTTTACTCCATGTCGAATACTCCGGCGGGGAAGATAAGCCTGCGGGATCACCGGTAATCACATCTTTTATGCCAGCTAGCGCTCAGACCGCGATGGTGGTGGAAATTACAGGAAATAATTTTAGCGGCGCTAAAAACGTGTCCTTCAACGGGATCTCGTCCCAGTTCAGGATTGCATCAGGTGACACAATTTACGCCACCGTTCCCCCCGGTGAAACCTCTGGGCCAATTACGGTTAGCGATCTGACCGGTAGCGCGATAAGCGTTACCGAGTTTAGCTTAGTGCCAAGCCCAAACGTGTTGGTCGGTGCGGGTGATATAGGCGAATGTGATGGTATTGATAATGAAGCAACAGCGCGCTTGCTAGACGTCACGGCAGGTACGGTTTTTACCGCTGGCGATAATGTGCACGGAGACGGAACACTACAAGAGTTTGCTGATTGTTATGATTCGTCATGGGGACGTCATAAGCCCCGTACACGGCCCACATCGGGTAATCATGAATATCAAACAGTCGGTGCTGCCGACTATTTCAGCTACTTTGGTCCGGCAGCGGGTGAACCGGGAAAGGGGTATTACAGCTACGATATTGGTGAATGGCACATCATCGTCCTCAATTCTGAATGTCATAAAATCGGTGGTTGCGATAATGATTCAGCTCAGGGCCAATGGCTGCAGGCCGACTTGTTGCAACATACAAATACCTGCACACTCGCTTACTGGCACCAACCTCGGTTTAGCTCCGGCCGTATTGGAAATAATCCAGAACTAAGTGATTTCTGGCAAATTCTCTTCGATGCCGGAGCAGAGGTTGTTATTAGTGGCCATAGCCATGGCTATGAGCGTTTTGCGCCACAAGATGCGGATGGTGCCATAGATACTTTGCAAGGTATTCGGCAATTTGTCGTGGGCACGGGGGGAGTGAATGTTGTGACGATCCCCGAATCCGAGATTGCTCCTAACAGTGAGGTTCATGAAGGCGATACACATGGTGTTATAAAATTCACGCTGAATCCCGGGAGCTACGAATGGGAGTTTATTCCGGTCGAGGGCAAAGTGTTTAGTGATTCAGGCAGTGCGTCCTGTCATTAGGCTGTTCAAAAGCAAAAGGGAGAGATGGGGGAGATCCGTTCTGTTATTGGCCTGCTAATTGTCAGAGCAAGATAATGTCGGATTCTCACTCATGCGACTTGTTTGCTTTTTGATCAAGACTATTCTTTGTCCAAGATAAAATTCCCGTGTTGTGCATTTCAACTGCTCAATGACGAGAGTACCAGCAACGATTTTCTATCATGTTACTGCAGGAAATAAGATCATGAGCAGACAACGGAGTATTTTTGTAAGCTGCTGCTTTATAGTAGTTTTTATCGCCAGTATTTCATCTGCCTGGGCCGCAACTTACTATGTTGCGACCGATGGTAACAACGACAATGTTGGCTCCATGGATAAACCCTTTGCCAGCGTTAACTACGCTATCCAAAAGTTGAAGCCCGGAGATATTTTATACTTACGAGACGGAACCTATTATGAAATAGTGGAAGCTGCGGTCAGCGGCACCAAAGATGCGCCTATTGTAATTACCTCCGCGCCAGGTGAGAGTGCCGAAATTGATTCTGGTTTTCCGGAATTTCGAGTACCAGGCAATAGCGACTGGGAATTAGTGAATGCTCAACTTGGTGAATACCGTTCCAAGATTGATTGTGACGACAATGAAGCTTACGGATATGTGCTGGGTATTCCTGGTTATGAAAACGAGCGGGTACAATTAGTTCCATATCTGGACGTTGATCATTTTCGAGCGACAACCGATAAATATGAGGGCAGCAGCAGTAAATTTTATGTAGGTCCCGGCACCATTGAAATTGATGGAAGATGCCATATTCGTCTGTCTAAGACGACAGCGTTGAGAAACGCGGAGGCGCGCTACGGAGAAGTGTTTGCAACTGAAAATGCCGATCCGAGGAACTATTCGATAGTGTTGTCTCAGGAAACTAATACGCTAATAGTCACGGGCTCTTATCTTACATTTAAAAACCTTACCGTTAATCAGGCACAAGATAGTATTGAGCTTAAGTCAGATGCCCATCACGTGGTGTTTGAGGGGATTACAGCCTGGATGGGCGATACTGCCATTACAACGTCCTCCTCTGATGTACATGACATTACTATCACTCAATCTCGGATCCTCGGCGATGCACCTTACTGGATTTACTGGAGTGATATGAAGGACGACCCCACGCCAGCTAATCGTGCCCGTGGTACTTCAATTAACTTAGAAGGCGGAACGGAAGATTGGGTTATATCCTGGAATTTGATTCGTGGTTCAGGGCAGGATCTGATAGGCACCAACAACGGTGAAGATCGAATCTTTATTCATCATAACCGTCTTGAGAACTGCGGTGATGATGCGTTTGAGATTGAAGGCGCAGCTAAAAATGGTGGCACCGCCAATATCGGCCAGATTGTGATTGATCACAACTATATCAGGAATTGCCTAACGGTAGTGGCAGTAGGCCAGGATACGGTAGAAATGACCGGTCCCTTATTATTTTTCCGCAATGTGGTGACCCTGCTTCGTGATCACCCTGTTAATCGTAAAAGCGGTATAAACAGCTGGAATGGTGGTGGGGAATTTGGTTATGGAAAAATGTTCAAGCAGGATGGCAGCGATTATGCGACACGTAATGTTCATTATTATCAGAACACGTTAGTCATGCTTAATTCATATAAAGGTATTGTTCCGACGCCAGCCAAACCGGATGGCAGCACGTTTGCCAATAATATCGTGGTGATGGTTAATGGTGAAATCAATAAATCCTACAATCTAGGCGTAAACCAATTGATTGACGGCAATGTCTATTGGAAGGTTAATACTCAGGATAATGAACCTTTAGTGGATGATGAAGATACGGTGGGAGATCTTAGAGGCATTGAACAAAATAGTTTAGGTGATATTCCAAAGCGCGGTACTAATCCGAAATTTACTAATTTTAAATTAGATGTGGTTGATTCATCCAAAGACTATTGGGCATTGAATACCGCTTCTGAGATTTTTAAAATGGAGGATTTTATTCTGGCAGATAATAGTCCGGCGAAAGCTAAGGCAGTTCCGGTTACTTGCCGAAATATCAATGCTATAAGTGAGTCTGGAAACAGTATGTGTTCGAATGGAATACTTATAGGCTCTATTCTATCAGGAGCAACAGGGGCGATAGGGGCCATTCCTACAACAGCAAAACCTAGCGATTATCAGATGTTTCCGTTTGATGCCACTTTACCGCCAACGGATAAACCAGATGTGCCAGATATCGAGGAGCCTGACATTGATTTGCCAATCGTGGGCGAGCAGGTGGTGAGCAAACGTATCGAAGCCTCTTCAGATGATGCGGAAGAGAAAAGCTTTGGAAGAGTGGACATCAACAGTAGTGATTTAGAACTCGTCTATGACAAGAGGGAGCAGATCGTCGGTATGCGCTTCAATGCTATGACTATTCCAGCACAGGCAACAATTACCAATGCCTATATTCAGTTTCAGACAGATGAGACTGAATCTGGTGCGGCAGCGTTAATTTTTGCGGCAGAAGCAACAGACAATGCTGCAACTTTCCGGGAAGAAGACGAAAACATCTCGTCAAGGAAACGTACGTCGGCTTCAGTAACCTGGGAACCTGCACCATGGTCATCCAGAGGTGAGGCTGGCTTGAACCAGAGAACCCCAAACATTAAATCACTGGTTCAGGAAGTCGTCGACCGTGAAGGATGGGCAAGTGGTAACTCGATCGTAATAATTGTCAGCGGATCCGGGGAACGGGTTGCGGAATCATACGACGGAGATCGTAACGGAGCACCGCAGCTTTACGTGGAATATAAAACGAGTGAATAATCGGCGTTGCCGGAATTCTGCTACTGCAATGGAGATAATGGGTATAGTAAAGTCTAATAATGGTTTTTTATATACCCAAATAACCTGATTTAAATATACACGTTTCCATTAATAAGCCCGGTTTAATCACCGGGCTTAGGGGGAACATCTTTCCCATGTAAATGTAGAATCTAGTTATTTAAAATGCTTAATATTTTATCCTTTAACTGCACACGTTCCATTTTAAGCTGAACGTAATGGTGATCTTCGGTAGGAACATTATTGCCTTCTAACCCTCGTATAGCATGATCGAGTTTATGGTATCGCTCTGACATTGATCTGAAATTTTCGTCTGTCATTTTAAGCTGGTGGATCTTGTTTTTCATTTCAGGGAACTCAATGAAGAGTGCATGATTTTCACCTAACATCCTAATACTCCATACGTTCTTGACTATCGTTGCCCTGCTTATATATTATTTTTATTTAGGGAGGGTTAATGAAATTGTATCAACTCAAGCGCACACCCTGTTGTAAATTCTCAAGCTTATACGGGTAACCAGAACAGCTGTTTTGATGATTCAGCCGTTTCATGACTATGAATCGGCCGGATCACGCTGTAATTTTTCTGACTACATATAAAGGATAGAACGAAATCAGATAACGCGTTAGCTGAGAGTCATCAGTATCTTGTTAGTGATGGAGAAATAGAGAATAGGATGCTTGAAAGGTCGAGAGTGACAACGTCACTCTCGATGGTATTGATCAGATTATTGAATAAAGCTGAGGTAGCCTTGAAGAACGATCAGGTTGGTAATATCAATAAAGAACGCACCAACAATAGGGACCACCATAAAGGCTTGTGGTGAAGGTCCGTTGCGCGAAACCAAAGAGCCCATATTCATAACTGCTGTCGGTGTTGCCCCCATTCCGAAGCCACAATGACCTCCAGCGATGATTGCAGCATCATATGTGCGGCCCATAACCCGAAATGTCACGAAGTAGGCAAATAAAGCGAGTGTCAGAGTCTGGAATGTAAGAATAACCAACATTGGCAGTGCAAGTTCAAGTAAGTCCCAGAGTTGCAGGCTCATCAATGCCATAGCAAGGAACAGTGAAAGCGATATTGTACCGAGAGCATCGACGGTCTCTTTGTTGATTTTGTATAACTTAGACGTTTCACAAAGGTTGGTAATGAAAACGCCAACAAAGAGGGAATAGACAAAATCAGGAATACGTAACCATGAGATGCCAAAGCTATCTACAAACGTTTTAATATGTACTGCGCCCGCTACACAGACAAGCAAAATGAAGAGAACCTCGATACTGTTCTTTGACGTAATTCTGTCTTCCTCATGATCGCTGTAGGTAACAAGGTCCGGATGTTTAATATGGTGATTTTCACTGTTACCGAAGGAGGACTTCAGCTGATACTTCTTGATCAGGCGCTGAGCAACAGGACCGCCAATGATTCCCCCTACCATTAGGCCAAAGGTCGCAGAAGCCATTGAGAGCTCGAGGGTGTGCAAGCCAAAGTCTGATGCAAATGTTTGTGACCACGCTGCTCCCGTACCGTGACCGCCTGATAACGTGATTGATCCGACGATCAGACCAAGCAAAGGATCTAGGCCAAGCATGGTGCTGAGTCCGACTCCGACAGCGTTCTGGATAATAATGTATACAGTGGCTAATCCGAGAAATAGAAAAACACGAGAGCCCCCTTGAGCAAGCAGTTTATAACTTGCCGCTAAACCGACGGTAGCAAAAAACATCTGCATCAATGTGTTTTTAATACTCAGCTTAAAGGTGATATCAACGCCTTGTTGGTGAATAATTGCGATGATCACAGCAACAACAAGACCGCCTACAATAGGCTCAGGAATATTATATCTTCTCAGTACCTTAACTTTACTATTAATAAAGTAGCCAAGAAAAAGCACGATAATCGCAATGAGCAAGGATTCGAGCTCGTTAATTTGAATATTTGAGTTCATTATTCTGTCTTTTCATACTTTTCTTAATGGCTAATTTTAACGGCTAAAATGCCTTGTGCCTATATTGCTTTTTCTGGGTAAATAGTGTAGCTGTACGCGATTAGTGGTATTTTTAATGTATATCAACTGGTTTTATTGTTAATTCTGGTTGCTGATTTTGTGTGTCGCATGAGTATTGATTGTTTTTGTTTTGATGTAATGGTGGGAGGGGAGAAGAGTTGACTAATTATGTGAATAAAGTCATATATTAAGGGCGAAAAACAGTCGTTTGAGTATGGGGCTTTAGATATTTCAATGCATTATCGTTAGACTCCTTTTCATTTAATATTCATGAAATAGAAATACTCTTCAAATAGTTTTGTAATGTAATTGTTAAGCTGTGTTTTTTGTAGACAGTTATGTTTATGAAAATGAAGTATGCCCAAGATGCATATTAAGTAACCATTATATTTTTATATTCATAAAATATTTTTTATGAGAAAAATTTAAAAGTTATCGCTCCAGTATGAAATAGTTCAATAATCATACAGTTTCGATAGGGTTCCGTGATAAATAAAAAGGCAATATACGGGTTAATAAAGCGAGCCATGTACTCGACGGAAAGAAAATAGGTATTATTGCATCATATGCGCAAGAATACGTAGGATAGTTAGATTGTGTCTATAAGATCAAGCTAGTTTAATAACCAGCTTGATCCTCGGCTAGTCAGAATGTTTTCTGAGCTTTAAGTCTTTTCTTAATTGCTGGATATAATCCAGTCTTGATTGACTGACAGGTGTCGGCTGTACTTGTTTTAATTCGAGATTATAGGCTTCTTGTTCAGTGACACAGCGACCATGTATACGGACATGAGGCTTTTTGGTTTCAATCGTTGCTCGTGTCGAAGCATCATCTTGTGCTTTTGCTATGGCTTCACGCGCCTTACTCTGACCTGTCGCGTCATGTATCGCAGGCTGGCGGCGATAAGACTGCCGATTTGGAGACTGAGGTTGCTGATCACGTTGCTTAATGAAATTATCTAAATGGTCACTAAAGCTCATAGGTTGCTGCCTTATTAATGTTACCTGAATATATTAAGTCAGCTTGACGACTATTAGAAGCGCAATAATAGCTTTAGGGGGAAATATTATTGCAAACAGTAGACTCTTTGCCTTCAACTTCCTAATTTAGCATGATATTGGCTTGGCAGGGTACGTGGCTATGATTTTTGCTTGAGTACTGACATCATTCAAATGTTTCGGGGGGCGGAGCAGAACAACGAAGCCAATAGCGGTGAACTACTGGCTTTACGTTATTGCGTTGAATGGAATGAGGGTGTTACGAATAAGGGCTGGGACTAATGCGCGTTTTCAAACGCGAGGGCTTTTTTCTCGACCTTACGAAATACCAGAGTCAGAACGCCGTTAACCGTAAGGTAGAAAGCCCCCGCAACACTAAAGACAACTAATGTGTCATAGGTTTGCGCATTGATACGCTGTGCATAGCCCATAATATCCATAATCGTAATTGTGCTCGCCAACGACGTTCCTTTAAACAGCAGAATGACTTCGTTTGAATAAGCCGGAACAGCGCGGCGAACGGCAAAAGGAAGTAAGACTCTTAATGATGCCACCTTGTCCATCCCCAGAGCACGGCAAGCCTGCCATTGACCGGATGGAATCGCATCAAAGGCCCCCTTGAACAGTTGTGTACTGTACGCCGCGGTATTCAAGGCCAGAGCGAACATGGCACAGAACCAAGGCTGACTCAGCCAGTTCCATAGTATGCTTTCACGTACCGCTTCAAATTGTCCAGGTCCGTAATACACCAAAAATATTTGCACGAGTAATGGTGTGCCAGTAAATAAAGTAATGACGGCACGGCTTAGCCAGTGGATACCGGTTGTTCGCATGATTAGCGTCAGAGTCATCAAGATTGCGATAATACAACCTACAAACAGTGAAACGACGGTCAATTCAATACTGGTGAGCAGGCCTTCAAGCATTTTCCAGACATGTTGCTCATTCATGCGGTCGCTCCTTGTGATACGTGTAGGCCCTGAACGGTGAATTTCTTATCAATGACTTTTACTGCGCGTTGGGTTATTAACGTGATCACTAAATAAATGGCTGCGGCACTCGCATACCAGATAAAGCTTTCGTGCGTAGCCGCGGACGTTAACTGTGCTTGCTTGAGCAGATCGGTGACGCCGATCAGTGACACTAATGCGGTATCTTTTAGCAGCACTAACCACTGGTTGGTTAATCCGGGTAGGGCATGCCTAATCGCCTGTGGTAAAACAATCCGTGTAAAACCATGAAAGCGACTGATCCCTAATGCACGCGCGGCTTCCCGCTGCCCATTTGAAACTGCTTTTAATGCGCCCCGCAACGTTTGCGCAGCATACGAGGCAAAAATTAATGACAGCGCGATGACACCCGATAAAAATGGGCTGATTTCGACATAGTCACCGGTGATCATAAAGAATATCTGACCCGAGCCGAAAAAGATAAACAGCACCACTAATAGCTCAGGCAAACCACGAAGAACGGTTACAAATGCCGTTGTCGGCCAAGAAATAGCGCGGTGGCGCGACATCTCACCACCGGCAAACAAAACCGCTAGCACTAAGCCAGCTAATAAGCTGGTAAATGCAAGCTGAATGGTCATCCAGCTTGCTTCTACGAGCGACAAAGAGTAACCCGAAAACGCCATATTACTTACCGAAATACTTATCAAAAATAATCTGGTACTGGCCGTTAGCTTTTACTGTTTTAAGTGCAGTATTCAGCTTATCAACTAATTCCTGATCGTCCTTGTTTACCGCGATACCAAAGCCGTTACCAAAATAGGTTGTGTTGGTGACTGGCTTACCGACGTAGCTGAGCTTATCGTTGGTGTCAAACCATTCCGCGACAACAGCAGTATCACCAAACACAGAGTCGATACGGCCATTTTGCATATCAATGAAGGCATCCTGATAGCTTGCATATGGCACTGCAGTTACGTTTGTCATTTGTTCAAGCAGGAAGCTTTGGTGTGTTGAACCATTTTGTACCCCAACACGCTTGCCTTTAAGGTCGGCTTGATCGGCAATGTTGTTACCGAGGGTTACAAATGCCGCGGCATTATCGTAGTAAGCATCGGTGAAGCTAACTTGTTTGCTACGGGCTTCAGTGATGTCCATTGCAGAAATAGCTGCGTTATAACGACGGAATTTTAGTGCAGGAATTAGGCTGTCAAATGCTTGGTTATGGAAAGAGCATTTAGCCTTGATCTCATCACATAACGCGTTCGCTAAATCAACATCAAAACCTTGGATTTGATTGTTTTCATCAACGAATTCAAATGGCGCATAAGTCGCTTCCATCGCGAACTTTATCTCTTCCTGCGCAACTGCATTGGCTGAAGCCAGGCCAATTAACGTTGCTAATAAAATCTTTTTCATCGCGATACTCCGTGCGTTGTTATTTTCATCAACCATAAATTAATCAATGAAAAATCAGCTTTCAGCATGCTTTTTAAAGCGAGACTTGACGTTGTTATGTCTGCTGAAATATCTGGGCTAATAGAAATAATGAAGGTATATCAATTTATAGAACTCTCTGAATCGCCAGAGACTATGCAAATTATCTATTCATCAGTGAGTCAGGTATTCCGCAAATTCAGAGGTTGCTGGTGTATGGAACGCCTCTTTCGTGCCGTGTTCGATGATGTGTCCCTTCTCAAGGTAAAGAACATGACTTGCAATTTTTTTTGCGAATTCAACCTCATGAGTCACTACAATCTGGGTGATGCCGGTTTTACTTAGCTTGTTAATGATCTGGACGATTTGGTTGGTGATTTCCGGATCCAGCGCAGCTGTCGGCTCGTCAAAAAGCAGTACATCAGGTTTCATCATCAAAGCACGGGCAATCGCTACACGTTGCTGTTGGCCGCCAGAAAGTTGCATCGGCCAGGCATCTGCTTTATCTGCCAGTTGCAAGGTTGAAAGAATGCTCATTGCTTCTTTATGTGCGTCATCTTTATTCATTCCAGCGACTTTCACTGGGGCTTCTACTAAGTTTTCCAGTACGGTCATGTGAGGCCACAAGTTATATTGCTGAAACACCATGCCAACCTTACGGCGCAGCTTTAAACCCTCTTTTTCTTGCACCTCAGCGGCAAAGTCAAATGTTTCGTCAGCAATAGTCAGTTCACCGCTATTCGCTGTTTCCAGCAAGTTCAGTACTCGCAGTAGTGAGCTTTTGCCTGCACCACTTGGGCCTAACAGCACGAGGGTGTTTCCTGTGTGACAGGTGAAATTAACATCGTGAAGAACCTGCGTGTTGCCGTAGAATTTGTTGATACCGCGAACTTGAATACTCATGCCGTTATGCTGCATTAATTGTCACCGGATGTTTATACTACCCATGATGGGTTATTATTCAAGAAAAATGTATAAAAAATCGTTTTTGTTGCTTTTTTGTATATTAATTGTTCATTTTTCAGTGTTAATGACTGGTTTAGCCACTTTGTGTTTTTGGTATTAAATAAGCCAACACTGATACATTTATGATGAATCGTTTCGAACAATCATGGCGATAACCGCATCTCACCGGAAAAGAAAAGTACGAAAAAGATCATTTCTAATATCGGGTGATTTTCTATTATTATGATTTATATGTAATTAATCGTTTTCAGTTTAGCTGGGCTCGGGTTGTTTATCGATCTGAAACCCTGAACTATGAAAGATCTTCGTTGGCATAAATATTGACGGAGTTACTTAACGAAAACTAGTAATAAGCTGCTGTATGTTTGCTGATTACTGCTTGATCGTATGAATTGATGATGGGGCGGGAAAAGCGATTACGAGAATTTAGTCATTTCAATCGATTAAAAAAGTAAGGATTTGAGACAATAAAAAAGGCCGCCGGAAGGCAGCCTCAACTTATTATGCAAATTTTACTGTTCAGAAATGCAATTATGCAGTTTGTACCTGTTGTACTGCCTGCCGACGAGCCTGCACAACAAGTGCAAAACCAATTATTGCGACAAAACCGGCAGCGAGCATTGCAGTCGTTACCGTAATCAATCCTTTTGCCGTAAAGGCCGAAACAATGCCACTTGCAGCGAAGCAGATAATGGTCTGCAGGAAATTCAGCAAGCCAGCTGCAGTCGCGCTGCAGTTTTTGAAATCTTCCAGAGCCTGACTAACAACAATAGGGTAAATCGCCCCATTGGCAGCAGCAAGGAAGCAAAATGGGATAAGGATCGGCCAGATGGTTGTTGGCTCAGTATTGGTTGAAATAAGGAACATTACCACCACACTTGCGAAAAATAGCTTTAATAACCAAGGTAAGATCTGTTTCCCTTCGAAGTGGTTCAGCAGAGTCCGACAGCCGTAGCCACCGATAATGAAGCCAATAGTTTGTGGCGCATAACTCAAACCGATATCGGCACCTGAATAACCCATAGCTCCCATGACAAAAGGCGATCCCGTCAGGTATGCAAAGAATGCGGCAGAACAAGCCGCAAAAATAACCATATTTCCGACGAATTTTTTTGAACGTATAATTTGCTGATAATCACGGCGCAACTTAATACTTGTCTTTTCATGTGTTTTGTTTATAGGAGCACTTTCAGTCTCCTTTATTGTCATAACTGCTATAACTGCACCAAAACCTACCAGTGAAATAAAGATGCTGCGCCAGCCGAAATGACCTTCAAGTAGTGCGCCAGCCAGTGGGGCAAGCGCCGGAGATAAGGCGACAAGCGGCATGATGGTCGCAAAAATACGCTCTGATACTTTACCTTCATAGCGGTCAACAACAACAGCCTGCCAGATAACTGTGGCACTACAGGCGCCCAAGGCTTGAGTAAAACGTGCTGCCAGGAACAGTTCGACAGTCGGAGCAAAAGCACACAGTACGGATGCGATGCTAAATAGGGTCATCCCTCCCAGAAGGACTTTGATACGGCCAATTCGATCCGATAACGGGCCATAGACCAGTTGACCAAGCGCCATTCCTAACAGGAATATACTTAGGGATAAGCCAATAAGCGGCTGTGTGGTGTTGAAGTCTTCTTGAATAGTCGCAAATGCCGGTAAATACATGTCTGTCGCCAGAAAACCTAACATACTTAGGCAGGCAAACCAGCTCAGGGTGACTTTAGATGGTTGGTTTTTCATTATGGTTGAACTTTATTGAAATAACATTGCGTGCAAGTGTAGTTGTGGCTTTCCTCACTGTGAAACGGTAATATTTCAACATTGCTTTCAAAAAAATTGATTTGATATGTTTTCGTACAATGATCTGCAAGTTATTGATGTTGTTGCCAGGCGCGGCAGCTTTTCTGCTGCCGCAGAAGAATTACACAAAGTGCCAAGTGCAATCAGCTATACCGTTCGGTTAATAGAAGAGCGATTAGCGGTCGATTTATTTGTTCGCATGCACCGGCAGGTGAAATTAACGCCTGCCGGCGAGTATTTTGTCGAAGAAGCACGCAATCTTATCAAACAGATGGAACAGATGCGTTTACAGACCCAGCGGGTAGCCAACGGCTGGTCACAAAGTGTTTCGGTTGCGCTAGATACCGTTGTACGTGAAAGTCGGGTTAATACCTTGGTGCGTGACTTTTATCAGGCTTTTCCCGATGTTGAGCTGCATTTGACCATGGAGGTGTTCAATGGTGTCTGGGATGCGCTGGCGGATGGTCGTGCAGATATTGCGATTGGTGCAACAGCCGCAGTTCCTGTTGGTGGATATTTCGCTTACCGCGATATGGGGACACTATTCTGGAAATTTGTGGTCTCCAAAGATCATCCGTTAGCAAAGACTGAGCATCAACTTGGCTCTGATGAGCTTGCGCAGTATCCTGCCATCTGTATTGAAGATACATCCAGAACCTTGCCCAAACGCGTCACTTGGCTGATGGATAACCAGCGCCGTATTATGGTGCCAAACTGGCACAGTGCCATGCAATGTTTAAAGGCAGGATTAGGCGTTTGTGTGATGCCTGCGCACATGGCGATACCGCATATTGAGACCGGTGCGCTGGTAGAAAAACAGTTAATAAATAAACCGGCGGTCAGCCCGTGTTGCCTGGCCTGGAAAACCGAAAGTACGAATCCGGCACTTGAGTGGTTGCTTGATTATTTGGGTGACAGCGACCAGTTACACCGTGAATGGATGCGTTAGTCATGATGTCGAATATAGTTTCTGAACAGTTAATGGTGCAGGGGATCAGGCTCACCGTGACTTCGGGTAAAGACACCCGCTATTATAACGATAACGGGTGCTTCAGTTTACTCTTTATCTCCTAGTGGCACCATGAGGTGTCTATAGGGGGTATCTTTCCACATTACGTATGGCCCGCCCGAATTGGGATCATCGGTTATTCCCTCAAGTAACTCCTTGGGAAGAATAATCATCAAATGCGGACCTGATTCGGTATAATCCGCAGCTTTTTTAGGCTCTGGGTGATAAGGGTCTGAATTGCTGACACCAGCCCCCAGATCTCCTTGAAGCATGTAGGAAACCCCAATGCCGGTTGCTTCAAAAGGGGCTTTATTACCCACCGCGTTTAACATTGTCATCCATAATGCATCGTTACACATAGGGGCGCCGTCATTCGGCATTGTGTCTGGCATGCATGTCCAGCCATTACTGCCCTCGGCAATGACCTTACCGTTAGCCATTACAGTCGCATTTTCGCTAATGGAAGCTGGCGCGGCTGATCTTGCTTTAGCAATGATACTTGCAACGTCATCTTCAGCGAAACTGACCCCAATACCTGATGTGCATAGAATAAGCGGCAAGATAAACTTTTGTGTGAGATTGTTGACCATACTGATTCTTCCTCTTCGGTGACTTTCTCTGGCACGGCATACCATGTCAATACCGTGGCCTGAAAACTCAACTTGAAGTATAGGAGTTATTTTCAAATGCGTAAGTATGGCGAAATTCAAACTGTAGTGGCACGGGAATAAATGTTTATTCAATCTCTCAGCGTTTGATAGCCTGCCCAGATCCGTGTGGCTGTTGTAACCCAACATAAGGTGCCGAATATCCAGGCTATAGTTGAGAAATGCTGCGGAAAGAGGCAGAACAGGATGAAACAGGCAATCGTTTCCGTTCCTTCGGTCAGGCCGCCAATGTAGTAAAGCGATTTTTGTTTATAGACCAGGTTTTCGATATTGAGCTTGCTTGCCATGATGGCAAAAGAGAGGAAACTTGATCCCGTACCGATAAAGGCAAAAATTAAAAATGCACCAGCAACGGCATTAGCGCCAGGATCGGCCAGAACAAAGCCAAATGGCACCATCGAATAGAAAAGAAAATCGAGGGTGATATCAAGGAAACCACCGCAATCGGTGATGCCTTGTCGACGGGCTATTGCACCATCTAAACCATCAAACAATCGGTTAATGAGAATAAAAGCCAAAGCCCAGTCATATTGCTGAAAGGCGAGGGCAGGCAGTGCCAGTAATCCCAGTAAGAATCCGGTTATTGTTACCTGATTCGCGGTGATCCCAATTTTATCCGGTAGGGCTGCAGCCGATTGTAAAGGCCTGCGAATCATTTTAATGGCATAACGATCAATCATGACGAGACTCCTTATTCCAGGGCCAGCGCAATACATTACCACCTTCGGGAATATCATCATCATCATGGGTGACCATCAGCGCTGGAATGTTCTGTGCTTTTATTTGCTCAAAGACAAATTGACGGAAAGCGGTTCGTAATTCCTTATCTAACTTGCTGAAAGGCTCATCAAGTAAAACCGCTTCGGGCTTAGCCAGTAAGGTACGCATCAGGCTGATGCGGGCTCGTTGACCGCCTGATATTTCTGTTGGCATATGATTTGCAAGCTCTTCTAATCCAATTTGTTGCAGGGTTGCAATGGCATGTTTTTTCCGGTCACTTCTCTTTATGTTCCGGGACAGGCCGAAGGCCAGGTTTTCCCAGATGTTAAGATGAGGGAAGAGCAGATCATCCTGAAATAAAATTCCAATCCGTCGTTGATCCGGTTCCAGTTCATTCATTGAACGGTTATTCAGCGAGATTTTTCCCTGCAGGGTAAACGTCGGACTTAAATGCCCCGCAACCGCACTGAGCAGGCTGGATTTACCACAGCCACTTGGTCCCATTAAGGTTAATACTTCACCTTGATTGACGCTAAAGGTCACAGACGAAATAAGCGGCACAGTGCCGTTACTTATAGTGAGGTTTTCCACAGATAAGGTCATCCGTGTTGGTACTCCGTTGTTGCTGACTGCGAGAGGAATAGCTTCCTGAGAAGCGACTGGCAATAAGCGCTAGGGTAAAGAAAGTTAAGGGTAATAACCCTTGTAATAATCCGTAAATTGCACTGACTCGGCGATCCTGCCCGCTGGCTAATGCCACGGCTTCGGTTGTTAATGTCGAGATACGTCCCGCACCTAAGATTTGGGTTGGCAGATACTGTGCCAGGCTCACACTTATCCCAACGGCAAGAGCCAGCCAGATAGCCGGCATCATGAGTGGACGCTTTACTCGCCACCAGGCAGACCACGCACTTAAGCCCAAACTGCGGGCAGACTGTTCCAGTCGAATATCATAGGTTCGCCATGGCCCGTCTAATGCCAGATAAAGATATGGATAAACGAAAAGAACGTGGCTCCATATTACCCATAACCAAAAGTGCTGGTCGGTAAACAGGTAAGTGGAAACCTGAATGCCGAATAAGAGAGAAAGCTGGGGGATCACCATCGCGAAGGCGATAAGCCAGGTTGGGATTCCTCGCTGGTACTTTTGCCGGTGTTCCAGACAGCCGATAGCCAGCACCAATGCGATAAGTGCACTGCTAAATGCCAGCAAAATACTATTGGATACCAGCTGTATCAATGATTCGCTTTCTTGTTGCCAGAAACGTGTGCTATAGCGGCTGGGCAGCAGATCAGGAAAGCGCCATCGTTGGGCAAAAGACCAGACGATCAGGACGGGAACCACAATGACAGGCACAATTGTAAAGGGCCAGTGCAAGTAAGCACCGCGTAAGACTGATTTCTTCTGTTTGGATGACGGGCCTGAATATTGCCATTGGCGCTTAATATCGAAGAGCAGCCATTCGATCAGACGAGCCAGTGCTAATACGCCGAAAGCAAGCACAAGCAATATGATAGCACCGACCGCTGCCCGGGGGATCTGGGTAAGATCGGGTTCACTGAACCACTGCCAGACTAATATCGCTAATGTTGGCGGGCGTGATGGCCCTAAGATCATAGCGATATCAACCACGGACAGGCCATAGGCTAATACGGCGTAGATCGGCATCCGCATTTTAGGCAACCACTGCGGTAAAATGACTTTCAGCCAGCTCTCGCGGTGGCTATAGCCCAGACCGGAAGCAACCGCCTGTAATTGATTCAAGCGTATTTGATGGAGTACTGAAACGCTCATTAACAATAGAAAAGGGGTTTCTTTAATTGCCAGCGCCAGCATCAGTCCAATGCCATACGGATCTTGAGTGAAAGCAAACAGCGATGCTGTGTCGATGCCTGCCGTTTCAGCAAGGCGGAATAGCCATCCTGTCGGGGAGAATGTAAAGGCAAAACCAATGGCAAATGCGACATGAGGCAGCGCCAGCATAGGTGCGATCAGATGCTCAATTCGCTGCCAGCGCGAACTGTTCCAGTTTGCCTGTAAAATCAGAAAGCAAAATGTGGTTGCCAGTATTGTGCTGCCGACACCCGAAATCAGTGTCAGTAATATGGACCGGCTCAGCCCCGGCCAGTGCAAGGCCGAGGAAAATGCAGACAGGTTTGGGGAATCTAAGCCAAGTGCGGGTAACCAGGAAAACGCTGGGATCGCAATGCCGATGACCCCGGGTAATAAGGGCAGTGCACATATCGCAATGGTTGCCAGGTATAGAAAACGGATCATGGCAGACTCAAAGCGTAAGTGATCTGAGTCGGGTATAAAAATAATAGTGCATATGTATCCGTGGTCTTCCTGATGCCTGATGAATAATGAGAAAGAGTGCCGAGTTTGCAGGATCTCGACACTCGTATTCTAGTTTTACTTTTTACTTTTTACTTTTTACTTTTTACTTTTTACTTGTCTAGAATTAATGCCCGTACCGGCGCTGCCATTCTTGTTCAATGGCTGTCAGCCAGCTTGGGTGAGGCTCGGCAACGGGTTTGAATAATGCAAAACCTCGGCTACCACTATCCAGAGCTTCTTCTTTCAGCACCGAAGGATCACCCCAGATGCTGGTATTGGCTTTTCGTCCTTGAGCTTCAGGGCTCAGTAAAAAATTAATTGCTACCAGAGCACCCTCTTTTGCGGACGCATTCCATGGAATGGCTAAAAAATGAATATTCGATAGTGCCCCTTGGTTGAAGGCGTAAGCCTGAGCGGTTTCTGCCAGCGTACCGTGCTCGATCGCGGCATTAGCTGCATTGGGGTTGAATGTAATGGCTAATAGTAGCTGCCGATCATCCAATAATTGAATGGTTTCGGTTGTACCTGACGGAAAACGTCGACCTTGTTGCCATGCGACCGGATGAAACTGGTCAAGGTACTGCCATAATGGTGCTGTAACCCGCTCAAAGCGTGATTTATCTTTATTCAGTTCAATGGGTTGATAAAGCGCGGGCCTGTCATTCGTCAGCTCAATTAATGCCGCTTTTAAGAAACTGCTGCCATGAAATTCAGGTGGCTGAGGATAACTGACTTTACCGGGAAATGCTTTCGCCAGGCTCAGTAGCTCAGAAAAACTTTGCGGTGGATTATTCAGGGTTTGTTTATCATGAATGAAAACAAGCTGTCCAACCCCCCAGGGGGCTTCTAATCCTTCCGTTGGTTCGGTGAAATCTTCAAAAACCGGCAAGCGCTGATCAACATATTGCCAGTTGGGGAGTTGATCGACAAAAGGTCCGAACAATAACTTTCCTTGTTTCATCGAACGAAAGTTCTCGCCATTGATCCAAACCAGATCGACACTGCCGTCGCTGTCTTTACCGGCCGTCTTTTCAGCCAGTAACCGTTGGGTGGTTTCTGCAATATCAGCCACTTTCACATGCTTAAGTGTGACGTTGTAACGCTGTTTAAGTTGCTTCGCTGACCAGCGCAAATAGTCGTTAATTTCCTGGCTGCCACCCCAGGCATTAAAGTAGACCGTTTGCCCGTTCGCCTTACTTTCAATACTCTGCCATTGCTCCGGCGGCTGAGGGGAAGCTTGTTCCGCACTTACAAAACTGCAGGCTAGCGATAGTGCCAGCCCCATAACTAGTTTTTTCATTGAACGTCCTTATTCTCGTTTAATGCTGTCACTGATTTAATGCTTACTGATTCTTCTGCGTTGACTGTTTGTCTCTTTATTATATCTGACTGGTTTTCTTCTGAGGCTTTTTGGTGCCGCATCCAGGTGTGGTACTTTTTCACCCAGGCTAACAGTACCTGGGGGGCATTTTCCTGTTTCCAGACACCAGCTGCATACTTATTGGCTTCGCTCATAGTCGGGTAGGGATGAACCGTTCCCAGTATTTTATTCAACCCCAATCCGTGACGCATGGCTAAGGTAAATTCAGTAAGTAGCTCACCGGCATTATGGCTTACAATTGTTGCGCCGAGGATTTTGTCTCTGCCTTTCGGAGTGATCACTTTGATAAAACCATAATTTTCGCCGTCTGTGATCGCCCGATCAAGATCGTCGATGCCATAAGTAACCACTTGATAGCTGATCCCTCGGTGTTGTGCTTCTTTCTCGTTAATACCGACTCTGGCAATTTCGGGGGAGGTGTAAGTTACTGCGGGCAATACGGAATAATCGGCTTTGAACTTCTTAAACTGACCAAACAAACCGTTGACGGCGGCATACCATGCCTGGTGTGCCGCTGCGTGGGTTAACTGAAAAGGTCCCGACACATCACCGACGGCAAAAATATTAGGATATTTGGTTTGCAGGTAATCGTTCACCTCTACGGTGCCACGCTCTGTTGTCGCAATACCGAGCCGTTCAAGACCAAACCCCTGAACATTTGCTACGCGACCAAGAGCAAGCATGACGGCATCAAATTCAATAGCGACCTGTTTACCGTTGTTTTCCAGATAAGCGCGTTGAACAAGTGTTTCATTATTTTGGGTGAGTCCTTTAGCTGTAACGGACTCGAAGCGTATCGCTTTATGGCCAAGTCTGATATCAACACCATCCTTGAGCATGCTTGCTTTGACTAAAAGCGAGGCGTCGGCATCTTCGCGAATGAGTAATTGCTCTGCCATTTCAACGATGGTGACCTTGCTACCTAAACGACTAAAGCTCTGTGCGAGCTCACAGCCAATCGGGCCCCCACCCAGAACTAACAAGCGTTTTGGCTGCTCTTTGAGAGACCAGATTGTTTCCGACGTTAAGTAATTAACATCTTGCAGTCCCGGAATGTTAGGGACCAATGGACGGGCACCTGTTGCGATAACAATATTACGGGTGGTGATGCGCTTGCCATTGACTTCTACTTCCCATGGGGAAAGGATTTGTGCTTCGCCTTTGACACAGTTGACCCCCAATTTGGAGTAACGTTCGACTGAGTCGTGGGGTTCGATTTTCGCGATAACGTTATGAACCCGAGCCATCACCTGTTGAAAATTGACCTGTGGCTTGTCAGTAGTAATACCAAATTCATGGGCACGAGCAATTTCAGCCATGGCATGTGCCGCGCGGATAATGGCTTTCGATGGCACACACCCGGTATTGAGGCAGTCCCCCCCCATTTGATGCTTTTCGATAAGTGTGACTTCGGCTTTAACCGCGGCGGCAATATAAGCGCTGACTAAGCCGCCGGCACCCGCACCAATAACCACCATGTTCTGATCAAATTGATCAGGACGCTGCCAGTCAGCATATACACGACGCTGACTAATAATCTTCATGATGATCTTAGCAACGAGAGGGAATACACCCAGCAGCGCAAGAGAGGCTAATACAGGCGCTGAAATAATACCGCTTAATGTTTCAATTTCGCCTAACTGAGTACCCGCATTGATGTACACCACGGTACCTGCCAGCATACCCAACTGACTCACGACGTAAAACATACGGGTACTCAACGGGGTTAAACCCATTAACAGGTTTACCACAAAGAATGGAAACACGGGAATTAAACGCAGGGTGAACAGGTAGAAGGCTCCGTCTTTTTCGATGCCGGCATTAATCGGAGCAATACGACTGCCGAATTTCGTTTGTACCCAGTCACGTAAAATAAAACGGCTGAATAAAAACGCCAGGGTAGCGCCAATCGAACTGGCAAATGATACCAGCACTAAGCTCCACCAGAAACCAAATAATGCAGCACCTAACAGCGTCATGATAGCGGCACCAGGCAGTGACAGAGCGGTTACAATCACATAAACGGAAAAGTACACCAGACTCGATAACAGAGGTTGTTCGGCAATCGTATCTTTTAACGCTAGTTGCTGAGCCTTAGCTTGTTCCAGGGTAAAGTATTGCCCCAAATCAAATGCGAACCAAAGTGCTATCAGGGTGAAAATTGTAACGAGGAGCAAGCGTTTTTTTCTATCCATGAGACACCTCTTGCTATTTAATTTGTGATTCAGCTGTTGATGAGTCCTGCTCATCGTTAACTTGTATCGGTAAAGAGCACAGTTCTTGCGAAGGAACATCAAGTGCGGTATTAAATTTGGCGGATAAGTTCTGGAATGCCGCTAATGCCGTTAACTCGACAATACTATCTTCATCAAACCACTTTTTAAGATCAACGAGCATTTCTTCGCTAATGCGTTGGCCCGTAACCGTCATCGCTTCGACATAGGTTAAAACAATCTGCTCTTGCTCGGTGAATAATTCACTTTGCTGCCAGTGGGCAAGGGCCTTGATTTTTTCGACAGAGTTACAGCGTTCGGCGAGTTTCATACCGTTGGCATCAACACAGAAGGCACAATCGTTGAGTTGTGACACACGAACACAAACTAGAGAGCGGATAACGGGAGAAAGCGGTGATGATTTTCGGTCGAGAAAACCAAAGAAAGCCGCAACGAGCCAGAACAGTGCCGGACGCCTTCCCCAAAGCAGGGCAGGATTTAACACTTTCCCGTAATGGCGCTTTTGAAGCCAAAGTAATGGTTTGATAAAAATAGAGTAACGAGGCTTAACGGAAATACGCACTTTGGACCCTTATTGCTGTAGTTGTTTGGCATAACGCAATGCTATACCAACGTAGCAACAAAGACCGGGCTAAGGGTATGAATATTTCAGGAATTTATGAAATTGTTCTTATAATTCGATTAGTTGGTGGTTATTTCAACACTTCGGATCTCAACTTGCTGTGCAACCTGAGGATCAGATTGTTCTGTGGCGAGTAAGTAGCCGCAGGCCACGACAGGAATTAAAGCGAACAACATGGTTTTACCTATATGGTAATTACGGTACCAGTATTTTTTAGCCCTTATCTTAAGGATTAATCCCCAAAACAGCATTAACAGGTTAAAGGCAGCAATGATGGTAAGAATGTCATACAGCAGATCTAACGGTGCAAGCTGGTTGTAAACAAAAAACATTGCCACAAACGGAGGAAGCAAACTGATAAAAATCAAACTGCGAAGTAGTTTGGGCCACTTACAAAATTTGTCTTTAAATATGTGATCTGTTTGACCTGGGAAAGGCTTGGAGCAGAACATAGCAACCTCTCAGTAAATAATACCGGCCTGATTTTACAAACATTAATATCAATTGACAGCTTATTGATGCATTTATGAGCATCTTTGTGAGAGGGGTTCAATATTTGACACTGATAGATAGATGGCGTTATGAGTCTTATTGTATAAACGGTTTTGGGGGAAGAGAGTTGAGAAGTGTGATTAAAAAAGAGGCGTGATACGCCTCTTTGATGGTTAATTGTTTATGGTAACTCAGACAATAATTCGGTACGTCGCTGTTCTGTAATAACAGACCAATGTTTACCACTGATCGCACCTTCCAATGCCCATAACAACTCGACATTTAATGACTCTTGATGCGTTTGCTGTAAGGCTTTGTAAGCATCAAGTGCGCCAAGATCAAAAAGTTGTTCGATAGTATCAATGCCTGCTTTCTTTAACATTCGTTCATTGGCTAAACGTAGGTTCGGAAGGTCTTTAATACGATTAGGCCCGGTATTGCTTTTGGTTTCTTTATCTTGTTGGGCTGCTGCTAGAGAGCGTTTTGCCTGACTGAGAATTTTACTTGTGTCATTCCACCATTGTTCAGGAATCGCATAATGCTTCGTGACAACAGGAAATCCGCGCTTCTTGTACACATATGGTTCAAGGCCGGCCTCCTTAAATTCTTGCTCATTATCGGCGTTTGCACGCAAGTGTAATTTATCATTCACTACAAGAGCGAACATAGTTTCACCGGCGAAAATACCAAAACCGCCAAACATTGAGCGTGACCTGATACAATCTAAACAGTCAAATAATTTTAGTGAATCTTTTAGTACTGATTTATCCATGCTTCTTCTCGGTGAAAAAATAC
The DNA here is from genome assembly GCF_033720175.1 of Photobacterium sp. Taxonomy (GTDB): domain Bacteria; phylum Pseudomonadota; class Gammaproteobacteria; order Enterobacterales; family Vibrionaceae; genus Photobacterium. The sequence goes on from NZ_JAWWDA010000003.1 coordinate 100,629, forward strand.
TTTGAGTCACCTAACATCTGAGCGATGAAGAGATTAGCAGGTTACCTGATAGTTTTGTCAAATGTGTGTGAGAATTTGACCATATCAGAGCAAAAATCCATCGGTAACCCCGCTACCATAAGTTAAGTAAGTTATTAATAAACTACTTGGCTTTTAGGCCGGAAGCTTTGCGTCCCACTCTTTCGCGTGGTTTGCCTTGTTCGTGACGGGACAAATATTATCGTAGATAAGACACTTCTTCAAGTGTTTAAAAATGCGATCTTGATTTGAGTTATTTTCTTTTTTATGTGCTACGGGCATACAAAAAAGGGCATTAGTTATATTTATTGCATGTATTTGTTTGGGTTAATCGATCAGTTTTTATGATGGTAGATTAATAGCTAAAAAGCCGACAAATGATGACATGTCGGCTTTTATTGTATGTTACCGGGATCAGCGGGTTCAGTTTAAATCTTTGACAGATTTCCGGATCACTAATTGAGGCTCCATCTCAAATATACGACGGGCATGACTCTTATTTTTCATGCGTTCCATCAAAATTTCGACAGCCGTTTTACCTAAGCGGCGTTTGGGCTGGTGGATTGTGGTCAACGGTGGTGAAAAATAGGGTGCTAGTTCAATGTTGTCGTAACCGATGATAGAAATATCGCCAGGTACGCGTATACCGGCCTGCTCAAAAGTACTGATCAGCGCCATGGCCATAATGTCGTTGAAACAAAAGATGGCAGTAGGGCGCTCTTTCATTGCAATATACTGGTTAGCCGCGACAACAGCAGACTCACATTCAAAATCGCCTTCGAGAATCCAATCTTCATTCACGGTCAGATTGGCTTCTGCCATTGCTTTTTTAAAACCTTTCAAACGCTCACGGCACGTTATTTTATCAATATGACCTGACAGACAGCCAATTTTAACATGCCCATGCTCGATAAAATGCTTGGTAGCAATGTAGCCACCAAATTCAGCATTATCCTGAATCTTATCAGTATGTGGGCTTTCCGGGCCCCAGTCCATGATCACCATTGGCAGATCACTTTTACGTTCAAGCAGATCAAGTAGCACTTGATCGAGATCAGAACACATAACAAGCAACCCATCAACACGCTTTTCAGCTAGCATGCGCAGGTAGTCACGTTGCTTAGATAAGTTACCTTCGGTATTACAAAGGATCAGGGTGTAGCCTTCCTTATAGCAATACTCTTCAACACCATGAACGAGTTCAGCAAAAAACGGGTTGGTTGATTTGGTTACCAACATCCCAATGGTGCGAGTCGTATTGCACTTGAGGCTTCGTGCTACGGCACTGGGTGCGTAGTTGAGTTCATCAACGGCGGCCAGTACTTTTTTCTGTGTTGCTTCTGCCACGAAGCGAGTTTTGTTGATCACGTGAGAAACTGTTGTGGTCGACACGCCAGCCATACGTGCAACATCTTTAATCGTTGCCATATTTATTCTTCTAATAATTGTAAGTCAGAGGTCTTATCCGACCGATTCTTAACTGATACCAAATTGAGTAACTACGCAACCGTCAATTACCTATTTATTCAATTTGGTACGATAGATATTTCACAAAGTATAAAACGTCAAAAAGCCGCTTCTCTAACGGGCGGCGTAGTATTTTTGTTAGCCCCAAAAGGCGTTTCACTGTGTAATCGCTTGCGCTCACATTTTACTGAGTGTAGCGCACAGTGCAACATTTCTGTTTACCAAGAGGAAATTACTTGATAGACATCAACAATTTTTATGCGATTTCAATAAACTAGGCTCATAACAATGTACCGATAAATACGGTTTGATCGTTTTTGTGAAAGGCTATTACTTGGCTTTTTTGTTGAACCGATATAATTGAGAACCGAATGGGGATCAATAATTAATGAAATTGGTATAAAAAAAGCCGGCATGTAATGCCGGCAAGGGAGATAGTATCAGTCTTTACGACGACCGATTAGGTTATTCTTCTTCTCCGGCAAGGAATGCCGAGTCTAATTGACAAAATGCAACAAGCAGGTCAACGGCTGCGGTATAGAAACCAAAGCTATCTCGGGTTTTACATGCTTGGGCAAAGATTGGCAGCCAGTTCAATAGCATGCTGTTCACAAATGACAGCTGTGCCTGCATTACCTCTTCTCGCTTTTCATCGTCTTTTTGTCGGTTAGCTAAGATAATCAGGTTACCCATGAAATCCAGCTCAACAGCAATGTGGTCTGCGGGTTCATTGAATTCTTTATGTTGAGCAATGTTATACTGCTCCATTAGCTTATTCATGTCCTGCGCCGGTTTGTCGTTCAGCAGGCCGCTTTCACCAACATAAATAGAAGCATATGGCAGAGCGCCAGACTTTGGTGTGCTCAGGAATAAGCCACAAAAATCTGCTGCCAGCTCAAGTTGTGCATCTTCACGCACTTTTAAACGGTTAGTCGCCTCGCGGAATGACTCGACAGGCTGTTTAAGCTCTGGTGTCATACCAAGACCAGACAAGAAGGTGAACATTTCGTCACCGTGATATTCCATCAAATCTTCCGTTGTCAACTCACGAGCTAATAGTGAAGACATCCACCAGTAAATTTCAGCACGTTGTTCGTTGAAAGCAATAAACTCTTGCATGATCACTGTCACTCCAGACACTTAAAAACCTATTCACATAAAACAGGATGTTGTAATGATTATATGTGAATAGGCTCTATTTATGGGTAAAGAAAGGCAATGTTGTTACATTCATCGCCTATAAATTTATCAATAGCCTGCAACTGCAGGCTATTGATATCTTTTCGGATAAAGCTACTCCTGAATACCGCGAGTTACGCTAAGTCCATCGCCGGGAAGAGCGGGTTGATATCAGTGACTTCTTCCGGACCGTTGAAACCCGTTACCGCGGGTACTTTACCGGTATACTTCTCGATCTCTACCTGCGCAGAAGCGGCTGTTGTTGCCTGAGCCAATTTCGATGAGCCGACATCCTGAGTCAGCACGTTTGGATCGCCGTAAGTACAAAGTGTACCCGGTTTACCACCTTCAAGCGGGCTGTACCAGGCACCTTCGTGAATACGACAAACACCTGACTTATAGTCATCAGTCACAACGGCCCCGGCAAGAACTTCACCACGGTCGTTGAATACACGAACAATATCACCAGATTTAATACCACGCGTTTTCGCATCGACAGTACTGATGTAGACAGGCTCACGGTCTGCTACAGAGTAAGTCGCGCGGTGCTCTGTTGAAGAGCAGAGCTGCGAATGCAGGCGGTGGTTCGGGTGCGTACTCTGCATATTAAGTGGGAACTTGTTCGAACGCGGGCCACCGTGGCTACGCTCTGTCTTTTCAAACCACATAGGGTGACCTTGGCAATCATCGTAACCCATGTCTGCGATGGTCTTACAGTAGATTTCAATGAGGCCAGACGCTGTACCTAGTGGTTCTAAATCCGGTTCCTTGCGGAATGATTCGTGACGAACCCACTCTTTGCCCTCTGGGAACTCAATAAAGCCTTCGCCTTCCCAGAACTTCTTGAAGTTAGGCATACGAACGCCCAGCCCACGGCCCTGCAGACGCGCACCGTTATAGATCTGTTCAATCCACTCCATCTGTGTCTTACCTTCGGTAAACGCTTCTTCGCGATTGTAACGACGGCATAGCTCACGGAAGATATCAAAATCATCTTTAGCTTCAAACAGAGGCTCAACCACTTTTGGCAGTGCGATAATACCGGCATTGGAGTGGTTACCATACTGTTCGATATCGTTACGCTCATGGGTGGTTGTGGCTGGAAGGACAATATCGGCAAAACGGCAGGTTGCAGTCCATTGGTGCTCAACAGACACAACCGTTTCCAGCTTACGCCACGCTTTGATCATCTTGTTGCGATCCTGGTGGTGGTGGAATGGGTTGTTACCACAGAAGATAGCCATCTTCATCTCAGGGAATTTCACATCGTGACCATTCCACTGAATGGTTTTGCCCGGGTTTTCGATACAGTCAACGAAACGGGCAACTGGGATGTAGGTCGAGTAACCCTTGTATGAACCATTGTGAATCGGGTCAACACCAGTCACACCACTAAAGCCTGACATAAGCGGGCCGTTTGAGGTGACAGAGCCTGCATCATTGTAGTGCCAGCCGAACCCAAAACCGCCGCCAGGCAGACCGATCTGACCCAGCATTGCAGCAATAACAACCAGCATCCACGCATACTGCTCACCGTGCTGCATACGCTGTAGACACCAGCCGCCAATGATCTGAGTACGGCCAGAAGCCATCTGGCGAGCAAGAACGCGAATGTCGTCTGCTTTGATCCCGCAGATTGTTTCTGCCCATTCAGGTGTCTTTTCTACGCCATCTTTCTCACCGGTCAGGTAAGGAACGAATTGGTCGAAACCTGTGGTGTAGTCAGCGATGAAATCTTTGCTGTACAGGTTTTCGGTATACAGGGTATGCGCAATAGCCAGCATCAACGGAAGGTCGGTTTGCGGGTTAACTGGGATCTGCTCGCCACCGACCGCTTTTTGGGTTTCAGAACGAACCGGATCAACGTAGATGACTTTGATTTCGTTGTTCTTCACTTTTTCAGCCAGCTGCTGATAGTAGGCATACGGGCTGTGATCCGGTACCAGCCAGCCAACCTGGAGATTTTTAATTGGGTCAGAGCCCCAAATTACGATGGTGTCAGAGTGTTCAAGAACCAGCGGCCAAGATGTCTGCTGCTCGTAAACTTCCATTGCCCCGGCAACGTAAGGCAGAACTACCTGCGCGGCACCCGTTGAGTAGTCACCCATCTTTCCAAGGTAAGTACCGTGAAGGCCAAGTGCACGGCTCATCATCGTACCGGCAGAGTGCAGTTTACCAACTGACTGCCAGCCGGTGTGGCCAGCGTATAGCGCACTTGGGCCGTAGCTATTCTGTACCCGTTCCATTTCGTGGTAGAAGAAATCCAAAGCCTGAGACCATGGCACACGAACAAAACGGTTGTCACCTCGCTGGGTTGTATCTGACTTAAAGCCGTGTTTCAGCCAGTCAATACGTACCATTGGGTATTTCACACGAGCGGGGTTGTAAACGACTTCACGTACGCCGTTGATCATTGGCGTAGGGTGTAGGTCTTTCTCGAAAGGAACCGTATCTACCCAAACACCATCAACAACTTTGGCACGGAAAGCCCCCCAATGAGAGCCAGAAAGTACTTCGCCGGTGAACTTTGCTTGTGTTTCTGATGCCGCGATGGCCTTGCGTGGTGCCAGCAGGCTTGTACCCACGACAGTCGCAGCACTCGCAGCAACCATTCCGGACAGGAAGCGACGGCGTGATACGCCTTTATTTAGAATTTGAGTCGCCATATAGGAAATCCTTTAATTAAAATTCTTTTTCAAAGGGCGGGGAGAGTGATTTATATCGCCATCCCCGCCTATCAGGAATTAGTGTGCGCCAGCGCCGCCAGTGTCTTTACCGTGATTCTGGAGGTACTTCAATAATGTGCGTTCTTCAGTTTTGCTCAGACGGTAATAGGCGCTCATCGCATTAAGGCCAGAGATCCAACCGTTTGCAGTGAAGTGCGCCGGGTCTGGTGCGGCATGGCAGGCATTGCACGTTGCGCCGTACATGTCTTCTGCGTAGTTCCAGATTGGCTTAATGTTGTCAATCATGTCTTCAGCGGTGATCCAGGCTTCAACCGAAACGTGCTGCCAGACGATGTCTGTTGCGGTATCAGTTTGTTCTTCGATAAGTTGTTCCGATGCTTTCACGTCGCCACGGATTGTCGCCTTGAAAACGCGTTTACCCATGTATTCTGTCATCACACGGCCTTTACCCGCTTTTTCAAGCCAGCCGTCAACCTTGATTTTCAGCATGTCATCTTTACGCTCAAGAACCGCAACTTCAGAGGCAGGAAGAAGTTTGCCTTCTGTTTTACCGTTGGCATCAGCGGTGGCATACAGGTCTTTTTCACCCAGCGAGTAAAGTGTCTCAGCCGCCGCGCCTTGCGTATTCGCCGTTGCCTGAAGCTCTTGGAAATCTTTCTGGAAGCCACCAGCCATGTTAGGCAGTTCGTGGGCAATACCCTTGTGGCATTCGATACAGTTCATGTCTTCGGCTGCCGCTTTCTTCATCTCAAATGCCGCTTTGGCAGACTGTTTGCTGTGGTCCATATCATCATATGAGTGGCAACTCTTACACGTCTTGGAGTTCTGGCTGCTCATTCGATCCCAGACGGTTTGTGCCATATGCAAGCGGTTATCTTCAAATTTTTCAGGTGTGTCGATCTTGCCGGTTACGAAATGATGGTAGAGATCTTTTGCTGCCTCGAGTTTACGGATAACTTTGCCTGGAAAATCTTTTGGCTGGTGACAGTCAACACAGACAGCCTGAACACCGGAAGCATTCTTGAAATGAACTGTTTCTTTGTATTCCTCGTAGTTCTGTTCCATGGTGTGGCAAGAAGTACAGAATTCGATAGTCGATGTGACTTCAAAGCCTTTGTGGACAACAAACGTGCCCGAAAGAGTAATAATGATGCCGATAAATACCAGCGCAAGAATTGGATACTTGCTGCTTGGTCTAATCAACTTTTGCCAAAGTTTTTTCATAATGGAAGATTCCAGAAATAATGAATGCCTGCCGTAAAGTACGGTGACGTATAAATTTTTATGGTTTAATCTTAAAACTACGATGTGAAAAAGGTTAAGGGTTGGCATGAACAGTTTTGGCTTGCTTATGAGAAATTGTTAACAGGCTATTGTTGTGCTACCGTTTTAATGCCTGCTGAAATATAAATAAAGAGATAAAAATGAGTCATCATGTGCTTGTTGTAGAAGATGAGATTGTGACCCGTACCAAGCTTGTCGGGTATTTTGAAAATGAAGGGTATAAAGTCAGCGAGGCGGACAGTGGCGAGCAGATGCGTAAGATTATGGCTGCTGAAAAAATTGACCTTGTGATGCTTGATATTAACCTTCCGGGTGAAGATGGTTTGATGCTGACTCGCGAGTTACGCAGCCGCTCTGAGGTCGGTATTATCTTAGTGACAGGCCGTACCGATAGTATTGATCGTATCGTCGGGTTAGAGATGGGCGCCGATGATTATGTCACTAAGCCGTTTGAACTACGTGAGTTACTGGTTAGAGTTAAAAACTTGTTATGGCGCATGGGCTTAGTTGAAAAAGCGCGTGATGAAACCATGGTGGAAATGCACGAAGATAACATTATTCGTTTCGGTGACTGGCAGTTTGATATCAATAAACGCGCGCTGACTCATAATGGCTTGCCAGTAAAATTGACCAAGGCAGAATATGAACTGTTAGTTGCTTTTTCCTCACATCCAAATGTTGTGCTGAGTCGTGAGCGAATCCTGAATATGTTAAGTCACCGGGTAGAAGCACCGAACGACAGAACCATTGATGTGCTTATTCGACGGATGCGTTCTAAGATGGAGGTTGATCCGAAAAACCCTCAAATCTTTGTCACTGTTCACGGTGAAGGGTACATGTTTGCGGGCGATTAAAATGCGTTGAGGCTGACTGTTTGCAACGAGAAAATCATTATTTATAGCGGCGTCATAACTTGTAATAAATTAGCTGGCATACTGTGTATGCCGGTTTTTTTTAGTTAAAAATCGGACCTTTTTTTGATTTAAATCAAGTGATGTTACTGGTTGTTAATGGGTTTAACATTCTGGCTCTGCTTAGGCCATCTTGCAGGTTAATTCTTTGATGCACAGATCTTGGGTAAGTTAATGTAATTAACAGAGTGTTCACTTGGTTTGAGTGTGAAGTAGAAGAATATGAATGGATTAATTTTGAGGTTATTTGGCTATAAATAAAGCCTGACAGTGGTCAGGCTTTATTTTGTTTAAAAATCCAGCGTTTATCGCTGTAAAATACGTGCTGTGATTTGACGTATTTGAGGCAGGCTATGAAGGCTTTCTTGAGCGAGTTCTTTCTGCTCTTCAAGTACGCTTTTCAGAATGTCATTTGTCGTTAAGGGATTAGCCAGCACAACACGGAAAACGGTGGTGATTTTGTGATCCCATTTTTCCGGTGTCAAACGTGTACGTGAGACAAATGATTTGCCTGATTCACGCTGTCTTTTCTGAATGAATTTTGTCAGATCATCCAGAGCATCTAGCAATGTAAGCCTGTCTCCGGTATTTGCTGCCTGAAGGGCTTTTTGTGTTTCCGCTGGCACGTAACGGTAAGTTAGCAGACACAATTCAGGTTCAGTGATAAGTTCAAAATCAGGGTCTTGCCTGATCAGTTCAGCAAAGTATTTGGCCTTTTCGATACTGTTGTTGATCAGCATTTCGTAGCCTGGGCGGCTAATAATGTTCATGCTGGCGAACAGCAGCATGGCCATGCCGCTCCGCGATCCTTCTAACGTATGGCTACCCAGATCTTTTGATCCCTTACGTAATATATATTCGGCATGATGCTCAATCGCAGCCACGGAGGCCGGATTCTTGAAAATTACCATACCCGCACCCATCGGTACATACAGTTGCTTATGAGCATCAATCGTTACTGAGTCAGCACGCTCTATTCCCTTGAGTAGTGAGCGATATTTATTAGACATCAACGTTGCACCACCCCAAGCGGCGTCTACATGGAAATGGCAGTCATGCTCAACAGCAATGTCAGCGAGTTGATCAAGCGGATCAATATTGCCTGTTTCCGTAGTACCAGCCACACCCACGATCGCGAACGGCTTAATGTTTCTCGCTTTCAGTGAGTTGAGGGTGGCTCTGAGTTCGTCAAGACGGACACGATTATTGTCATCCGTTTTGACCGGAATAACACAGTCGCGACCAATGCCAAGTACATCTGCGGCTTTCTTTAAGGAGTAATGGCCACGTTCAGACACCAACACCGCCAGGTCATCATAGCCGTAATGCTTCATTGCCCGGAATAGTCCTTCCTGGGCAACACCGCGAAATTCGCCGTCAGGCTTCAATACGTTATTTCGTGCAACCCAGAGCGCAGTGATGTTGGCGATCGTTCCACCGGAGCAAAACGCCCCGAGAGAGTGGTTAGCGCTATGCATCCATTGCTGATAAAAACTCTCGTCTTCATTGAAGATTAAGTTATGGATCATTCCCAGAACCTGACGTTCCAATGGGGTGAATGCCTTTGATGTCTCGATCTTAACCAGGTTTTGGTTCAGACCAATCATGATTTTTGATAGAGGCATCAGAAAATAAGGCAAGGCTGAGGTCATGTGACCAATAAAACTCGGCGCAGAAGTATGCACCGATTGGGCTACCAGCTTGTTCAGTAAAAATTGGGTGTGCTCGGAAACGAAGGTAGGACTTTCAGGAATATCAGCAGAAGAAAAGTCCTTTTCAATCTCAGCAAGCGGTTTTTCACTCGCGGCAATATGGGTACGCAAAAACTCATTCAGGTTCTGCGATATTTTTTGCTCAATCAATCCAAGGGTTGATTCGGGTGCTTCCGGCACTGTAAAAATGCGATGCAAAGATTCTAATGACGCATCGGCTTTTCTGTTATCCACTGCCATAATAAATTGGTACTTTCGGTTAACTTCCGCAAATTATTGCTAATTTAATGGAATTTGGTATCGATGTCTCGGAAAATTCCACATTGATATAGGAATTACTTAATAAACTCAGGTAAGAGTATTGATATTACTCATCGGTATTTTGGCTGAAGTTAAAAGACATAGTTAACGCCAACCGTCATTACAAGTGACTTTTCATCATAAAAACTGATGGTTGAGTTGCTATCGCTGTAACCAATCAATGATACCAGCCCCCAATTCTTCCAGCCAAACGGTTTATTGTATGCGTAAGCAAGAAAAGCCCTCCAGCGGTCATCCATCTGGCGTTGATCAAATACCGGGTTGTCATCATCAAATCTGGCACGATCATAGCTCAAGGTAAGCGCAAAGCTTGAGCTTGGTAATAATTGAACAAGACCGATTTCGGCACCATAAATATGACTAGCCATTGCTTTACCGTCAGCATCTATACGGGTGTAGTTCACAGCACTGCGCAAAAAGCGTTTAGCGCTAATGGTATGGCGGTAAGCTCCTTGCAGATACAGGATGTTACTTTCTCTTTCTAATAACGCTTGCTCTTGTGGTGTGAAATACTCTTGACCACTTTTTTCATCATCAATTTTTTGCTGACCAGCGGCGACTTCGACGGAAAAATCAGAGCCTAAAATTTTCTCATATTGAAAGCGTAAGCCCTGAATGCTTGAATCGGTTTCTTTGCGTGGCTGATTTTCGATATAGGGGTCCTGCCATGTGTTCTGACTAAGCAGGCCGGGCACATAACTGATGCTGAGCATGCCGTTTTGTTGCAGTGATTGACGGTAACCTAATTCAACGTGGAAACGGCCTAAAGCAACATCAGAACGACTTGTACCAAAGAACAACTGTTTATCGGCACCGTCGAAGGTGTAATGCAGCGAGCCCAAAGGGGCAATCAGGGCTTCAGTTTTTTTTTCACCAGGCTGTAACAGGGAAGAGGTTGTTTGATTGTCAGTATTAAACTGTGAAGTCGTTTGGGTAAACCCCGCCAGCAGGGAGATATCGCCGCTAAATCCAGGTTGCCATTTTTGGCCAGGTTGAGCCATAACAGGCGCAGAGGCCAGACAGATGAGCACGCCTAAGTGAAGAGGCTTCATATTGCTTCCTTGTGAAAAATAATGTTATTAAATTATTCTGACTGGTGTTATTGGCATTCGATATTAGCAACCTTTGTCATTTTTTCGTTATAGGCACTAAGCGGCTTATCAATGTTACCCGGATGGGTGAGAAGCTCTGCAAATGCACTACGAAGCTCATAGTTTTTTGGGTGGGGCTTACTTTGGCGATCTTCAAACGCTTTCTTTGCGTAAACACCAAGCGCATTTTGTTGCTGCGACAGTTTCTTAACGTCGTTTTGAGTGAGTTGTAGCCATGATTCAACGGAAAGAGACAGGTCTAAGCGACTTTTATCATTATCTAAATACCAGTCAACGGCTTCGCGGTTGAGTTCAAAGTGATGTTTACGACCTTCTAAAAACCATTCCCCAACCTCCGTTAGGCCCTGATCTTTCTCTACAGCCAAATCAACCAGGCTTTGATACCAACTAAGCGAGGCATCAACATACTGGTGATATTTATCGCTCTCGCAACTGCCAGTTGACGCGAATACAGTACCAGGAAGCAGTACGAATGAAAGAACTACAGCAGGTAACTTCATTGCCTATCCTTTAAATGTCAGTGTTGAACTTTGTGTGATGATTGTAACGGGATGATTGTCAGAAAGAAAAGGATTCTTTGCGGGAATGATTTGTGGCTAACAAATATGTGAGTTGACGATCATGGCAGTTATGCCGCTGTTATTAAAAAAGAGGCTCAATGAGCCTCTTTTTGGTTAATTAGCTAATCTTATGATTTTCTAATATAAATTATTTTCCGTTGCCCTTCATTGCCAGGGCGATACAGTAAGCTGCGCCACCCCAGGTAATACCAAGGCCAAACAGCATCATGATAATTGCACCTGTTGTCATAATTAGCCCTCCAGCTGGCTTTGTGGTTTGGATGTCAGGTTGATAACAACGGCAGTTACAAACATTGCTGCAATCAACCCCCAGCCAAGTAGTAATAAGTCAGACATTTCGTAGCCACCGTAACCGTCAGTCAAGGTATTTGAAAGGTTAGTGACAAGGATCATTGCCAGCATTGCAGGGCTCAGGAAGCGGATACAAACGTCGAACCACTTGCCAATGCTGAATTCAGAGATGTTGTCTGCATATTCACGAATATCAGCGACTTTAAATAGCCAGCCAATCACAATCAATTCGACGAGGCAGCTTGTTAGCAGTGCGACGTTATTAATGAAGTAATCAACCAAATCAAGCAGCAGCAGCCCCCCGTTTGTTGCGAACGCCATCGAGACGGCAAAGCCGACACCACATACAACAGACGCGGCTTTTTTACGTGTCCAGCTCAATTTGTCAATGATTGCAGAGGTTACCGCTTCAATGATTGATATGTGTGAACTCAAGCCTGCAACAACCAGTGCCAGGAAGAACAGCGGACCAAGAATGTACGGTGCCGGTAATAAATTAATAGCTGCCGGAATGGTGACAAAGGCCAGACCGACGCCTGCGGAGACCACTTCTGTCAAAGGTTTTGCTTGTTCCTGCGCCATATAACCCAATACTGCGAAGATAAGAACGCCAGCAGTAATTGAGAAGCCACAGTTAATCAGTACGGTCATGAATGCATTGTTATTGATGTCCGATTTTTCTGGCAGATAGCTGGAGTAAGCAATCATGATAGAAAAACCAACACTCAGGGTGAAGAAGATTTGTCCGTATGCTGCCGACCAGACTTTAGCATCGAGGATCTTGCTGAAGTCTGGCTGGAATAGATAGTTAAGTCCATCCAAGGCACCAGGCAGGAACAATACCCGAGTGATTAAGCCAAGTACCATAATAAACAACAAGGGCATCATGATCTTACTTGCACGCTCGATACCGCCTTTAACACCGGTAAAGATAGCGGCAAAAGTAATACCCCACGCAAGAATCATTGGAACTGCAATGTGCATCTGCACAAAGCCCAGCTTAGTTGGTGAGTTATCACCTAATTGTAAGTATTCGCCAAAGAAAAAGGCATTGGTGTCTGCCCCCCAGCTTTGGGTGAATGAAAAGCCAAGGTAAGAGATAGCCCAGCCAATGACTGCGATATAATAGACAGCAATAACGGCAGCAATAAATACCTGGAACCACCCCAGCCATTCAAGTTTGCCACCCAGCTTAGAGAATGCGCGGGGAGCGGCACCTCGTAATTTGTGACCCAGAGTAAACTCCATGATCATAAAGGGAATACCGGCGGAAATCATGGCAAAAAGGTAAGGGATAAAAAATGCGCCACCGCCATTTTCATAAGCCATATACGGGAAGCGCCAAATATTACCAAGACCGATGGCAGAGCCAACGGCAGCTAAGATAAACCCGGCACGGGAACCCCATTGTTCTCGTTTCATAAACATCTCCTTATGTACTGCTATTCTCTATGAAACTTAATTTTATTAGAGATATATTCTCTAATTCATCGTCCTGTTCCGTGGAATATGGATTGATAGACCACGTAATGAGATGAGATTAACCAGAGATAATTTGTAAAGCAATAGAGTATGTGTTTGTTAATTATATGAGCTTGTGGTGTTAACGTTTAGTTTTTTGCTCTGTAGATTATTGAATAGGGGGGTCTGGTGGTGATTAAGCAGTGCTTATCACTATCTTTTCCGTTAAATTAAGGTATTAATTTTATTTTAAATGATTGTAAAAATGACTGCAAAATAGCCAAAAACTAGTGGCTAGGGTCGTAAATAGTATTAAAGGGCCATATGAATTGGTAACTAGAAAGAAAAGCTAATGCCGATATTGGTTTGGACTTGGCTGAGGATTTTTGAATCGACGATTATGTGGCAGGTTTGGTTTCCTGTTGGCAAGTGACAGATAGCGGTTGTACGGCTGTCGATGAAGTTTGCTAACCAGCGACCCTCAAAAACAATTTTGGCATTTTTATTCATTTTATATTCAGCCCCGCCGAATAAACTGCCAGAGAATAAGACACTGTTTTCTGACCAGTCTGCATCGACAAAGGTTGCTCCTACGCTTGCCCCAAAAAATGCGCTGAGTTCAGTCACCACGTCATAGCGCAGCGAGCTCTGGAAATGAAGATAGGTAAATGAACTGTCTCTTTCAAAGCCTCTCATTTCAGTGGGCTGGTGGCTTAAAAAAAGCCCTACACGGCCGGATTCGATATTCGTTTCTACGGCCAACGCGAAATGTTGATCGTTTTCGGGTTGAATTTTTATTCCATTTTCATCGGTTATCTGATTAGAAAAGGTATAGCCAATATAAGGCGTAATATATAGCGGTTGCTCGGCAAAAGCATCGGGTGAGACAAAGGTTAAGATAATACATCCTAGAGTGTATGGTGATGCCGGTAACTTCATCGTTTTGTCTCATTGTTATGTTTCGATATTATGCTTAATTGTGACAGCTATTCTAAAATCTCACATTTTATTTGACGAGAATCTTGAAGTCCCCCAGAAGTGAGGTTATCGTATTGTTAATCTATTGTTATTTGTGGGTCGCGATATGGATAAAGATCTGAAATTTGCAATTATTGCAGCAGTTATAACATTGACTATATTGATTGGATTCGGTCTTACTGCGATTACGGCGTGACGCGGCATGCACGACGTGTTTTTTCTACTTCATTCCGTTTCTGTTTTGTAATAGATGTTATTCTGTCAATAGTATGTCTTCGTAAGTATCAACGTGAGTAGACTATGACGAATCATCTGCCGTTCAGCTTAAGTGCCTTTGATTTACAAATGGTAAGCGCATTCTCTACCCAACTGAGTAGTGGGCGGAGAAAGAAAATAGCGCTTGTTGTGCAAGGGGGAGGCCAGAGGGGTATCTTTACTGCGGGTGTATTTGACTCTTTTCTTGAGGCTGGGTTCGATCCTTTCGAACTGTATATTGGTACTTCTGCCGGTGCGCTCAACCTCTCTTCATTTATTAGCCGCCAGTCTAGTTTTAGCTACAATTTCATTGTTAATTACACCACAGATGATGAATTTTTTAATCTGTATAAGTACCTTAGTAAACAAAAACCGATGAATTTAGACTGGGCGCTGGATACGATATCAGCTGAAGGCCTGACACCACTCGATATTGTGACTGCGCGGCGAAACCTACAATATCGGCAGGCATTTGCGTGTGCCACTCGCAAAGACACCTTGGCAGATATTTATTTGCCAATGTATCAAGAAAACTGGCGCGATGTACTTCGAGCAACATGTGCAATTCCCATGTTGTATAACCAGCCAGTAAACTTACAAGACTTGGAGTGGGTTGACGGCGGTGTAAGTGCTGCCGTTCCTGTTCAAGAAGCCTGGAAACGCGGGGCTGATCTCGTTGTTGTGGTAAGAACTGAGCCTCTTGAAAACAGTGATGACGGGGTTAGGGTGTTTGATGACTGGCGCGAGAAAATTGAATCTAGCCTGCCGCAATATATTGAGAAGCTTAATCTGAACCAGTCGCTTGAGAAGTTTAAGTCGATTCACAACGATCTCACCCAGCGCTTTGAGTTGTGGAAGGAGGGGCGGAACGATAAGGTGATAGAAAAAGAACAGCAGCGCTTACAAGAGCAGCAAAAGGTTATATCTGAGTTAATCGAACCGAAGAAGATGGATGCTGACGGTAGAAAATGGTTTACTTCCGACAATATCGAACGGTTTTTATCTATTACGGGCAAGGGAAAAAGTAGCGAAGTCATTGAAATGCTTGCTCGTTACTATCAGACATGCCGTGAAGTAAATGAATTTCTGGTTCAGCCTCCTGAAGGATTAAAGGTGATTCAAATTGCGCCCGATAAAAGATTGCGTAGCAGAGCGTTGCTGAGTGAAAAAGATGATCTGGAAGTTGACTACCGCGAAGGGAAACTAATCGGCCGACAGTTCGTTGAACATTTTTCGGATGCTCTGAATGAAACAACAAAACTTAATGAACACAGCAAGCTTTAAATAAAACAACCGATCCAAAAACAAAAAGGAACGCAATCGCGTTCCTTTTCAAGTTCGGGCAGAAATCACAGATTTTATTACGCCAGAACTTTCTGTAGCCAAGGCCAGCCTTGTTTCTTGCGGCTGAGTGTGTTTTCCATCATCAGCAGGCCATTGTCAGCATATTGCTCTAAGGTTGCGTTCCATTCACCTTTGAATAGCAGGCGCGTTGTGCTGCTAGTAATGTCAGTCAGCATTAAGGCTGCCATTGCCAGACCATCTTCATCACAACGACGCTGAAGATCTGCATTAAGCTCATCAATCATGCCGTCTACTTGCTCAAGAGTAGCAAGTTCGATTTGACCCACAACAACATCACGGTTGTTGAATGGGTAAGCTTTAAGATCTTTTTCAACCAGCTGAGAGGCAGAAAGGCCTTCGATATCAGTTTTTGCAATTAGCAGATCTTTGATGAAGGTATCAAGATCTTCAATACCCGCAATAGTTGTTAGCTCTGCTACAGCGTCTTTGTCTTTCTGAGTACAAGTAGGGGAAGCAAAGCCAACGGTATCACTTAAAATCGCTGACATCATCAGAACCGCGAGTGGGCGAGTGATCTCGGCATCTTCCATCTTGAACAGGTTGAACATGATGGTACAAGTACAACCAACCGGCCAGATCCAAGCTTCTAGTGGATTGGTTGTCGTTACATCGCCCAAGCGGTGGTGATCAACAATACCCAAGATCTCAGCATCAGCAATATCATCCGGGCCTTGAGCAAGGTCAGAATAGTCTACTAACCAAATGTTTTGACCAGCGACGCCAGTACACATTTCTGGTTGTTCTACGCCAGCTTGCTCCAGGATATGTTGCGTTTCTCGGTTTAGTTCGCCTTGACGAACGGCTTTAGCTTCCAGGCCACGAGCCTTAAGAAGTTCAGCGCCGACAAGGGCTGAGCAGATGCTATCACTATCAGGATTTTTGTGACCTACAACTTGAATCATGATGTTTCCTTTACTGTGTCAGGTACAGCAAAACCTTGCTGTAAGACGGAATGGGACTAACCTGATCTGCTGATTGTTAAAATCATTGTCAGAACAAGTGATCAAACTCGGGCAATTCTAGATGTTTTTTCACAAATAACAATTAAAGCAGGGCAATAAAAGGTGCGGTTGGCTAAATTGAGAGCTTTTTTGAGCGGTTTTATTATTCTTACTGTACGAAGAAGATGCTTTATTGGCAGAAGTGTGATCAAGCGGGATATCTTAATCCACACAATTAATGCGTTATTACAGCAGGTCGTTCCTGACTTCCTTTTTTGGTCATAAAGGTGTATGTATATTGCAAGTTATCTGTAAGGAATAGTGAAATGCAAGCACGACCAGCTCTTTTAAACATAAGATTAATGTTACCTGTACTGATCAGTTTATGGCTACTAGCAGCACATTTTTTGCGTGCAGGTGACATTCTGGTCAGTCTTGGATTGGCGGCTACACCGTTATTGCTTTGTGCACATAAAAGCTGGGCTGCTCGTACATTGCAAGTCATTTTGCTGGGAGCTTCATTGATTTGGATGCTATCGACCTATCAAATGCTGTCAACTCGCTTAATGATGGGAGACGATTGGATCAGAATGTTTATCATCATGGTTATCGTTATCTGTTTTACTCTTTTATCTGCTTGTGTATTTCTTCACCCTGAATGGGAGAAGAAATATGGCCTGAAGCGAAAATAGCCTGATGGTTCTGATTCTTTCAAAACTGTTGCATAATGAGTTCAGCATTGTTTTGTTATAATATAACAATCATCATTGATATTATGAAACACAGGAACAGATAACAGATCTTGTTCTGTAGTGCTGTTGTAGCGCAATTATTTTAGATATCATCTAAGCAATATAGAGGAATGCCTGCCTGTCGTATAAAGTGATTCGAATTATGCGATTACGATATTTGGGTGTTTGGTGAAGATTATCAGCCTTCTGGGATGCGAGTTAAGGTACAGAAGTGTACTTTAACGTTTAAATGGGCAAGTTCTACTAACCCAAATAACCCCGATCCCAGAGGGCCATTAAGAAGTACTAGGAACAAAATGGTTAATGTAAGGGCGAGAGTGCCTTTTAAAGTCGGCTTGAAGAGTAATATTTCAGCAGACTTACTTTCTTTTAATGGCCTTGAATCTGGCAAAGAACATGTTGCCGTCATTTTTCATGATGCTGACAAGCAGGCAGCAGCACCATTGGTACGCATGCACTCTGAGTGTTTAACCGGTGATGTATTTCACTCATCTCGTTGCGACTGTGGTGAGCAGTTAGATGAAACCATTGAAAAAATGGGCGAGATCGGAGGCATCATCCTGTATTTGCGTCAGGAAGGCCGTGGTATTGGTTTGTACAATAAAATCGATGCTTATGAGCTGCAAAGCCAGGGGATGAATACCTACGAGGCAAACAACCATCTTGGTTTCGGTGATGATTTGCGTGATTTCAACGAAGCGGCACTAATGCTAAAAGCACTCGGCATTAATGAGATCCGCCTGATTACCAATAATCCGAAGAAAATTGACGATCTTGAAAGGTGTGGTATCAAAATCGTTGAAGTAGTCGGCACCAAAACACATGTTAAAGACGGCAATGAAAGTTACCTGAAAACAAAAGCGAGTCATGGCAAACACCGGTTCAATTTCGATTGAGAATTTGCCATTCTTCAACAACGTTATGCTCGTAACGCAGTACTTGATTGCGCTGAAACGTAAAAAATATCGAATAATAGAAAAGCCCCGAGTATTCGGGGCTTTTCTATTTATGGTTCTTTGTTAAATCATCACTCCCAATTATCCATTATTTTTTCTAATCTAAATCATAATAAAGTTTCGTGCTTGGTGGCACGCTAATTTCTTGCTTGAATATCTTTTCACAATTATTATCATCGCTCTTTGAGTGAAGTTATAAACTGTATAATCTCTATAAAGAAGCCTTGTTTTTTAATTTTGTTTAAATATTTAGAATTATATCCTGATTTCGGGCGGATTTAATCAAATGCTCGTAAATTTCCTTTATATTGTTCTGTTGCGAGGGTATGGGTTGTGGTTCAGCAATCTTCTTCTGCTAAAATGTCAAAGTTGTTATTTTTAATTATCATTCTGGCTGCTGTCGGTCAGATGACGCAAACTATGTATGTACCAGCCATTCCTGTGATGGCACTTGAGTTTGCTATTAAGTCGTCATATCTACAGGCAGTTATGGCGGCCTATTTAATCCCGTATGGTCTGTCTCAATTTGTTTATGGACCGCTCTCGGATCGCGTTGGGCGTCGCCCAGTGATCATTGTCGGAATGGTGATCTTTCTAGTCGGTACTGTGGGCGCATTGTTTGCCCCTACATTCGAGTTGTTCTTACTGGCAAGTTTTATTCAAGGTGCTGGTACTGGCTGTAGCGGCGCGATGTGTCGAACTGTAACCCGTGACTGCTATGACGGTGCGGCGTTGCACAAGGCAAACAGCCTGGTTAGTATGGGCGTAATTTTCTCTCCACTCATTGCGCCGGTTTTAGGTGGTTATCTCTCATCAACGTTTGACTGGACTGCCAGCTATGTATTTTTACTGGTATTTGGGGCGGTTGTTACTGTTGCCATGATGGCGATGTTTACCGAGACACTACCCGTAGAAAATCGTCGTTATGAGCGTGTGTGGGTCAGCTATCGCTATGTGCTGGGTAACCGCCGTTTTCAGGGGTATGTGCTTTGCTTGATTGCAACGTTTGCGGGGATTGCTGTCTTTGAAGCCGCTGCGGGGGTATTGCTGGGCAGCGTGCTTAAATTGGATCCGCAAACAGTCAGCTGGTTATTTGTTTTACCTTTACCAGGCTACTTAATTGGCGCATGGTTGTCGGCCTTCATGGTTAAGCGAATTGGTAATGCTCGTGTGATGAATTTTGGTATGTTTGCGATTAGTTTGGGAGCGTTAACTATTTTGATCCCGGGTATGGCGGGGTTAGTTACAGTAAGCTCATTGATTGGCGGCGCGTTTATTTACTTTATTGGTGCTGGTGTATTGTTCCCCGCAGCAACAACCGCCGCTATTGAGCCTTTTCCTCAACATGCAGGTACAGCAGGAGCCGTACTTGGTGGATTGCAGAACCTGGGGGCCGGCATTGCGACTTTAGCCGCAGCATTTATGCGTGCAGAGGACCAATTCAGCCTCGGTGCGGTACTAACCGTGATGTCTGTTCTGGTAGCTATTAGCCTGTTTTGGGTTCGTCGTAGTCAACAGCCCAATACACCTGTATTAGCATAGGATGTTATTTGCATAAAAAAGGCGATGTATTTCCACATCGCCTTTTTTATACGCTAATTTTCTAGTTTCTAGAAATACGATTTTAATCGCGTTTCCATAAAATATGGCAGAACTTATGTTCAGGATCGCGGCTAATCAACATTCTTGCGAATACATCGTCAAGCTCGTCGTTTGCTTCATTGACCAGACCAATACGAACTTCGGCATAGCGTTCTTTATCGACGTCAAAACCAACATGTCCAGCCCAATCATCATGTGTTTCAACGACTTCAGCTGCGCCACGGTCTTCAAATTGAGCAGTAAAAAGAATAACGTCTGCAGGCTCAAGACTTTCTGGGGCCATTTCAAGGAAGATGTCGTAAGCCGCTTCAATAACGTCGTCAAAAGAAATTAGGTTTGATGTATCCATGTACTACACATATCTCTGGTTTGTGAGTGAAGGCATATTAGAACATGCTTTATGGTGTCGAGGTAAGGGGGTGACGAGACATTTCTGGAAACACCGTCGCTTTTTTGATGTTGCTAAGAGACTTAGTCGCGGGTATCTCGCTGCGTGAAAATGTGGTGGTGGCAGGTCAGATTACCGTTCAGTAAGCGGGGTTAATCTGTTTGGTCAACAGAGCCTTAGATTTGGTAGAATACGCGATAATATTAGGTATTAGTTGTTTTGTTGCAAATAAAAGCCAGTGGTTGTGACAAAAACACAATAAATAGAGAGAAAGAGGCTAGTGGTGAAAGGGTTACCCGTATTAGATGGCCAAACGCCTTTTCAACAGAAATATGTACCCGTATTGCTAGATGCCGTTAAGCAGCTGCGAACTGGATTAGGCGGGGCGTTCCATAGTCTTTATCTGTTTGGTAGTATTGCACGCCGAGAAGCAGTATGGGGGCAGTCAGATCTGAATCTGACGTTAATTCTTCAGCGACCACTTACCACGTCTGAGCAGTCGCTGCTCAATACGATAAAGTGGCGTCTATCTACCTACTATCCCGATGTACCTTCGGTTGAGATTAAAGTTGGATATTTATCCCACGTACTCTCTTTTGAGGCCATTTTTAAGTGGGGCTTTTGGCTAAAGCACTGTTGTCTCTGTTTGTACGGCGAAGATCTGTCGACCCGTTTTGGTCGCTTTGAACCAAGCTGGGATGTGGCGAAGGCTTTAAATGGTGATATCAAAGATGAACTGACCGTTTACCGCCAGAAGATCATGAAGACGAAAGTGGTCAGTAATTACCTTGATTATTGCCAGTATATTGCGAAGAAAATGCTTCGAAGCTGCTTTTCACTCGTGATGCATCGAGAAAAGTGTTGGGCTCATACGTCAGAACAATGCGCCGCCGCTTTTTTGAATTACTACCCTGATAAAAGTCTTGAAGTGGAGCGGTTATTTACTCTTATTAATGGCACTCAAGTACCAAAGCGTGCAGCGCTCTTTCTTCTTGAACAGTTTGGTAACTGGATAGTGAAAGAGTTTGAGAAGATAGATCGGAAAATTGGTTAACCTAACTGTCCACCTATTTTACTGTTTCGTCCAATAGCGACTTATTCTATTGATCCGCTATGTTTTTCCTTCATTGATGCTTTTGAGGCTTATTTGCAAACTCACTTAACAGGTTTTGTTTTAACGCGACAAAGTCGCGATTATCACGGTCAGACGGAGATCGTGCTATGGGTTAAAACTGATCTCGGTCCCTGTCGTTTACTTATTCATGGTGACAAACCAGTCTGTTTTATTCCTGTGGAAGAGCAGCAACAGGCATCTCAAGCCTTTGGTGCCGCTAATCTCCAGGTACAGTGGCGAAAGGTGTCGCTGCAGAACTTTCAACATAAACCTGTTAATGCTTGTTATACCCATACGGTACGCGATAGCTTACAAATTTCCGCCATACTTGCTGCCGAGGGACTGGCGGGTTTTGAAACCGATATACGCCTGGCCGATCGTTTTCTTATGGAGCGATTTATTCGCGGCGGAGTGGTGTTCGCGGGTTCGCCTAAACAAAAATTAGGCTATGTCGAATATTCGGACGTTAAAGCCAAGGCTGCTGATTATCTGCCTGAATTAAGCGTGGTGTCGTTAGATATTGAATGCTCAGAAAAAGGGGTCTTGTATTCGGTTGGCTTACATTGCGAGGTGGATAGCCGCGTCATCATGGTGGGGTCGCCAAAGCCTGAAGCTCATGATGAGCCATGGATCCAGTGGGTAGATTCAGAGAAAGCACTGCTGCTGGCACTAGAATCCTGGTTTTCTCAGTTTGATCCCGACATCATCATCGGCTGGAATGTTATCGACTTTGATTTCCGGTTATTGTTAAAGCGCGCTGAGTGGAACAAACTGAGCCTGAGGATCGGTCGTGGTAAACAAATACCGCACTGGCGTCAGTCGACACAAAATCCTAACCAGGGCTTTATTAGCATACCCGGTCGGGTTGTTCTTGATGGTATTGATACCCTGAAAACCGCCACCTATAACTTTCGCTCCTGGTCACTTGAATCGGTGTCCCAAGAGTTGCTGGGAGAAGGTAAGCAAATTCATAACGTGCATGATCGCATGGCTGAAATTAACCATATGTTCCGGCACGATAAACTATCGCTGGCTCGGTATAATCTGCAGGATTGCAAACTCGTTACCCGGATCTTTGAGCATACCCATTTACTCGATTTCGCCGTGGAGCGCAGCCGCTTAACGGGGGTGGAATTAGATCGGGTTGGCGGATCTGTCGCGGCATTTACCAATCTTTATTTACCACGATTACATCGGGCGGGATATGTTGCCCCTAACCTTGAGAGTGAGAATTGGATTGCGAGTCCTGGCGGTTACGTAATGGACTCGAAACCGGGCCTTTATGATGCGGTACTGGTTCTGGACTTTAAATCACTGTATCCCTCGATTATTCGCTCATTTCGCATTGATCCTATGGGGTTGGTGGAAGGGGTGTTATTGGAGGAAGGGAAAGAGAGTGATCAGGCTATTGCCGGTTTTCGCGGCGGGCGCTTCCATCGTGAGAAGCATTTCTTACCCCAAATGATCGAGGATTTATGGTCAGCGCGCGATCAAGCAAAACGTGATGGAGATAAGGCATTTTCACAAGCCATCAAGATCATCATGAATTCATTTTATGGGGTGTTAGGTTCATCTGGCTGCCGGTTCTTTGATCACCGCTTAGCATCATCGATTACCATGCGCGGGCATGAGGTACTCTCCCGCACCAAAGAGATGATTGAAGCAAAAGGCTACACCGTTATTTATGGTGATACGGATTCAGTCTTCGTGCATTTAGGTCGAAGTCATACCCAAGGCGAAGCCGATTTGGTTGGCGATCAATTGGTTGTCGATATCAATGCAGCATGGCAAGACCATCTTCGTGAAGAATATAGCCTTGATTGCTACCTTGAGCTTGAATACGAAACGCATTATCGAAAATTCCTGATGCCAACGATCAGAGGGCAGGATACGGGGAGTAAGAAACGTTATGCGGGATTAGTCTGTCAAGGTGATGAAGAAACGATTATTTTCAAAGGCCTTGAAACTGTCCGTACTGATTGGACGGTATTGGCTCAGGATTTTCAGAAAGTCTTGTACGATAAAGTTTTTCACAATCAGGATGTTGAAGAATATATTCGTGATTATGTAGAAAAAACCAATGCTGGTGAATTGGATGAAAATCTTGTGTACCGAAAAAGGTTACGACGTAACTTGTCTGACTATCAGAAAAATGTGCCACCTCATGTTCGTGCTGCCCGAATGGCTGATGACATTAATGAAAAAATGGGCAGGGCGTTGCAGTATCAAAATGGCGGCTGGATAGAATATCTGATCACTGTAAACGGCCCCGAGCCGAAAGAGGCCTTAACCAGCCTGATTGATTACAACCATTATGTCGACAAACAGTTGAAGCCCGTCGCCGATGGGATTTTACCTTTCATCGGACGCGGTTTTGATGAAATCACAGCCCCTCAGCTGGGGTTATTTTGACATTGAGTTGGCGTAACAAGAAAATTTTCGGGATCAACAGGGTTGATCCCGAAACCGCATCATTTCTGATCTGAAATGATTAAGACTTATCGCCTTTCAATGTTTGATACATGGTTTCTGTTAATTCGCCGGTTGGATCACCGGAAAGTTCCCAGGTAAACATACCGGCCAGGCCTTTTTGTTTGACCCACTCAGTTTTGGCTTTTACAGAATGTTTGTCTTCAAAGCTGATGAATACTTTTTTCTCCGGATGCCACAAGAACGGGGCTTCAGCCTCTTTATCATAGCCATACTTGTAACCTTGCTCCGGGGTATAGTTCTGCTTCAGATCCCAGTACATAAAATAGCCCGGCTCATCTTTGTCAGTACCGATGCTTGCCCCTTTTTCTGACACGAGTGAGTTGGTTGGCAGCTTACCATCAAAGTCTTGGGTGCCTTCCCAGCCACGACCGTAATACGCGGCGCCAAGCACGAGTTTATTTTGTGGAATACCAACCTCAATCATCTGACTGATAAAAGCATCTGCCCCCATTCCCCACCAGCTCCGATCTGTAGCATGCAGGTTAGTCAGGTGGCCTGTCTGCTGGCCCCAGCCGCCAAGGAAGTCGTAGGTCATCGCAAACATATGTGTCAGATAGGGTGCAGCGCCTGACCAGTCAATTTGTGCCGCTTTAGGGCCAACACCTACAGCGGTAGAGAGCTCGTAGTCACGCTTGGTCGTTATTGCCAGTTGATCCAGATCGGCACGCAGTGTTTTAACCAAGAAAGTATAGGCGTCGCGTTCTGCCGCTTTTTGATCATCCGACAATTTTGTTTTTTCATTCCAGGGTGATGTTGTATGGCCACCACCGCCAGGGTATTCCCAGTCAAGATCGATGCCGTCGAAAAAATCATATTTTGCAATCAGCTCAACAGCAGTTTTTGCAAAGTGGCGAATATTTGCTTGATTTTTCACCATGTCATGAAAAGGTTCAGACATTGTCCATCCACCGAAGCTCGGTAAGATCTTCAGATCCGGGTGTTTCTTTTTAAGCTCGGCTAATTGGGCAAAGTGGCCCTGGTAAGGGACATTAACACTGACTGTGCCAAAATCAATATCGAGTGCCGCTTTTTGATCCACGACAATAGCAGTGAATGGGGCTTTGTCTTGACATGCAGAGGCAACTTGTTGCTGCACCTTTTCTGATGCCCCCGTATGTGATCCGCACATACTCAGAAATGCATAGATCACATGGGTTAGCTTGTCTGCCGGAATATCTTTCACGGTGTAGGGCTTTTGCTCATTCGCATATTGCCAGTCTGCAAAATATCCTGCAATCACTTGCTGATCCGCAAGCGCAGCCGGTGCCAGCAAGCTGGCGATTAGCGCTGCTGTTAAAGTGTGTTTCATAAACGGTCCTTGTAGGCGAACGTAAAACTGGTGAGTAAGGGAGTCATATCGGTTTCGATAAATAATAATCGTTGAATGATCTGTGACTTAATATGATTGGTGGTTCTTTCCTTTTATCAAAATGCTCATCGTTAAGTTGCGGGGCAAATCTTGAAACGGCCGGACTGATTGAAGAGAAAGTCATTTATTAAGCGGATATCAAGTAATTAAATGTCACATAGGTAAATGGATAGAAATAATGTGAACTCTTGCTGAACACTGCAGCTTGAAATGGTTTGGCCATAGATCGTGTATCGATTACCGCTGGCTTGCTCGTATATACAGATTTGGCCTTGTACGGTGTGGTGATAGAATCAAATGAGCTTGATTGAATAATAAAGGGAGAGTTTGAGCAATAGGCTATTATTTATAGTTAGGGGGGAGATATGGAACAACTTGAATTTTTTTCTATTCCCAGCCCTTGCGTTGGTATCTGTCAGGTTAATGAGCGCGGTTATTGCAGAGGGTGCATGAGAAGCCGGGATGAACGGTTTAACTGGCAAAATATGACGGCTGACCAGCAGCGCAACACAATCCGCTTATGTCACCAGCGCTATATTCGAATGGTCAGGCAAGCAAAGGCTGAAAAGGCGTCGGCAGAATCAATATCAGAAGACGATTCTCAGCAGAGCCTTTTCTAACTGTTGTTCATATGATACCCAGCCTGAAAAAAGTACAAAAACAAAAAAAGCGCCGTTAGGCGCTTTTTGATTGAGTATGGCGTCGCAATTAGATGCGTTTAAAGTCCATGTGCTCAACTTTTGGCTTGTACACGTGACGTTGGATGTCTTGTGGCTTAACCTTAACTTCTTGACCATCAATTACAAGAATGATGCCTTCGTAGAACTCAGGCTTATCCATCTGGTTGATGATATCGCTGTGTACGATCTCGATTGCAACAGGAGCTGCTTCGCCACCGTAAACGATAGCTGGGAATTTTTCTGCGTGACGTAGACGGCGGCTCGCACCTTTACCTAGGTCAGTACGTACAACTGCTTCAAATTTCATATTAAATACTCTTTAATTTCATTAAGTTCACTGAGTAATGCGACCTTACTCAATGTCGTAAAAACGAGCGCGGATACTAACATTCAGGCCAAGTCTTAGCAAGGCTAATTATTGCCTTCTTGATTTAATTAGGAAATTGAGGTGTAAACGAATGATTTTTCGGCATTCTGTCTGGGAAGTCACCGGCCTGTTTTATGCCGGTTGGGTTACTCTTTTTTGTACTGGTTAAGATCGAACAGCTTGTCGCGAATGACCCAAAAACGCCCGCTTTTTCTTGTGATCACGATCTCTGGCGGACGTAATCGGTGTTCATTATTGGCCACTTTAGTGGGTGCAGTATCGGTGAAAGGGCGATGACGGTCGACCAGGTGCGGGTTAATGAATTTCTTTAAAAATGCTGCTTTCTGGGTCTTTGTCGACAGCGGCCAGACCTCGCTGATTTCAGAGCCTTCGTCGCTGATATAAATGACTTTAAGCTGAGGCTTATCAAATTTGTTTTTACCTGCTTCAAGGCGCAAATCAACGCATTTCATGATCATCGCATCTTTGAGTTTTAGTGCATCCCGTAATTTTTTATCCGGATCGACCATCACAGCATGACATTGGTGGCAACGGCGGGCTGCGATATCATTATCGGCACCACACTCCTCGCAATACTTGGCGCGGAAGCGATAACCACATTCTTCTCGTTCGCCATCATCATCTTCAAAATAGCCCTGGCAACGTCTGCCGTAGTGTTCAACCAGAAAGCCTGCAGGGTCTAATTTCCCCCAGAAGCTATTGTTGAAGCCGCAAGCAGGGCAGGGAACCATAATGACTTCGCTGTCGCTGTTGGGCTTAGGATCACCGACTTCTGGCTGATACAAGTCATAACAGTTTCCAGCGTACTCCAGAACCAGACAATCTTTTTTACCCTCAAACAGGCGGAGCCCACGACCGACAATCTGCTGGTACAAACTGATAGATTCTGTCGGGCGCAGAATGGCGATAAGATCGACATGGGGAGCATCGAACCCCGTTGTGAGTACCGATACATTGACTAAGTATTTAATTTCCTGACGCTTAAAGGCATTGATAATGCGATCCCGTTCATCAAGAGGCGTGTCACCCACCACTAACGCAGCATTTTCGTTGTGCAAATAACTCATGATCTCTTGGGCATGATTTACCGTTGATGCAAAAATCATAACCCCGCGTCGATCTTTGGCGTAATCGATAACCTGCTCGATGATCATTGGTGTGGCCCGGCTCGATTTTTCTATAACGTTATCTAAATCAGACTCGCGGTAATGTCCGGATGCCGATGGCGTCAGGCTGGAAAAATCATAGCCGATAACAGCCATATCCATGACTTTAGGTTCCGTCAGAAAATTTTCATCTAATAGATAGCGAATAGGGAGTTCAAAGATACAATCCCTGAAGAAGCGTTCCTGCTCGGTTTTTACTTGTCCCCGGGTATGGTATTTATAGATCCAGCCCATGCCTAAGCGATAGGGGGTCGCGGTCAGGCCAAGGATCTTAATACCCGGATTGATTTTCTGCAGGTGAGAGATAACCCGGCGATAAGCACTGTTTTCATCGTCCGGTACGCGGTGGCATTCATCGATGACCAACAACGAAAATTCATTCGCAAATTGTTCCAGGCTGTTAGCCATCGATTGTACGGAGGCAAACACCACTTGACGATCGGTTTCTTTACGGCCTAAACCGGCAGAAAATATCGACGCTTTCAGGCCATAACTTTCATACTTGCTGTGGTTTTGCTCAACCAGTTCTTTTACATGGGTTAATACCAAGACCCGCCCCCTGGCGATACGGGCCAATTCAGCGACAACCAGGCTTTTACCAGCGCCTGTTGGCAATGCTAATACTGCAGGGCTGCTATTTTTCCGAAAGTAATGAATAGTGGCTTTGACACTGTCTTGCTGATAGGGGCGAAGGGTATACATGTTCGAGCAAATAGTAATGGAAACTGGACTGGCAGTGTACCTAGATACCCAAACGACCTCAAGATGCAGCGTTGAGCGAGAATTCAGTATCTTGAGGTCACTTGGGCATAAAGGAACCAATGGCAATGGAGAGGCTATGAAAGTGATCAAGGCCACCTGAGTGGCTCAGGAGTCTCTTTGGGCCCACTTTTGTGAGCCCGGCTAAACAGGGATGTTGACGACGCCTTGTTTATGACGGCAAAGTTATGATGCTATGGTAAGTGGAACTTCTTCCGGTGTGATAATTTTTGTCATCATGCAGAATTGGCGACGTGGTACAAAATCATGTTTTTCATAAAAACGACGTGCACCAGAGTTACCGATGTTTATTTCTAGTGACAGGGCGTGGACACCGTTCTTGGCTAGATGGTGTTCAATTTGAGGGATCAGTTCGGTACCGATACCTTGCTGGCGCCATTCAGGCTTGAGGAAAAACTGATCGATAAAGCCGACACGGCCGCCGTGCTCAAGGCTAAAGCTGTAACTGACGATGATGTGACCTGCGATCGCTTTCTCGCCGTCATGTTCCACTTCAATAAACCATGCTTGTCCTAATTCCGGGTCATTTAGCAGCTGGTGTATAGCTTGTCTTGTCTGATCAATTTTTTGCGGGAGTGCTTCGTAAGCAAATAGTTCTTCGACGAGTTTTAATAGCATGTCAATAGAAGACTGACTTGGCGCAACAAGTGAGATTTTCATAGATTAACCTTGTTTGTTAGTCGATTCACTCTTGTTTGGCTACTGATAATACGTAACGAGTCTGTAGAGTGTCCATCCTTTAAGACTGGTTTAGAATAAAAATGTTCCACTTTTTTGAGCTTAGTAATAGTTCGATGAAAAAGGTCAGAAATTTTGCGATGAGTGTTGATTTTTACTCATTGGATAATCAGAGATCAGTATAACGGTAAGTTTTTAATGCAAGTTATGACGGAGCTTTTTATAATACGGACCCTTTTGTAACATGTGGAGCCCGTGATGAGGCTTGATAAATTCTTAGGTACCACTTTGGGTATTACTCGCAGAGAAGCCGGTAAGCTACTGAAAGACAAGTTAATTGAAGTGAATGGCGAGATTATAAAAAACGGTTCGTTTCAAATCACCGACGATTGCGAAGTTGAATTTAATGGTCGCATCTTAGCCTTACAAGGGCCGCGATATTTTATGCTAAACAAGCCGCAAGGTTTTGTCTGTTCGCATGTGGATGATCATAACCCGACGGTTTTCGTGTTAATTGATGAAGTCAGCCCGGAAAAAATGCACGTCGCTGGCCGTTTAGACGGTGATACGACAGGCTTGGTTTTATTAACGGATGATGGCCAGTGGTCACACCGTGTTACTTCGCCTCGCCATGTGTGTGAAAAAACGTATCACGTTGAATTGGCAGATCCTGTTCCGGAAGAAACTATTCAGACTTTTGCTGACGGTGTTCAGTTACGTAGCGAAAAAGAAATAACGCGTCCAGCTAAATTAGAGTTGCTCGGTGAGCGAGAAGCCTTACTGACGATTTCTGAAGGTAAATATCACCAGGTAAAACGTATGTTTGCCGCCGTTGGTAACAAAGTTGTCGGACTTCACCGCCAGCAAGTGGGTAAGGTGGTACTGGATGACGAACTGGAACCGGGGGAGTACCGTCCCCTGACAGACGAAGAGATAGCGTCTTTTCTGAAGTAACGAGTCCAAGACTACTTTAAGATGCTGAACTTTGCATTTTGGAGTGGTTTGGTTTCATTTCATTGCATCCCCCCTTTCATACCTCAGGAGTATCCTCCTCCAAATAGTTGTGGCTGTGGTTTAATGAAAGAGAAACTGATCTATTCCTGACGGGAAAGAATAAAATCGATCAATTCATCGTACAATACATTTCTTAATTTTTCCCATACTGTTCTTTGCAAAAATAACAGTACACGTAGTGAATATATGACCCGACAAGACAGCCAAAAACTGAGTCTGCAGCTGATTATAATTCTTGGTGCGATTGCTGCACTTACACCGCTGGCGATTGATATGTATCTGCCAGCAATGCCCGCGATTGCTAAAGATTTGGCGGTGACTCCCGGCTTGGTACAAACAACATTGACGGCTTATACCGCAGGCTTTGCTATCGGGCAGTTACTGCATGGTCCGCTCGCTGACAGTTATGGACGTCGTCCGATACTGATCATAGGCATTGTGTTTTTTACCATTGCCGCAGTGATGAGCGCGATGAGTCGCGATATTGTTGAGTTAACCTGGTTTCGTGCCGCACAGGGGTTTGCCGGAGCATCAGCCGCGGTGATTATTCAGGCGTTGGTTCGGGATATGTTTGAGCGTGAAGAGTTCGCTCGTACCATGTCATTTGTGACTCTCGTTATGACAATCGCGCCATTGGCTGCCCCGATGATTGGGGGATATATATCCGTTTGGTTTGGCTGGCGGTCTATTTTCTGGTTGCTGGCAATATGTGCCGTACTGGTGATTCTGGCGGTGCTGTTGAAAATACCGGAAACACTGCCAGCCGAGAAACGGCTGCCTTTCCATCTGGGTTCGACATTACGTAATTACGCCAGATTGATGACGACGCCAACTGCCGTTGGTTTTGTCTTCTGTAGCGGTTTTTCTTTTGCCGGTATGTTTACGTTTCTTACTGTAGGCTCATTTGTTTATATCGATCTTTATCAGGTAAGTACTCAGAACTTTGGTTATTTGTTTGGTTTAAACGTGATCTGTCTGATCCTGATGACCAGTATTAATGGCCGGTTAGTGAAGAAGATGGGATCTCACTGGATGCTGCGTTTTGGATTGGTCGTCCAATTAATCGCAGGTATTGGATTGATCCTTGGTCAGATATTTCACCTGGGCTTGTGGGGGGTAGTTATCCCTGTCATGCTTTTTGTTGGTACGATCTCAATCATAGGCAGTAATACCATGGCGTGTTTATTGGCGAAGTACCCGCATATGGCCGGAACCGCTTCATCGTTAGCGGGTACAATACGTTTTGGTACGGGAACTGTGGTGGGAGGGGCTGTTGCGATGATGCCTGATGCCACCGTCTGGCCTATGGCGTTAACTATGGCGGCTTGTGCATTGCTCTCAGCCGGTTTCTACTGGTTCATGTCCAGAGAAGCGTAAAGGTGTAAGGAAAACAATGGCGATTTACTCTCAAGAAATTTACAAGCTGGTAACGGCGGGTTTAAAAGAACTCGAAGAATCTCAGCTATCCGGAAAAATACAGAAAAACCCCGTGAGCGAAACGCATTTTCTCAGTGCATGGGTGACAAGAGCAATTAAGCAGCAGGCTTTCGACCGTTGTGTCGTACAAACACTGATGACTTGGCAGCAGCAAGCTCGCAGTATGGGTAAGAATGCCCAGCTAAAGCAAAATTTTGAACATATTGCAGAGGCCTATGAGGGTGTCCGCGGCGATGATGGTAAGGCTATGATCATTACGCGTGATCAGGTTCAGTCGCTTTATCAGTCGCTAGAGCAGAAAGGCTGGATGGTCACCACTGAGTTTGAAGTAACCCGCAAGGTTACCCACCATACAGAGGGGCAGGCGTCTCTAGTGGTGTGCGTGAAGCAATTCCGCGACGTATTTTCTATCCCGGACGGATCGACTGAACTGGCTAAGCCGCTATCGCTCTATGTTCGCGGTAGCGCTCAGGAGATCATTGATACGGCATTCAGCCTGGGGTTACTGTTGTTCAAGGTGACTGATTACAAATCGAAAGTGAAGTATCACGGTGAGTATATCCTGTATCCGAACAATAACGGTGCTGACTTACCAGAGTTACCAACACGCGAAATGTAGCTGAAGTAATAATAATTAGGGTGCAAACAGATAGAGTACAAATGGAAAATGGCCTGATTCAGGCCATTTTTTTATCTGAAAATCGTATTTGGCGCGTTATCAGTCATTTTAGCCGCTTTTATTAAAGGGGTATCTAATCTCGGTTGATGTAATTGATGACCTCTCTTTAGCGATGGGTAATTATCGACCGTTCAGTCATTTCAGAGAATAATAACCAAAAAAAGTTTAGTGCCCTAAGTAATTGATATCACTTTATCTTTCGTAATATAACAACAGAAGGTGTAGTTTTATTACTGTAATTAATGGTGTTTATGCTGGATGTGGCTAGTAATTGTTGCTAATGTGTCGCCCTCACACTGATAGTGAGAATTTTATGCAAAGCAACGCATGCCATCTTGGCAATAAATTAGTCGTAACATCTACAACGAAAGATACGAAAAAACGCCATGTTGGCGATAAACTTGTGCCAACGCTAACAATAGGTTTTATCAGCCTGTTTCTTCTGGCAGCACTGTTTGATCTCTCTCGATTTACCACCCTAATCCAGTCTTTGTTTTCATCAGCAGCCTCACAGTTTGGCTACTGGTGGCAATGGCTTATGGTTGTTAATTTTGCTTTAGCGTTGCTCATTGCAGCCAGTCGTTACGGTAAAACCCGGATGGGAACCCTAGCCAAACCGTCTATCGGTACGTTCCGTTGGCTGGCAATGATAATGTGTACGTTACTTGCTGGCGGCGGTGTCTTCTGGTCAGCAGCAGAGCCTATTTATCATTTTATTACTCCCTCTCCAAGCTATAACGGTGTGGTTGGCTCAACCGCTTCAGCCGTTGTTCCGGCACTAAGCCAGAGTTTTTTACACTGGGGATTCCTTGCCTGGTCGATTCTGGGCACATTAGCAACCATCGTGCTGATGTACGCGCACCATCAAGGCGGCGTCAAGCTTCGTCCGAGAGCCTTGCTGTACCCGTTACTGGGCGATCGCCTGGAAAATCACTGGGTGGGAGCGGTTATTGATGCTTGCTCAATTATTGCTGTGGCAGCTGGTACGATTGGCCCGATTGGCTTTTTGGCATCACAACTCGGTTATAGCCTGGAAGTGATCGCGGGTATTGAAAACAACGTCTCTTCACAGCTGGTCATTCTGGCAGCGGTTGTAGCGGCTTATTCACTTTCTGCCGCTTCAGGCATGGATAAGGGGCTGCAATGGCTGAGCCGCGCGAATGTTATTGGCGCTTTCGGCTTGCTGCTTGTAATGCTGATTTTTGGTCCTACCCAGTTCATCTTTGAGCAGTTTGGTAATGGCTTTGCCAGTTACCTGACAAACCTTCCTACCATGAGTCTGACGAATGACTCTGCAGACTGGAATATCTGGTGGACCTGGTTCTTCTGGGGATGGTTTATTGGCTTTGCGCCAATGATGGCCATTTTTATTGCCCGTATTTCTGAAGGCCGCAGTATTCGAGAGCTGGTGTTGGCTGTGGCGATTGGTGCGCCGATTGTAACTAACTTCTGGTTCTCTGTTCTGGGCGGTACAGGTATTTTCCTGGAGCTACAGACACCGGGTATTATTTCGGGTCCGCTAAATGACGCTGGCTTGCCGGCGGTATTATTGGCATCGCTGTCTCAGTTACCTTATAGCGGTATCATACTGCCAGCCTTCCTTGTCTTAACAACGACATTCGTTGTGACCACCGGTGATTCGATGGCTTATGCGATAGCCATGGTTGTTTCCGGTGATGATAAGCCAAGCCGCGTGCACCGTTTATTCTGGGCTATCATTATGGGCTGCGTGGCTGCCGTACTGCTGCTTGCCGGAGATGGCGGGCTTAATGCACTCCAATCCTTTATTGTGATCACTGCCGTTCCGGTTTCATTTATTGTTGCTGTAACGCTAATAACAGGTCCGATAGCTGCGATGAAAATGAGTCAGGCGCAAAAGCAATAAATATAGCTTTGATGCTGACAGTAGAAAAGAGGTGCATTCGCACCTCTTTTTTTATTTATAAAGTGACCGATTTACCTTCCTGTGCTTTCGCTTTGCAACGTTTTACCAACGCATGTGTCATGCCTCGGAATATGAACAAGTGGGCCGGCATCATCGTAAACCAGTATAGTAGCCCCGAAAAGCCTGCAGGGTGCCACCAGGCACGAATATCGACTTCGCGATACTCACCTTTGTCTTCGATGGTAAATTCTAATCGTCCTAATCCCGGGGCTTTCATGCCAAATAACAGGGAAAGAAAACGATTGGGTTCAATGTTAATGACTTTCCATGAATCGACCCGATCGCCTAATTCAAGCGTATGTGGATCACGACGAAAGCGGGTCAGGGCGTTTCCCCCGATCAAATGGTCGAGCCATTCCCGGATCCGCCATAATGTATTGGCATAAAAATAGCCTTCTTTTCCGCCTATCAATTGTACCTGGCGCCACAGTTGCTCGGCGCTGGCATCGGTTTTCAACGTGTATCCGGCTTGCTTGGGGTAATAACCATAACCCGGCTGCCAGCGAGCAAGGGCATCGGGATCGAACCCCCATACACTGCTGCGAACGACTTCGGTTTCTTGCCGAAGCGTCTCTTTCACCGCCTCCTCGTACGTTAGCAGATACTGAGGGATCAATGACTGAATGGCACTGCCGTCAGCGGGAAGATCAAACAGTAATCCTCCGACCAAAGCCCGAGCGACATTGGTCGGAACTGATGTAATGAACTTTAGCCAATAGGCCGCGACAGAGATGGGTAAAAAAGGCAACGGGATAACATGTACATTTTTGCCGATTAACCGGCCAAGTTGACGCATCTGCGACTCGTAGGAGAGTTGCTCAGGCCCTGCAACATCCATTATCTGGTGACGAGAAGGCGTGAAGCGAAGCAGCTCCAGTAAATAATGCAGAACATTACGTAAGGCGATAGGGGAGTTGCGTGACTTAACCCATTTAGGAGTCAGCATGACCGGTAAATTATAAATATAGTCCCGCATAACTTCGAAGGCTGCGGAGCCCGGACCAATAATAATACCGGCCCGGAGTTCAGTGATAGGAATACCACTCTCGCGCAATATTTCACCGGTGGCTTTTCGGGCGGCGAGGTGTTTGGAGTAACCTTTAACCGATTGCAGTGCGCCGAGGTAGATAACGCGCTGAACCCGGCTCAGTTTTAAAGCCTGACTGAAATGACGAGCAGCGTCGAGTTCGAAATCAATAAAATCATGACCGTGGTTCATTCCGTGAACAAGGAAAAAAACGGCATCAACATCAGCAAGAAGTGGTCGAAGGTCAGTGTTCTGGTTTAAATCCAGTTCGATAAGTTCAATGTTGGGCAGCGAGCTCCATCCTCTTTTCTGGAGCAACTTCAGACTTCGTCCCGTTGCCTTTACCTGATAGCCACTGTTGGCTAATTCCGGTACCAGGTGGCTACCGACATAACCAGATGCGCCGACTACCAGAACTGTTTTGATCATCTGTTGCATGCTCCCTGCAGAATAATCCAAGTCATGCCCTGAAATTATCCTTTGTTATAAAGAAGTTGTTATTGTACTTAACTGTAGCGGATAAAGATTGCCCTGTCTTTCTCGTACTTCTGTTGTGTGTTCTGCCACGATGCAAAGGCTATTTATACAGCCTGCATTCCGGCCATTGCGCGGCGTTTTTTGACATTACATTCTGATGATATATTGCCAATCGCTTGACAAATTATGCTGTTTTGAACAGTGATCTGGCCGATATTTTATGGCTGGTCAAGCTTGGTGAATGGTAACTGAAACCGAGGTGTTGCGGATTGATTTTTTTGTTGTTGCATATATTAAGTCTGGAGGCTCCATTCGGAAATGTCCTACAAATATTCTAAGCTGTGAATGATTTAAGTCGTTGATTCAATATTAAAAATTGTTAGTTGCTTGTAGTCAATTTGGCCTTTTTGTAGTCAATTTGTCATTCATTACATTTTATTTATGGCTAAGGATCTGAAAGTCCTTTCTCGTCGTCTGGCTTTGCTGTAAATTTCACTGTCGGCTGGAATGGCAAACTGTGCCATTTATTCAGTAATATAACTTTTTTATTTTAAGACCTTTTTCATTATCGGGGGCGTAGATGTTACGACTTGCTAAGCTTTGTAAAGGTTATCAGGATGGCGGTGAATACCATTCCGTTTTACAGGGTGCTGAGCTTGAACTGGAGCAAGGTGACCAACTTGCGTTGATGGGGGAGAGCGGTTCCGGTAAGAGTACCCTATTGAATTTAATTGCAGGGTTAGATTCAGCCGATTCAGGCGAAATATGGATTGGTAATACGCCAATACACACTATTTCAGAGCGTGAACGTACCGCATTCCGTCGCAATAACATTGGTATGGTATTCCAGCAATTTAATCTCTTACCGACGTTGACTATTGCCGATAATATTCGTTTTTGCCGTCAGTTAAAGGGGCTGGACGAAAAGCCCGAGCTGTGGCGACAGATCATCTCTGCTCTCGATCTGATGCCGTTATTAGGGCGCTATCCTGAAGAAATGTCGGGTGGACAGCAACAACGTGCAGCGATTGCAAGAGCGTTGTATATGGAACCCGAGATTCTGCTGGCTGACGAACCGACCGGTAGCCTGGATGAGCGCAATGCGGGCGCGGTGATCCGCTTGCTGATTAATCTGACTCATCAGCTTGATTGCACTTTATTATTGGTCACACACAGTAAACAAGTGGCTTCGCACATG
Source organism: Photobacterium sp. (assembly GCF_033720175.1). Classification (GTDB taxonomy): domain Bacteria; phylum Pseudomonadota; class Gammaproteobacteria; order Enterobacterales; family Vibrionaceae; genus Photobacterium. The sequence goes on from NZ_JAWWDA010000003.1 coordinate 137,335, forward strand.
CGTGGTTGTATTCGTCTTCAGGGGGGACAATTGGATGTCAAGCCCTGTAGCTAAAGCACTTTGGGGGCATTACCGCCGTCACCCATTTCAGATTTTACTGGTCTGGTTAGGGCTGACCTTAGGTATTGCGCTGTTAGTGGGTGTGATGGCGATCAACCAACAGGCTCGTGAAAGTTACCGTCAAGGTGAGCAGCTCTTTTCTAATCCTTTTCCTCACCGAATTCGTCACGTCCAAATGGGGCTGAAAGTGCCGCAGGGGTTTTATGTCCAACTGCGACGCTCTGGCTTTAATACCTGTGTACCGTTTGACCAACACCGTATTGTCACCGATCAAGGCCGAGACGTTGAAATTGTCGGTATCGATCCGGTTGCCATGTTCTCTAGTCTCAGAGGTAAAGAACTGGGGCAATACCGAGGTCAGATGCTGGAGATGATGAAGCCACCGTATCCAGTGATGATCGGTAGTCAGTTAGCCAGCTATATGGGGGTTGAGGAAGGGCAAAAGCTGACGCTGGATACTGGCAGACAAATAGGGCCGTTGCGCGTCGTTGACGATGAACGTACCGGCGGTCCAAGAATGATCGCAGATATGGCCTTACTGCGCGATCTGCATCCAAGCGCTGGTATTACGACGGTTCTTTGCGGAGAAATGGCACAGAAAAACCTGACCAAACTCTCCAATATACTTCCGCCGGGACTAACCTTAGAACGACACCAGGGAGCCAAACTTGAGCCATTAACGGATGCATTTCATCTCAATTTGTTTGCGATGGGAATGCTCTCTTTTGTCATCGGTTTGTTCATCTTCTATCAGGCAATGTCATTGTCATTATCTCAGCGACAGCCTCTGGTGGGGTTGTTACGCCAAGCGGGCGTGTCTGGCTTTCAGCTGGCCGGGGCACTGCTCATTGAGCTGATCGTCTGGATTATATTGGGCCTGATTGGCGGTAATTTGTTAGGTCTTTTATTGGCTCAGCAACTGCTTCCTTCGGTGGCGGCTACGTTAAGCGATCTCTATAGCGCCAACGTCAGTTTGTCTGTGACCTGGCACTGGCAGTGGGGCGCCGCCAGTGTTGCCATCGCGGTATTTGGCAGTTTGCTCGCCTGCGGTTGGCCAATGATTCGCTTAATTAAAACACCGCCAGCACGTTTAGCAACCCATATGGCCTTAGTGCGGTTCAGCGGACGTGAATTTGCGTGGCAAGCCTTATTCTCATGCATTTTTATTGGTGCTGCTATTGCTGTTTACCAACTGCCTCATGGACAGTTAGCGGGGTTTGTCTTAATTGCCTGTATCCTGATTGCTTCAGGATTGATGATGCCATTTTTACTGTGGCAGTTATTCCAGAGGCTGGGCTTATTCTGCCGTTCGGCACCTCTGCGCTGGTTTTTTTCCGATGCAGCAGCCAGCCTGAGCTACCGTGGTGTTGCCGCAATGGCCTTTATGCTGGCTCTTGCTTCGAATATTGGTATGGAAACCATGGTGGGCAGTTTCCGCAGTACAACGGAAAGTTGGCTGGGGCAACGTCTGGCGGCAGATATTTATGTTCGTCCGTCGCACAATGTTGCTCCGCGTATCGCGAAATGGCTGGAGCAACAACCAGAGGTTGAGCAAGTTTGGTGGCAGTGGCGCATAGAAACGCCGACTGATGCAGGTACATTAGAAGTCAAGAGTGTCGGAGGCAGCGCCGGCGAGAAAGACGCCTTGTTGGTCAAAGTGGCTGAACCGGACTATTGGTACAAGCTGCATAATGCTCAAGCGGTGATGGTCAGTGAATCAATAGCATTGAAGCAGGGATGGCGGCCCGGGGATAAGATCGAACTGCCCGCGCCAATGATAGGTGATTGGATCATCGCGGGGGTTTATTATGACTACGGTAACCCATATGGGCAGGTGCTGATTTCCAATAAGCACTGGCAGGCTCTGTGGCCGAAAGCCGGACAGGTTGGATTAGCCATTCATCTGGAAGAGAATGCCGACAGTACTCAATTAATGGCGAAGGTGGGCGAGCGTTTCCGTTTGCCGCCTGAAAGGGTGCGTAATAATGCCGAGTTGATGAATCAAGCCATGCGTGTATTCGACCGCACGTTTATTGTGACCGCGACATTAGGTAAGCTAACGTTATTTATTGCTGTTTGCGGCCTGTTCTTTGCTACCGTTGCTGGTGAAGTGTCACGTCAGCGGCAGTTCGCCTTGCTTCGTTGCATGGGTATGACCGGACGTGAATTAGCAGCGTTAGGTGGTGGGCAATTATTAGTTATCGGCCTGATGACAGCGCTGATGGCATTACCGCTCGGTCTCGTATTAGCACAGCTATTAATTGATGTCGTTTTGAAATACTCCTTTGGTTGGACTATGCCCATTCATTTTTTCCCAACACAATATTTACTGTCGCTGGGTAGCGCTTTACTTGTCCTTCTGGCCGCGGGGGCATGGCCAGTGTGGCGTCTTGTTAAACGTTCAGCTATCTTGTCGCTACGAGAGGCTTTCTGATGTTGATGCTATATTTGCAAAAATTAATGCCCAGTATTTTGATTTTAAAGGTAAAAGAAAAACAACACTGGTGGGTCACCTCACTGCTTATTTTGCTTTTACTGGGTTGTGAGCAGGCAGAAGAGCGTTCAACGACAGCAGAACAACTGACGCAGGTGAGTTCGGATATCTATCAACCTGTTGTCGAGGGCCATCAACTCCGTTTTCCTCGTGATTTTTCCAGCCATCCTGGTTTCAGAATGGAATGGTGGTACCTGACCGCCAACCTTGAAGATGAAAACGGCGAAACATTCGGGGTTCAATGGACCTTATTTCGTCTGGCGACAGGAACAGAAAGCGACGGTGGTTGGAAAACCCCACAAATGTTCATGGCTCATGTTGTGGTGACATCAGCGGAAAAAAACTGGTTTGCAGAGCGATTTGCCCGTGGCGGGATCGGGCAGGCAGGTGTGATGACCAAACCGTACCGTGCCTGGTTAGATAACTGGTCATGGCGGTCTTTAGGCCAGAGCCCATTCCCCGGCTTACTGGAATTTCAAGATGGTGATATGGCTGCCCGGCTGCAGATCAACAACCAAGGTTCAATTGTGCTGCAGGGAAAGGATGGGTACAGCCGGAAACACCGTTCTGAAAATATCGCCTCATATTATTACAGTGCTCCTTTTCTCAAAGTGGATGGTACCCTTGAGCTGGATGGCAAACTGTATAAGGTAAAAGGAGATGGCTGGTACGATCGTGAATGGAGCAGCACTATGCTGGCGCAAAACCAACAGGGCTGGGATTGGTTTTCTATTCATTTGGATGATGGGAGTGCCTTGATGCTTTACCAGATCAGGGAAAAAAATCGTCAACCATTTTATTTTGGCACCCTTAGCTGGCCTGATGGCAAAGTCGTTCAGTTAGGGCCGGAAGATATTCAATTAACGCCACTAGGATACACCTCCGTTGCAGGTAAGAGTTTACCCTTAGATTGGCGTATTGATGTACCATCACAACAGATAGAGCTTAGAGCGGAAGTTGTCCGCAAGGAACAGTGGTTACCTTTTACGTTCCCGTACTGGGAAGGGCCAATTAAGGTCAAGGGCAGTCATTCAGGACAAGGATTTATGGAATTAACGGGTTACTAATATCAATAAATATAGCGACCAGGCCTTTTGTTATAGCACGCAAACAGGGATGGGAGTCAATTGTTGAGCACGATTAATGTGAGTAAACCTGCCCGTTAGCCATAAAAGTAATAGGATTATTAAGTGGTAAACAAGTTAACTTTTGATGAGCAGGCGTTATCGCAACGCCTGATGAACTATAGGCGTGAATTTCACCGTTATCCAGAATCGGCCTGGTGTGAATTTTTTACAACCGGTCGAATTGCCGGGCTTCTGGAAAACCTTGGTTTTGAGTTATGTTTTTCTGACAGTATTATTGCCCGTGATGCCATTATGGGGCGAGATGAAACCAGTATCGCTGGCGCTCAGCAACGCGCTCTGAGCTGGGGGGCGGATGCCAATATACTCTCTAAAATGAATGGCGTTACCGGTATTGGAGCGGAACTTGATACCGGGCGAGATGGACCGGTTTATGCTTTTCGTTTTGATATTGATGCCGTAGAGGTGATGGAAAGTCAGGACGATTCACACCGTCCGCGATTTCTCGGTTTTGCCTCGTTGCTGCCGGGAATCGCACACGCATGTGGCCATGATGCGCATGCGTCAATAGGTTTGGGTCTGGCTGAAGTGCTGGCCGAAAATAAAGAAAAACTATCAGGTAAGATTAAATTACTGTTTCAACCCGCGGAAGAAGGCTGTCGTGCCGGAAAGGCAATTGCCGAAAGTGGCTGGCTGGATGATGTTGATTATTTTTTTGCAGCCCATATCGGTATGAATGTACCGAGCGGGACATTAGTGTGTGACCCCCAGCATTTCCTCTGTAGTTCCAAATTTGATCTCCATTTTAAAGGCAAACCAGCGCATGCCGGTATTGAACCTAATGCCGGGTGCAACGCATTGGCTGCAGCATGCACGGCCGTTACGCAAATGCTGGCTATTCCCCGTCATCGCGATGGTATGACCCGGGTGAATGTTGGCCAGTTAACGGCAGGCGACGGGCGAAACGTTATTCCGGATAAAGCTATATTAAAAGGTGAAACTCGTGGTGAAAATCGCGATCTGAATGACTATATGTACCAGCAGGTTGAGCGGATTGCTCAGGCCTCATCTATGATGCACGGTGTTAACGTTGAAGTTCATGCCCAGGGCGAAGCAATAGGCTTACACAATGATATTGAGCTGGTAGAACTGCTGGCATCTGTTGGCTACAGCTGTGGTTTCAATGATGTCATTCGTGAAAAAGACTTCGGTGCCAGTGAAGATGCGGGTTATCTGGTAGACCGTGTCCAATCCAAGGGCGGGAAAGCCATTTATTGCCTGGTGGGTTCAGATCTGACTGCCGGGCATCATAATGGCGACTTCGATATTGATGAAAGCAGAATGTTACCGGGGGTGAAGTTGTTTACTGCCGTGATTGAACGGCTGCAAAACCGATTCAGAGGAAATTGATGGGCGAGAAATCATGCCCGGAGATCAAAGCGGCTGAATTGAGGTTACTTAGCGATACACACGATTAACGGATGCCGATTAAGTGATGACTGAGCATGAATGGTTTTAAGAAAATCTTCGATTACATCAATCCGTCTGTTAACCCGGATCTTGAACCGGCCTTTATCCAATGGCAGACACAGTTGCCGACCTTATGGTTGCTGGGTAAGACCGGGGCAGGGAAATCGTCGTTAGTTCAGGCGCTGACGGGGAATTCTCAGGTAGAAATTGGCAATGGTTTCCGCCCCTGCACCAAGACTGCGGTGAGCTATGACTATCCGGTAAATAACCCCTTATTGCGCTTTCTTGATACCCGGGGCGTGTCAGAAACCGACTATGATCCCGCTGAAGATATTCAGCTCTGCCAGCAGCGAAGCCATGCCTTGATCGTAGTGATGAAAGCGGAAGAGCCTGAACAGAGCGGGGTGATTCATGCTCTTAAAAAAATCAAAAAATCTGGGGTGATAAAGCAGCTTCTTATTGTTCATACTGCGGTACTTGCCATTGCCGATATCGCTGAGCGTGAAAGGGCAATAGCCCATAACCAGAATCAGGTCGAAGCAGTATGGGGGAGTACGGTTCCGACAGTTGCGGCTGATTTTGTTCCCTTTGACGCAGGCAACGGTAGTGCCGATGATCCCCGCATTGGCGTAAGTGGCCTTCAAGAACTGGAAAATAAGTTGGCAGAGATGCTGCCGATCCTCAGTTTTTTGACCAATAAGCATGCACATGCATCACGCGAAGAAAGTAATTTTGAAAAACTCCGGTCAGAAGTGATGTGGTATGCAGGTGCGGCAGGGGCCAGTGATGCGATCCCGGCGGTAGGTCTGGTTTCTGTGCCTGCTATTCAGGGAAAAATGCTGCATAGCCTGGCTAACCAATACGCGGTGATATGGGATAAACAGTGCTTTATGGAGTTCATTGGTACATTAGGTACCGGCTTTATGGTGCAGTATCTGTCTAAGTTGGGGATTCGCCAACTGGTGAAGTTTATTCCTGCCTATGGTCAGACGGTCGGCGGTGCAACGGCGGCGGCAATCAGTTTCTCATCCACGTATGCGATTGGCCGGGCAGCATGTAAATATCTGTATCACAAGAGTAAAGGCGAAACTGTTACGAAAGAGGAAATGAAGGCGATCTTTGAGCAGGCTATCAAGGCTGTTGCCAACGTCGAAGCCGCCTGCGGCGGTAAACAGGAGGCAAATGAAACCGATAAAAAATAGCTATCAGTTGATGAGCCGGGTATCTGATGGCTTTGTTCCGTTGATGATCACGGCGATCATTCTGCCGTTTGGCGTTCTTGCTGTCTTTGGTGTGATATCGCTGTTTGAGAAAGGCTATTGGTTGCTGTTTTTGATGATTATTGCCATGTTATGCATCGCAATATTTTTACCGTACCTCTGGCTTCGACGAAAGCATAAAATCGAACGTTCAACCGCTGAAGAGTTTGCGGAAATCATGGTTGAGCCATCCCTGCAATGGGCTGACTTTGATCGCCAAGTCTGGCAATCCCTGAATATAATTATTGACCAGCAGCTAGCTGAGGCTGCAGATTGGCCATCGCTACGATCCCATGCGTTTACAGTTGTCAGTGCAGCGGCAAGGCAGTATCACCCGGAGAGCAAAGCAAAGGAGCTGGCATTTTCAGCGCCAGAATTTCTGCTAATGGTAGAAGAAGTCAGTCGTCGATATCGTCACTTGCTGCATGATCATATTCCGTTTTCTGAAAAGATCCGCATAACCACCCTAAAGCAGGGTTATGAACAGAAAGGTAAGATTCAAACGGCCAAGAAAGCCTATGACATTTACCGCGTTTTTCGCGCGGTAACCCCAGCAGGTTGGATCGCCGAAGCGAGAGGGCAAATCATCGGCCGATTGTTTGATGAAGTCAGCGCAGAAGTACAAGCGAAACTGAAGAAAACCTTATTGCAGGAGGTGGCGTCAGTTGCGATTGATCTATATAGCGGGCGCTTTAAAGCTAAAGATACCGAGTTGCAACATAGTCATGCTGCAGACTTGGATGAAACAAGATTGGCACCAGGTATCGAGCCATTGCGTGTCGCGGTTATCGGACAGGTGAGTGCAGGCAAGTCATCGGTGATCAACGCCATTGCTGGCAGTATAGTGGCTGAAGTCAGCACCCTTCCATCCACTGATCGGGTAACTGTGCATAAATGCGAGATAGAGGGGATCGAGCTTGTCCATTTGGTCGATTTACCGGGCATTGATGGTAACCCAAAAACGGAGTCGCTAATTTTTGAGCAAATTATTAACAGTGATTTGGTTCTCTGGGTGCTTAAAGCCAACCAGCCTGCTCGAGCCTTAGATAGCCAATTGAAAATCAGAGTGGATGATTTCTATGCCGATACGGCGAATCGTTCGAGAAAAAAGCCACAGATCATGGCACTCGTCAGTCAGGTAGACCGGTTACAACCGATTCAGGAATGGGCACCACCTTATAATTTATCGTCATGTGATACACCCAAGGCAACGATCATTAAAGAAGCGGTGGAATATAATCAGGCATTGCTGAACCCTGATCAAATATTGCCACTGTCTATCGGGGAAGGGAGAACGGCTTATAACCTTGACCAAATAAAGACGTTTATACAGTCAGCTTATGAGAGTGGCGTGAATACACAGTTGAACAGACGCCGTCTGGAACAGAATAAATTAGCGCTAGGTAAGCAGGCGAAGCGTCTCTACCGGCTAGGAAAGAAGATGTTTGAGTTATCAGCCAGAGACTGAACGATAATCAATTTAACAGCTGTGGGTGATATACCCAACCTCTCAAGATGCTAGCCCGACGAGTAACGTGGCTGTGGTGCAGAACAAGCCACCATTGCGATAGCATTCTGATGATGTTATCGCTCTGGTGCTTGGTTATAATTAATTTAAAATCAACGATTAACGTCGCTTAATCTTCCGGGGGACCACTTCAACGCCTGTGCGGTATCGTCCGGCCGTTGCATTAAGTGCTAATTCCAGCGCGCTGTCGGCAATTATCTCAAATTGCTGAGGAAGGGATTGAATTTTAATCGGCAGAAAATCCAATAAGCGATTGTCACCAAAGGTGGCCAGATGGATTTTCGCCATCAGCGCCGGATTGGCTAGCAGACAATCTAATACACCTTCAAACAAGGTATAAGAGGTGGCAAGAATGGCATCCGGCAAGTTGTTGCTATCTATCCATTGCTGTACCTGATGCTGACCTTGTTCCTGACTGAAGTGATCGCCGTAAGCAATCAGCGTTTCAATATCGGGGCGGTGGGTATTGATCGCCGCATAGAAACCTTGCTCACGCTCTTTTGATACCCCAAGCTCCGGTACCGCACCGATCAGGCCAATACTTCTTATCTCTTTTTTCAACAGGGTCTGAGTCAGTTCATAAGCACCGTCGAGATCTTCACTGATCACGCTGGCGAAGACTTCATCATCTAAGGCTCGGTCAAGCGCTATTACGGGGAGACCACCTGCCTGGATTTTTTTATAGAAGTCATGATCGGCGGGCAGGGCACTTGCGACCAGCAGGACATCGATACGACGGCTGAGCAAGGTCTCGGCAACGGTCATTTCGGTCTCAATATCATCATCAGAGCAGGAGATGATGAGCTGATAGCCCGCCTTTCTTGCATCGCGCTCCAGCAATTTAGCCAGCCTTGCGTAACTGCTATTTTCCAGATCCGGGATGATCAATCCAAATGAGCGACTGTTTCCCGCACGCAATGATTTGGCGGCATGATCAGGACGGAAGTTAAATTGATTAACAACAGCCATGACTTTCTGTTGGGTTTTTTCGCTGATCCGGTACTTGCTGGCTTTGTCATTAATGACATAGCTTGCAGTAGTACGTGATACACCAGCCAGTTTTGCAATTTCATCTAACGTCATCGTAATTTCTTATTCTTCACCGGAATATTTGTGCGCTTGATCATATATTCGCAAATGATCCTGCACGGAACAATTGCAATAATAGCTGAAACCATTCAGCATGTCAGGTGAAAGGTTTCAGCAGAGCTTTAAAAAGTTCGTCGGTTCTGCTGAGACTTTTAAATTGCCAAAAAGCTGAATCGGTTCAGCTTTGATTGTTACATAAACTTATAACTTAACGACGGGTCGAGATGAATCTTGAGTTCATCATAAAGAAGACCGAAGTAGAAGACAGAAAACTGTCATATGGAGTGAATTCATGTTGTCACTATCACAGAGCGATATTCAGTTAAAACAAGCCGCCCCTGATAAACAAGCGGCGATAAAGGCGTTAGCCGTCAGTTTAGCAAACCAGGGGCTGGTTGAAGCGGGGTATGTTAATGGAATGCTGGCTCGTGAAGCTCAGAACTCGACTTTCCTCGGTAATGGAATCGCGATCCCGCACGGCACAACGGATACACGTGGTTTGGTCAAGCAAACGGGGGTGAAGGTCCATCATTTCCCGCATGGTGTGGATTGGGGCAATGGACAAACCGTTTATCTGGCTATCGGTATTGCGGCTAAATCTGATGAGCACCTTGGTATTCTGAAGCAATTAACGAAAGTGCTTTGTGCTGATGGCGTTGAAGAGAAACTAAAGCTGAGCGACAGTGCTGACGGCATCATTGCGATTTTAAACGGAGATGAGCAGCTTGAAGTGGAATTTGATACCGGGCTGGTTCAACTGGCATTCCCGGCAACAGATTTGATTCAGTTAACCGCCGTTGCTGCCGGCCTGATCAAAAACCGCAAGTTTGCTGATAACGGTTGTGTCGCCGATGCGATTGCTTCAGGTGCAACTCACCTCGGCCAAGGATTATGGCTGGCAAAAAGTAACAAAGATGTGGTGAAAACGGCAATGTCTTTTGTTACGCCGTCGCATTCTTTTGCAGAAGACGGACAGCCAGTTAAAGGTCTATTGATGGTTGCGGCGTGTAATGCGGCTCATCTGAAGAACTTGGAATATTTAACTCAGTTACTTTATAAAAACGAATCAGAAAAATTGTTTGCCACAACCGCAGAAAAGGTGGTTTCACTTTTGACTGAAGAGACGATTGAGGGGGCGACAGAAGTCTTCAAAATCCGCAATTCACACGGTCTGCATGCCCGTCCTGGTGCGATGCTGGTGAGCGTGGCGAAGAAATTCAATTCAAATATTCAGGTGCTCAACCTATGTGGTGACGGCAAGCCGGCTAATGCAAAGAGCCTGATGAAGGTGATTGCTCTGGGTGTCAAACATGGCCATCAGCTGCAATTTACCGCGCAAGGTGACGATGCTGAGTTAGCATTGGCGTCAATTGGCGAGGCAATCGCTGATGGCTTGGGTGAGGGTAAGTAATGGCTGATTCAAATCCCCCTGTTTTTTGCCAGGCAGCAACACATAAGCCGAAGGTTGTCACCGTTACGCTAAATCCAGCGTTGGATTTAACCGGCAGCCTGCATACGCTCACGGCCGGAACCGTTAACGTCGTGAACAAAGGAAGTTTGCATCCGGCAGGTAAAGGCGTAAATGTAGCGAAAGTACTGGCCGAGTTAGGTGCAGAGGTTACCGTTACCGGTTTATTAGGTGCCGATAACCAAGAACCGTTCTGCCAGCTTTTCGAAGAACTGGGCGCAACGGATAAGTTTGTTCGTGTTAACGGTGCAAGCCGCATCAACGTTAAATTGGTAGAGCAAACCGGTCAGGTTAGCGATATCAACTTCCCGGGGGTTGCGGTATCTGAAGACGACATCATCCGTTTCGAACAAACATTATTTGAACTGGTAGAAAGCCATGATGTGTTTGTTCTCGCGGGTAGCTTACCTGTCGGTATTACCCCTGAGATGTGTGCGAGTTGGGTATCTCGTCTGCATCAATTGGGTAAGCAAGTGTTGTTTGATAGCAGTAAAGCGGCATTAGCGGCCGGGCTGGAAGCAAACCCATGGTTGGTAAAGCCTAATGATGAAGAGCTGTCAGATTGGGCCGGGCGTAAATTAACGTCAGAAGCGGAATGTACAGCAGTTGCAGAACAACTTTTACAAAAAGGAATTGCCAATGTGGTGGTGTCTTTAGGTGCAGAAGGCGTGATGTGGCTGAGCGATAAAGGATGGTTACGTTCGCAACCACCCAAAATGCAGGTTGTCAGCACCGTGGGTGCCGGTGACACATTAGTGGCAGGTATGTGCTGGGGACATCTCAACCACTGGAACAGAGAAGAAACTCTTCGTTTCGCAACGGCATTGTCGGCTTTGGCGGTGGCTCAAGTTGGAGTCGGTGTTGAAGATATTGAAACGGTGCTGGCGATGAAAGAAAGAGTGCAACTGTCAAAATCAGATCTTACTGAAAAGATCGGTTCAAACAATCACGTGAAGTGCTAACAAGGATCAGAGGGTATCAAGATGAATATTGCAATCGTAACAGCTTGCCCCAGTGGCATTGCAAACAGCGTCATTGCTGCAGGCCTATTAGAAAAAGCGGCAGCAGAACTGAAATGGAACGTCGATATTGAATGTCAGTCAACGGTTACAGCGGTGAAGTCTCTGACTTCTGCTCAGATCAAAGCCGCAGACTGCATTGTTATTGCCGCAAGTACTGCAATTGATAAATCACGCTTTGTAGGTAAAAAAGTTTATCAGTCAGAGGTTACTGACTGTTTTGCGGAGCCAAAAGTTTATTTGCAACAAGCAGTAGAAAAAGCAATTGTGCTATCCGTTTCTGCAGCTCAGCAGGGTGTCGGTGAAACGGTGGTTGCAACAGGGAAGAAGAAAATTGTTGCAATTACTGCCTGTCCGACTGGTGTCGCGCATACCTTTATGGCGGCGGAAGCACTGGAAGGTGAGGGTAAACGTCAGGGACATGAGATTAAAGTTGAAACTCGCGGCTCTGTGGGTGCAAAAAACCAGCTAACGGCAGAAGAAATTGCAGCGGCTGATCTGGTTGTTATTGCGGCTGATATTGACGTCGACCTTGCCCGATTTGATGGTAAGAGACTATACAAAACCAGTACCGGTCTGGCACTGAAGAAAACCGCACAAGAACTGGATAAAGCGTTTTCAAGTGCTGCGGTTTATAAGCATGAAGCAGGCAGTGCTTCTTCTGGCGAAGACAAGCAAGAGAAAATTGGGGCTTATAAGCACTTGATGACCGGCGTATCACACATGCTGCCGTTGGTTGTTGCGGGGGGCTTGGCGATTGCGTTGTCTTTTGTCTTTGGTATCGAAGCATTTAAAGAAGAAGGTACGCTGGCCGCGGCACTGATGACCATTGGTGGCGGTTCGGCGTTTGCGTTGATGGTGCCTGTTCTGGCCGGTTTCATCGCCTTTTCGATTGCTGACCGTCCGGGCCTGGCACCTGGTTTGATTGGCGGTATGTTAGCAAGTTCAATCGGTGCCGGTTTTCTTGGTGGTATTGTTGCCGGTTTCCTTGCGGGATACAGCGCCAAGCTGATCGCCGATAAAGTGCAGTTACCACAGTCGATGGAAGCGCTTAAACCTATTCTGATCATTCCGCTGGCAGCGAGCCTGATCACCGGTCTTATCATGATTTACATCGTGGGCGGTCCGGTTGCGGCTGCTATGACCAGTTTGACTGAGTTTTTGAACAATATGGGCTCTGCAAACGCGGTACTGCTGGGCATTACCCTGGGTTGTATGATGTGTTTCGATCTGGGTGGCCCGGTAAACAAAGCGGCGTATACGTTCGGTGTCGGTTTGCTGGCGTCACAAACTTACGCGCCAATGGCCGCAATCATGGCGGCGGGCATGGTACCTGCACTCGGTATGGGGCTGGCAACATTCCTGGCTAAAAATAAATTCAATGCAAGTGAATCAGAAGCGGGTAAAGCGTCCTTCGTGCTTGGTCTTTGCTTTATCTCAGAAGGTGCGATTCCGTTTGCAGCTCGCGATCCGATGCGCGTGATCCCTAGCTGTATGGCGGGTGGTGCGTTAACCGGTGCTCTGTCTATGCTGTTTGGCGCAAAGCTGATGGCACCTCATGGCGGTCTGTTTGTCCTGCTGATCCCAAATGCTATTACCCCTGTACTGATGTATCTGGTTGCGATTGCGGCAGGCACACTGCTAACCGGTGTGACTTATGCTTTCCTTAAAAGGTCAGAGCAAGAGCAGTTTGTGACAGCGTAACGCATAAAGTTTGTGACCCGTTGTTTGAGATGCCTGCATCTCAGGCCGAGTCGAAATGAAAAGCCCCGGCACCGATAATGCCGGGGCTTTTGCCATCGCGGGCTGCATCAATAGGTGTACCCGCGATGAGTCTCTTTTATTCTGATCCTGCCAGTCATGATCAGAGCGGTTCTGGTCAGTACGTGATACTTGTTTTTAAAAGAAAAAGATGTTTACCACTAGCACATTTTCCGTTTTAAACCGCTGATATCCAGCAAGCGAGTCGAGATTTCTTCGACTGACAGCGACGATGTGTTGAGGTAAGGAATGGCTTCACGCCGAAACATGGCTTCAACTTTATTTAATTCACTTTCACATTGCTGTCTGCTGGCGTAATCACTATTGGCATAGCGCTCATGGCGAATGGCAACCAGCCGTTCTGCATCTATGGTCAGGCCATAGGTTTTATAGCGGTATGGCTCAATAACTGCAGGCAGCTTCAAGCTTGCCATGTCCTCCGCTATGAAAGGATAGTTGACGGCACGAATGCCAAATTGCATGGCCAAATACAGGCTGGTTGGGGTTTTACCGCAGCGGGATACCCCCAGTAAAATCACATCGGCCTGATCAAGATTATTCAGTGAAATCCCGTCATCATGGGCTAAGGTATATTCAATTGCGGCGATACGATCCTGGTAGCTTGCCGCATCTCTGTTAATACTATGTGAACGTTGTAACTGTGGTTGCGGTTCAAGTTGTAAATCGTTTTTTAATGACTCAACCAGTACGTTAAGAACATCGTAAAAATGTGCCTGACTTTGTTCAATGATTGCTTTCACTTCAGGTAATACAATCGAATAAAAGACAAGAGGTTCTACGCCGGTGGATTCATATGATTGATTGATAAGGTTTTTAACCTGAAATGCCCGTTCGTTTGTTTCAATGAAGGGGAGGGTTGTCTGATGAATTTCGATAGGAAACTGCCCCAAAATAGCGTGTCCGAGTGTCTCAGAAGTAATCGCTGTGGCATCAGAAATGTAAAATACATCACGAAAATTAGATTTGCGCTGCATATAAAGTTGAATCCTTAAAATTATTCTGTAAGGTTGGCTACATTAATACTTATAACAATAACCTTATAGGGTATGGGGAACAGCCCGGCTATTGTGACGCAGTATTTTTTTAACTGCTAACGCAATCGTTGTCGTTGAGATCTTGCCCACATTTAATGCTAAATCCAAAAACAAGGAGATTGACCGTGCAACAGAACGTTGTTTGGTACGATGCTTTATCAATGAATGATGTTGATAAAGTGGGTGGAAAGAATGCTTCACTGGGTGAGATGGTTGCCAATTTAGCCAACGCCGGTGTGAAAGTGCCTAATGGATATGCGACAACATCGTACGCATTTAACCAATTTCTAGAAGCTGACGGCTTAAACAAACGTATTTATGGTCTTCTCGACACGCTTGATGTAGATGATGTCAATGCGTTGAAAGCGGCGGGTGAAACCATCCGTAATTGGGTTCTGGACGCGCCTTTACCGGCAGAGCTTGAGCAGGACATCAGACATTTTTATGCTGAACTGGGTAGCGGTGATGACCAACTGTCAGTCGCTGTTCGTTCATCGGCCACAGCAGAAGATCTGCCGGATGCATCGTTTGCCGGGCAGCAAGAAACCTTCCTCAATGTTCGTGGTATTGAGTCGGTTATTGAAGCGGTAAAGCATGTATTTGCGTCACTGTTCAATGATCGTGCTATTTCTTATCGTGTGCATCAGGGGTTTGATCATGAAGGCGTGGCCTTGTCTGCTGGTATTCAGCGCATGGTACGCTCCGACAAAGCCTCGTCTGGGGTTATGTTTACGCTTGATACTGAGTCAGGCTTTGACCAGGTTGTCTTTATTACTTCTTCATGGGGATTAGGTGAAATGGTGGTTCAGGGTGCAGTTAACCCTGATGAGTTCTATGTTCATAAGCCAACATTACAAGCCGGAAATCCTGCGGTGGTTCGTCGTACTATCGGCTCAAAGCTGATCAAAATGGTTTATTCCGAAGGCACTGCCTTGGGGACCCAAGTTGAGATTGTTGATACGTCAGATGAAGAACGTAACCAGTTTTCGTTAACAGACAAAGAAATCTCAGCCCTTGCCGAGCAGGCATTGATCATCGAAAAACACTATGGTCGCCCGATGGATATCGAATGGGCTAAAGACGGTGTGACCGGTGAGCTGTTAATTGTGCAGGCACGCCCTGAAACGGTTCGCTCTCGAGATGATCAGCAGGTGATGGAGCGTTTTCACCTTAACGTTCAAAGCACGCCTTTAATCGAAGGCCGTGCGATCGGTCAGCGGATCGGTACGGGCAAAGTCCGTGTTGTCTCTGATTTGAGTGAAATGGATCAGGTACAAAAAGGTGATGTGCTGGTGGCTGATATGACTGACCCTGATTGGGAACCGGTCATGAAAAAAGCGTCGGCGATTGTGACAAACCGCGGTGGTCGTACTTGCCATGCTGCAATCATTGCGCGTGAATTAGGCATTCCGGCTGTTGTGGGTTGTGCTTCGGCGACAGCCAGACTGTCGACAGGTCAACAGGTTACGGTTTCTTGTGCCCAGGGCGAAACGGGTTTTGTGTATGAAGGAGAGCTTGACTTTGAAGTGCGCCGCACTTCAGTTAACAATCTGCCTGATTTGCCCCTTAAAGTGATGATGAATGTCGGTAACCCTGACCGTGCATTTGATTTTGCCTGTATTCCAAATGAAGGGGTAGGGCTGGCGCGTCTGGAGTTCATCATCAATAAGATGATCGGAATTCACCCGAAAGCACTGTTAAATTATGACCAGCAGTCGGCAGAGCTTAAAGCTGAAATCGACCGTCGCATTGTGGGTTATGACAGCCCGGTAGAGTTCTACATAGCGAAACTCACCGAAGGGATTTCAACCCTTGCTGCTGCCTTCTGGCCGAAGCGTGTGATTGTGCGTATGTCTGACTTTAAGTCGAATGAGTACAGTAACCTGGTCGGTGGCAGTTGCTTTGAACCTACAGAAGAAAACCCGATGCTTGGCTTCCGTGGTGCTTCTCGTTACATCTCGCCGCAGTTCCAGGATTGTTTTGCGCTTGAGTGTGAAGCGATTAAACGTGTACGCGAGAAAATGGGATTAAAGAATGTTGAAATCATGATCCCATTTGTGCGAACTGTGAGTGAAGCGGCATCAGTCATCGATTTGCTTGCGAAGTTTGATTTACGTCGCGGTGAGAATGGCCTGAAAGTGATCATGATGTGTGAACTGCCATCGAACGCAATTCTGGCAGATGACTTCCTGAAGTACTTTGACGGCTTCTCGATTGGCTCTAACGACATGACTCAATTGACCCTGGGTTTAGATCGGGACTCTGGTGATATTGCCCACCTGTTTGATGAGCGTAATGCTGCAGTTAAAGCCCTGCTGTCGATGGCGATTCAAGCGGCGAAAAAGGCGGGTAAGTATATTGGTATATGTGGACAAGGACCATCGGATCATGAAGATCTGGCTGATTGGTTGATGGAACAAGGTATTGACTCGGTCTCGCTGAACCCGGATACCGTAGTTGAAACCTGGGTACATTTAGGGAAAAACAAAACAGCCTAAAATAGAAGGCAGCTATGCAATTTTCGCTTTCTGACTGCGAACATTGTGCTTAGTAACAAACTGAAAAGCGTGAAGGTTAACCTTCACGCTTTTGTTTGCAACAAAGAACTATCTATAAGCGATTAAAGCTGAGTAAATAGTGTCGGCTCTGTGCTTGGTGTCCAGGCTGCTTGAGAAGTATGAGCAGCATTAACAACATAACGCTTACCCATATAACTAACAACATCACCGTCGTTATAGCTTACATTTACCGTCCATACCGTTGTTGGCATGCTATTAACCCATAGGGTAGATGTAGAAGAAGGAGCCCAGTCAGCTTGTGCTGTATGTGCATTTACGGCTTTATAGATAGTATCTTGGTGAGTAACATAATCACCGGCTGCATATGCAGTATCTACAGCCCATACCGGTGCATAGTTGTCTAATGTATCAAAGACGTATCCTGCTTCTTTTGCGATTTTAATAAACTTAGCCAGCTTAGGTAAGTTTTGAGTTGCCCCCATGCCACGCTTACCATCTTCAAAAAGGAATGCATGAGTCAGGACAATCGACTTGTCAGCATGCAAAGAAGTACCGCATGGGAAAGTCTGCGACTTTGAGTTGACCGGCTCGATTGTTGTTGGCGCACATGTATTGAACGTTGCTTCAACATAACCCAAGAAGGCATCGGCTTCTGTCAAGCTGTTTGCCGGCATGGCAATACCCCAGTTCTCCGGTGCCCAGTCGACATCCCAGCCATGGAATTGGTAGTTTTTATTGGCCAAAATTTCGGCAACTTCGAGGGAAGCTTTAACACTGTTAGATGGGTTTTCAGGATCGCAGACGTATCCTGGTTCCCAAGGCTTGAAGTCATCTGATGTTGCGCATAAGCCATTACTCTTGAAATCTTTGGCTACTCGCCAGGTATTGGTGTAAGGCAGGCGAGCGAGGCTTTCACCTTTATAGTTTGGATAGCTGTTTACATTTGGAATGTATGACTCAATTACAGTGACGTTCTTGTCAAACATTGATGCATCGTAGACTGGATCCTGGTAAGAGTTTATCTGGTGGTCACCGGTAGCGTTACACTCGGCAGCGCTATTAGGGCCAAATTCTTCGACACAGTTGTGCACCATGTGATTATAACTGTGGTTGGCAACAGTATGCCCTGTATCTAACAGCAGCTGCAGTGCTTCAAGTGCTTTGCTTTCGTTTTCATCGGCAATCCCATCTAGGTGCCAGGCATTCACGTAGAACGTCCCTTTTACACCTGCCTCATTCATGATCTTAACGATTGGGATCGTTGCATCGATTGTACCGTCATCAAATGTTAGGTAAATCGTACCTTTAGGCGCAGCCTGAGCAGCCATTGAGCTTGCTAAAATTGTCGCGGTGCACAACGTAGACAGAACGGTTTTTTTTAATTTCATTTTTGATCCTTTCTTGATTTGAGAGTCGCTTAGATTCCGTTGAGGACTCAGCCCCGAATACCAGCAAGTGATTCTGGTATGTTATTGATTTAATTCATGCTTGATTGAGTATGAATCGAGGCGAGTATGCGGGGCGTACAGTGCGAACTCAATAACACGGGGAATAATATATTTGTCAGCATGATATATCTGCGTCTGATATCACTGATAGCTTGTGAGAGGTGACATTTTTTACAGTGGAAAATAAGGTCAAGGCCGCACTGTGGTCTTTGTTGTTAATTATGAGAGTGACATGATGAAAGTGACATGATTATGAGAGATAAAAAAGCCGCCTTGTGATCAAAGGCGGCAAAGAACAAGAGTTTGTTATCGCTTAAAAGTTACTTAAGCATGGGGTAGGTCTTATAACGAACCCCCATCATCTGTTCCATACAATGAACCACCTGGCAGCTGTAGCCGAATTCATTGTCATACCAGATATACAGTACGCAACGGTTGTCCTGCGCTATGGTCGCTACGCCATCAACAACACCTGCATGGCGGGAGCCGACTATGTCACTGGATACGATTTCGGTCGATTCAGTGAAGTCAATCTGACCAGACAGTGGCGATGCCAGTGCCATGTTACGTAAGTAGTGGTTTAGCTCGTCAGCGGAAACATCCGATTCTAAATTCAGGTTAGCAACGGCCATTGATACGTTTGGCGTTGGTACGCGAATGGAGTTGCCGGTTAACTTTCCTGAAAGCTCAGGCAGCGCTTTGGCGACGGCTTTGGCAGCACCGGTTGAAGTCAATACCATGTTAAGCGATGCGGAACGCCCGCGTCGATCACCTGTGTGGAAATTATCAATCAGGTTCTGATCATTGGTAAACGAGTGAACCGTTTCAACATGGCCGGATGTAATGCCGTATTTATCATTGACCGCTTTTAGAACCGGTGTGATGGCATTGGTGGTACAACTTGCGGCTGAGATGATCTTGTCATCTTCCTGGATAACCGATTCATTGACACCAAAGACAACGTTTTTGATATCGCCTTTGCCCGGCGCGGTAAGCAGTACTTTTTCAGCCCCTTTGCTGGCAAGGTGTTGGCTTAGCCCTTCACTATCCCGCCAAATGCCGGTGTTATCTACGATTAACGCATTATTGATACCATAGGCAGTGTAATCAACATCGGCAGGGCTGTTCGCATAGATGATTTGAATGAAGTTACCATTAGCGATGATGGCTTTGCGATCTTCATCAACAGTAATACTGCCATTGAATGGGCCATGAACAGAATCCCGGCGCAAAAGGCTCGCACGTTTTTCTAAGTCGCCATGTTTGCCACCACGTACCACCACGGCACGCAGACGAAGCGGATAACCCTGGCCGCTCTTTTCAATCAGGAGGCGAGCCAGTAAGCGGCCAATACGACCAAAGCCATAAAGTACCACATCACGGGGTTCAACAGATTGCGTGCTACTCAATGACTCTGTCAGTGCGGTCTGCAAAAAGTCATTTACGCCGTACTCTTCGTCTTGATCTTTCCAATATGCATAGGCTAACTGGCCAATATCAACTCGACAAGGAGACAGGTCAAGTGCGGCTAGCGCTTTAATGAGAGGAAGGGTTTGGGTTGGAGATAAAGTTTCCCCGGTATAGCGACGAGCAACACGGTGTGCTTTGATAATGTCGATGGTAGAAGCATTAACTAACTGGCGACCAAACAAAAGGACTTCAACGCCTTTTTGCCGGTATAGCTGACCAAGAAGTGGTGAGATGGATTCTGCATTCGTTTGGCTCGTTTGCCAATCAAGAAGGTATTTTTCCGGACTCATTATTACTTAGCACCTTTCACGTTTTGGTAACTATTCATGTCTTTGCTATGGCATAAAATAGCGTCAAGCTAAACAGTTACAGGGAGAAGTTGGATAAAATTTTACTAAGGAATCTTGTTGTTTTTATGTGGCGGAAGTGTAACGTTTGCGTCGTTTTTCTCCTAGCAAAATTAATGACTTATAAATGTGATCTTGGCGGGCATAAATGGGTCATAATCGGCATATAAATAGCAGGATCCAGCTATTTAATAGTGATGATCAGAAAACTTAATTTTTAATGATTCTTAATGTTTTTTAACTGATGAGTCATTTTCACTGTAATCATCATACGGTTGCAGTTTAAAAAACAGATCTGGATACAGAAAAAGAAGCCCAATCCATGTTTACGGTTTGGGCAAGGTGATTGGATATGAGGATCGAGGTATCTGATCGATTATGCCGGGTAAATCGCTCCCAGAGTGGTTAGCTTACTGGCACCTGTAACTTCTGGTAGATTTCCGGGTTGGTTATGTAGTGTTCGACAGGCGAGCCAGGCAAAAGCCATGGCTTCCATGTTATCGATATCAACGCCCCGATCTGCCGTTGTCAGTACATCCCAATAGGGTAATAATTCATTCAATCGCTGCATCAATTGTGGGTTGTGAGCCCCGCCGCCACAGACCAACAGCTCTCCCGGGCTCTGTTTTCTTACATCGTTGGCAATGGTTACGGCAGTAAATTCCGCTAATGTGGCCTGTACATCCTCAGGGAGAAGAATAAAGTCGGCGAGATGCCGCTCTAACCATAGCAAGTTGAAGAGCTCTCTCCCTGTACTTTTTGGAGGGGCCAGCTGAAAATACCGGTCATTAAGCAGCTGTTCCAGCAGGGGCTGATTCACTGCACCGGTCTTTGCCCATTGTGCATTTTCATCATAGGGCAAATCTTTATGCTTATTGATCCATGCATCCATTAACATATTGCCGGGCCCGGTATCAAAACCTGTAACGGGGGGGTCTGGTGCCAAAACGGTGATATTGGCAATGCCACCAATATTGAGAATAACTCGGGTAAGGGCGGGATCATGAAAGAGTTGTTGATGAAATGCGGGAACGAGTGGTGCTCCTTGACCGCCCAACGCCATATCTTTACGCCGAAAATCGGCAACCGTCGTGATGTTGGTTTTGGCAGCAATGATGTTGGCATCACCTAGCTGCATGGTAAAGGCGTACTGAGTCTCGGGCGAGTGGAATACCGTTTGTCCGTGACAACCAATGGCTTTGACTGATTTGGCTGAGGTGGCTGTTTTTGTCAGTAACGCTAATACAGCATCGGCGAATAAGTGACCTAAACGATGGTCAAGTTCACCAATAGTTTGAAGATTCGTTGGCTGGCCCAAACAAATATCAAGCAGGGCCTGTTTCAGGCTGGCATCCATAGGAAACGAATGCTCACCGAGCAAACGAATATCAGTGCCGTCAATTTCAACTAAAACTGTATCGACACCATCCATGCTGGTACCAGACATAATGCCTATATAACGTTCAAGACCCATAACTTCCTCAGTCATAACAAGGGAGTAGAAACTCCCTATAAATACCAACCAATGTAAACGGAAGGGATCAAGATGGAAAGGCTAATCAGTCAATGGCTGACGTTAATTTCAGCCATTGTGATTGTAAGTCAATAATCAGAAGTGCAAGAACCCCAGGAACTCGACAGCAACAAACCTTCTTTACCTGCCAGTGTGATGGCCAGTGAACCGTCTTTTACCTGCCACTCATCATCTGTCAGGCAGTCTTTCAGTGAGCCGGATTCAATACCGAGCTGCCACACCGGTAAGTGCAGGGTTTTGGCATTGTCACTGTTGTTGATCAGACAAATCATATTTTCGTCGTTGAATGTTCGAGCAAACGCAAAGTGCTGATTCTCTGCCAACAACCATTGCACGCTGCCTTGCTGTAACGCATAAGAGGATCTGCGCAGACCGATTAACTGTTGAAGGTAGGCAAAGGTCGAATGAGGCTTTGTCGTACGCTCCCACGGGAAACATCGGCGGTTGTCGGGATCCTGACCGCCTTGCAAACCAACCTCCGTGCCGTAATACAGGCAGGGTGTACCAACATAAGCAAACAACATTAGCAGTGCAAGGTGCATGGTTTCATGATCGTCACCAAGCATCGTCAGGAAACGCATAGTGTCATGGCTGTCGAGCTGATTCAGTTGCGCAAGCTGGTTTAACCAGGGCAGTTTAGTACGTGCCTCGTTTAACCAATCCATCAGTTCAGGGGCATCTATCTGGCAAGGGTGATAGGCAATATCTTGCTTGGCGAAGAAAGCGCGAACCGGGTGGGCAAAACCGTAGTAGTTCATGGCACCATCTTCTTGATCCCCTTGCAGCCAGTTTGACGCCTCAAAGAAGTGCTCGCCCAGTACGTAACATTCAGGGTTTACCGATTTGGCGGCCTCGCGGAATGCTTTCACATAATGGGCGTTATTCGCCGCACCGGCCCCTTCACCTAGCATGTGAATAACATCAAACCGCCAGCCATCGATATTGTAAGGTGGGCTCAGCCAATGTTTGATAACGGCATCTTTTCCGGCGTAAATATAATTCTGAACATCCGGATTTGAAAAATTGAGTTTAGGCAGTGTCGATATGCCATTCCAGCCGACATATTGATTCGAATCGCCGCTGAACTGGTAATGATGACGAAAAACTGAATCCGGATGATTATAGGCTCCAGATCCCTGCGCTTGAGTGTTGTGCTGGTACATATCAAACCACGGATGATTGACCGAGGTATGGTTATAAACGGCATCCAGCACGATTTTCATTTTACGGTTATGAAGGTCGTTAACCATCTCCGAAAATTGTTCGTTAGTGCCCAAATGCGGGTCAATATTGCGATAATCGGTTGTATCGTATTTATGGTTGCTCGGCGCGGTAAATATCGGATTCAAATACAGGGCAGTGACGCCGAGATCCTGGAGGTAATCAATGTTGTTCTGGATCCCTTGTAGATCGCCGCCATAAAACTCAGTCGGGCCATCA
Source organism: Photobacterium sp. (assembly GCF_033720175.1). Classification (GTDB taxonomy): domain Bacteria; phylum Pseudomonadota; class Gammaproteobacteria; order Enterobacterales; family Vibrionaceae; genus Photobacterium. The sequence continues at coordinate 160,381 of NZ_JAWWDA010000003.1, forward strand.
GCATTGTGATCGGATACCGGATCGCCCCAATTTTTTGCGATGGTCGGGCGCTTATCTCCCAGTAAACAGTATTCATCCGATTTAACGCTGATCTCAGGTTCACCGTTGGCAAAACGGTCTGGAAAGATCTGATAGAAAACTTGCTGTTTTACCCATGCTGGTGGTTGTTCTTCACGGTTGTATTTGAAATGGCTTTCTCTGCCAGGAATTCGAGGAGAAGACCCACAGCCGTGGAGCCACCATTGCCGACTGTTTTGCATTACTTTGAAGCAGTAGTGAGTCGTGGCTCTGTCTTGATTTAATGGTATATCACCATGCCAGTATTGAAGGCGGCCTTTGACTTCTCCACGCTCCATGTCGATCAACTGCTCTTCATTATCAGGCTCGCAGCGAATAAAGATCGCAGAAATCAAGGTGCCGGCTTCACTGACTAACGTTAATTTCAGGCTTTGTGAAGTAGGAGCAAGCCAGTGGTTATCCTGGCCGTGGTAAAGAAAGGGCGTTTTCATTGTTATTATCTCTGCCTGTTTCAGCTATTGGATGATCAATTGATTCCTCTATAACTTAGCAACTTTTGAAGACAAGAAACTCACCCTCGATCAAAAAAAGAAAGGAGTAGGGTGGCAGGCGTAGGGACGTCAGCCTGTTTGAAAGTGAGAGTGTGCCAACTGACTGCTAAAGACGGCATCGACTCGGACACAATCACACCTTGAGCGGATTTGAGCTCATGTATCCCCAAACCACTACCACGGGTGGATGATGCTTTACCCGCGGTTACTGAGAAAGATGCTCAGAGATATAATCGATAAATGCACGCAGCCTGGCTGGCATGTACTTAGTCTGGGCAAATTGAAGGGCGATATCGCCTTGATAATTGCCTTTGATCGTCCAGTCTTTCAGTACTTCTTTGACCGTGCCTTTTTCCAGTGCCTCTTTGATCACAAAATCAGGAAAAATACCAATGCCTAAACCGTCTTTAACGCCTTTCAAACGCATCTGGGAGTGGTTCACCGCATAGCGTCCCGTGACACTCACCGTATGGAATTGATCGTCTTTGACTAAGTCCCAAATATGGTCGGTGGCGGTTTCTCCCAGGTAGATACAATCGTGATCAAGCAGATCGGTTGGCACTTGCGGCTCGCCTCGTTGAGCAAGGTAATCGGGGCTTGCACACAAGGCTAGATTGACTTTACCTATCTTCTTATTCACCAAGGCTTCTGAAGGGCGTTCTGTTAAACGAAAGACAACATCAATACCTTCAGAAAGGATATCAATCTCACCATCTGAGGCTTTTAGCTTTAGCTGAATATAGGGGTATTGGTTCAGGAAAGGTGTCACTAAGGGTTGTAAGACTATACTCAGAAAGGCTTTCGGCGCGGCGACGGTAAGCATGCCAGACGGAATGGTATGCTCGAAATTTGCAATTTCAACGGCCTGCTTAGCAGCATTGGTCATGACTTTGCACTGTTCGTATATTTTAGTGCCCGACTCACTGATCATTAACTTACGGGTAGTGCGTTCAATTAACTTGACCGAAAGAGACTGCTCGAGGCGTGAAATCTGTTTACTAATCGCAGATGGCGTGACACCAAGCTTCTTTGCGGCAGCGGTATAACTGCCTTCATCGACAACAATGATAAAGACCGCAAGGTCAGGCATTAATGCAATAAGTCTGTTAGTGTCCACGGATTTGTGCCTCAGATTCAATAATCATTTTCCACGTGAGGGGATAATAGTTGTAATGCCCTTGAATTAGAATGTTTAAAGTTAAACGAAGCGTTAATTGCACGATTTATTAGCTAATCATCATATTGATGAGCGTTAAGCACCTTTGTTAGCGTGGTCTATCATTCGTTAACAGAGCAACTCGCTGGATAGCTATTTCCCAAAAATATAATAAATGTGAGGAACACTATGTCTGCTGCATTCTACGACCAAATCAACCAGCAAATTGAAGACGTAAAAGCTGAGGGTTTATACAAGTCTGAGCGTATCATTACGTCAGCGCAAAAAGCGGCTGTTTCTATCCTTAACAAAGATGGTGTTGATACTGGTGAAGAAGTTCTGAACTTCTGCGCGAACAACTACCTTGGTTTAGCCAATCACCCTGAACTGATCAAAGCGGCAAAAGCGGGTATGGATGAACATGGCTTCGGCATGGCATCGGTGCGTTTCATCTGTGGTACTCAGGATTCTCACAAAGAACTAGAACGAAAACTGTCAACCTTTCTGGGTACTGAAGACACGATCCTGTACACCTCTTGTTTTGATGCTAATACCGGCCTGTTCGAAACAATCTTAGGCCCTGAAGACGCTATTATCTCTGACGCCTTAAACCATGCTTCTATCATCGATGGTGTTCGCCTTTGTAAAGCCAAGCGTTTCCGTTATGCCAACAACAATATGGCAGAGCTTGAAGCGCAACTGATTGCAACTAAAGAAGCGGGCGTTCGCCATACACTGATTGTTACCGACGGTGTCTTCTCGATGGACGGCGTTGTCGCTAACCTTCCGGCAATTTGTGATCTTGCAGATAAGTACGGTGCGCTGGTGATGATCGATGATTCACACGCAGTCGGCTTTATGGGCGAAAATGGCCGAGGTACACACGAGCACCATAATGTAATGGATCGCATCGACATCATTACAGGCACATTGGGCAAAGCGATGGGCGGTGCTTCGGGCGGTTATACGTCTGGCAAGAAAGAAGTGATTGATTGGTTACGTCAGCGCTCGCGTCCGTACTTGTTCTCGAATTCAGTGGCTCCTGCGATTGTTTCTGCATCAATTCGTGTTATCGATCTGCTTGCTGAAAGTGGTGACCTGCGTAAGCGTCTATGGGAAAACTCAGCGCACTTCCGTACCCGTATGACGGAGGCCGGCTTCACACTGTCTGGTGCAGATCATGCAATCATTCCAATTATGTTGGGTGATGCGAAAGTCGCTGCAGAATTTGCAGAACGTGCCCTGGCGAAAGGTATCTACGTTGTCGGTTTCTCTTTCCCTGTCGTACCAAAAGGTCAGGCGCGTATTCGTACTCAAATGTCTGCTGCTCATTCACCTGAGCAACTAGATCGCGCAATAGACGTGTTTATCGAAGTGGGCAAAGAGATGGGGATTATCAAATAATGAAAATTAAAGCGCTATCAAAACTAAAGCCAGAACAAGGCATCTGGATGACTGAAGTAGACAAGCCTGAAATGGGCCATAATGATCTACTTATCCGCATCAAGAAAACAGCGATTTGCGGTACTGATGTCCATATCTACAACTGGGATGAATGGTCACAAAAAACCATACCGGTACCGATGGTTGTCGGTCATGAGTATGTCGGTGAAGTGGTCGGCATCGGCCAGGAAGTCCGCGGTTTTGCTATCGGTGACCGCGTATCTGGCGAAGGCCATATTACATGCGGCCATTGCCGTAACTGTCGCGGTGGTCGTACACACCTGTGCCGTAATACGACAGGTGTGGGTGTTAACCGTGAAGGTGCATTTGCTGAATATCTGGTTATTCCGGCATTTAATGCGTTTAAGATCCCGGACAGCATTTCTGACGATCTGGCATCTATCTTTGACCCGTTTGGTAACGCTGTTCATACGGCGCTGTCGTTCGATCTAGTGGGCGAAGACGTGCTCATTACCGGTGCTGGCCCAATTGGTATCATGGCAGCAGCTGTCGCTAAGCACGTTGGTGCCCGCCACATTGTTATCACGGATGTGAACGAGTACCGTCTGGATCTCGCTCGTAAAATGGGTGTGACTCGTGCGGTTAACGTCGCGGAAGAGAAGCTTGAAGATGTGATGGCTGAACTGGGAATGACCGAAGGTTTCGATGTGGGGCTAGAAATGTCTGGCGTACCATCGGCATTCAACAGCATGTTAACAAACATGAACCACGGCGGTAAAATTGCACTGCTGGGCATTCCACCATCAGACATGGCGGTAGACTGGAATCAGGTGATATTTAAAGGTTTGATTATCAAAGGCATTTATGGTCGTGAGATGTTTGAAACCTGGTATAAAATGGCAAGCTTGATTCAGTCTGGTCTGGATTTAACACCAATTATCACGCATCACTACAAGATTGATGATTTCCAGCAGGGCTTTGACATCATGCGTTCTGGCATGTCTGGCAAAGTTATTCTTGATTGGGAATAAGTCGTAGTCATCGACAGAATAATTAAAAACTGGCGAGCCTTTGGCTCGCTTTTTCTTTATCTGAACAGACTTGTTCTTGTCAAAAGAAAAGCTAATCCATTCACTTGATGTATTGCCGTGGAGCTCTTACTCATCAAGACATATGGCTCCATCTCGATGAAGCCTTATGTCTCGGTGAGTGCGGTGAGAAAGAATTTCAGCCGAACAATTCATACACTTATATTTAAGGTATTCTTTTCGAAACGCTTTCTCTATCAAATTTCTGTGTATTTGATTAAATACAACATCTTCATTACAAGACGGGCACTTTTCATAGATTTGCATACAAGCCTACCAGATCACGAATAAAAAGAGATTCATCCAGAAAGAATACAAAACAAGCCAATATGCATCCATGAGCGCATCGTGTGTGTATGGGTATTCTGCAGTATGAGTAGCAAAAATTCAGATCATGTCGACAGCGGGCAAACATGCTAATCAGGTATGAACCGAAAAGACTAATGCAGATATCTACGTCACCACTGAAATTTGTCATTTATCACCACAGCCAAATAACAGCTAGTTCTTCCTACATCGAATACTTTCCACCTCATAGTGCGGCATGTAGTAAGCCATTGTTTGATTTACAAAGACCGATAAACAGTCATTATTCATAGTGATGTGGCTCACGAAAGCTGATATACTTTCTCGCAATTAAAATTGAAGAAGCTGGCGAATGATGTCGGCTTTTTTAATGCTTGACACATAAACAATTTATGGAACAGTACCTTGATTTCTACAGCTAACATTACAATGCAGTTTGGCGATAAGCCATTGTTTGAAAATATTTCAGTTAAATTCGGCGGCGGTAACCGTTACGGTCTAATCGGTGCGAATGGCTGTGGTAAGTCAACATTCATGAAAATCCTTGGCGGCGAATTAGAGCAGTCAGGCGGTACTGTTTCATTAGATCCAAATGAGCGTATGGCTAAACTGGGCCAGGACCAGTTCGCATACGAAGAGTTCTCTGTTGTTGATACCGTTATCATGGGTCACAAAGAGCTGTGGGCTGTTAAAGAAGAACGTGACCGCATCTATTCTTTACCTGAAATGTCAGATGAAGATGGCATGCGTGTTGGCGATTTAGAAACAGAATTCGCAGAAATGGACGGCTACTCTGCAGAAGCGCGTGCAGGTGAATTGCTTCTTGGCCTTGGTATTCCTGAAGAGCAGCACTTCGGCCTAATGAGCGAAGTTGCACCGGGTCTTAAAGTACGAGTTCTTCTTGCACAGGTTCTTTTCGCGGACCCAGAAGTTATGCTTCTTGACGAACCGACGAACAACCTGGACATTCACACAATTAGCTGGTTGGAAGAGATCTTGTTGGCACGTAACTGCACAATGATCATTATCTCGCACGACCGTCACTTCTTAAACAGTGTTTGTACTCACATGGCTGATCTGGATTACGGTGAACTTCGCCTGTTCCCTGGTAACTATGATGAATACATGATCGCAGCAGAGCAGTCGCGAGATCAACTACATGCTGATAATGCGAAAAAGAAAGCACAGATGGCTGAACTTCAGACGTTCGTAAGCCGTTTCTCTGCTAACGCATCGAAAGCAAAGCAAGCGACTTCTCGTCAGAAGCAGCTAGACAAGATCCAGCTGAGCGAAGTGAAAGCTTCAAGCCGCCAAACTCCGTTCATTCGTTTTGACCAGGAAAAACCGCTTTTCCGTAATGCACTGGAAGTGGAAGGTCTGAAACAAGGTTACGGCGAGAACATTCTAATCAATGGCGTTAAGCTAATGGTTGAAGTGGGCGAGCGTATCGCAATCATCGGTCAGAATGGTATCGGTAAATCAACGTTCCTTAATACTCTTGCTGGTGCAATGGAACCAATGGAAGGTATGATTAAGTGGTCTGAAAACCACAATATCGGCTTCTATGCTCAGGACCATAGCGCAGACTTCGAACAAGATATGACACTTCTTGACTGGATGGGCCAATGGAAGAAAGAAGGCGACGACGAGCAAGTTGTTCGCGGTATCCTTGGTCGTATGCTGTTCTCACAAAATGACATCAAGAAGTCGGTAAAAGTGATTTCTGGTGGTGAGCAGGGTCGTATGTTGTTTGGTAAGCTAATCATGCAAAAAGCAAACATCCTTCTGATGGATGAGCCAACCAACCACATGGATATGGAATCTATCGAAGCATTGAACCTTGCGCTTGAGAACTTTAAAGGTACATTAATGTTTGTCTCTCATGACCGTCAGTTCGTATCTTCGGTTGCAACCCGTATCCTTGAAATCACCAAAGATGGTATTGAAGATTTCCACGGTACTTACGAAGAGTACCTACGTAAGCAAGGTCTTACTGGCTAATTTATTAGTCCGCTCTATTGGTTTGCACGATTAGTTTTCAAATACGGGCAAACTATAGAAGCTAAAAAAGCCGCCGTTAATTAATGGCGGCTTTTTTGTCTGTTATGCCAATTGGTATAAAATGGTGTTCACTCATGAACAACAAAATAGGAAAGAGTATACGATGCAGATTTGGGTTGATGCCGATGCGTGTCCGAATGTGATTAAAGAGATCTTGTTTCGTGTGGCAAACCGAGTAGGGATCATGGTGACATTAGTTGCAAACCACCATGTGCGAGTGCCGCCTTCACCACATATCCGATCAACACAAGTTCCGGCAGGCTTTGATGTGGCAGATAATCACATTGTGCAACAAGCTGAAAAAGGGGACTTGGTGATCACCGCTGATATTCCCTTAGCCGATGAACTGATCACCAATGGGGTACACGCATTAAACCCTCGCGGTGAAATGTACACCAAAGACACGATTAAGCAGCGTTTACAGATGCGTGATTTTATGGAAACCATGCGAAGCAGCGGAATTCAAACGGGTGGCCCTGCGACGTTGAATCAGGCTGATCGTCAGAATTTTGCCAACAAGCTAGATACGTTTGTTATGAAAAACCATAAAAAGCAGTAAGCGATAAGGTGAATTTAGCTGGAATTTCGAGAGCGCGCTGGAAAAATGTAGGCGAGCGGCATATATGGATTATGAGATAAAATATAAAGGTCAATTGATTAAGTTGATAAAAACGAAATAAGTTGATATTAAAAGGACTTTATTTCATCGGTCGTTAAATAACGCCATTCACCGAGTCCAATATCTAGATTTATGTCGCCGATCTTTTCACGGTGTAATGAGGCAACTCGATTGCCAACTGCTGAAAACATACGTTTAACTTGATGATATTTGCCTTCGGTTATTGTTAAAAGGACTTCTTTGGGGTGAATAACCGTTAATTTCGCCGGTGAGGTCAGTTGCTTTTCACCCTGTAACTGAACACCATTTTGAAATTTAAAAGCAACATCATCCGCGATAGGGTCACGCAAGCCAACACGGTACACTTTTTCACACTTTTTATTCGGTGTGATGATATTGTACGACCAACGGCCATCATCCGTGACCAATACCAAACCGGTGGTATCAGCATCTAAACGACCCGCTATATGCATTTCAGATGCGTTCTCGATATCAATATAGTTGAATAAAGACGGATAAACCTCATCAACGTTTGAGCAAATGGTATCAAGAGGTTTATGCATCATTATGTAACGCGAACTACGCGGTATCAGTTTTTCCCCATGAAGCGTAATGGTATTATTTTCATGAACTTGAGTAGTTCCGCATTCAATCACATTGTCATTTACAACTACATTCCCGGCATTGATTTCTTGCGTTGCTTCAGCTCTGGTTAACTTGGTACTTTTACAAATAAATCGATCAAGGCGCATTACAGACATCATTAGCAATATGAAGAGGAATGTTATTATCCTTGCTCATCAGTAATTATCAATACAAAAAACTAACAGAGAGCTGAGTACTCATTTAGACCTTTGAATTAGCCATAATCATTAGTGGTAATTTGAGGTTTTTACGGCTGACGCTAAAGTGGCGGGGCAGCGATTTCAAAAGAGAACCACTCTTCTATCAATCGCTATCCTTGAACTTGACTCCCAGTGGTGTTCTGAATCGTTAGATAATTAATGGAATTGGTATTATATGTGCTTTTTTAGTACAGCCGTAGCTCAACACCTTCGGGCGCAAGCAGTGGCTGGCCTTCTCTCAGATGCTGATGAAAAAACTGTACAAGCAATGCATTGCTTGCGTTATGCATAACTTCCGAATCAATGCTGCCAAGAATACCTGCGTATTTCAGTGGTGGAATGTGGTTCAGTACACTGAAATTCATGTGACCGGCCCCTGTGAATACCGCCTCACAGCCTCCCCCTGAATTTGCCTTTGCCACCTGCTGATTAGCCCATGAATAATCATTATTAATGCCTTCTAGCTGATTTTCGGTGGAATAGGCAAAGCATACTGGTGCGCTGCTGTTGGGATTGACCGAAAAGGAGAAGTGATTTCCATCTAGGTTGAAACCTGCTTTAACCCGCTCGTCGTTCATTGCTAAGTGTGAAGTTATGGAACCACCGAACGAGTGACCCAGCGCAGCCAGTTGGTCGAGATCAAGGTGCCCTGTTAACAGTGTTTGTTGTTCACCATTGGCGATATCTGGCAGTGCGTCAAGTAACAGTTGATTGTTCTCCAGCCATGGCTGAAAGTTGCTAACAGCCTTGCTCATAATAGACTGTTCATACTGTTGCATTTGTTGCTGCCATTCAGGCAAAGATTGGCTATGACGTAATCGGTTGTAATTTATCGAAATTTTATTAGCCATTTCGATATTGAAATCGTCAGCGCTGATAGCAACACTGCTCTGCTGAGGAACTAAATCACCGTTGATCCGTTTAACAATCAGACTATGACCGGGATGGCCTAATGCCAGTATGATAAAGCCATGACTTGCAAGCTGCTCCATATTGGTCAAGTTCTGTTGAGCAAAGGAGCCATAGCCGTGATTGAAAATCACAACTGGGTGCGTTCCTGCAAGCACTTGAGCATTAATGATAGATTCTGTCGGACGCTCATCCGTCATCAGCTCGCCCGGGAACCCCTGTTGTGCGCCTAATGCTTCGGCTAGGTAGGCTGGCATATAAGGTAATCGTTCACCATCCGCACTTGCGTTAGCCGGATACCAGGCCGTGACATGAACAAACTGATCACCTTCGGTGACTTCAAACTCAGTGATACCAACCTTGTGGGCGCCATCCGGTTTCGGTATTTCCGGAGCCGGTAGTACCAGCACCACTCCTACTAACAGCACCAACAAGCCGATCAGACCAACACCAATTCGAACAAACCACTTCATTGTATATTCCTTATACATCAACTAAATATATGCGCGTGAATGCATTGATTCTGATGTTGATTACTTGCCCAGTGCAAGCCCTTTTTTATAAGTAAATGTAACTGTTAACGAGATCATATTTACTCGTAGTTGATTTTTAACAGACGCACATGGGCAGAATTAAAGGCAGCTTAGACTAAGTCTTCGTTGTCAGGTTTTGGGCTGGTAATCAGTTGCCTATTTTGAACGTAATATTGATCCGTTACACAATATTACCTGTTAGTAATTTTGAGAAGTCATACGAACAGATCTATATCTCTCAATAATATGAGATAGTTGTCATCTCGACGTGACAACATGCCAATTGGCGTTACCGTATTAGTTGAACCTTCCGGAAAGGATTAATTATCATGAAAGTTATGAAGATAAGTTGGGTGGACTTGTGTGGTTATGGTGATTGGCTAAGCCCTGCTGCGGCAATCAAATTCGCAAATGACGATTATACGCACGTTGAGACTCTTGGGGAGATAGTAAAGTGCGAACTCAGTTATACAGATGATGGCACGCCACAAGTAGGCCTCGGTGAATTGATGAACTAAATTGGCAATAAAGATCAGCTGCATTATTGCAGTTGATCTTTAATCAGTGTCTACAGACATCGACAAGTGTCACCTCTCCGGTAACAGAGCCTCAGTATTTAAATGACTGCATAAATAAGAAAGCATCCGAAAAAGGCTGCAACGATCCCACCTAACCGAGAAAAGGGCAATGTAAAGCTGAGTACCCATGTGATTAAGCGTGTGAATCGAGAGCGGCCGATTGCTGCAAATATGATAGCTGCACTGACTGAAAGCCACCCGATGATCTCTAAGATAAAAGGATATTTTGATTCAGCGGCATATGTTAAGAGTGCCACACCCAAAATCAGTCTGATTATAACCGCAAAAATATGGAGACTAACTGATTCTGAATGGCTACGAATGAAGTCAAAAATATAAGCAGGTTTAATTATAATGAGTAAACCAGAAAATAGGATCAAAATACCAAAGAGTAGAATCACGTAGTTCATTGGTAATATTCCACTTTGCAACACTGAAACAACGGAATGAAAGGATTGACGATATACGCTAATACTCAATGATTGCTGAAATATCGAGCGTCACTTCTTAACCTCTTTCTCTTCTGGCGCAGTTTTATCTTTTTCTTTGGCGCTTTCTTCTGCTGACTCTTTTTTATCGTCCAATAAGCTTTTCGGGGTCGACTTTTCTTTTTTTTCGAGCCGATAGGCCATCGCGTAATGCCACTTGGATTTACTGTCAGTCAGCAAAGCGTCGAGTGCTCTGGCGTTGACTTGGCTTAACTGTCCCATTTCTTTAGCTGTTTTATTTGATTTTCCGATAATAGTGTCAGAGTCTAAATCAACCATTATTGTCGCGGCTTCCGTCAATGCTATCGCATATTGTTCAGGAACATTGAGGTCGTATTCAGATATATTCATTTTTTGACGTAAAATTTGAGACCAGTAGAGTTCAAGAAAAGAGGGCTCATTGTTTAGCTTGTTTTTTTTCGTTTTCTTAGGTGTTTCATAGCTAATACCTTTGAGAAAATAGACTAAAGAAAGGAACGGATCATGTTTCAACTGTTTGGTTCCCAGATATCCAGGCAGGCTTTTGGGTTTGATTTTTTCGCCTTTACTGTCATAGAGCCAGACCGCTTTATCGTGAAGCATTTCGGGCCAGAAGTCATCACCTGACGCTAGCAGGTTATATTCGACTTTAAGTGTTACAGGCACGCTGGTACCACCATTAGGCATATCCCAAAAAGTTGATAAAATATGGTGGTTGTTTGTTAGATAGAGCACTCCTTTTTCAGGGCCAACAACGACGGTTGACAGGTCATCAATGTGCTCGCCTGGTTTATCAATACATTGATATGATGCTATATCGGTGGGGAGTGAATCTTCAGTCCATTTTTCTATACCTTTCGCACCATTGAGACGGCAAAGATCGTCATACATAAATTTAAGGTTTTCGGCATAACGACCCAGGTTTGAATATTCATTGTCATAGGCGAGTACAGATTGGGTTGGAAGAAGCTGATCAAGACTAACCGTGATGACATCGCCAGGTTTAAGTTCGGCATACGTGATTTTCTCTGCCATTGCAGAAGGTGAGATGAATACAGAAGGAAGAATGATTGTCAGAAACGGTGCAATAGCAGAGAATAGTTGCGAACTCAGTTTGGGTTTGTCACGTGGTCTCTGCATGGATCATACCTATTGAAAGCATGGGGATTCAATACAGTCTAGCAAAACGAATCTTATTTTGAGTATTAAAGAGTGTATGGCAGGAAAAAAAAGAGACACATCAAGTGTCTCTTAACGATGAATTAAATACCCAGTTCATCCATCAGGTCTAAATCCACTTCTTGAGTAGATGAAGATGGCGCTGCGATGTATTGTTGGTCTTTTTTTGCATTATCGAAAATCGTATCCGGATCGACTTCACTATGTTGTTCAAATTCTTCAAGTTGAATAAATTCAGTTTTATCCATAGCCAGTTCGAGATAGAAGATATTGTTCTTTTCAGTGGTAAAACTGACGCGTCGTGCCTGCGGACGATCTAAGTTAGTATCAACCGATAAAAGTATTTGCTTATTTAAAGCCAGCATTTTTGGTTGATTTTGAGAAATCGAAATGTTCAATTCACGGCGTATCTTGCTGGTGAAGTCGCCGACAATCTGGTTCATTAATTCACCAAGCACATCAGCAACTTCATCAGAAGTATGGTGGATTGCTAATTCTTCTTCTGAGATCCCCATCTTCAACATGTATTCTCTGTAAAGCTCCAGCGCAGCCTGTTGAGAAAAGTTACTCACAACAAGGCCTGTGAAACCGCCATCAAAGAGTACAAAACAGCCAATATCAGGTTTCAGGCTGGTTTTGTTGATTTTTTGAACCATAGCAGAATAGTTAATGTTGCTATCGGTTGCTTTTGATAACACCTTTGAAAAAGACTGGCAAAGTTTTAGCAGGATATCGTCTGTAGTGATGGTTTTGGTTCGTTTCATTCATTGTCCTGTGTCAGCCGTACAGCTAACGTAATTGTTGGCGTAAAACCAGCAAGTTATAGAGTTAAAAATAGTGTGTCACTAAAAACCATAAATTGCACCGCTATAAATTTCAGTAGTAGATATGGCTCACTGATTTAATGTTTGCGTCTTACTTATCAGACGTGATCTGATGAGCGCTAGGCAAAGCGATTTTCTAAATATGTAATGATGTCATTGGATTCATACATCCACTGGACATCACCGTTTGCTTTTTCAATACGCAGGCAAGGTACTTTACGTTTACCACCCTCGTTAAGCAGTTCTTGCTCCCATGGCGAAACTTTTGCGTCACGAGCTTCCAATGGCAGATTCAGACGTTTCGCTGTTCGACGGACTTTTACGCAAAACGGGCAAGCCGCAAATTGGTATAACTTAAGCTTTGATACGGCTTGGTTGACGGTTTCTTGTTCTTCATTTTTCCGCTTCATGGATGTTGGAGAAAAAATAAAATTCAAAAGTAAGATCAGGCGTCCTAAGGACCAGCGGATGACTTTCATTAAGGGTTTTCCTATTAATTATTATGTATGAGCAAGCAGAGTGTATTACATCTGCTTAAGCTTGATAACCGCAATTTCACATCGATTCTTATTGTTTTATAACGATGAAGTAATATGCTGCGTTCTTCGGTTTACAGGTACTGGTGCGATGTATTGAAGCAGTGCTTTTACTGAATTGATGGATATAGATATTTCAAAGTGAATGAAAAACATCATGTTTCATCATGGATTTAAAAAATTCATAATACCGAGAGCAGGAAAAGCAGACCCACGTCACTTATTCAATAATTTTCATACGTAGTGGTTATGAATGATAGTGCAATCGATTATTATAAGAGCTTTACGATCTGATCCCCAGAGGCGCACTCGGCTAGTGATAATTACAAAGAATATACTCATCTGTGATGACTCAGCATTAGTGCACAAAGCAATTTTACGTTGGTTACCTGAAGACGACGGATTGAACCTGCATTATGCCGAAGACGGTAAGGCGGGGCTTGAGTGTTTGAGTCAGCATAATATTGATGTGATGTTTTTAGATCTGACGATGCCAGTAATGGACGGATTTGAAGTACTGAGATCACTGCCTGTCCGTGATTATGATACGAAAATTATAATCTTATCCGCGGATGTGCAAAAACAGGCGATTGATCGTTGTATCGAACTTGGCGCTGATCATTTCTTGGCAAAACCGTTTGCCCCTGAACAATTCACAAGGTTACTTGAAGAACTTGGCATTACAGCCCGTTCGGCGGCTCTACCCGTACATTTTTCCGAGAAACATCTTGATTATATAAGTATCTTTAAAGAAGTTGCTAACGTGGCTTTAGGGCGCGGAGCCGCGATCATTTCGGATCACTTAGGGGAATTTATTAAGATGCCATTACCCAATGTTGCCCATATGGGGGCAGGGGAGTTGGCAATGGCGATTACGGATATAAAGAACAACGGTAATTCGATTGCGATTGCACAGCGCTTTGTTGGAGGGGGGATTCACGGTGAAGCGCTGGTGAGTTTACGAGGTAAAGACATAGGCGTTTTTGGTGAACGTTTAGGTTTTAGTCAGATGGATGAGCACAAGAATGAAATTGTAATCGATATAGCAAATTTAATGGTGTCATCGTTTCTTGTTGCACTTTCTGAGCAAATGAATATCCCCTTTTCAGTTCGCCAACCTATTGTTCTCGAAGAATATATGGTATGGAATAAAACTGATAATGTCACTTCTGATCTCTTCACCGTAGAGTATACCTATCACGCTGAATCGTTAGATCTCGAATGTGATGTGTTGTTTTTAATGGATAGTGGCTCAACCCAAGTCATAATCAAAATTATGGATACATTACATTGAATCAAATCACGTTAGCAGATTTTCACCTTACCATGCAGGTGATGGATAATATTGATGCAGGGGTGGTTATTTTAGACAAAAACTACACGGTATTAGCGTGGAACACGTTTATGCAGGCTTATAGTGGCATATCCTCTGAACGTATTATGGGACAGAATCTTTTTGATACGGTGAACGACTTACCCGAAGAGTGGCTGAAAAACAAGATTGAATCGACGTTCAAGCTCAGAATGCGCTCATTTACATCATGGGAAGATCGACCGTCAATTTTCAACTTTTCTAACTTCAGCCCGGTATCCGGTGGTTCTGAGATCATGTATCAAAACATGACACTTACCCCACTGAAGTCACTCAGCGGAGACATGTCCCATATTTGTCTGGCGGTAACCGATGTATCTGATATTGCTAAAAATAAAACCCATCTTCGTGAATCAAATAAGCAATTGACCCATTTGAGTATGACAGATCGCCTTACTCAACTGTTTAACCGTGGGCATTGGGAAGGCTGCCTTGCCGAGGAGTTCGAGCGTTGTTGCCAGACCCAGATCCCATCGACCTTGGTGATGCTTGATATTGACCATTTTAAAAGAGTTAATGATACCTACGGCCATATCGCGGGCGACGGTGTTATTCGTATCATATCCAGTATATTGAGAAGAACGAAACGCCAGAGTGATATCTCAGGGCGTTATGGCGGTGAAGAGTTTGGGATCATCTTGCCTGGCACGACGGCAGAGATGGGACTGTACTTTACCGAACGTCTTCGTCAGCGGGTTGAACAAGCCAGGGTTTCGGTTGACGTAAGAAGTATTAACGTAACGATCAGCTTAGGTGTGTGCGAGTGGTACCCTGACCTGGGTAGTTATGAAGAGTGGCTGGAACAAGCCGATCAGGCGTTATATCAGTCGAAGCAGTCTGGACGTAATCAAACCACGCTCTATGAGCCGATTTCCAATCAAAAAAAAGATACCGCCTAATCGCAAATTCCGTGCATTAAGGCATTGTAATTCTAATCATTAGCCTTACAATTGATAAAATTATAATAATTATGAACGAATCATTATGGTTGTTGAATCTGAAGGTTATCACGCGCTGATTGAGTATTTTACTGAGCACCTTTCGCTGTTTGAGAGGGTGAGTTCTGATGTATCTGCAGATACCGTTGAAGATGTTGTGACCGATATGATTGCAACAAATTTAATGGCCGTGTTTGCTCAAAACCCTGACTTAGAATCCGACTTTCGCTTTATGCTGATGCGAGAAGCGGATGCGGTGGTGGACGATCTGAGTGAAGTATTAGCCGGCGCATGGCGTCGATGTCCGACGAACGAACAGATTGCCTTCTTAGAAGACTATATTGGTTTGGTGAAAAACCTGTTTGATAGTGCCATCGGTCTGCACGACTAATTTATCGGAACTTAATATCAGTGATACAGACGGCTTAGGTCGTCTTTTTTGTTGCTGTCGTTTGGAAATAGTTCTGATAAATATGATGGCTATTATGCCCAAGCGCCTCAAAACCCGGCTTTTGGGAGTGATGCATCTTGCAGTCGCATGGGGATATTTATGTCGTATTATTTTCTTACAGAATGTGACTTTTGATTGCAACAAAATCACGCGCCAGTAAAATGCAGGCGTTTTGTTTTAGATAATGAGCCGCTATGCGCATTCACGCTGTACATGATTTATATGAAGAACGACTGGCTCGTTCAACCCGACCATTTCGAGCACGAGGCTGCAAAGTAGAGCGTTGCCGCCTTTGTATGCTACGTACCCATCTCTGCATCTGTAGTGAAAAACCAGCAGTGTCATCTGATGCGGCATTTTTGTTGGTGATGTTTGATGACGAGATCCTAAAACCGAGTAATACCGGACGACTCATTGCGGATCTGTTTGAAGATACGTTTGCTTATATTTGGTCTCGTACTGAGCCTAATCAGGCAATGTTAGCGCTGCTCAATGATCCGCAGTGGCAACCTTATGTGGTTTTTCCGGCGGAATATGCCACACCTGAGCGAGTAGCAACGCACATTGATCTGGACAAGAACAAACGTCCGTTATTTATCATGCTTGATGGCAGCTGGGCCGAGGCAAAGAAAATGTTTCGTAAAAGTCCGTATCTGGATCGATTTCCGGTGCTGTCGATTAATCCGGAAAAACCTTCTCGCTACAAGGTAAGAGAAGCGTCAAAAGAGAATCAGCTGGGTACGGCTGAGGTTGCAGCCCGCATCATTGACTTGTTTGGTGAAAGCGATAATGCGGAAATCCTTGATCTATGGTTTGATGTGTTCCGTGAAAACTACATGACAGGTAAAATGAACCGACTATTGCCCGATGACTCAGCAATTAGCATGCTGAAAAATAAGTTGGTAACAAACCTTGAATCCCCCGCGGCGTGAACCAATAAAGCGTTAAAGTTACTGGGTATAAAGAAATGGATTTCTTTGCTAAAAATACCCCCTGATAATGAGTACCACACAGCTCTGGATGTAATATTTCGCTGTTTCTTTCAGCAAACGCGAGCGACTGCGGTAAAATCGCACACTAAATTAGCTATTGATCACAGTCTGTAGGCGTAGAAGTGTGGATAATTTTTTCAGTTTTGTAAGCTAAAAACTTTCTGCTATTTCGTTCAATAACACTTTTTTTTTGTTTTTGAACGAAATAGTTGCAGTGAACAGCGACGATGAATTTTTGAATCAAAGGTTTTATTTTTAGGGAGTGAAAGATGTACTACGGCTTTGATGTAGGCGGAACCAAGATTGAATTTGGTGCATTTAATGAAAAACTTGAGCGTGTAGCAACAGAGCGTGTAGCAACACCGGGTGATGACTACGATCAATTGGTTGATACTATTGTTGGTATCATTCAAAAAGCTGATCTGGAATTTAGTTGCGAAGGGTTTGTCGGTATCGGTATTCCGGGTATGGAAGATGCTCGTGATGGTTCGGTATTAACCTCGAACATTCCTGCTGCCAAAGGGCGCTTTTTACGTAAAGATCTAGAAGCGAAACTCGGTCGTAGCGTGTCTATTGATAATGATGCAAATTGTTTCGCGCTTTCTGAAGCATGGGACGAATCGATGCAAGATGAAAAATCAGTATTAGGTTTGATTCTGGGCACGGGATTTGGTGGCGGCTTAGTGTTTGATGGCAAAGTGTTCTCGGGCATGAACCATGTCGCTGGCGAACTGGGCCATACGCGTATGCCGATTGATGCCTGGTTTCACTTAGGTGAAAAGGCCCCGTTATTTAGCTGTGGTTGTGATAATAAAGGTTGTATCGATAACTACTTATCTGGTCGTGGTTTTGAGCAGTTGTATGCTCACTATTATGGCGAAAAGCTGAAAGCGATTGAGATCATCAGGCTTCATGCTGAAGGTGAAGAAAAAGCTGTCGAGCATGTTGAACGCTTTCTGGAATTACTGGCAATTTGTTTTGCCAACCTGTTTACCTGTTTAGACCCGCATGCTGTTGTTTTAGGTGGCGGTTTATCCAACTTTGAGCTTCTTTACGAAGAACTCCCTAAGCGTATACCCAAACATCTGCTCTCTGTTGCGCGTGTACCTAAGATTGTTAAAGCAAAACACGGTGATGCGGGCGGTGTTCGCGGAGCTGCCTTCCTCAATATTGAGAAGTAACCAATTGGTATCATCATTACTTCACTGATAAAAAGCACCGCAACGGTGCTTTTTTTGCGTCTGAAATTTATCATCATATTATTAGCATTAAATGTGATAGGTCAAAACAGATCTGCTAAAATCCGCTCTCTTTACCGTTTTA
Organism: Photobacterium sp.; assembly: GCF_033720175.1. Taxonomy (GTDB): domain Bacteria; phylum Pseudomonadota; class Gammaproteobacteria; order Enterobacterales; family Vibrionaceae; genus Photobacterium. The sequence goes on from NZ_JAWWDA010000003.1 coordinate 178,531, forward strand.
TTTGTAGGAAAACATAATGTCATTTCAAGCATTAGGGCTAAATAGCCAGTTAGTCGATGCCGTCACTGAGCTAGGTTTTAATACGCCAACGCCCGTTCAGCAGCAAGCCATACCACAAGTGTTGGAAGGGCATGACATTATGGCCGGCGCACAAACAGGAACCGGCAAAACGGCTGCATTTGCGTTACCCATATTGGATCGCTTGCTGGCAACGGATAATCCAGAAAAAAAAGCCAATGCTATTCGGGCCTTGGTTCTAACACCAACCCGTGAATTAGCACAGCAAGTCTATGATAGCGTGGTTTCTTATAGCAAGAATGTCCCGGTAAAAGTGGCCGTTGCTTACGGTGGTACCAGTATGGGGGTTCAGGTTAAGTCCCTGAAGGCGGGAGTTGATATTCTGATTGCCACTCCGGGCCGCCTATTGGATCACGCTTTTGTCGGTACGGTTGATCTGTCCCGTGTTGAGTGTTTAGTCCTTGATGAAGCCGATCGCATGTTGGACATGGGCTTTCTTGTAGACATAAAACGTATTATGAAGCGGATGCCAGCGCAGCGTCAGACATTGTTTTTCTCTGCAACGTTCTCAAAACACGTTAAGACGCTTGCATACGCGATCCTGAACGAGCCCAAATTGATTGAGGTAACGCCGGCTAACAGTGCTGCCGAGAGTGTTGAGCAAATAGTGTACCCGGTCGATAAGCACCGCAAACGTGAATTACTGTCACACTTGATCGGAGCCAGAAACTGGCATCAGGTGCTGATTTTTACCAAAACAAAGCAAGGTTCAGATGCGCTGGCAAAAGAGCTCTCTTTAGATGGCATTAAAGCGGTTTCAATTAACGGCGATAAGAGCCAGGGTGCCAGACAGCGTGCGTTATCAGAATTCAAAGACGGAAAGATCAGGGCGTTAGTTGCGACAGATGTTGCAGCCAGAGGCCTTGATATTGAACAGCTTGGCTTTGTGGTTAATTATGATATGCCTTTTAAAGCAGAGGACTATGTTCATCGTATCGGTCGAACGGGCCGTGCCGGTTTGACCGGGCGTGCTATTTCACTGATGAGCCATGATGAAGAGTGGGCGCTGAGAGCGATTGAAGAACTGCTCGATAACCGACTACCTCAGGAGTGGTTAGAAGGTTATGAACCTGATCCTACGCAGGCTCCAATGGATAATCGCCGCAGCTCAATATTAGAGAAGCGCAGGGCCAAAGCAAAAAGTAAAATCCATAAGAACCGTGGTCGTCGGCTGCGCTAATTTATCTGAATCCGGTTTAGTCCGGATTTACAGCAGAAATGGATTTTTTTAGTGATTCTTAGGGAGAGAGAAGAAGTGGTGCTTACACGGTACTTTCGTTTGGCAACATTCATTCTTATTCTTTTTACTGTTGCGGCTTCTCTGTGGCACTGGCTGGGCGGGGCTGAAAAAGAGTTGGTGATTTCGCCACAAAATGTCTCTTTTAAGATTGTGGACGATACTAGCCAAGGAGGAACGACGCAGTCTGAACTGTATTTTAATGATCAGTCATCAACGCTCACTTGTCAGATTAAGAATACGGCTCAATGGCCATTTTGCGAAATAGCGATTGTTTTATCAGAAACTAATGAAGGGATAGATCTTCAGAAGTATCATTCAATCGGTATTAATGTTGATTACGATAGCCCGATAGAAAATGAACGGATTCGGGTTTATCTTAGAAATTATGATCCTTCTTACTCAAAGATAAGTGATCCGGTTTCGTTAAAGTTCAATGCGATTGAGTATGCACCAGGTCAACAATCTGGCTTGTCGGTTATTCCGCTGAAGGCATTTCAGGTTTTATCATGGTGGATTGCTGAATATGAGGTGCCAATAGAAAAGTCTGGTGCCCAATTTAATAACATCACATTCATTGAAATTGCAACGGGCAGTAACGTAAGAGAAGCCACATACACGATCAAGCTCAACAAGCTGGTTTTTTATGGTGAATGGATTTCAGAATCACACCTGATGAGGTTTCTCGTTGTTTTGTGGGTCAGTGTTGCGATTGTATTCTTATGTATCGAACAATGGCAATTACGTCGTCATTTGGTGGCGACTGAAGAAAGAGCTTCAATGTTGCATCATGCCAATCGAAATCTATACGAGAAAAGTCAAATTTTTGAAGATCTTGCTTACAATGATATGTTAACGGGTGTTAGAAATCGAAACGGTATCAATGAGTGGCTAGTGCAGATCATTGAATATTCGACAAGGAACGATCAACCATTTTCAATGATTTATCTGGATATCGACCACTTTAAAGTCATTAATGATTCTTTCGGACATCAGAAAGGCGACGAAACGCTTAAATTATTTGCTGAATTGATCTCTAAGCGAATTCGTAAATCTGACGTATTTGTGCGGTGGGGAGGTGAAGAATTTATTATTTTTTGTCCGACCACAACGCTGGCTGGTGCGGTAGAACTTAGCCAATTAATCCGTTCGATTGTTGAATCGTATCAATGGGCAGAAGGAAGAGTAATCACCTGTAGCGCTGGTGTTGCCGAACTGGGCGACGAAAATATTGAATCTTTAATAGCCAGAGCTGATGCGGCACTTTATCGGGCCAAACAGCGGGGAAGAAACCGGGTTGAGGTTGCCTGATCTGTTTTAAAAAGCGAGTAGAAGAGAAGCCAGTTTTACTGGCTTTTCTAATCGAATGGCAGACGCGGATTATACTTCTTTTAGAGTGATGCAGTGCTCAATGGCGTTTTTCAGTAAATCTCTGGCCGATTGTTCACATGCCGGTAATTCAATGTCGGATTGATGGACTGGTGTAGTCCGTTCTCCCCATTGAATCACTGTGGCCCCCCAGGTAAGCCCGGCCCCAAATGCTGCGGATAATATCTTGCTATTTGGTTTGATACGGCCTTCTTCGACGGCTTCACAAAGTGCAATAGGCACCGTTGCTGCAGAGGTATTGCCATATTTATGGATGTTAATAAATGCCTTATCAAGCGGGATCTTAGCGTGTTCGCATAGGGCTTCGATAATACGCTTATTTGCCTGATGTGGAATAACGACGTCAATATCACTGCTGTTAAGCTGGGCGCGGTCAAGTACGGTATTGGCTGCGGTTCCCATGCCCCTCACCGCACGGCGGAAAATATCCCGGCCGACAAAGTGGAAATCAAAATGCCCGGCGTCAGGATTAAAACGGTCCATTGCCGTACCAAATTCAGGAATGGCTAAGACATCTCGCCCTTTAGGATCACAACCTAATTGTGCTTGTAGTACGCCAACCGGTTTTTCACTTTTACTTAATACTACGGCGCCCGCACCATCACCAAACAACACGGCGGTGTCGCGTTTGCTCCAGTCTAAATACCACGATAAACGTTCAGCACCGATGACCAAAGCATGTTGGTAGTTACCCGCCTGAATCATACGGGTGGCAGTCTCAAGACCATAGAGAAAGCCAGTACAAGCTGCATTCATATCGAAGGCTGCGGCTCTGCTTGCACCAAGGTCAAGTTGAACCTTTGAGGCAATATTAGGGATCAATGTATCTGGTGAACAGGTTGCGACAATAATAAGATCAAGCTCGTCAGCCTCAATTCCAGCAGCGGCTAAAGCCCGGGCCCCGGCAATTTCGGCAAGTTTCGAGGTGTTGACATGGCTGATATGGCGAGATTCAATACCGGTACGGGTTTGAATCCATTCATCAGAGGTGTCGACAAAAGTACTTAGTTCGTCATTTGTTAAAACGGCCGGAGGTAGACATTTCCCCCAGCCAGTGATTTCAGCGTAATACATTATATTCTCTTCACTATTAATCATGGACCAGTGATCCTTCATAAGCCTGTCAGAATCACTAGTGTGTCATTTGAGAGGTGAGACCAGTCGAGCGGCTGAGCTCTGCTGGGTATACTACTCCATGCAGGCTTTAGTGCAATGTTCAGGCTCGCAATAATTCCAACGTATTTAATTCTCGATTATTGAGTGTTTTTTCGTGGATAATGGCGATAAATAAAATAAAAGCGCAAAGGATTATGATGATACGTTTTGGTGTAATTGGTACCAACTGGATTACCGACAAATTCATAGAAGGGGCTCACGCCTCTCAAAAGCTGCAGCTAACGGCAGTGTTCTCCCGCCAGTTAGATCGAGCAGAAGAGTTTGCTGCCAAGCACAATGTACAAAATAGCTTTGATAGTCTGGAAGAGATGGCAGCCAGTGACACTGTTGACGCAGTATACATCGCAAGCCCTAACTCTCTTCATGCCTCGCAAGCGAAGTTATTTATTGAACACGGTAAGCATGTTATCGGAGAAAAGCCGCTAGCCTCGAATATTCGTGAAGTTGAAAACCTGATTTCATTGGCACAAGAAAAAGGGGTTGTGTTATTTGAAGCATTAAAAACAAGCTATAACCCGAATTTTAATGTGATCCGCGAAGCGCTGCCTAAGCTGGGTAAGCTGAGGAAAGTGCATTTCACCTACTGCCAGTATTCATCCCGCTATCTCCGGTTCCTGAATGGCGAAAATCCCAATACATTTAATCCCGAATTTTCAAACGGGTCATTAATGGATATTGGTATCTACCCGTTAAGTGCTGCCATCGCCTTATTTGGTGAGCCAAATAGTTTTACTGCTCAGGGAGTCATGCTTCACTCAGGTGTTGATGCCCACGGCACTTTAGTACTTCATTACAATGACTTTGATGCTGTTATTACTCATTCTAAAGTCAGTAATGGATATGTTCCAAGCGAGCTGCAAGGTGAGCAGGGTACATTGCTGGTACAAGGTATTTCTGATTGCAGAGCCGTTGAACTGTATCGAACAGGTGAGCCGCCAGTGACGTTGTCACAAAATCAGGGTGATAATACCATGGTTTATGAAGCGGAGGAGTTTGCGCGATTAATTACACTGAAGCAAACTATGCATCTCGGATTGGTAAGAACACAAATTGTCAGTGCGATCATTACCCGAGCCCGTGAAATTATAGGTGTTCGTTATCCTGCAGATGAAATTATTTAAGTGGGTATTTTCATCGTGATGTTCAGGTAGCAGGTACAATAAAGATTATTGACATAAGATAAAAAGGTGGCCGAGATGGCCACCTAAGTAAAAAACGCAGGACATTATTACTCGATTTCCCTAGTGCTTACCAGAACATCCAGGCAAACAGTGTCAGTGCAGTAATACAGGCAATGTTGAGGTAAATACCGACTCTCATCATCTCGCTCTGTTTAATGTGGCCGGAACTAAAGACGATAGCGTTAGGTGGCGTTGCCACCGGTAGCATGAATGCACAAGAAGCGGCGATGGCTATCAGAGCTGACAGGATCACTGGTGATACCCCGAGAGCTTCTGCTACTGTGGCAAATACTGGCACAAGCAGAGCTGCACTTGCGGTGTTGCTTGCGAACTCAGTCAAGAACACCACAAAACCGACAACCACTAAGATAGTGAAGAACAAGCCTGCCTGTTCAAGGAACCCGCTCAGACTGTGAGCCAGAAATACACTGGTGCCAGTTGCTTTTAGAATATTACTCAGACAGATACCACCACCGAATAACAGCAATACACCCCAGTCAGTCGATTTTTCAATATCTTTCCATGAGACAACACGGGACACACCGAGAAGAACAAGAGCAAGAAGAGCGACTAAGGTATCAAATTTACTAAATCCTCCCAGAAATGCATTAACGGGCTTGCTGAAAATCCACAGAAAAACAGTTAAGGAAAATATAGCCAGGGTTATTAGCTTGCCGTTATCCCACTGAACTGGTTTGTGATCAAGTTCGAAAGTATGTTTTAAATTTGGCTTTACGATGGCATACAATAAGGCAACAGTGATAGGAAGCAGAATAAGTGCAACGGGAACACCAAATGCCATCCATTCAGTAAAACTTAAGCCAACTTCTGCAGCCGCTATCGCATTTGGTGGGCTACCAACAACGGTTGCTATCCCCCCAATACTTGCGCAATAAGCAATACCTAAAAGTACGAACACATAGGTGCTACGCTCACTCTTGGCATTGACTTTATTTAGAATACCTAACACAAGAGGTAGCATCATCGCAGTGGTTGCAGTGTTGCTGATCCACATCGAAAGGCCTGCAGTTACGCCAAAAAGCATGAATACGGCAACCGACATCCTTCCTTTGGCGATAAGCAGTACTTTGTCAGCAATCGCTTTGTCAAGCTCCTGCTTATGTAGCGCCGCAGCTAAAGCAAAGCCGCCTAAGAACAAAAAGATAATGGGATTGGCAAAGTTACTTAGTGCTTGCGGAGTTTGGAATATTCCAAAACCGACCGCCAATAAGGGAACGATGACCGCAGTGATACTGACGTGTACCGCTTCAGTCAACCATAAGACAGCAACAAAGGCCAAAATACTCAGGCCGATGACAACATTCTCATCAAAAGGCAGGGTGTTTAGCAGAACGGCAAACAACATAATATCAGCCAGGAATATCATGCTATTTCTATTAAGTAGCCACTTTTTGAGTGTCAGGGTTAAGGCTGTCATATACTTTCCTTTCAATGGTTTTATGCAGTGTATAAAACGCACCACAACGTTATCGTCGGCATGAATGTTACACGTTATACTTTTAATGTTAACGCCGTGATGCCAATTTGTTTCCCTTGGGAGGTGTCGGTTGTAAAAACTGTGAGGCGGTTATGCAATAATGTGTGGAAACCTACCCGTCTGATGCCTCATCAACGTAGGGTTTCATAAAGAATTATCAACTTAGACAGGCTTTTTATTCTTAAAGATATTATTAGATTGTCCCTTCTTATTATTTCATGCTGACTATTTATATTGGTTAATGACAACGTTTTTATATTGATTTTTTTAATAGTAAAGAAATAAATTGTTACATAATATCGCTTTAATATTTACCAATAAAACACTGGTTATAAAGGCGGCAACAGCAATATACAGAGCGTGACAAACATCGCATAAGTTTGTTTTTCATAATAATACTGATGGATATGAACTAAGTTCTTTTTGTAATATGTTATTGATGGAATATATATAAAAAACATCAAATTAACGGATTATACAGAAGGCTAGGTTATTATGAGTTCTAAGGATGCCCTAACGCGTCAGCGAGTACGTGCTGATGTACAGGCACATATCAAAGAAGTACGAGAAAAATTTCTAAAAAAATTTTCAGATAATGAAGATAAATTAGAGTGTGCTAATGCATGAGTAATTGTTTATTTCTACTTTTAATATTCTAATTATGAATATTATTTAAACCTTTTGATATAAAAGCAGCCAATATAATTACTTATTGGCTGTTTTTTAACTTTGATTTGATATTAATCGGTAAATATTCCGAGAGGTATTAAGTATCTGAGATACTTGTTAATTTATTGGTTCCGGTCCTTCAAGTTCTAACTGCAATGTTTCAATTGGTTCTTTAGGGCCAAGAAAGCGCGGCTTAACATCTAAGATGTAGAGATCAATGACCGCTTTAACTCTTGCCAGCACTTCTCGCAGACGTATTTTAAATCCGGCAATACCTTTCGGTTCAGGGGCGGCCAGACAAATGGCATCGATGTTATTGCTTTGGGCAATGAATAACGCCCGCTCACAGTGAAATTTCTGAGAAATGATCAAGAAGTGATCTGCATCAAAGATGGTTTTGGCCCTGACAATTGAATCAAGTGTCCTGAAACCTGCGTAATCCAACACAATATCCTGCTCTGGAATACCGGCTTTCAACAAGTCTCTTTTCATTGTCCAAGGCTCGTTATATGAACGATGAGCATTGTCGCCGCTTAACAAAAAAACGCTAATTTTTCTTTGCTCATATAGCTCCAGAGCTGCAGTCATACGGTAGGTGTAGTATGGGTTCAGAGACCTGGCAATATACTTGCTTGTACCTAAGACAAGCCCGATAGAGCGAGCGGGGATCAGTGAGGTATCACTAAATATACGATCAGATGTTTGAGCTGAAACCCACCGATCAATGACTAAAGTCATCGCCAATAAAACGATACAGAAAACTGCAAAAATACGTAGTGAAGGGAGCAGTTTCATAATCATCCTAATCTATAACCGAGAAGGTAACACTACCTTAATCAATTGATAATGTACTGTTATTCCTAATTTTTTTGAATTATATAATATTTGTCTATTACTGGCTACATCATGGAGCAACTGGGGTAATATCGCCCGGATACCCGGCTAGTACTCTAGAAGACCGACGCATGATTAATAAGATAATAGCCTTTTTTGTCTGCAAGAAACATATCGGCAATAAATCAGCCCTCTCGCTCTAGGAAGACTCCAATGTGATCCGTTTTAACATGTTTGAAATGCATCGCATATATGAAAACAAGTATTCATACCAGATATCAGAGTTTCCATCGAAAATTATGAGCCCATTGAAGAGTTTGTCGACTAAATGCCACAATAATTGATAGAAGGAGCAATTAAACTCTAAAAATTACAATCCATGAAGAGAATTCAGCACAAATCTAGTCTTGGGAAACTCAACCGCTCATTTTATAGTGACACCACAGGCCAGTTAGTGAATAAAGTCATACAAATTAATGATTAGTAATTACTCTACTCGCCAATAAACATTAAAACTGCAATGGAAAGTCATATTCCATGGCTTGCCGAATGCCTTTGGGTTATCTCTTCTTATGATAAAAAGGCTGTTCAAAGCGCAGTATTAACAGGTTTTAGGCCTCTGAAAGATATGCAGTAATAAAAAGAACATACACCTACACGGAGTTTCTCATATGTTTAAGCTAAGACTACTGTCGACACTTATCGGTTGTGGCATTGCAGCGAACAGTTTTGCAATGAATCCACAACCCGATCCACAAAATCCTACCGGTTACATTGTTTCGCGTGTTGAGCTGAAAGCTGCCGAAGACGCGCAAACTGCTAACCCAATGTACGCCGTCTGGGCAAAAGCGCTTGAAACGCGTCCAAATATCATCGTTGAGGCCATTGAGCCAAAAGCGGCTAGCAATCCAGAGAACGTTAAACGGGTAGAAAAAGTTTTCCCACCAGAACAATGGGACTTTTTGACCCAAATGGCAAAAGAAAAAGCGCCTGAGTATACTTATACTCGCTTCTTGCGCGCTATTGGTAAGTTCCCTGCATTCTGTGGTGAATATACCGACGATCGTAAAAGTCAATCAGATGCAATCTGTAAAAAATCGATCATTACTGCATTTGCCCATTTCTCACAAGAGACTGGTGGCCACATTACTAAAGAAAACATTTGGGATAACCCACTTGGCCTTGAAGAATGGCAGCAAGCTCTGGTACACGTGCGTGAAATGGGCTGGTCTGAAGGCCAGGAAGGTTATACCACAGGTTGTGGACAAGATGATTGGCAGAATAAACGCTGGCCATGTGCTGCTGGGCAAGGTTACTTTGGTCGCGGCGCCAAGCAATTGTCTTATCACTTCAACTACGGCGCTTTCTCAGAAGTGATGTACGATGGCGATGCCTCTGTGCTGTTGAATAGCCCTGGCTTGGTTGCTGATTCATGGCTGAACCTTGCCTCTGCAATCTGGTTTTTCCTTACGCCGCAAGCGCCTAAGCCCGCGATGCTGCATGTGATTGACCGTACATGGACCCCTTCACAGCGTGAAAAGGATGCTGGTATAGGCTACGGTTTTGGTACCACCATTAATGTGATCAACGGTGGCATCGAATGTGGTGAGCAAAACAAAGATAAAGGCCAACCTGTTAACCGTATTCGTTACTGGGAAGGCTTAGCTGCTCACTACAATATTCCGGTTGAGTTGGATGAGGAAAACACCTGCTGGCAGCAAACGCCATATGGCAGCCTGAATCTGAATGGTGCAACAGACGTGCTATATACCAACTGGGATGGCAACTGGAAAAATTACTCTGACCGCCCAGGTGGCGCGTCGTTTGAATGTGAACTGGTTGGTTTCCAAACGGCTTACTCAGCTCTGGTTCCTGGTGATTACGAGAAATGTGTAACCAACTTCTATGGTTCTCATGCCAATTGGCCAGAAGTGCGTGTCGTCGAGAAAATTGACTTACCAACTGAACCAACAGAGCCTAATGCCTGGAAGGCAAACACAGTCTATAACAAGGGGGAACAGGTTGTCGTTAATGGTGTGACCTACGAAGCTAAGTCCTGGACACAGGGCGATGACCCAGAGTTAAGCGGTCAGTGGGGACCTTGGAAAATAGTTTAATTTAAACTTTTTCTTAATAAATAGCGCCGTCCTACAAGGCGGCTTTGCTATTGAAGTGTAATGGTACTTTAGGCTACTCGATTTCCAATGAAGGAAAAAAGACAGCCCAAGTCGTAACCAAAGCCCGCGGGGTAGCGCGGGCTTTGACTATGCAACTGAATTAGAACGCAGTACGTTTATAACGGCGGTAGTCTGACTGCCAGAAGTTTTCATCGATCTTTTCTATGATTCGCTCATCGGTATTTTTGGGCGCTTTACGCTGTTCAACGGCTTTCTTGGCAACGGCAAAAGCGATTTTACGAGAGACTATCTGAATATCCTCCAGTGGAGGAAGAAGGGCACCATGGCCATTAATGGCTAGCGGTGAGCATTCAGCCAAAGCTCGACTGCTTTCCATCAGCATTTCATCCGTTACACGACGAGCACCAACGGCAAGTACGCCCAAGCCAATACCTGGGAAAATATAGCTATTGTTGCACTGTGCAATAGGGAATGTCTTACCATTGTGGAGCACGGGATCAAATGGAGAACCTGTTGCAACCAATGCTTTTCCATCTGTCCAGCGGATGATATCGGCAGGTGTTGCTTCAACACGGCTGGTTGGGTTCGACAATGGGAACACGATTGGACGTTCACAATGTTTATGCATTTCACGAATGACGTCTTCGCTGAATAGCCCCGGAACGCCAGAAACACCAATCAGGACGGTTGGTTTAGCATTACGCATTACATCCAGCAGTGAGACGTTGTTATCTTGAGTATCCCACTCCGTTAGTGCATGGCGTTTCTGTACCAGACGCTGTTGGAAGTTGAGCAGATTTGGCATATCGTCGATCAGCAGACCCCAGCGGTCAACCATGTAAACTTGGCTACGGGCCTGCTGTTCAGAAATACCTTCCGACACCATCTGCGCAATAATTGCTTCGGCAATACCACAACCGGCAGAGCCAGCACCAAGAAAAGTAATGCGTTGTTCAGACAACTTACTGCCTGCCGCTTTACAGGCTGCAAGCAAAGATCCCACAGTCACAGCGGCTGTACCCTGAATATCATCGTTGAAGCAGCACACTTTATCTTTGTATCGCTCAAGTACTGGCATCGCATTTTTCTGAGCAAAGTCTTCAAACTGGATCAAGGCATCAGGCCAGCGATGTTTTACCGCCTGAATAAACTCATCAACAAAGTTCTCGTATTCCTTGCCGGTAATACGCGGATGACGCCAGCCCATGTACATCGGATCAGATAGACGTTGAGGGTTATTTGTACCTACATCCAGTACCACTGGCAAGGTGTAAGCCGGGCTTATACCACCACAAGCGGTATACAGAGAGAGCTTACCAATTGGAATGCCCATGCCGCCGATGCCCTGATCACCCAGACCAAGAATGCGTTCACCGTCTGTCACCACAATAACTTTGACGTTATGGCGTGAAGCGTTGTTCAGCATATCTTCGATACGGTCACGGTTTGGATATGAAATGAACAAACCACGGCCACGGCGATAAATATTCGAGAAGTTTTCACAGGCCGCACCCACTGTAGGGGTATAGATGATAGGCATCATTTCAGTGATATGATTTTCTACCAGGCGATAGAACAGAGTTTCATTAGTATCCTGGATGTTACGAAGGTAGATGTGCTTATCAATATCATTATCAAATTTTTGGTATTGCTGATAGGCACGATCGGTTTGTTCTTCTATCGTTTCAATCGCTTCAGGAAGAAGACCTTCCAGGTTAAAGAACATACGTTCTTCAACAGAGAATGCACTACCTTTGTTTAGCAGAGGTGTTTCAAGCAGAGCGGGGCCTGCATAGGGAATATATAAAGGTCTTTTATTTTTGTTCATGCAATAGACTCTGTTTTCGTCTTAGAAGAGAAAATGGAAATAAGGGCGATATTTCCATTTGAGGCGCTAATCCTAGACCGTCAAAGCGCTTAATTCAAAGGGGAAAATGAATATTTTCGAGAAAGTGATCATGTTTTTCAACATTTAATGTAGATCTTAGTAGCCTTCACTCTCTAGGAGATAAAAAGATTATGCTGTTTGTGCTTGATTCCCAGCTTAGTATGCTTAAAAGGTAAAAAATAATTGTGTATTTTAACGTTGCTATCTGGTGAGGATAAAATAAGCACTGTGTCTTATTTTACATTGATAACCCGGCTGGCTTTTTTATATTGAACTTTCCACCCAGGCCAGCGTGGCAGTTCCCAGCGTTTCGGATCATTTTTACGATTACCGCTGGCGTAAACAACATAAACCCGTTTTCGTGCAACATCATATTCCACGGTCAGGTTTAGCTCGGCAAGCGTGAGTTTACGGGGAAACTCAGCATTAAAGTTAGCGGTTTCCCATTCAGGAATACCCGCAAAGACAAAATCATCATTGTGAAAAAGCATAATATCATCGACAGACTCAATCCCCAGGGCATCAATCTGCTCGGTTAGCCAGCTGATTAATTCTGCGGGCTCTGAACGTTCAGACATTCGCTGTACATTACGCCCTAATGTTAAATAGAGGTTCCATTGCGATATTTCATGATTTATCTTTTCCGCTAATCCATTCAGCAGCTTATTATTGAGGATCATTTCAACGATAGTCTGACTCACTACCTTGCCTGCAGGCTCTTGCTTCTTTACCTCAATCACCCGGCCAGCATAACGCCGTTTCATGACCGACAGACATTGGCCATCAACGATCTGGCTTTCTGCCAGTTCTAACTCCCCAAAATCGAGCTCTATAAGTTGGTTGAGTTTTACCGGTGCGATGCAGGTGCCTAATGACAGTGTTTGTTTTACGCCTCTGCCCGGCATGCTGTATTGATCAAAAATGACTGCCGCTTCAGCGCTGTCACTATATCGGCTGTCACGTCCTACCGTGGCTTCGCTGATACCGTTTGCTAATGCCTGGCGACGTTTCTCTCGTCTGACAAAAACCAGTTCCGGCGCAGCTTGCATAACGGCATTAAGCCAGCCGTCACGTTTAATGGCAGTAGCAACACTGAGCTGAGGCAACATCATGGCTGAGCGGATCTGGGCGGCCATCATGCGTGCTTCGGCAAGCAAATCATCATCGACGTGAAGAAAATCGGGTGTTTCATAACGGATAAGCTTGATCAATGTGGTTGCGTCACAATGGTGCTTTTCCCATTGCTGAAGCTGATCCAGTGCTTGTTCGTTTTTAGGCGGTTGGTATAAGCGCTGGGGAATAGAAAGGGCTGCAGCCAGATCGACCATGGCCTCCTGGCTTGCCTTATCCGGCATGGCCGTGATCAGGTGAGCAAACAGTGAATCAATGGGTAAGGGATAGATGCGCTTTCCGTGTTCAGTGATCTTACCTTTGTTATCAATGGCCTGCATCTGACGCAGCTTTACGAATGCCTGGCTCAGAGTTTTTTCGGGTAACGGGTCGAGAAAAGCCAAATCATTGAGTCGATAGCCACAACAGGCTGAGGCCAGCATCGGCTCAACCAGTTCTTCGCGGTGCAGCTCGGGTGGGGTCAGAAGCTCCAGCGGGGCGGCACTGCCGTACAGGCGAATACATAAGCCCGGGACAATTCGCCCGGCGCGGCCTTTACGCTGTTCTGCACTGGCGCGTGAAATTGCATGCAGACCCAGCACGGTCCGGCCATTACGCTGATGAGTGCGTCGCTCAAGACCTGAATCTATGATCACGGTCACACCGGGGATCGTCAGGGATGTCTCCGCGACATTCGTTGCCAGAATAATTCTTCGATGATCACTTTCATTTAGCGCCCGGTGCCGATCGGTATCAGAGACCGATGCATGAAGCGGAATGACCTCAGCATCTAGATGGCTGAGACTGTTCATGCATTGGCTGATTTCTTTGCGTCCCGGCAGGAAAACGAGAATATCACCTTCTATTCGCGCAAAAATATCGTCAACGGCTGTTCTGATTTTACTGTCGAGATGACGACTATCAGGGCTATGGCGGGGATCGCTGGCCTGATGCTCGACGGCGACAGGAAAACACCGGCCTTCGGCTCTGATCGGTTTAGCGCCCATATAATCCGCCAGACGTTGGCTGTCCAGTGTGGCAGAAGTGGCAACTAAACGGTGGGTATTGTGCTGTTTTAGCAGTGCCATCAACAAATCGGTATCCCATCGGCGCAGATGCATTTCATCGATAATGATGATATCGAAGCTGGCCAGCTGACCTTCGCTCATCCAACGCAGAGCGACGCCCGGAGTAACAAAAACAACTTTTGTCTGATCATCGAAGTGAGAGTCAAACCGAATCGCATAACCGATACTCTGACCTATTTTTTCGCAAGCCTGGTCAGCCAGAAATTCTGCTAACGAGGTACAGGCAATCCGGCGAGGCTGGATCACTAATACACGGCCTTGCTCTGCAGCCCATAAGGGCAGACGCGTTGACTTGCCTGATCCCGTTTCTGCTTCTACCACAAGGTGGTGTTGGGTAAGCAGGTCGAGAAAAACCGGTTTAATAGGATCAATCGGTAACAGCACAGGCGCAGAAATCCACATAACGAGAGGTGTGCCTAGTTTACCCGCGATTGCCCGTGGAAAGCACATAGGATGGTGTCAAACGCTTAATTTATCGTCATGAAAACCAGAATAAACGTGTAAACTATCATGCATTAACATCATCAGCTGTAAACCCGGACTTGTGAACGGGTTTTAAACATCGACTGGTTAAATTCAATGTCACAGCTATAGCTTGCTAAGGGCAATATAATATTGCTACTCGTAGCAAGCGTTATTATTTGATTCTAGAGCACTCCAATATGCGAATTTTGCACACATCTGATTGGCACCTTGGCCAGCATTTTATTACCAAAAGCCGGGCGGCTGAGCATCATGGCTTTATTACATGGCTATTAGAACAAATTGTTCAACACCAGATAGATGCCGTCATTATTGCCGGCGACGTGTTTGATACCGGTGCGCCACCCAGTTATGCCCGTGAGCTGTATAATCGCTTTGTGGTTGAAATGAACAAGCTTGGTTGTCAGTTAGTTGTGCTAGGTGGCAACCATGATTCGGTTTCAACCTTAGATGAATCCAAAGGGCTGCTGGCGTATTTAAACACCCAGGTTATCGCCAAAGTTCAGTCCGATCTCGATGAGCAAATTGTGGTGCTTAATAACCAGCAAGGTGAAGCCGGGGCCGTGCTGTGTGCCATTCCCTTCATTCGCCCGCGAGATGTAATGAGCAGTCAGGCCGGAGAGAGCGGAGCCGAGAAACAGCAAGCATTAGGAAAAGCCATCAGTGAGCATTATCAAGAGCTTTATCAACGTGCTGTTAAAAAAAGAAGTGAGTTTAGTCAGCCCCTGCCTATTATCGCCACCGGCCATTTAACGGCGATGGGAGTGAAAAGCTCAGATTCGGTACGGGATATTTATATTGGTACGCTAGAAGCCTTTCCGGCCAGTGCATTTCCACCGGCCGACTATATCGCGTTAGGTCATATTCACCGCCCACAAGTCGTTGCAAAATCAGATCATATTCGCTACTGCGGTTCGCCGATCCCGCTTAGCTTTGATGAATTGGGCAGTCAGAAACAGGTGCTGGTGGCTGAATTCACTGACGGGAAACTGGCTAAGTTGGATGCTTTGGAAATCCCTCTGTTTCAGCCTATGCAGGTGATTAAAGGCGATCTGGATAGCATTGAAACGCAATTGAATACATTGGCAGGCTACGATGGGGAGTTGCCGATTTGGCTCTACATTGAAGTTGAGACCCAGGATTACCTGAACGATCTGCAGCAACGCATTCAGGCGATGACAGCAGAGTTGAATGTGGAAGTGTTACAGCTGCGCCGCTCACGCACCAATCGACAAACTCAGATTGAACGTGAGGAAAAAGAAATGTTAGCCGAGTTAACTCCTCTGGATGTATTTGAACGACGGTTAGCTCAAGAGCAGTTTGATACTGAACAAGATCAGCAGCGTATTACACGTATTCGTCAGACTTTTTGTGACATTGTGGAAGAAGTGACTGAACCCGCCAGTGATCTAGAAGGTAAAGCATGAAAATTCTGAGTTTACGTTTTAAGAATATCAACTCGCTGAAAGGTGAGTGGAAAATTGATTTTACCCAGACGCCTTTTTCTGACAATGGTTTGTTTGCGATCACCGGCCCCACCGGTGCAGGTAAAACTACTATTTTAGATGCGATCTGTCTTGCTCTCTATCACCGTACGCCAAGACTGAATAATATTTCAAAAGCCACGAATGAATTGATGACACGTGGCACCACGGATTGTCTGGCTGAAGTGGAATTTGAAGTCAAAGGAAAGGGGTATCGGGCATTTTGGAGCCAGCGCCGCTCACGGGATAAGATCGATGGCAACTTACAAGAAGCCAAAGTCGAACTGGCCACAATCGATGACGGTAAAATACTCGCTTCGCAAGTGAAGAAAAAAGCCCAATTGATCGAATCATTCAGCGGGTTGGATTTTGCGCGGTTCACCAAATCTATGCTGCTTTCCCAAGGTCAGTTTGCCGCATTTTTGAATGCGGATGCCAACGATCGTGCTGAGTTGCTGGAAGAGCTTACCGGTACTGAAGTGTATGGCTTAATTTCAGAAAAGGTTCACGAGCATTTCACTACCACCAGAAACGAACTGGCACGACTGAAAGCGAAAGCCGATGGGGTCGAATTGTTGACCGCAGAACAGCTGGAAGCGCTGTTAGAGCAACAAATTCAATTGTCGGGTCAGGAACAAGATGCAGAGAAAACACAGCGGCAGTTACAAGCCCACCAACAGTGGTGGGAAAAGGTCATTGCTGCGACAAAAGCGGTTGAACTGGCGCAAAGTAATTTAAGTCAGGCCCGGTTGCGGCAACAGCAAGAACAAGCAGCGTTAGAGCGCTTAGCGCAAAGTGAGCCGGCAGAAAAAATGCGCGCTCAATTTACCTTGCATCAGGCAGCGACGGAAAAAGCAGCCCGGGCCAAAGGTGAAATAGAACGGTTAACACTGGCATTACAGCAAGCGAGTGAAAAAGCGGAACAGGCAAAACAGCAGTATAAACAGGCCAGTGACCGGTTCTCGCAAGCCAAGCAGGCTCAGCAGCAGCTGGATACTTTACTGAATGATAAAATTGTTCCGCTAGATGCTGAATGTAAACAAAGCTCTGATGAACTAACCAAGCTCCAGGCTCAGCAACAGGCTCAGGAAGAACAAAGTCAGCAGGAGGCTGAGCAGTTACAACTGCGTGAAGTGGAGACACAGCAACATAAAACGAAACTTACTGAAGTGGCGTCGTATCTTCAGCTGCACAGCAACGATGCGGCCTTGGCCGAACAACTGCCACTCTGGCAAGCGCAGTTTACCCGCCTGGGACAGTTGACCAAAGGTAAAACCGAGCTTGAGCAACGCTGTGCCCGAATTGATAAAGAGACCACCCAGCTGGTGGTGACTCAGCAGCAGTATCAACAAACATTAGCCAGTAAAACGCAGCAGGTTGAGCAGAGTAATGCTGAATTAATTTCTGTCGAACAAGCAGTGTCTCAAGCCTTAAAAGGCAGCGATGAAAGTAAAATAGAACAGCAACACCGCTTATTGGCAGAGCAACACGGGCTGCGGCTAGAGTTGCAGACGCTGGCACAACAAGCTCAAAAGTGTCATCGCGAACAAGAACAACGCTTAGCAAGGCAGACAGAATTAACCGCGACCAGCCAACAGTTGGATAAGCAGATTGACACCCTGCGCGGGCAGTATAAAGACAAGCGATCGCACCTCAAAGATCTCGATAAGCTGATCGAACAGGAAAAGCGCATTACAGATTTAACCGAAGAGCGCGCTAAGCTGCAACCGAATAACCCTTGCCCGTTGTGTGGTTCGAAAGAGCACCCATTGGTGGAAAGTTATCAAGCCTTAAATATATCGGAGACCGAGCAACGTCGCCAGCAGGTTGTAACTGAGTTAGACACGATCGAACAACGCGCCAGTCAGCTCAAAGAGTTGCTTAATAAAGAGCTGGTAGAGTTGAACGAATTGGCCCGGCGACTAGAACAGCTCACGGAAGAAAAAACCGAGCTGCGGCAAAAGTGGCAACAGCTCAGCGAATCATTGCAAATAGATTTGGCAATTACCGAGCAGGAACCGCTATCGACTTACCTTGATACCGTTCAATCACAACAGGGAAGATTATCTGCACAGCTTGAGCGGCTGAAACAGCTGAATCTGCAGAAAGTGACTGCTCAACAAGCCGTCGTCAGTGCAAAGCAGGCTGAATACGAGGTGAAACATCAGATTGCATTAAATACTCAGCAAAGTGAAAGCCTTAACAAGGAGGCAGCGCAAGTCAGTACTGAATTGGAGCAACTCGGTCAGGAAGGGCAAGCACTTGATGATAAGTTAAAAGCGCAGCTGGCTGATTTAGATCTTACGTTGCCAGAGCCCGATCAGATTGAAAGCTGGTTAGGGCAAAAGCAACAAGCGGCGGCAAGCTGGCAGCAGGCAGAAAAACAGCATCAGTCATGCCAGGAAGCATTGAAGGCCCTGGAGATTGAAACGACGAACCTGGTTGAAAAACAGCAAGAGCTCGGTAAGCAGTTGCAAGACCTGTCGTCACAGCAGCAGAGCGTAACAACACAATTGAATGATAAACAGCAGCTCAGATTCGAACTGTTTGGTGAAAAATCGGTAACGGATGAGCGTCATAAGGCGCAGCAGTTGACGCAACGCAGTGACAGTGAGTATCAGCAAGCACAAACCGCGCATCAGCTGGCGGATCAGGAGCTGCAAAATCTGACGGGGCAATATAGTGCAGCTGAAAAAAATCATCGCGCTCTTGCTGAGGATGCGCAAACGCAACAGCACAAGTGGCAGGCACAACTGGCCTCTAGCCCGTTTGCGACACATCAGGCTTTTGAGGCCGCCTTGTTAGCGGAAGATGAGCGTGCACGTCTGGTTAGCTTAAAGCAACAGATCCACGAGCAGTTAGCGCGAACTCAGGTTCTGAAAGAGCAGGCAGAAGAAGCTTACGCTGATCTGCATGCTAAACCAGAGCAGCAACAATTGGCGCAAACCCCCTTAGAACAAGTGGCCGAACAGCTAGCTACCATTAGCGCGACGCTGAGAGAGATCACCCACCGACAGGGTGAAATTAAACGCAGCCTTGATGATGATAGTCAGCGCCGCAGCAACCAGAAGTCGCTGTTTGCACAGATTGAACAGTGGCAAGAAAAATACGACGATATTGCGTATTTGCATGCATTGATTGGATCGCAAAAAGGTGACAAGTTCCGTCGCTTTGCCCAAGGGTTAACGCTTGATCATTTGGTTTATCTGGCAAACCGACAGCTTGATCGCTTACACGGTCGTTATTTACTGCAACGCAAACAAAGCGAAGCGCTAGAGCTTCAGGTACTTGATACCTGGCAGGGGGATACCGTGCGAGATACCAAGACGCTCTCTGGCGGTGAAAGCTTTCTGGTCAGTCTTGCCTTAGCGTTGGCATTGTCTGATTTGGTCAGCCACAAGACCAGCATTGACTCTCTGTTTCTTGATGAAGGGTTTGGTACTTTAGACAGCGAAACCTTAGACACCGCCCTTGATGCCCTTGATAGCTTGAATGCTTCAGGAAAAATGATTGGTGTGATCAGCCACATTGAGGCAATGAAAGAGCGGATCCCGGTACAGATTCAGGTGAAAAAAATGAATGGGCTAGGGGTTAGCCGATTGGAAGATCAGTATTGTGTCAGGTAGGTGCTTAGCTTATCAACGAATGGGTATATATCCACCTAGCTATGATCCGCCTGAAAAGGGCGGATCAATTAAATTATTTTGAGCTGAGGGGATGGTGCTTTCTTTGGTTGGACAAGGAACAGCAATCAGCTTGGTGTGATGTTCTGGTTCAGTCGGAAAAAATTGTCTGGGTCGTATTTTGCCTTCACTTTCGCCAGTCGATTGTAATTCGTACCGTATGCGCCCTGAACTCGATCTTCATCTTCACTGATGAAGTTAACGTATACGCCGCCAGTCGCTAATGGCTTGGTTGCTTCGTAGAATTCACGCGCCCATGTAACACAAGTGTCGTCTTGATCCACAGCCTCCCAACGCGCATGTACGTTCATAATGAAGGCGACGTCACGGTGCGGATAAGCGCTGGTGTCTGGCGCAACACGGTTGGTTGCACCTCCCATTTGTGCAACGAAGATCTCCGTCTCAGAGCTAGGAAGATTGTCTCCATACTCAACTAACTTATCGATTAATCCATCGCTCAGCTCGGTGAAGTTGTGTGACTTCCAGTAATTACGAGCCCCGGGAGTCAATAGCGGGTCGAAAGCTTGCTGAAATCCAACAAAGGGATGCGGTCCAAAACCATCCGCGATGGGTTGGCCCAGCTTACGTAACGGAGCCAATGCTTTTTCTCCTGCATCCATCGCACCGGTGTAGAGAGCAACCAGGATCAATACCCGGGTGCCGTGAACCTCTGGGGAAAGAAATGGTAACGGAGGCGCATTGCGTATTACTGCCCATACAGTTAACTCTTCGGGGCAGTTGGCACAGAATTCGCGGTATGAATGCAGAACTGACCTGGCTTGTTCAAAAGGAAAAATGATCGGCCCGGCCATCACTTCGGGACCAACAGGGTGCAGTCTGAACTCGAATGATGTCACAACACCAAAGTTTCCGCCGCCTCCGCATGAGGCCCAAAACAGATCAGCGTGATTTTTTGTATCACACCTCAGCCGCTCACCTGCAGCGGTAACCACTTCGATAGCGATAAGGTTGTCGATCGTCAGGCCGTGTGTTCGACTTAGCCAACCGAAGCCTCCACCGAGGGTCAGCCCTGCTATGCCGGTAGTTGAATTAATCCCGACGGGAACTGCCAAACCATAGGCTTGGGTTTCGTGATCTACATCGCCGAGTGTCGCCCCGGGCCCGACAATAGCGACACGTGAAACTGGGTCAACCTGGACGGATCGCATTGTGCTCAGATCAATCAAGAATGCGCCTTCGCAAAGGGACTTACCTGCGATATTGTGGCCAGCTCCACGGATCGATGTGAGTAACTGATATTGCCGGGCAAACTGTATTGCATGTATCACATCGGCCGTACCGGAGCAGCGGACGATGAGTGCCGGGCGTCGGTCGATCATCGCGTTCCATATCTGGCGAATCTCATCATAATCGGAGTCGTCAGGCAGCACGATTTGTCCGCGCACCCGGCCACGTAGGTCAGCTATTATATCGTTGTTAAGGGTCTTGGTTTCACCGTTAAGCAAGCGAGCCTGTAATTCAGCCATAATCACTTCTCCATTAGTTATGCGCAAAATCTCTAACGTCGAGCTACAAAAGGACACTTCGTTTTGTATCACTCTTGCACAATTAGAAATAGAGGCGCCCCCGAGAGTGTAGATGACACGCTGAAGAAAGAGCAAATAGGGGAGGTGGAGAGCTATTCTTGGAGGCTATGTAATATACCCAAGTTACCTTAAGTATAAGATGGGTGAATTCGAGTTGTTGAGAATAGATTCGTTGAAAGTAAAAAAACAAAAAAAGGGCATCCTAAGATACCCTTTGTCAATCTTACAAACTTAAAAGCGAATTAGATACGCTCAACGTTTGCAGCTTGAGGACCTTTCTGACCTTGTTCAACGTCGAAAGATACTTTTTGGCCTTCTGCAAGAGATTTGAAGCCGTCACCAGCGATAGCGCGGAAGTGAACGAATACGTCAGCACCGCCGTTATCTTGAGTGATGAAGCCAAAACCTTTCTCGTCGTTAAACCACTTAACAGTACCAGTTGTTTTAGACATAACATGTCTCCTGAAATTTGTATTTAAAATCACGCACTACGCGTACTTAAGCCAAAATAATGTATTACTTATGGACAAAAGAAGAATGAAGCTTCAGGACAACGACACTTTGACCAAGTGGTGTAACGAAGTTTTCTTTTTCAATTTCAATTTGCTGCATAAATAGGGCTGCATTACAGGGCAAAACTATTAAGCCACAGCGCTATTTTGAGGGCAAGACATTAGACTGAAAATCAAATAACCATAATAAAGAATTGTGATGAAAGTAGCATACTGGAGTCAGTAAAATATAATAATTAGAGTAGGTTAACGAAAATCCGACCGAACAATAAAAGGTTGGGTTAGTATTGTCAGGTCATAAAAAAGGGCCGAACAGCCCTTTTTAGCAAATCTAACATAGGACTACATTTTTTCTACATTAGCAGCTTGTAAGCCTTTAGGACCTTGCTCCGTTTCATATGTAACTTTGTCGCCTTCAGCCAGTGTTTTAAAGCCGTCACCAGTGATAGCGCGAAAATGAACGAATACATCAGC
Organism: Photobacterium sp.; assembly: GCF_033720175.1. Classification (GTDB taxonomy): domain Bacteria; phylum Pseudomonadota; class Gammaproteobacteria; order Enterobacterales; family Vibrionaceae; genus Photobacterium. Next base: position 201,000 of record NZ_JAWWDA010000003.1, read on the forward strand.
ACCGCCGTTATCCTGAGTGATGAAACCGAAACCTTTTTCTTCATTAAACCACTTAACGGTACCTGTTGCTTTAGACATGTTGTCTCCTGGATTCTCTACATCAATACGTTATAGCCAATAACAATTTAACTTATGGTGACAATTGAAACTTCAACATCTTCAGGACAACTTTCTTAGATTAAGAACTGTTACACGAAGCTTTCGGTGTTCACATTGCTGCATTTATGTCAAACAACTACTGGGCTATAAAAAGAGTAGGCATTGATATGCTATTTGCAAATATTGAGGTGATAAATTTGTGATGACATTCACGCAGATAGGTGTAACCCTTTACAGGGTTAACAAAAGATATACTTATCGACCATGGCTCCAGGCGTCTGAATTTCATTGAACGAAATCAATGAACCATAGATAAATGGAGAGGATTCTATCTGTGACTTGAGGTTGTACATGACTTTCTGTTATAACGAACCGATTAAGATTTTATAGATTCATAAAAGGACAATATATGAGCAATATCTTAGATCTAGTACGACAGACTCGTCGTAAGAATAAGCTGAAGCGTGAAATTCTGGATAACGATCGTAAGATCCGTGATAACCGTAAACGTGTAGAGCTGCTTGAAAACCTTCTAGATTACATTCGACCTGAAATGACTCAGGAAGCGATTCTCGAGATCGTCGAAAATATGAAGGGTGATTACGAAGATCGTGTCGATGATCACATCATCATCAGCGCTGAGCTGTCGAAAGAGCGTCGTGAAGTGAGTAAGAACGTAAAAGAACTGAAGAAAGCCGAGATTGCTGCTAAGTAGTTATCAACTCTTTTTACGGTATTCAATGATTATTTGATGATTTATTGCTTACGACAGAAACAAAGCCCGATAGTGTTCGGGCTTTTTTTTCCCTTTTTTTACAGTCACGAACTATAAATAATTGCAGCTATGGTTACTCTTTAGCTAAATATTTTTGTATTGCAGAGGTAGTCTTTTGTTAAAGATCTGGGCCTGTTTTGTTTTATTGTTACCTTCACTGGCGCTGGCAAAACCAAGCGAGGGTCTTGCTCTTGCTGAACAACCACTTTCAGAAAATAATGAAATAGTCAGTGGTTCCATTTCTGTTGAAGAGTTGCGACAACAGAGATCAGAAGAGCAAGACTGGGGAATTGCGGCGGTGATCCGGCATGCGGAAATTCCTTACGCAGTAAATTCTGACCTTGAAGACAATACCGTAACGACCTTTGTTCCGATGATGTTTTACAGAGGGGAGCGTTTTTTCATTAACGGGACCGAAGGCGGTTTACATCTTTACCGACAGGATGACTGGGAAGTCAATGCACTACTGCGCATGCACTTTATTGATATTCCCTCCTCATATCAAAATCAGATAGGCGGCGACAGCGGGGATGGTGGTCTTCAGCTTAAGTTTCAGCTTGATGATAGCCTGTATAGCGAACTGGATTTCATGTTCGATCCTGATCTGAGGTTTCACTCCGTTGCTACGGTGGGGGGGCGATACAAGAATGGCAACTGGCTAGTTCATCCTAAAGCATCGCTGATTTGGAAAGAATCGGATTACAACAGCTACTACTATGGTCTGAACCAAGAGACGATTGATAGCGGAATATCTTTAAAGCTGGGGGCTAATGCTCGATATCATGTCGCTGAGAATCTCTATTTGCTTGGTGGGGCGTATGCCACACACTTCGACAGGAATGTGCGTCATGCCGTGACGATTGATACTGACTGGCAAGGCGAACTCTATGCCGGGTTTGGTTTCTTTCGTGACGACAGCAGGCCGAAGAAGTCATCGCTAATTCAGAAATCTTACTGGCGATTGGCACATGGTTGGGCGACGCCGTCTAATATTGGCGAAATCTTTTCAGGCAATCGAGTTAAAGATGAATATGATAATAAGCTGACATCTGTTTTTTACGGGCATCCGTTAACGGATGAACTGTTCGGTCTGCCGTTAGATATTTATTTAACCCCTGGCTTTGTATGGCATTGGAGTTCTGAGGTTCAGAGCTCTTCGCAGGAATATGTCGTTGCGATTAAAGCGTATTATACCTTTAACTGGCCGGTGGAGTGGCGATTTGGGGTGGCCGAAGGTTTATCGTATATCAATCATATTAGCTATATTGAACAAATTGAGATGGATCGAAAAGAATACGAACCAAGTAATCTTCTGAATTATCTGGATTTTTCATTTGATGTCAACGTGGGTGACTTGTTAAATCAAAAATCAATGAATGGGGTATGGCTTGGTTACAGCTTGCATCATCGTTCTGCCATTTTTGAGAGTGCATCTCAGTTTGGCCGTATCAAAGGTGGCAGTAACTATAATACGATTTACCTGCAGTTTGATTTTTAGCGCCAGTTAGTAAACTACCTTATTGTTGTTCCATTCACTACCTGTAATTTGAACGGCTACTGAATGAGGTGGATGTGTATAAAAAGCCCTTACCTGTCAGATGAAAACAGGTAAGGCAATGTACTAAATAAGCGTCTGGATAGCAGTAAAAACCATGGTATTGGAATGTTAGGCGGTTAGTTGTGCAATGGCTGATTTAGCTTCAGAAATACCTTTAGCGGCCATTTCATCTCCCATAGCCAGCGCTTCACTATAGATCACGTCTACATCTGTCATCCCGAGAAAACCTAGAATAGTTTTCAGATATGGCACCATCAGATCGGTTGGACCGTTTTTGTGTATACCACCACGCGTGGTAATGACAATCACTTTTTTACCTTCAATTAAGCCGACAGGGCCATTTTCAGTATATCTGAAGGTTACGCCTGCACGTGCAATAATATCAAACCAGTTTTTTAGCTGAGTCGGAACAGAGAAATTGTACATAGGTGCAGCAATCACAACGGTATCGCTGTTCTTTAGCTCTTCAATCAATTGATCAGAAAGTACGACTGCTTGTTGCTGGTGTTGGTTAAGATTATCGCCACCACGTAATGCACCGGCAATTTCACCATCTAATACGGGGACTGGGTTTACAGCCAAATCACGTTCAACAACAGAGCTGACGTTATCGCCCCATGAAGCAATTAAGTGGTCAATTAGGCCATTTGATTGAGAGTATTCACCTAGGATGCTTGATTTTAGTACCAGTACGTTAGACATAATGTGTTCCTTAATCGGTATTGGGGAGCATTTGCTTTGGTACCAACTATAAGAAGCTTGATGTGATGAAGATAGCGGAAAAAATTGTGTAACTTGTTCGATAAAATCGAATTAAGATTGGTGTGGTTTATTTTATAATGAATCAATGAGTTGAATGTGATGGTTTATGAGTGCGATAGTTTGTGAGTGAATGGCAGGGGAAGGAAAAAATAGCCCGAAACGACTCCTGTTTCGGGCTTAGGGGAATGGCTCGTGAGAGCCTTGCGCTAACTGGTTAGTAAATGGAGATCAATTACACTATCAATGTTAGTTCAAACAGCATAATTTGCCAGTATTACTAATAAGAAGTATTAATAGTTAAATATCAAATAAATTGGTATCTCTTACCAGCTCTCGCGGCAGGCCATTTTTGATTCGATTGCTGACCCACTTCCCGATACCAATAGGGTAATCGCGATAAGTTACAATGATCTCTCCCTTGCCTGATATCTGTTCCGGGCGAATATCTCGGCCCATAAACCACTCTTTAGCTTGTTCAGCTGTAAGGGCAATAGATATTTTTTCATCCCCCTTCGCTAAGGCCATGATGGCTTCGTGTTGCCAGCGATAGCCTTTTTTGTGCTGTTCTGCCAATTTGATGCCCATGCGCTGGAATCTTATCTCAGTGAGCAACGGACGAAGCTGAGAAGGGAACAACCATACTTCATTATCACGCAGCCATATTTGGCTATCTGATGGCAACGTGATATCCAGAGTGGCCTCAAGATCGTTAGCGATGGCCTGCGTATCTTGGCTTGATGCCGGATTAAACGGGAATTTACCTAAGCGCTTTTTCACTTGTGGTGATTCAACCGAAGCATGCTTGCGGATCCGTGCAACAAAGAAACCTTCGCTGTCGAAAATTTGCGGATAAACATGCAAGAACCCTTCTTCTGTACATACCTGATTGGCGCCGTCAAACAGATCGTTTAATGGCTCAAACTCAACGGCGTCATCAAAAAGGTCTTTCAAGTGATGACAAATGTTTTGGTTCTCACTCAAGTTCAGGGTGCACGTTGAATAAACCATAACGCCACCGGGTTTTAATGCCTGGAATGCGCTTTCAATCAGTTTGCGCTGAATGGCTGCGATGTCTTCAATAGATTCCAGACTCCAGTTAGCCATTGCATCGTCGTCTTTACGAATGGCCCCCTCGCCGGAACAAGGTGCGTCTAATAAGATGGAATCAAATGACTCGGGGGCCCAGCCGCCAAACACACAACCGTCAAAGTGGGTCAGGGCAACGTTGTAAACACCGCAGCGCAGAAGATTTGAATGCAGCACCTTAATGCGACTTGCGGCTAGTTCATTGGCGACCAGCGCCCCGCGATTTTGCATGGCACAGGCAATTTGAGTCGTTTTAGATCCCGGTGCAGATGCCATATCTAAGACACAATCGAGGGCATCATTGTCTTTTATCAAGGCGGTAACCGGCATCATGGAGCTGGCTTCCTGGATATAAAACAGCCCCGCCATATGTTCCGCGGTATTGCCAAGAGATACGGATTCCTCATCTTCACGCTCAATCCAAAAACCAGTTTCACACCAGGGTACAGGCGTTAAGGTCCAGTTTTTGTCGGCCACACGTTCAAGAAAATCGGCCACACTGATTTTCAACGTATTGACACGAATACTACGACGCAAAGGGGTTTTGCAAGACGCAATGAAGTCATCCATGCTCAAGTGATCTGGCATGATTTTGCGGATCTGTTCAATAAACGCGTCAGGAATATAGATGTTAGGGTGCAAGGGAGTATCTCGTTTAACTAGCAATGGAGCGAGAGTCTATAACAATCTTCATCATTAATCGATCTCTCACCGTTGATATGGTGGATGAAAGTGCGTGACTAACAGACAGTAAAAAGGAGCAACAATGTGCTCCTTTTTAGTGCTATACCGGACCTGTTGATTTAGTTACTTGGTATCGCTGTACGCCAGGTTTTCCATTCCGGTTTCGCATCTTTATAAAGCAAGAAGTGGCGGTTAGCTTTAGCTCGCGGCGATAGTGGCTGTTTTTCAGGTGTTGCAAAGGCAATCCCGCCTCGCAGCATACTATCAACGGTTCCGGTTTGAATGTTGGCTCCGGTTAAACCAATCGTTACATCAAGTCCAGAGGCATTCCAGAACACTGTATCAGTACGGATCAGGTGGCTATAATTTTGTTCAATCTGAACGTCAATCATCACGCGATCAGCCAGTTCACCCAGTGAGACTTTAATGACCTGGCCAACTTGAATATCACGGTAAAGCAGAGGCGTTCCTTCACTGATTGAATTACGGTTTTCGCTTTCTAAGATAAACGTCAAACCAGACTTAACCAATTCGGCTGAACCCAATTTAAAGGTTTGGGAATAATGACCGCCACCAGGTGCAACTGCAATGTAGGTACTGAGTAACGAATCTAAATTCTTCGAGCCGGTTAAGCTCAGCTTAGGCTTCACCGCCCAGAAGTAGCTGCCGGATTTTGCCACCACGTCAGCATACTTGGGGAACAACCGGGTTTTGATGTTGACATTGCCAGTCTTGAAGTCAGGTTCAATCGCCACCACACTGCCGATGTTTATTCCTTGATAACGGATGTCGGTGTTCTCTGATATCGCACGGGCATCGCTGGCTGTTAGGGTTACTAATAAACCAAAGTTCTGGGCTTTACTGAGGCTAGGATACAATTTATAACGCGCACCTGCTTTGTTGGCGACGCCTGGCAGATCGTCAAAAGCAATGCCGCCTTTTAATAAAGTGCTGATCGGGTCAGCTTTGACTTTTACCCCAGTTAAGCTGGCTTCAACTTCAACCCCGGAACGATTCCAGAAGACGGTATTTTTCGAGATCAGGTGACGGTATTTATTCTCTATCTCAATCGAAATAGTGACACCGTCACGTGTAAGGGCATACCCAGCCACTTCACCCACCGGTAAGTTACGGTAAAGAAGAGGACTGCCTTCTGAAACAGGTGGCAGTTCATCGGCAAAGAGGGTGAAGTTAGCAAAGCCTTTCTGGTGATCAGCTGCAAGCTGAGCCAAACGTCTATTTTTATATAAAGGATAAGTGGTCTGGATTTGCTGTTTACCTGAGGAGGTAAAGCTGATGCCATTACTGATCAGTTGGTCGGCTGGTGGCAGTGATACATCAAGACCTTGTGCGCTGATATTCGCTTCAATACCACCATCAATATAGAAGCGGCTATTTGATCGAACCAGGGCAGTGTATTCCGGCTGCACGATCACATCAAAACGTACTCGATCACCGTCAAACGAGACTTTTTTCACTCGGCCAACATCGAGGCCGCGATGTTTGATTTGTGCGCCTCGTTTAATGCCAAAGCTGTTATCCGCAAACAGTGAGAATGTAGCGATACCGGGCTGTTTCTCTTGTAGACTGTCTTGTGTGATCGCTTTGAATTTTCGAGATGGTTCGCCTTCTCCCGGGATCAGGGTGAGGAAGTTGCCGCGGATTAAGTTACTGATATTCTTCAGACCAGTTAAGGAGACAGCCGCTTCTTCAAGCAGCATGCTCGAACCTGCGGTAAGTAAATCACTCATACTTGGTTCAATTGCAGCATGAGCAATAACTTTATTGCGCTCTTTATCTAAACGTAAATCAGAGATCTGCCCAATTTGCAGGCCGCGGTAAATGATAGGGGCACCGCTGGTACTGATGTTATTATCGTCGGGTAATTCGATGGTAATCGCAATACCTCGACCCGCGGTATTCAGATCAGGATATAAGCGGAATAAGTGGTTGGTTTCAATCGGCAAACCTTCATCGGGAGAGTCAAAAGCGATAGCACCGGAAATCATCGCCGAAAGGCTTTCAAACTGAACATCAACACCATTGAAACCAATGTTGGCACTCATACCACTGACGTTCCAGAAACGGCTCTTGTTGGTCACCAGATCAGTATATTGAGGCTGAATCAACACATCGATAAGCACGTTCTTTTTGTCATTACTGAGAGTGTAGTTATAGACTTCGCCGACAGGGATCTTCTTATAGAATACCTGTGATCCTATACTGATTGAGCCCAGATCGGGGGAGCGAAGCTGAACGGTCAGGCCATCGCCCAGTGTCGTGTCAGAGGGCTGAGTATCTAATGCCGTAAATTTTGCCCTAAAATCACCTTCCCCGGGCTGCAGAGCGATATAGTTACCAGAAACCAATGCATCAAGACCGGAAATGCCGGTAATTGAAGCTTTAGGTTTGACCAACCAGAAGCGAGTACCATCTTTCAGCGTTTGTACAGCCTCTGGGTAGATATCTGCTTCAACATAAATACTGTGGAGATCTTCCGACAGATTCACGTCACGAACAATCCCGACTTCCAGCCCCTGATAACGGATGGTTGTTCTGCCCGCAATTAAACCGGCGGCATCGCTAAAGTGGATTTGTATGCGTTCTCCTGCCTCGTTCACCGCTTGAAATATGAGCCAGCCAGCCAGAACGAGGGCGAGCAGCGGCAGTAACCAAAGCGGTGAAAGCCCTAGGTCGCGACGAATATCTACCGGTTCTGGTTGTTGGTTATTTTGTCCGTTGTTCATAGTTGTCCCATATCAGACGAGAATCTAAGCTTTCAGCCGCCAGCATCGTTAACACCACCACAACGGCGAAAGCGATGGCTCCGGGGCCAGGTGTAAAATCTAAAATTTGTCCACGATCGATCAGAGCGACCATAAGCGAAATGACAAATAAGTCCATTACAGACCATTTCCCGATCCACTGTATGATGCGGAAAATTTTCATACGACTAAGATGATAAACGCGGCGTTTAAATTGGATACTCAGCAGGATGTACGTCAGCCCGAGTATTTTTGCCACCGGTACAACAATACTGGCGACGAAGATGATAATGGCGATACCAGCCATGTCATCTTTAATTAGCGATGCGACGCCTGAAAAAATGGTGTCTTCAACCCGCTTGCCGTTATTGAAGAATATTGAAATAGGGTAAAGGTTGGCAGGAAAAATAAATACAGCTGCCGCAATCAGGTAGGCCCAGGTTTTCTGTATTGAATGAGGCAGACGTATGTGTAGCGAATTACCGCAACGTTTACAGTGCGTAGCATTGGCCTGAGTCAAATGGCATGAATGGCAGTGCGCTTCAAGTTCATTGGCTTTATGGTCGGTTTCTGGCTGCCAGGCTTCCCAGTAGCGATTGAGGCTCACGCGGGTGATCAGCAACGACATGAGAACTTGCAGGATCACCAGACAATACAGGCCCGGCCCAACATAAATATCTGCTATTTCTTGTACTTTGAAACATGCAATCGCCAAACTGACCAGGAAAACATCGAACATTGCCCAGCTCTTTAAGTGTTTGATGATCCACAACGAAGATTTGAATAAGCGAAAATGCTTTAACCTTAACCCCAGTTGAGCACTAAAAACGGACAGACTCACCAGTAAAGGGGCAATCGAGCTGCAGAAAAGAATAAGAGCAGCTACCGCTGGAAAATCCGGAGCTAAAGTCAGGGTACCTGACGGGAGGGTCGCCGGGATCATCACGCCAAACAGGCGGATTGTAATAAGCGGGAAGATATGTGCAGGAATGAAAAGGATTAAACAGGCTAATGCAATCGCCAGCTCACCATTGAAGTGGCATTCACCACCGCGATAAAGACGTGTTTTACAGCGGGGGCAATACGCACTCAGGCCACGCGGAGCGACTTGAGGCATAATAGGCAGGTCACAGCCAGGGCAACGTCGAGCTGTAGACATGTTAGTTCAATCCCTTATTACGCACAAAAATCATCACTATTCTGACTGTTAAGTTTTATAAGTTGTTATAAATAAACACTATATTATTTTGTGGTCATTCTGGCTACCGCTAGTTGCTATTCAGGCGCTGTTAATGAAGGCTCAGACGACTGGACGGGACCATATAATGTTTGATAAAGCCCTTTTTCGTTGACCAGCTGAGAATGCGTACCGGTCTGGCTAACCTGGCCATCTTCGAGCACGTATATTAGATCAGCTTGCTTAACCGCAGATAAACGGTGGGCAACTATTAAGGTTGTTTTGTCAGATAAAAACTGGTTTAAAGCTGTATGTAACGCAGCTTCAGTCGCGGTATCTAATGCAGAGGTTGCTTCGTCGAGAATGACAAATTCCGGGTTGGTAAGGATCATTCTTGCGATGGCCAATCGCTGACGCTGTCCGCCTGACAAGCGGATACCCTGGCGGCCAATTACGGTCTCTAGGCCATGGGTCAGGCGCTGTGTAACGTCGGAAAGCTGGGCAATCTCAAGTGCTTGCCAAAGTTGCTCATCATCAAAGTCAGCACCTAATGTCAGGTTGTGCCTCAAAGTATCATTAAATAAAACGGGGTGCTGCAAAACAACAGCCATTCTGTCACGTAAGGGTTCATACCCGACACTTTCAATCGGATAGCCATTGACATATATATCCCCGTGATCTTTTTGATAGATGCCCAGCAACAGGTGAATAAGGGTTGATTTCCCGCCGCCAGACGAGCCCACCAAAGCAATACGTTTACCGGCCGGAATGGTTAAGTTCAGTCCTCTTAATACTTCTTTATCTTCATCATAGGCGAAATGGAGTTTTCTGATCTCAATAGTCAGAGCTTCGCCTTGCCGGAATGGGTTCTCTGTTGGTACAGGGCGCACTTCTTCCTCAAGTGCCATCAGGCCATTCAAGCGTTGCATTGCCGCTTTGGCACTGTACCAGGCAAACTGAAGACCAAGTAATTCCTGTACCGGGCCCAGCATAAACCACAGATAGCCAAAAACAGCGAACATTTGCCCGATGGTCAGATCGCTGAAAAGAACCATCAGCATTGCAGCAGCACGGAACAGTTCAAAGCCCAAGAGAAAAAGAAGAAATGACAGACGACCGGCTGCTTCTGATTGCCATGCGTATTGATCGGCATTGTGGCGAATATCACTGGCATTGGATTTTAGCTGGGTAAGAAATTCACGCTCTCGATTAGCAGCCCGAAGCTGGTACAGGCCATCTAATGTTTCTACTAAGCGTTGCTGGAACTTTTCAAAAGCCTGATTCTCTTTCTTTTTAAGGTTTTTAACCCGATTGCCCATCATGCGTGATGCATAAACAACGAGGGGGTTCATTAAAAGAATGAACAAACCAAGTTGCCAGTTAAGCCAAAGCAAAATAGCTGCGGTACCGATCACGGTGAGTAAGCCAATCAGAAAGCGACTTAGGGTATCGCCAACGAATTTATCGATTGTTTCGACGTCGGTAATGAGATGCGACGTAATACCACCACTGCCGCGTTCTTCGTACTGACGCATACTGATGCGGCCGAGTTTATCGATCAGGTGCTTGCGAATGTGATAAGTAATGTCTTTTGCAACCAGCGTAAACTGACGACTTTGCAGTATATTCAAAGCTTGACTGGAAATTCGCATCAATACGACGAGCACAAGCACTAACAGGATATAGCTGGCGGGTTGATGAAGCGAATCTGGCAGTAATATACTCAGAAACTTAACGCCGCCTGCCGGTTTGTTAAGCAATATCTCATCAACCATCAGAGGCATAAGTAATGGAATGGGTACGCTGATCAATGCCGCAATGAGAGCAATAATATTCGCGACAACCAGTCTTGGTTGATGGTGTTTAGCCTGCTTTAAAAGCCAAGACCAGTTAATCATCTGACTTGAAGGACCTTTCACGGTGATAATGGTTCCTATTACTGGTTGAGTTTGGTAGTTTAACGGCAATAAATGACAATAAATGACAATAAATATCTGGAGTAAGCCATGGAAAATAAAAACGCTTTTTATAATAGATTGACTCAACAGGCTATCGCTCTGATCGACGGAGAACCAGATGTTATTGCTAATATCTCTAATATTAGTGCGTTACTCTACATGGAGTTAGAAGATATTAACTGGGCTGGTTTCTATTTATTAAAAGATGATCAGTTAGTACTCGGTCCGTTCCAGGGCAAGCCTGCGTGCGTGCGTATACCCGTAGGGCGCGGCGTTTGTGGCAGCGCGATAGCCGAAAACAGAGTACAGCGTGTCAGCGATGTACATCAGTTTGAAGGTCATATTGCCTGCGATGCGGTAAGTAATTCTGAAATCGTTATCCCCCTCACGGTGAAAGGCGAACTGTTTGGCGTATTGGATATTGATAGCCCGACTGTATCAAGATTTGACCAAAATGATGAAGATGGTTTGGTTTCTTTTGTTGAAGAACTACAAAAAAGACTCTAATTGTATGCTTTCGGTGGTTTTTCAGCGTTAGGTAACTATAATAGCGACACTATTTCTTTTTGATCACAGTACTAACAGCGAGGTTACCTCGTTTGATGTCAGGAAACTCCATGGAAAACTCTGAAAAGTTAACGAACAGTAAAGAAGTTATTGCATACATTGCTGAGCGTTTCCCAAAATGTTTTACTATTGAAGGTGAAGCGAAGCCACTTAAGATTGGTATCTTCCAAGATCTCGCAGAGCGTTTGAATGAAGACCCTAAAATCAGTAAAACACAATTGCGTACAGCTTTACGTCAATATACCTCTTCCTGGCGTTACCTTCATGGCGTAAAAGCCGGTGTAAGCCGTGTTGACCTAGATGGCAATGAATGTGGTGTGTTAGAGCAAGAACACGTTGACCACGCACAAAAAGCACTGGAAGAAAGTAAAGCTAAAGTTCGTGCTCGTCGTAAAGAGCAGGCAGTCGCGAAAGCTGCAGCGAATAAAGAAGGTGAAGCAAAAGCGGATAATAATCGCACAAAAACGCTTAAACCTAGGAAGACGAAGCCAAATACGACTAAGCTAAATAAAAAGCCTGCTGAAACTACCCGTGCTCTTACTGCTGATGAAGTGAAAGTTGGCAACGACGTTCGTGTCAACATGGGTAACGGGAACATGCCGGCTACTATCGTTGAAATTAATAAGGACGATGTGCGTGTTCGTTTGACCAACGGTTTAACCATGGTTGTAAAAATGGAGCACCTGCGTTCGTAAAGGAGAATGCTCGACGCATGAACTGTCGATTCCGTTTCTCACTGATCTCTGCCGGCATGATGCTGGCAGCTTCAGCGCAAGCCCTAGAGGCTAAATATTCATTAAGTGACTTGCCGCAGCTCGCCCCTGAAAAGCAGCATGCAACAGCAAGCAAAAGGATAGCTTCGCGGTATACACGGTCGCATTACAAGCAATTCTCTCTTGATGATCAATTTTCTGCCGACATTTTTGATCGTTATATCGAAATGTTGGACTTTAATAAGAGCTTTCTGACCTCAGCTGATATTAAGCAATTTGAAAAATGGCAAACCGAGCTGGATGATCAACTCAAAAGAGGAGATACCACCGGTGCTTTTGATATTTTTAATAAATTGCTACAGCGTCGATTTGACCGCTATCAGTATGCGTTAAGCTTGCTTGATAACGAAATTACCTTCGATCAACCGGATAATTTTGTTATTGACCGCTCTGAACTTGCCTGGGCAAAAGATCGCAATGAATTAAATGAGATCTGGCGTCAGCGTGTTAAGTATGATGCGCTGAATCTGAAGTTAACGGGCAAAGAGTGGAGCGAAATAAAAGAAACATTGGCTAAACGCTATAACAATGCGTTAAAGCGCTTAACTCAGACCCACAACGAAGATGTATTTCAAATTTACATGAATGCATTTTCCCGTGAAGTTGATCCGCATACGAGCTATTTGTCACCACGAAATGCTGAACAATTCCAGGCAGAGATGAATTTGTCTTTGGAAGGAATTGGTGCAGTACTTCAAGTGGTTGATGAGTATACTGTTATTCGTTCCTTGGTTGCTGGTGGTCCAGCGTCAGCGTCTAAAAAATTGGCTGCTGGTGATCGAATTGTCGGTGTTGCACAAGATGGCGAAGATGTGGTTGATGTTGTGGGCTGGCGTCTTGATGATGTCGTCCAATTAATCAAAGGTCCTAAAGGCAGTAAAGTTAAGCTTCAGATCTTGCCTGAAGGCACAAACCAAAAAAGTTACGATGTAACTATTGTTCGTGACAAGATCCGTCTGGAAGACAGGGCGGCAAAATCGTCTGTGAAGAAAGCTCAAGGTAAAAAGATAGGTGTTATTGAAGTACCTAGTTTCTATGTAGGCTTATCTGAAGATACGAAAAAAGAGATCGCCAAGCTGAATGAAGATCAGGTCGACGGTATTGTTATTGATTTACGTAACAATGGCGGTGGTGCGTTAACGGAAGCGACCGCATTAACCGGCCTGTTCATTAATAGTGGTCCCGTTGTTCAGGTTCGTGATAGCTATGGTCGTGTCAAAGTAAATGGCGATTCCGATAACCGGGTCTATTTTGATAGCCCATTAACAGTGCTTATCAATCGATATAGTGCATCGGCATCTGAAATTTTTGCTGCCGCAATGCAGGATTATGGCCGTGCTATTGTGCTAGGCGAGCAGTCTTTCGGTAAAGGCACTGTTCAGCAGCACCGTTCACTGAATCATATTTACGATCTGTTTGATCAACCTTTAGGTCATGTGCAATATACCATTCAAAAGTTCTATCGAATCAATGGCGGTAGTACTCAGAATTTAGGTGTCGTGCCTGATATTGCTTTCCCGACGGCAATTGATCCTGCTGAAACAGGAGAGAGTGTTGAAGACAATGCATTACCATGGGATAGCATTAAACCTGCTAGTTATCAGAAAGTGTATAATTATTCAGCAGTTCTGCCTCCTTTGAAAGCCAAGCATGATAAACGTATCACCAGTGATCTGGAATTCCGCTTTATTCTTGACGATATTGAAAAGTATAAAGTTGAAAAAGATATTAACCAGATCTCATTGAGTGAGAAACAGCGCATTGCTGAGCAGGAGAAAAATGATCGTGATCGCTTGACGCGTTTGAACAAGCGCCAAAAAGCGTTAGGCAAGAAGTCTTTTGCTTCTCTAGAAGATGTGCCTAAAGATTATGAATCACCAGATGCTTATCTTAATGAAGCAGTAGCAATTACAGCGGATTTAGTCAAAGCACAAAGTTAATTCTTTGATTTGATATATAAATAAAAAACGGCATCTTTTCAAGATGCCGTTTTTTTGTATCAGTCAGTTAGCTATGCTGATTGGTATTATTCTTGAGACAATTGCATTTCAACTTGTGATTGAAGTCATCTTTTAATGCAAAATAAAGCATTGCAGACTAGGGTTTATATAGGATCTTGTGTGTTGTCTCGGGAGCAATGCTATGTATAAGTCTCTACTGGTTGCGATTACACTTTACTTAAGCACCTTTAGTAGCCATTTGTTTGCAGATGATCTTACTGAGTTTGACTACCCCTTACTTCTCGGTGACTGGTATTGGTTCAGTACGACAGAGAAAGGCGTCGAAAGTGAAGGGGCGAACTATCGCGCCATGAACATAAAATTTAAGTCATCTTATAATTTTGTAATTCGTTTACTGAGAGTCGATGGCACGGTTGATGAGTGGGACGGCAAGTACGACATTGATGAAACTAATATCAACTTCTTGGCAAAAGGGCAAGATGAACAGCAACACAGTTATATGCTGAGTTACAATCAATTTATTTTGGATGGAGCAAGGTTTACTAAATTAGCACCTGATAATTTGCCTGGCGAATGGCGCTCTTCTAATATATCTGGAAAAGATGTCGATGAAGGGATAGAGCAGCTATCTATTTCACTACGACCTGATTTTTTATTTTCAGCTGAAGTTTCTAATTCAGAGGGAAAGAAAAAAGAACACCGCGGTATTTATTATCTAGAAGGTGACCATATTGTTTTAATATATGAAGATGGTCAACAAGAGAGTCAATTTCTTTTGGGAACAGACACGCTTATATTAACCAATAAACAGTTTGGTATGGAAGCCACTTTTCAAAGAGAATAATCGAGACGTTATAATTAAAGTTATTGAAGTTAAAAAGGCTTATCCCAGATAAGCCTTTTTAACAGTAATTACAGACACGTCGAACTATGATGCGAAATTTTGAAGGCCCGACGAAGCTGGTTTAGATAAGCTTCATCGCGACATATACTTTTAGCTGGCTCATCCGAAATTTTTGCCACTGGTCGGCCTTCACATTCTGTCAGTTTTAATACGATATTCAGTGTGTCGGTGCCGGGTAAATCACAGGTTAACTGTGTACCAATACCAAAGCTGACATTGATACGATGGACAAAGTGCTTGTAAATATTCAGCGCTTTGTCCAAGTTTAAATTATCAGAGAAAATCAGCGTTTTGGTTTTTGGATCAATTCCGAGCGATTTATAATGCTGGATTGCTTTTTCGCCCCAAGATATTGGATCAGCACTATCATGACGCAGGCCGACAAAACGTTTTGATAAGCGGAGATCGAAATCACGCAAGAAAGCATCCATATTGATGCAGTCGGTGAGGGCAATACCTAACGAATCTGGGTATTCCTGAATCCAGCGATTCAGTGCCAGTTGTTGTGAATCTGCCAGTTCACCGGCTAACTGCTGGTGCGCCTGGAACCATTCATGCGCCTGGGTGCCAAAGGGTGTCAGACCACGAGTACGGGCTAAATGATAGTTAGAAGTGCCTTTAAATTCAGGCATATTAGCGATTAAATAGTCGACAACCTGATGATGCACGTCTTTTGAAAAACGACGACGAGTACCAAAATCAACCAATGAAAATTGGCTCAAATCTACCGCGTCTTCGTTATGTGAAGCTTGAGCATTTTGGTAAAAACGCTCAATTTTTGTTTTTAACTGACCAATAGCATCAGCAGCTGTTGCTTGCGGATAGCGTTGAGTTGCGCGTATTTCACAGATGATAGCCAGCAGAGGCACTTCCCAGAGTATAATGTCAATCCATTTCCCTGTGATTTTAATGGCTAATTGATCACCTGAATCGTCAACTTCTACCTGCGCGCTGTTTAGCGAGAAGGTTTTCAAGTAGTCAAGATAGTCACGCTGGAAGAAAGAAAGCGTTGATAAATATTCCAGTTCTTCGGCAGAGAAGGCTAATGCTGAAACTTGTGCAATTTGCGCTTTAATTTCTTTGCAGTAAGGACGGAGGTCTTCTTGGCTTCGGCAATGAAACTCCGCAACCGCCTCTATATTCGGGTATTGATGGAAAATCGCTTGCTGCATATGCAGCTTATATGCATCGGTATCAAGCAGGGAGTCGATAACCCCAATGTGTCCTGTGTTATTCATATCTAGTGCTGTTGTTTTTCGCAATCCGGAAAGTTTACATTATTTTCGGTCTAATTTGGCTTAAATCATTCAAATCAGCAAAAAAATATAGGCTAAACACATTATACAAATCTTTAAAGCAACAAGATTGTTCACAATATGATATAAATTCTTGTTTGATGGCTGAAAAGCCAGAATAATACGAGTCTCGTTTTCAGCCGTTTATGATGGGCATACCTTGCTCTGGCGGATAACAAAGGAACAGAAACAATGGCAGAACAGTCTACAGCAGAGCAATCTACAGTCACACAACCAACAGCTAAATACAGAGCCGACTATCGCGCTCCTGATTACACTATTACCGATATTGCACTTGAGTTTGATCTTCATGATGCTGATACTCATGTTGTTGCCGTCAGTCAGGTCAAACGCCTGGCCGAGGCTGAAGCCGAACTAGTGCTCGATGGTGATGGTCTGAATCTGGTACGTATAGAAGTGAATGGCAAGGCATGGTCAGATTATGACGAAGCTGAAGCATCACTGACTTTGCGTGGGCTACCTGCTGAATTTGAATTGACCATCGAAACGCAAATCAACCCTGAAGCAAACACGCTGCTGGAAGGATTATACAAGTCGGGTGGTGGGTTCTGTACCCAGTGTGAGGCCGAAGGCTTCCGTCGTATTACTTTCTATCTTGATCGCCCGGATGTACTGGCTCGCTTTACAACTAAAGTCATTGCTGACAAAGCAGAATTTCCTTACCTACTGAGCAATGGTAACCGCGTTGATTCTGGTGATCTGGGCAATGGCCGCCATTGGGTACAATGGCAAGACCCATTTCCGAAACCGAGCTACCTGTTTGCTCTTGTTGCCGGTGATTTCGATGTATTGCGTGACAAATACATCACGATGAGCGGCCGTAACGTTGAACTGGAGATCTTTGTTGATAGAGGAAATCTTGATCGCGCTGATTATGCCATGACATCGTTGATTAATTCGATGAAGTGGGATGAAGAACGTTTTGGTCTAGAATACGACCTTGATATTTATATGATTGTTGCCGTTGATTTTTTCAACATGGGGGCAATGGAAAACAAAGGTCTGAATGTTTTCAACTCGAAGTTCGTACTGGCTAATTCAAAGACCGCGACGGATACAGATTACCAGGGTATTGAAGCGGTCATTGGTCACGAATATTTCCATAACTGGACGGGTAACCGAGTAACGTGTCGTGACTGGTTCCAGTTAAGTCTGAAAGAGGGTTTAACAGTATTCCGCGATCAAGAATTCTCATCAGATCTGGGTTCTCGCGCCGTTAATCGTATCAATAATGTCCGTATTGTTCGTGGTCCGCAGTTTGCTGAAGATCGTGGCCCGATGTCTCATCCAATCCGTCCGGAAAAAGTGATTGAGATGAATAATTTCTATACTCTGACCGTGTATGAAAAGGGTAGTGAAGTGATTCGCATGATGCATACCTTACTTGGCGAAGATAAATTTCAGGCAGGTATGAAGTTGTACTTTGAGCGTCACGATGGAACCGCTGCAACGTGTGATGATTTTGTACAGGCAATGGAAGATGCGTCGGGTATTGATTTAACACAGTTCCGTCGATGGTACAGTCAATCGGGTACACCCGTTGTTAAAGTAACGACAGACTATAACGCAGAACAAAAGTGTTACCGTGTCACTGTTCAGCAGCAAACCCCCGCCATAGCTGGACAGGAAGAGAAACTGCCACTGCATATTCCGCTTGATATTGAGTTGTATGATAGCCAGGGTAATGTCATTGAGTTACAGTGTAACGGGAAGGTAATTAAAAACGTGCTGGATATCACGGAAAGTGAGCAGGTTTTTGAATTTACAGACGTTAATGAAAAGCCTGTAATCTCACTGATACGCGAATTTTCTGCCCCGGTTATTCTGGAATATGACTATTCAGATCAAGAGCTGGTCTTTTTGATGGTCTATGCACGTAATGAATTTGCCCGTTGGGATGCAGGCCAGATACTACTGGCTAAATACATCCGTAATAATGTTGAACGAATCCAGAAAGGCGAAGATGTTGATTTTCCAGCTTCTGTGGTGGATGCGTTCCGCGGTGCATTACTGGATGAGAAACTGGATCCGGCATTTATTGCAGAGATGTTGACATTGCCAAGTGAGAACGAGATAGCTGGCTGGTACAAAACGGTGGACGTCGATGCGATTCATACCGTAGTCGGTCAGATCGAGAAGATCTTAGCGACTGAAATGGAAGATGAGTTTACCGCTATCTACCATTTATTAGCGCAAGCTGAATACAGTAACTCTCATGAAGCGATGGCCAAACGCGCATTGCGTAACTGTTGTTTAGGTTATCTGGCTTTCACTGAAGCAGGTAATCAGTTAGTGACAGAGCAATATAACCACTCTGATAACATGACTGATACGATGGCGGCGATGTCAGCGGCGAATAATGCTGAACTGGTATGTCGCGAATCACAAATGACTGATTTCAGTGACAAATGGACGCATGATGGTCTGGTAATGGATAAGTGGTTTATCCTGCAAGGTAAAAACCCGGTTGAGAACTCGCTTGAGAAAGTTCGTCAAACCATGACGCATCCAGCGTTTGATTTGAAGAACCCTAACCGTACTCGCAGCCTGGTGGCAAGTTTTTGCGCGAATAACCCTGTTCGTTTCCATGCTAAAGATGGTAGTGGTTACCAGTTCTTGTCGGAAATTCTGACAGAGCTGAACACCAGCAACCCGCAAGTGGCTTCTCGTTTGATTGAACCATTTCTGAAGTATCGCCAATATGACGCGCCGCGTCAGGTATTGATGCGTACAGAGCTGGAAAAATTGGCAAAGCTGGATAATCTGGCAAAAGATCTGTTCGAGAAAGTGCAGAAAGCACTAGAACAGTAATATCTGCACGATGACTGATAGAGTCTCTAAATGAGAGGCTCTATTTATTTTCGAGTTTCTAGTTAAGAGTATCGAGAAATGCACTTCTTGATCTAGCGACTCGCCACTCTCAATAACCGTATTCCTATGACAACCTACACATTCTCACTCAACATCACCTATCAATCATTTCTTAATCATTATTCAGGTGCAGCCAGTACCGTAATCGTGGTGACAGAGAATGGTCTGAAGCTGCAGCTTCCCGCCTCGCGCTTTCGCCCCTTTTTGACTCAGTTGGGGGTAAAGGGCTATTTCCGTGTGCGCGTAGACAGCCGGAATAAAATTGAAACTATCGAAAGGGTTGCATAATAAAGGCAGGGGGAAAAGTCAGAGATACGTAAATATAATGCTCGAGTCGTTGGTTAACATCATTTTACTTTGCTGATTACTTGTTAACCATCATTCTGACTATTAGCAGATAGAACAACTATCAAAAATCTTTACCTTAGTCACATATTCGATTTATTCTTATCTTAACAACGCAATTAACGTAACTAGTTTGCAACAAAACCCCCTACAATAGCTATCACGCTAAAGCGTTCAAACCCCCTATACTAGATTTATAAAACATAATAATGATGGAGCACTCGCTATGACCGCCCCCGATCCGATAGTGCCGGTACTGCTTGAGAAAGTGTATGGCTTAATCCAGGATAAGATTGAAGTTCCTCAGCAGTCATTAGTAGAAATTTTCGCTCAACGACTGTTAGGGCAATTAGCTGATGACGATCTGCTTCAACGAAATGAATCTGATTTATATGGTGCCGTATTGAGTTTGTGGCACCATCTAATGCAAAACAAACCTGATCAAATTTCAATACGTGTTTATAACCCGACACTTAGCCGCTACGGTTGGCAATCCACCCACACGGTTGTTGAGATTGTCATGCCAGACCGTCCGTTCTTGGTAGATTCTGTTCGTATGACACTCAATCGCATGGATATTACCAGCCACCTGATGTTTAACGGCCCTTACTTCTTTAAACGAAATAAACAAGGGGACATTATTGAAGCGTGTGGTAATGAAGGTGATTATCAGACACTGTTCCATATCGAAGTAGACCGCCTTACCGACAAAGCACAAATGCAAGCACTAAAAGAAGAACTAGAAAATGTGCTTCATGATGTAGATTTGGTGGTGACTGACTGGCAGGCCATGAAAACAAAAATGGAGGAAATTGCGGATGAACTAAAAACCACAGATTTGCCTGTTGATGATGAGCATCGTGATGAAGCCATCGAATTTATTGACTGGCTAAATCGCCATAATTTTACATTTATGGGGTATCACCAATACGATTTAATCGCTATTGAAGGTGACTTTGAACTACGGCCAACAAATGAGCCTGGTTTAGGGCTCCTTGGTAAGGCAGACAAAGTCCATAGTCTGTTATTATCAGAACTTCCCGAATCAGCCCGTTTTGAAGCGCGTAAGCATGAACTTCTTATTTTAACCAAGAGTAATACCAAGTCTAAAATTCATCGCCCTGCATATGTCGATTATGTCGGTATTAAGCGCTTTGATAAAAAAGGAAATGTGATTGGTGAGCATCGCTTTATCGGTCTTTATGCATCGACCGCTTATCACCAGACCGCGATGAATATCCCGCTTATTCGAAACCGAGTAGCGAGAATTCTGGATGCGAGTGGGTATTCCCCCGGTTCACATTCCTGGAAAGCACTAAACAACCTGCTTGAAACATATCCTCGCGATGAGTTGATCCAGGCAAATGAGAAAGAAATGCTGGATGTTGGCTGCGGTGTCGTACGAATGCAAGATCGCGACTTATTACGTCTTTTTGTTCGACGTGATCCGTTTGGTCGATTCTTCTCTTGCATGGTGTATGTAACAAAAGAGCGTTATAACACTGAATTACGAACTAAAACGCAGGCCATTCTTAAAGACTACTTTGGTTCTGATCAGCCTGTTGAATTCACGACTTTCTTTTCCGAAGATTCACTCGCAAGAACGCATTATATCGTGCGGGTTAAAAATAATAATTATGATGTGGATGTGAAGGCTATCGAACATAATTTGGTTGAAGCGGCAGCATCTTGGGAAGATCGTTTAAGTAACTCATTAGTAGCCAACTTTGGTGAAAGTAATGGCATCCCATTAGCGAAGAACTATTCGCGCGCATTCCCTCGGTCATATAAAGAACAGATGTTACCCGGGTCTGCTGTTGCAGATATTGAGCAACTTGAAAGCCTGAGCGAAGACAATAAACTAGGGATGCTTTTCTACCGTCCTCAGGAAGAAGCCAATGATTCACGTTTTGTGAAGTTAAAGTTGTTTCATCGCGATGAGCCGATTCACTTATCGGACGTGATGCCTATGTTGGAAAACTTAGGATTGCGAGTGATTGGCGAGTCTCCGTATCAAGTGGTTACCGCGAATGGTACAGTTTTCTGGATCCTTGATTTTTCAATGTTTCACAATGCCTGTACAGGGATAGATCTCAGCGAGGCACGGGATCGTTTTCAAGAAGCCTTTTCTGCTATCTGGCATGGCAGCCTCGAAAGTGATGGTTTCAACCGCTTAGTACTTTGTGCTGGGTTAACCGGGCGTGAAATTACCGTTGTACGAAGCTATGCGCGCTATATGCGCCAAGTCGGTTTCCCGTTTAGTCAGCAGTATATTGAAGAAACCTTGTCTAGCCATAGCGATCTCGCCCGCGATCTGGTTAAACTTTTTATCTTCCGTTTCGATCCAAAAAATCATCATTCAGAGAAAGCCGAGCAGGATCTAATTAAAAAACTGCATAAAAAACTGGATCACGTGGAAAGTCTTGATGATGACAGGATCATCCGACGCTATATGGAGATGATCCTCGCCACCCAACGGACTAACTATTATCAAGTGGATGATCAAGGCAGTGCGAAGCCATGGCTGTCACTGAAACTGCGCCCGTCTGAAATTCCTGAGATTCCAGCACCGGTACCGTTTTTCGAGATCTTTGTGTATGCACCGGATATAGAAGGTGTTCACTTGCGAGGCGGTAAAGTGGCCCGTGGTGGCTTACGCTGGTCTGATCGTCAGGAAGATTTCCGGACTGAAATTCTGGGGCTAGTTAAAGCACAGCAAGTTAAGAATACGGTTATTGTTCCTGTGGGAGCGAAGGGTGGTTTCGTCTGCAAACGTCAGCCACAAATGACAGCACGAGATGAAATTTTGGCTGAAGGGCAACGCTGCTATAAGCGTTTCATCTGTGCCTTGTTGGATGTGACCGATAACATTCGTGATGGTGTTCTTGTGCCACCAGCAAATGTTGTTCGCCATGATGAAGACGATCCATATCTGGTTGTGGCTGCCGATAAAGGAACCGCAACATTCTCAGATTTAGCAAACTCAGTATCGGATGAATATAACTTCTGGTTAGGTGATGCATTTGCCTCTGGTGGCTCAAATGGTTACGACCATAAGAAAATGGGGATCACCGCGAAAGGTGGCTGGGAATCAGTTAAGCGTCATTTCCGTGAGCTGGGGATAGACTGCCAGACGACAGACTTTACCTGCGTAGGGATCGGCGACATGGCCGGTGATGTATTTGGTAATGGTATGTTATTGTCAAAACATACCCGCCTGGTTGCTGCGTTTAACCATATGCACATCTTTCTGGATCCAAACCCAGATGCCGCATCAAGCTGGCAAGAACGAGATCGTCTGTTTAACCTGCCACGATCCAGTTGGGAGGATTATGATCAAGGCCTGATCTCGGAAGGGGGCGGGATCTTTTCGCGCCGCAGCAAGTCGATCAAACTGACACCACAGATCCAGAAATTGCTGGGTACGCGTAAGCAGAGCCTGACACCGAACGAACTGATCCGCCTGATTTTACAAATGGAAGTGGATTTACTTTGGAATGGCGGTATCGGTACGTATGTGAAAGCACAAAGTGAAACTCATACCGATGTAGGTGACCGCGCTAACGATGGGCTTCGTATTAATGGCGGCGAGCTACGTACCAAAATTGTCGGTGAAGGTGGAAACTTGGGGATGACCCAGCTTGGCCGAGTTGAGTTTGCCAAGAAAGGAGGGAGGGTTAACACCGATTTTGTTGATAATGTCGGCGGTGTTGACTGTTCTGATAATGAAGTAAACATTAAGATCTTGCTCAATAGCCTGGTGGCATCCGGTGACTTGACCTACAAACAACGTAATGAGCTGCTGGCACGTATGGAAGATGAAGTCGGCGAGATTGTTCTTGATAATGCTTACTGCCAGAGTGAATCTATTTCAGTGACTCAACAGCAACAGGCACAGTTACTGAAAGAGCAAATTCGCTTTATCCATCAGCTAGAGCGTGCAGGAAAACTTGATCGTGCGCTTGAATACCTACCCGATGATGATACGCTGGCAAAGCGAGAAAAATCGGGCATGGGGCTAACTCGCCCTGAGCTCGCGGTACTCGTGGCATACGGCAAGATGGTCCTCAAAGAGGATCTAGTCAGCGATGAGATCGCTAATGATCCTTACCATAGCCGCTTGTTGCCGGGTTATTTCCCGAAAGAGTTACAGGAAAAATACCGTCTGCAGATGGATCAGCATCCGCTGAAACAAGAGTTGATTGCGACTGCGCTGGCTAACCAGATGTCGAATGAAATGGGGTGTAATTTTGTCACTCGTCTGCAGGATGAGACTGGGGCAACCATAGTTGAAATATCTGCCGCTTATACCATTGGCCGTCAAGTCTTTAATTTTGAAAGAGTCTTTGACCAGATCCGCGAACTTGATAATGTGAGTCCGGCAGAAGTGCAGTATGAGATGATATATCGCTGCCGTCGTATGTTACGTCGTGCGACTCGTTGGATCTTGCGCAACCGTAATCGGGCAATGGGTATTGAACAGCAAATTGACTTTTATCGACCTGTAGTGAAAACACTGGATGCCAACCTAGAGCGTTACCTTGTAACGGAAGAGGTGGAAGAGCATAACGAGCAAGCCGAGTTGATGATTCAACAGGGGGCACCAGAAAGTCTGGCTCATAGTATTGCCCGCCTGACCAGCTTGTTTTCAGCAATGGATATTGCGCAGATTGCGAATGAGTTGGGTAAAGAGATTGATTATATCGCCAGAGTCTATTTTGTCGTAGGAGCTAAGCTGTCATTGCACTGGTTCTTAAAGCAGATACACAACCAGCCTGTAGAGAATCATTGGCAGGCATTAGCACGTGCATCTTTCCGCGAAGATCTTGATTGGCAGCAACGTCATCTGACATCTGCGGTCATTACCAGTTCTCAAGAGGCGCAAGAACCGGAGCTGAGTATTGATAGCTGGCTTGATATGAATCAGGCTGTGATTCATCGTTGGAATAGCGTGTTAGCCGAATTCAAAGTGGGTAAAACTCATGAGTTTGCGAAATTCTCAGTCGCATTGCGTGAATTGATGCTGCTTAACTTGAATTGCCGTTCGAATGTGTAGCAAATAGCTATACTATTACCATGAGATGTAATCAGTAGTTTTGTGTTTAAAAGGCCATTATGTCTTCGGATATAGTGGCCTTTCTGTTATTGCATAATCATTATTGCCGAAATCGTTTGCGTTAAAAGGTAAACCTGTGAATAATGTCAACCCGTTTATACGGGGCTTTTTTAAGGAGGTACAATGATTTACCGCCTCGCACGATCCGCTATTTTCCAGCTAGACGCAGAAAAAGCACATGATCTTGCTATTCAGAACTTTTCTCGCTTTACCGGCACTCCACTTGATCTTTTCTACCGTCAACACGTTCCCGATCATCCTGTTGAAGTCATGGGTATCACATTCAAAAATCCGGTAGGACTGGCTGCAGGCCTGGACAAAAACGGTGAATGTATTGATGCATTCGGCGCGATGGGTTTTGGTTTTGTTGAAGTCGGCACAGTCACGCCTCGCCCTCAACCGGGAAATGACAAACCTCGTCTTTTCCGGGTTATTCCCGCCGAAGGGATTATCAACCGATTTGGCTTCAATAACTTAGGTGTTGATAACTTGGTTGAAAATGTGAAAAAAGCCAAATATGACGGTGTCATTGGTATTAATATTGGGAAGAATAAAGATACACCGATTGAAAAGGGCGTAGAAGATTACTTAATCTGCATGGATAAAGTTTATGAACACGCCGGTTATATTGCGGTTAATGTATCTTCACCGAACACGCCGGATCTTCGCTCACTGCAGTACGGTGAAGCACTGGATGATCTTCTTGGTCAATTAAAGCAGAAACAAACAGAGTTAGCTAAGAAGCATGATAAGTATGTGCCGTTGGCATTGAAGATCGCGCCGGATCTTGAGGATCATGAGATAGTGCAAATAGCAGATGCTTTGATCCGTAATGAGATTGATGGCGTCATCGCGACGAACACCACGCTTGACCGTGCCCTGATACAAGGTATGCCTCATTGTGATGAAGCAGGGGGGTTGAGTGGCCGTCCACTTCAGAATCGAAGTACTGAAGTTATTCGCAGCCTTGCTCAAGCGCTTAATGGTGCGCTTCCTATTATCGGGGTCGGCGGGATTGACTCTGCAGTTTCTGCTCGCGAAAAAATGTTAGCTGGTGCTAAGCTCGTTCAGATTTATACAGGCTTCATTTACCACGGGCCAAAATTGGTTAAAGATATTGTGATTAATATTTAACCATATCTTGTCAAAGAAACATTAAGCAAACACCAATAAGGGGGATTTATTTCCCCTTTTCTTTTGTAATCAGAGCAGTAAAATTCTCCTAAAGTTTTTTCCATATCGTTTGATAACAATATAACGGACTGATTTTGGAGAGTTTACGTGCTAAAACCTAATGACTCATGGAAGTGGTATTACGACCATAAGGATGACTCCCTGATGCTAGATCTGGGGGGCGATATGGTTTTTCGCGTTTCAATTCCGACTAAGAACCTTATTCCCTGCGCGTATGATCAGTGCGTATTTACCGTCGATGATGCGACAGTATTTCAGACATATAAAGAAAGCATTTCCCACCTCGACATTTCTGTACCACGCAAAGCAGAGCTGGCCCTTAACGCCGTTGCTGCAAGTCGTTTCCATAAGCCGATGATGCCTAAAAGCTGGTTTTTTGAAGCCAGGCCGGAAGGGTGTGAACCCGTCAACGGAGATATTGTGACTTTACAGACTTCTCTTGGTACGGCCAAATTCCTTGTCATAGAAAATTGTGGTACAGCAAGCCTTTGTATGATGACAGAGATTGAGCCATTAGCCTTATCAAACACCAAACAGATGGCGTTTTGCGACACAATTAAGGTGATGAACGACCGTATCGAGCACTACGAACAAGAGACCTCAGCAGACTCGCTTAATTTGGCCATGGTCGGTTAGCGACCCGCGTATCAATGATCTAAAATCCCCGAACAAGCAGGGCCTTTACCCCCGTATTTACTATCCTTCTGCATCACTCCTAATTCCTATTTAAGTCCCAATGACCCATAGATCCGATAGCCTTTTATTTTTGCTTTTCTAGCAAAAACATCTTGAGCTTACTATGAGTACCCAGATCGCCGTCTTACCAACGTCATTATATCTTGTCATTCAGAGAGGCTCTCGGATGGAATCAAAGCTGCTTGCAGCCGGGTTTTTTAGGGATCTGTCAGGAAAACACCAGCTTATTCTACTTATCATAGAAAAATGACAGGCTGCGATGGTTTGGTTCGAGTCAGCACTCTGATGAAAATATGAACAAAATAAGTGATTTCCCTCAAAAATATCCTAAATAATATTATTTTTTTGTGCTCCTTTTTTGTGTATTTTCACAAAAACAGTCGCGAAAAACCGCATTTCTTGCCTCGTAATATTGGCGACCAGAAGAAACATTTCCTCATTTCCTCCCTTTCGTGAAAGTTAATTACAATGGACCATTTCTTTTTTCGCAATAGTTTCCAGATGGGAAAGTATTATGATTAAGAGTGACTAAGCTGGATTGAAAGGGATATAGCGACAGTAAGTAATTACCATTAGTAACTACATTTCCTTTTAGTTATGGTCTTTTTTGTATGTTCGAACCCATCAAAATCAATAGCTTAAGCGTTTGTTTCTGTATGGAAACAGTGCTTATTTCGTGTGTGAGCACACACTTTTACGGAAGTTCTTGAGAGTTGGTGTTATTATTGTCCACGCATGGAAACGGTGTTTTTGTTCTCGGCTTACTGCTGAAATACTGTGCGACAGTTCATAATTTTCCGGATGGTTGTTACCGATGGCGTGGTTTTTGGTGGTTGGTTGATGGTGCGATTCAAGGCTGAAATAGCGGTAAAGCTTTGATTGAATCATCTGAGGTCGAAAATTGCTGTTTTTTTAGCTAAATGTTGCCATCAAGTTTGTGAAGAAAGAGGTATTTACTCGGTTTTCGGTTATAATTCTCGCCAACTTAAGTGTGAAAAGAATTCCATGAATCAATATCTAGCTATTACCTCTCGAGGTCTTGAGAACCTCCTTGCAGAAGAATTAGTACAACTTGGTGCTCAAGACATCCAGGTTGCTCATGCTGGTGTCCGTTTTAAGGCCGAGCAGGCTACGGCTTATCGCTGCTGTCTATGGACCCGCATATCATCTCGTATCATTCAGGTCCTCAGTGAGTTTAATGTCCGTGACGACATGGACTTGTATCTGGGGGCGACAGCTATTCACTGGCCGGACTACTTTGGTAGTGACACGCGCATTATTGTCGATTTCAACGGTACTAACCGTGAAATTCGCAATAGCCAATACGGTGCTATGAAGGTAAAGGATGCCATCGTCGACCGTTTCACCAAAGCTGACATGCGTCGTCCGAATATCGATCGTGAACGTCCGGATCTGCGTATTCACATGCGTTTATCTGGTGAGAAAGGTGTCCTTGGTCTTGATATGGCAGGTAGTGGCCTGCACCAGCGCGGCTATCGTACCGAAGCGGGTAAAGCGCCATTGCGTGAAACTCATGCCGCGGCACTGGTCATGAAAAGCGGCTGGACGCCAGAGAAGCCGTTATTAGATCCAATGTGTGGTTCTGGTACCTTGCTTATTGAAGCGGCCATGATAGCTGCCGATATTGCACCGGGCTTAAAGCGTAAGCGCTGGGGTTTTGAATCGATTAAAGATTTTGACAAAGAATCATGGTTGGAAATCCACGCAGAAGCGTCAGTAAAAGCACGTCGCGGTCCGGCAAAAGTTGAGACTAAGTTCTTTGGCCGTGAGATGGATCGCCGTGTATTAACCATTGCTCGCGATAATGCTGGCCGGGCTGGCGTGAAAGATCTGATTAATTTCGAATACGGCGATGTGACACAGCTTGTGAGCCCAGAGGGCTTTGAAGCCGGAGTGGTGCTGTGTAACCCTCCATATGGTGAGCGTTTAGGAACTACGCCTGAGCTGATTTCACTTTACACCGAATTTGGTAATCGCTTAAAGCTGGCTTTTACCGGTTCGACTGCGGCAATCTATTCAGGTTCGAATGAGCTATTAAGCTGCTTACGCATGCGTGCTGACAAGCAGTTCAAACTGAATAACGGTGCGCTCGACTGTGTGCTTAAAACCTATTTGATCACCGGTGGTGGCGTAAAGCAGGTCGAGGGCGAGCAAGAAGGCAAAATCGAGCAAGAACAAGTTGCACCAGATTTTGCCAACCGCCTGAAAAAGAACATTGCGAAGCTAGGTAAGTGGGCGAAGAAAGAAGGGGTCGAATGTTACCGCATTTATGACGCTGATCTGCCTAACTACAATGCCGCTATTGATAAGTATAAAGATTACTTGATCATTCAAGAGTACGCTGCACCGAAGACGGTTCCGGAAGAAATCGCTCGTCGCCGTATTATGGATGTACTGCGTGCTACGATTGAAGTCACGGGTGTTGATAATAACAAGGTTATTTTAAAAGTTCGTGAGCGGCAAAAGGGTAAGAATCAATACCAGAAGCTATCCAGTGCAGAACGTCACATGACAGTGAATGAGTACGGTGTTGATCTGAAAGTAAACCTGTACGATTACCTTGATACGGGCTTATTCCTTGATCACCGTATTACCCGTCGTAAGCTGGGTGAAATGGCAAAAGGCAAAGACTTCCTGAACTTGTTTGCTTATACCGGATCAGCAACGGTTCATGCCGCTTGTGGTGGTGCCAAGTCAACAACCACGGTTGATATGTCCAATACTTATTTGCGCTGGGCTCAAGAGAACATGGAGCTGAATGGGCAGGTAGGGCAAGAGCATGAATTCGTTCAGGCTGATTGCTTGCAGTGGCTGCAGGAAGTCGATGATACGTTTGATCTGATCTTTATCGATCCGCCGACGTTCTCGAATTCTAAGCGTATGAAGCAGACTTTCGATGTTCAACGTGACCACGTCATGTTGTTGGAAAACCTAAAGCGCATGCTACGTCCACAAGGGCAGATTGTCTTTTCTAACAATAAGCGCCAATTTAAGATGGATCTGGAGAAGTTAGAAGAACTTGGCCTGAAAGCCCAGAATATTTCTGACAAAACGCTTCCGATGGATTTTGCCAAAAACAAGCATATCCATAACTGCTGGATCATTACCCATAAGGAAGCTTAAGTGCTAATTACGCTGTATAGCACACAAGGATGTCATCTCTGCGAGCAGGCTTATCGCCTGCTTACAGAGGCAGGCGTACACGAGCGCGTCAAAGTGGTCGATATTGCTTTTGATGATGCGCTCTTTTTACGTTACGGCGTCACTATTCCCGTTGTTTCTATCTCTGTCTCTTCAATAGAAAATCAACATTCAATTTCAGAACTTGGTTGGCCGTTTGATGCGGCTGAACTTGCAGCATGGTTAAACAGTAATGGCATTAATTAATATTAGTAACGCACAACTTGCGTATGGCGACCACGCTTTACTCGATAAAGCGGAGTTTGTTCTGCAGCCGAATGAGCGTGTTTGTCTGGTCGGTCGTAACGGCGCAGGTAAATCGACGTTAATGAAGGTTATCTCTGGTGATGTCTTGCTCGATGACGGCAGCATTCAGCGCCAGACTGAACTGAAAATATCACGTCTTGAGCAGGATCCACCGCGTAATGCTGAAGGTAACGTGTTTGATTATGTTGCTGAAGGGTTGGCAGAAGTCGGCAAGGTACTGCGTGAGTACCATCATTTACTGGACTTGATTGCGGTTGATCCGAGTGAATCAAACCTAAATAAGCTGACCCGTGCCCAAGAGAAGATTGATCATGCCAATGCATGGCAGTTTGACACGCAAATCGCTTCTGTATTAGAGACGCTTCACCTGGATCCTCACACACTCTTAGCTGATCTGTCTGGTGGTTGGCAGCGTAAGGCCGCTCTGGCGCGCGCACTGGTTTGTGACCCTGATATTTTATTATTAGATGAGCCGACCAACCACTTGGATGTGTCGACCATTGAATGGTTAGAAGGCTTCCTGAAGAGTTTCCGCGGCTCAATTATCTTTATTTCTCACGACCGTGCCTTCATTCGCTCGATGGCGACGCGCATTCTCGATTTAGATCGTGGCCAACTGGCGTCTTTCCCTGGCGACTACGAACTGTATCTTGAAAGCAAAGAAGAGATGCTACGGGTAGAAGCGGAACAAAATGCCGAGTTTGATAAGAAACTCGCCCAGGAAGAAGTGTGGATCCGCCAGGGGATCAAAGCTCGACGTACTCGTAACGAAGGCCGGGTACGCGCGCTTAAAAAGTTACGTAATGAACGCAGTGAACGCCGTGAAGTGATGGGTAAGGCTGATATGCAGCTACAGGAAGCGAAACGCTCCGGTAAGATTGTATTTGAAGCTGAGCATATCTCATATAGTTACGGTGACACGCCAATTATCAACGACTTTAGCTTTACGGTAATGCGTGGTGACCGTATCGCCCTGATTGGTCCTAATGGTTGTGGTAAGAGTACGCTATTAAAACTGATGCTAGAGAAGTTGACGCCGACATCAGGGTATTTCCATTGCGGGACCAAAATTGATGCGGCATATTTCGACCAATACCGCGAAGTGCTGGATCCTGAAAAAACCGTGATGGACAACCTGGCTGACGGTAAGCAAGAAGTGACCGTTAATGGTGTCACTCGTCACGCCTTAGGTTACTTACAAGATTTCTTGTTCCATCCTCGCCGTGCCCGTACGCCGGTAAAAGCCTTATCAGGCGGTGAGAAAAACCGACTGTTATTAGCGAAGTTGTTCTTAAAACCTAATAATTTATTGATCCTCGATGAACCAACTAACGATTTAGATATCGAAACATTGGAACTTTTAGAAGAAATTCTTGCCAACTATCAGGGTACTTTGCTGTTAGTAAGTCACGATCGCCAATTTGTTGATAATACTGTGACAACAAGCTGGATTTTCGAAGGTAATGGTGTCGTCGACGAGTATGTAGGTGGTTATCATGATGCTCAGGCACAACGCGCAAATTCTGCAGCTGTCCTTTTGAAACAAAAAGAAGCAAACGAACTGGCGACGCAAATCGCAGAATCTAAAAAGAAAGAAGAGAACAAGCAGCGTGAGGTAACCCGACCGGCTTCAACCAAGAAGTTGTCGTATAAATTCCAGAAAGAACTGGAAAGCCTGCCGCAAAAAATTGAAGATTTGGAAAATGAAATTGCTCAGCTGCAGGAACAGATAAACGATCCTGCATTCTTTCAGGATGTGAAGAATGATACTCAAGCGACACTGTCACGTTTAGCCGTGGTAGAAGAAGAGTTTGAGCATGCATTTGAACGCTGGGAAGAGCTGGAAGTGATGCAGAAGGAATTATAATGCAACATAAGACGTTAAAGCTTTCTACACTGGCGATGCTGATCGCCGGTGCGACACAGGCCAATGCAGCTGTTTATCAAGTAGTGGAAGTTGATGCTGACAGTGCTGTCGGTACTCAAGAGTATTTCGGACAAAATACGGCTGATACATTTGAGGTTTATGGGCAGGGTATTACAGAGTCGGCAACTGGTGAAAACTGCTTTGCTGATGGTGGTACGTGTAACGCAACTAACTATAAAGTTTTTGGTGAAAGCCGCTTCGGTACCGACGGGACGAATTACAGGGATGAATTCCCGTTTCTGACGGATAACTACCAGCGTGTGAACGATTATTTATCTCTTTTAAGCTACTGTAACGCTAATTTAGGCTCTAATACCTGTGACACATGGGCTCAGGCACAATACTACGGTAAGAACTATAACCGTGACGATGTTAACGATCGCTCCGGTTTTGGTGGCCTTCAACGAGAACAAGCAGCTTGGTCTCGTGGATATTTTGCCAATGCTTATCCATTAGTTGAAGGCTCAGTGATTGATACTTTTGCATCATCACCAAGTGCTGATCAAAGTGTAACTGATTTGGGTACACGTATTGCTTACAGTTCTAACGCTGTAGTCAACGGTATTACTGGCGACTATCAATACGGTATTGCAAGTTCATCTTACTTTAAAAGTGGTGATCGCTATGTGCGTGAGTTTGCGAAACGCGGCTTTGTTACCACATCATCAGCAAATATTGAATTGGCACCAGCAACCGCTTCAACGGGCACTACAGCTGAGAAAGCACTTGTCGATAAGATGGGCCAAACCCTTGCTTGGGATGCCGTTGAATATCCAGCAGGTCAACTATTAGTTGTCGGCAGCGGTTCATTTGCACCAAGTAACTTAAATGATGCCGATAAACTACCTGATGCTAGCGATGTCGATATTGGCAAAAGTGTTTCATCTAACACTTTAGCGAAATGTGCATCAGAATTTTCTACTAGTTCCAGTACGCTTTACTCGACGTACGAATGCCAGTTCTCTGTATTTGCAAATGATGCAATGTTTTGGACTGTTACACCGACTACATCAGGTGTTGTAACGGGTAACGTCATCAATAAGACGTCTTTAACCCCAGAAGATCCTGATAATAACGATCGCTCAGCGCAAGCGGGCGCCCGGGCGGTAGAAGTCATTGACTCTAAACCTGTCGCGGTTGGTTTTTCGACCATTTACCAAGACAGTGATTACTATGCGCCACGTGCAACGGTATTTACGCCGAAGACGGATTCCGTGACCGGTGGCTGGGAGAGTAAATTCATCCCTGGTACGGAGGTTGAGAGCGGCGGCGATCGCCAGTTCAACTATTCCGTAGCGACTGATATCAATAAAAATAACAAGGTTATCGGGGTCGCCAAGAACACTCGTTCCGAGAACCGTTCGTACCCTGAACGTATCTTTATTTATGACAACAGCACGAATCAAACGACGTTTATCGACGCTTCAGTGAATGGCGATATTTTCTTTAAAGGCTACAACGGCTTTCCAAGCGCTATCAACAACCATGATCAGATTGTAGGCTGGGTCGATTCCGAAACTGCCAATCAGGTCGACGGCAAGTTCCGTCGCCAGCGTGGCTTCACCTACATGGCTGGTGGTGATATTACTTATACGGACGGTAATAACAATAAAATAAGTACTGTTTTAAAAGCAACCAAGGCGTGGATGCTGGATGATCTGACCAATGATGGTGCAGTAAGTGGAGATGATGTAGCGAACCAGTTCCGGATTGCCCAGGCGACCGGTATTAACGATGCGGGGGTGATTTCGGCGACGGCACTGATGTGTGCTGGTGGTTATCAGGACTTATCGAATGAATCGCAGTGTAGCGGTGATGAAAAACTGGTCGCTGTGAAACTGGTTCCGATCCCAGCAGGTAAGATTGAGGCACGTCCTGAAAAAACCTCATCTGTCGAACGTTCTGGCGCATCGCTAGGTCTATTCGCTTTGACAATGCTCGGCTGGATTGGTTTCAGAAGAAGAAAATAAATTTTTGTTAAAATAGTTTATTTTTTACTCAGGCTCACAAATTGTGAGCCTGAGTTGTTTTTGGGGTTGATCAAACGGGGTAGATCGCTAATTCTTATATCTGGAGTCACAAAAACTCCATCATTATGAAACTGTAATGAAAGAAAATAGCTAAAGATAAGGATCTAACTATGAAGAGACAAAAGCGGGATCGTTTAGAACGTGCACAAGCTCGTGGTTATCAGGCTGGGAAAAATGGTCGCTCAAGTGAAGCTTGTCCATATCAATCTCTGGATGCCCGTACTAATTGGCTTGGTGGTTGGCGAGACGCAAGAGAGGAAATTCAGACAGGCCTCAAATAACCCTTTCTCATAGAACCCTTATTTAGCCCCTTTGAGGAGAAGGGGCTTTTTAAATTTCCCTTCTGGTTTTCAATACATTTCAAAATTTACCGCCTTGCATTGATAGTCTATCGTGGTCTTGGTTATCCTTAAATGCAAAAAAGGCCGCAAAATGCGACCTTTTAACTGTCATTTAGTCTGAGAGACTTAGAAGCTAGCAGTGTCAGTGAACAGACCTACTTTTAAATCTTTAGCGACATAGATTTCTTTGCCGTCTACCAGTACACGACCGTCAGCAACACCCATGACTAACTTGCGGTTAATCACACGCTTTAGATTAATTTCATAGGTCACTTTCTTTGCGGTCGGCAGAACTTGGCCAGTGAACTTCACTTCACCTACACCAAGCGCACGGCCTTTGCCTTCACCGCCATGCCAGCCAAGGAAGAAACCAACAAGTTGCCACATTGCATCAAGACCAAGACAACCAGGCATAACCGGGTCACCTTTGAAATGGCAGTCAAAGAACCATAGATCAGGGTTGATATCGAGCTCGGCATGAATAAAGCCTTTGCCATACTCACCGCCGTCATCCGTGATTTCTAAAATTCTGTCCATCATCAGCATGTTGTCAGATGGTAGAGAAGGGAATGCAGGGCCATGAAGCTCTCCATTACCACATGCAACTAGGTCTTCACGTTCATAAGAATTGCGTTTCATCAGAATTCGTACTGCTCTAAGAAATTATAGGAGCAATTTAGCTTACACGTGTAAGCTAAACAACTCGGATCAGTGCTGGACAAACCAGTTGCGAATAATCGTTAACCAACTGACTTCATTGATGACATCGCCATGATGAAACACATCAATACGTTCAGCAATTTTAGCAAGTATAGTATCAGTATCCAGCTCGTCGCCTTTGAATGCCTTGCCTGTTAGCAATGGAATAGCGTCATCAACGCTTTCAACCGCCCAGATATGGAATTTTCCGGACTTGATTGCCTCGATAACTTCATCATTCAGGCAAAGGTTTCCTAAATTTGTTTTCGGTAAAATGACACCCTGATGGCCGGTCAGGCCGCGATGTACACATACCTTATAGAAACCTTCAACCTTCTCATTAAGGCCGCCTACAGCCTGAACACGGCCAAATTGGTCAACCGCGCCCGTAACAGCAATTTGTTGATTAATTGGCTGCATAGAAAGTGCAGAGACCAATGAACACAGTTCTGCCAGCGAGGCACTGTCACCGTCGACTTCACAATAAGATTGTTCAAAGACAATTGAGGCGGTAAAGGGCAATGCATGATCCAGATTGAGCGCGGCACTGACAAATGCCTGCATAATCATCATCCCTTTGGCGTGAAGATTACCACCCAGCTCGGCTTTGCGCTCAACATCCGAAATGTCGCCTTCACCAAAGTGGACTACACAAGAAATTCGGGCTGGCTCACCATAGGCTTTGGGATGTCCGGGAACATCGACAACCGTCAGGCCGTTGACCTGACCAATCTCTTCCCCCTGACACGCTATAACAACCTGACCCAGGTGGATATCTTCAATAGCGCGTTCTGGCAAATATGATTCGCGGTAATCACGGGCCTTCATCGCTGCGTTAAAATGGGTTACGGTAATTCTATCGCCCTGAGATTCAATCGATGCTTCCGATAGCAAACTCTGATGCCACAGAGGGCACAGAGGAACGCGGCTTTTATCTTCGGCATAACGGGCACCTGTTCTTAATAGAGCGGCCAGGGCGTCGCTGTCAGCCAAATCGGGCAGCTTCGCCTTGTGAACCAGATCTTTAACGTAAGAAAGGTAAAGTGGTAAGGTTTCATCACTCAGCAGCAGATCTTGCTCGAATTCACCGTACATAGAAAAGCCGGATGTAATATCGGGTTCTGCATTTTCAAGTTCAGCCATCAAGTAACGATCGCCGATCAAGACCAACTTCACGTTCAGGCTTTCAGCTGGCGGAATAGGATAGAGCGTTTTATGAGAAGCAGGCTGCCATTCAAGCGAACCATTCATTAAGACGCTTTTTAGGCGTGGCCACAATGTCGGGTTACCCAAAATGCTGGTAACGGAAAGAACCAAATAGCCACCATTCGCTTGATGAAGCAAACCATGCTTAACTTGCGCTTTGCTGATTTTACCGTCTTCAGATGGGGGATAGACGGCACCAAAAAGAGTCAGCTCTGTTACATTTTCACCAGCAATGATGATCGAAGATTCATTATTCTGATTCTGGTTATTGATTTGACTCTCAGAATCATCTTGCTGATATTTAATTTTTTGATTTATTGCGTCATATTTTGCCAACAGTTCGATCACGTAGTCGCGATAAACTTTGTTATCGGGCGCGGTGATACGTAGAACACGGGGCTGTAGTTCAACAGCGGTGAACCGGCGTACGGCATCGCTAAGACGGTCTTGCAAAGTACCTGTAGGGGCAAATGGCAGATTATCATAACCTTCCAGAATAGCTTGATACTTTGAGTAATCTGGGGTCATTGTACGCCAGGATTCTTGCTGCATAGACTTGTGCTTTCTTTCGTTACTGTGAAAAGGACTGCAGTATAAAGGAATCAATGGCTTCATAATAGGCAGATATTGACGATATTTAGCCTTAGATAAAACAATCAGTTAAATATCATAAAGGTAATTGAGCTTTTATGTGCCAACAGTTACACTGTCACTACTAAGTGTAGACTTTTTGAGAATAACTCACGTATATGAAATATCAGCAGCTTGAAAACCTCGAAGCCGGTTGGAAATGGACTTATCTGGTCAAGAAATGGAAAGAAGGCGATAAAGTCACTCGTTATATCGATACGAGTGAGGCGGAAGCCGCTATTCAGATACTGCTTACTATTGAGCATGACCCCACTAAAGTCATTGAGTGGATTAGTAAGCATATGTCGCCCGAGCTTGATAAAAAGCTCAAGCAGGCCATACGCGCCAAACGTAAGCGGCATTTCAACGCCGAGCAGGTACATACGCGTAAAAAGTCTATCGATCTTGACTTCCGCGTTTGGGAAAAACTGGCTGAAAAGTCGAGAGAATTAGATTCGACATTATCCGACACTATTGAGTTTTTGTTGAGTGAGAGTAGTCGCACGGAAACGGTCAGTAAAAAAGTCTTGGATATTCGTAAAGATTTGCATGAACTGTTAGATTTCGATGCACCTGATTTTGACCCTCTCGATTAAAGATTGCCTTGCATCACAGAGCTATCGGGTTCGCAGATAAAATTCTCGATTTGATATACGCTTAAAAAAACATACACAATTAGGAGTTAATGGATGGAATATGTCATTTTACTAGCCATTGCGGTGGCCTTTCTTGTGTTTAAAGATCGTCCGGTAATAGTATTGAAGTTTGATAATGGTGAGCTTATCCATTCAAAAGGAAACATACCGAATGGCTTTCTGATAGGGTGTAAAGACATTGCGCACAAATACCCGTTTTCGGGGCAAGTCAAAGTTTATAAAAACCGTTATACAACGAAATTGGTCTACTCAAAATCGGTACCCAGCAAGATTAAACAGCGCATTCATAATATCTTTCCGCATTCCGGTTCGAATAAAAAGCAAGGCCGGCGTGCCTGACACTCCTTTCTGATCGAAATGGCTTCTTTATGAAGCCTTTTTTGATAGCCGATTTTTATCCCCATTCGAATATCTAAAAGTGGCCTTATTCTATGATTCAACCCCACGCATTTCGTTTAACAGAAGGGAACGATCTTAAATCTTCCGTTCTTGCCTATGTCAAAGCCCATTCGATTAAAGCCGGTTCATTGCTTACCGGTGTCGGTTGCTTGTCAGAAGCGCAGATAAGGCTTGCTGATGAGACGAAAACCTTATCTTTAAACGGGCCTTTAGAAATTCTAACGCTCTCTGGAACGTTAACCCCAGAGCATGTCCATTTGCATATCTCTGTTGCAGACAAAGCCGGTCAGGTCTTTGGTGGTCATTTGGTAGAGGGATGTCCGGTCTCATATACGGCTGAAATTTGTTTAGTCAGTTATAACACCCTGACATTTTCACGCGAACCTGATGGCAAAACAGGATTTGATGAGCTGGTGGTTATCTAGGTTGTCTATTGATTTGTTATTCCCTGAAATTCTTAATACTAGCAACCACTCAGCATTAAGAGTTTCAGGTTTTGCCTCGATTATTTGATGGCGTTGTGCAGGGCGTTTTGGCTGGCCAGGTAGTTAGCAATCATTTGTTTGAGCTGTTCCAACTCTTCTTCCGCTTTAATTCTACGCTCTTTCTCTGCTTCATATTGCTTACCTAAATCAACCGCTAAGTAACCCCCTTTAATTAAAGCCTTGGTCGTAACATTGCTATTGGTTAATGCTTTAAGATCTTCGATCATAAAATAATGCGGATCTAGATCCCTGATGGTGATTGCCATCATACCGCCTATGAATTGCTAATAAAGAAGCATTTTAACGTTTAAACTTCTAATTGAAAATCAAAAGATTGCATTTGTCCGGGATCGCATCCGATACGATTAATAAAAGTGATTGCATTTTTAACTGAGCTCAATAACTCGATAGCACCAAAATATGACCTGAAATGAAACCTTATTATAAAACTATATTCCTAATCGACTATTTCATAAAAGACACATTTATATTAAAATATCTTATTAATCAATATACTAAAGAAAGTGCCAGACCGGTAGGATGCCCTTGACTCAGAATGGAAATGACTTAAAACAACGACTCTTATCTAAAAAGCGAGAACAAACGGTTCGAGGGATCCGTGGGGTAGAAATGATCAATCATGGCAGTCTTGTCACGATCAGTGTGAAAACTCCCCTGGGACGGTTGTTTAGGTGCGAGACAACATTCATCGGTTCCGATGGTACAGAACATCTTGTGTTTGTGCTGCCGAAGTTAACCCCGCATGATTTAGATGACTATTTTTGCGAAGGTTTTTGGATAACAGTAAAGGCAATATCTGACAGGGGCGAAGGGGCAATCGTTAATTTTAAAAGCACGGTAGCATATGTTATCAATAAACCGATTGGCTTATTATTATTAAAGATCCCCCAGGTAATGTCTTTAATGCAGTTGCGAAGTGAGCCTCGCTATGAGGTTAAGTTACAGGGTCATATACCAATTGTGAATCGTAATCTGCTGGTGGATTTCAAAGATCTTTCGGTAAAAGGGTGTTGCTTTCAATTTGGCCTTAATGGCCCAACATTTGATGCCGATGACGAGATCACCATTACGGTAAAAAATCCAAGCACTCCACAACATTATCAACTAACCGGTATTGTACGTAGCATGCAAAAAAATGGCGCATTGAAAAATTGCGGGGTGATGTTTGACAGTCAAGGACAGCACAGAGCGAAACAGTTATTGGCCCAACTTATTTTTGATGGCTCGAGATTATCATTCAATCATAAAGGGTAAGATGAGATATCGAGGTGTATTAAAATAAGTATTTTTAACATCCTAACGCACTATAACTTTATAGTCTGAAACTAAATAAAACAAAATTTGTTTAGATGATTAAACGAGCCATTATTTATATAAAAAGTACTAAGTCTAATAAAATAAAAAGTGCGATCTTTGCTTTGTTACCCTGTAATAAAGTCTTGGTCATCGGAATTCAGGGCAAGACTTTTATATTACGTGACCCTGTGACGAAACTTCCTGAAAATAATAGGGGCTTCCGGCCATTTTATGGAAGTACGTTTTTTCAGAGATATCAAAGAAGCAGAAAAATACTGGTCTTATTCTGCTATTGCCAGAACAGCCAGGCAAACATAGAGAGCACGACAATACAGGCAATGTTAAGAACAACACCGACTTTCATCATCTCGCGCTGTTTGATATGGCCAGAACCAAACACGATAGCATTGGGTGGGGTTGCAACAGGCAACATAAATGCACATGATGCGGCAATACCGATCAACACCGATAGGATCACTGGTGATACGCCCAGCACTTCAGCTATAGAGGCGAATATAGGTACCAGCAGAGCGGCACTTGCGGTGTTACTGGCAAATTCTGTCAGGAAAACCACGAAAGCAACCACAATGACAAGAGTGAAGAACAGACCGGCTTGTTCGAGGAACCCACTCAGACTGTGGGCCAGAAAGGCACTTGCGCCAGTTTCCTTGAGTACATTACTCAGACAGATCCCGCCTCCAAACAGCAGTAAGACGCCCCAGTCGGTTGATCTCTCAATATCTTTCCATTCAACCACCCGAGCAAAACCCAACATCACAATAGCAAACAGAGCCACGAGACTGTCAAACTGACTAAAACCGCCAAGGTAAGCGTTCAGGGGAGTACTAAAAACCCACATGGAGACAGTTACGGCGAAGATAACCAAAGTGGTGAGTTTGGCATTGTCCCACTTGACTGGCTCGTGGGTTATTTCAAACGTATGCTCCAGGTTTGGCTTTAGCATCAAATAGAGCAGGCCAACCGTCAGGGGGAGTAGAACGAGTGTGAGAGGCAAACCCAGTGCCATCCATTGAGTAAAACTCAACCCCACTTCAGCTGCCGCAATGGCGTTTGGAGGGCTGCCAACGATAGTGGCAATACCGCCGATACTGGCGCAATATGCTATTCCAAGCAGTACAAAGACATAGGTGTTATGGCCATATGACCTTTGGCTATCAGCAATACTTTATCGGCGATTGCTTTATCTAGATCTTGGCGATGCATCGCTGACGCCAGCGAAAAGCCACCAAGAAAAAGGAAAATGATCGGATTAGCGAAGTTGCCGAGAGCCTCAGGTGTTTTAAATACTCCCAGTCCTACAGCCAGAAAGGGAACTAAAATGGCTGTGATACTAACGTGAATGGCTTCTGTTAACCAAAGTATGGCAATAAAGGTTAGCAGACTGAGACCAACTACAACATTGGCTTCAAATGGCAAAGTGTTTAACATAACTACAAACAGTATGGCATCAGCAATAAAAATCAGACTGTTGCGGTCAAACAACCAATTTTTTATAGCGCGACTTAAGGTTGTCATAAACTTTCCTTAGTACGTTATGTTTATTTGATAAATGACCTATTTACAGCTGCTTCAGGCGGCATACTTCAGTTGTGATCAATATAATTATTGCACAGATGTATCCACTCGTTAGCGATATTAATAATTAAAACCAATGTGTTACATCACTCGTTCACTTCTTTGGCCGGAGTTCTTTACAAACGGCTACGATGCTTTCAATTTTCAATGTTGGATTGAATAGCTGGTACTCGTTACAGGGCCGACTTGTTAAGAGAACGCACAACGTTCAATTAGCTATTTTAATCCACAGAATCAGTGGATAACTAATGTCAGGCCAGAGTATATCGGTGATCAAAATCATAACCCTGTAACGTAAAAATCGTCCAGTGGATGCATTAGAGATAAGTTAAGGTTCAGTTGAATGCTCCTACCTGGCTAAAAAAATCCGGAATCAATGACTTGATTCCGGATTTTTAACTACCTTCGCATTTAGTATTTAATTGCTTTACAGATGTTATTGAAAATAAGTAGATTCTAGTTCTAATTGTGCTTGCTCCAATAAATTCATCAAAGGATCGACTTCTTGATACTGACCGGTAACGATAGCAAGCCGTATCTTACTTTGCTGAGCCTTAACGTTCTCTTTACACTCTTGTCTTTTCATCAGAGAACGTAAACCGTCAGCTTGATTAAAAGACTTATTAACTGAACTCATCATCACCCCACAGAAATTTTCACGAATATGCAACTGATCACCCTAAAAACATTAGCACCTAGCACATATTCTTGCCAATAAAATTAAATCAATATAAATGACGTGATGCGACACGTAACGCTAGGGAACTTGGGTTACAAAGCTGCAATCGCGGACTTTCCATATCTAAAGGATAGGGAAGTTGCTTGGTTTTCTTAGTCTAAACTTTAGGCAAGCCTTATCTTTCTCTTGAGTGACCGCGTCACTTTTACGAAAGAAAACTAGACCTTAAGAAATACCAGACACTGGTTTACACACAAAAGGACATGATGGGAACCACCCCCCGAGATACAGAACTCAATGTAAGAACCTAGGTGTACTTCATACAGCAAGGAAGATTGAAAATGAAACGAACTCTGATTGGATTAAGTATTATCGCCGTATTCGCTTCTGCTCTAGCAAGCGCTGAATCCCACTATGTTAACGCCACAGTTCAGGTAGATAACCCAAAGAAAGGATACATCGGTGGCTCATTGGGTAATACAAAGCTTGATGTATCATCAGAAGAAAAAACACTTAGAGAAAGTGAGGGGGGTTCTTTCAATGATACGGATACTGGTTTTAAGTTATTCGTCGGTTTTCGTTTTCATGAGAACTTTGCAGCTGAAGTGTTTTATGCTGACTTAGGTAAGTTATTGCTTGAAATTAGTGATTTGAGATATACCAGCTCTACTTATGGGGTTTCTGTCTTAGGGATTTTACCTGTGGCTGAACATTTTGAACTTTTCGGTAAAGTAGGGTTTCATGAAACGGATACTGTTGGCGACTCGGAAATTTTAACGTTAATCAATGAGGTTGGCACCAGAAACGGCCCACTATTTGGTATTGGTGCGGCATACAATATAAATCCAGTCTCAATACGAGCTGAATATGAACTATACGAACTTGATGCCGCAGAAGACGTTTCTATGATGTCGGTGGGTATTGCATACAACTTTTAGCGACTTAAGGGATTATTAGAAAAGCACCAAAACAGGTTTGATTCTTCTAGGCAGTGCGATGCCACTGTAGGTCATTGATTATAAATGCCAAAAGGAATAATATGATGTAAGTGAAAGTTATCAATTAGATGGATTATTTATCTTGTTATGTCGAGACACGAAACCAAATCATTGAATATAATGTTAGGCATAGGAAAATATGAATCTCATACAATTAAATCCAATTCAGCTTGATAAGCTTATTAAGTTGGATGAGAAACCTCAAAATTTTCTGTGCTTAGAGGGGGCGATTCCTCCTGGGCATGTCTTGGTTCGTTCGATCAAATATTGTGATAAAGCGATGGATAAAATTTGGGCTCTTCCATATTTCATCCAAAAAAGTAGTCAAATTATTGGTTGTTGTGGTTTTAAAGGTGAGCCTAATAGTAATCGTGTTGAAATCGGCTATAACGTGGCACTAAATGCCCAAGGTTTAGGTGGCGCTACTGCTGCTGTGAAAATACTCAGTCAGATTGCATTTGATTCTGGTGTTATTAATACTGTTGTGGCTTTGATCTCTTCAAGCAATGTGGCTTCGTTGAATGTCGTTCGAAAGAATGGGTTTTTATACAAAGAAATGGTTATCGACGAAGATGGCGAACAATTGGAAAGTTGGGAGTTACATCGTCTTTTCAAACACTTGGAGTCAAATGCCTAACAAAAGTATCATGGTGACGCATTACACTCGGCATTTGCATTTTTGGTTAAAAACCCGAAATCGCGGTTTTTTCATGCCCAGAG
Organism: Photobacterium sp.; assembly: GCF_033720175.1. Taxonomy (GTDB): domain Bacteria; phylum Pseudomonadota; class Gammaproteobacteria; order Enterobacterales; family Vibrionaceae; genus Photobacterium. The sequence goes on from NZ_JAWWDA010000003.1 coordinate 244,758, forward strand.
GCTAGGGAAGTCGCTTGGCTTTCTTGGCCTGAGCCTTACGGTAGGCTTTCTTTTTCTTTTTGGTGACTGTGTCACTTTGTATTGCTTTAACCCGGTGACCACCACGGGGAACCGCAACGGCGTCACTACATTGGATCGCACCGGCACATAGTCCAGCTCGTACATACGTTTAAGGGCGTGATACTTATCAAACAAATGTCTCCTTTTAAGGTAGTTCATCCTGCTCAGAAACTGGTTGTAGAGTAGGGAAGTCAGCCTTTCTTGGTGCTGGGTTTGAAGTCTTCAGGGTGTATTAAAACCGGGTTAATAGTGCGGAGTTGCTGTTGGACTCGTTGTTGCGCCGTGCGCTTTGGCATTCTTTTACTGCGCTCGCTTTTGCCTTGTTGCTCCACGGCGCCTAGTCGCTTGTGATCAACAATACTGCCTTGGTCAATCTTCGCCAATTTATCAAAGACTTTAAAACCGAGTTTTCGGTGGCCGTACTGGATTGCAATCGTACCATCGGGATAATCCAACACTTTTACCGCCTCTTGTGCCAGTCGGCTGTTTTCTTCAGTAGGATCAATCAGGTAGAGAACCTTGTCGTACTGAAAAGTCAGTGATTTCGATAGCTTACGTACTTCGTGCCAGGCAAAGACATCGTCCAGCTCTGACGGTGCGATGCATGTCTTTGGGATAACAGGCCGGTTTAGCAAACCGCCGGTTAAAGTCAGCAATGAAGTCGGGGAGCCAGGTATTCGTTTGCTCAATCGTATCAATACCCTGAAGGCGCATTTCTTTGACTAAGCGATCCTGTAACGTTTTGTTCGCACGTTCAACGCGACCTTTGGCCTGTGAACTGTTGGCGCAGATTAGTTCGATATTAAGGTCATTGAGCACACGTCCAAACTGGGTCAGTCGCTCAGTCTGAGCATCGCGCTTGCTGACATGAAAGACAGTATGGCGATCGCTGTAAAAAGCCATTGGTTTACCGTGCTGTTCAATATATTCACGCGTTGCAACCATGTAGTCGAAGGCGGATTCGGTTTCACTGAAACGAAGGTTCATCAAACGGCCCGTGGCATCGTCAATGTAAACCAGCAGGCAGCATTTCGAGCTGAGACCTTCAAACCAGTCGTGGTGAGAGCCGTCGATTTGGATCAGTTCACCCAAACAATCACGGCGATGGCGAGGCTGATAGACACGTGGCTTACGTTTGGTGTGCGGAACCCACAGGCCGTTAGCGATCATCCATTGACGCAGGGTTTCCAGAGAGATTTTAATTCCGTGGCATTCAGTGAGTTTTTCATGGGCCAAAATCAAAATATTGTTTGTGTATTATATCGAGGCAGCTAAGCTGAACATCTTCATTAATTTTATTCGAAGATGGTAAGCCACGGCGCTGATGAGTAATACCAACAGCCCCAAGCTTGCGAAAGCGAGTAATCAGTCGCTGAACTTGTCGAACACTCAGCGATAGAATATGTGGAGCATCTGCTCGTCGGATTCGTTTATCACAAACATCTCGGATAGCATTCAGGCGTAAAATCTCTTTGTCATTCATAGTTACCAACATCGTTTGTTAATCTCACATCGACCAGATAGATACTGATCACCGTAGGAAAAACAGGACATTTTCACTTTGCAGAAAAGAGACACTTTAGCTTTGTGGCTACACTCTTAGTGCGCATTATGTATATTATGTTAAATGATTCTCGGGGAACCATAACTTCATGAGTAAGGAGCCTGCTCTGTTATATCAACAACTTATAAACCCCCAAAACTCATTGGAAAAATGGATATTGTGTGTCTACTATAACTTCATTGAACATAATTGTATTTACCATAAAATAGGTAATTAACACTTACTTTAAGCTCTTCTGCAAATGGTCAGTTTGCCTCGATCTTCAAGTTCGTTACTAATTACCGAGCTGAAAACTGTCATAACATTTGCCAGATCCAGATCTGTGCTTAGGCATCCGTGATGCAAAATGGTTTGGGAACAGAAGATTTAAGCCAGCATCTGGTATTTACTGAGTATCTCGTTGAGTTCGGCTGAGCGTATCGGCTTGGCTAAGAAATCATCCATGCCCGCTTTTTCGCATTGGTCTTTATCTGATTGCATCGCATTAGCCGTTAACGCGATTATTGGTATCTGAATGTCTTTTTCGCGTAACAATCTTGTGGCTTGTAATCCATCCAGTACTGGCATTGAAATGTCCATTAAGACAATATCAAACTGCTCATGTTCATTTTGTAATACTCTAACTGCTTCGTCACCGTTATTTGCGATTTGTACTCGGTGGCCGCGCTTTTCAAGCATGAGCTTGGCGACAAGTTGATTGGTATTACTATCTTCAGCAAGCAAAATATTAAGCGATCGTTCTGACGCTGATGACTGCTGTGATAACTCTTTAATCGTTGTTTCTTTGACAGGTATAATTGGAATTGAAACGGTGAAGCAGCTCCCTACGTTTAACGTGCTGCAGAGCGATATTTTTCCGTTCATTTTATTAATCAGATGCTGGCTAATTGCGAGCCCCAATCCTGTACCGCCATAGCGTCGAGTAATGCTGCCATCGGCTTGAATAAACGGATTAAACAGAGTCTTCTGAGCTTTGGCCGCAATGCCTATACCGGTATCGCTCACCGCAATTTCAACTTGTTCATCAATAGTTTTAACGACGACTCGAACAGAGCCCGAGTTGGTGAACTTGATCGCATTGCCAATCAGATTGAACATGACCTGTGCCAGTCGGTTTTTATCGCAAAGCATACTAATAGGTACAGATGGATCTATGTCTGACGTTAGAGCGATGCCTTTCCTAGTCGCTTGCTCTCGCAATTGATTCATAACAAGATTAATACAGTCGGCAAGACACATCTCAGCACTAAATAATTCAAAATTACCAGACTCAATTCGTGACAAATCTAAAATATCATTGATGATCGTAAGAAGCAGTTGAGCAGATTGATCCATCTGGTTCACCCATCCTACCTGCTCATGGTTGAGACCTGAGTCAGATAATGTGTCCATCAAACCTAATACTGCATTCAATGGTGTTCGGATCTCATGGCTCATCATGGCCAGAAACTCTGATTTGGCCTTGCTGGCAGATTCAGCTTGTTTTCGCGCTTGCTGTAGTTCAAACAAACGTTGTTTGCGATGGGTAATGTCTTTGGCTGTTCCCCGATAGCCAATGAGTTTTCCTTGTTTATTGAAATACGGGGTACCACTCAAACTCACCCACAATCCCCCTTCATGTTCGGGTAATTGCCATTCTAAATCTTCGAAAGCTTCTTTTGTCTCTAATTTTTGTACTAGCTGGGCCCGTAATTCTAATTGCTCGCCAAATATTTCAAAAATGCTATTTTCATCAATGATATGGTTTGCTATCTGAGGAGCTGATATATAGGTAAATTGATAATCGGTATCAATTTCCCAAAACCAATCACCGACCGTTTTCGCAAAATCTTTGAATCGTAGCTGGCTATGAGTCAGTTCTTGCGTTCGGGCCGTGACAAGTGATTGAAGACGTTCTCGATAATCAATATCAATAATTGCACGCTCAAGCAAAGGACGAAAACGGTCCAATACTCGGCGGCAGTGCGGTGTAAATTGACTTCGCTCAGAATGGAAAAGAAGGAGTAATGCGTCCCCTGTGCTTACTTTGACCCCTGTCATTAAAGCTGACTGACAGTCATTAAGCATCTCCGAACTCAATGGTTTAAATTCATTAACATTTTTTGGTGAAAACAACGCCACACTCTCACCATTCAGGCAACGGGAAAAAGTGTTTTCTACCGTCCAGACACTGGATTCAAAAACCGGGCAAGTCGTTACCAGTTCTTGTAGCTGTGAATTTTCATCATCTCGGGTAAGAACCAGTGCATGCTCGAAATCAATGTACTTTCGTAGTACGGACAATAAACTATTAAATACCTGTCGTTTATTGTTAGCACCCGCCATGGCGGAGATCCCGGCAAGAATCGCTGAATTTTCATCCCTTAATTGCTTTTCTCTATCCTGACTCCGCAATAAATCAAGTAATGTCTCTTGTAGTTTCTCTGATTCAAAACTTGGCATTTATTAATCCCTATGAAATAAAACAGCTGAGATCATTAAATTGCCATGCGCATTCTCGCCACCAATAAATTGCCCTTGTTCACCAAATGTGAATGGGCAGACAAAAGGAGCTGCATGCATGGCCCGATTCACATAATGGGCGACTTGATGCATTCTATGTTGTACTTTTAACATGCAACCGGCACAGTATATGGTGATCCCGCCTATGGGATCTAACTCCCGACTGTTATTGAGGTCATTAGCCGAATCAATGACCCTACCCGCTCTGGTAACCAGGCGTTCTTCAGTGCCTGCCATCAAATAGACTCGTTCGCCTTCCTCGACCGTAGCAAACAGCTCAATCCCCCCTCTTTTCGTGACTGTTCTCGGATGAGCGAGTTTAAAATAGGGTAAATCATGTACTTTTCCCGCCACTCGCCCTAAGGGACTTAAAGTGCTTAAGCTACTTTCGCTAATAATGCTCTCGGTATTGTCAGTGTTTGCGTTTTTATCCAGCCAGTTCTGATACATTTTAATGGCGGGTTGGTTATCCAGTTCAATAATTTCCCGCCCTTCGACACGAGTCACTATGGCTGACATGCCGGTAGAGGCATAACCAGAATGAAACGAATAGCTCACTTGGCAGGAAGGATAAAACACACATAAACCTACGCCATTTTGGGTGCTTTGCTCATGAGTAAATAACTTCCAGTTCCCTTGTGCAAAATCATCAGCAGCACTGCCCCCGATAATAGGAACCGAGGGACCAAGCTCATGTTCTATCCCCTTGATAATGTCTTCTTCGTTTCCTGGCGTTGCATGCAGTAAAATTAAGGCCGGAAGTTCGCCGGGTCGGCCGCTATTTTCAATTGCGCGTAATACCGCTTGGCGAGCTATGTCGAAGGGAGCTTGATTGGTTGAGACAATGGCGGTGCCAAATGCACCGGTGTTGTCATTTATTGCCCATAGTGCAATACCTTCGCCACGGTTATAGCCTTCATCGGTCATAACTCCCTGACAAGACGAACACCCTAATATCTGTGCGTGAGGATAGGCTTGCTGCAGGCTTGTCTGAAGCAGACTCTCATCATAATGTTCTGAAAAATAGACTAATACCAGCTTGGGGTTCGCTATTTTCAGATCCAGCTTGCTGATAGCATCTGAAATAGCATGTTCGGATAAATGAAAGGCAGAGAAACTGGTTGCTATATCCATATTGATTTACTGTTAATTATCACTTTTTTCCATAATAGACACTTTTCACTCAGCAATCAGTAAGTAATCTCATTTTATGACTAAAGTCTGATGTTTATTAGCCGCTAATGAATAATATCAGAGCAAACTGTCGAAAACTGAAGGGAATCAATGACGAGTAAAGTAATTTTGGTGACGGGTGGTGCGAACGGTATTGGCAAGGGTATTTGCAAAACACTCGTTAAGACTAATGCGATTGTCATCGCGATTGACATGAATGAAGAAGCCGGATTTGAATTGGTTGCAGAAGAGCCTCGGATTCGATTTCGGTGTGCGGATGTTACCGTTGAATCAGAACTTGCTGCGGTGATTAGCGAAATTGGTTCGCAGTTTGGTCAATTAGATGGGCTGGTCAATAACGCTGCAATAGCCAATCCTTATAATTCTCCTTTAGATCTATTAGATATTTATGATTGGAACCGGGTGCTGCAAGTTAACTTAACTGCGCCTGTAATGTTAACCAAACTTTGCCTACCGTTACTGAGAGAGTCAAAAGGTGCGGTGGTTAATATTAGCTCAACTCGCGCACAACAGTCTGAACCGAATACAGAAGCCTACAGCGCATCCAAAGGAGGACTGGTTGCATTGACGCATGCCTTAGCAAACAGTTTAGGGCCTGATATCCGGGTTAATTGCATCTCTCCGGGCTGGATCAATACAGCAGATAAAACATTACGCTCTGTTGATGAACAGCAACACTTAACAGGACGAGTTGGCCATGTTGATGATGTCGCTTCTATGGTAACGTTTTTGCTCAGTGAACAATCTGGATTTATCACCGGGCAAAATTTCACCCTGGATGGCGGGATGACGAAGAAGATGTTTTATGCCCCATAAAAACAGATGACATTAAGGCGTAGTTTGCCACGCCTTAATGTCATATAGATTGGTGCTGCCAGCGTCTCAACTTTAAATTATTTTATCACGGTAAATTTCACAATAACCTTTTTACCGCCCTGCTCCAGATTCATCCGCCAGTCCATTTTAGGGTGAACACAAGCCGGAACACTAAAATGTCCCAACCAAACGTCCCCTTTTTGTTCAAAAATGACCGGTATCGTCCCCATAAACATATCAATACCTTCAACGGTGGCCGTCGGCTTAACATTTACGTTACCGATTTGTACGATCAGGGGGGATTCCGCGACAGCGGGCGAAGGCGATAAGATGATCTCCAGCTCTTGTTGTTCCTCTTCGAATACACACGTTCCAGCTTTAACCTGACATTGAGTAGCCTTGTCATCTGCTGGTTTCGAGTCATTATATGTAATTGTTCTCCATACAAATGCCGCCATTAAAACTGTCATTAAAAATATGATTTGAATTAATCGGGCTTTTGTTAGTTTTTCTGCTGCCATTTTTCCATACTTCCCGTGTTACAGGTGTCAAAGTTTTCAAATAAATGTTGCTTAACCGTAAATGACGTGTGGGCATTACGCTGTCATTCAGTTGTTAAGTGAAGTATTATTGGCATTGAAAATGCCACTTTTACAATAAAATAGCAATTTGATTGTTGAGTTGTTTGAAAAAGCAACAAGACATTTAACAAGCTTTGGGTGGCATTGCGACAACTCGTTGTTCGCACAAGGAAAGTAAGAGTGTAGTTAAAAAATTCAAAGTGGAAGCATGCAATATGAGCGAAGTAAAGCAGCTTGAAGAAAGCTACAACTATACGGTCGTACGTCAATTTACCTTAGTCACCATACTATGGGGAATTGTCGGTATGGGCGTTGGTGTATTAATTGCCGCTCAGCTGGTGTGGCCAGCGCTAAACTTCGATACCCCTTGGTTGACATACAGCCGTCTGCGTCCATTGCATACTAATGCAGTGATCTTCGCATTCGGTACCAGTGCGTTATTTGCTACGTCTTATTACGTAGTTCAGCGTACTTGTCAAACAAGACTATTCGGTGGGAAGTTAGCAGCGTTCACCTTCTGGGGCTGGCAAGCAGTTATCCTTTCCGCGGCAATCTCACTGCCGATGGGCTGGACCTCTGGTAAAGAATACGCAGAGCTGGAATGGCCGATTGATATCGCCATTACAGCTGTATGGGTAGCCTATGCCATTGTCTTTTTCGGTACCATGATCAAAAGAAAGACCTCGCACATTTATGTTGCGAACTGGTTCTTCGGTGCCTTTATTTTAACGGTAGCAGTACTTCACATTGTGAATAGTCTGGCTATCCCCGTCTCTATGACTAAATCCTATTCGGTTTATTCAGGAGCCGTGGATGCGATGGTCCAGTGGTGGTACGGGCACAACGCGGTAGGTTTCTTACTTACAGCGGGCTTCTTAGGCATGATGTACTATTTTGTTCCTAAGCAAGCCGGTCGTCCTGTTTACTCATACCGTCTATCTGTTGTGCACTTCTGGGCACTGATTTCGTTGTATATCTGGGCTGGTCCTCACCACCTTCATTATACTGCCCTGCCTGACTGGACTCAGTCGCTAGGTATGGTGATGTCGCTGGTTCTGTTTGCGCCATCATGGGGCGGCATGATCAACGGTATCATGACGCTTTCCGGGGCCTGGCATAAGCTGCGTTATGATCCAATCCTCCGTTTCTTAGTGGTTTCATTGTCTTTCTACGGTATGTCTACCTTCGAAGGCCCGATGATGGCGATTAAGACGGTCAACGCTCTTTCTCACTATACTGACTGGACCATCGGTCATGTTCACTCTGGTGCGTTAGGTTGGGTTGCAATGGTTTCTATCGGTTCTATTTATCACCTGATCCCTAAATTGTTTGGCCAAGGTCGTATGTACTCAGTAAAACTGATCAACGTTCACTTCTGGCTGGCAACGATTGGTACGGTTCTGTATATCGTAGCAATGTGGATTTCCGGTGTTATGCAGGGCCTGATGTGGCGTGCGGTCAATACAGACGGCACCCTGACATATAGCTTCGTAGAGTCTCTACAAGCGTCCTATCCGTTCTACTTTGTTCGTTTTGTTGGTGGTTTCATCTTCCTGAGTGGCATGTTCCTAATGGCGTACAACGCCTATAAGACCATTTCTGCGCCGAAAGAAAGCCTGCAAGCAACAGAACAACCAGCATAAGGAGTTCGACAGATGAGCAATCGTCATGAAATTGTAGAAAAGAATGTCGGCCTCCTGGCGATCCTTATTGTTATCGCCATCAGTTTTGGTGCGCTGGTAGAAATTACACCGCTTATTTATCAGGAGCAGACGACAGAGCCGGTTGAAAATCTGCGCCCTTATACGGCGTTAGAAATGGAAGGTCGTGACATTTATATCCGTGAAGGCTGTAACGTTTGTCACAGTCAGATGATTCGTCCTTTCCGTTCTGAAACAGAACGCTATGGTCACTACTCCGTTGCCGGTGAAAGTGTATGGGAACACCCGTTCCTTTGGGGCTCGAAACGTACTGGCCCTGACTTAGCTCGCGTTGGCGACCGATACTCTGATGACTGGCACCGTGTGCATTTGCGTGATCCTCGCGCTGTTGTACCTGAGTCAAATATGCCTGGCTTCCCTTGGTTGGAAGAAAATGAGCTTGATGGAAAACTCACGTCTAAAAAGCTTGCTCTTTTCCGAGATACTTTTGGTGTTCCGTACACTGAAGAGCAAGTTGCTAATGCCAGCGAAGACGTGAAAGGCAAGACTGAAATGGATGCTGTTATTGCTTACCTTCAGTCACTTGGTCACGCGATGAAATAAGGAGATACCACATGGATATTATAACCATTCATAGTGTTTGGACTGTTGTGTTGTTCATCAGCTTCATTGGTGTTTTCTTTTGGGCATACAGTAAGCGCCGCAAATCTGACTTTAATGAAGCTGCAAATTTGGTGTTTGCAGATGAAGATAAAGATTTGATTACGCGTGAGAATGACAGGAGTCAGGAAGCATGACTACGTTTTGGAGTCTATGGATTAGCGTCATCACTATTGGCAGCCTGGTTGCTATTGCTGGCCTGCTTTACTGGTGTAGCAAAGATACCATGGGTGTTGAAGAAGGCGAAGATATGGGGCACGAATACGACGGTATTCGTGAAATCAATAACCCACTGCCTAAATGGTGGTCCTACATGTTTTGGGCCACGTTAGTCTTCAGTGTGCTTTATTTATTCCTTTATCCGGGATTAGGTAATTACAAAGGCTTTTTAGGTTGGCAAAGTTCAGATCAGACCGTTCGTTCTATTGAAGAGTCTCGCGTATCTGTCGCTAGCGCCCAACAAGACAAGCGCTTGGATCAATATGCAAAAGAGTTGGATGAAGCTGAAGCAAAATTCGGTGAAACATTTAAAACTCTGGCATACGACGAGTCAGGTAACACCCTGCTTCCTATTACGGAGATTGCCGGTAATTCAGAAGCAATTAAAGTTGGCCAGCGTCTGTTTATTCAGAACTGTTCGCAATGCCATGGTTCTGATGCTCGTGGCCAAGCGGGCTTCCCTAACCTAACCGACGATGCCTGGTTATATGGCGGTGAGGCTGAAACGATCAAAACAACCATCATGAATGGTCGTATTGGAGTGATGCCGGCCTGGGGAGATGTGCTGGGTAAAGACGGGGCTAAAGAAGTCACTAGTTATGTACTTAGCCTGTCTGGTCGAAAAGTGAATGCCAAAGAGGCAGCCGCGGGTAAACAACGCTTCGTTGTTTGTGCAGCCTGCCACGGTACAGATGGTAAAGGTAACCCTGCATTTGGTGCCCCTGACTTAACGGATAGCACTTGGCTGTATGGCGGTTCTCGTCGCGCGGTTGAAGCGACGGTTATGCATGGTCGTCAAGGCGTGATGCCAGCATGGAACGGTGTATTGGATGAAGATAAAATTCAACTCATTTCTGCCTATGTATGGAACTTGACTAACGATACCGACAAGTAGTATTTACTTTTAATAATCAGTTACATGTTAATGATGAAATTAGCAATAATAACTGAGACATAATACTTGGCCCCTGTTATTTTCAGGGGCTAATACCCTCTATTCTTCAAAGGTAATCATCATGCAAAAGCCATGGTATAAGCAGTTTTGGCCTTGGTTCGTTATTGCTATTCCTGCAACGTCGGTAATCTACAGCCTTACCGCTGTCTATATCTTTTCCCAAAACCAGGTCGATCTTGTTGCAGAAGATTATTACAAGGAAGGCAAAGCCATTAATGTCGATCTTTCTCGCCTGCGAGTCTCTGATGCATTAAAGCTGAAAGCTTCGGTTAATGTTGATGAAAACAGTATCGTATTGAATTTTGATAAAGGTGATCTCGCAGCCTATCCAAACTTGCGTGTTACCTTTACCCACCGTACGCTGGCCAATAATGATTTCACCCAGATGGTCAGTGCCGATCTGAAAGGAACTTATCGCTTTAACGCCCCAGAGCCTCTGCAGGGCCCTTGGTTTGTTGAGCTTGAACCATTTGATGGCGATTGGATGTTGCAAGGTCGTGTTAACTTACCAACGTCCGACCCGATTTCGTTGTACGGGCAGATCAAGGAATGACAACAGATACAAACAGAATTATTGACTGTTATCATTGCGGTGATCCTGTTCCGCAGGATTGCCACTATGAAGTTGAGATCCTGGGCAAAACGCGTGATATGTGTTGTCCCGGGTGTCAAGCTGTCGCAACAACCATCGTTGAAAGCGGGCTGACCTCTTATTATGAGTACCGTACCGCGCCGGCGGAAAAAGCCGAGTTAGTTCCGCAAAAACTAAAATCGTTATTACTGTATGATCATGAAGAAGTTCAGCAGGAATTTGTTCGTGATGTCGAAAACAGTAAAGAGGTCTCCCTCTCCCTTGACGGTGTTTCATGTGCGGCATGTGCCTGGCTCATCGAAAAGCAGTTAATGCGTGAATCAGGGGTCGTTTCAATTCGGGTCAATACCACGACTCACCGGGCCTTACTAAAATGGGATCCTGCAAAAGCCAAACTCAGTCATCTTCTTTCTGCCATTCATCAACTGGGTTACAAAGCCGCACCTTTTGAAGCTGATGCTCAAGAGCAGCAATATCACAATGCCATGAAGCAATACCTTTATCGCTTAGGTGTTGCCGGTATTGCGACCATGCAGGTCATGATGCTCGCGGTTGCTTTATATTTTGAAGTGTTCGGTGATTTAGATACCGAATTCAGAAACTACCTTCGTTGGGTCAGTTTAATTTTTGCCACACCAGTACTGCTCTATTCTGCCCTACCTTTTTATCTCAATGCCTGGCGTAATATAAAAGCCCGAACCCTGGGCATGGATGTTCCTGTCTCGATTGCGTTATTGTTTGCCTACGTCGCCAGTTTATATGCCACCGTGATGGAGAAAGGCGAAGTCTTCTTCGAGTCCATCTCGATGTTTACCTTCTTTCTCTTGCTTGGCCGTTTTCTTGAAATGCGCGCCCGCCGCCATGCTGCAGCAGCCAGTGCAAACTTATTGAAATTAGTTCCTGCAATGGCCACGCTGAAAAATGGCTCTCAGGTTGCGGCGAAAACATTGAAAGTCGGTGACGTTGTCACTATTCTTCCAGGTGAAAGCGTGCCTGCCGATGGTGAGATTTTACAGGGTGAAACAACCATTGATGAATCCATGTTGACCGGGGAACCGATGCCGGTCCCGCGCCGGGTCGGTGAACAAATCTTTGCCGGAACCATTAATGGTGAAGGTAACATTACGCTTAAAGTCATGCAGGACCGTCAGAATTCGTTGATTTCCAACATTGTCCGCCTGCAAGATGAAGCACAGATGTCGAAGCCGAAGGTGGCCGTTCTGGCCGATGTCGTGGCACGTTACTTCGTCGCTGGGATCTTGATTATTGCGGCGGGTACATGGCTGTACTGGCATCAACACCGACCCGACGATGCGCTTTGGATCACCCTGGCGGTTTTGGTTGCGACCTGTCCTTGCGCCTTATCACTCGCCACCCCAACGGCATTAACATGCTCGACGTCAAGTTTAGGGCGTTTGGGCATTCTGCTTCGCCGTGGTCACGTGCTCGAAACACTGTGCAAGGTTAACCAGTTAGTCATTGATAAAACAGGCACTCTAACGGAAGGCAATGTTCGCCTTGTTGATACTCAGCTATTCGGTCATTTTACCCAGCTACAGGCGCTGTCTTTTGCTGCAGAGCTGGAACAATTTGCCAACCACCCTATTGCCAAGGCATTTGCTGCTTACCGTGGCCGATCTATCGAAGACGAAGATTTCCGATATGACTTTGAGTCTGTTGAAAATGTGATTGGTTGCGGTTTGAAAGGCCAGCGTAACCGTCAGGAATGGCGGATTGGCCAACTTCCGTTTGTACTGGAACATAATCCTAACGCTGAAGTACTGATAAATAGTGCGGATAATAGCTACCAGGTCTGGATGTCATGCGATCGCCAATTGGTGGCTGCATTCAAATTAGACGATCCAATTCGTCATGATAGTGCAGAGCTCGTTCAGCAATTTCAGACTGCCGGCATTCAAGTCACGATGTTAACGGGTGACAATTCTATCAGCGCCCAGGCTGTTGCAGACAAACTCCAAGTCAATAAGCTCGTGTCAGGTGTCACACCAGAAGGAAAACTTGCTTATTTGCGTAGCCTTGAGACAACTGATGTCGCCCTTATGATTGGTGATGGTGTCAATGATGCACCCGTGCTGGCCGGTGCCCACCTGTCTGTCGCCATGGGCGGTGGTACAGATGTTGCGAAATCATCGGCAGATATGGTGCTGTTAGGGGATCAGCTCTCACGAATTTTGCGCGCACGACAGCTGGCTTTGCGCACCAAAAAAATCATCCGTGAAAACCTGCTTTGGGCCTTGGGGTATAACCTCGTTATTCTACCGCTGGCGGTTGCAGGTTTTGTTGCTCCTTACATTGCGGTGGTTGGCATGTCAGCCAGCTCAATCATTGTTGTATCAAATTCTTTAAGGTTATTAAAAGAAAATGGCTAGTCTTTATATCTTAATACCGATTGCCATTGTGTTTGTCTGCATTGCTGTTGCGATCTTCTTATGGGCAGTAAAGTCCGAACAGTTCGAAGATCTGGAGCGTCAGGGCTATAATATTCTGTTTGATGAAAATGAACCCGATGCAAAATCGACGGTGCAAGATCAGACATCAGACCATAAGGCAGACGATCGCATAACGAAAACAAATGATACAGGCACGCCGTCGTGAACATCGACTTCTATGCAGCCTTTATCATTGGCCTGATGGGGGCCGGACATTGTTTCGGTATGTGCGGCGGTGTGGCCGCGGCACTTACCTTAGGCATGCCGGGCCAACATATGGCAGAGAAAAAACGGCATAACCGCTGGCTTTACCTTGTCTGTTATAATTTTGGCCGATTGATCTCTTATGCTATTGCCGGTGCAATTATTGGTGGCGCTTTCGCGGGGATGGCAGCTTATAGCGGTTATGCGACGGCTCTGATCTCACTACGCATATTTGCAGCTATTATGATGATCTGCCTTGCGCTGTATTTGGGGCAGTGGTGGCAAGGATTAACCAAAATTGAACATGTCGGGCAATTTTTCTGGCGCTTTATTTCACCGACAGCGAAATCATTATTACCGTTAAAGTCCCCGCTGTCTGCCCTGCCTTTTGGCTTGCTTTGGGGCTGGTTACCATGCGGATTAGTTTACTCAACACTGAGCTGGGCAGCCGTATCTGGCAGTGCCTTTGGCGGGGCAAGTGTTATGCTGGCATTTGGTTTAGGCACGCTTCCTGCAATGCTTCTTGTGGGCTCAGTTGCCGAACAGTTGAAGCGGTTATTGAGAAATTTATTTTTCAAACGTGCAAGTGCCTTACTGTTACTGACTTATGGCATCCATACTGGTTACATTGCAATCAAACAATTATTGTGAGGTTTTTTAATACTCGTAATAATGCTTCATAATATGTTAAAATATTGACCTACATCAAATTGGTTAGCAGGATTATGATTTCAGACAAACTTACAACCAAACGTGTCCAGTTAGGTGGGTGTGCTATCCACTGCCAGGATTGCAGTATTAGTCAGTTGTGTATCCCATTCACACTGAATGAGTCTGAGTTAGATCAATTAGATCACATTATTGAGCGCAAAAAGCCGATCCAAAAGGGCCAGGAGCTTTTTAAAGCGGGCGATGAACTTAAAGCTCTTTATGCGATTCGTTCTGGCACAATCAAGAGCTACACGATTACAGAACAAGGTGATGAGCAGATCACTGCATTCCACCTTGCCGGTGATCTTGTTGGTTTTGATGCCATCAATGAAATGATGCACCCCAGTTTTGCCCAGTCGCTTGAAACGTCGATGGTATGTGAAATTCCATTTGAGACCCTTGATGACTTATCTGGAAAAATGCCGAAACTTCGTCAGCAAATCATGCGACTGATGAGCAATGAGATCAAAGGTGATCAGGAAATGATACTTTTGCTTTCAAAGAAAAATGCCGAAGAACGTTTAGCTGCATTCCTGTACAACCTTTCGCTACGATTTTCTCAGCGCGGTTTTTCTCCTCGTGAGTTCCGTCTGACAATGACCCGTGGTGATATCGGTAATTACCTTGGTTTGACGGTAGAAACCATCAGCCGTTTATTAGGCCGTTTTCAAAAGTCCGATATGCTAAGTGTTAAGGGAAAATACATTACTATCATTGATCACGATGAGCTTTCTCGTCTTGCTGGTGTCAGTAAAAAGAACACGTAATTGTCTGTTTTATCTGTTTGCAAAAAAAAAGTGATACATCCATTAGAGATGTATCACTTTTTTTATATTTATCGGTATATGCACTCCACTTAATCTCTTCTATACGTTACAGTTAATATACTAATCGGGTAAGTCTTGCGTTAAATCAGAGCTCTATGTCTGATTAGTATTGATACCAACACATGTTGTGTCAGGGGGCTGTTATGAAAAAATATAATAATATTCTTGTTGTTGTCGATCAAACTCAGGACCATCAACCGGCTTTATCTCGTGCCGTTCATCTTGCCAGCAAGTCTTCCGGGGTGAAAATTACCGTCTTTCTTGCTATCTACGATTTTTCTTATGAAATGACTTCTATGCTTTCTGCTGAGGAACGCCAGGCAATGCGCCGCGGCGTGGTGGTTCAGCGTGAGGAATGGTTAAAAGATATTATTCGTCCGTATCAGAAAGAAGGGAATGATATCGACGTTCTGGTTGTCTGGCACAACCGTCCATATGAAGCCATCATAGCCGAAGTTTTCAGCAACCATCATGACTTGTTGATTAAAGCAACTCATGAGCATGACAAAATTGGCTCTGTTATTTTCACGCCAACGGATTGGCATTTATTACGTAAATGCCCCTGCCCTGTATTAATGGTGAAAGATCACAGCTGGCCAGATAATGGGAAAATACTTGCATGTGTGAACCTCGCCGCTGAAAGTGAAACGCATGATGCTCTCAACGATGCGATTGTAAGTGAAGCGCAGTGTATTGCCGATATTTTAGGGGCAGAAGTCAATCTGTTAAACGCCTATCCGGCAACGCCCGTTAATATCACCATAGAGTTGCCTGAATTTGACCCCGCCTCATACAGTGATGCGGTTCGCGGCCATCATTTAATATCGATGAAAGCATTACGCCATAAACATAGTATTGCTGAAGAGCAGACCCATGTTGTTGAGGGGTTGCCTGAAGATGTCATTCCCAAAGTGGCAAAAGAGTTAGATGCTGAATTAGTGATCCTGGGGACAACAGGACGCACAGGCTTATCTGCTGTATTTATTGGCAACACCGCTGAGCATACAATTGATAGCTTAAATTGTGATTTACTGGCGCTAAAACCTGAAGGGTACGTTAGTCCGTTAGCGCCAAATATCGATTAATGTAACGACTCTCAATGCTCTATTTCGCGCTCTCACAAAAACGCTTCTGATTCAGAGGCGTTTTCTTTTACCGCTATCGGCATGTGACTAACACAATGCGTTGCTACTATGGGCTTTAATCAACCGGTATGGCGGGTAACGGCACGGGCTTGGTTGGATCTTTTTGCTTAATTTTATCTTTGTTCTCTGTCAGTCATTTAGTCCACGCAGTGATATAGAGCTCGTTGACAATTTCATCGCAATATTTATGGTTAAGCCCGCGACGTGTCCACTCACTGGCAATTGCTACCCGTGTCTGCGTTGTACTCCGACCATACGCGTACGTTTCACATATTTCCAAATTCGACATCTGCTGAGCGGTTTTCGTTACCGTACTGCTACGCATACCGACTTGTGAAGCTTGATTGGCAGTACAGCCGGTCATAGCTAGTGCTGCTGTTGCAAGTATCAACCCAAGATTCGTTTTCTTCATCTTCTTTCCTTTGTCATATCGCAGGTTAACGATAAGAATGGCTGAAATTATACATACTTATCACAGTAAGTGATTATGAAACCTATTTTTTGAGGTCTTGCTCGAAACAGAAATCGATAAAATTACCGAACGGTTCTTAACCAAACATACATCCTTGATGCGCCTTCTTAACTGGATTTGAAGATAACTTTCCAGAAAATGTAAAAAAGCATTATAATCCCCCGCTAATCCATCAGCTGTTCACTACTTTAATTACGGTAGTACGAGATTTGAGAATGAATCAAAAAGATACAAGAAAAGAAACCCTTGAGTTCAATAAGCTGCAAAAAAAGCTTCGACGTAATGTTGGCAATGCTATCACTGACTACAACATGATTGAAGAGTCTGATGTCGTCATGGCATGTATCAGTGGCGGGAAAGATTCTTTTGCCATGCTTGATATTTTATTGAGCTTACAAAAAGCGGCCCCTATCAAATTTGACGTTATTGCCGTTAACTTGGATCAAAAGCAACCTGGGTTTCCTGATCATATCTTGCCAAAATATTTTGAATCTCTTGGTATCCCGTATTATATCGTTGATAAAGATACCTATTCAGTGGTTAAAGAAAAAATCCCTGAAGGCAAAACTACGTGTGGCCTTTGCTCTCGTTTAAGAAGAGGCACGTTGTACTCGTTTGCTGAAAAGATCGGCGCAACGAAGATTGCCCTTGGCCACCACATGGACGACATTGTTGAAACTATGTTTCTTAATATGTTCCATGGTTCACGCTTAAAAGCAATGCCGCCGAAGCTTCGTTCTGACGACAAGCGTAATGTGGTTATTCGCCCACTAACCTATTGTCGTGAAAAAGATTTAATCGCTTTCGCCGAGCAGCGTGAATTCCCGATTATCCCATGTAACCTGTGTGGCTCTCAGGAAAATCTTCAACGACAAAATATCAAAGCAATGCTTATTGACTGGGACAAGAAAACACCAGGTCGTGTTGAGAGCATCTTTAAATCCATTCAGAACGTCAGTCCGAGTCAGTTAGCCGACAGAAATTTATTCGATTTCAATGAGCTGCCATTGGATCGTACGACAGAAAGAGCGGAATACGAGTTTAAAGAAGCAGAGGTTTCCTCTTCGAATATTGACGAATCGATGTTTATTGATGTGACAAATATTTAATCCGGAATATCCAGCGGAGGGCAAATCTCCGCTGTAAAATCAGTATTCTGATTTTAATCGTGTAGACCCGGAAGCCACCTTAACCTCCCTGCCTACATCACACGGTAAGTGTTTGTAAAATCTGTAAGTTCAGTACTTGGCAGATCCTGTGATAACGGACTTTAACCATTTCAATTAAACATCTTCGTTGTATTTAGGCGCCAGCATAAATCTCTGCCCCAGAGCCAAAAAATCTATATATCTACCATTGAGTAAAGCATCAATGACTTTTTTTCATGGACCTCTACACGATTAAAATCAGAATAAAAAACCGCTAACGATATAATCACCCATCACTGGCAACTTTTTAGTCATACATAACGTGAATAATAATCATAATGTACCATTTACTACTAAAGGCATTTTTTATCTCTTCGTTTATCGATATCCTTAGAGGTTAACGCTTTTAAGTCTACGCAAGGACTGATGATGACTTACTATCAAAAACTAGAACAACATTATAAAAAATATGCCCGTTTAAGCCACCTTGGTGCTATCTGTGGTTGGGACCAGGCTTCAATGATGCCCGCTGGTGGTAATGAAGCCCGTTCAGAAGCCATGGCGGAATTGGCCGTGTTGTCTCACCAGTTACTCACGGAACCTCAATTAGCCGATTGGTTTGATCTCGCAGAGCACGAATCCCTTGCCGATGAAGAACAGATTAGCCTGAAAGAGATGAAACGCAGCTGGCAGATGGCCAACCTACTGCCACAATCTTTGGTTCAGGAACAATCGCTGACAGGGTCAAAATGTGAACATGCCTGGCGGACACAACGTGCTGAAAACAATTGGCATGACTTTAGTAAGAACCTTGAACCCGTCGTCAGACTTGCGCGAAAAGAAGCTCAGCTACGCTCAGAAGAGACGGGGTTAAGCCGTTATGACGCGTTGCTTGATCTTTATGAGCCAGGTATGACGACCAAAGAGTTAGATCAACTGTTTGCTGATCTTAAATCATGGTTACCATCGTTCATTCATCAAGTACAAGAGAAGCAGGCGACTGAAACGGTGATCGCACCTCAAGGCCCATTCCCAATTGAAGCTCAAAAAGAGATCAGCCTGGAAGTGATGAATAAACTGGGCTTCGATTTTAATCATGGCCGTTTGGATGTCAGTGTCCATCCATTTTGCGGCGGTGTTCCAACCGATGTTCGCATTACAACCCGCTATGATGAAGAAGATTTCACCTCAGCGCTGATGGGCGTTATTCATGAAACGGGCCATGCCCGTTATGAGCAAGGCCTTCCAGCTCAATGGCACAACTTACCAGCGGGTGAAGCCCGTTCGATGGGCCTTCACGAATCGCAAAGTTTATTTTTTGAGATGCAGTTGGCACGCAACGAGACCTTTATTGGTTTACTGGCGCCTTTGGCTCAAGATGCTTTCATGCGCCCAGATGATAAGGCATTAACAAGCGACAACCTTGCACTTGTCAGCACCCGTGTTAAGCCTGATTTTATTCGTGTTGATGCTGACGAAGTCACCTACCCGGCCCATATCATATTACGGTATGAAATCGAGCGTGACTTGATTGAGGGTAATATCGAGGTTGCTGATATTCCCGAACTTTGGGATAAAAAAATGAATGAACACCTTGGGTTGTCTACCAAAGGTAATTATACCGATGGCTGTATGCAAGATATCCACTGGACCGACGGCAGCTTCGGCTATTTTCCGTCGTATACCTTGGGCGCAATGTATGCGGCGCAGTTTATGGCAGCAATGCGTACAGAAATGAACATCGAGAACCTGATCCGCGAACGAAACCTGACGCCGATTTTCAACTGGCTAGATAAGCATGTATGGAAGAAAGCGAGTACGCTCTCGACAGATCAGATCCTGATTAATTCAACAGGAGAGCGCCTGAATCCAGAATACTTCAAAAAACACCTTATTGATCGTTATCTGAAGTAATCGCGCCTCAATCATCATGTGGAGGTTGTTAATCAACCTTCACTTAGTTGTCTTTACCAATTTCAATCTGGCGGTAGCTCTGCACAGTTGCTAAGCACAACTTTGACATACGCCAGATCTTCCAGTCCTTGTTCTGTTGTTGTGATTAATATTCCGATAGACGCACTACCAAGCGGAGAACCCCTCACCGATGATCTCACTCGTAAAGTTAAGCAAGAGATAATACGGATCCGACTACTTAATATGTATGTGATCAAGAAAACAGAAGCTCATTGCTTAACACTATGTTTTCTTACCTACCTAATTAATAAACTGAATTCTGCGCCAGCCTCTGTGCAATGAGGCTCCTTATCACTTTCTAATTAGGTGTAGATTATGGAAAGACTCAACGTTAAGCCTATTTTGGCCGCAACAGTCCTCGGCCTTTGTAGTATGCAAGCACAAGCGGTGCTCCCTTCCTCTGATACTTGGCCAGCACAAATTATCGGGGTTAATACCTATCAGTTAGATCCAGCACTGTTTATGCCGACCGGAAAAATACGTCTCGGCCAGATGGATTTTGAACTGTCCCAGGCTGAGATTGATCAGGTCAGCGAGCAGTATAAAGCGCAGGGGCAGGAAGTGGTTGATCAGCAAATTCGTATTTTAAAACTAAAACGTCTGGTCTGGCTGGCACCTTACTCTTTCCAACTGCCTAATGAACGCCCTCACTGGGCCATGGCGATGGCACATGCCGCGGCATTGTTTAAAAATGTCACGGGTATCGATGATCCTTACCATGATGCCAACCTCTATGCCGCTAAATCGTTACAAGAAGCCGGAATGGGCGCAGATTATGCCAATGTTCCTGGTTATTTCACCTACCCAATTCTGCCTAAATACCAAGATGTCGATGCAACACAGCCAGACATTAGGGGGATTTGGAACACCTTGAGAGGCGGACGAACCAAACACGATGGTTTCTTCCAGCTAGAGGGGCATATGTATTCTGCCTATGGCGAGCTTATGCGGATGTTCCCTAATCGTTTTTATAAGGATCTTTACCCGACCGATGACTATCACGCTGTCACTCCGGCAGAAAAAACATCACCGTTATACAATCAGATTTTCAAACCTGAACCGGGCAAAAACAGTTTTGTCCCGAGTGCTATCGGCGCGTCTTACTACAATATTTTCGCATACTATACCGTGGCGCGTTCGGCACAGGAGTTTGGCCTGTTTGCCAAAGATGCTAAAGATCCACAGGCACTGACCAAGATCATTTCTGTTGGTTACAACCGGGGGCTAAGCTCTGAGAGTCTGGCGATGTTCCCGCTAAAACCGGAGCGTCGTGATGCCTGTATGCAGAAAGCAAACATCGACTCTTGCTTCGATCTGACTGGCGATGGTTCTGGTGGCTTTGGTATCAACTACTTATATCAGGTGCCGTATAAAGCCAAGGCATTGAAAGAAGTCGCTGATACCAGTGGCCCGGGCTACCCTGGCTACTACACTTCAAATATTGATTGGCAAACAATTATTACCTATCTTGATGCTTTAGCACCGCTTTATACCAAAGAGGAGCTTCAAGCGGCACAGGATGGTGCTTATATCGCGTTCAGTAATATCCAGCAAAATGGCGTGATTGACTTTGCCAACCAGTTTGGTGACGTACTGGATGCAATTTTGCTGGCCTTGCCGGTTGATACTCCGTGGAGTCAGTTATGTAACAAAGACGGCAGTATATATGATGCCTTTGACCGCAACGGTACCTTTAAAGGTCAGGAATCAACCTACAAGTGTTTGCCAGAAAGTGTTGAAAAACCACTGTATTTAGAAAAACCTGCCGGCGATGTCGCTCCCGTCGCATACGCAGGTGCTGATATCAAGGTAACCTCGATTGGATCTGTCGAATTAACTGGAGCGTTATCTCATGACAGAAACGGAGATGCGTTAAGCTTTAATTGGTCGCAAGTCTCGGGAACCCCTGTAACACTGACAAACGCCAATACAGTGAAGCCAAGTTTTGCAGTGACAGATCTGACAACGGCGACTTATACCTTTCAGTTAACGGTGACGGCTAACGGTAAATCGTCTTCCGATACCATTACGGTAACGGTTGAAAAAGCGTCGTCTGGCGGCGGAGAGGCCATATGGCAACCAAGCGTCATTTACAACAAAGGCGATAAGGTGACGTTTAACGGCGAAGAATACACCGCGAAGTGGTGGACCCAAGGGGATCAACCGGGAGTCTCTGCGGTGTGGAATAAAACGTCTGTATAAATTCAGTTCATAAAAAAAGCCGCTAAGCGGCTTTTTTCAAGTCGTTCACACTAGGTTGATTTCAAGTACAGAGTTAACGGATCCGCCATTCCATTTATAAGTAAAATGTTTTGACTGACAAACCTTATCCACTAAGTTAGGTTTAAATAACGCATAGCAATCATAGCCCTGATGACGAATAGATTGATATAAAATACCATCCCCTTTTTTACTTTTTACGTTATCAGCAATGGCCTGTGAGTGGGTATAATTTGTCGGGTGATACACCTGTGAATCAAGACACTCTTTACCAGTCAAATCTGTCAATTCAGCCGTAAACCAGGCATCAATACAGCGCATTTGAATATCTTGCGCCGGTTCGCTGGTATAGCTCATTATCCGCTCTATATGGTGCACGGTTTCTTTAATCGCAGTGTTTACATCCGGTGAGGCATAATAAGCACCATAGTCTGATGTGTTGAATCGGGCCCCATCAGGATTGATGTGAGTAAACGCCGCCATAACAAAGCTACAGTGTGGAATACCCACTAAACGATCTTCTGGGGCAATCCCCGAAAAGTCGCCGACTTCTTCAGCTAGACGAGGATTAGTGATCGCTTCAACGGCAAAAATAGCTTCAAGCTGTGCAGGATCAGACACATCTTCGTAAAGGTTAATTGGTGGATATTTCGAAGGGATCAGTCGATAACAATGCTGATTTTCGTAGGATTTAATCGGATAAGACATCTACGACTGCCCGCCCCGCCATGCATTCAAGCGGGATGCCACCTGATAAAGGTCGACCACACGCCCTTGAGTCATCACATCCATGGCGGAAGATCCTGCAAAAAAAGGATGGAAGTTAGGTTTCTGTACCCAGTTATAAATGCTGTCTTCTGCTGTGAACATGATGCGCAAGCATTTATGGATGTTAAGTATGTAACTCATACGCTCAAGAAGATCTTTCGAGACTTTGGCGGATTCCGGATGGCTCCGGTATTTATTAAGGGTTGAGCGGCTGGTTAAACCTAACATGGCTATTTGCTGTGCCTGGGTACAAGACCATTTGTCCAGAATATTGAAGACCACAGGTAAAACGGTATTTCCGGCTTCTGGTTGTGGCTGGTGGTGAGTGGCCTTTGAAGTGTTCATGGCTATCCTCTCCGTTGATTTGCCTGACTGTCTATTTATAGACAATTTCAATCAAAAAGTCCATTAATACTGACGAGGTCAATTGATTATTTGCTGACGTTATAAACAAAAAAATACCGATCAAAAAACGGATCGGTATTTTTAGATATCGTACTTACCTAAAAAAGTACTAATACAGAAATAACTTATTGATATTTAACTGCTGTGTTCTCTGCAAGTTTCACAATAACCTTTACCGCCTGCTCCATACCTTCAATGGTAATGAACTCATGGATACCGTGGAAGTTATAGCCACCGGTGAAGATATTTGGGCATGGCAACCCCATGAAGGACAAGCGTGCACCATCGGTACCGCCACGAATCGGCTTAATATCTGGCTTCACATCACAAGCAATCATCGCTTCTTTTGCTAATTCAATAACATGTGGATGTGGTTCAACCATTTCACGCATATTGAAATAGCTGTCTTCTAAGATAAGCTCTACCCGCCCTTTGGTTAACTGGCTGTTCAGCTCATCGACTTTTTGCTGCATGAAGGCTTTACGACGCTCTAAACCTTCACGGTCAAAATCTCGAATGATGTAACCCAGCTCGGTCTTAGCCACCGCAGATTCCATCGATTTCAGGTGATAGAAACCTTCGTAGCCATCTGTACATTCGGGGGTTTCATCTGCCGGCATCATCAATTGGAACCGAGCGGCAATATTCATGGCGTTTACCATTTTATCTTTTGCTGTGCCCGGGTGAACGTTAACACCGTGACAAATGACATCCGCCGACGTTGCATTGAAGTTTTCGAATTCAAGCTCACCTACCGGACCGCCATCAATGGTATATGCCCATTGTGCACCGAACTTTTCAACATTAAATAAGTTAGCACCACGACCAATTTCTTCATCTGGCGTAAAACCGATGCTGATATCACCATGTTTAATTTCAGGATTGGCCTTCAGGTATGCGATAGCCGTGATGATTTCAGCTATTCCCGCTTTGTTATCAGCACCCAGTAAGGTTGTACCGTCAGTGGTGATAATGTTGTGACCGTGTAACTTATTAAGGTCCGGGTACTGAATTGGCGATAGCACTTCATCACCAGCTCCCAAAGCAATATCCCCACCCTTATAGTTTTCAACGATCTGAGGTTTTACCTCTTTGCCCGATGCATCCGGTGCGGTATCCATATGAGCAATGAAACCAATGCACGGTACGTCATGTTCAACATTAGATGGCAAACGCGCCATTAAGTAACCATGTTCGTCCAGCTCAACATTACACAGCCCAAGCTCAATAAGTTCTTTCTTTAATTGCTCAGCAAGTACAGTTTGCCCATTGGTACTCGGGCAATGGGCAACTGAAGGGTTAGATTGAGTATCAAAGCTCACGTAGCGTAAAAATCTCTCAATTAATTGGTCCATGTCCCACTCTTTAGTTGAATATTTAAGAAAAGCATCAAAACGAAGAATCGTTAAGAATTGACCGTCAGTATCAAACAATTGGAGAGTAAATGGCTTGAGTTGGGTCAGTTTTTGGTGAGACTGGAACCAATTTCAAGACTATCTCAGTCAATTACTCCATTAGTATTCCGCTTTTGGGAATACTTTGCAGATGCAAAATAACTTGCTCTGCCTTCATGGAAGGCTCATTAAAAAAGCGAAATAATTCACTGGATACGGCTTTTTGAATCAAAGGACTAACGGCCATTGAATCAATAATGCTTGGAATCATGGTATTTTGTTGGCTTGCAAGATTAAAGTCTTGCTGTGATTGAAGTGCGCAAGCATTAAAACCTTCCAGTAATATATCATTACGGGCGGGGATAGACCCCTTGACTTGATTAAATTGGCGCAAAAATTCGGGTTCTGCTAGTGTTTTCGCTAATGCATAAGAAGAATCATCATCAAGCAAGGGGCCATCAAAAATAGCAAAGCTATCCATGTTATAAATGAATCCAGAATGTTTTCCAGGTGTTGGGAAACATCCTATTTTCTCAGGCACCGATCCGCCTTGGGCAATCAACTCACCAAGGGTCCAATCCCCCGAAATCTGAAATGCCCGCTTGCCATCCAATAACTCTCTGGTGGCTGTATCCCATCCAATGCTAGTCATATCTGGCAGCACTATTTCGCTTATTTTCCGAAATTTATCTAATACTTCAACCGTGATCTCACTGTTTAAGTAACTGGGTTCCAAATCAATAAACGCCTTTCTGTAATACTCAGCGCCTCCATAGCCAAAAGCTATATTTTCAAATAGTTGTACAACCTGCCATGGCTCGCTCCCCATCGCCAAAGGAGGAATATTTCTTCTTTTTAATTCACGAAAAACAGTGATGGCTTGGTCCCATGTTGTCGGTACCGATAATTGATACTGTGACAAAATGTCATGATTAACCCACATCCAATTGAGTCGGTGAATAGTAATAGGGATAGCAACATAGTGATCTTGATATCGATGGATCTCTTGTGCCAAGGGAAGCAAGGTTTTATTCCATTCATGCTTTGCAGCAATTGTATTGAGTGACTGTAAAAAACCCAATGCAGCCCAAGATTGAAGCGATCGCCCTTCCAATTGTGCTATATCCGGCAGATTTCCCGCAATGGCTCGCGCCTGCAGAATGGACATCGCCCTATCACCTCCGCCGCCTTGAACCGGAAAACTAACCACCTTAATATCTTTTTCATTGAGCGCTTTTTTGACGATATTAAATGCCGCAGCTTCACCTTTTGATGTCCACCAATGTAAAAACTCGACTTCACGTTCAGCAAGCGCAGTACAGGTAAATAAAAGCAACATTAGAACAGTAATCGATCTCATTAATCTCTCGTAAATATCAAATGAACTTCCAACCCCTTTTCAGGATGATTCATAATCTTTAAGTCTCCACCATGACTCCTTGCAATACTCCGTGCGATCGTCAGGCCTAACCCAGATCCTGACTCATCTTGTGGATGCGCCCTGAAGTAAGGTTCAAATACTTTTTCAATCAATTTTTTATCAATTCCCGGGCCATAATCCCTAATGATAATCTGCAATATTTGGACATTATCGTTGATGCTTATATCAACCTTTTTACCATACATCACGGCATTATCGACAACATTGTAAATACAACGTTTTATTGCTAACGGTTTACCTAAATATGTTAGTGGTTTTCTACTATGGATGGTGACGCAATGATGGTTGCGATTATAGTAGTCTCGGCAATGGTCCAATAACTGCGTTACATCTATCCATTCGGGCTCTTCGTGAATATTGGTATCACGTATACATTGCAATGCGCCGTTTAACATCACGTCAAACTCATTAAGCAACTTTTCAAAGCGTTGTTTTGTTGCTTCATCATCCAACATTTCCGTTCGCAGTTTTAAACATGCCAATGGTGTTTTTAAATCGTGAGATATGGCACCAAACAACATTTCCCGATCTCGAATATAGGACCGTACTCGACGGTTCATTTTATTGAAAGCATGCACTGCGGTTCGAGTTTCTTTACTGCCTTCTTCTTTGACTTCTGGTACAGAAAACTGCCCTCCCATTAGCGTTGCCGCTTTAGCTAATGACTTAATTGGGCGAATCTCTCTTTGTAATATCCAGGCAGTACATAACATCAGCATAATTGATGTCATACCTAAAAAGAAAGCTTGTCGTTTATCGATAAATGTCGGTTCAAGGGAAGAAAAAGGAACCGGTAAGACTGCCGCAACGTAGAACCATTCCTTGTCTGACATTTCTATCTGTATCACAATGATAGGAAGATCAAGTTCGCCAAGTGCAAGGCTATATTTGGCCCAAACCTCTGGTAACTCTTCAAGCTTAATTCCTGAATTAAATATTCTCATATCATCACGGCGCGTCATTGCGACTTGAATACTCTTCGCGATATTCACTTTTTGATGGAGGATATCACTGGCCACTTTTGTCAGGTTTCGAGTTATAGCCATACCATCAAGTGGTTTGACTGGCAGTTCACGATTATTGATCGAAATAAAGAAGCGAGTACCACCCAACTCCCGGAGTTGGTTAAGAATTAAATGACGATATTTTATAGGTAAAGAGTAAAAATAATTGTAAGTATCAACAGCACTGGTTGTGATACTTACCATAGTATCACGCAAACTTTTCTCTTCTTTACTGGCATTAGATTGAAACCAAATAATACCGGCGGCTAACTCCGCTATAACGATAATAACCAGCAATGTTGCACCAACACGAAAAGAAATAGAACGAACAAAACTAAATCTCATGACTTAACATCCATTCACGTTTAGGCTCAAAGTCATTCATGCTTCGTCTAATGTGTCTAACGCAAGCATATAGCCTTTGTTGCGAACGGTTAAAATAAGAGAACGATCGTCATCTTTCAGGTGTTTGCGCAACCGACTCATCTGGACGTCAATACCGCGTTCGAAAGGTTCTACATCTCTCCCCCAGATACACTGTGCAATCTCATCGCGACTAAATAATTTATTCGGATGTTGTACCAGCAGGCTAAAGACGGAAAAATCGGCTCCTGATAATTGTACGACGTTTCCATTGGTATGAATAAGTTGGCGTTTTACGGTATCAAAGGTCCAATCTAAAAATGCAATTTTTCGATTAAATGGCGTATTTGAACTAAATTGACTACGCCGAAGTAAGGCTTTAATTCTGGCTAGTAATTCTCTGGGGCTGAACGTTTTTGTAATATAATCATCTGCACCGATTTCAAGCCCTGCTACACGATCAGTCTCATCACAGACAGCGGTCAGCATAATAATAGGAACATGTGATTTGAGTCGTATTTTACTGCACAGTGTTAATCCATCATCACCGGGCAACATGATATCTAGAATAATTAAACTAGGTTCTTCCTTATTTAAGTGCTGCCACATTTCATCGCCATCGGCAGCCGTCAGCACATTAAAACCTGAACGCCCTAAGTATTCGCTTAGCGCATCACGTATTTCTTCATTATCATCAACCACTAATATGGTTTTATTCTTCACTATTTCATCTCGATAAACTAGATTCTTTGAATTTATACGTGTTGTCTCTTTTATCTTCAAGCCATTTTATCAGCTCCCCTTCATTAATCGAGAATGATTTTAATTTATTTGTAAGTATTCTCTTACAAATAGATAACCTTAATTAACCTTGAACAAGAATTAATAATTTATTGTAGTAAATGAAAGAGAGTACACACAAATAAGGAATTTATTATGATCAGTTCTACCTTTGGTTTACTACAAAGAATCGGGCGGTCGCTTATGCTACCGGTCGCCGTATTACCTATAGCAGGTTTGTTACTCGGTATAGGTTCCGCTAATTTTTCATGGTTACCAACAATCGTTTCTGACATTATGGCAATGTCAGGTGATGCCGTATTCAGCAATCTTGCACTCATTTTTGCAATTGGCGTGGCACTTGGTTTAAGTGATAACGATGGTGTGGCTGGTCTTGCCGCGACTGTAGGGTTTGCCATCTTGACCGCCACGATGGGCGTAATGGCAAAACAACATGGTATCGAAACTGCCAGTGTGATCGGTATTCCAACCATTAATACCGGCGTATTTGGCGGGATTGCCATCGGTGCAATAGCATCGGTGATGTACAAACGTTTCTACAATATTCGTTTACCGGAATATTTAGGCTTTTTTGCAGGCAAACGGTTCGTGCCCATTGTTACGGGGATCAGTGCAATTGCACTTGGTGTGATAATGAGCTACATCTGGCCACCCATCGGTAATGTAATTGACACTTTTTCACACTGGGCTGCTTATCAAAGTCCAACCCTTGCTTTCGGTATTTATGGCTTTGTTGAACGTTCACTTATACCTTTCGGCCTGCATCATATCTGGAATGTTCCTTTCTTCTTTGAAGTCGGCGAATATGTAAATCCTGAAACAGGTGCGGTGATCAAAGGTGAAATACAACGTTATCTTGCTGGCGACCCTACTGCAGGTAATCTAGCTGGCGGTTACATGTACTCAATGTGGGCACTACCTGCAATTGGTTTGGCAATTTATCGTTCAGCTCGGCCTGAAAAACGCGCTCTGGTTGGCGGTATTATGGCTTCGGCGGCATTAACTTCCTGGCTAACCGGTATCACTGAGCCAATGGAGTTTTCATTCCTGTTCGTCGCACCAGTTCTTTACGTCATTCACTGTATATTCACCGGTATTGGTTTTGCTCTTGTCAGCGCATTAGACATCCATCACAGTGTGACCTTCGCACACGGTGCTATCGATTTCTTAATCTATTACCCACTATCACAAAATGCATGGCAGTTCATCATTATTGGCCCACTTTGGGCAATCATGTACTACACCGTATTCCGCTTGTTGATTGCCAAATTAAATCTGATGACTCCCGGACGAGAGAGCGATGAAGAAGATCTCAGCCAAATTACTGAGATTGGAACTGAACTGGCTGAGAACCTTATCTCTGCACTCGGTGGCAAATCTAACATCAAAAATGTTGATGCTTGTATTACCCGTCTGCGTGTCACATTACATGATATCAAACAAGCAGACATTGACGGCATTAAACGACTTGGAGCTAGAGAGGTATTGGTGATTGGCGATAATTTACAGGCTATTTTCGGTACACAATCAGACAATATCAAAACAGAAATTAATCAAGTTCTGGTAACCACCAATTAATCAGAATAGAAAGGAATTCTCACCATAAAAAACATCTTTGGCTTTTGCAGAACTGAAAACACATCACTAATGTACGGCATCATATTGAGAGCTAAAGTAATTACTCGTTTCACCTAACGGCAGAACAACAAAGCCTCTTTACCTGTAATGGTTAGAGGCTTTTTTTCGAGCATAAATTTGATAGATCAGGCGTTAACTACCTTGAGGGATCCAGGGGGTTACTTTGACGATTGGTTGCGGGAATTGTAAAACTTCATCTTGGGATAAATCAGCTAATTTAATAACGGCTTTAGATTCGGAAAAGTGTACAACGACCCCTTCAGCTTCAGGCATAAACCAAGATGCAAACATGCCACCAAGATCGGAAAGCATATTATTCATTTGAGGAACCAGTTGCGCGATCTCGTTTTGGCTCAAGCTTGTATCAAAATTTTGGTTGGCAATAACTTGCATCGAGACATCACACGTAATGCCGTCATCAATTACGAATGTGACATCAGGGTTCGCCTGGCGAAGGTTTTTATCAACGGGAACCACTAACTCATTGCTCTCGGGTATCACCAACTCTTCATAATGCTTCTCTTTTCGCATCGAAGCCTTTCGGGTCTTACAGACTTCCCCGTTTGCTTGGTTAACAAGAAACAGTGCAATGCGCACATCATCATGACCTTCTTTTACATTCTGCTTCAATTTACTATGAAGCGTACTGTAGCGAATATCAATCTTCTGGGCGTTGGCGTCTTGAGCATATACAGTGCTTGTGGCAAACAGGCCGGCTAACAGCCAATGGCTCAACTTCATCCTTATCCTTGGCTCCAATACTTATTGTTATGTCTGATCATGGATTGAATTTCATCAATATACTCATGACCTCGTTCAGAATACCGGCTTAAGCCCTCAGCCAGCTTTGTACCAGTGATTGTTTGTCCGGCAGTACGCTGCTCTGCGCGAATTTGACGCAGTTCAGTATAAGCATTATTACGATTTAAATTCATAAAATAAGCATTAACAGACTGATATGCCGAATCAAACACGGCGACTTCATGGGTAAAGCCTTCTGTGCGAGAGGCCGGCACTAAGCCGCAGCCCTCACGGTAGCACCACTGACCAAAATAGTTATTCCCATCAACGGCAAAGCGTGATGTTCCCCAAGCTGACTCATTCGCAGCCTGGCTTAGCACTAACTCTTCAGGTAACACATCAACACGAAGCAACATCAGTGAAAGCCAGTCATTTGTGACGCTGTCACTGTTAAGTGGCAACTGGTACATGTTGCCCAGCTTTGTTGCATAAACAAGCTGTTTACTGTCGATCGCTTTTTCTGACTCAGCCTTTGACTTCAGCTTCAACAGAAAATCACGTTCTTCACTCACCCGTTTGTTTTCCTGCACGACGGCTGGTCGTAAGTGATCAAAAAAAGATTGTTTTTTCTGATTAACATCTTCAATCACTGCAAAATCAGGTTCAGAAGAAGTCTCTTTATCTTTGCTTGAATCTGATATGTTTCCAAACGGTGCCTCCCCGCAAGCTGTCAGGGCGGAAATCAAAAACACCAAGGCAATTTTATTCTTCAATATCACGCGGTAAATACCTTGTCATTCTTATCTGGCTTATTGTGATCATCATGCCCCTTCTTGGCAGTGGTCACCTGCAACGTTATGCCAAACAGGTTTCGGTAAATAATACCCTTAACATTAAAGAAGAATGGAATGGTCCAAATCAACCCTAACCCCGCAGTAGCAAAGGAAATAAAGAACATGACGAGTACAACAAGATAAATTGCCGTCATCGGCATTAATTTTTTCAATGTTGCTATGAGTGAAATCTGTATCCCCCTCAGCGGCGTGACTCGTTTTTCACAAACCAGAATAATCGCCATACTAAAACCCATAGAGAGTAGTAACCCGATAAGAGGGAAAATTGCATTACCGATCCCTTGGATTGAAGATGTCAGTAACATGGTAATGATAGACACCAGGAGAAAAGGAAAGCCTTTCACTAAATGACTTGGTTTGGTCGGCAATCCGACGGCATGGTTCAATGCCATGAGACTCACACCAACGAACAGTGGTGCACTTAAAACATCCGACCAGAAGTTAGCCATATAACCCGCCTGAACGAGTTCTGCCGTCATTTCCTGACCACTGATAATGACATCAAAAAACAAAGCAGCATCACCCAGTTGCACTTGCAAGCCAACCAGTAATAGCGCAGCTTGCGCAAGAAAAAGGCCGATAATGGCAGGAAGAAAGGATAAGAAGTGTCTTGCTGTCACTTTCCAGGCTTCTTGCAATACAGCAACCGCCTGAAGATCAACATCTCCTTTTAAGGCTTTTTCAATCGAGCCGCCAACGTGGAAGCTTTTATTCATTGCGTCTTTCATATACATATCATTCTGTCTGAGGAACGCTTATTGTACGCTAGCTAGACGTTTTTAAAAATCAAGCTGTTGTAAAAAATGCTCACAAGCCGTCAAATCGTACGATATTTGAACAGGCCGTCCCGCTTTTCTAAATATTCTAATGCAGACCTCTTATCTGTTAGTCGACTTAGGTTGTTTCTGAAGGCCTTTCATACTTAGCCGAGTGCCATAATGTGGCGGCAGTATCATTCCTTTACCTGACTCTGAAATGGCTGACTTTACGCTCAGATATAACCCTGATTTTCTGTTGTATTACTGTGATACAAGGTATTGCATCAACAGAAAAAATACGGAAAAAAACACTTTCTATTGCGCTTTTAGAAGACTATTATTCGCCTCTTAAAATGAGCCATTGATAATGGGATCCTAACCATACACCCCAGGTGGAGATAACGTAGAATTGAACGCTGCAAAAACATCTAAAAAACCAGTGATCCAACTCAATGGGCTGAGCAAGAGCTTTGATGGCAAACAAATCATCGCAGGCCTTGATCTGAATGTGAATGATGGTGAGTTTCTGACGATCTTGGGCCCTTCCGGTTGTGGCAAAACCACTGTACTTCGCCTTATTGCTGGTTTTGAGAACGCTGACGATGGTCAGGTTATTATTGCCAACAAGGATGTTACCGAGATCCCTGCAGAACAACGACATGTTAATACGGTGTTCCAGAGTTATGCTCTGTTTCCGCACATGACGGTATTTGAGAATGTCGCGTTTGGTTTGCGCATGCTAAAAGTTGCAGAGCTTGAGATTGAACCTCGGGTAACTGAAGCGCTACGTATGGTGCAGCTTGAAAAGTTCTCCTCTCGTCGGCCTCATCAACTGTCTGGTGGGCAGCAGCAACGTGTTGCTATTGCCCGTGCCGTTGTAAATAAACCTAAAGTATTGCTGCTGGATGAATCTTTATCTGCCCTTGATTACAAACTCCGTAAACAGATGCAGATCGAATTAAAACAGCTTCAGCGCAAACTTGGCATTACGTTTATTTTTGTGACTCACGATCAGGAAGAAGCCTTGTCGATGTCTGACCGCATTATCGTTATGCGTGACGGCAATATTGAACAAGACGGCTCACCCCGTGAAATTTACGAAGAGCCTAGCAACCTGTTTGTTGCGCGTTTCATCGGCGAAATCAATGTCTTTGACGCCATTGTACAAGAACGTTTAGATGACAAGCGTATTATGGCTGATATTGAAGGCCGTTCAGCACAGGTTCACTGTAAACTACCGGTTAATACCGGTGACAAGGTGAAAGTGCTACTACGTCCGGAAGATATCCGCCTGGAAGAAATCAATGATGGCGATCAAGCAGCGGGGATCATCGGCTACGTTCGCGAGCGGACCTATAAAGGGATGACGCTGGATTCGGTTATTGAACTGGAATCAGGCAAGTCTGTGATGGTTAGCGAATTCTTCAACGAAGACGATCCTGATGTCGACCACTCTATGGATCAGAAAGTTGCAGTTACCTGGGTAGAAAGCTGGGAAGTGGTATTGGCTGATGAACAAGAAGCTTAATCTCCAAAACATCATCATAACGGTCATCGTCAGTTGGTTGGTGCTGTTTGTATTTATGCCTAACCTGATGATCATCGGAACCAGTTTCCTGACCCGAGATGATGCAAACCTGATAGAAATGACCTTTACGTTTGATAACTACATAAGGTTGTTTGATCCGTTGTACGCCAAGGTCATGTTGCACTCGTTCTATATGGCGGCTGTCGCAACGCTCTTGTGCCTGCTGATTGGATATCCGTTTGCTTACGCTATTGCGAAAATGCCCGAGAAGTGGCGGCCATTTATGCTGTTTTTGGTGATCGTACCATTCTGGACCAACTCATTGATCCGTACCTATGGTTTGAAAATCATGCTGGGTACCCGGGGGATCTTTAATAATACCCTGCTCTACCTGGATATTATTGATAAACCGATACGCATTATGTACACCGAATATGCGGTAATGATTGGTCTTGTTTATATTTTGTTGCCATTTATGGTACTGCCGCTTTATTCGGCGATAGAGAAACTCGACAATACCTATATCGAAGCGGCACGCGATCTGGGTGCGAATAAATTTCAAACCTTCATCAAAGTGATCTTCCCGTTAACCATGCCTGGTATTATTGCCGGCTGTTTACTGGTACTGCTTCCTGCATTAGGGATGTTCTATGTTTCTGATCTGTTGGGTGGGGCGAAGAATCTGCTTATTGGTAACGTCATTAAGAGTCAGGTATTGAATGCCCGTGACTGGCCTTTTGGTTCTGCAACCAGTATCGCGTTAACCGTCGCTATGGCTGTCATGCTGTATGCCTATTACCGTGCAGGGAAATTACTCAACCGTAAAGTGGAGCTGGAATAATGGGACGCGCATTTAAGTTCAGTTTTATGACTTTGGTGTATGCCTTCCTATATACACCGATCATTATTTTGATCGTGAACTCCTTCAATGCCAGCAAATTTGGTATGAAATGGGGAGGATTTACCACCAAATGGTATGAGCATCTAATTAATAATGATGGCTTAATGCAAGCAGCGTGGCATTCTATCAATATTGCGGTTTTTTCAGCCACCGTTGCCGCGATTATCGGTAGCCTAACGGCCGTTGCCTTATTCCGTTACCGATTCCGTGGTAAAACATTCGTAAATGGCATGTTGTTTGTGGTGATGATGTCACCTGACATTGTGATGGCGATTTCGCTGCTGGCGCTATTTTTATTGCTGGGAGCCGAGCTGGGATTCTTAACCTTGTTACTGTCCCACATTACCTTCTGTCTGCCGTTTGTGGTCGTCACCGTTTATAGTCGGCTCAAAGGCTTTGATGTGAAGATGCTGGAAGCGGCTCGCGATCTGGGTGCCAGTGAGTGGGTCATTCTCAAGCAAATTATTTTGCCCTTAGCAAAACCCGCGGTAGCCGCGGGTTGGTTATTGAGTTTTACCCTGTCACTGGATGATGTCATTGTCAGTTCATTTGTAACAGGTCCGACTTACGAAATTCTGCCATTGAAAATTTACTCAATGGTTAAAGTCGGCATTTCTCCGGAAGTGAATGCATTAGCGACTATAATGCTAGTGGTTTCCCTGTTTTTGGTCATCTGCTCGCAGCTAGTTGCACGGGAAAAGATAAAGTAGTTTTCGTGCTTCGGAGAACTGATCTCACGATCTAAATTTGGCCTGAGCCAAATAAATGCAAGTGGCTATTCTGATTAGTCGCTTGTTTTTTTAACACCCTAATGGGGTTTTGGAGTTGATACAATAATGAAAAAAAGGTTCGCTTTTCTGACCGGTGCAGCATGTGCAGCCGCTATGTTTACAAATACAGTGAGTGCAGCTGACAAAGAATTAGTCTTTATGAACTGGGGACCGTATATTTCTACGGAACTACGAGAACAGTTTACGAAGGAAACTGGTATTAAAGTGATTTATTCGACTTACGAGTCGAACGAGACTATGTATGCTAAGTTGAAAACACATTCGGAAGGCTATGATCTAGTCGTGCCATCAACTTACTTTGTTACGAAAATGCGTGATGAAGGCATGTTACAGCAAATCGATAAATCTAAACTGACGAACTTTAAAGAGCTCGATAAGAATTATCTCGACAAGCCTTTTGATCCTAGCAATGACTACTCTATCCCTCATGTGATTGCGATGACCGGTCTGGCGGTAAATACGGATATGTATGATCCTGCAGACTTCAACAGCTGGGCTGACTTGTGGAATCCTGAACTTAAAGGCCAACTTATGCTAATGGACGATACACGAGAAGTCTTCCATATTGCATTACGTAAGCTTGGTTATTCAGGTAACACCACCGATCCTCAACAGATTGACGAAGCCTACAAAGAACTAAAAAAACTAATGCCGAACGTCTTGGTATTTAACTCTGATAACCCAGCCGCACCGTATCTAGCGGGCGAAGTGGGTTTAGGTATGCTTTGGAATGGTTCTGCGGCTGCAGCGCAAAAAGAAGGCCTGCCAATAAAGCTGATTTGGCCTAAAGAAGGCGGGATTTTCTGGGTCGACAGCCTTGCTATTGCTAAAAATGCGAAGAACGTTGATGCTGCACACAAAATGATCGATTTTTTGCTTCGCCCAGATGTAGCCGCAAAGATTTCAGAAGATACCGGTTACCTGACGGCAGTAAAAGCGTCTAACGAAAAATACAAAGATGATCCTACCCTTTTCCCACCACAAGAAGATCTTGATCGTGGTGAATGGCAAGATGCTGTGGGCAAAATGAATATCCGTTATGAAAATTACTTCCTAGAGCTTAAGGCCGGCCAGTAATTTCATCAATCAAATGATCCCACTAAGGTAACCACGTTGTTTTTTGAAATCAGTTGTTAGTGAACTCTTTTCTTTAAGATAGCTTGTTGGTTACCTTTTTTATTGGCGTCGTTACCTGTTATGCCAGTAGCAATTCGCCAGAACACGTTTCCAAATACTGCTCCTCCGCCACTTTACGGCAGCCGTTGACCCATAAATTACGTAATCCGGTTGAACACTGTTGCGGCTGTTCAATGG
Organism: Photobacterium sp.; assembly: GCF_033720175.1. GTDB lineage: Bacteria > Pseudomonadota > Gammaproteobacteria > Enterobacterales > Vibrionaceae > Photobacterium. Next base: position 281,414 of record NZ_JAWWDA010000003.1, read on the forward strand.
TCGCGTGATCACAGAAATCGGAGCCAAACATGGCAATATCAGCATAGTAGCCCGGTGCTATTTTACCGCGCTTGTCGAGTGAAAATGTTTCTGCACTCAAGGCCGTCATTTTATGAACTGCCTGCTCAAAAGACAGCAATTGGCGCTGTCTGACAAAGTCGTGGATTATTCGCGGAAAAGTACCACAGACCCTAGGGTGAAGCCTCCCTCCCAATATTGTGTCAGAGCCGACCATTCCCCGCGGGTGCTGAAAGATCTGTTCAACTAACGCCTCATCCATAAAATAGTCGATCATCCGAACATTACCCCGCTCTCTGACAAGAAGATCAAGGACGAAGTCAACAGGATGCTGCCCAGTCTGCTGTGCGCACTGGGCAATATTCAGCCCCAACCATTGCTGAGATGCCTGGGTTTCAACTTCACAAACCAGAATATTCCCCCACCCTAACAATGCAGGCAGATTATCCCACGGTTCACCGGCCTGAGGTAAAATCCGCTCTGCAAACCAATCACGAAGTTGCTTTCTTACAGCCGGTGTTTGCAGTGCGCCCATTAAAGCATCAGGTGCGTAAGTGCGAATAAGGGCCGGAGGTAAGACAGAAAACAATGTCGTACTGCCATAATGATACGGATACTGATCAAATGTCAGCTCATGCTGTTCGATAAGTGTCAGTAACTTATCCAGTTTACCGGCATTACGACGACCAATTAATTTCAGATGTGAAATATGAAGCTGGCATCCTGCTTGATGCGACAATGTGATCATCTCTTGTAAAGCTTCCAGGATCTCATCACTTTCACTGCGCATATGTACAACCAGCGGCTTGTGATGTTTGGCGGCAATCCGGGCGACAGTCAGTAACTCATTGCGGTCACTAAATAACGCAGGATGATAGATCAAACCCAAACTAATACCACGGGCACCGGCAGCCAGCGATTCATCAGCCAACAGAGCCAGTTGCCGGCGTTGTCTCTTATCCATCGGCATGTTGCTGTTACCACAAATCTGATAGCGCAATAAACCATGTGGCAGAAAGGACGACAGATTGACTTCCATCCCCTGTTTTTTCAGGGCAGCGCCGAAACTCGGGAAGTCGTTCCAGTTCCAATCAACAGGGGGGTTGCCGATGATCAGTCGTTTTCTCAATTCTGGCTGGAGAGTTTCAGGCACAGGAGCAACACCAAGTCCGCAAAGACCGATCAGTTCAGTGGTTATCCCTTGCAGCACTTTGGGTCTGAAGCCTTGCGGCAGAAAAGCGGCCAGATCGGCATGGCTGTGAACATCAATAAAACCCGGAGTCACAAACGCGCCATCGGCCTCAATTATTTGATCGACTTCTGCCGTAATTACAGGCGCAACATTAGCGATCACCTTGTCGTCAATTAACACATCGCCATTGAACCCGGCACACCCTCTGCCATCAATTACGGTGGCATTCTTTATCAGCTGGCGCATCGTTTTTCTCCGTAATAAATTGCTGGTCATGCGGACGCGAAAGTACAACCTGTTGTTTAGTGCAGTATTTCTAATTATTATGTATGACAAATAGAGAAATTGAAATACCTCCTAATTTTTATTCCGCCTTTATTTCTCTCCCCTAAAGGATGAAGCACACCACCCACATCCGCATATCGCCTGCTGTGATCATAGTATTCTTCTGCTATAATTCCCGCACAATAATCGGAAATAATTCATTAGCTTAATGTGCTAATAATTTATTTTCGTACAATTAGGGGTAGCGGTTTAATACTGGCATTTTCGTTCGGTATATTCGCTAGAGATAACTCTCAACCTTTGGATCGAAACGTCCAGTTTGTTAGGAGCAATAACAATGAAAAAATGGTCTTCTTTAGTGGCCGGTAGCGTATGCGCAGCAGCAATGTTCACCAACGTGGCAGTAGCCGCAGATAATGAACTCTATTTCTATAACTGGTCTGAATATATTCCATCAGAAGTATTGGAGCAGTTCACCAAAGAAACGGGCATTAAAGTCATCTATTCCACTTATGAATCGAATGAAACCATGTATGCCAAGCTGAAAACGCACGGCGAAGGTTATGACCTGATTGTTCCATCCACTTATTATGTATCTAAGATGCGTGATGAGGGCATGTTACAAAAAGTTGATCACTCAAAACTTTCTTATTTCAAAGAACTTGATCCTAACTATCTGAACAAACCTTTTGATCCAAATAACGATTACTCAATCCCTTATATCTGGGGTGCTACCGGTATTGGTGTGAATACCGATATGATGGATAAAACCCAGATCAACAGCTGGAGTGATTTCTGGGATCCTAAATGGGAAGGCCAGTTGATGATGATGGATGATGCTCGTGAATTCTTCCACATTGCACTGCGTAAGCTGGGTTATTCAGCTAATACCCAAAAGCCGGAAGAAATCAAAGCGGCCTATGAAGAGCTGAAGACATTAATGCCAAATGTATTGGTATTTAACTCGGACTACCCCGCTAACCCGTATATGGCCGGAGAAGTTTCTCTGGGTATGCTATGGAATGGCTCGGCGTACACCGCGCGTCAGGAAGGCGCACAAGTCGATATCGTATGGCCAAAAGAAGGTGCGATATTCTGGATGGACAGTCTGGCAATTCCAGCGAAGGCCAAGAATACAGACGCTGCTCATAAAATGATCGACTTCCTGCTGCGTCCGGACAATGCAGCAAAAGTAGCCGTAGAAATTGGTTATCCGACGCCAGTCGCCGGTGCAAAGAAACTGCTGCCGGCAGACTTTGTAAATGATAAGAATGTTTTCCCGTCACAAGAAGTATTAGATGCGGGTGAATGGCAAGACAGTGTTGGCACTGCAAACACCATTTATGAAGAGTACTTCCAGAAGCTAAAAGCGGGTCAATAATAAAGATTTGACGTTATAAAAAAGGAGGTTTCAAGTCGAGCCTCCTTTTATAAACTCTTTAACCTCGGTTAGATCACGCTGCACCTGATATTCCTAAAATCTCATCTATAAACTCAGGTACCAATTTCGATGCCGGGCCATAGCGCTTCTCAGCAAACTCATTTTCGACTTCGCTTGGCTCAAGATTTAATTCAATAGTATGGGCACCATGCATCGCCGCTTCATGGACAAAACCTGCAGCAGGATAAACAGCACCGGATGTACCGATAGAGATAAACAGATCCGCATCCAATAACGCTTCATGAATACGTCCCATTCCAATTGGCATTTCACCAAACCAGACGACATTTGGGCGTAACGGAGCGGGCATCTGGCAGCAGTGGCAATGGTCATCTAACATAAGATCTCCTCCCCACTCTACACTTTGGCCTGTTTGGCTGCACTGTGCCTTCAGCAACTCTCCATGCATGTGAATAACATTTTGGCTTCCTGCCACTTCATGCAGGTTATCGATATTCTGGGTAACGATAGTCACTTTTCCATTGAACTCTTTGGCAAGCTTTGCCAGAGCAAAATGTGCAGCATTAGGGGAAACAGTGCCACTTTCTAGTTGGTGACGACGTTGGTTATAGAAATTCTGCACCAGAGCAGGATCACGACGATAGCCTTCAGGCGTCGCAACATCTTCAATATGATGACTTTCCCACAATCCGTCCTGATCACGAAACGTTCGAATGCCAGATTCAGCAGAGATACCCGCACCCGTTAAAATGACAATACTTCGGTAGGGAAAAAGCATATGTGCTGTCCTCGTGTGATCTTTATCATCTATTTATACCACTGTTTTTATCCGGTTTTAAGCGCCTTGGTCTTAGACAATAGTCTTAGACTTGCGTTAAAAACCAATCGACATAATAGCATGTTCCATTGTCACTCCCCCCCTTTCAGCGGAACTGTTTAACTGACTCTTTTGCTTACTGAACGGTTTATTGTTAATGATGTTTTATAAAAATTTGCGGATTGTTTCTTATTTTGAATTACATATATAAAGTTATAGTGCGTTAGATATCAAAAGGCAGCACATCGCAATCAAATTCTGTTTATTATACTGACGGTTCTGTTTTTTTATGGTGAAATTCTTCCAATAACATAGAATTTGACAACTCAGTTAAAAAACAGTCCAGCATCCCCCTGGATGTGGGACTTGAATTAACATTATAAAATACCCGCAGGGAATCTCTGATGTCCAAATTGCCAAGAATCATAAAAACAAACTCATCTGTTAATCAGACAATCACCGTTGATGTGATGGATGAATACGGTGACATGATGGCCAAAGAAATTGCGTGCGAGCACCCTTTAACTGTCTATTTAAACTGGATTGAAGTGGTGACACTGATGACACTGGGTGAACGCCCTTCACCGCTGGTTCTTGGCTACTTAAAAAATCAAGGGTTTATCGAAGATATCGAAGCCATTGAATCATTGATTATTGATTGGGAAACCAACTCGGCCGCAGTGATCACCGGCGAAAATACCGATGATGTGCAAAGGAAGCTGAGTAAGAAAACGGTTACCTCCGGCTGTGGCCAAGGTACCATGTTCGGTGACGTAATGAAAAAGTTAGAAGGCGTTACGCTGCCCCAACCTACTATTTACCAGTCTAAGCTCTATGGGTTATTGGCGTCTTTAACCCATCACAACCAAACCTACAAAGCGGCTGGTGCCGTGCATGGTTGTGCGGTATGTAAAGACACCAATATTCTGTCGTTTGTCGAAGATGTCGGCCGTCACAATGCCGTCGATACCCTGGCCGGTGAAATGTGGATGAAGGGCGAAACCGGTGCTGACAAAATCTTTTATACCACCGGGCGTTTAACCTCTGAAATGGTGATTAAAGTCGCGCAGATGGGGATCCCTGTTTTATTATCCCGCTCAGGCGCCACACAAATGGGCTACGACTTAGCGAAAAAACTTGGTATCACAATGATTGCGCGAGCTAAGGGCCATCGCTTCCAAGTTTATAGCGGTCTAGAAAATCTGGTGCTGGATGTTAAGGGGATGGCGGCTGAACACACACTAAAAGGAAGCATCTGATCCTTCCTTTCAAGAACTTATGAACACCAAGGCGGTTGCCGAATAAGCACTTGAAAAGTGACTTAATGATCATACGCTTATCTGTTGCCGTCAACAAACCTAGAGTCCCAAAGAACACACTCCTGCTCGCTGGCCTGTTGTATGCCAGCCTTATCGCTTAAATCTATATTGATAGCAAAACAACAAGTAACCCTTTATTCACTCGTCACAAAAAAACAATCCTTTTGAATTTCATGAAAGCAAAAAATCAATTAATGCAATCATATGTGATTTTTCTATCCTTTACCTCAAACCTGACACCAGCACCGCCATATCTTGCAAGCATAACCGGACTTTTTGTGAGCAATTACTCTAAACCGTAAAATTCCAACGAGGAATATTGATCCACTCCTAATTTTCATCAAAACGACTTTGAGCTTTTGTGCTACCAGATGCACACTGTGGAAGTGTCGTCCGACCAGTATTTTGGGGCTGTTACAAAGCAGTCATTAACCATTTTTTGTCGGTAGAAGCTATATTATTAATAATCAAATTGCACTTCCAAGTGTCATTTGCGAAAAACTCATGTAAGGATACATTATGCAAGTTTCTGTCATTCATGATTACCTAGAAGATCTCGATACCATTTTGCGTTTTTTTAGTGAAGAAGAACTCATCACTGAGAAGTACCTGAGCCTGGGTGCAAAAAGTGTGCGTATAAACAGGCTTGAAGAAACCGACGATGGCTTCCTAGTTGAAACTCAGCGCGATATGCCTGCGAATGTACCAGGGATGCTAAAAAGCATTCTAGGTAGCGATAACACCATAAAGCAAAGTGAAAAATGGTACTGGCAGGAAGACGGGAATATTTTGTGTGAGATGAAAGTAGATATTGTCGGTGTTCCCGCAGCGATCAGTGGCCAGATGGTATTCAGTGAACCGGCTAGCGGACCAGCCACTCAGAACAAAGTGGCTGTCACCATTAGTTCATCACTACCATTTATTGGCAGCGCCCTAGTATCATTTATAAGCGATGATATCAGGCAGCAAATGCAAGCGGAATACGATTTTTTACGCGAAGCCTTACCGCAACTGCTCGCTGAATAAAACAGAAGTGATCTGTGTTGTCTGAATTGAACAGATTAAACAGACCAGAACCTTAGCTACCAGCGCACAATGTGGCTTTGGTACTAAGTGCAAAAACACTTTTCTTTCACCGCAACAGTCAGACAAGGAAGGATAATGAAAACCCGTGATCGGATTCTGTCAGTCAGTCTAGACCTTTTTAACCGCGAAGGGATCGCGCAAACCAGTACGCTGATTATTGCCTCAGAGATGGGTATCAGCCCTGGAAACCTATATTACCATTTCCGAGGCAAAGACGAGATCATTACCACTCTGATTACCGAGCTGCAGAACTCGTTAACCACTATTAGTAATAATTACCCTAACCAGGTTAAAGATTTTGATGACTACTGGCCTTTTATGCACACAGTAATGGCGTTGTTTACCCACTATCGCTTTCTGTTCAGAAATCTTGATAACCTAAACGGTCATAACCCACAAATTAAGCGAAAGATTCGTACGTTGATCTTAAAGCTGCGCCAGCTGAGCAATGACATGCTTGATCAGCTAATCATTTTAGGGAAACTAAAGTGTGATAACAACAGCCTGCCATTGTTAGCCGATAACCTACTACTGGTTAGCCTTAACTGGCTTAATTATCAAACATTGTTAGATGATAAATACAGCGAAAGCGAACTGATTCGCTCTGGTGTATTACGCCTGATCTCAATGGTAGAACCTTACCTGACAGAGTCGGCGGAATCAGAGTTCTATACCCACCAAGATTTACTCAACGAGCTTGTGAATTAACCTCATCATGAATAACATTTGATAACGCCGTGATAATTTCACGGCGTTGTTTATACCAAAAATAACTCAACTGACGTAAGTACAAGTAAAACTGTTATGACTAAACTTCCTCCAAAAACATATTAACTGGCCAACAATATCGGTCGTTTTTTAACCACCAACAAAAAGTAAGCTTTCTTTTGATATTATAACGACAAGCCTGACGCCATTAATTTGGCCTGACAGCGCCTGTATTTTGACCGTTATTTACTTTTCACTTAGCTATTATTGCCAATCATATGCACAATGGTGCTTATTGTGTTTGGGGCGAATTTAAAATTATGATGATTTTATTCTTATAACTACCATAAAAATAATGACTTCCGGCTTAAATAATTATTTAATACATTTGTAAAAAATTGTGATGTATTACATGAAATGCAACTTCAGTTTGTCAGGGTTCTGCAAAAAAATGATAGCTTTAAGGCTACTGAAGCTTTTATACATGCTGAATTTTCGCTAGCAGGTCTCGCTGCTTGATTAAAACTCTATATTTTCAAAGGTTAACCATTCGTCAATGTTAAAAAAAGCCATTTTCCTGCTATCGATAAGTGCAGCTTTCTTTGCTCAAGGGGCTTCATTACTGACTGAAAGCGAACTCGAGCAGATAAAGCAAGTAAAAGAACAGTATAACAATACGACTGAATTGAAAGAGCTCACTGAGGTCAACAGCAGTATCTTCACTTATAAAAACCAAACTGCGCAGTTGGAATCAGCCATTATTCGTGGAAAAAAGACCTATCATGAATTCCAACTGAAAATGAGTGAAGAAATGCTTTCTGGCACAGAAGAAAGCACGAATTACTATTTCGACTCAATGAAAAAGGTGTCAAAAGAGATTAAGTCTGCTCAAGAGAGAATAAATACAAATACTGCTCTTATTGACAAGAATAAAAAGAAAATCGACAAGCTTAATGATGCGATCCGTGAGTCAAATAAAACCTACAACGAGAAGCTCACTTCTCTCAAAGAGAATGCAGTCTCTCGAATCAAAAAAGAATTTGCCAGCCCTATTCCGATTGAGTTAAACGGCAAGCTTAAGTGCTCTCCTTATCAATCTATTCGTGAGTGTTTTGAAAATAAGCAGACCAATAGCAAATTAGTCAATGATGCCATTGAGTCTCGTTTTGGTCAGATCAACATTAAAAGTAACGTTAACAAATTCAATGTCAACTCAGCGATGATGGATTACGATGGGAATGTTACCTACAATGTTTCATTCAACTTATTTGTTCAGTACAACGAAGATATCAATGCCCAGATCATCAAAGAAATTGGTGTGGAATCGTTCGATGTTAAGTTAGTCAGTAATAAGGCTGCAAGCTTCTACATCAATGGAGTGCCTGTTGGTGAAGGGATTAATGTGATGGTTAACATTCCTAAAGGCCAGCATTCGATTCTGGCGAGATACAACGGCCAGCAAGAGTCTACAGTACAAAATATCACCGATGCGGTCAGCCTGACTTACAATTTTGAAAGCTAATAATTTTTGAACGCTGATTAAAATTGTAAGCGAACAGCCAGATAAAAACGGGAAAATTTGATCCCGCTGCAAAAACTAATCGCTTATCGATAAAAATATAAAAAAGCCAGCTAACTTTTTAGCTGGCTTTTTTAATTGTATTCCCTTGAATAAACGAAATTTTATCTTTAATTCGTGTGGTTTTACAGTATGTTCACTCGCATTAGAGTTCAGGGAAGGGAAACAATAGCCTTTGTTTTTTTGTTATCTTTATACCGATTTATTTAATATAACCTTGCAAGGAGCCATTGTGGGCAAAGCGTTACTTTTTTTCTTTTTCTTATCCAGTGCTAGTTTTACCGCGACTGCAACAATCAACACGGCCAAACTGGATCCGGAAAATATCCAAACGGCATCAGTCAGTACCTATGTCACTGACATGAAATCTGGCAAAACCCTCTTTGAGAAAAACGCCGATGTGGTGATGCCAATAGCATCGTTAACTAAGCTTATGACGGCCATGGTGGTGCTAGATGCAAAGTTGCCCCTGAACGAAAAAATTACATTCACAAGATTAGATAAAGAACGGATGTACAACGGCTACTCTCGCATCCGAATGGCGTCGCAACTCAGTCGCGGTGAGACTATTCGCATTGCGCTGATGTCATCGGAAAATCTGGCGGCAGCGGCACTCGCCGGAAATTACCCTGGCGGTTACGACACCTTCATCGATGCCATGAACAATAAAGCAAAATCACTCGGCATGGCAGATACAACCTTTGTTGATAGTTCAGGTCTTAGCCCTGAAAATGTATCAACCGCTGACAACTTAGCAAAAATGGTTCATGCCGCTTATCAGTACCCGGAAATCCGCAAATACAGCACCACTGCCGTGCATACCGCTTACTTCAAAAAGCCAAAATACAAACTGGGTTATACCAATACCAATCTATTAGCGCGTGGCAAAAAATGGGCGGTAGAACTGAGTAAAACCGGTTACCTGGATGTTGCTGGGCACTGTTTGGTAATGATTACTAAAATTGAAGGCAAGAAGATATTAATGGTCATGCTTGATACTCAGGGGAAATTGACGCCTGTAGGAGATGCAGGACGTATCAAGAAATGGTTGCAAACGGGTAATAGCGGTGATATTTCGGATTCTGCTATTCAATACCAAAAAACAAAGCTAACGGATCTGACTGACTAAGCCAGCTTGAGTGCGCACGATGAGGCCAGTTTACTTTAGCTGGCTTTTTTTTTGCTGGGTATGGTGGGTTTACTTGCTTCATATCGGTCAACGACAAATGATGCCATGAGCTTGATCGCTTCTTGGGCTTCACTCAGCTGATAAAACAACGGATAAACATGCGGAACACCTTTAACCACATTAATAGACACATCCCCTTCCGCTTCAGCAATCTTTGCGGCTAAGCGAATGGAGTCATCCATTAAGACTTCCTCCGTACCAGCGGTAATAAAAATCGGTGGTAGATCGTGCAGTGCCGCATAGTAAGGAGAAACATCAGGATCGCAGGGGTTATGATTGCCTATATAGTTATTACGCATCAGCAGCAGGCTGCTCAAGTCAAAGAAAGGGTCATCTTTGCTCTTGGTAAATGCAGACTCTCCAGTCACGGCCATGTCAGTCACAGGAGACAATAATATTGCTCCTGCAGGCATAGGTAAATTGGCGTTTCGCGCACGAATTAAAGTTGTTAGGGCTAAATTGCCACCAGCTGAATCCCCGGCAAAAATAATCTGATGAGGTAAATAGCCTTTGATCAGCAATGTCCGATACACTCCATAACATTCGTCAGCAGCCGCTGGATAGGGCCTTTCCGGTGCCAGACTATAGTTCACCATTAAACCTCGTGACTTCGTGGCATTGGCAAGCCTGGCAAGAAAAGCATTATGGATGTTGGGGCTATGGAAACAAAATCCACCGCCATGGAAATACAGAATAATTTTATTGCCACTGCTGTTTGGCATATCAACCCAGTCACAACCTACATTAGCGAACTTAGCCGAGGTCACAACCATATTTTTCGGCATACTGATGAGTGCGCCGTAATTATCAATGCTAGAAATTAATTCACGCATTTCTATGGTTGAGTTACAACGGGCAAGCCGTTGACGCATGACACGGGATAAGAGTTTATTAAAGGCTCTATTACGCCAGCTATCCATAACTCCAACCTTGTTAACATAAAAAGTTAATAACCGAGCTAATTACTAATTAAGGGTTAGATAACCCGTTTAGTCAATGTATGGCAGTAAAAATTCTATCGACTAACAACGCCGTCACTACTTCTATGCCGTCGCTAACCTCATGCCAGACGACTCCATTTGATTAACCAACCCCATAGAAAAAAGGCGCGCGTGCATGGCCCACGCGCAACCTAAAAAGACATATATCCTGAAGGTGTGGTTATATGTCTTGCCGGGTTACAGTATCATCTGGCTGGCTTGATGATACATAACCCTGCATTGGCAGCTACTCTACTTCTGCCAATTTTTCGACAGCTAGTGTCAGCTTGTCGATTTTCTCATCCATACGTTCTAGTTTTTCACGGTCAACGCCACTTAGGCGGTAGAATAGATCATTCATGCCCGCTTCTACTTCATCAGAAGCCTTCTCGGCATTTTGACCAATGCACTCTTTCGCTTGGGTTTCTACTTCTTTCCCGCGCTCTACCAGTTCATCGAACGCAGTAGACGTTTTCTCATTTAACTGCTGAGCTTCTTCAAGTGTGCGGCTATAAAGGCCCAAGCCTGCTAACCAAATATTGCGCGCAACACCTTCACCACTTTCAACGACATTCTTCGCCGCTTTCACTACTGTTTTATCGATCATAATATTATCCCCCTGCGCTTAAACGCTGGTCTGTGTAATGAAACTATCGCTATGTGTTCACTAGATGCCTGCTCATTGATTGTTGGTAGACTTCCTGCGAACTCAGCGTACTTTAAATTCACTTTCGCTATTTTATTACCACCTGACTCGTCAGCACCTGATGTTTATGCTTTTTCCGATGCAGGCTTAACTTCCATCTTTTCCGCTACAGGTTTAGCTGCGGTTTCGTTCTTTACCGGCTCAGCCATTCTTGGTTTCTCAGAAACAACTTCTTTTTTGACAGCAGTGTCTTTTTTAACAGCTGTCTCTGTTGTTTTCGCCGATTTACGACGTGCAACGCCTGATTTCTTTCCTTGTGCTGCAGGGGCTTTTGCTGTCGTTGGTTTTGCAATAGCTTTTGCCTGTTCTGGCTTAGCTGTCTGCTGACGCTCTAACAGCGATTCAATACTGGCTGTTAATTGATCAATCTTGTTATCGACACGATTCAAACGCTCATTATCGATACCGATAAATTTCTGCACCATCTGATGAACGCGTTCTTCGATCGCAACAGATGTTTGATTACGTGCAGTATGCACACGTTCTTTAGTTTTTGATTCAACCGCATGTCCGCGCTCTACCAGTTCATCAAACAAGCTTTTACCTTTATCTGATAACTGATTCACTTCATCCGCGCTTTTTGCATAAGCGCCCAACCCGGCTAACCAAATGTTGTAGACCATGGCATCACGTATAACTTTTTTATCTTTGCCTGATTCATACGCAGTCTGTTTAAAGATGCCCATTATTGCGCCCTCCTAATTTCTATTCCATCTGTTGTCAGCCAGTGGTATTTGCCTGACTGCTTATACATAGAATAAGAATTTCAATTAGAATGTTCTTACTAAAAGAGCGATTTTACGCGGGCGAGATCAAATATTTGAATGATTGAATCGGGAAGGTGTAGCGGTATACCTCGGGGCAAGAAGCTAGAATCGAGTAATAAGTATAGAGAAACGAGAATCTAGGTTCTCGTTTCTCGGCCCTCGTCACTAAGACTTGAATTAGTTAGATATTAGCAGTTGGTCCAGCCGTTCCGTGATATGGTTTTCAATCGTAGATGCAAAAAAACTCGCAGCAAACCCCAATTTCAGCTGAATAACAATCTTGCCTTCCTGTGAATGTAAAAATCCACGTGCCGATGAATGGTGAATGACCAGTTTACCTTCCTGCCACGACCAGTTTATACCATATTCCTGCGCCAACTCTTCAGCAATTGTCTCTGACATTTCAACAATATCATCCAGATGAAAATCATGTTCGCGTTCAATGAAAATAGTCACAATGGATTCCATTCAATTAATGCAACTAGTGCAATTACTCTACTTGTATTATAAACATACCTGACAGAGATATCTTTTTCTGTGCCACGGATCGAATACAAGACGATCAACGTACAAATAAAATTAGTGAGTCACAGGGGCATGCTTCGTCGGACTAGCAGACGAGCAACCCTCGTCAATAATATAGCGCTTCCTACTGCAAGCTGGGCACCTATTATCGCACGACGATACGGTTTTTTTTCAGAAGGGGTGGTTAACCCTCCGCACAACAAGCCTACTCCCGCCAACTTTATCAAGCGCTCTTGTGCCCTCAATATCAAATAGCTTCCAAGTATTAATACGATAAAACGCTGCAATTGGGTACACTCCACCGGTAAACCGTGCGATTCACGGACAAATTGTTCGCAATTTTGATTAAATAAATTATAAGGCATGCCTAAGTATTTTTGACCATTGATATAGGCCTGCTCAGGATCCTGCCCAACAATAGAGCTGACAACAATTTCCTTGCCGTCAGCGAACTCTTCCAGTGTATCAAACTGTACCCTGCGTCTTTTTTTCGAATTATGGATCACACTACCTTGTCCGTCCGACATGCCATAGTGCCAGTATGTGCTACAACGAATTTTTAAAACCGTTCCCACGGGATAAAGAACATCTGACATTTCTTACCTCTTACTTTAGACATTGCCGATTTAGCTTATTAAGCATAACCAAATATCGACGTTTCATCGGTGAAATTTGGTTTCAGACTCAATATATCCAAACCTGTCGATAGATAGATTTATAAGCAAAATACATTTTACCTGCTATAAATTTAACTACAGGTGAAATTTGGAAATCAATATTGCGTAACGATATTAATAACTTAAAATCATTGGTAATTGAAAATAATCAATATGAATTATAAATTTTTATTGTTCAGTACAATACTGCTTTCTGGCTGTCAGGGAGCATACCTGCTGGAAGAAACGACAAGCAACCACGACCAATCGAACGATAGTTCGATCATTGATTTGACTTCAGAAACCATAAATCAACACTGTCGTATTGACCACCAGCGACACAGTGGTACTTATGTTGCTACAGGACAGCCACAAACAAATTCACAACAACCTATTTCTGATATTTCAGAGAAAATCGAACCTGATTTGTGGGATATCTTAGCCCGTTCCTTTTCATTGCCTGTTCCCGACAATAAACGTATCCGACAATCTCGTCACTGGTTTGTGAATAATCCATACCATATCAGAACGGTATCCCGACGGGCCGAACCTTTCTTATACCTCATATATGACGAGGTACAACAGCGCAACATGCCTATTGAAGTTGCCCTGTTACCTTTCATCGAAAGTGCTTTCGATCAGTTTGCATATTCACCTCGCTCCGCTGCCGGTCTCTGGCAGATCACCGTGCCGACAGGGAAAACATTCGGCCTGGAATACAGAAAAGGTTACGACGGCGGACGTGATGTTCTAGCGTCAACGGCCGCGGCATTAGATCTACTGGAATACCTACATGAAAAGTTTAACGGTAATTGGCTTCATGCCATTGCCGCTTATAATACCGGTGGAGCGCGAGTCCGAAATGCAATCAAAAAGAATAAATCTGAAGGAAAATCAACTGACTTCTGGGCATTAGAATTACCGAAAGAGACCCGATGGTATGTTCCTAAGTTGTTAGCCATGGCTGACATTATTAAACACCACAAAAAATATGACCTGGATTTCGCAACTATCAAGCCCGAGCCAGCGTTGTCTGAGGTTATTGTAAATACCCGCGTTCAATTAAACGTTTTAGCCAGCCATGCTGAGATCTCAAGTAAAGCCGTGTATGCACTCAATCCTGGCTACACGGCTGGTTATACTCTGGCCAAACGAGATAATCGTATTCTTCTGCCTAAAGACAAAATAGAAGCTTTTTACAAAAATGAAGGGAGTCTTGATTATGTCAAATACAAATTCACAATTCACAACATTCAACCGGGCGAATCATTGAGCGAACTGGCTCAGATCAACAACACAACCGTCTCGCATATAAAACAGATAAATAAGCTATCAGATTCAATTATTATCGCCGGACAGCAACTCCTGATCCCTTTGTTTTATACAGAGTGACGAAAAGTACACGAAATGATCGGCAAGACTCTGACTAACAGTAAACCCCTGCCCATACCACTACGGCATATGATCGTGAATTGCTTCCAGCTCAAGATGAAATAACTCAACATTACCCAAAATCACAGCAATGGGATTAACCGTTTCATACTATCGCAACAATATTGCTGAGTTTTGCATGCCTTTTTGTTTTAAATCATTCAACTCTGGGGGCCATTAGCGTTAATGTTGCATAACCCCTACAAATTGGCATTTGACTTGCTTATACATGTCTAATTAGCGTTGTTAAGACCGCGATGTAAATTGGGTTACCTATCAACTCTTAGCCATTTTTTACCGTAACTTGTCCATCAACAAAAATAATAGTGACTTAACGTCAGGATGATTAATGAAATTTATAAAGCCAACACTCGTTATTTTAAGTATTGCTTCAGCAACCGCCGCTCACGCAGCTGAAAACATGACTATTCGCCTTGCGACAACAACAAGTACTTACCATTCAGGTTTACTTGATCACCTGTTACCAGAATTCAAAAAAGATACGGGTTACAATGTTGAAGTCTTGGCCGCCGGTACCGGTAAATCATTGCGCATGGGTGAGAACGGCGATGTTGATTTGGTGATGACACATGCGCCAAAAGCAGAAGCAGAATTTGTTAATAACGGTTTCGGCGTACTGCCTCGTAAATTGATGCACAATGATTTTGTCGTGGTTGGTCCTGATAGCGATCCTGCGAAAATTACGGGCGGAAAGGATGTTGTTAAAGCGCTGACTCGCATTGCCTCATATAATGCGACGTTTGTTTCTCGGGGCGACGATTCCGGCACACATAAAAAAGAACTGAACCTATGGGCACAAACCACAATCGAACCTGACTTCGGTGGGTATAAAGCCGTAGGCCAAGGTATGGGCCCGACCCTTAATATGGCGTCAGAACTACAGGCATATACTATGACTGACCGTGGTACTTGGCTGGCATACCAGAATAAGCTAGATCTGAGAATCATGGTTGAAGGTGATAAGCGCCTGTTTAACCCGTATCAGGTTATTCTGGTTAACCCAAGTCGCTATCCGGATATTAACTACCAAGGCGCAAAAACATTCAGCGATTGGTTAGTTAACCCGAAAGCAAAATCTATGATTAACAACTACAAACGTCAGGGTCATCAGTTGTTCGTTGCAGATGCTATCACGCAGTAAACCTCTATCAACACACTCACTTGACGTGGATAACATTACGAAACAATGGATATTTGGCAGACAACCCAACAAGCTGTTCAACTTTTATTTAGCGGTGATATGGCATTATGGGGAATTGTGGGGGTGTCATTTTCCGTCTCTTTGCTGGCAATTGGAATTGTGCTGTTACCAGCATTGGCGATAGGGTTTGCTCTCGCCTACGGGAAGTTTCCGGGACGCTGGCTGATCCTTTCGCTGTTTAATACCTTCCAGTCGATCCCCACGGTGGTAATCGGCTTGCTGCTCTACATGTTATTGTCACGCTCAGGCCCGCTGGGTGACTGGAAAATGTTATTTACCCAGCAAGCCATGGTGTTGGGGCAGACTCTGATCTGTTTTCCGATTTTAGTCTCAATGATGCACGCCGCATTTCAAAATAGTGATCGCCGGGCATGGGAAACCGCCCTGACCTTAGGCGCTAGCCTACCGCGCGCTTTTACCAGCCTGATGTGGGAAAGCCGCTTTCCTTTATTTGCCGCAGTTATTGCCGCTTTCAGCCGTATTATTACTGAAGTTGGCTGTTCGATGATGGTCGGTGGTAACATTTTAAGCTCAACCCGAAATATTCCTACCGCAATAGCCCTCGAAAGCTCTAAAGGAGCGTTTGCACAAGGCGTTGCCCTTGGCATGGTATTATTAATTCTGGCGCTGGGGCTAAACTTCTTTTTATCTGTTGCGCGTGGCAAAGCCCACTTGCGTACCAATTAAGCAGGAAAACAGGTGATGGCACAAATTTCCATTCAGGCACATGATCTTTCGATGCGATTTAAAGATCGCCTGCTATTTCACATACCGCAGCTCAGCCTTGGGCCCCAAGAGGCGGTCTATTTAACTGGCGATAATGGTGTTGGTAAAACCACCCTGCTCAAAATTCTTTCCGGGCTGCAAAGGCCAACGACAGGCCGGATCAACCTGCGAAATCAGTCATGGCTGTCCCGCCTGTTCAGAGGTGAGAGCAAGGGCGGTGTTATATATATGCACCAAACCCCCTATATGTTTGATGTTTCTGTGTTTGAGAATGTCTGCTATGGTCTTAAGTTCGCCATAAAAGATCGCAGAACGCGCCGAAGTGAAGCCATAAATGCTTTGCGTATGGTAGGGTTAGAGACTCTGGCTGACGAGCATATTTCAGTGCTTTCAGGTGGTGAAAGACAGCGTGTGGCGATGGCACGGGCCTGGGTATTAAAACCCAGTGTATTGCTGATGGATGAATCAAGTGCCAGTCTGGACAGTGAGTCAATTGAACGGCAAGTGCATCTGACAGAAGATCTGCTGGAGAGAGGTTCAAGCGTGGTGATCACCAGCCATCAGCAAAATGCGCTCACCGCTTTATGCCGCCGCCAATGGACAATTACTAATACAAAACTAGTTGAACGAGCGGATTTACAGCTCGTACATGAGGACAAGAACAACTATGCCTACGGCTGAACAAACAAGTTGGGTCATTTTAGCTGGCGGACAAGCCAGCCGTATGGGAGGCCATGATAAAGGGCTCGTTGAACTCGCAGGCAAGGCCATGATCGAACATGTGATCGAAGCGCTAAAACCACAGACATCATCGATCATCATCAATGCCAACCGCAACCGCGGCCGTTACCAGGCTTATGGTTCGGTGTTCGGCGATAATATTCAGAATTATCCCGGCCCATTAGGTGGCATGCACGCAGCGCTACACCATATCGATAACGAATGGATTGGCTTTGTTCCCTGCGACTGCCCGCGGCTCCCTTCTGACTTAGTTACTCGCATGGCCAATGCTTGTCAGGAAGATACTGATATTGCCGTTGCCCACGATGGCGATCATATTCAGCCAGTGGTGACACTCATTAACCGCCGTATCTTGCCCAAACTGGAAGCTTTCCTTGCTAATGGTGATCGAAAGATCATTCTCTTGTATCGCCAGTGCAACATGATCACCGTGGATTTCAGCGATCAACCGAATGCATTCGTGAATCTCAACACACCAGAAGAATTACAACAATTTGGACAACGCTATGAGTCAAATTAACGCCTCTCTTCCACTACTCGGTTTTGCGGCCTTCAGCGGTACAGGAAAAACCACCTTGCTTGAAGCAATGCTGCCTAAACTTGTCAAACATGGTATTCGGGTGGCGGTAATAAAACACGCCCACCATAATTTCGATATCGACCAAGAAGGTAAAGACAGCTATCGCTTACGCAAGGCCGGGGCCGGTCAGATGCTGATATCTTCTCGCTATCGTCGCGCACTGGTGACTGAAACACCTGAAGAGGAAGCCAGCCTGCCCTACCTGATTTCCCAGCTGGATCAAACCCAGCTGGATCTGATTTTGGTTGAAGGTTTTAAAAAGCTCAGTTTTCCAAAAATCGAATTACATCGGGAGGAAGTCGGTAAACCCTGGTTACACCCCGACGATTCCAACATTATAGCGGTTGCAGCCAATGTGAAAGCGGATACCACATTGCCAACAATGGATATTAACAATCTGGATCAAATCACCGACTTTGTCGTCAACTTTGCCAGGCAAGGTAATGCCATCAAAGAGCAAGATCAGAAGCAAGGTTTAGCCTGCAGCGACTTTTCCCCTTCCGGCATGCTCTCGGTCGATGACGGGCGCCAGTGCATTCTGAGTCAGATTGTTCCACCAGCATCCGTTCAATCGGTCCCGCTTAAAGAAGCGTTAGGACAAATTGCCGCACACGACATTTTGTCGCCCGTCAATGTACCTCAGCACACCAATTCTGCGATGGATGGTTATGCCATTCGCGGTGACGACTTGTCAGGCAGCGATGAGTTACAAAGCGGAGGTGTATTAACAAGCAAGATCTATCAGGTGGTGGCACACGTCATGGCTGGCCATAGCTATGATCAACCTCTGCAAAAAGGTCAGGCTGTGCGCATTATGACCGGCGCGCCCGTGCCGGAAAATGCCGATACCGTGGTAATGCGCGAGCAAGCAACAGAAGACAGTGACACCGTCACCTTTGACATGGCGAAATCAGCTATTTATCCGGGACAGAATGTTCGTCTGGCGGGTGAAGATCTCGCCATCGGTCAAACCGCGATTGCTAAAGGAACGCAAATCTCGGCCCCAGAACTGGGAATGATTGCCTCGCTGGGTATTGATAACGTCACCATCAACGCCCCGATTAAAGTCGCGATTTTCTCGACCGGTGATGAAGTGCAGCAGCCTGGCGAAGTTCAGAAAGATAACTGTATTTACGATTCCAATCGCTACACCCTGCACGCAATGCTGACTCAGATTGGTTGCGAAGTGATTGATTTCGGCATTATTGAAGACAGCGAAGCGTCACTTGAAGCCACTCTCACCCAAGCCAGCCAACAAGCTGATTTAATTCTGTCATCGGGCGGGGTTTCTGTTGGCGATGCAGACTATATAAAAACCGTATTGAACAAACTGGGCGAGGTCAACTTCTGGCGTATTGACATGCGTCCGGGACGTCCGCTGGCCTTTGGGCAAATCGCACAAACGCCTTTCTTCGGCCTTCCGGGCAACCCCGTTGCCGTCATGGTTGTCTTCCTCCAGTTTGTCGAACCCGCCATTCGTAAACTTCAAGGTATCGAAAACTGGCAGCCACAAATATTGAATGCCGTCGCAGCAGAGTACCTTCGCTCACGCCCGGGGCGAACAGAATACACCCGTGGTATCTACAGTCTGGATGCAAACGGTAGATTGTCGGTGAAAACAACGGGGCAGCAAGGTTCAGGGATTTTACGGTCAATGCGTGAGGCTAACTGTCTGATTGAGATTGTGCCTGAACAACCAGCTGTGGAGGTGGGTGAAACGGTTCGGGTGATACCGCTGATCAGTCGAATCTAATACCAATCGGGATAATTGTCCCGATTGGTATAACACTGCAAACAATTTTATTAGCTCTCAGCAAGCGATGATAACTCATCGCTTACTGAGTGCTTTTTTTGTTTGCAGCTTCCGTGCTGCTTTATTTTTCCTGAGCTTCTACACGTTAGAAGATGTTATATGTGCTATAGCGTATTTTACGTACGAATTTTGCACTATTTTAATAAACCTCAGATAAAGCAACCCTAGCCTAAAATTCGATATTGCTTTGTTTTTATTGTCATTGCGAAACGCATCATACATAACTATTCGATTTGTTGCACTTGGAAAATCACATTTTTGAATGCTGATTCATCAAAGCAATCAAGCATCACTCATAACAAATGCGACTCATTTCGGCAAAGTTCAAACTAAAGAAAGATAAAACCTGTCACATTGCACTTAATTGATACTCTTTTTTAGCAAAAAAACACGACCGTATTGCACAAAACCCCTGATATCAGGATCTTAAAAACAAAAATCCATCCGATGACTTAGGTATCTGCTTAAACATGTTTTGCCAACAGGTTGGGCTGTTTATTCATTTCTCTGTCATACTTAACCTCCAAGGGGCAAAGTTCATCTGGCTAGACCATTTGTTGCTTCTTCTCATGTACAATAGTCGACAGTGTAATGATCAAGGTATTCATAAATTAAGCATGTTTTTAGATTCGTATTATTCAGAACAGAACGGTGAGTATTCTTTTACTCGTGAACAGGCAAGCCACTTCGCAAAAAAAATTGCAGGTGATTTCAATCCAATTCATGATGAAGACAATAAACGTTTTTGCGTACCTGGTGATCTGCTGTTCTCTGTTGTGCTTTCAAAAGCAGGTCTGAGCCAAAAAATGCGTTTTGACTTCGCCGGTATGATTAATGACAGCATTGCTGTAAGTCTCGATACCAAATCTGATACCGAACTGTCGTTGGTGGATGCTAAAGGTAAAGAATACCTGCATATCACCCGCGAAGGTAACACCACTACGAATCAAGATTTAATTGCACAAGTGACAAAAAGTTATGTGCAGTTTTCGGGGATGAACTTCCCGCACATCATGGTTCCTCTAATGGAATCGAAACAAATGATGATTAATCCAAGCCGTCCTCTGGTGATCTACGAAAGCATGGAACTGGATTTTACCCGTTTAGATCTCACTGCACCGACGGTTGAACTGACCGATTCTGAAATTGATGTTGATGGCAAACGTGGTAGCGTGACACTAAAATTCTGCTTTAAGGAGAATGGCGAAGTTGTCGGCACGGGCCGTAAGCGTATGGTCATGAGTGGACTTAAGCCGTATTGCCAGAATGACATTGACGATCTGGTAAACCGCTTCAATGAGCGGAAAGACCTCTTCTCAGGCATTGCCGCCTAATTATTTTAAAAGCCTGTGTTTATCACAGGCTTTTTTCTCTTCCGGTGAATATCCTCTGGAACATAAAACATCAATTGGCAACACTTTCTACGCAAATAACGGGCTCTTGATACCCCACATGCAACCCCTCTTCTGCAAGTTCACCGACAATATCTTCATTCACTTCAACAAACGCTTCACTGATTTTATCGCAGATCACTTCACCACCAAGTGTAAGCGCAACCGCAGAAAACCATGGGCTTAACTGAATCCCCCCTTCGCTCAGCGCCTGATGCAGATGTTTCATGTCTTTGCGGACAATATTGATGATAGTCTCGGTCAAAGAACTTGCTATTCCGAGTCCCCGGTATTGTGGATCTACAAATACTGTATGTAGCGAGAGCTCATAGCATAATTCATCGCAAGATAAAGCAAAGCGATGATCTTCGATATAGCGACTAAAGCTTGCCATTGCGATCACATCTCCACGATGATAAACCATCAGACATACGTCACTATCAGGCTCTAAATGTCGCGTAAGAGGTGATGGTGATGCGGGTAAATCATCGGAAGAAGGCCGAGCACTATTACTATCCATTAGATCTTTAAGTGCCGCTGTACTCTGCGAGAGCGATAATAAAACGGTGATCGTATCAACCGCCGGGATGGGTTCATCGAGCTGGCTCATTGCCAATGTGGCAATTGGGAGCAAAGACAATCGATCTAAGTAGGCCCTGCGACGATGGCCAGTACTGAAGACGTTTTTCGTTTTGTCGATAATAAATACATCTTCATCACCTTCTTTAGCTTCGGTATCAATAATATACCTCTTACCTCTGGCGACTTGACCAGAAGACCCGGAACTTGACGCCTTGACAGTCAATGATATCGCCGAATAAACAGCCTCTGCCCACATTTTATATGTATCAACAAGCTCTGCACTTATGCCGTCATGCTGCAACACATGATATCGGTACTGATTCATACTTTTACGTCTTCCTAGATGCCAATTCACTCGCTGACATTGTACGAAAATAAAAAAATCAAATATGTTGATCCTGCACTTACAGGCAAAAAATGTATTCTGAGATCTGATAACTGGCATTAGCGAGAGTTGTTTGCTAAATTTTAGCCGTTATCACCGCGACTCAGTTAAGTGTGATGTCATTCAAGTTTTATAGACCCATAGAGGAAATATTGATGATTGTATTAAAAACTAACCGGGCACAGCGAGACGTTTAAATTAAGCCTCTCCTTTTTTGCCCGGCCACTTAGCCGGGGCCTCAATTGCCCCTGATGATATTACTCAGTTCAGACGCATTATTTGCGTCAGGGGTTTCAAATAATGACAAACTCTATTTCTCTGCCTGAACTAGGCTGGAGACCTTTTTTTCAACAACAACTTTCCTTAGACGAATTTGAACAAGCTCGTATTATGCGTGTAATGGCGCAGCATCGCAGCCAGTTAGAGCTGATGACAGAGCAAGGCGGCTTTTACTTACCTGTTACTCCGTCTATGCCTGCGGTAACGGTGGGTGACTGGCTGTTGGTCGACAAGCAAGGACACTTTATTCGTTTGCTCGACCGTATCTCTCAGTTCAGCCGTAAGGCTGCTGGCAGCAAGATCGATACACAGTTGATTGCAGCGAACGTAGATACCGTGTTTATCATCAGCTCTCTCAATCATGACTTCAATCTGAGCCGAATTGAACGCTATCTTGCACTTACCAATGAAGCGGGCGTTGAACCTGTTATCGTTCTGACCAAGGCAGATTGTTGCGACAACCCTCTACCGTTTGTGCGACAGGTTCAAGAGCTTGATCCTATGCTGCTGGTTGAGGCGGTAAACTGCCTCGATCGCAATAGCGTCACCGTGCTAGAGCCATGGTGTCAAACAGGCAGAACCGTTGCGTTTGTGGGTTCATCTGGCGCAGGAAAATCAACTTTGATTAACTCCCTGCAAGAGAAACAAGCCCAAACAACCGGTGATATTCGTCACGACGACAGTAAAGGACGCCATACCACTACCTCACGATCATTACATGTAATGACAGCGGGTGGATTACTTCTCGATACCCCGGGAATGCGCGAACTACAGTTGTCTGATTGTGAACAGGGACTAACCGCAACTTTTGCTGATATCTACTCACTTGCCGAACAATGCCGCTTCTCTGATTGCCATCACCAAGGTGAGCCAGGATGTGCGGTTCGCGAAGCGATTGACAGCGGAGAATTGAACGAACGCAGGCTGGTCAGTTACCTCAAGCTCAATCGAGAGCAGGCAATAAACGGTGCGAGTATTGCTGAAAAACGAGCTCGCTCTCGAAATTTAGGTAAGTACTACCGCTCAGTTCAAAATGAATCACGGAAAAGAAAGAAGGGATAAATAATCCTGCTCCTCCCTCATCCTGAGGGGGAGCACTCGCAACCCAAACATCTGATTACTCAATTCATTTCAGACACATAACAACAAAGAAATACGCCCTGTTGCATCCTCTAGTCGCGTTCGTTTCTTTTGGCGTACCATATAAAACGCATGAAACATCGCCTAGTTGATACTGAATGGCAAAAAATGACACTTTTTTTACGTTATCACGGATACCCTCTGATAAAATTCAAACCCGTTTAATAACAAAACCATAAAATGTTAACTTCTTCATTCATTCCTAAAAAAATACCAGGGATCATCGCCCTATCCCTTTTTACGGTATTGATGGCCGGTGTACTGGTCTTTTTTCCACAACCTGCTTTTACAACAGAGGTTAATGATCTGACAGGCTTGCTCTTTACCCTGCTCACTGATTCTGCGGGAAGCCCCTACTTTCTGATCACCACAGGACTGCTTTGCCTGATCCCGCTTTTCCTGAAATACCCCAAGAAGAAACGCTTCTCCTTATGGATTCAATTCGGCATCTTGTTAATACTTAGCTTTGTCGCTAAAACCGGATTAAAGCACATTACCGAAATCCCCCGCCCGTACAGTTATGAACTGCAAAGCCTTGGACTGGTCGATTCCGTACAGAGCTTTTATCTGTTGGATGATGCGAATAAAGAAGCCGTTGTGGTGAAAGCCGCTGACAATATCAGCCATTGGCGCACTCGTCACTGGCAAGGCGAAACAAACTATTCGATGCCGTCAGGACATACTATTTTTGCTGCCGTTTGCGTTGTCTTCTGGGCAGGCTTTTTCTTACGCCGTAAACAGTTATTACCCGCTTTTATCATCATATTATGGGCTACTGGTGTGGGAACAAGCCGGATCTGGCTAGGTATGCACTGGCCATCAGACCTGTTGGTATCCATAGCTTGTGCCGGGATCTTATATTGTTTAATTCCGGAGTGGGAAGTAGATGGTAAGGAAGATAAGGGATAAATTTTATAAAAAGACTATTTACAGCATTTAAAAAGCCCTCTGTGTGAGGGCTTTATAAAAACTGGAATTTTAAGATGAGGTAACAATTACACGTTAACACTATGTTCGTACTCAACCACCAATTGGTTACCGTCATAGCGCACATTTTTAATGTCACCATCAAGAATATAGGTATTTGTCACGGTGACTGAATTTGGCATTGACGCCCCCATTTGCTTTCGCAACGATGGCAAAGTCAATACCGGATCAACAGACATGAAGCTACAGAACTGGCTTACAAACCGATGTTCAAGAGACAACTTGCCTCGTAAAATATCAGAGAAGATAAGCTGACTGATCCCTAACCGTTTCGCCATTTCGATTTGGGTCACTCTCATCTTGGCCTTATAGCTCATCCATGTGTCATGTAAGATTTTTCTATCTTGTTCTGTATACTGCATCCCAAATTTCCCCGCGCAACTTTTTACTTATTATGATATTAAAGCGTAAAGAAGCTCATGCAATGTCAGGGGAACGTAAGGCTTGTAACCTGAAAGTTGCAGCCCGATATTGTTGCCGGGCTTTTTCACCTTTAAAAACGATCAGCGCGCTTCAATACGAGAAAACAAAGCCCGGTTGGGATCGCTCTGTTGCGCCCACTCGGGATCGACTTCGCGTTTTTCAAAATAAACTTGTAAGCCGTTAAAATAAGTAAAGGCGGTTAATTCTGAATCTCGCATAAAATGTTCAAAGAAAGCATCCTCCTGCTGAGCCAAATCGCCTAGCGTTGTAATACCCCGCTGTAATGCCCACTGAATCGCGTGCGGTGAAATCACCGTGCGATATAACATCAATTCTTCAATCTCTGACAACGCTATCTCAAATAACTGATCAGTTTGCGTATGAACTGACAGTTCGTGCTCTGCGGCTTCTTGTTCTGCCAATAGTGCTCTCAGGCTCGCGATACTAGTTTCACGTTCAGCGGCTGAATAACCATAAGTCGTTTTACAAAAACGAATTGCATAGGCTAATTTTTGACGGCCGACAAGCTCAACGACTTCTTCCAGGTAAGGTTGAGGTATATTATAGGCCTTGGCCAGTTGCTCAACTGCCTGTACCAGACCGGTATAGATGATGCCATTAAACTCAAGCTGAAAGGCATTGTTAATACCCATAACTGGCACACCGTCGATACTCACGGGCCAACCAGGGTAATTCACCCGTCCTTTTGCGATTTCAAACATCATCCAGGCACTGTCGCGAAAACCTTCAAATGCTCTGCCTTCCAGCTCTGAATCTTTCAGCTCTTCTTTTGTCCAGTTCACACCTATTTGCAAGTGTTTCTCATAACGATTGTGAAGCTTTTCTTTCACTTTATCGCGTAATAAGTCCAAGCCACTGACCTTAATGGATTTACATAACGTAAAACACTCCTGACAGCTAGGGATCATAATCGGTGATAGTTGCTGCTCATAGTTAGGGGAAGCCATGAATGG
The DNA here is from genome assembly GCF_033720175.1 of Photobacterium sp. Taxonomy (GTDB): domain Bacteria; phylum Pseudomonadota; class Gammaproteobacteria; order Enterobacterales; family Vibrionaceae; genus Photobacterium. Next base: position 307,317 of record NZ_JAWWDA010000003.1, read on the forward strand.
ATAAGATTCATAATACGGTTCACCACAAAACCAGCAGGTGTGACGAAACTCAAAAGGAACATCAATGGATTGATAAGCTGTTGTCATATTTTTTTATACTTATTAATGCAGCCCAGCATTACTAACCGGGAATATTTCAATCATTATGCAAACCATCCCATCTTTTCACAAGCCTGAGATCGTCAGGTTTTACCGACTCAAATATAAATTTAGCATTATCTACACACATTTTTTGCCAAAGACCCGAGTAAAACGTTAAAATACGTCCCCCCTTTTCTTAAAGAGTGTGATTGAATGTCTGAACAGAAGCGAAAGGCACTGAAAAAAATTGCAAAATGCCTAGAGCTGGGTAACTCTGCGAACATCAACGAAGCCGCACAAGCCATTCGTATGGCACACCGTCTGATGCTGAAATACGGCTTAGATAAAGATGACATTGAATTCATCAAGATGGGGAAAACCAAGTCTGCCACCTTGTTACCAGCAGACATAAGTACACAAATTCTTAAGATCATTCGTGGTATCAACCGTCGCTTTGGTGTCGAATGTGTCTTGACCAATCACAAAGGGCTTAAAAAAGCCGAATTCATCGGTGTCGCTGAGCGAGCCATTTTTGCCGCTTTCGCTTTTGATATTGTCTACCGTGAAATGAACCAGCAAACAGGTCAGTTCCGCAATAGCTTCGCCGGAACGGGAACCAGCACGACCGAAGTTACCCGTCGTGTTTCTTCTTTCCTCGCTGGCTGGCTGGAAGGCGCACTGGAAAAGTTACCCGTGCTTAATACTGATGATGACCATGATCAGCGCATGTCGAATTATATCGATAAACAGTTTGAAAACCTTGATCGTGAAACATTTAAGCAGCAGCTCCAGGAAGCAATGAAAGGGATCACTGACGACTATGAAAAAGGCATGAAAAAAGGCCGCAGTATTTCCGTCAATCGTCCTGTTGGTGGTTCAGCGACCAAGCAAGATGTGAAACTATTAGAATAATGATTTTGATCACTGTAAGTATTATTTCATCACAAGCGAACTCATAATCTGACTTCATATTATCAGTAGCAAGTTCTGCGATTTATTATTACAACTTCGCATTGCTGCCTATATTTGATGGCTAAATATAGGCAGTTATTAGGCTCTTCCTCTTCTTTCTAAATTAACTCACGTTTAGGTGGATTAAAAAAGAAGCAAGTGAAAGCAATTCTTCGCCATATTGCAATGAAATGGGATGTATCTCGCAATTCTGTGTTAACATCAAATAAAATCCCATAAATCCCGTAGCCTTCACACATGAAATTTCCTGGTCAGCGTAAATCAAAGCATTACTTCCCTGTTAATGCCCGCGATCCATTAGTTGCTCAAATCCAGCATGATAATCCACTTGCACGTACCCATCTAGTCGGTGTTGGTCAAACCATTGTTGATATTGAAGCACGCGTTGATGATGAGTTCTTAAACAGGCATTCTCTGAGTAAAGGCCACTCGTTAGTACTTGATGAAGATAAGGCCGAACTACTTTATCAAGAGCTAAAAGAGCAGGATCTCATCAGCCACGAATATCCTGGCGATACTATCGGTAACACGCTGCACAACTACTCGGTGCTGGCCGATGACAAGTCAATTTTGTTAGGTGTGATGAGCCAAGATCTTAAAGTCGGTTCATATGCGTATCGCTACCTGTGCAAGACTTCAAGCCGAATGGATCTGGATTATTTACAGCCTGTCGATGGCCCAATTGGGCGCTGTTATACATTGATCACCAAAGATGGCGAGCGTACATTTGCCATTAACGAAGGTCAGATGAACCAGCTTCTTCCTGACAGCGTGCCTGAATGTGCCTTTGAAAATGCCTCTGCACTTGTCCTTTCATCTTACTTGGTACGTGGCAAAGCCACCGATCCGATGAAAAATGCTGCGCTAAAAGCCATTGAGCATGCAAAGAAACATGATGTCCCTGTTGTTCTAACCTTAGGTACAAAATACGTCATAGAAGACAAAAAAGAGTGGTGGATTGAGTTCCTCAAACAACATGTCACCTGTGTCGCGATGAACGAAGAAGAAGCTGAAGCACTTACCGGTGAAAAGGATCCTCTGATTGCCGCAGACAAAACGCTAGATTGGGTTGATATGGTGCTATGTACCGCAGGCCCTGTTGGTTTATATATGGCGGGTTACACTGACGATGCGCTCAAACGTGAGTCAACCCTGCCATTACTGCCTGGCCGTATCGCAGAATTCAATAAATACGAATTCAGTCGTCCTATGATGAAGACTGACTGTGAAAATCCAGTACGAGTCTATTCGCATATTGCCCCTTACCTTGGCGGCCCGGTGGAAATTAAAAACACCAATGGTGCGGGTGATGCAGCCCTGTCAGCATTATTGCATGACATGTCAGCAAACCGCTACCATAAGGCCAATGTCCCTAATTCAGGTAAACACAGCGGTAAGTTCCTCAGTTACTCTTCATTCTCGCAGATTTGCCAATATTCTAACCGTGTCAGCTATGAGGTACTCACCCAGCATGCTCCTCGCCTGTCACGTGGCCTGCCAGAACGCGAAGATTGCTTAGAAGAAGCCTACTGGGAACGTTGATCCCAACACGTTGTGAATAAAAAACGGAGCCTTCTGGCTCCGTTTTTGTTTCTATCGCTCAATTAACCAAGCGGCAATCAACACTCATTGATCGCATTGCGAACTCGCTTATCCGATACCGGATATGGGGTGCCGAGTTGCTGAGCAAAGTAGCTTACACGTAGCTCTTCAATCATCCAGCGTATCTCTCTGATCTTTTCAGGTACTGGCTGCCCTTTCGGGATCTTATTCAGCAGCTCTTTATAGTCGTTGACCACAGATTCAATCTTCAGAATATGAACACGATCCTTGTTGGGGTCGATCGGCAGTTTTTCCATCCGGCGCTCAATGGCTTTCATATAACGCAGGATGTCCGGCAAACGCTGCCAACCGCACTCTGTCGCAAAGCCTTTGAAAATCAATCCTTCAATCTGTGCTTTGATATCTGACAGTGCAAACGCCATGCTCAGATCGACCCTGCCCTTCAAGCGCTTGTTAATGTTAAATGCCGTCGTCAGAATAGCTTCGACCTGCTTCGCAACATCAACAACCGTATCGCCCAGCTCCGCACGTACGTATTCTTTGGTCGCCTCAAACTGCTCCGGTTGCCAGATCAATCCGCCCTTTTGCCCGATCAGCTTATCCACACCGCAAGCGATACAGTCATCAATCAAATCCATGACACGGCCATACGGGTTGAAGTACAAACCAAGCTTCGATTTATTCGGCAAGTTCGCATGGAGGTATTTGATTGGCGAAGGTACGTTCAGCAAGATCAGGCGGCGCTGTCCCTGACTCATGGCTGTGCGCTGTTCGTCCTCAGTTTCAAATAACTTAATGCCGACCGAGTCTTTATTATCAACCAATGCCGGGAAAGCCTTCACTTCAAAGCCGCCGCGTTTTTGCTGATAGCATTCAGGTAAAGTACCGAAACTCCAGGTTTTCAGGCCGTCCTGCTCAATGTCGTCGTCCGCAACTTGCGATAACGTTTCCTGGACTTTCTCTTTCAGGCCTTCTTTCAGACTGTATAAGTCTTTGCTCTCATTCAGCTTACGGTTGCGATGATCAACAACCCGATAAGTGATTTTCAAGTGATCAGGCACTTGATTGAGATTCCAGTCTTCACGTAATACTGTTACCCCAGAAATACGCTTCAGTTCTTTTTCTAACGAATCGAGTAATGGCATCGCCATTGGCTCAGCACGCGCTAAGAAAGCATCGGCATAGTTAGGTGCCGGTACAAAGTTACGGCGTACAGGCTTTGGCAGTGACTTGATCAGTGCAATCACTAATTCTTGTCGCAGCCCCGGAATTTGCCAGTCGAAGTTATCCGGTTCAACCTGATTTAAGATCGGGAGCGGAATATGAACCGTGACACCGTCACTATCTTCACCCGGCTCAAACTGGTAACTCAACTTCAGTTTCAAGTTGCCCTGATGCCAGAAGTTAGGGTAATCCAGATCGGTAATATGGCTCGCATCGCCTTTGAATAGCATTTCGCGTTCAAAGTTAAGCAAGTCTTTATTTTCTTTAGATGCTTTCTTCCACCAGCTATCAAAGAAACGACCGGAAACAACCGTATGTTCAATACGCTGATCGTAAAATTCAAAGAGCTGATCATCATCAATCAGAATATCGCGACGACGAGACTTATGCTCAAGCTCTTCGACTTCCCGTAATAACTTGCGGTTTTGATGGTAGAACTTATGTTTGGTTTCCCAATCACCTTCTACCAAGGCCGATCGAATGAAAATCTCACGAGATACCTGCGCATCAATATTGCCGTAGTTAACTTTGCGTTTAGCAACAATCGGAATGCCGTACAGCATGATTTTTTCAAAACCAAACACTGCTGCCTGCTTTTTCTCCCAATGCGGTTCGCTGTAGCTTCGCTTGAGCAAGTGCTGAGCCAGAGGCTCAACCCACTCAGGTTGAATTTTGGCGGCAATACGTCCCCACAATTTCGAGGTTTCAACTAACTCAGCCACCATCACCCATTTGGGCTGTTTCTTGAAAATACCCGATCCCGGAAAAATATTGAAACGGGCATTACGCGCGCCCTGATATTCATTCTTTTCCTGATCTTTAAGCCCGATATGAGAGAGCATACCTGCCAGTAACGCGGTATGAATGCTTTCATAGCTGGCCTCCTGACTATTCAAACGCAAGTCCAGCTCTTTCACTACCTGACTGACCTGGTAATAAATATCTTGCCACTCACGAATTCGCAGGTAGTTGAGATAATCATTTTTACACTGCTTACGGAACTGATTACCAGACAGCGCTTTTTGCTGCTCTTGTACATAATTCCATAAGTTAACAAACGTAATGAAATCCGACTCTTTATCGGCAAAACGATTATGCTTTTCATCAGACGCTTGCTTCTTTTCTGATGGGCGTTCACGCGGATCTTGAATTGATAGCGCAGAAGCGATGATCATCACTTCACGCAATGAACCCAACCGGGGCGCTTCTAAAACCATTCGTGCCAGACGTGGATCGAGCGGTAAACGGGCTAACTGACGTCCCATTGGTGACAGACGCTTGCGCGGATCCGTCGCTTTGGTATTAATGGCACCCAGCTCTTCAAGCAGGCGAATACCATCCTGAATATTACGATTATCCGGCGCTTCTAAAAATGGGAATGCCTGAATATCGCCAAGACCAATATTGGTCATTTGCAAGATAACGGATGCCAGGTTAGTACGCAAAATTTCCGGATCGGTAAATTCCGGACGCGACAGGAAGTCTTCTTCAGAATAGAGACGAATGCAGATCCCTTCCTGCACACGACCACATCGACCTTTTCGCTGGTTAGCACTGGCCTGAGAAATCGCTTCTATCGGTAGTCGCTGTACTTTCGTTCGGTAGCTGTAACGGCTGATCCGTGCTGTACCCGGGTCAATCACATATTTGATCCCCGGTACCGTCAGCGAGGTTTCGGCCACGTTAGTCGACAACACAATACGGCGGCCGGCATGCGACTGGAATACCCGATTTTGCTCACCGGCAGACAAGCGCGCATAAAGCGGTAAGATTTCAGTATCACGCAAATTACGTTTTTCAAGTGCATCAGCAGTATCGCGGATCTCACGCTCACCATTCATGAAGATCAGGATATCACCCAAGCCTTCATCGCACAGTTCATCGACCGCATCGAAAATAGCCTGCAGCTGGTCACGTTCAGACTCTTCTTCTGTCACCGGGCGATAACGCGTTTCTACCGGATAAGTGCGGCCAGACACTTCAATGATAGGTGCGTTATGGAAGTGTTTAGAAAAACGCTCCGGATCAATCGTTGCTGAAGTGATAATAACCTTTAAATCAGGACGCTTCGGTAACAGTTCACGCAAGTAGCCCATGATGAAATCGATATTCAAGCTACGTTCGTGGGCTTCATCGATAATAATGGTGTCGTACTGGTTCAGATAGCGGTCGCTCTGAATTTCAGCCAGCAAGATACCATCGGTCATCAGTTTGACCTGACTGCGATCAGATACCTGATCGTTAAATCGGACTTTGTAACCGACCGACGCACCCAGCTCGCATTCCAGCTCTTCGGCAATACGGCTTGCTACCGTACGGGCAGCCAGACGACGAGGCTGGGTATGGCCAATCATGCCATGAGTACCGCGCCCCAGTTCCATACAGATTTTAGGTAGCTGAGTCGTTTTACCGGAGCCGGTCTCACCCGCAACAATGACTACCTGATGATGCTTAATGGCTTCTGCAATATCATCTTTCTTTTGGCTGACAGGTAACAGTTCAGGATAGCGAATGGTGGGGCGTTGGGTTCTGCGTAACTCAACGGTTTGCATCGACTTGACAATATCTAATGCGATTTCATCGAAAACAGCGTGTTTCGCTTTTTCGTTCTTAATTCTTGCCGCACCCTGCACACGTTTGTGCAAACGAAAACGATCGCGGATCATGCAATCTTTAATTGCGGCTTTCAGCGTTTTTTCATTATTCAAAACGTCTGATTGAGGTGTATTTGACAAACTCAACGGAATTCCTGACTTTTCAATTTGAAAGTAATAAATAGTAATAAAAACAGGTTCGATTCTACCACATTTCTCACACCTGATCCGGCTGCCACAAAAATCATAAATTAAGAAACAAACGAACAGTAAAAAAAATGAAGCAACGAACTGAAGACACAAAAAAGCAGAGTCGGATATACCTACCCAGACTCTGCTTTTGAACACACTTTTACTCGCGACTCGTCATTAGAACCTAGAACCTAGATACTAAATATACGCTTCTTCAGGCAGCCAAACACTCCTTGTCACTATCAGGTAATTCGTCATTAATCAGGTTGGTTAACCAGTGGCGACCTCTAATACGATGTGTCGTCAGTACGACTTTAACTAACTCTTCAGCCAGTATCGCCAGCATCACCCAGTGTAATGGCCAGCCAAGGTAAATACCGGTAAAGATCGCAAGTGGGATACCAACGCCCCATTGCGCAAACAAGTCAATGAATATGCTGTAGCGAATATCGCCGCCGCTTCTCAACACCCCGCCAATACCTACCATATTAAACACTTTCAGGCACAGGCCCAGTCCCAGTACCAAGGTAACATTGATAGCCATTTCCATATTTGGGGCCTCTGTTTTAGCCAGCAAGCTACCGATACCATCCTGGAACAGGATGACTGTCATACCTAGCAACAGTGCGAGCGATGCACTCAGCCCAACAAACCACCATGACTGATGCCAGGCTCGTTGATAGTTCTCTGCGCCCAGTTCATGACCAAGAATGGTTGAAGCCGCTACCGCAAAACCAATAAAGCCAGAGATCAGAACACCTTCAATGGGCGACAACAGACTGATAATGGCCAGTTCTGTCACTCCAAGCTGCCCGATAATGTAATTATAAACCAACAGACCCATCGCCCAGCCACCATCATGAATAATCATCGGCAGTGCCACTGACAAGTACTTCTTACGCGCTTTAGGGACAACAGCATTATCTACATCTTTGGCTTTTGGCAAAATCTCATTATACTTTCGGTAAGTCACCCACAGTAATACCACCGTCTGGATACCACGGGAGATCGTTGTTCCTAACGCGGCACCCGCTACCCCCATCTCAGGGAAGCCATACAGGCCGAAGATCAATAAGGCATTCAGCAGCGCATTGATCAGCACCGCAATCAGCCCCACAACAGTCGGCATTTTAGCCACACCGACAGCACGAAGTGCCGATTCGAGTGGCACAACAATGGCGGTAAAAATGATGCTCCAGCCGCACACAAACAGATACGTTGTGGCATGTTCGACAAAGGCGGGATCATCGGTAATCAAGCTGACAATACTTTCAGGCTCCAGACGGTACAAAAGGGCAAAAGGTATCGTAAAAACAACCGCACAGACCCACGACTGAAGCAAAGTACGACGCACACCATCCATTCTTCCGGCACCGAAAAACTGTGCGGCAAGTACACCAACAGCACCACTTACACCGATAGTTATCAGTAAGTTAAAGAAGAATATCCGATTACCAACGCCGACCGCAGCGATCTGGGATTCACCCAGCTTTGACACCATCATAATGTCGACTAAACCTAAGACGGCAAAAAGCATCGACTGCATCGAAACGGGTATCGCTAAACGCCAGGTTTTATTCCAGAACTCTTTATCTGCGGCCGTTCGCCAATTTTGCATTTTTGCCTCCTTATTATTGTTTTTTGTGTGATGTGATTCATATTCCCAAAGCGTGATGTGAATCATACTCGCAAAGAATGAAAACGACTTATGCTTGCGTCTCAATAACTTTTGCAAAACTATCAAACATCAAAATAACTGATGGAATAAAATCACCTGATGAATTGGCCTGAGCACTTCCAAATTTCTGATCTCTGCCGCACAACGACTATCGATCAGGGTCAGCTTATTGCTTTAGAGAAGCATAAGATTATTCAATGCGGCATAAATTACGCCCGTGATAGCTTCACGATTTACCGTCGTAATCCTAATATGCACATGCTGCTATTCACTTGTTGCGGTGAAGGATGGCTGGAAACTCCGTTAAGAAAATGGAAACTTGAACCCGGCAGTGTTATTTATGTGCCGCCCGGCTATGCCAATGGTTTTGGTATGAACCTAGATGATAAAGAGGGCGCAAATGAGGGCAGCGATGAAAGCAATATCTGGGATATCGCCTGGGTTATGCTCAGCGACAATGGCGAATGGGAAAACATTATGCCGAAAGAGGTGACATACAGTAAAACTCAATGTGGTGATATGTTAAGAAAAACCATCGACTGCCTGCATCAGTCGATGTCACTGCCCTATCCCGTCGGCAATCAATTAGGAAACAGCCTGGTTGAACAGATCAATTTGCTGGTGTCTCACCGGCTACCTACATCAATGCCGACTTCACTGCAGCGTTTAGAGAAAGTGTTTGATCGCGCCAAAGAACAATTTCATCGAAGCTGGCAGGTTTCAGAACTTGCCGAACTTCACCCTTGTTCAGAGCCCCACTTTCATCGCTTATGTCAGCAATACTATGGACACGGCCCCATGGCCCATTTAACACGATTGCGAATGGAATATGCGGCTCGCCTGCTCAGTGCTACTGACTGGCCAATCCAGCATATCTGCGAACTAAGCGGCTATCCTAACCCGGGCAATTTCAGCACCCGTTTCAAAAAATGGAGTTCACTGACACCAAGAGAGTTCAGGCAACGCTTCCGCCACAATCCTTAGCTGTAGCTGACTCTCTAGTAGAAAATCACTCCGCAAACCTTGAATTATGGGAATAAACACCCAAAGTAATGCAATATAGATATACAGTATTCTGTATGACGTTTCGTTCACCAAGAGGCAACTTATGTTTACTCAATTACGTACCCTGTTCCGCAAAGTGATGCTCGAAGGGGGCGAAAGCGGCATTTTTCAAGAGGGTGCGGAGGATAATACCCCTGCAATGAACCTCGCGATGGCCTCACTACTCTGTGAAGTCGCCAATGCCGATCACGATATCGCCCCCCGGGAAGAGTCAGCCAAAATACACTTGCTCGTTCTGCTACTCGATATCAGTGAAAATGAAGCCAAAGAACTGCTGGCTAAAGCCGTTACCCAAAGTAAACAGTCAGTATCATTATTCGATTTCACCACAAAGTTACGTGCTTTGATGCCGGAAGAACGCTTTCAGCTTATTGAAGCTATGTGGCAGGTTGCTTATGCCGATGGCATCGTCGAACCAATAGAAGAAGCGGTCATTCGACAGGTTTCGGACTTAATTTATCTCGAGCACTCAGAGTTTATTCGAGCGAAAATTTCAGCCAAGAATAACGTTAAGCTATAACTGTTTATGACTATGCTAAATTTGTTCAAGTTCCTGCTTGTTCGCTTTCGTTAATTTACTAACAACAAGTGAATATGAACCATTAGCCAAATCAATCAGCATGGATTCCGATACTTCTCCAGAGAGCAAGATCGTGATCCAATGCTTCTTATTCATATAGTAACCCGGAGTAATAGACTCAAACTGGCTTGTCAGTACCTCACCATCAGCAGGCGCACATTTCAATGTAACCCTGGGTATGTCGTCTAGCTGTGAAACAAGCGCAAACATCTTGCCCATCACCTTAAAGACGAGGGCTTCGGGCCCAAAAGGATAACTGGACTCAGAACCCCGCAAACCAGACAGGTAGTTTTCAATATCAACTTTTCCCATTAGACCTAACCTTATGTTGTATATGGTAAAACATATTAACAAAGACGGTTATGGCATGAAAATGAATCAACAACTAAAGAAGCATTTCCTGTTAACTACGCGGGCTAGACCTCACTTCACGCGTAAACAGTTATATGGATTACTTAACCCATTTTTATTCAGCGGCGAACGCAACTTGCCGCAACATTTTCGATTCAACCAGAGTGTCTACTCTATCCGGTATCATCGCTAATTGAGTTTCAGAGATTGAAGATTCGGCATAATAGCCACACCAAGCGTTTCTGCCCGCCACTTTTGCTTTATATAAACCATAATCGGCCAGCTCTAATGCAGTCTGCCAGCTTTCTCGTGATATTGCGGGCTGATCACATATCGGAAAACAGGCAAACCCTGTTGAGATAGTGACAGAGAGAGACTTATCCTGATCAGAGCCAAACCGGAACGCTTCAATACATGTTCTGACTCGCTCTGCCAACTTTTGACTATGGTCCTCTCCCTGACAAGCGGCAACGACTAAAAATTCTTCACCGCCCATGCGCACCACATGATCATTTTCACGGAAAATAGAATTGAGAATATTTGCCAACTGGATCAAAACCATGTCTCCGGTTGCATGGCCATAATTGTCGTTCAACTTTTTAAAATGATCGACATCAATAACCAACAATAACTTTTTCTGGTTGGGATCATGCAGCACATTTCTGCTCACACGTGCCATTAAGCGTTCTAGGTAGCGTCGATTGTGTAATTTAGTAAGAGGATCGGTTAATGCCTCTTCTTCCAGGTTCGCTGAGTGCTCTTTCAGTGCTTGCTGAGTCTTAATCAACCTCTTCGCCATCTGTCGGTATTTATGGTAGAGCAAGGTAATTTCATCACCGTTATTAATTGTTGGCAGCGAAGAGAGTGTCTTCTCATTACCCAATTGATCCATGGAGTTGGCCAGCTCCGACAAAGGATCCAACACGACTTTTTTTACCCGCCGATAAGCAAACCAGGAACAAAATATGCCGACAATAATCAGTCCTAATATGGCGATCATGATTGCTTTCAATGATTCAATAAACCCGGTTCTCTGTTTATCAATTGTTAACGTAAAATCAGCGTCACCTTTGTAGTCGCGAATAAGGGCTTTTGCTCTGATTTCTGTAAGGCTTAGTCTCTTAATATAATAATCAGTACTGATGGTAAGCGATTTTCTGAATACTCCAACCTCATTCAAATCAGCCGGGGAAAAAAGAACAGACTTCTGTAATTGATTGCTAAATTCTTGTGTGAACTGATGATTCAACCAAAGGCCCGTAATGAACCAACCTCGTGAGGGTCCTTTTTTATGACTGGTTAAAACAGGCCTGGCGGCAATAAAAAGAGTACCTAAGTGCGTTGAAAAGTAACCATCTAACCCTTCCGGTGATTGACTTAATTCACTCTTAAACCGTTCAGACCAGACCCCGTCAACTGTCGGCGCTCCCGGGTAGCCAGTATCCACACTGTCAGGTTTGAAGTAACGCCCCCATACAATCTCGCCATCTGACGTTGCTATTGTTATAAAGCTAACGTTGGCAATACGCAAAGTATCATCATTTAAGTTTGATTGTTCAAAATTGGGCGCTTCAGCGACTAAATAACGGTAGGTATCATCCCAATAAGCCCAATCATTTGCGTAGTGGCCCAAACGTATGAGTTCGCGGTCGAGCGTATTGATGGCTTGATGCAGATCGCTTTCAATCGTCTCTTCCTCTACCTTCCAGATGCTCGGAAGAAACACAATCACGACTACAAATAAAATCATCGCGGTGAGCAGAGCAGAAACACCAAAAAATGAAAAGGCAATTTTATGCTTAATTGACGAGTGCTGATTTACCACCGAGGGGACACCTTAACCATTCTTGTTGTTCCAAAAAGGCATGTGTATCCACTCACCCCCAACATACCAATTGAGTATAATTTATTGACTCTGTTCAATCTAGTTGTTATCGATTGAGTCGTGATATGTAATCACAAAAGAGAGATTAAAAATATAATACCGCTTAAGTTAGTCGTCGCTAAGAGCACCATGCATGACACTATGAACAAATGTATTGTCATGTACGCCGGATAATCTTTCAGACGCCGGACCTTGTGATGTTATTGGCACATTGACTGCAGTATGCCCTGTCGTTGACCAATTAACATAAAACAAATTTCCATCCGCGGTACTAAATGGCCCATCTTCGCTAGCCAAACCATTCGGTGACGGTGAAACTGACATGCCACCCGTTTCATGATCTGCCGTTACGATAATCAATGTATCACGATCAATAAATGAAAATTGCCTGGCAACCTCAACGGCTTCATCAAAGTCTATCGTATCGGAAATAGCATTGGTCGCATCATTATTATGACTAGCCCAATCAATTTGACCGCCTTCGACCATCAAAAAGAAACCATTTGTTTCTTTCGAAAGTATATCTATCGCACGTTGGGTCATTTCAGCTAATGAAGGAGAAAAAGGGCGTATCAGGCCTTCATCACCAAAAAGTCCAAGTAACTTTGGCGATGTTGACGAATCGATTGCTCTAAATGAAGGTAAATCGCATACATAGGTGTATCCAATTGATATCGCTTCCTGAATGAGGTTTCTTCCATCACCTCTTTCTCCCGCTTCCGGATAGCAGCCACTTTCTGAGCTTGGGAGAAATTCATCCTCTCCACCGCCGAGCAATACATCAATATCTGCATGCAACATCTGAAGTGCAATATTTGTCATCATAGCTCTATTTTCAACATGCGCATAAAATGCAGCTGGGGTTGCATGTGTGATCTGTACCGTAGTTACCAAACCAACAAGCTTATCTTGATTTTTTGCATCTTCTAATATTGTTGGAACAAACCCGAGGTTAGCATCCAGCCCTATAACACCATTGTTTGTTTTTACTCCCGTCGCTAATGCTGTTGCCCCTGCAGCAGAATCAGTGATAAGACTATCAGCAGAATACGTCTGTAAAAAGCCTCTTGTTGGCATGTTGTCCATGGAAAGTCTGCCTGCAGATCCTACTTTTACCAAACGCGCCGCTTTTCGATGTTCCTCCCCCATGCCATCGCCAATGAATAAAATAATATTTTTTGCTTCTGAGGTCACGACAGGTGGAATAAAAACAGAATCAATCTCACTATCACCACATTTAAATATAAAAGTTGCCACATAAATAACCAGGAAGACTCTCAATAGAGTGATTTCCATATTCAACCTCTACTTTATCATTGGCAAATATCAATCTAAACCTAGCAGAAAAATCAATTTATTGAGTTCTGATTTCCGTTGTTTTAGAAATACGTCATCATTTCAGTATCGACACTTTCAATATGTTCAGCCAGAACGTTTTCAGGCAAGTCTTCATTATCTTTACCCACGCCACCGTTCGGGTTTGCCTCAAACCATTCCGATTTTAACTGTGCTAGCATCAGCTTTCTTTTCCAGCGAGTGAAATCAAGAACAAAATCATCGCGCTCTGGCACAATAGTGCTACCACCCTCTGCGCAATGGCACCCTATATTCGCTACTTTGCGGGCGGCGATTACCGCATCTTGCTGGCTGGCATCAAGTCGCCCCCATGCTTCATGCAAGTTCTTGTAAAACCCTTTAAACACAGACATATCACCGGTAACAAAACCATAGCTAAAAGTTTCGCTGGTTGAACCGCCACGCCTTGCCAGACCAATTAATACAATTCGTTCTGCACGGGTCAGTTGTTCAAATCCCATAATGAAATCCTTCTTCCTGGTTTTAAAGTCGTTCAAGCTTTAAGATCAAGTCTTTGCAATCCGGATACTTTAATGCCGTCATAGATAGTAATCGTGCAATTGTGGATAGTGTTCTGACATAGCATTTCACTTATTAAGAACCTAATCATATTTTAGCCGTACGGATACCATTCACGCGATTTTTGAATTTCGCACGAAATACGATAGTTTGACTGTGACTTCGATAACCAGACGACGCTCTAGCGAACGCAAATACACCGAGTCATCTGTCGCTAACTATACTTACCCTTATTGCTCCTTAGGAGGCTGATATGAGCAGAAACTACAATGAAGAAAGAATTCAAATTCTCGTTACCGGCGGTACTATTGATTCCTACTATGATATTGATGCCAGTACAACTTTATGCCATCAACAAACCGCCATTCCCGAATTCATAACCAGATTCGGCCAACTTTCAAACGACGAATTCGAACTCACCGAGATCTGCATGAAAGATAGCCGGAATATTAATCACCAGGATATTGAAAAGATACATATCTCGATTAGCCTCAGTAACTGCTGCCGCCACATTATCACTCATGGCACTTTTACGCTGTTCGACAGTGCTCGTCGGCTACAAATTCTATTAGCAAAAAATCATGGTCAAACTATTATTTTTACAGGAGCAATGTGGCCATTAGTCGGATTTTCACCCAACGATGCCGGCTTTAATTTGGGTTCCGCTTTTCTGGCGGCCCGGCTCGCCCCTCCGGGTATCTATGTCGCGTTTAACGGAAAGCTTTACCAACCAGATGATCTCGAAGGCTTGCACTAGTTACATTAAAGTGAGACAACGAAAACCGGCCAGAAAACGGCACGGCCACAAGTGTATTAGTCTGATTTGATGCCTTAATTCGCGTCTGTTAAAGAGGGAGGAAAAAGCTTCGCCAGCAGATTAGTGTAACGACGTTTGGTCAGTTCAGTTGCTTGGCGACCCGTACCACAACCACTATCGAGGATCCGCAGCTGCTTGTTGTATCCAGACTCCTGTTCGATAAAGTTACACTCACCTAAAGTGCCTTGAGTAAAAAATTGAAAATATCACATGATGGGCGTCAACGAGTAATTGGAGCCCTGTTCAGGATTCAAGCGACACCAAGCCAAATCGTGAACAGAACCAATACAATATTAGACAAAAACACCCTGAGCGAGTATATCGGATAAGACAGATGTCAAGAGTATTGCTGTCAATACCATGAAACCATCTTTATAATTTCTTCGTGTGAAATTTAAATTTTTTCAGTGCAAAATCAAGACATGTAGCAATCGCAATGTATGTAATAACATTAATAACAAGTAGCGTTAAATCGAATGGGTCAGAAAAAACATTAAAGCCAAATCCAAAATGGTCAGTAAGAAAATCACCGACCATTACAGCTAGAAATATGACAATTAAATTCATGAAGATTTTTCTCTTTGATGTACCAGGAACTAAAGTGAGAAATATACAGTATTAACACTAGTATTTCTTGTTTCCCTTAACCATTTGTTACAGCTTTCTATCTTGATGACTGAATGCCTGACCCGTTAAGGGCTGAACAACGCCAACCAGACGACAATCCATTATTGTTCCATCAATATGGAAGCGGATTAAAGTTAAAACACCAAGCGTAATGAATCCCTTTTGGACGCCTTGTATGGCCGTAAACCTGATAGCTTGCTACTTGCCATCCTCCATCATGGCTATGATTTTTTTCGCTTTCTCGAAATGATCGAGTTGATGAGTTTGAATCCACCACGTTGCCGCTTCCATCAACAATTCTGGCGCATCATTCTTGTTAGCGAAGAATGCGTAAAAAGAGACACCTACGTTGTCTCCTTTTTGCTCTATTTTTTTAGTACAGACTTCTATGACTTTTTCGCGTAATGAATGGCGCATTTCAGGCCTTTGAGTTGAAGTAAGAATTACATAAACATTACATAGCGTTGCCACAACAAGCAACCCGAAAACTGTATTTATACACAGTATTACCACTGTCGACAATTATCGTGGTTTCGCCAGGTTTCAAATCGCATGCAGTGACGTTTACGTCACAAATATCGACTAGCCCAAGAAATAGTAAAGTATAGAAGTAACAAGCATCACAGCTCTGTCAGCGCCTTTGCCGAACTGTCATAATGACCTCAGAAGTAGTCATTGGGGTTAAGAAACCGAACGTTATTGTCATATTCTTCTTTGAATTCAATGCCTTTCGCACCAAAAAATCGACTGTTCCCTGGCCAGCACTCCTTGCTGAATTGACAGTAGATAAAATAATCACGTTCGAGTCTGTTCTGCAAAAAACTATATAATATCTCTGGAGTTGCAGCCACCAAGGTTCTTGTTATTGTCATCTGCTACCTCCATCTATTGATTAGACTTCTGCGGTTAACATCTACCTCGACTGCACCGTACTATAAGTTAAGAACGAAAACCCCAAATATGCAACTAATGTAATAGATATAATTTTTTATGTGATGACCCTAAATGTCGAGATAAAACCATGACGATGGTTTGTAGGGACGGGAAACTGTACACCTCTGTCGATCTAGTTAACATCAGTAATTGTAGTGGTCAAGTAAAATTTAGGCTCTAATCGTTTATTAAAAAACGTAGGCTTTAGCCTGAAAGGAACAATGGAACTGTATGGTTCACAAAACAATCTCTACGACTACAACGGATAACAATACCGTACAAACAACTTTGGTGGATAGCCAACACTCGGCGTTTTTTAACCTTTCTGAAGCTTAAAACATTGACAAACTTTAGTTAAGCACTTAATTATAAACACTTAGTTTAACATTAGGCATTAAGTACCCTATCTGGGAGAGTATTTTGAGTAACCATGCCTGACAGCCCCAAAGAGCAAAAACATCATTATCATTTCCAACAACCCAATAGAACCACCACTATAGCCTTCTCGGTGTACAACTTTAACTTGCTCGGGGTCTTGTTTTATTTTCTCTTTGAACTTTTCCAGCTGCACCTCTAAGTTCGAAATCATATTATCCGTTGCTTCATCGTAGCTCCTGACACTATCCTTTCGTAATTCTTCACTCAGGTTTATTGGTGTTGAACTCCCTTTTACATTACTGGTGCCAGGCGCTCGGAATAACATATTTTTGCTTTGTATGTCATATACAGCTGTATCTAACATGGTGCTAGTATCATTCTTCTCACCTGAAATCACATACGCGCCAACTAACGTCCAGTAAGCTAATGAAAGCAGCCCTTCGTCAGTAAATTGAATTTGATCGTATGAAACCAGAGCGATTATATCGATTCCGTACATGGTACGTATTTGTTCAAGGTTAGAAAATCCACCTCCGGCAGCTAAATAGGCTGATGGTATAACTTCAATGTCACTGACAAATTCCTGACCTCTGAAATTTTCTGCTACTTTTTCGAGGAGGTCTGTTTTATTTGCTTCGGTAAGTGATCCACCAACCGTAACTCCAGACCACATATTAACCCCTCTTAATCTGGAAGATTGTTCAGGAACAAAGGCTATCCCAACCTTAACAGGAAGATTTAGTACAGGGATTGAAGGCTGCACTATTGCTTCAGACTCTGTTGGATAAAGATAGTCAACAACGCTACTTTTCGTTCTGATCTGTTGACCGGCACACCCGGATATTAACGCTACCAAAATCACCATCCAGTAAGGAGCAGCTTTACCAATTTGTAAATTCATTTTTCCACCTTCAAAATTCACCAATGTCTTGGTTTATGGAAAATCCAACGTCTGCCTGAAGAAGCTTTAAATTTCATTAGCCTCTCGATCTAACTTGATAAATCGTTCATCGCTGGGATTTTGATTGTTTTATAAATCTCAATAAACTTACCCCACAACCTCAGATCGTAATTCCAACAAGTATCGAAAGATTTATGTCTATCGCATGCAAAGTAAAAAACACTCTAGATATACCCCTTAGATAACAACAGTAACTTTTACATTTTTACCTTGTACTTTAGATATCACTTATATATGTATAGCAAAAAGTTCCATCGTGTGCATATGTAATAATTCGAATATCCATATCTGATTTGGGGAAAGTGGGATTATTGTGACGACAGAAATGAAGCTCTCCTTGCTCTTAGCACGAAAATGGTTAGTTATACCTATTACTTTTTGCACAACGCCATATATCTACCATCTGGCGACCAATTAGGTAGAAGTAGATTTTAAGCGCTTGAAATTCATCGCGACTACAGACACCAAGCGCAACCTCCGCAGCCTCTTGATGAGGATAGCCATATACACCGCAAGATATCGCAGGGAATGCTACTGTCTGACAATGATTCTCTATAGCCAAACGAAGCGAGTTTAAATAAGCAGATTCAAGCAATTCTCTCGGATTAGCAACGTGTTTATATATAGGTCCAACAGTATGAATTACATACTTTGAAGGCAGATTTCCTGCCGAGGTAATTCGTGCTTCTCCAACTGGGCAGCGAATGCCATTTACAGGCTTAACCTTAAAACATTCTTCTCGTAAACCAGGGCCGGCCGCTCGATGAATGGCTCCATCAACGCCACCACCTCCCAACATTTTGGGATTTGCTGCATTCACGATTGCATCGACATTTGCTTTTGTTAAATCGCCTTCAACGATAAAGATATTATTCATTCGTATTAAAGCCCTGTTACAACATCTCCTCTAAAACTTGCATTGAACCTCTAGAAACTACTTGTAGTGGAAGAATGGAAGCTGAATGTTGGTGGGTGTTCGAGGTAGATGTTTAGTGAAAATCGGTCACTATAGAGTAACCGCTTTTGTAGATACTCGTCGAGATTAACGTTTGCAATGTGTTGATGCTTTGTAAAGTGCCCTTAGTTCAACAGGCCATCTTTCACTGCTTGTTGTAATTGAACTTCAAGCACATCCCAAAGCTGGTGACTACCTTCTGATATACGACTGCCATTCAAGGAAAAAACTTTCTCTTTCGGGATATTATGTTTTTTCCAACTATGCCCATTATCATGAAGATTATGAAGTAAAGGTGGAACACGATCGATTGCCTTCGCATACTTTGATTCGGGAGTTTCTCCAGCTTCAAACTCATACCATAACGACAGATATTCATCACCTTGGCCTTGCGGCAAAATATCAATAAGTCGTTTTATCCCTGACTCTTCATTCAATTTATTCTCAGTTGTTTCACTTGAATAAATGATTTTGTCACCAGCATCTATCTCCCCTAAATCGTGAATCAACAGCATCTTTATCACATGATTGATATCCACAAGTTCATTGGCGTAATCTTTAAGCATTAGGGCGGAAAGACAAACATGCCAACTATGTTCGGCTGAATTCTCATAGCGTCGCAGGCCTACTGGACGAGTTTTACGTATAACCGATTTTAACTTTTCAACTTCAACTATAAAGTCTAAAATTTGCGTGATTTCATTCATCTAAATACCTTCCTTGGGCATTAACGCCTGTAATAAGGTGTGCCAACGCTGAACCCGCCAAGCACACCTAACTCCATACTAAAGCTGCCGAGTTAAGGCATCACCATAATTGCCTTATATGCACCAGGCTGCAAAAATGTACAGAACATCTAACGATGATAGTCTCCACTACGCTCTGGCTGATATAAAATTTCTTCAATGCGTACACTCAACATTCCACCGCCCGGCTTTGGCCATTCTATTTCATCGCCTTGGGACAACCCGAGAAGAGCACTACCCACGGGGGCAAGTATTGAGATATTGTCTGCTTTAGCATTAACATCTTTAGGGTATACCAGCGTCAAACAGAACTTTTCTTTTGAAGATTTAACTATAAATCTGACAGTTGAGTTCATTGTCACCACTGTAGATGGAACATCCTTCGGCTCTACAATTTGAGCTCTGTCCAACTCATCTTCTAAAGATTGCTTACCCGGGAAGGAATTATGAGGTAATGAATCCAGAATATTATCCAGCCTTTCTGCATCAAGTGACGAAATAATAATTTTTGGTTTTGTGTTCATTCTATCTTCCTTTAAATCTATATTTTACAGATAAGTACAACATTATGAGGGATGTATAACGCCTACAATAAGCTGTGCCAACTCTGAACTAGCCAAGCATACCGAACTCCAAACCAAAAAGCCGAATGTAAGGCGTCACCTTGATGGCATTGTATGCCTGTTACTGTAAACTTAAATATTGCTCTGTTGATGATATTTCAGCAAATGGACCATTCAAAGCAGCGATGAAAGCAGTCTGCACATCAACGGCTTTAAGAAGACGGCCATTGAACTCTAAATCTCGTGTTGCACATGCATCAGCAACAACTTGACACTTGTACCCTAAATCAAAGGCCGCACGAGTTGTTGTATCTATACACATGTGAGTCATTGCCCCACAAATAACGACTTCTTCAATACCCGCCCGTTGGAGCATTTCATGAAGTTCAGTATCACGGAACGAGTTAGGATAATGCTTAACAAGTACTGGTTCCTTACCGTGAGGTTTTACACTTTTATGAATTTCACATCCTTGAGTATTTGGAACAAAAAATGTTGCCCCTTCTTTGATTGCGAGATGTTGAATGTGGAAAATTGGAGCTTGTTTATTACGGAAAGTATCTAGTAACCTTTCACAATTTGAAGCCGCTGCGTCCATTTCGACCAATTCCATGTTCCCGCCACTGAAATAGTCATTTTGAACATCTATTACAAGTAATCCCTGTTTCATTATTCACTATCCTTAATATTTACGCTAAACATGAATATTGGCATATAACATTTTATTATACGGACACCTTTCGAATATCCTTCACCAATCGAAAGATATAAAGGAAATATGCGAATTTGGATCACATATCTTCTTAAGCTCTCTCATCGCCCTCAAGTAACAGCTCTAATCATCCCACGCAAACTGTCTATAAAAACAAGCAATTTCGCACAATTATATGTACATATTACTCGGAACATATTGAACTGCAAATGAAACGTAACGAATATGTGTATCGAAGGATAATCTGCTTTTACTGCTTGAACTCTATCGCCTCAAACAACCGATCCGCATACGCTTCAAGCTGATTGTCTAACCAATCCTGATTGTTGTAGACGGCAAGTCCCCCACCCAGCTCATGACCTAACATCTTTTTTACTACACGTGGCATTACACCAAGTTCTGAAACACCCGTTGAAAGTGATCGCCTGAAGTCGTGGGTTCGCCAGCTTTCTTATGGCTAGTTGTCACGTATACGCCGGATATAACGATTAGCCCCTGAAATGGTAATAGGGCTGTTTAACTAAGGGGCAGGAAACAATACATCATCACTGCTTTCCATATGATTTTCCATTACTCGTTCTAGTATCGCTCTCGATTTAGTGGGGATTGATCGGCGGATAGGCTTATTGGCTTATTGGCTTATTGGCTTTGCAGCATGCATGTCAAAGTGTGATCGCCTGGCTAAGCGCAGCTCTGACAGCCGGTTGTACCAACATGCCTTTTCACAACTCACACCACCCGTTCTTCATAATCATTGGTTTATGATCCCCTCCATCTAATCTAATTCCGCAGTCGTCATAATTCTCTGTTATTATGACCAAAGACAACAGATCATTAACTGTGCAGAAGATTATAATGAGCAACAATGAAAACCAGCCAACACTGTTTTGGTTAGTTTATGAGACGATCACTTTAATCTATTGTTTTATAAAGACTATATATTTAAGAGCCGATTACTAGGACGCAGTGTGGACACATTACACAATCGATTATTTAGCGTAATTCCATAACAGTACAAATCATAGCTGAAAAATAAAACCAGGCTACCTCCCCTTTCAGGAATCAATTCATCCCTTATATTGAGTAACACTATTATAAGCAATATCCAAAATACTGGGCGGAATGCTGACTTAGTGCCTTGCAAAAGCCCGATTTAGCGACGAAAACCAGAAAAAGCATTACCATTCAAGGCATTAAACCTACTAGCATTATTGTTTATAACGGTTTTTAAATACCCCTTTTTTGCCCCCATGACCTAAGCCAAATTTCTTCGATTCATATACGCCTAAAAAACTACACGACTATTGATGCGGGCTAATTTGGCAGCTTTAGCTTACTTCTGCCACAAAGCTTGATAACACAGTTATTTAGTTGTGTTTATCAACCATAACTTTTGCCCAAATTTCCCTTATGTTACTTGTTTTGTGATATGAATCGGACTGCCTAGTTTTCTTTGCTTGCAAGGTTGGCTATGCTGATGAATGAAGTCTTGGTGACGTGATAGCGGTAGCGCATGATATATAACCTGTTGCTACACATCACATCGTAGCCCACATGCTTTCGCTAATTGGCTTAAGTTGAAATTGCCGCTATTTCCAGAACTATATAGATCTGTTATGTGGCAGAAAGCAATATATACGGTTGTTAGGCTGTTTGAATAGGTAGCACTGTCGTGAATAACTATGGATTAAATAAGTATGTTTTCGAGGTTGGTTATGACAAGGAAAACTCTATACTTTATAATTCAATAAACAGGGCCACTGTTTTATTGGAACGAGAAAAGCTACAGGATGGGGTGATACGTGGCAGTGAGGGTGAACTAGATGAGTTACGACGACTTGGATTTTTTCTGAGTGACGTAGAAGCTATTTCTCATATTCAGAATACGTATAATAATTTTTACTCCAACCGTCTAGAAATCATTATTGAACTAACAGAAAAATGCAATATGGATTGTGTTTACTGTTATCAGTCTCAATGGAATAAGAATTCCAATATTTCATCAGCAACAATAGACAAAACAATTAAATATATTGAGAATTGTTTTAAGACTGGAGAGTACTCAGGTCTTCAATTTTATTTTTTTGGTGGTGAGCCGTTACTACAAAAAAGAAAGATATTAGAAATTTACAAAAAAGCCAAATCTATTTGTGAAAATCATAATGCTCTAATCTGGATACACATTGATACTAATGGTGTATTGTTAGCTCCTGAATTTATTGAAGAATTTGATAACTTACGGGTCGCAGTCTCTCTAACTCTTCAGGTGGATCATGACAAAAAACGGCTAACAAGAGGAAATAAGGCTAATTATATAGCCATTGAAAGGAATATTGTCAGTTGTAATCGTATTTTTATAAATGATTCAAGAAAAGAATTAATAATCAGGTATAATTCTGATTCAACAAACAAGAAATATTTACCAGAATTCTTCGGGCACATGAAGAACCTTGGAATCAAATACACGCCAAAGATAGCTTATACACACGAGCACAAATATAACCATTACAAGAACGGCATGTCATATGATGAGTTCAAATTATGGAACTCATCCCAAGTAATAGATCTGTCTATTGAGCACGGGTTAAACGTGTTGCAAAGCCCTAGTCTCCTTAAAACTCCATGTAGGGCATACTATCGACATAACATAAAAATTTTTGCAGATGGTAGGGTTGGATTATGCAATGGAGATTTTACGGGAAGAAAGTGCTTAAAAATTAATGATATATATACAAATCCCAATAAATTGCTTGAACTCGCTCAAGAAAAAAACATGAGCCCATTTAATAATGATACTTGCATTAGTTGCCGAGAAATAGCTATTTGTGGCGGCAAACACTTTTGTCGAGATAATCCGTGCAACTATGGAACTGTTGATTTAGAAATTTTTCTTCGCACGTATGTTAAACAGACTTTATTGGGAAATCAGCATTACTTCAGAGGCTTTTTTCAAGAATAGTTGTTCATAAGCCCTAAACTAAGCGCACGCTTTATATGTAGTCTTAACTGTTCAAATTGAGCAACGATACCTGCAACTCTAACTATGAATGAGGTGAAACAATGAAAGTAGTAAATTCCGATAGTGGCCCTAAAAAAGACGATGATAAAACGAAAGAAGACGAAAAAGAAATCACTGAAACAACTGAGGACGAGAAGCCAAGCGACGATGAAAAAGGCGATCAAGTTGTGTGTTGTGGTAGCTGCTCTGGGTCTGGGATGGACTAGTTTAGACAGCTATTGCAGGCCGCCTAAAGCCTAACATGTGCATCAACTCGAACCAAATAAAGCGGCGCTTTCTCTTGGCTCCGCTTTAGTTGGTCGGTTATGTTTGCGTTTTCTATACATTTACTAATTTAATCCTGACACGTTAGATTAAAAGCACTAACAAACTTCTGTCCAAAGCAGCTCATACCGGTTAGCTCGAGCTGCATAGCAACTCTCATTCATCGTGATAAATCATCAATACGTTACGCATAACGCGCATAGTCCAAATGACGCCGGGCTACTTCTGATGCAAGCCCGGTGGTGGTGACCAAAGAGCCCGAAAAATTTTTATTTCGCGAGATGTCGCATCGTATGCAGAGATTTACTTGCTAGAAGAACCTATGTTCTAATACATTCAATATGTTACAAGGAGGTTCGAAGAATGCTATTTGAAATCAACATCGAAGATATGACTTATGATCTAGAAGTAAGACGAGAGTTGCCTTGGTTTTCTTTCATCATTAAAGAGATAAGGGTTATAGAGAACCAGTCCTTCGCTTGCACATTTCAATCAAGGAAGATGGGCTGTTCATTGGAGACATCTACATCCATGATTACTCCAGACGCTCCGGCGGGATTGGAAATGCAGTCTTATCTCTAGCAATTCAATTAGCCCGACGCAAAGGCTATGAAAGAATTTATGGCTACTGTTCAGTTGGTGAGTCCAACCCGGTTCACAACTTCTACCGAAGGTTAGGATTTGATATTTACCCAGAGACTGGTCTCCTAGATCTCAGGCTTAACGATAATATTTAAATTCAACACCTCCAGTTTGAAGAACACCCACAGACCTCTGAAGGTAACACTTTTCAAAAAGCCGTCTTAACAAGGAACTCGCCCAACTGGGAGACACTTGGCAACGTGTAGCTATCATCAACGCGGTCACCTCCTCCTGTTCTTTAATCGACTTAAGCACTCGCAACTGTGTCTTACTCAGCTTAACCAATCCAACCTGGTGCGGAACCACACGCGCAATACTTACCAAACTCAGGTCGATTGGGCCGCTTTGAGCCAAATTATCCATTCGTTTTATCATCCTCTGGGGTTTAGCGTGAGATCTTCATTTTGAGCAGGTCTGACGCGGGTTAAAGTGGGAGCTAAATATGATCCGAGACAGGCGTAAAACAGTTACACCAGCAGTTTTTTAGCCAATTATGATAGGCTTCTAGGGCTTCTCTCTTTTGCTTTTCCATATGAGTGTGAATATAGGCTTGATCTAGTTTATCCCTTGCGTGATTCAACAATGCTTCACCGACAATGTAATCAACACCCAATTCAGCCCAGACAGTACGCGCCCGTTTTCTCAGGTCATGAGCCGCCCATTCTTTTTTAGCAATAGCACGGATCCAATCACTTGCCTTAGCCCCATAGATTGGCTTATTGCTGTGCTTTGAAACAGGAAAGACTGAGTCACTTCTATAACCTAGCTCAATTTGCCATTCACGGTATGAGCGCAGTAACTTAAACGGCTTGCTGCCAGTCTTAACCTCTTTTCTACTGCCATCTTCGGTCGGAACATAAAACGCACGTACCCCATTAAACTCAGACCGACCATCGAGATCGGCACTCAAGCTAATGAAATTTGTATTCTCGGTAGTATTACCTTGAGGAAGTGACAGCGTAATGGCTTCAATGTCTGTACCCGTTGCGGATTTCTGTTTACCAATGGGTACAAAAATATATTTACTTTCAACAGGTTTAGCGACGGCATCATATTGTTTTGCCAACCGGTTAAGAAAAGCTGGAGTGCTTTCTTCTGTCCGATCCAAATGCTGGATTACAATTTTTTGTAATTCAGGATGAACAAATAAAGCAAAGCCATGGGGAGTAACACAATCACCGACAACCTGACTAAGCGTCGCATTATCCCAACTGAGTGACTTACGTTCTCTGTATCCGGTCACGTCATTAATCGAGAATGGGCTAACAGTAAGCACCAGTTTAACTTCACGCGGGTGCAACTCAATGGAGCGCTGAGAGATCTCAAACACATCACGTTTCACTTCTCCCAAATACACGGTGTATTTCTCACCTTTGGGCGGTATACCGTCAATATCATCAGAGTTAATCGTCAATGTCAGGTTATCCCCTTCAGTGCCGTTGCCATCTGTTAAGCGCCATGATTTCAGGCGAGATAAAATCAATTCGCTGTTTTTACCCATTAATTTAAACATTCTCTTAGTCCCAACTTCGATTCACTGTTTTCAGGTTTTGTTTATGAGTGGGTTGCGGGAGAGTCACAGCCATATCAGCCGTAAATAGCTCCCCCCTGACACCCGGATTAATGCGATAAAACTCCGCCTCAACCTGATCGTCATCCTGTCCTGTGTGTTGATATAAAATATCGGTGATCAACTCACCTTTATTAACGTTAACTCTCACCTCGATACTCCAACAGTTGCAAGCTCACCTCGGTCACCATATTGCGGCCATCATGAACAAAATCAGTTTTACCTTCTGTCAGGCTTTTAATGGTCCAACGGCCAAGGTTTTCACCCTGGCCGTTGCTGACTTGCTGCGGTTCGTCGATTAAGCCACGCAATGCTTCCACATTGTCATGAGCTCCATAACGGAGCCATTTCGCAGTAATATCGATGGTTTCTAGTGGTCTGCCTGTTTTTTCAGAAGTCGCGTTATCGACTAACGGCACCTCAGAAAAGGCACCTTTGGTAGTACGCGTAAATTTAGTGAGCGGCGTATGAGCAGACACCGAAAACACAAACGCACCAATAACAAGATGTTGCATCGCTTACCCCTGATCGATCGCTGCATAGCCAAACTGTTTAGTCATGGTGTTGCCGCCCATTAAATAGCTATATTGCTGATTCATTTTCTCTACGGCAGCATTAGCGACAGCGCTTGGATCTTGTAGAGCTGCACCATTAACTTGAATGACCGGAGCAAAATGCACATTGCCACGTTGCCTTGCTTCAGCCTCTTTCATTTGCACATCATTCACTTTCTTGGCGGTTTCATTGGGCAAAATCAAGTTGGCTACCAAACCAACTACCGATCATTTCACCGCCCATGCCACCAGCAATCGCGCCAACTAATCCACCAATGGCAGTCCCGATCACCGGTACCACAGAACCAATAGCCGCACCTGCTGCAGCCCCCGCCAGCGAACCACCAATGTCACCAATAGCGCCACCAGCTTGTTCCATATCACCATTCACTATTCCGTTAAGACGTTTTCGAACAGTCGAGCGGTGAGAACCAAACTGCTCTAATTCACTGGTATTCCAGAGCCGTTTTTCATTATTCATAACCACCCTCGATAAAAGTAATCCCGTCTCTCCGGGTGTCACGCCATTGTTCGCCTCGGCCTGACGTTGGCCTTAATGTCGCGGGATACGCGAGGCTAATACCTTTTTGATTCTTATATTGCGCTCAGGAGTAAGGAGCTCCGTCGTGGCTAACAACTAAGACGGCGAGGTACTGACGCAGGAAAGTAAAACTAAGCAAAGCTAATAAGGAACGGGCGACTAGGTTTTAACGGTGGACGACCACCCAATAGGTAATGACTTATTCGCCCGTATTCGGGTTAACGTTCAAGAAGCCGTAGAAGGTTCTCAAACGTTGAATTTTGTTGGCGCACTCCTTCCAGGAAGCGAACCATAAAGGATCACGTTCAACCGCCTCGCCATACGTGGCGGGAGGCAATTCAAACGGTTGTAAGCATAAGGTAAGGTCTGAAGCGGGAGGCTTAACAAACACCTCCCGATATTCAGTGACAATTTCAGTTGTAGTGCATCCGCTTAATAACGCTGTCAGGCAAAGGCTGAGAATAACAATCTTCATGTTGTATCACCGTCCGAACCTCTTTCACTTTAACCAGAGCATCGCGCCTTAACGTCAATACCTCGCGCTGATTTTCATCAGCGGCCTGTTGCGCCGCATCACGATCCAACAACAACGCCTGCATTTGGTTATCAAGCGCTTGGTTCTTGGCAGTAAGAGACTTAACAGAAAGGTTGGAAGTTATAAGCTGTGTGCTTAGATTTTCGTTTACTTGAGATTGGGAATAATTGAATAAGAGGCTGACAAACAAGAGAAAGCCCGACACCAAAACTGAAGTACGCTTTAATGCTAGTGAACATTCAAACACACCTCCTTTTCGGCGTTTCTTCGACGAACCAAGCCCTTCAAGCGTTTACCATCGGCATACACCCAGCGAGTAAGTTCGTTACAGGCTCCGGTATAATCTTTGGTATTCAGTTTTTTCAGCAACGTCGATTGTTTGAAGTTCCCTGCCCCAACGTTAAAAACAAAGCTGACGAACGCATCAAACTGGAATTGTTCGAGTGGTACCGTTACCTGCTTATCAATCACGGCCTCAGCCGATTGCACATCTTTCACCAGGTTATCGACCACCTCTTCATGTGTAACCACAGAATCGGGGCTGACGCCGACGGTATGGCCGAAGCCATTGGTCCAGACATTGGCAAAGCATTGATAAGTATTAAGCTGGCACCCTTCATAATCGGTTATCAGCTTAAGCCCGACGTCACTGGTTTTTAATGTGCCGGTTGGCAAAGCAGATAACAGACCAACGATAACAACAGCGATACAGCGTTTAGCCGTTGATATCTTCATACAGCTCCCTCAACTGGGGATGCTGCTGCAACAACTTGAAGCTTTTCTTTCGGTAGTGGCGATTGACACAGAACGTACCAATCGCCAACCCCACGCCAATAATGGTGGCCCAATCTTGTAGTGATAACGCCCCGAAGAAAGCCAACAGCCAGGCGAAGAAATACGCCAAAGCTGAATTGAGTTTTTCTTGCATGCTTTTCACCCATAAAAAAAGCGCCGCTGATCTGAAGACCAAAGGCGCCGATTCTTGTTGATAGTGCTAAAACGAAAAAACCCCGCCAATCAGGCGAGGTTTCTCAACATGGTAATGTTGCCCCATTCAAGGGTGAGTGTCAACAATCAGGTTGAAAATGTACGGATAATTAGACGCTCGAATTTTTCATCAAAACGTACCATCCCGATAATCTACTAATTTTAAGTGCTTTTATCATAAAATAGAGTAATAACTTTGATGTGTAACATACACTTAATGACGGATTTTAAGGCATAATGTCCCGCAAAATTTCTTGCCCTTTTTGGTTGTGAGGCTGTGACTCAAGGGCGGTAGCGTGCTTATAACAAGATATGTGCATGAAAAATATGCCTTTCCCCTGATATTCCTGAGAATAGATCTTCATGTTCTTGGGAATAGGTTGGGACGTAGCGATCACAGATCGTATAGGTCCAATTCAGGAAAGATATGCGATCTATGATCGTTGTATAAAATGTTAAATGTGGGCGCGTAGTATTTTGTCGGTTCCGCGAGCCGCAATTTTGACATTGTTGGTTGTGGTTATTTTCTCGCAAATTGCGGTGATGCTTTCGAGCATGAAGAGTAACTTCAGCGTCGTATGCCAGAAATTCAGTGATCTTTAGGCTTTTTGGTTTACCGCAATCACCGCCATTAAGTCAGCAAATTAGTTTCAACGGCTTGCCGCAATCGAAATTTTCATGATGGAGAATTAAATCCGTATAAATTGCGGCATTGAAGTTCGGCAAAGGATAGTTTTGCGAACCGGTGCCTCTGGCTTCGGTGAATGTCGCTGAAATTTTATCTATGTTATTGAGTTGGCAGCGTGTTGTGAAGCCCACACTTAACACATATGAGCCTTCGGGCGTCAAGCAGTAAAGCGAATCCTATCGGCCGCGTTAGCGGTCGACTGAAAGTCGATTAACAAGCGCGTCCTTTTCGTTAGTCAGAGCAGCCGGTCAAGTCACGCTTGCGGCAAACACATA
>NZ_JAWWDA010000004.1:0-265863 GCF_033720175.1 Photobacterium sp.
AGATGGTGCCCCGGGCCGGACTTGAACCGGCACAGCGCGAACGCCGAGGGATTTTAAATCCCTTGTGTCTACCAATTCCACCACCAGGGCACGCAATTCTTGATTGCGGTGCTCGTAACTGATTTAAGTTAGACACCATCTTTAAATAACGATCTGCCAATATTTCTAATCGTCATTGCAAAATTTGGAGCGACACACGAGGTTCGAACTCGTGACCTCAACCTTGGCAAGGTTGCGCTCTACCAGCTGAGCTAGTGTCGCATATTATTCAAAAAGAATAATGGAGGCGCGTCCCGGAGTCGAACCGAGGTACACGGATTTGCAATCCGCTGCATAGCCACTCTGCCAACGCGCCATTACTTCGTAGAAGTAAACAATCTCTCGATTGCTAACCGCTTAGCAAGTCTTCCCGCTGCGGTACGGCGGCCATTTTACAGATTCCATTTATGCTGTCACTAAAAAAATGCATCCAACAAGATCGTTCGATTATATTTCAGCCAAAAACAGCAGAATTAAACCAGAATGAATATTTACTCAACAATTTTATCACCTTCGCACTATTTGACTGGCAATAAAAAAGCGGCCAGCAGGCCGCTTTGATTTTGAATTCGTAATATTTTTATTGATCAATGATTTTCTGCATTTAATAAATCACCTTTAGCCGCTTTTAAGTATTGATACATTGACCAGTACGTCAGCACCATAGCGACATAGAGAGATGCATAACCCAACCAGACGATCCATGGGTGCGGATGCCAAAGTAGCAACAGCAATGCAAACATTTGTGAAGCCGTTTTCACTTTACCCACCCAGGAAACGGCAACACTTGCACGTTTGCCCAGTTCAGCCATCCACTCACGCAGAGCAGAAATAATAATTTCACGCCCAATCATCGTAACAGCAGGAATAGTGACCCAAATAGAATGGTAGTCTTCAACCACTAACACTAACGCCGTTGCTACCATTAACTTATCAGCGACAGGATCAATAAACGCCCCAAACCGGGTGGTTTGGTTCAATTTGCGAGCAAGAAATCCATCAAACCAATCAGTTAAACCGGCAATAAAGAAAATTAGCGCTGTTGCAAATGCAGCCCATTCATACGGCAGATAAAACGTAATAACGAAGAAAGGAATGAGGATCAGTCTGATGAAACTCAAAATATTAGGGATTGATAAACGCATAATTTTAGTTCTTATGATTAAATACAGTATCACTACAGATACAAGAGTGCCGCAAAGCTAGTGATGTTGCAATGCGTCATATATCTTTTCTGACAAAGCCTTGCTAATACCTGGCACTTTAGCTATTTCTTCTTTGCTCGCTCGTTTTAGTTCGTGCAATCCCCCCATGAACTTCAATAATGCCTGACGGCGTTTAGGGCCGATACCTTCAACATCTTCCAATGCACTGCGTTTTCTGACTTTAGCACGTTGTGCTCGGTGCCCGCTGATCGCATGATTATGGCTTTCGTCGCGAATATGCTGAATTAAGTGCAAAGCGGGTGAATCACCTGACATTGATAATTCTTCACCCGTAATAAAAATCAAGGTCTCTAAGCCAGGTTTACGGCTTGTCCCTTTAGCAACACCTATCAATAAAGGTTGTTTAGGCCATTCATCCATAAAAGGTTTTACTACATCATACGCTCTTGATAGCTGACCTTTGCCCCCATCAATAAAAATAATATCGGGGATTTTATCGGGATCCATCTGTTTGCCGTAACGTCGTTCCAGTACTTGTGCCATTGCAGCATAATCATCACCGCCGGTAATACCCGTGATATTGTAACGCCGGTACTCCTGTTTTAACGGCCCTTCCCGATTGAAGACCACGCAGGAGGCAACAGTCTTCTCCCCCATGGTATGACTGATATCAAAACACTCCATTCGATTAATCGAATCAAGCTGTAATGTTTTACGTAATGCAACAAAGCGTTCCTGAATCGTCATTTTATGATTGAGCTTACTGGTCAATGCTGTCAGGGCATTGGTCTGCGCCAGGTTTAAATAGCGCGCACGATTACCTCGAGGATTGATTTTCAGTGCGATCTTTCGGCCAGCCATTTCCGATAATGTATCGGTAATCACTGCCTTTTCATCACCTAAGCTTGAACCCAGAATGATGACTGACGGAATAATTCGCCCTTCTGCCTGACTGAGATAAAACTGGGTGACAAAACTGGACAGCACTTCAGTCACATCGGCACCAGTCGGCATTTTCGGGAAGTAGCTCCGGCTACCCAGTATTTTACCCTGCCGAATATACAAGGCGTGGATACATGCCATGCCATTCTGCTGAGCGATACCGACAACATCGAGATCATCTTCGTTATCATGACTGACAAATTGTTGTTCCTGAATCCGCCGTAATGCCTGGATCTGATCGCGGAAAAGGGCTGCTTGTTCAAAATGGAGGCTCTGACTTGCCTGCTCCATTTTGTCAACTAAAGAGGTAATCACCTGACGATCTTTGCCTTGCAAGAACATCCGCGCATAACCGACCTGATCCTGATAATCATCCTCACTGATCAGTCCTTTAACACAAGGTCCTAAGCAGCGACCAATCTGGTACATCAGACAAGGACGACTACGGTTCGCATAAACAGAATCTTCACATTGGCGAATAGGAAACAGTTTCTGCATCAAATGCAGGCTTTCGCGTACTGCTCCTGCGTCAGGATACGGACCGAAATATTCGCCTTTACGCTTTTTTGCCCCGCGATGAATAGAAAGACGCGGATGGCGGTGGTGGCTCATGAAGATATAAGGGTAAGATTTATCATCACGCAGTAGTACATTGTACTTTGGCAAATACTGCTTAATGTAATTATGCTCGAGGATCAGTGCTTCTGTCTCGGTATGGGTTACCGTGACATCAACCTTACGGATATTCTTGACTAAGGCCCGGGTCTTTTCGCCCGCAACATTGGTACGAAAGTAGCTTGACAGGCGTTTTTTGAGGTCTTTTGCTTTTCCGACATAAATAACCTCACCAGCGACATCATACATCCGGTAGACGCCTGGCTGGTGAGTAACTGTTTTCAGAAAGCTTTTGTTATCAAATGCATCTGACACTACAAAGTCTCTGCGTCCAACATCCCATGGCGAATAGCAAGGTGGGTTAGCTCTACATCACCGTTAATGTCTAATTTACTGAATAGGCGGTAACGGTAACTATTAACAGTTTTAGGGCTTAAATTGAGTTGCTCCGAGATGTCAGTAACCTTCTGTCCTTTCGTGATCATCATCATGATCTGAAGTTCACGTTCTGAAAGCTCTTTAAAAGGATTCTCAGAATCTGGTGCAAACTGACTTAACGCCATTTGCTGCGCAATCTCAGGCGAAATATAGCGTTGCCCACTATTAACCATACGAATTGCATTGACCATCTCATTAGGCCCTGCACCTTTGGTAAGGTATCCAGCGGCACCGGCTTGCATCACTTTCGTTGGGAAAGGATTTTCGGTATGGATTGTCAGTACAATAATCTTAATATCGGGATTAAAACGAAGAATCTTCCGGGTTGCTTCCAGGCCACCGATACCTGGCATATTCATATCCATAAGAACGATATCCGCATTTTCACTACGGCACCATTTTACGGCATCTTCACCACTGTCGGCTTCCCCTACCACTTTTATACCACGGACATCTTCAAGAAGACGTCGGATCCCTGTGCGAACCAGTTCGTGATCATCTACAAGGAATACATTAATCAAGCTGTATCTCCAATATGATTTGGCTCTGCACCCAGCCAGAATTGGCAGGATAGCTATTACTGATATTACCCAATTTTACCCTAACTTGAAATCCGAGCACACACGGATTCTGCGTATTAGCGCAAATTTTCGAATAAACTTAATGCTTGACTCTATATAGTCAAGTGTCATTTTTGCACATTTCAAGACAAAAAAACATAAACAGCAGTATTTACCATACATATGAAAAAATAAAGAGAAAAATTCAGAATATCTAAGCAGTTATATTCTAGACATAAAAAGCGGGCTAACCGTCTAAACTAACCAGTGATTTAATATGTATTTAATCAGTAAATCATATCAAAACACTCTCAATCTACAGGTATAAACCTTCCTTATTGATATTGTTACCAATAAATCTTGAACAAACACAACTTTATTTTATTGTTGAGCAAAAAAACTCACCTATATCACTGTTATCCCCGGAGACCTGCTAACCACACAATTTCAGCTTTCTTGCCGTGACCATTTCGTCTGAAAAATTAGCCATTCGATAATTGTCATAACTTTACGAATAACGGGAATAACCTAAAAAAAAGAGGTCTATACTAAATATGGCTATTATAGAAACAACAAACCAAATTATATGCTGCCATTTATTAACCAGGAGGATGTAACATGAAAGCACTATTTGCCATTATTATGCTCTCTCTGTCAAGCTACGTGTTTGCTTTTGGCAGTGGAGGAAGTTACGGCGGTAATCCTGCTATCTCAACAGGAGCATTGAGGAATTTTATCTCTGTTTGTCTCGATAAAAACGGAGATGCTATCACTAAGTCTCACAGCCAAAAGCTCAACCGTAAATGTGCTATTACCGGAGTGACTGTGATTGATTTAATTAATTATGACAATTTTTATGATAATAAGCCCAAAGGTGAAACACTTGTCGATATAAGACAAATGCAATACTAATCAGCATCTTACCTTTTCTTACTCTGTATGCGCCTAACTTAAGCGGAAGAAGGCCAGCATTAGTGCTGGCCTTCCGAATTAGGCAGAGCTAACGTTAGAAAAAACCGGGATTAATCGACACTTGCCATGAGTAATTCAAACCGTTCATTGCCTCTCAACATCTCAAAATCCGCTTCCTCTGATGCTAATTCTCGCAATGATGCACTCCCCGTAATGGCACGTTCGAGATCTGAAATCGCCTGCTCCTCTACCCCAAGGCAAGAATAGGCACAAGCACGCTGATAAAAGGCATGAGCATTGCTATCATCAACTTCTAACACGCGATTACACAAACTCAGTGCCCAGTGGAATTCTCGTATTTCCATCGCCGCATCCGCTTTATAGGTCAACGCTTCAAGGTCACCCGGCCGTATTTTCAATACCTCGTCGTAAACTTCCATCTTCTGCTCTGGTGTCTGCATGCCCTGTGCACGTAACCAGAGATTATGGACTTCGTTGATTCTCTCAATTTCTTTGTTGTTTTCACTGATGTTGCGGGTTTTACGTTTCAGGTCACGTTCCAATACCTGAAATTTTTTCTCATATTGTTCCGCGATTTCTTGTAATTTCTTATCGGCGTCTTGTAATTGCTGCTCCGCCATTTTTGTTGTGTTTGTACGAAGCTCTCGCAAAGACTGCCAACCAATCATCGCAATCAAAGACGCGACACCCGCGATAATGTAGAAAAAATAAGTCACCGTAACATTGGCATAATTCAGTGATTTATCGGCAACGGAAAGTTCACGATCTGTAATGCTCACAACTAAACGCCGCTCCAAATCCTGTTGATCCATTCGCAACGATTTAAGTTCATCGAGAACATAACGTTCCATTAACGGCTTATCGTAAATACTTTCTTCTGAGTACTTTTCTGCAGCCAGACTGGAAAATGATAAGCTTGCCAATACAAGCGCAAGCAAAATAGTTCGAAGCATAATGAGCCCTATTAAAAATGACGATATCCAGTAGCAACCACACCACTACCGACACACCCTAACAAATTTAAACAGACGTTAGCCATACTGAATGACATTTTGTGGGCTACATTTTTGATACATCAACACTTGATATGCATCTACACGCACTCATAAAATCAATCAAGGCTCTTCTTAAACCGCTGCGATGCAATCAGCAGGCCGATAATAGTAAACCCCATCAGCCAGAGCGCATCACGCCATAAATCAACGAGTTGAGCACCACGCAGAACAATCCCGCGGATCATCCGCATAAAATGCGTCGCCGGCAGAATTTCAGATATCCATTGCGCGGCGATCGGCATTGCCTCGTAAGGAAATATAAAGCCCGACAGCAAGATTGATGGCAAAAGAATGAAAATCGTCATCTGCATCGCCTGCAACTGAGTCTGGGCTATGGTCGAAATCACTAAACCTAACGTCAGGCTGGCAGAAATAAACAGCAAAGTGCCCAGTAAGATCTGACCTACTGTACCGTTAATCGGTACGTTAAAAATAGTGTGTCCCAGCCCGAGAATAATCCCGACCTGGATCAGACCAACAAAGATATAGGGAATAATCTTGCCGATCATCAGCTCCAGCGGATGCACTGGTGTGGTGATCAGCAATTCCAGATTGCCTCGCTCCCGCTCACGTACAATGGCCGCAGAGGTAAACAATATCATGGTCATCGTCAGGATCACTCCCAATAACCCCGGAACAATATTCACCGCCGAGCGCCTTTCTGGGTTATACAACAAGGTCACTTCAAAAGTGGATAGTCCGGCAGGCTGATAGGTTATCAGCTCTTTCAGCGGCATATTTCTCAACTGTAACAAAGCGGCGCTGATCATCGTATCGGAACCGTCAACCAGCCACTGTCCGACGATACGGTTATGTTCGATCCGCTGAGTTAAATCCGCTGGTAAAATTAACGCACCACGTACCGACCCCTCGTTTATCGCCCGCTCAGCTTCAGAGACGGTCAGAAACACCTGTTTCACTGTTACCACCTGAGTAGCTTTGACTGATTCGGTAATGACTCGCCCGGCAGCGGAATCACTCTGATCAACAACCGCTATCGGGATATTTCTGACATCGGTGTTGATGGCATAACCAAATAACAATAGCTGGATCAACGGGATCATCACCACCATGCCAAAGGTAAGACGGTCTCGGAACAGCTGCCGTATTTCTTTAATCATTATCGCTTTTATACGGAACAAGCCTGTAGGAAGAAACCGATTCATTGCCGCCCCTCCCCCGTACAAGTTACGAACACATCCTCAAGGCTAGGACGCGCAATAATTAGCTCTGCTTTTTCCAGATGGGGAAAACCCGCATGCAGCCAGCCAACCGGATCGTTAACTTCCTTGCGAACCAGCACACGCAGCCGGATGCCTAACTGGGCTGCTGAGCGCACCTCCGGCAGCTTGAGCAGAGCCTCTTTTAACTGTCGCAGATCCGCCGCCTGAATTTCTACGACCGTAACCCCCATGTTCGTCATCAGTGCTTCCGGCGTATCATCGGCCCGTATCACCCCCGACTCCATAATTGCCAGGGCATGGCAGCGTTCAGCTTCATCCATATAATGTGTGGTCACCAGAATTGTGGTTCCCTGATCGCTCAAATCAAACAGCTGCTCCCAGAACTCGCGACGGTTTTCTGGATCGACCGCTGAGGTTGGCTCATCAAGCAACAACATCTTCGGCTGATGCATGGTGGCAGCGGCTAAGCCCAGTCGCTGCTTCTGGCCACCGCTGAGACTGCCTGCCCGTTGTTTTGTCAATAAGCTTAAGCCATAAGTGGAGAGCTGCCCCTCGATGCGGCGATTTAATTGCTTGCCCGGCATTCCGAAAATCTGGCCGATAAACTGAAGGTTTTCTTTTACCGTCAAATCGTCATACAGCGAGAACTTCTGAGTCATGTAGCCAATACGTAAACGGAGCTTTTCTGCCTGCCGCGGAACTGACAATCCGAGTACCTCGACCGTACCGGATGTCGGACTCAGCAACCCGGTTAACATCCTCAGCGTTGTCGACTTACCGCAACCATTCGGACCGAGAAAACCGTAAATACTGCCTTCGGGCACCACCAGATCCAGTCCATCAACAGCGGTAAAATCACCAAACTTGCGGGTCAGCTTATTGGCAATAATGACATTGTCATTCATCCGGCATCTCCACTTGCGCAGGCACTCCTGCAGGCAGGGCTCTGGCTTCGTCAGATAGATCTATTTCGGCCAGATAGACCAGTCGCGCCCGATCTTGTTCATTTAACGCAAAATAAGGCGTAAAGGCAGGCTCGGTTGACACCCAGCGCAATGTTCCCTCAAAGCTATGCTCAATACCGTCAACATGGACAATGAATCGATCCCCCACCTGTAACTTCACCCGATAGGGTTCTGGCACATACACCCGGGCATAAGGTACGGTATCAGTCTGAATGGTGGCGACAATACCGTTCTTCGGCACACGTTCCCCCACGTTATACGGCAAGCTGTCTAGCACCCCGTTACGTGTGGCAACCACCGTCAGATCACTGAGAATTTGCTGTTGCAACTGTACTTCCGCATCTGCCGCTGCCAGCGCGGCCTGGGCCTGTTTGATATCTTCGGGCCGTTCGCCATTGGTCAGTTTGGTGAGTTTTTCTTTTGACGAGTCGTAATCTGCCTGAGCCGCAGCTCTTTGTGCTCTGGCTTTGTCTTTTTCGGCAAAACTGGCCAGCTTCTGCTCAACCAGTTTACTCATCCGTTGATAGGATTTCCGCGCCTCGACCAGTAGCGCTAAGGCGCGTTCCAGGTTTGCCTGAGCAGCAGCGATATCTTCTCCCCTTTCACCGTTGGTTAGCCGTAGTAAGTAAGCGCCTGCTTTCATTTTTTCAGCCTCTGCTCTGGCAAGAACTGCACTTTGCTGCCTGGTATCGAGTCTCACCAGCACATCGCCCAGCTTCACCAGCGCCCCTTCTCTTACTGGTAGTTCCCGAACAATTTCATTTGCCGTCGCGGTGAGAGTGACCCTGTCACGCTCCAGTATACCAAGAGCCTGATGGGCGCGGTTATTGTCACAAGCGGCAAGTAACGTCACCATGCTTAAAACAAGTAAGGGAGATAATATTCTGTGACGAAATAAAGCTATGCGTTCTCTTTTCATCATATTCTGCCCGGCCATCAGCAAAGGAATAATAAAAGTGTACGCCTCTTTGTCAGGTATACAATTGAATTAATACGGTTAAATCAACACCACTGGACTACCGGTGCCAATTACCCGTATTGCTTTGACATTATGTTCCGCGACCAATTGTTATTCAGAGTCTGACAGGGATTTGCAAGCGAGAGATTTGATCATTTCAATCACTTTTTCCTGCTGTGGAAAAAGCTCTTTTGAGGTATATATGCCCACCGTTCCTCGAAAATATTGTTTTTCCATCGTGAGCGGCTGAAGCCCGAAACGTGAAAAATATGACGTCATATCACTTGGATACGGCATCACCGCATTTGTTTCAAGCGTTATATCGATACTCGCAAGCAGTGATCCCATTTCAAAAACCGTGCGCTCATCCAGCTTCTGTTTTTGTCGTTCAATACGCTTAGGCACCGGATTTTCGATAATATGGCTGTATTTTTCAGCATCATAAGTAACCGCAACAGACGGGTATTCTTCAAGCATCGCATCGGTGACAAGCTGATCACGCAACGGGTGGGAATCATTGACGAAAAAACTGTCATAGGTCTGAAAAAGCGGAATAAAAATCACATTGAACTTCGATGACAGTCCCACAATTTCATGTCCAATAAACAGCTCCATCTCATTTTTAACCAGAGAATCCATCAAACTCAGATGATTCCCGAACTCCACCTGAATTGACGCAAATGGACAAAAATGACGGTACTGATGTACAAGATCTTTGATAAAAAGAGTCCACCACGCGTCACCAGTACCAATTCGCAACTTTCCGGCCCTATGTTGTTTTCGCTCTTCGATCCGATCCAGCATATGCTTATATTGCTGCTGCATAACTGAGCAATCATCAAACAAGATTTCGCCAAATTCGGTCAGCTTCATCCCGGAAGCTTTTCGCTCAAATACCGTAACACCCAATGAGTGTTCTAACTTTTTAATGCTACTGGTAACCGCAGGCTGGCTCATTCCCAGCATCTGGGCGGCCTCGCTCACACTCTCCAGCCGGGCGACCAGTAAAAAATACTGTAATACTTTGTCCATTTCTATCTCGTTATAATGAAGAAATAATCCAACGATTGATTATTTGAAAATATTGCTCCCATGATCACATATTCATCAGTTTTATTAATAGCCAATTATGGCAATTAGTCGATATAACTCACCTTTTCTCCTTGCATTATAAATAAAACTTATACCATGACATTTCCTTACTATTTCTACTGTATCAGGCCACGATCTAAGATGCGCAGCAGGTTTAGCTATAATTTAAGGAAAGAACAATGAAACCAACATTCCTCGCGGTTGCTGTCGCACTTGTGTTCTCAGTCGCTGGTTGTAACTCCAGTGATACCCGTTCGGACACTGTTATGGGAAATACGGGCAATACCGACAATGGCGGTCAAGACATACCGATCATCAGTGAAGACAAACCTGTCATCGAAGAGGCCTTATACTTACGGGGGATCAACGGTGACTGGGGAGCATCAGATCGCGCAAAACTGATATACCAGGGTAAGAGCCAATACGTCTCTGTCATCCGTGTCGCCAGGGGAACGAACCAGTTTAAAGTTGCAGACGAAGGTTGGCAGATCGAATACACCGGCTACCGCACACCCATTGTATTCGGCCAGCAGAATGAATTTGTCAGTAAGCCTGCCGAAAACACAGACTGTATGAATCAGGACTGTAATTCTGAAATTACTTTTCCTGATAAAGGCTATTACAAGTTTGCGGTCGATCTGTCAGATATAAAAAGACTTCAGTTAACCGTTACAGAAGCCACTCAGGAAGAAGCCGAACAATTTTATAACGATGCCATTATTGATCCTTCCACGGTGCATATCGGACATAAGCAATTAACGTCCAGCCTTTATAGTAACTATGACAACACAACCGATACCGTAAAAGTTTCAGTTAAAGATCCGAATGCCAGCCTTCGTACGTTCGGAATTTCCACTACAGCAGAATTACGCGACGCCTTGGATCAGGGGCTGTACGTTAGCGAAGATAGTGACAAGCCACGAGTACGAACAGGTGATCTGGCCTTTGATGGTCTTTTCGCCCTGTCCGTTCAGGAACTAAACCAACTTGCCGTCTCCGAAATCAAAGACGGCAATTACAACCATAACAAACCGATTAAAGCGGATGTTTTTGAAACCGGGGCTAAATGGCATTACGTCTGGACTCGCGACCTTGCTTATGCCGCTGATCTGTCCGTTGCACTGCTTGATCCGACACGTGTCAAAAACGGGTTGGAATTCAAGCTGTCTGATTTCAGAGAAGGTACCGATCGTGAATATGATGGTGAACAAATTATCCAGGACACCGGTACCGGCGGCAGCTGGCCAATCAGTACCGACAGAACGTCATGGGCACTGGGTGCCGAGCGCCTGCTCAGCACACTCACTGGGGAAGAGTACGATGCATTTGCCATGCGCGCTTACCATGCCCTGAGCAACACCATTAAAGCCGACCGGGTCGCCGCTTTTGATGAAACCGACGGCCTGTATCAAGGAGAACAGTCTTTCCTCGACTGGCGTGATCAGACATATTCAAGCTGGACACCCGATGATGTGAATTACATCGCCACCAGCAAAGCACTCTCTACGAATATTGTCCACTATCGCGCTCTGATGCTGGCGGCAAAGCTCGCAGAAAGTTATGACACCTCAGCGGTAGCAGAATACCAGCAATGGGCGAATGAACTGAAGAAAGCCATTAATGATCAGTTCTGGAACAGCACTAAAGGACTGTATTCAAGCTATCGTTTTGATGCCAAATCCAACATTCAGGTTGATAAATACGATATGCTCGGTGAAGCACTGGCAATCATCAGCGGTATTGCCGATGAAGATCAGGCAAAAAAAATCATGGCCAATTATCCGCATAGCGAGTTTGGTGTACCGGTTTACTTCCCGCAGCAGCCAGGCGTCGCGGTTTATCACAACCGAGCCATCTGGCCTTTTGTCACAGCCTACAGTCTGAAAGCAGCCGCCAAAGCCAAAAATGTCGCCGCGGCAAACAATGCCTATCAATCCCTGCTTCGCGGTACCGCACTGAATCTGTCAAATATGGAGAATTTAGAATGGCTGTCCGGCCAGTCACTGGTTTTACACGGCGACCATGGTAAAGACTCTTCACTCGACGGCCCAGTTATTAACTCTCAGCGCCAGTTATGGTCTGTCGGTGGTTACTTGGGAATGGTGGTCGAAAACATCTTTGGCTTTAACACCGACAATGGCATGCTCACGATTAAGCCCTTTATTACGGCAGAACTGAGAAACACCACATTCAAAAACTCCTCACAAATAAAAATTGAAAACCTGGTTTATAAAGGTGCAAAATACAGCGTAACCGTTGAACTGCCAGCGGTTGACGACAATAACAGTGGCTATTTTGACATCGCATCGGTCAACAAGACCAACAACGACATTGTTGTCACACTGGGCCAACGCCTAGCGGGTGATGAGTCTCTAACACTTATCGAAGGCGTACTGCCTTACGATACCGATAATGCCAAAGCGTTCTCTCCGCAAGAGCCAACCCTGGAACTCACCAACACCGATGGTGATATAAGTGTTGTGATTGAAAATCAAAACAACTACGCCGTGAACATCTACCGCAATAGTCAGCAATTTCACACCAACTACAGTGGCAGTAAGTTCACAGATAAGTTAAACGGCAATGAATATGTCTGTTATGTAGCGGAAACTATTAACAGTGCGGGCTATCGCTCTAACCCGAGTAAGCCAGTGTGTACCGGTGAAGCGCTGAAGGTTGAATTCAACGGAACCTATACCGTATTTAACAAGGATATATATGTCGTTTCTTTTGACGGGATCAATAACGAGTTAGACGGTAAACAGACGTTCCGGATTGCAGAAACGGGTACTTACGATTTTGCGGCACTCTACAATAACAACCTTGGTCAGCTTAATACCGGTATTACCAATGCCGTGAAAAAACTGACGGTCAAAGATGGTGATGGCAAAGTTGTTGCTGATGGTATTTTACAAATGGGTCATATTGGCGAAGCACAGGGGTTACGCATGTCAACACCGGTGACCGTTCAGTTATCACAAGGGGTCGATTACAGCTTTACCCTCAGTGATTATTTCAACATGAGCTATCTCAACTCCAACAATACGTACATTTACTCTGGCGGACTGGATGGTTTTGAGAACTCAACCAACCTGGTTGACATGAAAATTACCCGTCATTAATCCTCGAAACTACTAGGCTAAATGCCAGTCAGCAATTTGCTGACTGGCATTTCTCATCAAAAAGCTTTTTGTTTGCCTTAATTTTGAGTTGCGATAGTCAAACTGTTCTAGCACATGAATTGTCGAAACTTAACGGCTGAGATGACTGTCTACATTACTTTCACCCTATTATGATAAACAATCACAATACTGCGTTGTATTTTTGGCATTAGAAAGAGCAATGCTGGATAGCCTGGGGACTGAATTAGTTTTGTACTTCAATTCGGATTTATCACAGAAAGAAATTGACTCACAATGTAAAGCACTGGGGGGAGCTAACAAGCACTTCAATCCTCAATTTACTTTTGGTTTGGTTTTAGATATTCGATGTAATGCTTGTAGTAGGAAATATTGAAGGGGGGGGGTTATCTGCAGCGATATAGATGATTAAAGACGGCATACACTATACCTTCCCTATCTACTTCATCTTTCGTCTTTTGGGGTGTCCATTACCACTATCGTCGTAATGGAGTTTACTTGGGGGATCTCTCCCAGCACATCAGAATGAAAACGCTTGTAGGCCGTCAAATCACGGGTCTCTACCCTGAGCAAATACTCATTTGCGCCCGTGACATTGTAGCACTCTTTGACTTCTGCCGCCTCCATGATGTGTCCTTCAAAACTCTGTTGTGACTTTTTGCTATGGTTCGACAGCCCAATGGTGACATAAGCGACAAAGCCAATTCCCAGCTTGTTTGGATCGAGTACCGCCCGGTATCCCTTTATCACGCCGCGACGTTCGAGTTCTTGTACCCGTCGCAATGTCGCCGAAGGAGACAAACCAATCCGGTTAGCAAGATCCACATTGGACAACTTGCCGTTCGATTTCAACTCGCGCAATATTCTCTCGTCAAATCGGTCCATAGCTTTCACTTATTGTCAAAAAAACAACTTTAGAGCAAATATAGACACAAAATTTACGCCATCTCTCATTAATATACAAGGAGACACAACAGACAATAAATGGAAGAAATATGGATTACCAACAGATTTTCGCCCTAATAACCTTCGCGTTCGTATCAACCGTTTCACCAGGGCCCAACAATATTATGCTGATGGCATCCGGAGCTAATGTTGGTTTCATGCGTACCATCCCCCATATGTCTGGGATCGTATTGGGATTTAGTCTGATGATGATCTTGGTCGGTGTCGGCCTAATGGAGATATTTACTGTATACCCAGTTGCCCAGCAAATTTTACAGATAATTTGCGTTGCCTACCTCTTGTACCTGGCTTGGAAAATTGCTTTGAGCCAACCAGCAGACAATAACGGATCGGATTATAAGCCAATGGGCTTTTTGGCCGCCGTCTATTTCCAATGGATTAACCCAAAAGCCTGGTCAATGGCATTGACCGCAATTAGTGTTTACAACACCTCTGCTTCTGTGTACGGCATTTTACTTATCTCTCTGGTGTTTGCCGTGATTAATATACCCTCGGTAAGCATTTGGACAATTGCTGGCAAGCAACTTCA
This sequence comes from Photobacterium sp., assembly GCF_033720175.1. Classification (GTDB taxonomy): domain Bacteria; phylum Pseudomonadota; class Gammaproteobacteria; order Enterobacterales; family Vibrionaceae; genus Photobacterium. The sequence goes on from NZ_JAWWDA010000004.1 coordinate 14,583, forward strand.
GGCTTTTCTAAATAATCAGTTAAAGATGAAATGTTTTAATTATGGAATGGCGGGGTTGCTGCTGGTATCTACGCTATTGATGTTCTGAGTTTGATTTGCAGTGTTGCTTAAAACTGATTGACCAGTGAAGTTGTAACGAAAACTATCTGTTAAACAAGTATCATTAAAGAGAAAGCCCCAGAGTTGGGGCTTTGCACCGATTAAATCAGAAAATCATCAAGTGATTTTCCTTCATTTTCGATCGCTTCTTTCAGAGGCGCAGGCATACGGCCTTGGCCTGTCCAGGTACGTTCTTCACCATCAACGGTAAATTTATACTTGGCTGGACGAGGTGCACGCTTAGATTTTTTAGGTGCCTCGGCCAGGGTTGCTACCAACTCTTCTGGATCGATACCATCTGCGATCAGCATGTCGCGGTATGCCTTTAATTTTTCTTCTTTTTCTTTCTCTGCCTTGCGAGATTCTGCTTCGGCTTCTTCACGCTCGGCAACCACTGCTTGCAGTTTCTCAAGGGCTTCTTGAAGTTGCTCTAGCGTAAATTCTTCTCGTGCTGCTGCGCGCAGAGAACGCAGGTTTAATAATGTCTTAAAAACGTCGCTCATAATTTTAATTTTAATAGCAAATAAAGCAGGTACTTTACACTAAATTTGGGAATTGGACTATTCACACTATTAATGACAATAACACTTATAACGCTTTTGGCCCATTGCGTGGTTTCTCTGTTCTCAATATCAGTTTTTTACTCGTTACCATATGAACCTTTTTCGGTTAGCAGTAGAGGCAAGCAACTACGAGAACGCTCGTGTGATGAGAGAACATAATTCTAAAGAATTGCGCCTGGCATCATCTGACAGCGGTAACTTGGGCGGTAAAAACACACCCAAAATACTTAGAGAACAACAGACCTCGCCCCAACAACGCCTCACCACCACCCATGAAAACAATTAGATGACTAACCTTTAAAGCTAAAAAAACACCCAAAATCGCGCATAAATACTCGTTTTTATTCGCTAATTTCAGGTTAATTTGGTTTTTATCATCATTCTTGATATTATCCCCCAACGTTTTATTAAGTGCACTAAAGTATTTTACTTTGTTTCGTTACAAAAAAATGACTCAAAGCCACTCAAAATACTTAGTGAGCTAACTGATAAGGAACAAGATGTCAAAGGTTAGGGACAAGTACAGTATCGATAATACTGATTATACAGTCGGTCAGGACAACATCCAGAAATGGGGATTTGACGTTCACAATCCCGTTTTTGGCATAAGTGCAGGACTGATCATATTCTTCATCGTTGCGCTCCTTGCAACAGATCCCTCAACAGCTAAAGCAACACTAGACGGTATCAAGTGGCAGATCATCAATAACTTTGATGGTTTGATCATGTGGTCTGGTAATATCTTCTTGATTTTCAGTTTGGCTTTGGTTGTCTCTCCTTTTGGTAAAATTCGTATCGGCGGAGTAGACGCAAAACCGGATCACTCCAATAGCTCCTGGTTTGCGATGCTATTTGCGTCAGGTATGGGTATCGGCCTTATGTTCTGGGGGGTCGCAGAGCCAGTGGCTTACTATACGGGTTGGTATGAAACGCCACTTGGTGTAGAGGCATATACACCCGAAGCGGCGAAAGTTGCCTTGGGCGCAACGATGTTCCACTGGGGACTTCACCCGTGGGCAATGTATGCGATAGTCGCGCTTTCTCTCGCTTTTTTCGCCTATAACAAAGGCCTGCCACTTTCAATGCGCTCCATTTTTTATCCTATCCTTGGAGACCGCACCTGGGGCTGGTTTGGCCACATCATAGATATATTATCAGTTATCGCGACGCTGTTTGGCCTAGCGACATCACTGGGTTTAGGCGCACAACAGGCGGCAAGTGGTATTAGTCACGTGTTTGGTATCGATGCGGGTATCGGTTTGCAAATTGGGGTGATTATTTTTGTCACCTGCTTGGCTGTGATTTCGGTCGTGCGTGGTATCAATGGCGGTGTGAAAGTCCTGAGTAATGCAAACTTGCTCATTGCATTTGCCTTGTTATTGTTTGTTACCCTTGCTGGTTTTGCCATTGCGCTTAACACGCTGCCAACAACCCTTATGGGCTACATTGAAAACATTTTACCGCTCAGTAATCCTCATGGCCGTGAAGACGAAACCTGGATGCATGGCTGGACAGTCTTCTACTGGGCCTGGTGGATTTCCTGGTCTCCATGTGTAGGTATGTTTATTGCGCGAGTATCAAAAGGCCGTACCGTACGTGAGTTTATCGTGGCAGTGATCTTCATCCCTACTCTAATTACGCTAGTTTGGATGTCTGTTTTTGGTGGTATTGCCATTGACCAGGTCGCCAATAAAGTGGGTGAACTCGGTGCAAACGGTTTGACAGACATCACTCTCTCTCTGTTCAATCTCTATGAGGCGCTACCGTTAAGCACGATGCTTTCAGTGATTTCGATTATCCTAATCATGGTGTTCTTTATCACCTCTTCGGACTCCGCTTCACTGGTTATCGACAGTATTACATCGGGCGGGAAAATAGATGCCCCAGTTCCTCAACGTATCTTCTGGGCAACAATCGAAGGAGCGATTGCAGCCGTTCTGCTTTGGGTTGGTGGTACAGAGGCAATACAAGCGCTACAAGCGGGGGCAATTTCCACAGCCCTGCCATTCACTATTATCTTATTAATAATGTGCGTGAGCCTACTGATGGGAATGCGAACCGAAATGGTTCACTACAAGGTAGCCAATAACTCCTAGTAGCAAGTCCCATGACACCAGATAAAAACTCCACCAGGCGGTGGAGTTTTTGTCTTCATTCAATATCCATCCTAAGCTTCGGCATATACCCTAAGCAATTACGATTTTGCCAGCTACCTTCCAACCGAAATGCCTTTTTCTACTGATGCTCAATATAGAACACCAAGCTCCTGTGCGGTCACTGATGGCTCTGAATTAGGAACACGGAATATCATCGCATAACAAACAGGCAGTACCAGTAGCGTCAGCAGTGTCGCAAAACCCAGGCCAAAGATGATAGTCACCGCCATCGCCATAAAGAACGGGTCAAACAACAGCGGGATCATACCCAGCATAGTGGTGATCGCTGCCATACAAACCGGACGCACACGGCTCACCGATGATGCGAAGATTGCCGCATATGGGTCTTTTCCCGCATTTAACTCCGCATTAATCTGATCCACCAGAACGATACCATTCTTAATAATCATTCCGGTTAAACTCAACACGCCCAAAATAGCCATGAAGCTCATTGGCGCATCGAACAGAAGCAGACCGGATGCAATACCAATTATCGCCAGCGGAACGGTAAACCAAATCACTAACGGTTGTCTTACTGAATTAAACAACAGTACGGTGATCAAAAACATCGCCAGATAACCCATTGGCAGAGAACTGAAAATACTTGCCTGTGCATCTCGGGACGTTTCATATTCACCGCCCCACTCCAGCTCATAACCATCGGGTAGTGGAATGGCTTCAATGCTGCCGCGGATCTTACGGTGTACCGAATCAGCGGTTTCATCCGTTCCCAGTATCGGATCAGCCATTACGGTAAGCATACGCTTACGGTCACGACGCTTTATGATTGGATTTTCCCACTCGGTTTTAAAGTCACGGACCAACTGAGTCACCGGAACAAAAACATTGTTCTCGGCACTCCACACTTGCAGTTTCAGCAAGCTATCGGCATCCAGCCGCTCCTGCTCCGGTGCCCGGGCCACAATCGGCATCAGGTGGCTTTGTTCACGGTAGGTACCCACCGGCATCCCACTGAAGTTAATCAGCATAGCCGTATCAAGATCTTGCTTGCTTATCCCCACCTCCCTTGCCTGGGCCGGATTTAGCTGAGGGCGAACAACCATCACCTGGTTACGCCAGTCATGGCGCACGTTTATTGCTGCAGGCTCGTCCAGCATGATCTGCTCCACCTGCGTAGCTAATTGACGCAGAACCTCGGGATCTTCACCATAGAGGCGAGCTTCAATTTTTGCCGCAGGTGACGGACCATTTTCCAGCATTTTGACGCGGAACTGGGCTTCGGGGTAATTATCCTGCAGATGCTTGGCCAGACCCGGCATGTTTGCCTGCTCTGCTTCGAGATCTGTCATTTCGATCATCAGCTGGGCATACGCGTCATAGCCTTTCTCGGGAACATATGGCAATACAAAGCGTTGTGCGCCCTGGCCAATCACCGAGGTGACATTCTTCAGGCCAATGTGATTCTCTTGCTCATACGCGAGAATTACATCTTCAATCTTGCTGACAAAATCTTCGGTGCCGCGAATATCCGTCCCTTCAGGCAGCCAGATATCAACAAAGAAGATCGGCGTATTGGAAGCCGGGAAGAACACATTTTTCACGTGCCCCATCCCCATCACTGCCACGATTAGCATAGCAACCACTGCCGCCACAGTCAGTATCCGAAAACGCATCGCAAAAGTCAGAATCCCGCGGTAGACATTGAAGAACCAACCTTTATACAGCTCTTGAGGCTCATCACTGACTTCACCATCCTTAAACAGCATGTAGCAGAAAAACGGGGTGATCGTAATCGCGGTGATCCAACTGAAAAACAGTGAAATCAACAACACCTTGAACAGCGATCCACAGAACTCCCCCGACGCATCTTGCGACAGGCCAATCGGCGCAAAGGCCATAATCGCAATCACTGTTGCACCAAGCAAAGGCCACTGGGTCTGCTTTACCACATCACCGGCAGCTTCCAGCCGGGTTTGACCGCGCTGGATACCAATCAAGATCCCTTCAGTCACCACAATGGCGTTGTCGACCAGCATCCCGAGCGCAATGATCAGGGCACCCAGAGAGATGATCTGCAGCTGAATGCCCAGCACATTCATCACAATAAAGGTGGCAAAAATCGTTAACAGCAGTACCGCGCCGATCAGCAAGCCGGATCGCAGTCCCATAAAGACCAGTAGCACCACAATGACGATCGCAACAGATTCACCCAGGTTGAGCAGGAAGCCCGCCACCGAGACATCAACGACAGCCCCTTGGTCATAAACCGTATTCAGATCCATGCCTACCGGCAAGCGGCTTTCCAGTCTCTCGATTTTGTCTGCGACCGCCACCGAGACATCAACAACATTGACTCCGGAGGTAAACGAAATACCCAGTGACAGCGCCTTTTGGCCCATATTGTGGTACAAAAGATCCGGTGTTTCCGTTTCCGTTTTGTAAACCTTGGCTATATCACCGAGATAGACCAAATGCTGGCTACCCGGAGGGCTGACAAGCAGCTGCTCCATCTCTGTAACATCGGCGAACTCACCGGTTGGGTGGATCCGGATCCGCCCGTCACCCACGCGGATTTTTCCGGCATTTGAAACGACGTTTTGAGTCTGGATCAGGCCATAGATATAGCTCTGATCTAAGCCCAATGCCGCCAGTTTCTGCTGGCTGATCTCAACCACCACCTGTTCTTCTGGTGCACCGACCACGTAAACCTTTTTCACGCCATCAATCAGTACCAATTCGCGGCGCAAGAAGTCGGCATAATTTTCCAGTTCGCGATAACTGTAACCTTCACCTTTGATGTTCATCAGAATGCCGAACACATCTGAGTAGTCATCAATGACCATCGGGGTAACGGCACCCGGAGGCAGATCGGCTACCGCATCATTCACCTTCCGGCGAAGCTCATCCCAAATCTGCGGCAGCATAGTGGCATCATAGCGATCCTCCATCTCCACATCTATTTGCGACAACCCTGCACTGTTGATTGAGGTAATGTGTTTGATCTGCTTCATCTGCTGGATAGCATCTTCCAGCACCAGCGTCACTTCTTCTTCAACCTGCTCTGGCGACGCGCCCGGATACGGTGTAATAACCAACGCATTTTTAATGGTAAATTCCGGAAATTCTAACTGGCCAAGACCGGTAAAGGAGATGGCCCCGCCAATCAGCATCAGCAGAACAAACATCCAGCTGATGACTTTATTTTTAATACTGTAATGAGCAACATTCATCGATTAAACGCCCCGTTCCCAGCGAAGAGGTTTCACACCCATGCCTGGTTTAAGAACGCTTGCGCCAACAGCAACAATTTGGTCACCTTTATCAAGACCTGACAGCACTTCAATCCCGTGTGCCCGTATCTGGCCTAACGTCACTTCTACAGATTCCAGTTTTTTTGTTTCGGCGCTGTAACGCCATACCTTCGTTAAACTATCTTCATCATTTTTAAATATCGCGGTTTGCGGCAATATCGCAATTGCGCCGACGCTATCATTATTCATTGCCGACATATTCAGCAGAAGTTCGGCACTCATACCCGGCAGTACATTAAGGTGGTCAAGTTGGTCCAGGCTAAATACCACTTCATAAGTTTGGGTACCCGGCGAAACCTTGCTTGAATGTTCTTTGTAAACGACGGGGAAAGTCTCATCATGCGAGCCAAAGCGAACCTGAGGCTGGAATTTTTCATCCAACTGCTTATTGTTCAGGGTAAGCAGTAACGACTCAGGTAACTCGATTTTCACATCAAGCCGCTGATTGCCCTGTAGCGAAAGTACCGTCTGAGAAGGTTGGATCATCTGGTGGTTATCAAGCTCAACTTTGGCTACGATGCCAGAAAATGGCGCCGTCAAACGCGTGTAGTCGAGCTGATCACCCGCGGTTGAAAGTGCCGCCTTTGCTGATTTCAGTGTCGCTTTAGCGGTATCAAACTCCGCTTTTGAGATCAGTTGTCGCTTAAAGATTTCCTCTTTCCGTTTGAAATCGGCCGCCGCCAGATCATAGTTCGCTTCTGCATTGAGCAAGGCATTTTTTGCATCACGATCATCAAGCTTTGCCAGTAACTCCCCCTGAGTCACCTGCTGGCCTTCCGTCAGATTCAATGTTACCAATTCGCCATTAATACGAAAGGCCAGATCAGCCTGCTGACTAGCCGCTATCTTAGCGGGGAAAATGCGTGTCTGCTGAGCAGCATCTCCGATGGTCATTAGTTTCACCGGACGAACCGGTGCGGTTTGTGAGACTGCACTTTCTGCAGAATCGCATCCGGTCAGGACTGTGGTTGAGAAAACAAGAGCAAGTACGCTCAAAGTGGCCGGTTTCATTGGGTTATTCCCTGTTAGTATCTTTTGAGCGCGAATATAACGTGCTATGATGTTGAAAAAAATAAAACTATTCGAAACCTTGAGTTCTGATTTTCAGAACTTAATTGTCAGTACAACATTTGAGCGGATATACCATGAGAACCGAAGATATCAAGTTGTTCCATCAGATCGTTGAAACCGGCAGCATGGTACATGCGTCAGAAATCCTTGATTTGCCAAAATCCAACCTTAGCCGCCGCTTAAAAGGGCTGGAGGAAGAACTCAATATATTGCTGTTTCACCGCCAGAACCGTTCAATGCTGCTTACGGAAGCCGGTGAAAAGTTTTATAAACAAACCAAGCCGATCCTCAACCAGCTTGAAAATACGATTCAGGAAGTTACGGCACCCAGCAATGAGATTGGCGGCCATCTGAGAATTCAGCTACTGCCTTTGCCAGACTTACTGATGATCGGAAAGATGATTTTTAAATTCATGGATCTCTACCCTAAGATCACCGTAGAAGTACTGACCAGTTCAGAAGATAAAAACTTGGCAGAAAACCATGTTGATGTTGCATTTCGGATCGGTGTTGGTCAGAGCCTGAAAGATTCCTCCCTGATTGCCCGGCCATTTAAATCTGCCCAACTAAACTTTTATGCCAGCCCTGGCTATATCAGAGAACACGGTCACCCTACCAGCACGGATAAACTCAAAAACCACAACGTAATTCGCTTTCGTGCTCCTGATGGTCAGATCCACAGCCAACTACCAATAGGGAAAACACACGAAGCGGTGGAAGTCTCCGGTAACTTAGTCATCAACAGTGTTCCGCTGATCATTGAATCTGGTTTGCTGGGAAGAGGGATTGTATTCATACCAGATAGTATCGCTAACCACTATGTAGAAAAGGGAGAGCTGGTTCAGTTATTCGACAACATTGAATCAGCAGTCCACTACGGATGGCTGGTTTACCCTTCCCGCAAGCATCTGTCGCTGACAGCACGTACTTTTGTCGATTATATGCTGTCGAATGTTGAACAGGATCCGACGTGTACCGCACACCCGCAAGATATCCAGAAAATGCTGATTTAATTCCAACACCATTAATTGTGTGAACGACAATCTATTCAATAGAATGGGTATACCTTCCTATCAAACAGGCGCAAATATAGCCAATATTTGCGCTAATCCCGTAAAATACCGCCAATTGCGTTTTATACATATTAATCGTGACTTTTATTCATTTGCGTCATGATTCGCCATTCTCTACTATCTCGCTCCTCGCTAATTCTGGCGACAGGAGGCATTGATGTTTTCACAATCACTTTTTGCGCAGCTACTACGTATGTTGATACTGCTCATTGTTACCCTTTATGGCGTGCATCATTGTCAACCATTGTTGGATGCGTTGGCTGAACGTGCCACAAGCGGTGGTTGCCACCAGCAAAATTCCATTAAACAAAACCATGCAGAGCACCATTAATGAGTATTTTTCGTTTTCCACTTTTAGTTTGGATGGGAATAGGGACATTAATTATCAGCCTTGGGATCAGGCAATCTTTTGGCATTTTCATGATGCCCGTTTCAGATTCATTTCACACCGGTCGTGAGTTTTTCAGTTTCGCAATTGCATTGCAAAATCTGCTATTTGGCCTTTTCCAGCCTTTTGTCGGAATGGCATCAGATCGCTGGGGTTCACGCCGGATTATCGCTTTGGGCGCCGTGGCTTATGCTGCAGGTCTGTACCTGACGTCGCTGGCAACCGAACCAAGCTGGCTGTACGTCACCCTTGGCGCTTTGGTCGGGTTGGGACTCAGTGCCACTAGCTATGTAATTATTCTCGGGGCTATTGCCCGTGTTGTACCAGCCAAGCACACTGCTAAAGCCTTTGGTTTAACAACCTCGGCGGGTTCTTTTGGTATGTTTGCGGTGATCCCCGGAGCACAATCACTGCTAAGTGATTATGGCTGGCAGAGTGCACTGCAAATCTTTGCCCTGATGTGCTGCTTGATGGTTGCGTTCGCTTCGTTTATGAGCAATTCAAACAGTCAGTCAGACACAAATCGGTCTGTGGCTGATGACTCTCAAAGCCTTCCTGAAGCGTTAAAAGAAGCCTTTCGTCACCGCGGATACTGGCTGATCCATGCTGGTTTCTTTGTCTGCGGTTTCCACGTGATGTTTATCGCAACGCATCTGCCAAGTTATCTGGCCGATAAAGGACTGCCTGGCACGACCGCCGCGATGGCTTTGGCCTATGTAGGGATATTCAATATTTTCGGGTCTTATTTTTGGGGTGTCATGGGAGATAAGTTCGATAAGCGCTACGTGATGGCATCACTGTATCTGATCCGTTCCGTGGTCATTGCCGCTTTTGTTGTTCTGCCCGTTACTGTCGATTCCGCCGCTATTTTCGGTGGCGCAATTGGTTTTTGCTGGTTAGGCACCGTACCGCTAACGTCTGGCCTGGTTCGCCAGATTTTCGGCGCGCGCTATATGTCGACGCTGTATGGGCTGGTGTTTTTCACCCATCAGGTTGGCAGCTTCTTAGGTGCCTGGGTTGGTGGGCGAATCTATGACTACTACGGTTCTTACGAGCCAATATGGTGGACAACCGTTGCACTGGCATTATGCGCAGCACTGATCCACCTGCCAATTAATGATCGTCCGGTTGCGCGCTTAACAGCAGTCGCCGCAGCCTGATCATTTCTTAAACAAGTAACAATGAAAAGAACCTGGATATCCAGGTTCTTTTCTCTGAACAACGCCAACCTCTGAGCAAGACTAGCGTGGCGCTCATCCTCGCGATCTCATAACAAACTTGATCCCACAATTGCTTGATGCCGCAAAACGGAAAAAAGCAGATTTATTCAAACAACTAACAACGGCACAATTCAGTTAACCAGAATCAACCTATATAGAGTCAATAGTTACACTGTCACCTGGCGCTTTTGCTGACCAGATGTGGCAACTCGATTGGCACACCTCAGAGCGGCATTACCAGATACCTCATGACAATTAATAATAACAGCGAATGGCTGCTGGTCATCGATAACGGTACCCAAAGTGTACGTGCACTGGTTTTTGATCTGCAAGGGCAACTGATTGCCAAATCTAAGATCAAACTAACGCCGTACGTGAGCCCACAACCCGGCTGGTGTGAGCAAGACGGCAGCTATTACTGGCAAAAAGTTTGCGAGGCTTGTCAGCGGCTTTGGCAGCAAGACATCGATAAATCCCGTATCAAGGCGATGTCTGTGACGACTCAGCGCGGAACGATGCTCCCACTTGATGCTGATGGGGAACCATTGCGACCGGCTATTCTCTGGCTTGATCAGCGAAAATATCACCCAGATACAGGTCTGGGATGGTTTTGGGATGGCAGCTTTAAGCTGTTGGGCCTGACCGAAACAATTGATACTTTTCGCCAAAAAGCCCAGCCCAACTGGATTTATCAGGCTGAGCGTGAAATCTGGGATAAAACCCATAAGTTCGCCTTCCTGTCTGGCTTCTTTCACCATCGGTTAACCGCTGAGTGGGCTGACTCATCGGGTTCGCAGGTCGGTTACCTGCCTTTTGACTACAAAAAGCATAAATGGGCCGGCGATCTGGACTGGAAATGGCGGGCATTGCATATCAGGCCGGAGCAACTGCTCAAGCTGGTTAAGCCTGGCGCCCGGATCGGTCAGGTTACAGCGCTGGCGGCAGAACAAACCGGGATCCCCGTAGATCTGCCCGTTATTGCCGCCGCTGCCGATAAGGCCTGCGAAGTACTGGGATCTGGCGGTCAATCATCTGAGATTGGCTGTTTAAGTTTTGGCACGACAGCCACTATCAATGTCACTATGCCCAAGTATGTCGAGGCAGTTCGCTTTCTTCCGCCTTATCCATCAGCAGTCGCCGGATCCTACTGCTCTGAAGTAATGCTCTATCGCGGGTTCTGGATGGTCAGTTGGTTCAAGGAGCAATTTGCCCATTTGGAACAAATCAAAGCCGAGCAGACTGGCGTTGAAGCCGAATCATTGTTCGATGAGCTGGTCAATTCTGTCCCGCCCGGTTCGATGGGGTTAATGTTACAACCCTATTGGGGCCCCGGTGTGAAACAACCCGGTCCGGAAGCCAAAGGGGCGGTCATAGGGTTTGGCGATCTGCATACCCGAGCTCACCTTTATCGGGCTATTTTAGAAGGACTGGCTTTCGGCCTGCGAGAAGGCCTGGAAGCCATTGAAAAACGAAGTGGTTGTAAAATATCGGAACTGAGGGTATCCGGTGGCGGCTCACAAAGCGATGCCGCAATGCAAATTGCTGCCGATATCTTCGGTCTGCCAGCCATCAGGCCACATACATACGAAACATCTGGCCTGGGTGCCGCGATTGATGCTGCCGTCGGCATGGGGCTGCACGGCAGTTTCGCTGATGCGGTACAGGCCATGGTTCATAAGGGGCAGTGTTTTGAACCCAACCCGATGCATCACCAAATGTACGATAAACTCTATAATCAGGTTTATCTCGATATCTATAAAAAACTCCAGCCGCTGTACGCGAAAATCCGCGAAATAACCTGCTACCCCGAATAGACAAAAAAACCCTTTTGCCATAAGAGAAGCAAAAGGGTTTTCAGCGAGAAACGGTACCAGCAGTTCAGGCTATTACAGGTGCTCACCACGACGCAGTGCATTGATGCGCTTTTCCAGTGGCGGGTGGGTCATAAACAATTCAGACAACGATTTCTTACCGTTGATACCGAAGGCCATCATTGACCCTTCCAGCTGAGATTCCTGACCAAGTTTAAGCCGCTCAAGCGCTGCAATCATCTTCTCTTTACCAACCAAATGAGCAGATCCTGCATCGGCCTTAAATTCACGGTGACGGCTATACCACATGGTCAGAATACTTGCCAGGAAGCCGAACAGCACTTCCATAATTGAAGATACGATGAAGTAAGTGATGTAGCTGCCGCCTTCGCCTTCTTCGTCACTGCTGTTAACACCGCTAATAATACCGGCAACTAAACGAGAAATGAAGATAACAAACGTGTTCACGACGCCCTGCATCAGAGTCATAGTAACCATGTCACCATTCGAGATATGACTGATTTCGTGTGCCAGTACAGCTTCCGCTTCATCACGCGTCATACTGTGCAGCAATCCTGTTGATACTGCGACTAATGAATCATCACGCTTTGCACCTGTTGCAAACGCGTTGATATCGGGTGAATCATAGACCGCGACGGTCGGCATGCCGATACCGACATTTTGCGCCTGACGAGAAACCGTTTCCATCAGCCAGTGCTCAGTTTCATTGCGCGGGTGTTCGATAACCATGCCACCCACAGAGCGAAGTGCCATTTTCTTTGACATAAACAAAGAGAACAACGAACCGCCGAAACCAAACAGGGCAGCCATCACCAACAGGCCTGAAAGACTTCCCGGCTGGAGGTCAGTGACAGCATAAATAACATTCAGGACAATACTGAAAACCAGCATTACCGCAAGGTTAGTTGCCAAAAACAATGCAATTCGCTTCATATTTACAATTTTCTCCAACAAAAGAAGCTTCTGATTTTTATACCTAACAGGATTATTATGGTGTCACAGGTATAAACAATCAATCAAAAGTGCGCCACCGATTATTCTGGCTAGATATTTACAGTATGATCGATCATAGTGATTAAAAGTGAAAGTTGTAAATTGTTACCATTCGTAATGATCAATACCCACTCTGTCAGTTAACAGGCTGATTTTACACATGCGCAATGAATGATGCCCCCTGTTAGTGAAAACTTACAACTAATAGTCGCTGTCTGATTATAGCTCTTCGGGCATTAGATTCAGGCCTTAGACTTTAGTCTTATTGCATCAGCAAAAAAATTTGGCTATGTTTGTCTGGTAAGATAATTTATTTCCTAGTTAATTTATCAAGGAAGAATCATGGCTGATCAAGAAAAATACCAAGTTGCGATTGATATCCTCTGCTGCCATCTTGGCATGACGGTTGATGAAGCTCATAAAGAATTAGGGCTGGACTCCTCAGGCGAGAAGCCGCTAACGAATACGCAAGAAGCCCTTATCGGCCTGACTGACGATAACTGCTAAGCTATTCAAAGAATACAGAAAAGGCACCGATAGGTGCCTTTTTCGCTAGAGCTGTATGGAGTCCTAATCTTTCGATTCTCGGAACCAAACGTTATACGCGTCTGTCGACTAAAGCCCCAGAGGCTCTAAATTGATATACTTCGACAAATCGCGCTTTTTGATGCCCGGCATGTAAGGGATCTCACCTAGCTTTTTACCTGGCAGGTTGTCTTCTAGCATACGAATAAGTTCGGCGTAGTTTTCCAGTCCCGGATTGATCCGGTTTGCCACCCAGCCAACCAGCTCTAAGCCATCATGTTGAATCGCTTCTGCTGTCAAAATAGCGTGACTTAAACAACCCAGCTTCACACCGACAACCAAGATCACCGGTAACTTTTCACGCTTTACCCAGCTTGAGAGGTAATCGCTTCGAGAAATAGGTACACGCCAGCCACCCGCCCCTTCGATTAACACGGCATCTGACTTTGCCTTCAGGTTTTCTAAACCTTGTGACAGCACGTCAAAATCAATAACGCGATCTTCGTGTTCCGCAGCCAGATGAGGGGAAACAGGCTCTTCAAAAGCGTACGGGTTAACCTCATCATATTCCAGCTCAACAACTGAAGCGGCCTGAATATACAATGCATCGGAATTACGCATGCCTTCACTTGTTAGCGTACTATCTGACGCTACAGGTTTATAACCCGCCATCTTTATATTCGCGCTGGCAGCTGCGTGTAAAATTGCGCGAGAGGCAACAGTTTTACCAACTTCGGTATCTGTTCCTGTTAAAAAGAAAGCGTTAGTCATTAATAATTACTCCAAAACAGACTTGATATGTAGCTGGCAGTTGTCCATTCTCATCTCGAAACTCATCGTAGGCGCTTTCTAATGCCTTGATCGTTTTACGACCGGCCAAGCCTGTTTTACGCCCTTGTTGCAGATGTGTCGCCCCTATCCCTTTAAGGTCCTTCATGAGTCCAACTGCCGCTGGATAGTTCACTTTAATTGGCGTGAATTCTAGGGTATCGATTACGCAGCCCGCTTGCGCCAGCGCAAGTTTTATGGCGTTTTGCGAAAGAAATTGGTTCACATGTTGATATTGATCAACCTGTTTCCACGACTGGACAAGCTCATACAGAGAACCCTCTACTAAAGTGGTAAAGAGGATCACCCCACCCGGTTTAACCACCCGCTTCAGTTCTTTCAGCGACACTGACAGATCATCACACCACTGCAATGCCAAACTGGAAAAAGCGATATCAAACTGGTTATCACTAACGGGCAGACACTCGGCATCGGCTTCAAGATACGTCACATTATCACCGCAACGTAACCTTGCCTGATCCAGCATTTTCAATGACAAGTCTGCGGCACAAACCTGATACCCTCGCAGAGTTAAATGCTGCGAGAAATGGCCCGTACCGCAACCTAAATCGAGCGCTGTACTTCCGGCGTAGGTCACGGCCGGTAGCAGGTCTAACAACCGATGACCGACTTCGCGCTGAAACGCCGCTGCATTATCGTAGTGCTTAGCTGCACGACCAAAGGCCTCGGCGACCGCTCGCTTATCGACTGGCGTTGTTTTATCAGCGTCCGTTGAGAGCTGTGCCATGTTCGCCTCATGAGTGACAGCATTCATTCTGTTAGCCATGAATCACCTCATTTAAAGTTGTTGTCAAGCACTCAATATCGGCAAGCGTATGTGCTGCCGTTAAGGTGATCCTTAAACGCGCGCTGTTTACGGGAACGGTAGGAGGTCTTATCGCGCTCACCCACACCCCTCTCTCTTTCAAGGCTTGTGATGCTGCCACGGCCTGCTCGCTATCACCTATGAGCAGTGGCTTTATGGGGGTGAGGGTATCAACAAAACCGATCCCGCTATCTAGCCTGGCGGCCAGGTGATGACTTAGCTCTTGCAGTTTTTCGCGACGCCAGTCACCCTGCTGGATCAAGCGGCAAGCAGTACTTAAGGCATACGCCTGGGCTGGCGGCATAGCCGTCGAATAGATAAAGTGACGGGCAAACTGGATCAGGTATTCCGCGGTATTTTCATCACATAATACGGCCGCGCCTGATAAGCCAAACGCTTTACCAAAAGTGATGACTAAGATGTCAGCCTTCACATCGGCATACGCACAGCTACCGCGCCCTTGCTCACCTAAGACACCACAGCCATGGGCATCATCAACCATCAGCCAGCTGTCATGCTGACGACAAAGCTGAGCCATTTCGGCTAGTGGCGAGAGATCCCCATCCATGCTGAATACGCCTTCGGTGATCACCAAAGGCGTTGCTGCTTGTTTATCGGCATTCACAGCCGTTTTGCCATTGCCCGATTTGGTTAGCAAGCCGCTTAATGCTGCTATATCGTTATGGGCGAAACGACGCATGGTGGCGGGAGATAACATGCCCGCTTCCATCAGCGAGGCATGATTGAGCTTATCTTGCAGCAAAAGATCATTTTTTTCCGGCAAGGTAAATAGTACCGCCTGGTTAGCACTGAACCCGCTGTTAAACAACAAGGCACGGTCATACCCCAACCAGTCGGCCAGCTGTACTTCAAGTTCTTGGTGAGCGGGATGAAAACCAGTTACGAGCGGTGATGCACCACTGCCCGTGCCGTAGCGTGTTAAGCCTTCCTGCCATGCAGCAAGCAAAGCCGGATCTTGCGCCAGACCGAGGTAATCGTTGCTGGAGAAATTAACCAACGATTGCCCTTGAGCCTGAACCCTCTGCCTGTTGCGAGACAAGCACGCACGCTGGCGATATAACCCCTGGGCCTTTCGCTCAGCCAGTGCCTGCTCAATTTTTTGATTAAAGCTTCGATTAAATTGACGCATCGTAGAACAAATCATCTTTGTCCGGACGGGCAGCAACCCGCTGTGCTACTTGACCCAGCAACTCTTGCTCTTGTATTTCATCAGGTTTAGTGACTTTTTCCTGACTATTAATGCCCAGCTTTGCAAACAGCTGTATATCTTTGTCTTCGCCCGGATTCGGTGTGGTGAGCAATTTGCAACCGTAGAAAACGGAGTTCGCACCCGCCATGAAGCACAGCGCCTGCATTTGTTCGTTCATGTCTTCACGCCCCGCAGACAGACGGACTGCCGACAGTGGCATGATGATACGGGCAACCGCGATGATCCGGATAAAATCAAATGGGTCAACATCATCTACATCTTCAAGTGGTGTGCCTTTGACTTTTACCAGCATATTAATCGGCACACTTTCCGGGTGAGTCGGCAAAGTCGCCAGCTCAACTAACAGGCCGGCACGGTCTCGAGAGCTTTCACCCATTCCGATAATACCGCCCGAGCAGATTTTCATTCCGGCATCACGGACATGGCTCAGGGTATCTAAACGATCCTGGTAGGTACGGGTGGTGATGATATTGCCGTAGTATTCCGGTGACGTATCCAAATTGTGGTTATAGTAATCCAGACCGGCATCAGCCAGTTCATCCGCCTGATCACCGGTGATCATTCCCAGCGTCATACAGGTTTCGAGGCCCATCCCCTTCACGCCGCGGATCATTTCCATCAAATAGGGCATGTCGCGTTCTTTCGGGTTCTTCCACGCCGCGCCCATACAGAACCGGGTTGCGCCAGACGACTTCGCTTTCTTGGCGGCGTCAAGCACACTCCCCACTTCCAGTAAACGCTCTCGCTCTACATCTGTACGATAATGCGCACTCTGTGGACAGTACTTACAGTCTTCCGGGCATGCGCCGGTTTTAATTGATAATAAAGTACTTACCTGCACTTTGTTGGGCTCGTGGTACTGGCGGTGCACCTGCTGAGCTTCAAACACCAGATCCATAAATGGCTTTTCAAATAAGGCTTGAACTTCCTCGACTGTCCAGTCGTGACGTACTTCCACGTGTAGTAACCTCTTCTTTATTATCATTTCACGTTTGAACAATGCACCTGTCGGTTTCTAAGGTGAAGACAGCACAAATCATTGCTCAAACCGGTTTCAATACTTGGCTAGTCTACTTCTAGTTAGTAGACTGTCAACTGAGAATAAGACCAAGGGTTTACATTTGTGCAAAAAACAACCAGCAATATTGATCTCGAATTTGACCAACAACACGTTTGGCACCCCTACACATCGACCATCAATCCACTGCCTTGCTACCCTGTCGAAAGTGCACAGGGCGTATACCTGAAACTTGAAGATGGCCGGGAATTGATTGATGGCATGTCATCATGGTGGTCTGCCATTCATGGCTATAACCACCCGGCTCTGAACCAAGCGGCCAAAAACCAACTTGATAAAATGTCGCATGTCATGTTCGGTGGCATTACCCACCAGCCTGCCGTCGAACTGTGCCGCAAGCTGGTAGCACTGACCCCGGCGCCACTACAACATGTTTTTCTGGCCGATTCCGGCTCTGTCGCTGTTGAAGTTGCACTGAAAATGGCCTTGCAATACTGGCATGCTAAGGGGCAGCGTCGTCCAAAATTTCTGACCGTACGTCATGGTTATCATGGCGATACATTTGCCGCGATGTCGGTCACCGATCCCGACAACTCTATGCACAGCCTTTATAAAGGCTTCTTACCCGAACACATTTTCGCAGAATCCGCTGAATGCGGCTTTTATGATGAGTGGTGTGAAGACGACATCACTGATTTTAAGAGAAATCTGATCGCTCATTGCGATGAACTGGCGGCTGTTATTATCGAGCCCGTCGTTCAGGGCGCGGGAGGGATGCGTATTTACCACCCGACTTATCTGACCCGTATTCGCCAATTGTGCGATGAGTATGACGTGTTGCTCATTGCCGATGAAATCGCCACCGGGTTTGGTCGTACGGGCAAAATGTTTGCCTGTGAACATGCCAATATCAGCCCAGACATCATGTGTGTCGGAAAGGCACTGACCGGTGGCTACATGACATTATCAGCCACTTTGACAACTAAACATGTTGCCGACACGGTATGTAGCGGGGAAGCCGCCTGCTTTATGCATGGCCCGACGTTTATGGGCAATCCATTAGCTTGCGCGGTAGCGAATGCCAGTCTCGAACTGCTGATGCAAGGTGACTGGCAGCAACAGGTTCAGAGTATAGAACAACAACTGGCTGAATCGCTTCCTGAAATCGGAAAACTGGATAAGGTGAAAGCAGTACGCTGGTTAGGCGCAATCGGCGTCGTCGAACTGCATGAGGCTGTAAACATGGCCGAAATTCAAAAAGCTTTTGTAGACACCGGTGTCTGGATTCGCCCTTTCGGCAAGCTTATCTACATCATGCCGCCTTTTATTATTAAGCCTCAAGAACTTAGCTGTCTCACTTTAGCAATTTTACGAACTCTTCAATAGTATCGAAAAGCAGACAAATTCCTATATTTGTCTGCTTATAATAAACATTGATAATACTAATTATTATTTCTATAAATTGAGTGAAATCCAATCCTGCAAATCATTACTAACAGTATAAGTAAGGATTAATAATGATGCGTTTATCCCTTTTTCCTCAGCAGCTTTACTTGTTACCCGGTGGTATCAATAAGCTGAGGATTTTTGAACCTCGATACCTTCGTTTGATCAAGCTGGCTATGGCGTCAAGCGATGGATTTGGGCTCTGTATGAAAGGCAATGACAAAATCTGTCATTTTGGTACCCGTGCCATCATAACTGACTTTGAGAGCCAGCCCGATGGCGTGTTAGGCATAACGATTCAAGGCGTTGATAAGTTCGTTATTAATGACTACTGGCAGGAAGATGACGGTTTACATTTTGGTGATGTTACCCTGATGGACAACTGGTCAAAGAGTGAAATTAGATCCATTGACCGTGACGTCCCCAAAACCCTGAGAGTCTTGTTTAAAGAGTACCCTGAACATTCAGTTAATTACCCTACCCCTGATTTTGAGGATCTGACATGGGTCTGCCAACGGTGGTTAGAAATTCTGCCTTTGGATACAACCCAGAAGCAGTGGTTTATGAGTAGAAAAGATCATCGGGCCGCACTGTCTTTTCTGCGTGGCGTGATTGATGAAAAATATCGAAACGATTAATCGATGGCATATCTCAATAGAGGCTAACGGATCCTGGCATTATTGAGATATTTTGTTGTCATTTTACTACAATTGCGATATTTGATAACGCATTTCGTTTTTACCTTTTTCCTACACCACGCTCGACTTGCCCGATATATCTCTGATCAATTAGGTAACAATCACAAAATCATTGTTTCCAATAACCCACCAATCACGATAACCACTCGACTGTCCCACTAACACAAATAGCTGATAGTTAAATTTATAATCTAACTTTGTCATTTTTAACAAATGGATTTTAGTCACAATTAGCACCATTGGCAGACCATTGATGATAGAAAAATAGATAGCCAATCCGTATTTCCCACCTAGAATACTTCCCCCACAACATCGTCGAACCCTTCAAAATCGACGCCTCTTTACTTTTTAATAAAAAAACAACAAAAGATCATTAACACACACCGACAACAACACGATAGAAAGCGGTTAGAGCATCTACTGGAGCAATAGCATGAAGGTCAATTTTTTCGTCACCTGTCTGTGCGACACGGTAAAAGCAGAGGTTGCCAAGAAAACAGTCACGCTGTTAGAGCAACTAGGCTGTGAAGTCATATTCCCTGAAAAACAAGGATGCTGTGGCCAGCCTTCACTTAATAGTGGCTACATCGAAAGCAGTAAGCCAGCAATGAAAAACCTGATTATGGCCTTTGAAGAAAATGACCTTCCGATTGTGACTCCGGCAGGTTCGTGCGCGGCAACGGTAAAAAAATATCCAGAATATCTGGCTGATGAGCCAGAGTGGGCTGAACGGGCGCAAAAGATTGCAGATCGCCTTTATGAACTGACCCAGTTCATTGTCAATCAGTTGGGGGTTGAGAATGTTGGTGCTCGCCTTAACGGTCGCGCAGTTTATCACCCTTCCTGTAGCCTGATCCGCAAACTGGGTATACGCGAAGAGCCGCTTCGTCTACTGGCCAATGTTGAAGGGCTTGAAATGCTACCAATTGATAATCAGGAAACCTGTTGTGGTTTCGGTGGCACCTTCTCCATCAAGATGTCTGAAATATCCGGAGAAATGGTTAAGGAAAAAGTGCGCCATATCAGTGCTGTTGAACCTGAATACCTTATCGGCGCAGACATCAGTTGCCTGATTAACATCGGCGGTCGTATCAACCGTGAAGGTAAACCGATCAAAGTCATGCACATTGTCGATGTGTTGTTGAGCCGCTAAGAGGAGCGTACTATGTCGATGAAAACCAGTAATATCAAATTCAAAGAACGTATTAACGTTCAGATGAAAGATGAATTCATGCGCCACTCAGTGGCCAATGCTCAGCAACGTATGTTCACTAACCGCCAGATTGCAGCCGATAAGCTAGGCAACTGGGAAGAGTGGCGGGAAATGGGCATGGATATCCGCAACCATGTTCTGGAAAACCTCGACTACTACCTGCATCAGCTAAGTGAAAGTGTGCATAAGAACGGTGGTAATGTGTTCTTTGCCCGTACTTCAGAAGAAGCCACCAACTATATCGAAGGCATTATCCAGGAAAAAAATGCCAAGAAAGTAGTGAAATCCAAGTCGATGGTTACAGAAGAAATCGGCTTGAATAAGATCATCGAACGTAATAACTGCGAGGTGGTTGAAACCGATCTGGGTGAATATATTCTGCAAGTTGATGATTGCGATCCACCGTCGCACATTGTCGTTCCGGCCCTGCACAAAAACCGTACCCAGATCCGCGATATATTCAAAGATAAAATCGGTTATGAAGGAAGTAATGATCCGGAAGAAATGACCCGGTATGTCCGTAACTACATTCGTCATGATTTCCTGGAGGCCGAAATTGGTATCACTGGCTGTAACTTTGCTGTGGCCGAATCAGGCACCGTTACCCTAGTGACCAATGAAGGTAACGCCCGCTTAGCCACCAGCTTACCAAAGACCCATATTGCCGTTATGGGTATGGAGCGTATTGTTCCTACTTTCGAAGAGCTGGATATAGTCGTAAGTCTGTTGTGCCGCAGTGCGGTTGGCCTGCCTCTTACCGGCTATGTCACTGCGTTAACCGGTCCGCGTGAAAACGAACATTGTGATGGCCCTGAAGAATTCCATTTAGTTATTGTCGATAATGGTCGCTCTGACATTCTGGGATCAGAATTTAAAGACATTCTTCGCTGTATACGCTGTGCAGCTTGCGTCAATACCTGCCCGGCCTACCGTCATATTGGCGGCCAGTCTTACGGCTCGATTTATTCAGGTCCTATTGGGGCCGTTCTTTCTCCACTACTTGGCGGCTATGATGACTTTAAAGATCTGCCGTATGCCTGCAGCTTATGTAAGGCTTGCCATGATGTTTGTCCGGTCAAAATCCCACTTTCTGATCTACTGTTGAAACATCGCCAGAAAATGGGTGAAGAGAAGATCACACCGCTTGGAGAGCGTGCATCGGTAGGGATCTTTAACTTTATCAATGCCAGACCAATCCTTTGGAATGCCACCGTTAAGGTCGGCGCAACACTTGCCAGCGGCTTAATTAAAAACGGCAAGCTACCAATCAACATGGGTCCAATCACGGAATGGACGGAAACCCGCGATTTACCAAATCCAGATGGTGAATCATTTCGCAGTTGGTTCAAGAACAGAAATCAGGATTAAAGGATCAGTATGACTATGTCTCAAAAACTAGGCTCTGAAAACCAGAACCAGATTCATCATCGTGAGAGCTTTTTAGACAATATCGCCCAAAAGCTTGGTCGGCCTCGTCAAATCGATCCGGTGGAACGTCCGGCGCTGAAATACACCTGTCATCAAGAAGTCATGGCGGGCCATTCGCCCGATGAATTGAAAGAGGTGCTGATCAATTACACCCGTACCGCTCTGGGTGCTCACGCCGTTGAGACCACACAAGCCGATTTGACGAAAACGCTGGCTGAAATCTGTAACAAATTCTGTCACGATGAAGATAGCGAAGCCGCCGATTCAACTTCGTCCAAGTCGGCCGTAAACGAAACTATCTTGTCAGCCGACCCGCGTTTATTGGCACTGGTTGATATTGAGCAGTTGGCTACTGACACCCATCGCGTACATGTGTGGGATCAGAACGCTGGCTATGAACCGAATATCTGTATTGCCGAAAGGGCAAAAGCCGGCATTGTCTTCGCAGAGCAAGCGCTGGCAGAATCAGGCACTATGGTGCTGTACAGCAACCCGGCACAAGGGCGCGCGATCAGTTTGTTACCGGAAGCGTCGGTGTTTGTAGTACCTCAGAGTGCTTTGGTCGCCCGCTTGACTCAGGCAACGGCAACGTTGCATGAAAAGGCACGTAATGGCGAACGTATTCCGTCCTGTGTCAATTTCATCTCGGGTCCGAGTTCAACCGCTGATATCGAGTTAATTAAAGTCGTGGGGGTGCACGGCCCGATCTATGCCACCTACGTCATCATTAGTGATATGTAAGTTTCGAACATCAAATAAGGCGCAGGTAATTTCTTCCCGCGTCTTCATTTGGGTATACTTGCGTAAAAGCCATATGAGAAGTAACCATGCCCCAGATTGATGACCTTGTCCTGTTTACCCAAGTTATAGAACACGGTTCATTCAGCAAAGTTGCCACACTGAATAAAATCACTAAATCCGTGGTCAGCAAACGCATCAGTAAACTGGAAGCCGAACTTGGCGTACAGCTTATCTATCGCACAACCCGCAAGCTTACATTGACTGAGCCGGGTACCGTGCTCTACCACCGGGCTAAAGATATCAATCAGGTCGCTCAATCGGCTTTTAATGCCATTACCGGTTACAGCGAGGCCTTGTCTGGTCATATTCGAATGTCGGTGCCGACCATTTCCGGTGAGCTGTTATTGGCAGAGGCCGTATCAGATTTTTGCCAGAAGCATCCGGGGCTGAGCGTCGACATGTCGCTGGATAATCAGTTTGTTGATTTGGTCGCAGAAAACTATGATCTGGTGATAAGAACCGGTTACCTGGAAGACTCCAGCCTAATCGCGCGGCATATTTTCAATTCCCGCTGGATGATTTGTGCCTCCCCCGACTATCTGGCGAAAAACGGTACGCCCGACACACCCAAAGCACTGCTACGCCACAACTGTCTGGGTTATACCCAGCAAAGTTCCGGACCGTTTGACTGGTTATTTATTAAAAACAGCCAACCTTACACCTTAAAAGTGGCAGGTAACTTTTCATCAGACAATGCCGCGGCATTGAGAAAATCAACCCTTGCAGGGAATGGCCTTTCTTATCTGCCAACCTGCCTGATTTACGATGATCTGCAAAATAACACATTGGTTGAAGTGTTGCCGGAACATACCGGCAAAGTCGTGGGTATATATGCTGTTTATCCTTACACCAGAAAACCGGCCAAACGGATCCAGGCTCTAATCGAGCATATCCGTGAATGTTATATGGAAATCAAAGATCATTTCTGATGTCGGCAAAATGAAGTGGGCTTGTGCAAGTTCACATTTCTTATCGTATTTCATCACCATTGTGTCAGCCAAGCATCACCGCTTCGCTAAACGGGCATCGACGCTGCGCCGATACACAATGGAAAGCCATGCTTTAATCCATTTGAATGACATTAACCAGGCAACGGGCTTAAGCCACCCGATTTGGTTGAACAGTAAAATATAGGCGTCTAATTCGCGATGGATCCTGCCGTCTTGATCCCGAACATGCAATTCACGCAATGCCTGTTCCGGGTCAATCCCCCAACCTCGTAGCGTTTCTTCCTGACCGGTAATATCAAACCATTCGACCTGCTCGCTTTGCTCTTCACCCTGTACTTTATTCTGTCGCTCGCGGAGTGATGTCACGCGCCTGCCAAGCCATGATTCATATCTGGCGCGATCTTTAACACAGCTCGGGCACGCCCCGTCATAGAAGACAATCAGTTTGCAATGTGACATGACCTTTATCTCTTATCCCGATTGGACTTATCATCCAGCTTTAAGTGTTGTACAGCTGCGTGTAAAAGACATAAAAAAACACAGCCTGAGCTGTGTTTTTGATGCCACATGAATAATTGTTAACCTTCAACCAGCTTCATCAGCAAATGACCGTCATACATGGCTTGCTTGACCAGTGCCGCCCCCGGCATAGTTGCCTGAGTATAAAAACAACTTTCTTCAATCACTAAATCCCGGTTATACACAGGTAGCGACTGAGCGCGAATACACTCCATGATAGCAGGATAAAGCACACTTTTTGCCCGATTAAACTCACCACCGATCAGGATCTTCTGCGGATTAAACAGGTTTACCATAATAGCAATGGCTTGCCCCAGGTTATGACCCAGTTCAACGATTACCTGCCTTGCCAAAGCGTCACCGGCCACGGCGGCATCACAAATCTTCTCGATGGTCAGTACCGTGCCATACAAGCTGGATGGATGCCCTTCCCTGAGTCGTTGTTCAACCTGCTCCAAAATAGCGCTAAGGCTGGCAACCGTTTCTAAGCAGCCATGATTGCCACAAAAACAGCGTTTACCATAGGGTTTGATCTGAATATGCCCCAATTCTCCGACATTACCCGTGCTGCCCTGCAATACCTTATCATCGAGAATAATACCGGCACCTACTCCCTGATGAACAGAGATCAGGATAGAATTTTCGACGTCACGTGAATTGCCAAATAGCTTCTCAGCCAGCGCCCAGGAGCGGGTATCATTACCGATAAATACCGGTAACCCTGTTGCCTCATGAATAACCGGCCCCAGGGCCAGATTACGAACGTTGTAGTGCGGCATCTGCAAGACTGTGCCTTCCTGCGCATTGACTAGTCCCGGCAGTGACACTGCAATGGCGGTGATCCGATCAAGTTCACTGACATGACTGGCAAAAAACACATTAATTTCAGACAATAACTTCTCGACGACAGCATCCTGGTTAAGTTCTTCAATATTCTGGCGCTCCTCAACCAGAATATCCCCCCCCAACTCATGTAAGGCGATCGTTAAGTAACCACGCCCTAACCTTAGAGATAAGAACTGCCAACCTTCATTGGCCGGCAATAGCCCAATCGCCGGCCGACCTCGACTGGTAGTCTCTTGATACTGAGTTTCTTTTATAAGGTGAGCATCAATTAACTCACGGGTGATTTTAGTAATGCTGGCTGGCGCGAGCAGGCTTCGCTTAGATAATTCAATGCGCGAAATAGGTCCGTATTGATCAATAAGCTTGTATACGCTGCCAGCATTATTTCGTTTTATATGGTCAATGTGTCCTGGCTGTGCGACATACATCTTGTATGCTCCCGTAATAAAAATAAAAACAACAACTTAATAAAAAAGGCTTACATTACCATTAACAAAAAACAAATTTTGTTAAGAAATCTTTAATTCTCAGCCTAAAAAAAACGCATTTTCACTAAGAAATGAACAGATTCTTTTTGAATATTAGCTTTAAAAAAGCTCGCATTAAGAGGATTAGCTCACAGATTTCATTTTCTAAGCAATCTAAAACATGGTCAAATTTTCATGTTAAGGATGTGAAGTGGATATCACTAACAACATTTTTCATGGCCTAAATTAAATCATCCCCTTTCTTGTCCGATGTATATCACACCGTTGTTATAATAACGATATAACCAACATATAAAACACAATGCTTAAGATGATATTTTCCTTGGGCTGATTGAATTAACCGACTAAATGCTTCAAAAAATATTATGCTTTTCCTGAAAACGAGTCTTAACCAGATTTAACCGCGTACAATCTGTTATTGGGGGACGTCTGTGTAGAATTTTTGCTATGTAAGCATTTTCGCGGTATCGGAGAGACGTTATGTCTAGAGAAA
This sequence comes from Photobacterium sp., assembly GCF_033720175.1. Classification (GTDB taxonomy): domain Bacteria; phylum Pseudomonadota; class Gammaproteobacteria; order Enterobacterales; family Vibrionaceae; genus Photobacterium. The sequence continues at coordinate 40,560 of NZ_JAWWDA010000004.1, forward strand.
GCAATGCCCTGCATTCGGGAGCCTTTACCATCCATACGGATGTGGGTATTCTCACATTTCAACATTCCCGTAAATGTTATGCTAATAATCTGATTTTAATCATTTTGTTGATTATTTTAGGTTCATTATAACGCGCCATGGCAGTCACAAACATTCTCTTACTTACCCATGAACCACACGAGGCCCGCGGCCCTTTCCGAGCGTCAGGTTCGTATCGTCGCCAGGCACAAGTCCATTAACAGGAGATAATATGCTGTATTTTTCGGATCATGAACTCGATACCTTTTTGCTGGAAGATGCTTACCGGGGGGATTTAACGACCCGTACCCTAGGGATCGAGAAACATACGGCAAAAATGGTATTTAAGAGAAAACAAGCAGGCCGTGTAGCGGGGATAGCGGTGGCGAGCGCCTTATTGACGAAACTCGGGCTTCAGCCTGTCAAACATATAGAAGATGGTGTCGACGTTGATGCCGGTACGATCTTGCTTGAAGTCGAAGGGAAAGCCGAACAATTGCACAGTGGCTGGAAAACCGCCCAGCTGGTGCTGGAATGGTGCTGTGGCGTCGCCCAGTATACCGCGGATATGGTTGCGCAAGTTCAGCGGGCCAATCCGAATGCCATTGTCGCTTGTACCCGAAAAAGTATCCCGGGAACCCGTAAGCTTGCCACAGCTGCCGTATTGGCCGGCGGGGGGCATATTCATCGTTCGGGACTTAGCGAAACTTTACTGGTTTTCACAAACCACCGTCGCCTCTGCCTAGAACCTGAAAACTGGCAACAGCATGTCAGCCTGTTACGCCAGCAGGCACCGGAAAATAAAATTACAATTGAAGCAGATACACCCGACCAGATAGCAGAGCTAGTGAAAGCCGCACCGGATATTATTCAGCTTGATAAGTTTACCGTGTCAGAAGTGATCCAATCACAGCAACTATTAGCCAAGTCAGGTCAGCAAACGATGCTTTCTGTCGCCGGAGGCATCAATCGTACGAATGCTGAGGAATATGCTCAGACAGGAGTAACCTTGTTTATTACCTCTGCCCCATACTATGCCGCACCAGAAGACATTAAAGTAATTATCACGCCAATTTAAAGGTAATATTAACATGATCTGCGCATAAGCAATGAACTAAAGGCCCAAGTCGCGATCTGGACGTTTGACAGAACATAAAACCTTGGGCACGTTCAACAAAGCCTCTCTTTGCGCTTCATAAAACGCGCAGTGCTTTTTGCCATAAGCTGTTGATCAACATAAATATCTGCTTCAACTTTATAGAGTGTTAAGTAGGAAGAGTTTATTTTTCCTCGAATAATAATATCCGCTGTGAGTGGAATTTCTGCAAGGTAGCGGATATTTATATCACCTGTTACAGCTTCAACGCCCTGATTAAAAATCGCGTTGCACATTCCGGCATCAAGTAACGCCGCAATAAAGCCACCATGTAAAATACCTTGATAACCTTGCTGATGAATACTCCCTTTAGCCTTTGCCCAAACGACACCCTCTTGATCATTGTAAAAATCAAGTTTCAAACCAAAGGTTGATTGTGTGCCACATAACATACAGTGTTGATGGCTCTTTTGTTTATTCACTTTATCCAAGAGAAGCGTTGACTTGAATAAGTCGCATTTCTTAATCTCATTTTGTAAAAATCTTTTTTCCGGATAATTCATTACAGATGAAGACATGGCGGATCCATTTTAAAATAAAACTGATGCTAAATAGGCTCCCGGACTTTCTCAGGAGCCAAGTTATTATTTGTGCTATTGAAGCCCTAATACTCGCGGTATGACAACCACAGTTTTCCTTATGTAGCTTGGTCAGTTACCTGAGCGAAAAATGCAATAAACTAAACAGGGGTCGTGCGGCAACAGTGGCTGCCTCTCGACGTACCATGTCCACATCGACCATGGCCTCGGTTATGAGCATTATGACCATCTCTATGCTGATGTCTTCCATATGCCTCATGACCGTCAGTTTGCTGCTGACAACAGCGTCCCTGTTTAAATATAGACACTCTCTTATGTCGACAACCACCCTCTTTTTTCTTTACTTCATGATTGAGAGACGGACGTCCCTGGTCGGCTTCAGTCAGAGGGACCAACCCGGCGGCTTCTGGATTGGCCAGCTCTACTGTGTTGCGACGACCACCGTTGGTTTGAAAAACGGTAAGCTGATGAGCGAGTAGTTTGCCTAACATCTGCATACCAATATTACGTACGACGATGCGCTCAGCATGTTGCTGGATTAGCAGATCCAGCAGATTCTGCTTACCTGCACAATGAATGCTGTGTGCCGGATTGGCATGGCGGCTAACTTCCTCGCCTTGCTCATTGATAAAAACAAAGTTTTCAGCCTTAGTGAAATGATTGGCAATACGATCTTCATTCATCGGAATTGCAGTGATCATAATTTGTTACTCCTTCTTCTTCCTCACAGTGCATGATGAGGGCCTTGCCCTGAGTAAGGCAGTCCATTACTTTGAAACGGGCTGATTTCAGAACATTGGCCAGGGTCTGCCGGGAGACACCCATCTCGATTGCCGCTTCTTGTTGCTGCATTCTCAATAGATCAACCAGTCGCAACGCCTCAAACTCATCATTGGCAAGTTGAACCTGTTCAAGCTGACTCATTGGGATCCTGTTGGGTTTAAAGCAACTATCAGCAGGGCGACCACAAATATTTCTTGGGATTTTTGGTCTTGGCATGAGGCCTCCTATAAATGGCATATGCTATTTATACACCTAGTTATTGGCTTATGCCAGAAACTTTTACTCCATGGCATCCATCACGTCGAATGGCTAAAGACAACCGCTTTTCGTTCTGACATAATGTTCTGCTGCTGTTTTTAAGGCATGTATTTTCCAATTCACCACGAGGTTAGCAGTGTACAAGATTAATGAGGTCTTCCAGACTATTCAGGGAGAAGGTGTCTTCACCGGGGTTCCAGCCATTTTTGTTCGCTTACAGATTTGCCCTGTTGGCTGTTCATGGTGTGATACCAAACAAACCTGGAATGCCGAGCCTGCTGATTATGCGTCTGTCGATGACATCATGGCGAAGAAGAGCGATTCTCCGCTCTGGACCAATATTGATGCGCAAGGCGTTGTAGCCTTGCTTCGTGAGCAGGGTTATACCGCCAAGCATATTGTAATAACAGGCGGTGAACCCTGTATCTATGACTTAATACCACTGACTCAGGCACTAGAGCAGGCGGGCTACCGTTGTCAGATCGAAACCAGTGGTACCTCAGAAATTCGTGCAACCGATGATACCTGGGTAACGGTTTCACCGAAAATCAATATGAAGGCAAAATTGCCGGTTCTCTCTTCGGCACTGCAGCGTGCCGATGAAATAAAGCATCCGGTTGGTACCGCTAAGGATATCGAACAACTTGATAATCTGCTTGACGGCGTGACGCTAAAAGACACGGTGGAAGTGGCTTTGCAGCCGATCAGCCAAAAACCACGCGCAACAGAGCTTTGCATTGCCACTTGTATAAAACGCAACTGGCGTTTATCGATTCAGACTCATAAATATCTGGCGATTGCGTAATCCGTGTAAACAGATAAGAAACCGCTGAGCCAGCGGTTTCTTATTCTCAAATTCTTATGAGAATCTCAAAAGTTAGATTCAGCACTATCTGCAAGATCCCCCGGCATCTTTTATATTCTTAGCGCGACACCTACCTATACTAACCAAAAACATAAACATCATAGACATCAATGTTTCTTTGCTTGGGGAAATGAGTATGCGCGCTTATCTTGGCCTTTTTCTTTGCGCTGCCGTCGCAGGGTTATTGCAGGGTTGTGGCGGAGGGAGCGGTGATCCCGTCGACGTAGCCACTCAACAAGTACCACTTTCAACACGTTTTAGCATCAATGTCGACGCCCCCGTCGGGCTGACAATCGCTTCCAGCACTGGCCTTACCCTGATTAATCATGCTTACGCCGATACTCAGGCCAACCTGACTGAGAATAACTTTGCCATTGTATTACTTGACCTGGTTGGCAATATTTACCGGCAGGCCGATATAACCAACTGGGAAAAACAGTCGAATGGCCTCTACCTCATTGATGCAGGCGTGGCGAAACGTTTCAATGCGGTATTGTTAATCGACCTGTATAACACGCCTGATTTTACGGTTGGCGAACCCTTGCCTGATAACCTGTTAATGGCACCGCTTACGGCATCCGATGTAGTGGTAACACTAAATTCAACCATGGCCTATTCCGCCCTTGCCAAGCGAGTCGGACAAGACCAGAGCTGGAGCATTTTTTACGAGGTGGTCAGCGATCCCAGCCGCCGTAAATTGGCCGCGGCCCAAGACTTTGTTGATGATGTCGGTGAGGAGCTTGAAATCACATTAATGCCGCAAGTCGGTACCCTGGGCATGAAGATCCGTGATCTGATGGGCCTCAGTATCGTAAAGAGAGTCACGGCAGGAATTATTGAACGCAAATACAGCGAGCAAACCGCTAGTAAAGCCAGCATCGAAACGGTACTAAACGGTGGCTATTGGCGTTTGAACAGCTTTGCTTCCAATGATGGCAGCGGTATCAATGCCGATAACATGCAATATCGCGATCCGGTCACCACAATGACGGAATACGGCTGGGAAAAAGACGGGGATAACGATATCACCCTGATGGAACAGTTTACCTATAGCAGTGAGAACACACCATTTGAGCCCACTGACATTAAACACCAAGTGCTCACCGCTCAGGGTTGGGTCGGTCTTTACGGCTATGCCAAGGTATTACTTGCGACATCCAGCACAGCCCTGCTGACCGATGCCGCACTGACACAAAATGATAATGCCGGCACCTTCTTAGAAGTCAGTTCATATTCACTGGCCGGCAAAAAGCTTCACAACTTTTTATCTACCAAAGAGAACCACCACTTAACCAAATACATTGCAGAATATGCCGTCTTTGAAGATGGCGCGGTTGGCTATTATTTTACCTGGCGGCCTGAAAATACGCGCTATACGTTATGTAACAACCGCAATGACTCCGACGCTTGCCGGATCTCACCGCTAGCGATACCTGATACTTTTTATACTGCTGTCGACGATGTAATGAGCAGCGAAGCCAGTGCCACCTTCGACAAGGTTAACGGCTTTAAGCTCTCTGACAAGGTCATTGTGGAATTCGTCAAAAATGAAGATGAACCTAACCGCGGCAGCGTTCATTACTGGTTCAATATTGCCGGTAACAACTGGCAAATTCAAAAAACAGCCACCTGGTCATCGGAGCAAATATTTGGCTTCAATATAATCCAGTTCGAAGTGCCTGAAGCGATCACCCAACTCGACAACAGCTATCGCTTTAACACCCGATATCTGTTTCTGGTCGAAGACCAAGGTTACGTCAACATTGGCGAAACTATCCTGGATCTACAGGAATTTCACTATTCAGGCTTCAATGACGCTGCTAAAGAGCAAATTTTCAGTGCTGCCAGCCGAGGCAATCTGCCCCCCTTTGGCTACTGTTTGTTTGGTGACAATCAAGCGGCAACAGAAGACAAGTTCTTAAATGCGGTGATCGAGTGCGGCGGCGATGAACACTTCACCACCCAATCAGTGTCAGCTCTGTTTGATCAGCAACTGGTACAAATCGATCCAGAGGGTAATATCCGGGCCATTATCTTAAAACAAGACAACACCTGGGCGTATTATCTTAATAGTCTCTTACAGGACTCGGTGAAAACCTGGTCGCTGACCGAGCAAGGTTATTTGCGCCTTAACTGGAACCCACGGTTAGCAGATGATGATTTCGACCTCTGGGCGCTGACGGGCCGGGATCCGGATAACAAGTTACTGGCACTCAAAACCTATATGGCCCGCCAGGAAAGTATAGGCGCGCCTACCCGTGAAATTTATGCGCAAATCACCAAAGAATACGCGCCAGACGCACTAGCCGTTTGTCCTGCTAACGATTCGGGCTGGAGTCAGGAAACCACCACCCCGACAATTAAAAAATCTCTGGCTCAATATCAGAGCCAGACGGCCAGCTGTATGGTTAGCTGGGATAACAAAACCACCCTCTTCAACGAGTCGATGCTTCTTAATGGTGTTGACAATGATGACCTCGCTTTTGCCTTTGCAGGTGATCCATCACGCTACCTAAAACTATTAACCAATGAATTTGATGGTGAATATTTCACCGGCAGATATGTTGATTATGATGGCTGTGGTTTTAATTTCGAGATCAAATGGAAGATCAACGAAGATGGCACGCTTTACTACGAAGCGAGCGACGGTTCAATGAACGAACACATCGCTATTACTGAATCAGACGGCTTACACTTTGCTATTAAAGCCTTTAACCATCAGACCCGCTGGCAAACCGACGAAACGCTGCAATACACTGCCGATGAAGGGGAAATGTGGAGCGATATCGTCACCTTGATAAGGGCTTCTGACGTACCAGACGTTGAACATAACCCAGACGGCGCTGAGCCCCAAGCAGGAGGCACTATTCTAAATGACGGCCAGGTTTGTGAGTACTCTGCGCTGTAGGGAACGACTGAAGTATCAACGTCGCATCAAATCTGCCATCTCAAGCAGCGACTGCTCGATATAGGTTTTCATCTGCTCGAGTTTGTCCTGTAGTTCAGTTCGGCTTGTCATATTAAAGCAGATGGAATCATTTCGCTTAAAGTACCTGATCCCGTAACCATCATCGACAATCGGCCCGTAACCAGCAAGCTCTACGCCGTATTCTGACGTGGTACTGGTACAAACCACACTGTGAGTCAGTGCCTGGTAGCCTTTATCGGTAAATATTTCCGGCAGTGTCTCAATTCCGATATCACGGCCAGCCGCTTTACAGCAATATTTAAGCCCGAGCAGATGGGTATAAATTCCATCACCAAGTCTGCACTCATTTGCCCTTTCGATATGTATTCGTGTGGCCTGAATGAGCGAGTCTATCTTCGCCTGATCGCTACAATCGGGGTCACGCATATTGTGAATAAACGCCAGTGACTCGGGCGAAACGGTATACAAAACATCGATACGTCCGTCGATAAACGTTCTGGTCATTACGGCTTCATAGGCACTGTAACACTTTCCATAAAGCTTATGCTCGGCCAGTTGTAACGCCATCTGAACGAACGCATCAGGGCTCACACCAAATTGCTTGATCTGATTTTTACCAAATTGAGTGAAATTCAACACCCGGGTCTGGGTATTGGCTGTGTGTTGACAAAAATCATCCGCCGCAGCACGAATCGTCTGCGTCAGCGCATCATCTAAATCAAACTCAATCTCATCAACGCTTGGAGCCAGTGTGCTTTTTGGCTCAGCAGAAGCCCTCTTATTATCAAAAGAGACCTTATCAATGGTGTCATAGAGATATCCAATCAGCCGTAACATAACGGAGCCATCCACCGCGGTATGCTCAAAATTGACCCCGGTCTTACCATTTTCGAAGACAATAAATTGCAGCGATTTATCGAAAAAGCGATCTTTGCCATCGCCATGAAGTAATTGTTCTGATACCTCGGTGATCTGTTCCGGGTTGTTTTCATCCAGGCACAATGCAAAAGCAGCGTCTTCAATGGCTGTCATCGAGTCTCTGTTATTAGCCGAGATCTGAAGCAGGTCTGCCCTAGCTTCTGCCCAGGCATCCCGCTGCATGGTAGTTAGAATCCCTACATTTTGCCCTTCCCCTGAGGCCGAGAGAATACAATCAAGATCGGATTCAATCGCTGATGGCGACCTAATACTTCCTTTTGCATCAAGAATATCAATCTTGTATATCCGCATCTTATGCATTACCACAATATGCTTTCTGGACGATGAAACTTTAAACTCATCCATTCCCTGTTGCGCTATTCTTACTGAGGAAAAAAGGTGATTGTATTGATTCATGCAAAGCGGCATATCTTTTTGCAGGTCAACGACAAGCGCTTTGTTATCAATCAAGGCGATAAAGTTATAAACGCTGACAATAAGCGCGGCAGCAATATTTGCCTGCGAACATACCTGTTCATCAAGCTTGCTTTTCAGGTAATAAAATACGTTGCTGTTAATGACCAGAGGATCTCGGGATTCCAGATACATCGCTCGCCAGACGGGTGCCGACCAGTTAGCGTGATTGTGCCGAGCGGCCCATTCAACCAACTCATTTTGGAGTATTTCGCCCTCTCCGCCAGACTGAAGAAATTGCTCTACCACCTTTCTGGTTCTGCCTTGTTCTTCTTCTGTTAATAACGGATCAGCCCATTCGATAAGTTTACGACATGTTTGATTGATGTCTGGCACTGGCATTATCGGTAATGTTTTTTGGCAACTAAATGTGTTTCCCATTGATCTGTCTAACTCCTGGGGCTGACTATTTTTCAGAGTGAGTCTTGCTGTGTGCTGATATTCTTACCGCCAGACGACGGATACAACGCCACCTGTTTGGTAACGCGAAGGCGCACCCTAGCCCTATATTAAAAGGCGATGAAGGCACACTCTGCGCTTTCGAACGTAGGGGACGAGTTATGTGTTGGTTTCGGTTTCCAGAGAAATATGCTTGCCTAAAAGGGCATGATAAAAATCACTGTCCGCCAAGACACCAACCAACGGGCCATCCTCTGCCAGCAGAACAGGTTGCCCCGTCCGATAGCGAATTTCCAGCCCTTCCCGCATCGATATATCCGGATGGGTTATCACCAGGCTATCTTGTTTCAGTCCTTCAAGGCAGTCTCCCTCCTGCCATAAGTGCAGCGGTAACGCCTTGCCCTGACGGGTCACAGAAGTAACATGTCCTTGATGATCAGTAGCAATATAGGTTTGATCATGCTGGCTCAGCACCAGTTGACTCTCTTGTAATTCCAGCGTGGATGCATCTGTCATCAAAGAACGGCCACACAATACATTCAGCGGATTGGTGTGAGCCACAAACTCTGCGACGTATGCTGTATTCGGGTTAAGTACGATTTCTTCCGGTCTGCCGTGCTGGATCAAACGCCCCGATTCCATAATGGCAATTTTATTACCCAGCTTAAGTGCTTCATCCAAATCATGGCTGACGAATACGATAGTTTTATTCAGCTTACGCTGCAGTTCGAGCAGTTCATCCTGAAGTTGGCTTCTGATCAGAGGATCAAGCGCAGAAAATGGTTCATCCATCAGCAAGATATCACTATCCATGGTAAATGCTCTCGCCAACCCGACTCGTTGCTGCATACCGCCCGATAGCTCATCAGGGTAGTTATCCTTCCATTCTGCCAAACCAACCATTTCCAGCTTTTCTTCTGCACGGCGACGGCGTTCTGCTTTACTGATCCCCTGCATTTCAAGACCAAAAGCGGCATTGTCTAAAACTGACATCCAAGGCATTAAGGCAAATTTCTGAAAGACCATCGAAATACGATTAGTACGCAAGTGGCGTAGTGCTGCCTTGTCACAATTTGCTAGGTTAATTGGCTGCTCGCCGTCCTGAATAGTAAGTGAGCCGCGGGTAACCGTATTTAACCCGTTAATCGCACGCAGCAAGCTCGATTTTCCTGAGCCCGATAACCCCATCAATACGCAGATATCCCCCTTTTCGATATCCAGGCTAACGTCATGTACGCCCACCACATCGCCTGTAGCGTCAATGATTTCCTGACGGCTTTTGCCATTATCTAGCATCGCTAATGATTTGGCGGTTTGCTTACCAAAAATGACATCCAGATTTTTAATACTAATAGCACTCATGGTTATCCCTCCCTGCTCTGACTTGCTGGCGTTTTACATATCCGATCCAAAATTATGGCAACTAAAACGATAGCAAGCCCGGCTTCAAACCCCTGAGCAATGTTCACTGTGTTTAGCGCACGGACCACGGGTTTCCCCAAACCATCAGCACCTACCAGCGCAGAAATCACCACCATAGACAACGACAACATAATGCACTGCGTTATCCCTGCCATAATGCTTGGCATTGCCGCCGGAAGCTCAACTTTGAACAACAGCTTCAATCGGCTGGCACCAAAGGCTTTACCCGCTTCAAGCAGTTCTTCCGGTACTCGGCTAATGCCTAGATAGGTCAGGCGGATCGGAGCAGCAATGGCAAAAATAATGGTAGAGATAAGGCCAGGAACAACGCCTAAACCAAACAACACTAAGGTTGGAATAAGATAAACAAATGTCGGTATTGTCTGCATCAAATCAAGTATCGGTCGCATTATGGTGTATAACCAGGGCTTATGTGCTGCGGCAATCCCTATAGGCACACCGACTAATACCGAAAACATTGTTGCACTTAATACCAGTACAAAAGTCTCTAGCATCTCTTCCCAGTAACCAAGGTTCATGATCAGCAGCAATGCTGCAACAATAAAGATGACTAATGAGAGGCTTCGGTGAAGGAACCATGCCAAAAGAGCCGCCATGACGATAGGAACGGCAGGTGGAAACCATTTGAAGAGATCGACCAATAACATGATCATTGATTCCAGGGTGTATGAAAGCGAGTCAAAAAACCCTGCGGCATTATCGGTAAGCCAATCCACAAAGATTGCCATCCACTTGCCTAATGGGATCTTATGCTCTGTAATAAAGTCCACTGTTACTCCTTAATGGTCCATATTGTTTTTTATTTTAGGTCGTTCGGTACGTACCTATAAACGCCAACTCACTGCCACGCATTGTGATAGCAGCAACGTTGGCATTGGGCTGTGTCTTAAATATTCAGATAAGTCTTCACGGCTTCAGCTGCATTGCTGCCATCACGTGCCGTTACTTTGTCGAGCCATTTTTCTAATACCTGCGGGTTGGCTTTTAGCCATGCTTTCGCTGCAGCATCTGGCTTGTGATTGTCATTTAAAATGTTGCCCATCAATTGGTTTTCCATTTCCAGGCTAAAGTTGAGGTTTTGCAATAACTGGCCAACATTCGAGCACGTTTCCAGATAGTCCTGTCGAACATTGGTATAAACACTCGCCCCGCCATAATTCGGGCCAAAGAAGTCATCGCCACCTTCCAGGTATGCCATGTCAAAGTTGCTGTTCATTGGGTGAGGTGCCCAGCCTAAAAAGGCGATCCACTGATCGCGGTCAACCGCCCGTTTTACTTGCGACATCATGCCGGCTTCACTGGACTCGACCAGACGGAAGCTTTTCAGCTCAAAGGCATTCTTATCAATCATGTCCTGGATCAGGCGATTACCGTCGTTTCCCGGCTCAATACCGTAAATGCGCCCACGAAATTCATCTTTGTATTTTTCTAGATCGGCAAAACTACGTACACCTGCATCGTAAACGTATTTGGGTACCGCGAGGGTGTACTTCGCCCCTTCTAAGTTGGCGCGCACGGTTTCGACCGAACCATCTTGGTGATATTTATCAATGTCCGCTTCCATGGTTGGCATCCAGTTACCGAGGAACACATCAATATCTTTGTTTGCCATCGAAGAATAAGTGACAGGCACAGACAGCAGCTGCGTTGATGTTTCATAACCCAGTCCTTTGAGTACCTCACTGGTAACCGCGGTTGTCGCGGTAATATCTGTCCAACCTACGTCAGAGAAACGTACCGTGTCGCATTGATCGGCAAAAGCCGTTGATGCAGAAAGACTGAATAGTAAAGCTGTACTACCCATAATTGCGTGTTTGATGGTTGTATTCGTCTTCATGACTTTTCCTTTTATCCTTATTTTTTTAAATGCTGAGGCAGCTTGATGCAACGACCGGTTTTTAGGTTGTCGTAAGCCGCAGGAAACGTAAAAACGTCCTCAACAAAGTATTGTCGCTAGCTAATTAGTTTCTGCGTTGTCAGGGAAACGCTGAACGCTGTGCTACACCGTTACGTTGCTCGGTTTCCCATTGCGGTGCGATCCACGTCGGCACGTTTGATGGTGCGAGTGGTGTATTGCCCAAAATGGCATCAGCGATTTTTTCTGCCACCATGATGGTTGGGGCATTAAGGTTGCCATTGGGAATGGTCGGGAAGACAGAAGAGTCGATCACTCGTAAAGAGTCGATGCCTCTGACCTGGCAATCTTGGTTAAGCACTGCCATTGGATCGTTATCTGACCCCATTTTACAGGTACAAGACGGGTGGTAGGCGCTTTCGACATTTTGACGAACCCAGGCATCAATCGCTTCGTCACTGGCAATATCTGCGCCGGGTTGAATTTCCTCGCCACGATAATCATCCATGGCTGGCTGAGCTAATATTTCACGGGTCAGGCGAATGCAATCACGCCAGTCTTGTTTATCTTGCTCGGTGCTGATGTAGTTGAATTCAATGTTTGGCTTTTGATGCGAATCTGCAGATGTTACCCAAATACGACCTCGGCTTTGCGGTTTATTCGGACCGACATGTACCTGGAAGCCATGGCCATCAAAGGCGGCTTGTCCATCATAGCGCATGGCAGCAGGCAAAAAGTGATATTGAATATTGGGCCACTTCAACCCTGCGCGAGAACGGATAAAAGCGCATGACTCAAAGTGGTTGGTTGCCCCCAAGCCGTCTTTTCGCAATATCCAGCGCGTACCAATCAAGCCTTTGCTCACAAGCCCTAGCTTACTGTTCAGGGTAATCGGCTGGTGGCAGGCATATTGGAAATAGATCTCGAGATGATCCTGCAGGTTCTCACCAACACCCGGTAAGTCATGTTCAACGGTAATTCCTGCTTGTTCCAATACCGCTTTAGGGCCAATGCCCGATAGCTGAAGGAGCTGCGGAGAACCAACAGAGCCGGCAGATAACAGCACTTCGGTATTGGCGTAAACAGACTGAACTTTACCGTCTATTTCTATTTCAACACCTATTGCCTGTTTGTTTTTGATCAGTACCTTGCGGGTTACAACACCTTTTTTCACCGTCAGGTTGCTGCGCTTCATGGCACGTCGCAGGTAGGCATTTGAGGTCGAGGCACGGACGCCTTTATCAACCGTCATATGCATTGGACCAAAACCTTCCTGCTGATAACCATTATAGTCATCCGTTTTCGGATAGCCTGCTTGTTGTCCGGCATCGATAAATGCCTCATACAGCGGGTTAAGTTCCATATCGTTACCATTGCAGGTGGCAACAGGGCCGCTGCCTCCGCGGTAGATATCTGCTCCGCGGATCCATGATTCAGCCCGGCGGAAATACGGCAGGCATTCCTGATAGCTCCAGCCCGCAGCCCCCTGCTCTACCCATTGGTCAAAGTCACAGGCATGGCCACGCACATATACCATACCGTTGATCGAAGAGCTTCCACCCAGTACACGTCCTCGCGGACAATGTAAACGGCGGCTATCGAGGTCGGCCTCGGGTTGTGTTTCAAACTGCCATGCATACTTTTCACTGTTCATTGGGTATGACAATGCCGTTGGCATCTGAATAAAGATGCTTCGGTCACTGCCCCCAGCTTCAAGCAGCAGAATATGGTGTTCACCCGAAGCGCTTAAACGGTCGGCCAGCACACAGCCAGCGGATCCCGCGCCGACAATAATGTAATCATAAGTTGTCTTCATTGGATTTCCCTGTTGCTTCTACAAATAAGATTACGGATTAATCGTAAGGACACTCAAGATCACCCAACTCAATCAGCACGCTCTTGTTCTGGGTGTAATGGTTAAGCGTTTCGATTCCATTCTCACGGCCGACTCCAGACTGTTTGTAGCCTCCCACCGGCATTTGAACTGGTGAGCCTCCCCAGGTGTTTACCCAGCAAATTCCCGCTTCCATTTGCGCAATCACGCGATGAGCGCGAGACAGGCTTTGGGTAAACAGCCCTGCCGCAAGTCCGTACTGCGTTGCATTTGCTCGCTTGATCACGTCGTCTTCGTCGGTAAAACGCAGAATCGACATTACCGGGCCAAAAATCTCTTCCTGAACTTGAGGCATATCATCGGTACAATCGGCAAAGATGGTGGGCTGAACAAAGTATCCCTTGTCGAGTCCGTTGCCAGTTTCACGCTCACCACCGCAGATAAGACGCGCACCGGACTCTTTGCCCGCTTGAATAAAGCCGAGCACTTTTTCCAGATGGTCACCAGAAATAAGCGCACCGATTTGGGTCGACATATCGGTCGGATCACCGATAACCAACCTGTTGGTTCGGTATGCTAACTGTTCAATGAAATCATCGTAAATTGCACCATGTACAAACACACGTGTACCATTGGTGCAGACTTCGCCTTGGGTGTAAAAATTAGCCAGCATGGCTGCGGAAACGGCGTTATCCAGCTTGGCATCATCAAAAACAATCAATGGTGACTTCCCGCCAAGCTCCATCGTAATATCTTTGAGCGTACCGGCAGCATCCGCCATCACTTTCTTACCCGTACCAGACTCACCAGTGAAAGAGACCTTGGCAATGTCAGGATGGCGAGACAGCATTTGGCCGACACGATAATCGCCTTGCACAACATTGAAGACTCCATCGGGAACACCGGCCTCAGTAAAGATCTCTGCCAGCTTCAATACCGACAACGGTGTTTCTTCCGATGGCTTAAACACCATGGCATTGCCAGCCGCCAATGCGGGGGCCGATTTCCACATGGCGATCTGAATTGGGTAGTTCCACGCCCCGATCCCGGCGCAAACGCCTAACGCTTCACGACGGGTATAGAAAAACTGACCGCAGCCCAAGTCTTGTTGCTGTCCTTGAATCGCAGCAGCAAGCCCCGCGTAGTACTCAATAACATCCGCGCCGGTAACAATATCCACCTCGATTGCTTCCTGGATCGGTTTCCCCGTATCTTTGACTTCCAACTCAGCAAGCTCATCGTTACGTTCTCGAAGAATGGCCACCGCCCGCATCAAGATACGGCCGCGTTCAATGCCACTCATTGCTGACCACACTTTGAAACCTGCTTGCGCCGAGGCAATAGCGCGATCAACATCTTGGGCTGATGCCTGACCGATTTCAGCCAGTTGCTCACCCGTTGCAGGGTTAGAGGTCGTAAAGCTTTCTCCTGATGAAGCATCAGTTGCTTGACCGTGGACGTAAAGGGACTTCATTTTCATTAAAATGCCTTAATAATTATTTTTTATTATGGGGTTACACGTCAGTTCGAGTAAGGGGCGAGCTGCTTTTCCAGATAGTCGGATATGATCTGCTGTGCTTTTTCAGGGCAAATTCCTTTAGGATTCAGCGCACCTCTTAGCCAGATCCCATCAATTAGTGCCGCAATTCCTTGCGCGACAAAGAGGGCGTGTTCCGCGGGTAAAACTTGTTTGAGTTCATATCGAAGGTGTGACAACAGCCTGCGTTCGTTAACTCGTTGAAGTCGATGCAAAGCACCGTCGTGCATTGACTGTGCCCAGAATGCCAACCATGTCTTCGTTACCTTGCTTTCGACTTGATAGCCATCGAAATTAGCGGCGACAATTGCCTCAATCCTTGCCGTAACATCGTTACTGTCAACAGCACGAAGATGCTCGATTGATGTGGTCGATAACTGACGTAATACCGTACGCATGGTTTCTTCCAACAAACCATGCTTACCGCCAAAATAGTGATTAATGATCCCTGGGGATACACCGGCCTTCCGGCTGATCAACGCCACACTGGCACACGATAATCCGACCTCATCAATCACAGCCATTGTCGCCTCAACAAGCTGCGGGCGACGTATTTCTGGCATTCCTACTTTTGGCATAACTGTCACTCAACTTTTTTAATTGAACGTTTAATTAAAAATAAAATTACACGATATCAAAATTAAGTCAAAAGAAATGTTTCGTGTAGTAAACAATTATATCAAGTAAAAGCGAGCCAATAATAACTTAAATTACTGAAATAAAAGACCTAAAATTAATTGCGTAAATTTATAACTCAAACCTGATGTTTTGTGTAGAAATGAAATGTCTGTGGCTTTGTGCTGCAGTGTCGATGTTGATTTCCGCCATAATGAACATTCATTTCGGCTCAATAGGGAATAGTTCGAATAACTATCAATAAATAAAAGACAAACAATAAATAAATGACAAAATGCATGGTGATACGGTGTGCTGCGGGCACTGCGGAGAGAGGTTGCATCTGAGAAAGAAAAACAGTCCATACAGCTCAAAAAAGCACGACTAACATATTGGCGAAGTAATGCCAGACACCGCTAAGATCAGCCAACCTCAATACTCATTATATTGCATATAAAGCGCTGAGTTCCTACCATAAACATCAGGACATAATTACCGATCATGCTTACGATCCAATATCATATATACTGCAATCGAGAGAGATTAGTGCAAATCTTGAGCAGTTAACCGAGCTACAAGAGCAATTACTTCATCTATTTACCCTTTCAAGTGATAACAAAGCTTGATGCTAGACGTAAGACAGGTAATATTGCTCCTTCGGAATGAATCTTAAAGCACAATATATCTTTAATGACAAAGTAAGTGCCTTAACGGAGAGTAATTTAAACATGACTTACGCGCCTGTAACAGACGTATTAAGCGGAAAGCTAGCAGTAGACACTGAAGTCACTGTTCGTGGCTGGATCCGCTCACGTCGTGATTCCAAAGCTGGGATCTCTTTTCTTGCCATTTATGACGGCTCTTGTTTCGACCCGATTCAGGCCGTGGTCCCGAATGAGTTAAATAATTACCAGGACGAAGTACTTAAACTGACGACTGGTTGCTCTGTTGAAGTTACAGGCAAGATTGTTGAATCTCCGGCTAAAGGCCAGGATTTCGAACTAGCGGCAACTGACGTTAAAGTGGTTGGATTAGTTGAAGACCCTGACACGTACCCAATGGCGAAAACTCGTCACTCAATTGAATACCTTCGTGAGGTTGCGCACCTGCGTCCGCGTACTAACGTGATCGGGGCTGTTGCGCGTGTTCGTAACTGTCTGTCTCAGGCCATTCACCGCTTCTACCACGAGCAAGGATACTTCTGGATGTCAGCGCCACTTATCACAGCATCTGACTGTGAAGGTGCTGGCGAGATGTTCCGCGTATCGACTCTGGATCTGGCTAACGTTCCGATGACTGACGCTGGTGACGTTGATTTTGATAAAGACTTCTTCGGTAAAGAAACCTTCCTGACGGTATCTGGCCAGTTGAACGCTGAAGCTTACGCTTGTGCACTAAGCAAAGTGTATACCTTTGGCCCGACGTTCCGCGCCGAAAACTCAAACACCAGCCGCCACCTTGCGGAGTTCTGGATGGTTGAGCCCGAAGTGGCGTTTGCTGATCTCGATGACGCAGCCAAACTGGCTGAAGACATGCTGAAGTATGTCTTCAAAGCCGTGCTTGAAGAGCGCCGTGATGATCTTGAGTTCTTCGCACAACGCATCAACAAAGAAGCAATCACTCGCCTTGAGCAATTCGTCGACTCTGACTTTGCGCAAGTTGACTACACTGATGCAATTGAAATCCTAAAAGCCTCTGGCCGTAATTTTGAGTTCGACGTTGAGTGGGGCATCGATATGTCTTCTGAGCACGAGCGTTATCTTGCAGAAGAGCATTTCAAAGCACCTGTTGTTGTTAAAAACTACCCGAAAGATATCAAAGCGTTCTACATGCGTATGAACGACGATGGTAAGACGGTTGCAGCGATGGATGTTCTAGCACCAGGTATCGGTGAAATCATCGGAGGCTCTCAGCGTGAAGAGCGTTTAGATCTACTCGACAAGCGTATTGAAGAGATGGGTATCGACCCTACTCACCTAGATTGGTACCGTGACCTACGTCGTTACGGCACAGTTCCTCACTCAGGCTTCGGTCTAGGTTTCGAGCGTCTGGTCACTTATGTAACCGGCATGGCAAACATCCGTGATGTGATCCCATTCCCGCGTGCACCACGCTCTGCGAACTTCTAATTAACGCTTTCTCTATAAGCTGAAGTTTCAAACAAACTAAAAAGGCTACCTTCGGGTAGCCTTTTGTTTATTTGTAATTCCTGCGCTTTATTCTGCAGCAGATTCAGGGCGTATATCCAGCTGAATACCTTGTAAGAAATTACGCAGAATTTGATCTTTACACTCACGGTAATGCTTGTTTTCAGGTTTACGGAAGAACGAGCTAAGCTCGTGCTTACTCAGGCTAAAGTTCGCAAGCTTCAAGATATCAATAATATCTTCCGCTTTCAGGTTTAACGCAATACGCAATTTCATGAAAACCATATTGTTGGTTAAGCGCTTTTCGGGCTCAGCTTGCGGGCCTTCTTTCTTGCCACGCTTAACATTGATCAAACCATTTAAGAAGATCGCTAATTCTATGTCTCTGCACTTTTTAAAGGCATCGTCTTCTTCTTTCTTTAACCAATCGCTGACCTGCTCGCGCGTTACCTCATGATCGGCGGCGCCGAAGATTTCAATCATGGTTGCATCATTAAAATCAAAGGTATAGCGGATACGGCGCAAGATATCGTTATTGGTCACAAATATGTCCTAGTTCAATTGCAGTTGTGTCACAACGACTCACTGCCAAGTTAGCCCGCTATTTTAACAGATTTCGCCGCATTCTATGCCCCTACCCGGCATTTATTTATCAACCCAGCTTAAATAACGGCCCTGACTAGATACTAATCAATTCTCGTAAAACTCTGCATCTCGAGTTAGTTTGGGTATAATGACTTTATATTTTTGAACGAATAACTTCATAATAACGGATAGTGCAATGGAAGCAGAACAGCTCGAAATACTTAACTTTATCAGCCAGTTTCCTCCTTTCGACAAGTTGCCTGAAGAAACGTTACAGCAAGTAGCATTACAAGTCGAAGTTGCATATTACCGTGCGGATTCCATCATTTTTAATTTGGGTGATGAGATCCATGATCTTTTCTTAATTCGCAGTGGCGTGGTTGAGATTTATCGACGTAAAGGTGAGCTTTACAACCGTATCGATGAGGGGGACATTTTTGGCCAAATGGGGCTGCTAATGAACAATCGCGTACGTATGCCAGCCAAGGCTTTGGAAGATACCCTTGTTTACTGTATTCCCGAGGAAACCTTCCATAACCTTTATGAAGAATTTGAAAGCTTTGCCGACTTTGTCGACGTTGAAGATAACGCACGACTGCGTCATGCCGTTTCATCTCATACCGATGCTAATGATCTCACTACTTCTAAGGTTCGTACATTACTGACTCGAGATGCGGTAATTATCCCAAAAACTGAAACTATTCAGTTCGCGGCGCAAACAATGGCTGAAGAAGGGATCTCTGCACTACTACTGAGTGATCCGGACTCTTCTGACGACGAGGACGGTAAAGATGACATGATAGGCATCATCACAGATCGCGATCTCTGCACCCGCGTTCTGGCAGCAGGTATGGATCTCTCATCCCCGGTATCTGAAGTCATGTCGACTGAACTCATTACGCTTGATTACAATGCTTATGTTTTTGAAGCAATGCTAACCATGCTGCGCTGTAACGTGCATCACCTGCCGGTAATGCGCAACAAACACCCGATAGGTATCATTGGCCTAACGGATATTGTCCGGTACGAGTCACAAAATAGTCTCTTGTTGGTCAGTACTATTTTTCAGCAACAAAGTGTCGACGAATTACAGATATTATCAGAGCAAGTAAAAGATTGCTTCGTCCGTATGGTAAACGAAGATGCCAACGCCCATATGGTTGGCAGTGCAATGGCCGTGATCGGTCGAAGTTTTAAACAAAGGCTGCTGGAGCTTGCTGAAGAAGAACTCGGTCCACCGCCGATCCCCTACTGTTTTCTTGCTCTTGGATCGATGGCTCGAGATGAACAACTCATCGTTACAGACCAAGATAATGCGCTGATCCTCGACAATGCTTATGATGAACTTCATCATGGGGCGTATTTTTCCAAACTAGCCACTTTTGTCTGTGATGGTCTTGCTGCTTGCGGTTACAGTTACTGTGAAGGTGAAGTGATGGCTACTAATCCTGAATGGCGAAAAACGCGCCATGATTGGGAGGTCTGCTTTGCCGACTGGATTGACAACCCAAAACCGCAGGCACTGCTCAATAGTTCTATCTTTTTTGACCTCGATGGTGTCTGGGGCCGGGTTAAATGGGCTGAACAATTGAATTCCTTTATCCGCCGTAGAGCCCAGCGAAACAATCGTTTTCTCGCTTGTTTGGCTCGTAACGCCTTAAATCGCACACCACCGCTTGGCTTCTTTAAAGACTTCGTCATGGAGAAAGATGGCCGACATAATAATTCAATTAACCTTAAACGACGCGGTACCGCGCCATTGGCCGATTTGATCCGGGTTCATGCTCTTGCTGTTCGTTCCCGCTCTCAAAATTCTTTTGAACGCCTGGATGATGTGATTGAATCAAGCATTCTGCCAGCAGGAAAAGGGCAAGATCTTCGTGATGCCATGGAATTCATATCCATGGTTCGCATTCGACATCAAGCGCTGGATATTGAAGCCGGTACAGAACCAGATAACAGCATTGAACCTGAAAACATGTCCGATTTTGAGCGTCGAAACTTAAAAGATGCCTTCCAGATCCTCAGTAATGCACAAAACTTCCTCAAGTTCCGTTACCAAGGCAATAGACGCTAACCACCATTAGGGTATTTATGTTCAACCAGCCAACAAAACGTTTGTTAAACAATACAGCAACCCCTGACTGGCCAAGTTTTTTTGCCAAGATTGCCAGTCAGGCCAAAGACTCTCGCCTCAAGCAATACTACAGCACAGAAATGGTCAGTGGTGATACACCATTACGTAATGTTCCATTTGTCGCATTAGACTTTGAAACGACGGGTCTTGATCCCAGAAAAGATGGCATTGTTAGCATCGGACTCGTGCCATTCACCCTGCAACGTATTCGATGCCGTGAATCGGCTCATTGGGTCATCAATCCGCGCCAACCTCTTGGTGATGAGTCAGTAGTGATCCATGGTATTACCCACTCAGATGTAAACGATGCTCCTGATTTATTACGCATTCTCGAAAAAGTACTGGATGCTTTAGCGGGTAAAATAATTGTGGTGCACTACCAGCGTATCGAGCGGGAATTTATGGACCGGGCATTAAAGAAACGGCTCAATGAAGGGATTCAATTTCCTGTTGTCGACACGATGGCGATCGAATCTGCGATACAGTCTCGCCAATATGGGGGTTTTTGGAAACGCCTGCAAGGGAAAAGACCGAACTCTGTACGGCTGGGTAAAGCCAGACAACGTTATGGATTACCCGCCTATCAACCCCACCATGCCTTAACCGATGCATTAGCAACCGCAGAGCTGTTACAAGCTCAAATTGCCTATCACTTTGATCCGGACACACCATTATCAGAGATTTGGCAATAGCGCCTGATTATCATAGTACGCACAAAATTAGCGCATAAAAAAACGCCGCTGCCACTTGTTTAGAGTGCAACGGCGTTGTGTTTTATTCTCTACGCACTTCGCTTATTAACGAAAACGCTCAGTACGGAAGCCTAATACCAAGCTCACGCACATTAATAGCAGAATAAAGGTAAACGGTAATGCTGTTGAAATTGCACCAGCCTGAAGTGCTTCAATAGCCTCGGTACCACCAACCCACAACAATACACCAGCAATGGCACCTTCAACCGTGGCCCAAAATACCCGTTGTGGCAGTGGCGAATCAATCTTACCGCCAGAGGTAATATTATCGATAACCAGTGAACCTGAGTCAGATGATGTAATGAAAAAGACCATCACCAAAATAATCGCAGTCACCGACAGCAATGAGCTAAATGGAAGCGCATCAAACATCTGGAACATCGCCAGAGGCACTTCTGTTATACCATTTTCACCTAAACTACCGACGCCATTTATCACCTGATCAATCGCCTGACCACCAAATGTAGACATCCAAAGAACGGTTACCATGGTCGGAACAATCAATACCGCAGTCATAAACTCGCGAACGGTACGGCCTTTTGATATACGAGCGATGAACATACCAACAAATGGTGACCATGAAATCCACCATGCCCAGTAGAAAACAGTCCAGCCATGAAACCACGTTTGATCTTCTCGGCCATGGGGATTACTCAGTGCAACAAAGTTATCAAGATAAGCACTTATCGTCGTTGGAATTGACCCCATTGATATGGCAAATCCCACCAAAATGACAAATACCAACAGTGCAACAGCAACCAGCATATTGATATTACTTAACAGTTTTACACCGCCATCGATACCGCGAGCTACCGAGATAACAGCCAACAGAGTCACCACGACGATAACGCCGATTTGCATGCCTATCCCGCTCTCGATCCCAAACACATGTTCAATACCACTTGCCGCCTGCTGAGCGCCTAAGCCTAATGACGTCGCCAGACCAAATAAGGTCGCGATGACAGAAAAAATATCAATAATATGCCCAGGCCATCCCCATACGCGATCACCAAGAATCGGATAAAAGATCGAACGAATTGAAAGTGGCAGACCTTTATTGTAAGTAAAGAAAGCTAAAGATAGTGCTACAACCCCATAAATTGCCCAAGGGTGGAAGCCCCAGTGATACATGGTTGCACCAAGTGCCAGCTTAGCGGCTTCAGGAGTGTTGGCTTCTACACCTAAAGGCGTTCCATACCAGCCGGTATAATATGCGACAGGTTCTGCGACGCTCCAAAACATCAAACCGATACCCATACCGGCGGCAAAAAGCATCGATAGCCATGACATGCGTGAATAATCTGTTTCTGCCTCTGCACCACCAATACGGATTTTCCCGTACGGTGACACAATCAAAGCGAAGCAGAAAACGACAAAAATATTACCTGACCATAAAAACAGTGCGTCAAAATTATTAATGATGCTATTTTTCACTCCGTCAAGAACAGCTTTTGCTGTTGCGGCATCACTAACCAAAGCGGCAATCAAAAACAACGCAATTAGAGCAACACTTATTCCGAAAACAGGATTATGTACATCAAAACCCCACTTCTGGATATTATCCTGCCCAACAGTGTAATCCGTATTTTCTATACTGTACTTATCGTGTGTACTCATTATCGAATCCCATCTTGACACTCAAGTTGCCAAGATTATTTAGCTCTATAAATAAATTGCATTTGAGAGATCAAATCATTTATGTGCTTTAGGTGTCAAGTTTAATCGGAAAATATGAGTCAAATAACGTTTTTACTCATTATTGCCGACCAAAATCAGAATATTGCCAGCAGAACAAAATCAAATAATATTTCGAACTCTAATTAATCATCTCGTTGCCTGTCTCTATAACCACACCAATTATCGTCATGGCATCGCCATTCAGAACAATGGGGTAGCAACAAATAAGTAATTTCTCGAGTGAAATTGTTCCATTGTCTTGTCAACCTTCTATCGCAAAGGGTATAAATAGGGCTCTTGACCGAATCATTTATCAGCATGGATGACCACTAATGTTTGAAAAAATCACTGCAGCACCTGCCGACCCTATTCTTGGCTTAACGGATGAGTTTAAAAATGATACCCGCCCAGAGAAAATTAACCTTGGCGTTGGGATCTATAAAGATGAGTCCGGTAATACACCTGTACTTGCCTCGGTAAAAAAAGCCGAAGCCATTTTACTGAAAAAAGAGACCACCAAGTCTTACCTTAGTATTCCCGGTACAGCTGAATATGGCCTGGCAGTACAACAGCTATTATTTGGTGCTGACGCTTCTATTATTTCAGACAAGCGAGCACAGACTGCTCAGGCTCCTGGTGGCACTGGTGCCTTGCGTGTTGCGGCAGAATTCATTAAGCGTCAGCTTGGCGATGTGAAAGTGTGGATCAGCAATCCGACCTGGGCCAACCACATGGGTGTATTTGGCGCGGCGGGCTTAGAAACAGCTCAGTATGGCTATTACAATGCTGAAACGAAAGACATGGATTTCGACGCCATGCTGACCGATCTGGCTAGCGCACAAGCCGGCGATATTGTTCTGCTTCACGGCTGCTGCCACAACCCGACAGGTATCGATCCAGATGCTGCTCAGTGGGAACAACTTGCACAGCTATGTGTAGAAAAGCAACTGCTTCCTATGTTCGACTTCGCTTATCAGGGCTTTGCTAAAGGGGTTGAAGAAGACGCGCAAGGTTTGCGTATCTTCGCCGCACGATGTAAAGAGCTGCTGGTTGCAAGTTCGTTCTCGAAAAACTTCGGCCTTTACAATGAACGTGTTGGTGCTTTTACCCTGGTCGCCGAAAATGCAGCTCTGGCAGTCACCGCCTTTAGTCAGGTCAAGAGTATTGCCCGTGTTATCTACTCTAATCCACCTGCTCACGGGGCTGCGATTGTTACTGAAATTCTTAACGATGCCGAACTGCGTGCTGAATGGGTACAGGAAGTCGCTGATATGCGTGACCGCATTCAGGAAATGCGCACCCTGTTCGTACAGACGCTTAAAGATCTTGGTATTAATGCCGACTTTAGCTTCATTGAACGTCAGAACGGTATGTTCTCGTTCTCAGGCCTGAATAAAGCCCAGGTTAACCGTCTGAAAGAAGAGTTTGCCATTTACATTGTAGGCTCCGGCCGCATCAGTGTGGCGGGGATGACTAAGAACAACATGCTACCACTCTGTAAAGGCATTGCCGCAGTTCTTAGCTAAGGCTAAACCGGCCAGTTTTATCTAATAAAATCAACCAAAAAGGGCGCAAAAAAGTGTCCTTTTTTATTGCCAAAAAATCAAAATCTTCATCATCATTATGTTACTTCTGGATATTAACCGGATTTATCCAGAGGTAACACATTACAAAAAAGCTCCCTTTCATACTGGTGCTCCAATTGTTCACGCCAGGGTTTATTAGAGAGCGGAATGAGATAGAAGTTTTCGCGGGACGTATCCGTGACAAATGCCATGCCATGCTGCATCAGTTCGTAATGGATATCGTGAACAAACCCCAGAGAAAAACTCTGTCTGCCGGTTAGCTGATTGATATCTTGGCGCGTCAAACAGACCCCTTGATTATCTTCAGCAAAGCGATTACGAAGCCAGCCAGAAAATTCTCTAGCACTTATCATTGTCATAAATAATCACCTCCGAGTGTCTCGACCCTGAAAAAAATCACTTCTTCATAAATAAGTTATAGCAGAGGCAGACAAAACCGTCAGGTTCTAAGGATTGGTGACACATCGGGAAACAACCAATAGGCACTTTAATCACAAGTTAATGGTCGTTTTATAAAGGCTATAAATAATTTGGGGAACGGTTACAGAGATAAGCGGGGAGACACCTGCTCCTCAATACTAAGGAGCAGGTCTAGCAGTCATTAAGCAGCTTTATAAAGCACTTTGTTTCCTGCTAATTGGATGCGTTCAACCAGACCTTCTTCAGTCAGTTTTTTTAGCGCTCCTGTTGCCCATGAAGCTGCTTTCGCATCTTCCTGACCAGCCTGAAGGCCGATACCTTTAGGGTTTAGGCCATCTTGGTTTTTAACCACGATATCCAGCACTTGTTGCTGTTTCGGAGTCAAAGCCACTTGAACTGCAGCAGGTGCCGCCACTTCAACTGGCTTTTGCTCTTCAACAGACTTTGCCGCTGGAGCAGCTTTTACCGTTTCTGCAGTTGGTGCTTTTTTCACAGCGTCTTTCTTCGCTGCTGGTTTTGCTACTGCTACAGATGCCTGTACTCGCTTTTGTAGCTTAAGCTGAACTTTACGTTTGTGAGAGATTCTCATTAAATTTCCTACTCCGTTGCACTACTTTCAGTCACCACTGTACCAGCGGGAAAAAGTAAGCGCGTGTTATACCAAGGATGTCAGGGAAATGCCAGCAAACGGCTATTTAACCAACAATAAAATATGATCTCACTCAAAAACAAGCGATAAGATCTCGATTTTCACAAAAAACAAACGCGATATGAGGTGAATTTGAGCAACTTTGTAGCATTAGATTTTGGATAAAAAAACACCAGAAAATACAACTAGTGCAGGCTACGGGAGTAACTTGGCTGATCATTCACAGTATAAAACATACATCATAGTCATTTTGATGCGCACGCCCTGTAAATCTGATACTCAGCCATACTTATGACATGCCAGTAGAAACCGGACAAACAGAAGGGGGCTCTTTGGAAACGCTATTTATCAGGCCGCCACTCCCTAAACCCAGCGCTTATTTATTGATCTTCAGCTTTGTTGCCTTTATTGCCATTGGAGTGGGCGTCTTCTTGTATCCGGAGATCAGCGGGGCTGCTATCGCTATTTTGCTGATTGCTGCTCTGACTTTGCTCATCATCGCGATAAAGCAATCAAACGAACCCGATCTTTCATTTACTCTGACTTTCATGCATATTCAATTTCATAGCTCGGCTGGCGGCTGGCTGGCCAGATGGCGAAACATCACGGAGATAGGCCCGGTCTCGCTATCTTACGAGGGCTGGCACCGTCCACTGCCTTGGGTAGGGATCAAGTTAAAAGACTACGACGAGTTTTTGGCCACCATCTGCCCGCGTATTGCCAGCAAATTATTGCTGGAGCAGCGCGGGTTACTGATACTTGCCTATAAACGGGCGGATGTACCATCTCATGATATTGAAGACATGTTGTTTGATGACACGCATTACGTGGCACATGACGGTAAGGTTCTCAAAGGACTATTGGCTATGCTCGCAAACAGAATGCACTACAACCGGGAGTTGCTGGGATTTGATTTTTTCATCTCAGAAGATTTACTCGACAGGCCTGTCGATGATTTCATTGGTCTGCTCCGCCGCTACCTCGCGCAATCAAGGTAGTCTCTGTCACCAATGTCATCTTCATCAACGGCAGGCGCCTGCGCTTTTAAGAAAGGTAGCAGAAGTAAACCAACCACCGCCGCCGCACAAGAGATCACGGTAAAAAAACCGGTCCAGTGATACTGCTCCATCACCAGCGCCAGCGGATAACCCGCCAATGCCGCGCCCATGTACGCAAAAAGACCGACAAAACCGGTCGCGGCTCCTGCTGAGTCTTTATGGGAGCACTCTGCGGCTGCCATGCCGATCAGCATCTGTGGACCAAAGACAAAGAATCCGATAGCAAAGAAACAGCCCGCCTGGAGCACAAAACCGGTCATAGGCATCAACCATAATGCGGCGACCGCCAAAAAAATTCCAATGGCAAAAATCAGGTTCATGGGCCCACGGTTCCCGCCAAACACTTTATCCGACCCCCAGCCAGCAACCAGCGAACCGATAAACCCGCCGACTTCAAACAGTGATAAAGCCGTATTGGCGGTGATCAGGCTGTAGCCATGCTGTTCGGTCAGGTAGAGGTTGCCCCAATCATTAATTGCCGTACGCACGATGTAAACCAGCACGTAGCTAAAGGCTAGCAACCAGATGTATTTATTGGTCAGTACGTACTTTTTCAATATCTCGGAGTGGCTTAAGCCTACGCCTTCATTTTCATGGGCCAGCTCCAATACATCCTGCCGCCAGTGCCCTACCGTCGGTAATCCCAGCGTGATGGGTTTATCGCGCAGTCGCCAGCATAAGAACAGCCCGACAACCACCGCCATTATTCCCGGTATAATTAAGCCGTAACGCCAGCTGTAATGCAATGTCAGGAAACCCACCAGCAAGGGGATCAAGGCGCCACCGACATTATGGGCGGTATTCCAAAATGCCCACCGGAATCCGCGTTCTGATCGGGAATACCAGGTTGTCAGCAACTTAGAGCAAGGCGGCCAGCCCCAGCCCTGAAACCAGGCATTTAGCATCCACAACGCGGTAAACATCATCATCGAACTGGAGAAGCCGAACAGAATATTGACCACGCCAGTCGCAATCAACCCGAGCCCCATGAAGTAACGGGGATTCGAACGGTCAGAGATGATCCCTGACAGAAACTTAGAGCAGCCATACGTAATGTAAAACAACGTCCCCATGATCCCGATATCCGATTTATCCAGCCCCAGATCGGCAATCAAGGCTGGCATCACATAGTTAAAGCTTTTACGGGTGAAGTAGAACAGTGCATAACCAATATACATAGTAAACATGATATGGAAACGCCAATGATGATAGAGATCATCCACCTGGTCAGGATCTGTCACTGCGGGAGCGTGTTGTTCAGATTTAAAAAAAACGATCATAACTTTATATCTACAACTAATAAAATGTGCAAAGCATCGTTAATGCAAACCAAGCTAAAGGACCGGCAATACAACTTGCAACTCAGTTCCTCGTCCATCTCCATTCTGACAACTGATCAAAGTGAACTGGCCACCTAGAGCCTGTACCCGTTCTCGCATACCGCGCAAACCAAATCCGCGGGTTGTCTCTTCCGGTTGAAAGCCGATACCATTATCTTTCACCACCAGAAATGCATCTTTCCGGAATGACAAAGTAATACTGACTTCCGTCGCTGCTGCATACTTCACCACATTATTCAGTGCTTCCTGGCAGATCCGATATAACGTCACACTCATTGCATCGCTTAACGCAGCATCGCTTTCATTGAGTTCATCACAGGTTATCGAGGTACGAATACCGCTCGCTTCGCATTCCATCTCTCGTACTAACTGGTATATCGCCTCTTCAAGCCCTAAATCATCGAGAGTTTTAGGACGTAACTGAGTCAGTAAACCTTTAGTCGTGTCATAAATATTCAGAGACAGGTGCTCGATAGTCGAAGCGCAATTTTCGCCTATCGGCGTATTTTCAACCCGCTTCAGGATACTGGCCTGAGTTCTGATCGCCGTAATGTTCTGCCCTATTTCGTCATGCAGCTCACGGGCAATATCGCGTCGAACTGACTCTTCCGCCTTCACCAATTGACGTGACAAGCTATGGTTTCTCGCCAGCTCATACCTGAGTTTCTGATTGAGTTCACGCTGGCGCTGAATCCCCAACCCCAACAAGATACCGGTCATACTTTGTGCCGACAGTGATAACAGCAGATCGGTAATTTCCATATTACTGACACCGCTTCGTGCGGCGATTAACGCCACACTATTTAATAACGTACCAAGTAACGCTCCCTGCCAGCCATAGCGAAATGCCAGCAGAATAATGGGGATCGCTAAGCAGAACGGTGCAAAGCGTCGCATCTCATCAGGTAATCCCACCTGAAGAGCAATACTGAGTGCGAACAGGATGACGTAAAACACCACATGCCGACTACGCAGCTCGACAGGCTTTGATACCAGATTGACCGTGAGTGGGATCCAGGCATTCTGGAACAAATAGCTCCAGATGAGGTAACAACTGGGCACCAACATCAGGCCCCCGGTAATACTCACCAGTAATACCATCCAGGGGGAGTGGCTAACGACACCGATAGCCAGAGTATTCACCAGTGCGGTCAGTGCTATCACCGCCCCCATCACACACAGTCGTCGCCACTGAGAACCGTAATAATATTTTTGTGCTAACCACAAAATGGGCACGCTAACGATGCTGGCAATGATCGCCGAGAACCACTGCGATTGTTCGAGCAACACCGCCAGCGACACCATGAGCCACCATTCGGCGCAATACACCGCGGTCCAGTAGGCTTTTGGGGTATGCAGCGTTGTGCCAAGCCGCAGGGCAAAGGGAAAGAGTAAAATAGCCAGCTCAGGGTCTAAGGTAAAATAGTAGGACAGGACCCACAGACAAAACCAGCAGCAGGAGATCAGTAACCAGCCACACAGTGAGGTAATGAGGTAACTGCGCATTAAAGCGCCTCACTCTCAAAACATTTCGCCAGCGCTACGTTATTTTTCACTCCTAACTTATCCATCGCATTGGCACGATGAACATGAATGGTTTTATGGCTTAATCCTAAACGAACGGCAACGGCTTTGACATCCAGCCCCAATGCCAGCATCTCGCCGATCTCGCGCTCTCGTTTTGTCAACTGCCCAAGAAGCTTACGCCCCCGATCCGGTGCTGCCAGCTTCATTGCGATATCAGGGGTAAGGTAGCAACCACCAGCGGCTGCCGTGCGTACGGCCTGCACCAACTCCTCAGGACTGCAACGTTTGGTTAAATAACCGCGTGCACCAGATTCCAGGGCTTTTTCAACGATTGCCACAGAATCATGGACACTGAGCATGATACACGCTATCCCTTTAGGCAAATCAGCCAATAAGGAGAGTCCGCTCTCATCCGGCATGGATATATCGAGGATACAAACATTCGCATTCGATCCTGGTAAGCCTTTGCGAGCTTCATCGGCCGAACCAAATTGACCCACCACCTCAACATCAAGCTCCAGTGATAACAGCTGAGCAAAACCCGAACGAACAATGAAGTGATCATCAACTAACGCAACTTTGATCATCTAGAAATACCCAGTCATAGCGAAAAGAGGCATAAACTACATCCATCCTTCAGTGCAAGCAAGATAGAAAAATGAGATACCATAATTATTAAAATTATGCTTAGTTTATCATCATGGTTCTATTGCCATAAAAATTTGAAATTGCCGTTGGCACAAACAAAATAGCCACCTCAAGGTGGCTATTTTCATCGACTATCAACCAAGACAATAGTTATGCTGCTGTGGTCGCTGTTTTAAGCAGACGTTTTTCATGGCGGATCTTTTTCTCTTCGGCAATAGCAACGAAAAGCAATAGCCCGATACAAATAGCGGCTGAAGTATCCAGTGCCGCAAATGTCCCTTTCCAACCAGTCAGGCCAAAGATAGGCGTACCGTCAGCAATCATCCCTAAACCTAGTTTGGCAAAACTATCACCAATCAGGTAAGCAAACGTACCTTTGACACCATCTGCAACACTGATTGCTTTCTTCGGTACAAAACCAACCGCAGCTACACCAATCAGCAGTTGAGGTCCGAACACAAGGAAACCTAGTACAAACAGTGAGCCCAGGTACATGTACTCGCTTGTTGCATGTTGGTAAAACTCTAAGGCAAAAATGATCAGAACAAGCGAGACACAAGCAACTAATGCGCGGCGACCATTAGCAAGGTCAGACAGATAGCCCCACATCAGCGTTCCCACAAGTGCGCCGACTTCGAATAACGTAAAACCAGAAATAGCCGTTTCTTTCGATAGTCCCAGTTCTTGGTAAGCATAAACGGTAGACCACTGGTCGATACCAATCCGTACGATGTACAAAAAGATGTTAGCGAAGCAAAGCAACCAGATTATTTTGTTTTTCAGCACGTATTCCATAAAGATTTCGCGCTTGGTCATTTGATTTTCTTCAGCTTCAAGATCTTCGGCACTGATCTCTTCACCAAAGAGTTCTTCCGCGGTGCCTAAGCCGTAAGCTTCCGGTGAATCATTACCAAAACGCAGGCCGATAAAACCAACAACCAGTGCAATGATGGATGGGAAGATGAACATACCAATAACATGGCCATCAAACAGGTAGTTAGCACCAAATAGTGCAACACCGGCAGCACCCGCACCACCAAAATTGTGGGACATATTCCATAAACCAAGGTACGAACCTCGCTTATTTCGTGGGGTCCACTTGGTGATCGTAGAGTAACTTGAAGGGCCACCCGTACTTTGGAAGAAACCACTCAAGCCGTAGAAAGCAATCATCAGGAACAGACTCACGCCTGAACCACCCATGCTGACACTGAAGCCCAGCATAGCGATACCTGACAGAATTAACATGAATGGAAGAAACTGTTTGGTATTTTTTCCGTCAGCGTAATATGAAACGACTGTTTTACCGATGCCGTAAGTAATAGAGAAACCAAGGCCGATCAAACCCAGTTCTGTCATCGACAAACCATATGTCGAGATCATATCATTTTGAGCAACATTGAAGTTCTTGCGAATCAAATACATTGCCATATAGCCAATAAAAACAACCAAATATGATTGAATAAATGGCTTGAACCACATTTTACGACGTTCTTCTATAGGCAGGTCTAAAGTCGGCTTTCTGACCTGTTCCAAAAGTTTAAACATGTGAAACCCTCAACAGATTTACTCGGAATAAGCCTGCTTACTAAATGCTGCGACTATCGGCACAGCATCCAGTAAGCAGAATCGCTGGGTATCATCAAGAGCCAGAGGAATTGTTATATGTCCAAGCCATGGCAACTAACTGCAAAACATACATCGGGGGTGAGTATTATTTGCTGGTAAGCGGCCAAAGATGATGATTAACCAGATTTGCTGAGGATTCTAAATAGTGGGTAGTTAATTGGCTTGAGAAGGCGGCCTAAAGCCATTAGGAAAAAGTCCTAGTTTCTGGGGGCTGGATAAAAAAGCGTGAAAGTAATCACAATAAAATGATAGGTATCGAGGGACAAGAGACCAGTAACGAGAAAGCATCAATATACCTCTCCTACTTCCCTCAAAATAAATACTGGAAAAAAAGCGCTTCTTCCGAAATGGAAAAGCGCTACTCGAAACTTAATAGATCGGCATCTCATCAGCAACAAACGGGTTTGATGCGCGTTCATGACCGATAGTGGATACCGGCCCGTGGCCAGATACAAAGGTCACATCATTGCCCAGCGGCCATAATTTGTCTTTGATCGAATTAATCAGGGTTTGATAGTCACCCTTAGGAAAATCAGTTCGACCAATCCCCCCTTTGAAGAGTACATCACCGACAAAAGCCACTTTGGCTTCAGTGCTGTGAAAAATGACATGACCGGGCGTATGGCCGGGGGTATGTAGAACCTGCAGTTTTTGGTTGCCGATGGCAATCTCATCACCTTCCGCCAACCACTGATCAGGGTCGAATGCTTCTGTTAGCGGAAAACCAAACATCTCACTTTGACGCGGTAAACCTTGCAGCCAGAAAGCATCATCTTTATGAGGACCAACAACAGGAACACTGAGCTGAGCTGCAAGGGGGGCGGTACCGCCAACATGGTCAAGATGGCCGTGAGTCAAAAGAAGCTGTTTCACATTCAAACCAAGCTGATGAACTTTGTCGGTAAGAAGATGAATATCGCCACCAGGATCGATAATTGCGGCGTCTTTGGTTTCATCACACCAAACGATAGAACAATTTTGTTGGAATGGGGTTACAGGAACAATTTCAAACTGGAGACTCATACGTCCTCTTTTCCTAATCGGGCATAAAAACTAGGGTGAAGGATGCCATGGTTACAACCAAAAGGGAATGACGACCCTTACCAGCGACGTACAGGGCCGGTATCAATGTGAATAAAGTTACTCTTCGGGTAATAGCCCACACCGCCAAGCCGCAATTCAAGTGCCGCCTGTCGGACTTTAGACAGTGGTATGCCTTCTAAGTTGAAGTCAACGGCCTCCCCCTTCATGTGGTAGCTCTTGGTTGCAACGCCACCATTTTTCTGCAGCATTTTATTTGTCGCCGGTGAGCGATAACCCGAAATAATTCGCACCTGACCTTTATGGCCTAAATTTGCCTGAATTTCCGTTATAGCATCAAACAGCCGGCGATCCATTTTAGCCGCTTCATTGCGTCGGAAATCACGACAAATATGATTAATGCGCTGTAACTCAGCGGGGATATAACTTGTACCGTTAAAATATTCCGTTTCTAAATCTTCACGCGTGTGAATATTACAAAGAGAAATTTTACGCGGGTTCGTTGCTTTAAACGGGCTGGCAATCGCCACACCTGGCAACAAGCATGCGCCCAGTGTCAGCCCACCAGCAACTAAAATCTGACGGCGCGTGTAATCAATCTCAGACATCCTAACCAAAACCAAAATCTGACAAGAAGCAAACCATAAAGCCTCTATTATCTAAGCACGATAACGTTCAGAGAATACTCAGTCAAACTGCGAGATCGCAAAAAAATATCACTTAATAACGAAAGCAGCGTCTACTTATTGAGTTATCGATAAATTATTATTTGTGCGGTATGTAAATTTTTCTTCTAATTGCGAACGGCTTCCCACTTTATCATAGCGATATACATCGCCACGGAAGTTCACCATGCCTTGAGTATCGACCCATGCCGTCTGATAAATAACATGAACTCTCACCTGGTTATTTAAACCCACTGTCTTGGTTTCTGTATAGGATATCAGATCGTTTATTTGCTGCTCTGACATACCCGAGTAATTCAACAACGCCATGACCAGATGTTCTGCTTGCTCAACACGTACGCATCCTGAACTGAATGCCCGCTCTTCTTTATTAAACAGGCTCTTTGCTGGCGTATCATGCAGATAGATGGCATATCGGTTCGGCATGTTGAATTTATAAAGCCCGAGAGCGTTCTTTTCACCCGGTTTCTGACGTAAACGGTACGGGAACAGCTTGGCATTCACAATACGCCAGTCTATCGTATTAATAGGTATCTGCTCTGTATTTGTCCAGCTCCGGATAACGTCATAGTCATGGCGATACAGGTATCCCCGGTCACGCTGCGCCAGCGGTAAAATATCTTTGCGCATAATAGAAATAGGGACATTCCAATAGGGATTAAATACCACCGAATCAACCCGTGAATTCAGCAATGGAGTACGCCGGCTGGGCCGTCCGACAATCACTTTACTGTCCAGCACACGCTCATTGTCGAGCCATAGACTCATTTCATAATCGGGAATATTGACTATCAATACCGATGAATACTCGACCGACCATAACCGCACTCTCTGCGAATTCAATGCCAATACGCGGATCCGCTCCTGAGGTGTTAGCGCTAACCAATACCGGGTCTTCGTCCCAATCACCCCATCACTTTTTAAACCATGACGCCGCTGAAAATTTTTCACCCCAGCAGTTAAGTCCCGGTTTAAAGTACCAACATCCCTCGAGCGCAGCTGCTGCGCCTCATACCTGCTGATATCTCCCAGTCCTTCCAAAATA
Source organism: Photobacterium sp. (assembly GCF_033720175.1). Lineage (GTDB taxonomy): Bacteria > Pseudomonadota > Gammaproteobacteria > Enterobacterales > Vibrionaceae > Photobacterium. The sequence continues at coordinate 75,110 of NZ_JAWWDA010000004.1, forward strand.
GTAATTAATGCATCAGGTCTCTGTAACCGGTCTCCGGGCCGGATAATACCTTGCTGGTAAAAACCAGGCCAAGGTACCTCATTTAGCACTTCAAGCTCTGTCATTGCCTGGAGGATTTTGGTGTAACTCTGATCAGCAGGCTTTAGCGAAGCAATAAAAAATCGCAGACGGTTATTTTCAACAGCCCGAGACAGACGTGCGATTGCCGTTTTCGATGGTAAAGGTAATCGTAAATCAACCCCGGCGCCAAACAGCCAGTCTCTGCCATACGCGGGTAAATTATCAACATAACTCATGAATGCAAGTAAGGTATCTGTCGCCAAAAGATCATACTGACGCCAATCATCAGACGACTTGTAATACTTGAGCCGGGAATAACGCTGGGAAAAATCTGAGCTGATTGCGGATAAAGCAACAATGCGGAGTTGCTCTTCAAATTCAGTCGCGGCAAGAGAATCATGCCATAGCGGGGTATAACCAATGTTAAAGTAAAGTTTCGCCAACTCATCAATATACTGGATTTCAAACAAATTATCAGAAACGTCCTTCACCCATAGCTTTGCCTGTTGATATTGCAAAGCGATATCAGGTTTCACGGTTGGCTCTGACACTCCCAGCTGCTCTGATAAAACATCCATTGAGGGTGTCGTTAGCAGCGATTGTTTTGCCGATACCTGCGAGCTCATGGCAAATATCAAAACCAGTGCGATACAACATTGCCTTATCATTGCCATGCCAGCCCCCCGAAGAACATCAATTCAAGTATGGCAATTTCACATACCTCTGGCCTTAAATGTAGCTTTCCGTGATCATTTCTACCAATTCTTATCAAGATCTTGCCATCAGGACGAGAGGGATCCCCTCAGGCTCAGAAATGATGGGAAGTCAGCTCTTCTGGATGACTGCCATTAAACCGGAGTTGTAACAAACAAAATCAGACGAACCTGTCCACTCATACCTGATACGAATAATTCCCGGTTTTCCAATAATACCCTTTAGTGTAAAATCATCAGAACTCATAACATTTTAAATTAGCCTATAAAATCAAACCTGTACTGAAAATGATTAACCTATTAACGAACGAGCTGAAAACAGGCAAAAACATCACTAAAGATAACCAAGAAGAGCATAATGTGGTGTCTCATTAAACGCATACGTTAAAGCCCCAAAAAAAGTTAATTAGTACACTAAACTTTTTATGTCAATGTTTGTATGATGGGTAAGTAAAAATGTCGTTTCTATAGCAACAAATACTTTCATGTTCAAGCCGTTTGATGTAACTTCGCGGCAATTGTTTTGGGAGAGTAAAATGGACAAACACGAAGAAGTTCTCATTGCCCTTCGACAGATAATCCGAGCCATTGATTTACATTCGAGAAAACTCAATAAAGATGCAGGATTAACGGGCCCTCAATTGGTGTTGATGCGAGCAATCCGGGGCTCTGGCGAAGAAACCACGATCCGACAGTTATCAAATAATACCAACATGAGCCAGGCGACAGCGACAACGATTCTTGATCGTCTTGAAAAACGAGAGCTGGTGGTTCGTGAAAGAAGCAAGCTTGATAAGCGAAAAGTTCATGCTCATTTAACTGAAAAAGGTAAAGAGCTGCTCGAAAAGGCGCCACTCCCTTTGCAAGACAATTTTGTATCAGAATATCAGCAACTTGAAGATTGGGAACAATCGCTGCTTTTATCATCGGTACAGCGCATTTCATCGATGATGAATGCGGAGCACCTGAATGTTGCCCCGCTGCTTGAAGTCGGTAGCATTACCCAGCAAGAGACGCCTCCTGAATAATTGAAGAAAGCCAGACTTACTGGCTTTGTTGCAAATTGGTTCTGGCTTTCACTCCTTACCATCATTATATTAATGCCATAATTTCAATGATCGGACTGCGTTGTGTTACTCGAAGGAATTGAAACCTTATTGGTTCTGGCAAAAGAAGGAACCATGAGCAAGGCCGGAAGTCGCTTATATATCAGCCAGTCGGCGGTCAGCAAGCGCATCGCCAATTTGGAAAAACGGTTAGGCAAAAAGCTGATTGAACCTGTCGGCAGAAAAATAAAGCTCACCTCAGAAGCTGTGGCTTTAATCGAGAGTGTCGCTCCGAGCCTGACCGATATTCAGGGGGCATTGTTTGACCATCAGGTAATACAAGACCACTCGCCAATCTTGCTTGCTTGCTCTGAAACACTGGTATCGGCCTACCTGAGTAAAATGATGAAGTGTTATCTTGCGCAAGATCCTTATATCAGTATCTCGACCCATCAAACGCCATTCATTGTTGAGCGAGTGCAATCCGGTGATGCCAGTTTAGGTTTTTGTGCCGGGCACCTTCCCCCTCAGCACGGCTTAGCAACCCGGCATATATTCAATGAATCGTTTACCATAATCAGTAATCTTCCGCTAGAAAAGACGCCATCCGCCCTTTTGACCAACGACTTCAAAAATCCGGCTAACACCTATCAGGCAGGAATTTTACAGAAAGCCGGGATCAAGCCGCTGATGCAAATGGACTCCTATACGGCAGCAGCCCTCTTAGCTCTCGGCGGAGTAACACCGGCCCTGGTACCCGAGTCTGTGGTAAAAACCCTCAATATAAAACCAGAGCATTGCCATCATTTTGATTTTCTTGATGATTTAACCCGACCGATTAACCTTTGTTACCGTCCCAAGAGCTACAAAGTTGAAAGAGTTAAGCAGCTTATTGAAACCATTGTGGATTTTGTTCGATCAACAGCTTAATAGCCATAACCATCGAAACAATCACCACCATCGGGCGAATAAGTTTCTGCCCTTTGGTGACCACAATTTTAGCCCCCGATCTGGCGCCGATAAATTGACCGGCAGCCATCAGCAGGCCGACTTCCCATACCGGAAGCCCCCCGATAATAAAGAACAATAGCGCCGCGATGTTTGATGTAAAGTTCAGCACTTTTGTTTTAGCCGTCGCTTCGATTATTCCTCGTTTTGCAATCGCAACAAAACAGATCGTAAATAAGGCGCCGGCACCCGGCCCAAAAAAACCATCATAAAAACCGATCGATGTGCCAACGGTTAAGGCAAACATATTTTCGGACAGCTTAGACTCACCCGGCTCGGCAATGGATTTTGGCGCCAGAAGAAAATAAAACGAGATACCCAGCAGCAGTAGCGGAATGATCGCAGTTAATACCGACGCATCAATTTTTTGTACCAATACAGCCCCTAATGCCGCGCCGATAAAAGTACAAATGATCCCATTGCGCATCTCACTGAACTTCACGACGCCATTGCGGATAAAGTAAAGGGTGGCGGAAAAACTGCCAAAAGATCCCTGAAGCTTGTTAGTTGCTAAAGCCTGCGCAGGTGATAAGCCGACAGATAAGAGTGCGGGAACGGTTAATAATCCTCCCCCACCCGCTATGGCATCGATAAATCCGGCCACTGCCGCAACAATGAAGAGAATGGTGATAATCTCGAGCGATAAATCCATCTATTGTTTTCCTAATCATAATCATCGGCCGCTAGATTACCTGTATATATCAATAAACAATAACGAAACGCACGACACCAACCCATTCCACTTTGGAATAGGTTAAATAGACCCAGATAACCTCAAGGTGATCGTTTCTGCGACAATCAACAGAACTGGTATTACTTCGCCATATTACACAGCATTTTCCATACTTGCTCACCGGCTGGGTGCAACCGAGCCTGATAACGGTACGCATAATACGCAATAGGTAATCTCAGACAGGGTTCGCCGATTAGGGCCACTTTTCCTGCGGCTAATTCCTGCTTAATCGAATAGTCCGGCAACCATGCCACCCCTAACCCTTGCAACACCTGAATTTTCAGCAGATCCGTCATCGAAGAAGAAAACACCGCCTCTAATTTTACCTGCTCGCGTATCGCTTCAACTTGCCGTCCCATATAGGAACTCGGGTTATAAGCAAGCCAGGGTACCGCTTTATTATTGTCAAGCAGGTATAACGGCTTTCCTGCACTATCACAGGCACAAACCGGTAATAGTTCTGCTTCACCAATACGCAGTGACTGGTAGGGAGGCAATCGCAACAATTCATTATCAAACGCAAGTAACAAATCGCACCCCCCTTCCTGCAGTTCTTCAATCGCCTGATCGACATCGATCGCCTCTACGCTGAGTAGAGGGTTATGCTTACCGGAAAGTAGCTGCGGTTGGATTGTCGGCACTAAGCTGGTTGCCAGGGAGTGGGCGGCGGCAACCCGCACAATATTGCCACCAAGCTTTGAGAGGCCGGATAGCTGACCAATGCCATCTACCATCTGATTAATTAAGTTACGCGCTGAAATCCGAAAGAGCCTTCCGCTGGGTGTTAACTCGACAGGGATTTTACTTCGATCGACCAGCTCAGCACCTACGGCATGTTCTAATGCTCTGATACGGCGACTAAATGCCGGTTGTGTCACATTACGTATTCCTGCCGCCTGGGAAAAATTACGCACATCCGCCAGGGTCAAAAAATCTTCCAGCCACTTACTTTCTATATTCATGCGTTATGGTCGCGAAATGAAAAACAGTATAACGGAGCAGTAGTGCCTATTGACCAGATTTCAAGTGATTAATCTCACATTTTTATTGATTCCCCATACCGATCCGGCATGGGAGTGACAGCAATGGCATTTCTCAACGTGAAGGTTCTATTTTATCGTTATTACAGTTAAAAACACTGTAGGGATAAGAACATGAGCAGGAAATTAGGTGTTTTGGGGGGAATGGGACCATTAGCTACTGTGGAATTTATGCATAAAATTATTGCACAAACTCCCGCTCGTAATGATCAACAGCATATTCCTATGCTGGTTCGTAATATTCCTCAGATCCCGGACCGGACCGACTTTCTGATTGGAAATGGTTTGGATCCTTTCCCTGCATTAAAAAAAGGCTTTGAAGAACTACAACAAGCGGGTGCTGAATGTATTGTTATACCGTGTAATACCGCGCATTATTGGTATCCACAACTGCAGGCAATCAGCAAGGTGCATACCATCAACATCATCGACAGCGTCGTTACTGAAGCAAAACAGCGTGGTTATAGTCAAGTCGGTATTTTAGCAACATCAGCCACGATAATGACGGGTATGTATCAGGAAAAACTGGCGCAATGTGGGATTGATGCAATAGAAACCACAGAGCATGAACAACAGGCTGTGATGGAAGGGATCTGTGCAGTCAAAGCCGGAGACGTTGCACGCGGGCAACGCTTAATGGCGCCGGTTTTTGAGGCCATGCTTTCCCGCGGTGCAAATGCGGTTGTTTTCGGGTGTACTGAAATTCCCGTCGCCCTAGCAGAGCAAGCCCATCAGCAGCCTGATCAGTGTCTGGATTCACTTGAAATCTTAGCGACTGAGTGTATTTCCTGGTCGCAAGACGAATTTCACGAACTTGTCGCCTAGTGGTTTCACCTCATATCGGCTGCGCTCAAAGCCTCATGGGCAGCGCAGCTAAGATTGTCACTATTCTGAGCCAGCACTCACAACACACTGCATCTCAGCTAACCTGATGATAATATGACAATACGTTTATTTTCGGTCCATCTCCTCCCCCATGCCAGTTACCTCGTTTGCTCGTTGCTACTTAGGCCGTCCCCTGCCCTTCCTTAAAGCCTAACTGAATAACATTTGAATAGTTTATGTCAGTACCAAGGGTTATACGTCTTAGTTATCCGTTATATAATATTCAAAATATCAATAGTATCAGCCGCCAACGGCAGATCCTCAGGGAAAATAATGAGTTCAGCTAAAAGGAACAGCGGTATGATATTTGCCCCAATTCAATCTATTTTCAGGCTGCTTAAGCTCGTTATCCTGTTGCTTCCAGCTGCCTTTATCCTTCAGGCCGAAGCATCCGACCATGGCGATATCATCCGGGTCGGTGGGGATCATAACTATCCTCCCTATGAATTTCTCAATGAGGACGGCGAACCCGACGGTTACAACACTGAGCTCACCCTGGCTATCGCTGAAGTGATGGGGATCAAGGTCGACATCGAACTTGGTGAATGGGACACAATGCGCCGAAAGCTGGAAACGGGAGAAATTGATGCATTACAAGGAATGATTGTGTCCAAGGCCCGGACCCAGAATTACGACTTTGCACCCGCTCATGCGGTTGTCCACCAGTCTGTTTTCGCCCGTAAAGGCTCGTCAACCATTTCTGAACTAAGCGAATTGAGTGGCAAAGAGGTTATCGTGCAAAGTGGCGGCATCATGCACGACTATTTGTTGCAAAAAAATGCGGGCGCCCGGCTTATCTTGGTCGACACCCATGCTGCTGCGCTGAGGTTGCTGGCATCGGGCCAGCACGATTATGCTCTGGTTGCCAATCTGCCGGGTCTTTATATGGGCCGTGCGCTTGAGCTGTCCAACATACTCCCGGCAGGAAAACCTTTCGGTGCCCAGCTATATGGTTATTCTGTCATGAAGGGCAGGCAAGAGTTACTGGCCCAGTTCAGCGAGGGCTTGGCAATTCTCAAAAATACCGGGCGACAACAGGCCATTTATGACAAATGGCTGGGTCCTATGGAAAACAACGGGGTGACCTGGAAGAAATTGGGGATGGCGGCCGCTTTTGTTTCGGCACTGCTGTTACTGATCCTCGGGATCATTATGATTTGGAACCGGACCCTCAGCCGAGAGGTCGCACGGCGCTCCCGGGAACAGCAACTGCAGCAGCAACAGCTAATTCAGGCAGATAAGATGGCCTCGTTGGGTATTCTCGTTTCCGGAGTGGCCCACGAGATCAACAACCCCAGCAGCCTGTTACTGCTTAACCTGCCGATACTGAAGGATGTTTATCAGGACGCCGAAGAGATCCTGGAAGCCCATTACCGGTCTCACGGTGATTTTCTTCTCGGCGGCCTGGAATACAGCCGAATGCGTGATGCCATTCCGTCAATGCTGGATGATATGCTGACCGGTACCGACAGGATCCGTCGAATTGTTGATGATCTCAGAGATTTTGCCCGCCAGGAACCGGCCGAACTGAGTGGAACGGTCGACCTTAACGATGTCGTCGCCACGGCCATTCGTCTGGTCGACAATACCATTTCCAAGTCCACCCATCACTTTACGGTGAACTACGCCGACAAACTGCCGTGTTTTGAAGGTAATGCCCAGCGCATAGAGCAGGTGGTGATCAATTTGATCATCAATGCCTGTCAGGCGCTCGACAGTCCTGCCCGTGGTATTTCAGTCCGTACTATCTATCAGGGCCATCAAAACATGCTGAAATTAGAAGTTTGCGACCAAGGACACGGAATTGCTCCCGAGCACTTGCCGCACCTGAGCGATCCGTTTTTCACCACCAAACGAGAACAAGGTGGGACCGGTCTTGGGCTATCGGTCTCGTCAAGCATTATTAAGGAACATGGTGGTACCCTAGCCTATGACTCTACCCCGAAGCATGGAACTTGTGCGACACTTTCGCTGCCCGCCATTAAAGGAACCACATCTTAATGAATACTAATCACTATCCCACTTTTGGCGTGTTGCTGGTTGATGATGAAGCTGCCTTCCTGCGCAGCCTCAGCCTTGTTCTGGAACGGCGGGGAGGAATTAACCATATTTTCCAGTGTGAGGATAGCCGTGACGTAATGGGAATTCTCGCCAAGGAAAATATTGGACTGGTGCTGTTGGATCTGACCATGCCCAACCTCTCGGGCGAAGTTCTGTTGCAGAAAATCGTCGAAGAGTACCCGGAGATCGGGGTCATTATTATCAGCGGGTTAAACCAGCTGGAAACCGCAGTGAACTGTATCCGCCTCGGTGCTTACGACTATTTTGTCAAAACCACAGAAGAAGACCGATTGTACGAGGGGATCAAACGCGCCATTCAGATGCAGGAGATGCGGCTGGAAAATCAGGAGCTCCGCAGACGTTTTCTTACCGATACTTTAGAGCACCCTGAAGCCTTTTCGAAGATCATCACTGAAGATAAAGGCATGCGATCGGTCTTCCAGTATCTGGAGTCAGTCGCACCGAGCAGCCAGCCCGTCATGATCTGTGGTGAAAGCGGTGTCGGCAAAGAGCTGATCGCAGAGGCCATCCATACGCTGAGCAACCGTCAGGGACCACTGGTCAGCGTCAATGTGGCCGGGCTGGATGACAATGTGTTTGCCGATACCCTTTTTGGCCACCACCGCGGCGCGTTTACCGGTGCGGACACAGCCCGGGCAGGTCTCATAGAGCAGGCGGCGGGCGGCACCCTGTTTCTGGATGAAATCGGCGATTTGAGCCAAGCCTCACAAATTAAACTGTTGCGCCTGTTGCAGGAAAGAGAGTACTACCCCTTGGGCAGCGACCGGCCAAAACGGTTACGATCGCGGGTAGTCGTAGCGACGCATCAGGATCTGGCGCAAAAGAAAAAAGAGGGGAATTTCCGCAAAGATCTCTACTACCGACTAAAAACCCATGAAGTCGATATTCCTCCCCTACGCCAGCGCAACGCAGATATTCCGTTGTTGCTTGAACATTTTCTCAAAGAGGCGGCAGACGAGCTGGGTAAAAACAAACCCACCATTCCCAAAGAACTTCCGGTCTTACTCGCCAACTATGCATTTCCCGGTAACATACGGGAACTCCGGGCACTGGCATACGACGCAATGAGTTTACACCGCTCGCGGATGCTCTCTATGGACGTTTTTCGCCGTGTACTTGACCAATATGCCCCCCTACCGGATCCAGAGGCCAGCAACGAACATATACTCTTTAATCCGGACCGCCCTTTGCCTACCCTGCAAGAGGTCGGGGATCTTCTGATCAGTGAAGCTATGCACCGGGCACAGGGCAATCAGTCACTCGCCTCCAAACTGCTGGGAATATCACAGCCAGCATTAAGTAAGCGTCTCAAAAAAACAGCCATAGGGGGCGACCGGTAACAGACTCCCGCCAAACCCCTATAACCTAGCGAAAAGTTATAACCGCACCAATCTTGAATAAGCTACTGATTAAAAAGACATAAAAGGATTCCACATCAGCAGCTTATTCCTTTGGTTATACCCCTTTCTTGAAATCACCTTAACTAATTAACAATTTATTATATTAAAAACAATGATATACGAAATCATGTTAACTTGGCGTTAAAGTTGCATTATAAATTCCAAGGCAAAATGGGATATCTCCCGCTCAGCCATTTATTGAACACTCAAAACACAATAAATTATTGGAAGTAACACAACTTCAACCCGCTAAACGACGGACAAGGAAATAACATGGAACAAGCACAAGTTAAGCCTAGCGGCTTCTGGGGCAACCTCGCCCTGTGGAAAAAAATTCTGGTCGGTATGGTACTGGGCGTGATCGCAGGAAGCGTTCTCGGGCCTGATGCAGAACTACTCAAACCGATCGGCACCCTCTTTATTAACGCCATCAAAATGTTGATTGTACCTTTGGTTTTCTGCTCACTGGTGGTGGGTGTCACTTCAATGCAAGATACCCGGAAGATGGGGCGTATCGGCGTTAAAGCTATCGCCATTTACCTCGCAACGACTGCCGTCGCCATCAGTATTGGCCTTGGCATGGCAACGTTGCTGACACCGGGTGAAGGCTTGAATATGACAGCCTCTGCGGTAGCAAGCGAGGGGAAAGAAGCACCAACGTTAGTGCAAACCATTCTTAATCTGATCCCTAAAAACCCTGTAAGCGCACTGGCAGCCGGTAACATTTTACAAATCATCGTCTTTGCTCTTGGACTGGGTGTTGCCCTTAATTTATGCGGCGAGAAAGCACAACCTGCCGTACAGGTATTCGAAAGTCTGGCTGAAGCAATGTACAAGCTGACAGAATTAGTCATGAAGTTTGCACCTTACGGTATCTTTGGCCTGATGGCTTGGGTGGCCGGCAAGTACGGTCTGGATATTCTTCTGCCGTTGTTCAAGGTCATTGCCGTTGCCTATATCGCAAGCCTGATCCATGTACTGGTCTTCTACACCGGTGTGATCAAGTTCTTTGGCCGCCTGAACCCTGTCCCTTACTTGAAAGGGCTGGTGAACCCTGCCGCCGTCGCTTTTACTACCACAAGCAGCTCTGGCACACTGCCGGCAACCATTAAGTGCGCACGAGAAGAAATGGGCGTTTCGAAGGGGATCTCCAGTTTCGTATTGCCTCTTGGTGCAACCATCAACATGGACGGTACTGCCTTGTATCAGGGTGTGGCCGCACTTTTTGTCGCCCAAGCCTTCGGGATTGATCTTTCTTTTGCTGATTACCTGACGATTATCATGACTGCGACTCTCGCCTCTATTGGTACCGCCGGTGTACCCGGTGCCGGTCTGATCATGCTCTCGCTGGTATTAACTACCGTCGGTTTACCGATGGAAGGCCTGGCGATCATCGCCGGTATCGATCGGATCCTGGATATGGCGCGTACCAGTGTTAATGTCTGTGGCGATCTGATGGTGTCTGTACTGGTAGGCCGCAGCGAAGGTGAGCTGGATACCGAAGTTTATAACAGCACCAGCGCAGCTTATAACCGTACGAGTGAAGAGGCGGCATAAAGCTCTATTATTTAATTCTGTTACAGGCTTGCCTGTATAAACAGTAATACTGCAGCCCAAATATGCGCCTGACGATAACGTTCAGGCGCACTTTCTGCCCTACATTGATATCCAAACCATCTCAAGATCCAAAGTTCAGCGAGAAAGTCACTCACCTATAACCAAACAATATAAATAAACATTAAATCAGGGCTGTTGCGGATAACACTGCCATATTCATATTAATACCAATTAAATTAAATATCAGATACGCTGAGTCTGTTTTGGCAGCCTAAATACCTCAACGTCAGAAAAATCTGTGACCCCGCTCCAATATTCTGTTCGACGAAAAATTACAGCCGTTAAATTAACAATACAAAACAACTGAACAGTATTTTTAACAAACAATCCCACTATGCATTAAAAGCATTATCGCTTACTTTTTTGCATTTCACTTTGGAAAATAAAAGGACCATTGTGTCGGTGTCATCTCATTATCAATAAAGGTAAAGGCTATGCTCGATACTGCAAATAAGGTTCGTATTGAAGAAGATCTACTAGGTGAACTTGAAATTCCGGCATCTGCTTATTATGGGATCCACTCTCTTCGTGCCTATAAGAATTTTTCTATTTCATCGTCGAGAATTTCTGACGTTCCTGAGTTGGTTCGCGGTATGGTCTTTACCAAAAAAGCAGCCGCCAGAGCAAACATGGAACTAGGCACTATCCCTAGCGATGTTGGCAAGTACATTATTGAAGCCTGCGACTTGATCATCGACACCGGCAAGTGCATGGATCAGTTTATCTCTGATGTGTATCAAGGTGGTGCCGGTACCTCAGTAAACATGAATGCCAATGAGGTTATCGCCAATGTTGCGCTGGAACTAAAAGGCCACGAAAAGGGCGAGTACCACATCATTAATCCAAACGACCATGTCAACCGAAGCCAGTCGACCAACTGCGCCTATCCAACGGGGTTCCGTGTAGCCGTATACAATAGCATCATCAAAATGCTCGGTTCGGTTCAGTACCTGCAGACAGCCTTCGATGCAAAAAGCGAAGAATTCCAGGACATCCTGAAAATGGGCCGAACCCAACTTCAAGACGCAGTGCCAATGACTGTGGGTCAGGAGTTTCATGCTTTCAGCATCTTGCTAAAAGAAGAAATCAAAAACCTGAAGTATGCTGCCTCGCTGCTTCTGGAAGTGAACCTTGGTGCAACAGCTATCGGTACCGGACTTAACGCGGCTAAAGGTTATCAGGAGCTGGCAGTGAAATACCTTGCCGAAGCAACCGGGCTGGACTGTGTACCGTCTGAAGATCTCATTGAAGCCACTTCTGACTGTGGTGCCTATATCACCGTTCACGCTGCACTAAAACGTTTAGCAGTCAAACTGTCAAAAGTCTGTAATGACCTGCGCCTGCTTTCGTCCGGACCGCGTACGGGCTTAAACGAGCTAAACCTGCCTGAAATGCAGGCTGGCTCATCAATTATGCCTGCCAAGGTTAACCCGGTTATTCCTGAAGTGGTAAACCAGGTCTGCTTTAAAGTATTCGGCAACGATACCACGGTGACCTTTGCCGCTGAAGCCGGTCAGCTACAGCTCAATGTGATGGAACCGGTGATCGGCCAGGCTATTTTTGAATCCATTGAACTGCTGAACAATGCCTGTATCAACCTTGCCGATAAGTGCATCCGCGGGATCACCGTAAACAAAACGGTGTGCGAAGACTTCGTCTTTAACTCCATCGGTATCGTTACCTACCTGAACCCGTTTATTGGCCACCATGAGGGCGATATTGTCGGCAAGATTTGTGCTGAAACAGGTCGAAGTGTTAAAGACGTGGTATTGGAGCGCAAGCTACTAACAGAAGAACACCTGGACGAAATATTCTCCGTACATAACCTGATGCACCCAGAATACAAAGCAAAACTATATAATTAATATAATTTAAAAATAACACCAAAATAAAAGGGTTAGTTTCTAACCCTTTTATTTAACCGTATTAATCAGCCGCTCAACTCTTTTATCGGACTCACTTGACTTAACTCGTTCCATATAGCTTCACACGATGCATGCAGCTTAGAATAATAACGGTAAACATACAGGTCTAATGGAACCGGCTCCCTCTCTGTTAGTATTTTCAATTGCCCTGATGCTAACTCCTCTTTTATTGCATAATCAGGTAGCCAACTAATCCCCTTACCTTGCAACACTAAAGCCTTAATAAAATTGGTCATTGATGATGAACATATCGTATTTGGAGTAAGCTTGGCCTTGGCTCGATGAAGTGCTCTTCCCATATAGCTTTCAGGAGTATAATCCAGACATGGAACATCATCATTTTGTGCAAGATCAAAAATCGGAGTTCCATTTTCGTTCACCGCTGAGACACAGTATAAATAACTACGGCCAAGATATATTGAACGATATGGAGCAACTTGCAACCTATCTTCATAAAATGAGAATAAAAAGTCACACTTTCCGTCTATAAGTAATTCAACAGCGTCATCAACTTCATTGGCATCAACAGATAAACTTGTATTCAGTTTTGGGTTAAACAGGCATGAATGTAACTTGGGCAGCAAACTGATAGCAACGGAATGCGCAGAGCTTAACCGGACAGTATGCCGACCATGAAAAGAGCTTCCGGATAAACGGTTAACTTCTTCATCTATTTGATGAATAATGGATTGTGCCGTGGTTTTAAACTGCTTGCCGCACAGAGTCAGTTCGATAGGTGATTTGCTGCGATCAATCAAGACTAAACCTAATTCTGCCTCAAGCGATTTTATTCGTCGGCTAAATGCTGGTTGGGTAACATTGCGGACAGCTGCAGCATGGGAAAAATTTTGTAGTTCAGCAAGGGTAAGAAAATCTTGCAACCATTTTGTTTCTATATTTTTCATTTATTTTTCTCAATACTATTGATTTACGGCAGTCATCCTCCAAGAATAATCCATTATAAAAACAATCCATTACATACATAACTAAGGGCCACCAGTCAGTAAGAACTATAATCAATAAGTTATTAACACTTGTCTATTAAGTTGATCACAATTCTTACTTTTTACCTGATGCTTTTTAATAACCAGGCCTTTATTTTCTGCATTTCACAAGCGTGATAGATAGTCATATCATTCGCTGGTAATATTATTAATAAATAACATATTTATTATAGAAAAAAACGTAATGAGCAATACGCATACAAATAGATTCAATATTAACCATTCAATTCAAGTTAGAAACAAGTCAACATATTATTATAAGAAACTCGTATCCTAATAAATTAAAGGTCAATAAAATGAACTTAATCGTTAAATTATTGTGTGGAATATTAATAGGCATACTGATGGGTATGTTTGCACCAGATGTACTTATTCAAGGCCTGATTACCGTAAAGTATTTGGTCAGCCAGTTAATCAAATTTACCATCCCATTATTAATTCTCTTCTATGTTACCAGCGGTATAGCAAGCCTGCCAAAAAACTCCGGAAAATTACTCGGAAAGACCGTAGGTCTGGCGTATATGTCAACATTAGGTGCCGGTATTTTTGCATTCATGATCGCAAAGAGCCTGTTCCCTGTTTTACTTGATGGTGCTGGTCAACTGCCCGAGGCTAAAGCCTCTCTTGCGCCGTTTTTAGCCCTTCAGATCCCACCTGTGATGAATATAATGACGGCATTGACCATCGCCTTCATTTTTGGTCTCGGCATCTCCAGTATGGGTTCGGAACACCTGAAAAAAGTAAGCGATCAGGGCCGTGATATCATTGAGTTGTTTCTAAATAAAGTCATCATCCCGGCCCTGCCGTTTTATATCGCAGGCGTCTTTGCCGATATGACGGTAAAAGGCACGGTGTTTGCCACCCTGCAAACCTTTAGCCTGGTGTTAATTGCTGTCGTCGTCATGCACTGGGTTTGGTTGACCTTCCAGTTTGTCACTACAGGTATTGCCATACAGCAATCGCCGCTAAAGATCCTGCGCACCATGATGCCCGCTTACTTTACCGCTGTTGGTACTATGTCTTCTGCCGCGACCGTTCCGGTCACTTTGCAACAGACCAAACGCAATGGCGTATCAAGTTCAATTGCTAATTTCGTCGTGCCATTGTGTGCCAATATCCACATGTCAGGCTCGGTGATCAGTATCGCCAGTGTTGCGGTAGCCGTCATTCTTATGACCGGTGCAGGCCCTGTGCCCAGCTTGATCGAAGCCCTGCCGTTTATCGCCATGTTAGGTGTCACTATGGTTGCCGCCCCGGGTGCGCCTGGTGGTGCCGTCATGGCTTCTGTCGGCTTGCTTGGTTCAATGCTTGGCTTTACCGAAGAAATGATTGCGCTGCAAATTGTACTTCACCTGGCGCAAGACAGTTTTGGTACTGCCTGTAATGTGACCGGCGATGGCGTGATTGCCTTGTTGATAGACAAGATGTCTGGCGAGACAGCAGATAGTGAAGAAGGATTAGAGTTGGTAGAAGAAACAATCTAATCAGGCTGAATTTAATTTATTAGCTATCGCAATAAGAGTTGTTTCAAAACAACTCTTATTGCGGAGATAAACAGGATAGTTGTTAAATGTACGAAAATAATAAAACATTATATCTTCCTTATGCCGGTCCAACCCTGCTAGAAAATGCCCTGCTCAACAAGGGCAGTGCCTTTTCCCCGGAGGAGAGACAAAACTTCAGTCTGATGGGACTGCTGCCAGCAACAATCGAATCTATTAACGAGCAGGAAGAAAGAGCCTACAGCCAATATCAAACGTTCAGCGATGATATGGATAAGCACATCTACCTGCGCAACATTCAAGATACTAACGAGACCCTCTACTATCGTTTGATTGATAATCATATCGAAGAGATGATGCCAATCATTTATACCCCGACGGTGGGTGCTGCCTGCGAGAAATTTTCCAATATTTATCGTCGCGGCCGCGGTCTGTTCCTTGGCTATCCCGACAAAGGCAATATCGTTGATATATTAAACAACGCAGCCCGTCAGGATGTGAAAATTATCGTTATTACCGATGGCGAACGTATTCTTGGCCTTGGCGACCAAGGCATTGGCGGCATGGGGATCCCTATCGGTAAGCTGGCACTCTATACCGCTTGTGGTGGCATCAACCCTGCCAACACATTGCCAATTGTATTGGATGTCGGCACCAATAATACCCAACTTTTATCAGATCCTATGTATATGGGATGGCGCCACCCGCGTATTACCGGGCAGGAGTATTATGACTTTGTCGAAGAGTTCATTCAGGCTGTTAAGAGCCGCTGGCCAAATGCATTAATCCAGTTCGAAGATTTTGCTCAGAAAAATGCCATGCCTCTGCTCAACCGTTATAAAGATAAAGTTTGCTGTTTTAATGATGACATTCAGGGAACAGCCGCTGTTACCGTCGGCAGCTTACTTGCCGCCTGTAAGGCCGCCGGTTCAAAGCTTTCCGAACAACGCATTACCTTTGTCGGTGCAGGCTCGGCCGGATGCGGAATTGCTGAAGCCATTGTGGCACAGATGATCGCCGAAGGGCTAAGTGACAGTGCTGCACGCGAGCGTGTCTTTATGGTTGACCGCTGGGGGCTACTGACCGACGACATGCAGAACCTGCTCGACTTCCAACAAAAATTAGTCCAGAAAAGTGCCATCGTCACTCAATGGAATGAAACCGGTAATATCTCGCTATTGGATGTGATGCGCAATGCCAAGCCAACGGTTTTGATCGGCGTTTCGGGGGTTCCAGGTCTGTTCAGCCAAGAGGTGATCACTGAGATGCATGCCCATTGCAAGCGCCCGATTGTCTTGCCGTTGTCAAACCCCACCAGCCGTGTTGAGGGTATGCCGTCCGACATTATTCGCTGGACAGAAGGCGACGCGCTAATTGCTACCGGCAGTCCGTTTGATCCGGTTCTTTTTAATGACAAAACCTATCCAATCGCCCAGTGCAACAACAGTTATATTTTCCCCGGTATAGGTCTTGGTGTGCTGGCATCTGGTGCGACCCGTGTCACCGATGAAATGTTGATGGTGAGTAGCCGCGCTTTAGCCGAATGCTCCCCACTAGCTCGCCATGGAGAGGGGGCTCTGTTGCCGCCGCTGCAAGAGATCCAACAGGTTTCTCGCCATATTGCTATGGCTGTGGCCAAAAAAGCCGTTGAACAACATAAAGCACCGCAACGTACCGATGAACAGTTACTGGAAAAAATTGACAGTTTTTTCTGGAAACCTGAATACTTAAAATACAAAAGAACCGCACTGTAAAACATTCCGACTTTTTACCAATCTGATTAGTGCCCCCTCATTATTCAGATTGGTATTTTTTCGCCTGAAATATCTCACAAAAGCTGACAAAATGAACTGAAACATTCCGACTACTCAGCATCACAATCTATTCAATAAAAGCTTATCTAAACCTCATAAATCGGCCCGCCGAACGATGTCACCGGTGGTACTTCACCTTTAAATTTCTCAATATCTACATTACAGGTATTAGCACTGGTTGCCTGCGCCAGTTCTGATGACGCTATATCCTGCGTGAGCGTATTAGGATCGCCGTAAGTATCAATCGCCCCAACCTTTTCATTCAGTGGCCCATACCATGCACCTTCTTCGATACGCACCACACCAGGGGCGTAGCTATCAGTCAGTACGGCACCAGCCAATAGCTGGCCACGATCATTAAATACACGAACCAAATCGCCATCAATGATCCCCTTTGCTGCAGCATCTGCCGGATTAATATAAATAGGTTCGCGGCCCTGTACCGTATAAGTCTCGCGGAACTCATCAGATTCACACATCTGGGAATGCAAGCGCTTATCAGGGTGAGAAGACTGCAGCCAGAATGGGTGTTTATCCGAGCCCGGGCCACCATGAGATCGCTCACTCTTCTCGAACCACATTGGATGGCCCTGACACTGTTCATAACCAAAACGGTCGATTTTACGGCTAAATATTTCAATAAAACCCGATGGTGTACCTAATGCATTGATTTCCGGGTCTTCACGGAAGTCAGCATGACGAACCCAAGGTTTACCTCCGCCAAAATCAAGTACCCCTTTTTCCCAGAACACGTCAAACTCAGGCATATCAAAATTGCCTTTATTAGCGTTACGACAGTCGGTATAGAGTGAACGGACCCATTCCATTTCGTCCATACCACGAGTGTATTCTTTGTGGCGGCCGAAACGGCGGCTTAATTCTGTGAATATTTCGAAATCCGTTTTTGACTGAAACAATGGATCAACCAACTTGTGCATTGCAAGCAGGCCGCGACCACTGTATGAACCATAAACATCAATGTCATTACGTTCAAACTGGGTACAGGCAGGCAGAACAATATCAGAGAAACGGCAGGTCGCTGTCCAGGCAAAGTCAATGGTGACAATAGTTTGCAACTTCTGAAACGCTTTTTTCATTCGGTTACGATCCTGATGGTGATGCCATGGATTATTCCCGCTCACCACCATCATTTTGTACCCAGGCAGTATTACTTTTGAGCCGTTATGACGAATTTCTTTACCCGGTTCCAGCAGGCAATCCACCCACCGCGCGACAGGGATCGTACGGCTGTATCCCTTGAAGTCGTCATTATCCCATTTAGGCTTCTGGCCTTGGTCAACGTTACGAGGGAACCCCCCCGGCGCAGCAAAACCGGTCGAAGGCACACCAATCGAGCTGTAGTGATGACCGTAAGAGACCCCGCCACCAGGCAGACCAATCTGGCCAATCATTGCCGCTAGTACCGCCCCCATCCAGTAGGGCTGCTCACCATGTTGCTGACGTTGAATAGCCCAGCCAAATAGGATCTGAGTGCGTTCAGCCACTAGCATACGGGCAAATTCACGGATCTCATCAGCCGGTATACCACAAATTTCAGCGGCCCATTCAGGTGTTTTCGCGACGTTATCTTTACTCTCACCCAGCAGGTATGGGACAAAATCCTCAAAGCCTAAGCAGTAAGTCTTTATAAAATTCTTATCGTAAAGATCTTCTTTATATAAGGTATGCGCCAACGCCAGCATAAATGCGACGTCAGTCTGCGGGTTAATATAAAGATGCTTATTACCCAAATAGCGCTGAGTTTTATTTTTAGCCGGATCAATAGAAACAACGTTTATTTTGCCTTCCGCAACTTTCTCTTTCAGCAGTTCCAGGTAAGCAAATGATTCATGGGTTTCACAATTCCAGCCAACTTGCAGGTTCTTGTTTGGATCGCACGCCCATAAGATAATATTCTTACTGTTATCCAGGATTTCTGACCAGGATGTACCTTGTGCATACACTTCCGTTGAGCCAAGAACATAGGGAAGAATAGTCTGACCAGCCCCCGTCGAGTAGTCACCCACTTTGGTAATATAGTTACCATGCATACCCACTGCACGTTGCATATGACTGGTACAGCTGTGGAACTGGCCGGTCTGGCGCCAACCAGTCTGTCCGGCATGTAGTGCCCACGGGCCGTAATCTTTCTGTACCCGTTCCAGCTCCTGATAAAACAGATCCAAGGCTTCATCCCATGTCACCCGCACAAAGCGATTGTTACCCCGGGTTTCTCCACTGTATTTATGCTTTTTCAGCCAATCAAGACGAACCATCGGGTAACGAACCCGCGACGGATTATAAATAATTCCCTTGATCCCTTTGAGCATCTCGGTCGGATGCTTATCCAGCTCTAACGGTTTAATGTCAGCCACTTTGCCATTATAAATACGAGCCCGGAAAGCGCCCCAGTGCGAACCTGATACTTTCCAGATACCGCTAGCTTGATCACCAGCCGATTCTGTTGCGGCTTTAGCCGCTGACATTAACAAACCCGGCCCAATGACAGACGCTGCGCTTGTTGTGGCCAACCCTTTTAAAAATTTACGTCGACTCAGAGACATATTAAATCCCTCGCTTACTCTGTCACCTTAATGGCCTGCATCAGAAAAATCTGACGAGTGTTTTTGTAGGTATTTCAATACCAAGGCTTGACTGTCATTATCGAAGTTAACAAACGCTTGCATTCCGTCGTACATACCAGGCCAGGTATTGGCGTCAAAGTGATTTTCAGCCGGTTGGGTATGGCACACACTACAGTTGGTATTGTAAGCAGCTTTCGCTTCATTCCAGATGACTTGAACATCATCAATTAATGAATCTTTCGGCATCCAGAGCTTCACCGTTACACGCTGCCAAGGCAGCCCCGTCAGTTCGTCTTCTTTTTCTTCAAACTGTTCTACCAGGCTATCATTCTGGGCTGTCGCTTTACTCAACGCCGCGGATGCAATATTAAAACCAAAGTCTTCATTGATTACCCGCCCGAATCCTTTCATTTTGCGCCAACCGGATAGCTCGACCTGTATCGCCTTATCGGTGACGTCTGCAACCTTAATCGCAGAGGCAGGATTCAACAGACCGCCATCAACGGTTAACGCTTCGTCTTCATATATCGGCAAATGCCGTACACTGTAATAGGTCTCTCCGGCACTAAAGCTGGTACTGGAAGATTGCTGAACCAATTGGGAAATCATTCCACCGGAACTTTCCATATCGGCGGGTAGCTGGTGAGCAATGCCTTTATGGCAGTCAATACAGCTCTGATCACGCTCGGCGGCCTGCTTCATCTGTACATTGGCAAGGCTCGACATCTCTTCCCAATTCAAACTGTCATAATCGTGGCAATTCTTACATTCCAGCGATTTATTCGACGAAAACCGCTTCCACTCATGCTGTGCAAGCTCTAAACGTTTTTCCAGAAACTTTTCGCGAGTATTAATGGTGCCAAAAATAGAACCAAAAACTTCTTTGCTGGCTTGCATTTTACGTGCAATTTTATCTGTCCAGTTATGGGGAACATGGCAGTCAGGACAGGTCGCCCTGACCCCCGAACGATTCGACCAATGGACCGTTGATTGCAGCTCTTCGTAGACGTTGTCACGCATTTCGTGACAGCCGATACAAAATTTTTCGGTGTTGGTCATTTCCAGAGCCGTGTTGAATCCCCCCCAAAAAAAGACTCCGGCAATAAAACCGCCCAGGGTTAATACGCCCAAACTAATATGCACTGCAGGACGCCAAAAGGTAGCCCACAGCTTTTTAATCAAACTCATCATAATAACCTACCTGTTTTTATTGGCTGTGATTTTGATTTAGCCGTGACCAGGAGGGCCGAGAAAGAAGACCTGGATTGCCCAGATAACAAAACCGAAGCCACCAACTAATGCAATTGCAAGAATAGGGAACAGGCAGACGGCGATAAATAAGAAGGAGCCCCACTCATATTTTGCTCGTTCTTTTTTTTCTACTGCATCAGAGTTACTCATTGCTGACATCCTAGTTATGTTTACCCCTTCCAAAACTAAAAGGGCAGCCATTCCTGAAAGTATAGTTAAACGCCAGAATGGTATTTAAAAACTATCGTCGCAAAAATAAGAAAGGAGCCTTTCGGCTCCTTTCTCTAATACTAAACAAACAATCGCTTTTTTATAGTGATGCGCTGTACATTGTCTGATTCTGTTTATATAACTCTAAACGTTGCTCAAATTTTATAAAACGCTGGGTGTTTGTGTTTTCCAATTTGCCAATGGCCTCTTGCTCCGCCTTCACTGCCTCTTGGAATTCTCCGCATGCCGCATAGGCCGCTGCCAGATTATCATAGTCACCGGCATCTCCGGTTCCACTACGACTCAACACCTGCTTCGCCAATTTCAGAGCCCGCTGGCCATCACGTACGCGTTCATCATTACAGGTCGCATACAACCAAACTAAGTTACGTTTCGACTCCAAAGAACCACCGTTTGCGGCTTCATTGAACCATTTAATCGCATTTCCGCAGTCGACCTGTCCGGCAGCACCCGAGGCATAATAACCGCCCAGCTCAACCATTGCCGGTACTGAACCTTCCTCGGCCGCTTTTGTATACCACTCTACCGCCTGCGTAGGATCTTGGGGCAGTACCTGACCAGCTTTGAACAAGTCACCAATCATTGTTTTCACTTCCGGCATATCAACGGCAGCTTTTTGCAACCAGTACAAGCCTTTCAATGTATCTGACTTTAAGCCGTTAGAACCTTCAAGATATGCGCGTCCAAGAAACAACTGCATGTTTGTATCACCCTGCTCGGCTTCCAATTCAACATATTTAAGGGTAGAAAGCAGGTGATTGGTCGGCGAGGTCGTCACCGAAGCGGTGGCGGTAGAAATACTATACCCCGTAACGGCCAAGCCAAATACGGCACTGAGGGCGAATTTTTTCAGAGTCATAACAGCTTGCATAAATAGATCTCTTTCAAAAGGGCTAACTGGTGTTGAAATTGAATTTATATAAGCGGCGATTAAAAAACAACCCGAAAGATATAGGCAGATATGACTGACTTCGCCGACAAAACCCGTTATTTATTGCTTGGTCAAGATCTTATAGCAGATGAAAGTTTATCGTACATTCTTAATAATGAGAGGTAGATCTACCTTAGTATAGTTATGATGTCTCATGATAACTGAACTATTACTTAATAAGCTATCAACAAGCCCTAACCCTCGTGACAAAAAGCCGACAAACTCTCAAGTTGCATCGGCTTTGGTTTCATATGGTAGGAAATGATTAGAAAGCTTTGTAGTATTCCTCACCACCATGCACAAACTGATCTTCATGCGTAGATTCTTCATCTAAATCGATATCCAAATCAACCTGATTCGGGAGATCTGCTATAGCATTACACGCCAATACAACATCGTACGTTCCTTCAGGAACATATTTCATTGAATATTTATCATTGATGACCTTCGCAGTCTTCACTGGCGCATTTATAGAACCTAAATCACCATAACCGGAACCGTCTATGTGATAAAGATAGACATAAGCATTCTCTGAATTCTCGCATGTTGCTGGATCAACATCCCCGTAAATGATACCGGCCAGAGAATTATCAACTAGACTAAACCCTTCATTTTCCAAGTAATAAACATTTTCTCTTAACTGCAACATGCTCTTGAGGTCAAATGACATTGTATAAGTTGTTGGCACATCAATATTGATATTTAAACCATCAAAAGTCAGTTCATCAGCAATTTCCATCTTGTGTTTATCAACTAAGTTTCCAATATGACAATATGGCGTATCATAAAAATCGCCGTAGCTTCCTTGAAGAATAGAGAGCGACATACTGGTATATTCTCCAGCCGTAACCAACTGCTCTGTAAGCAACTGAACAATATCGATACCAGTCAAATCATGAAGATCTATCACTATAAACTTAGGATAGCCGTCACTATCAATAGGAATTTCGGAATCTGCTGGTATGCATTGCTGAGAATTATTATTAATACCTTCAGGATCATTCATACTTCTGGTTGTCCACTCTGTAACCGTTCCCGCTAAATCTGTTACGCTGATAGCATCAATTGCAATACAAGCCTGTAATTCATCTTGAGCTGGAACTTCTGTCGGCGGCACTACGACATCAACAGATATTGGCACCGGATCAGATCCAGCCCCCGGCTCTGTATCTGAGCTTGAAAGTGTTAAATCTAGTTCTGTATCTCCAGAAGAGCCACCGCATCCTGCCACCACAAACATGGTGAGCATAATTAATATTATTCTTTTCATGTCATCACCCCTACGACAATGTGAAAATAGTTATGTTGGATGGCCGAATCCAACACTAAAATTCTAGGAGTGAATCAACGCATAAATTATTTATCGAAGGTGTTATTAACTATTGAGAAAGGGATCTTACTCTCAAGACAGGCTTGCCCGAGTTATACTTACATCTCCTAAGCTTACGTTTAGCCATGAATAAAAAAGGCCAGTCGATCCGTTTAACGAAATCATACTGGCCTTGATTATTAATTACCCAGCTAACAGATAATCATTTTTTGTCGGTTGGAATTAGATAGGATCCAGCTCTAGTACTTCCTGAATATTACGTTCAGGTTTAGCCTCTTGACCAAATCCACGCAGACCCACCACATGTACGTGCTCGCGGTCTTTGAAGATCTTACGTACCAGCTTGTAGGTGGTGCCTTTTTCCGGACTGATATTCTCTGGCGCCGCAATCAATAACTGCATATCGAGACGATCGCACAACTCGAATAAGGTAGCGATTGATTTGCCATCCAGACGGGCCGCTTCATCAAGGAACAGCAGGCGACATGGAATGATATCTTTACCACGCAGACGACGTGATTCTTCTTCCCAGCTCTGTATTACCATCAGCAGGATTGCCTGACCGGTACCGATCGCTTCACCCGTTGACAATGCGCCCGATTCGGCTTGTAGCCAGCCGTCTGTACCGCGGTTAACTTCAATACTCAGTTCCAGGTAGCTGCGGTAATCCAATAGCTCTTCACCCATGATCTGTGGTGAGCGCTGGCCCATTTCGATATGCGGATTCAGACGCTGGAACAACTTAGCGATGGCTTCAGAGAACGTCAGACGGTTATTACCGAACAAATCCTGATGCTGATCTTGCTGTTCAGCCAGACCTGTCAGTAATGATTCGTGGGTATCCCGTACCTTCACGTTCAGTCGCACGCCATTAACCTGACCAAAGCCAATATTTTGCAGACCCTGGTTCAGCATACGAATGCGGTTCTGCTCGCGCTGGATTGTCTTGCGAATGATATTAGCGACAGAATCAGAGCTGATTGCCAGACGCTGTTCACGCGCGGTCAGTTCTTCCGTCAGGCGGGCCAGTTCCACTTCCATCTCTTCAATCGCTTCAACCGGATCATCGGTACGGATAATGTCATGACGGATCCGTTCGCGAAGATGCTGATACACTGCGATATAGAACAGTACTTTTCGCTCCGGACGAGACACATCTTCTGATGCACGTAATGCATCCCGCAGATCTTCGTTATTAGCAACAGCAAGACGCAGAGCACCCAGTGATTTATCTGACAGCGAACGCAGTTCATCGGCAGACATGTACGCCATTTCACGGCGGTGCAAGCGGCGTTCAACATCACTTTCGCGCGCCAGGCGCAATACTGCGCACCAGCCTGCTTTGGCATTCACCACCAGCTTGCGGATATCCTGGTAATCTTTACCGACTTTGCGCAGACGCTTGATCAAGCCTTTCATTTCAAGCTCGATGGATGTGATTGCTTTTTCCAACAGGCTTCGACGAGCACGTGAGCTATGCAGGCGCTCATTGAGTTCATCGCGACGTACACGCGCCCGCTCTTCTGCTTCGAGATCGGCACGCACACCCAGTTCCAGCAGTTCACGTTCAAATTCCTGAACGGTTTCCTGTTTTGCCTGATGCGAACTCTTCAGTGATGCAAATAGCTGGTTGTACTGGTTCATCTGAGCACGCGCTTGTTTCAGGCTTTCACGGCAGCGGGTACGTTCACGCTCTGCGGCAACCAATTTCGCCTTCAGCTGCTCATTCAGCTCTGAGCTCTTATTGAGCAACTCAACAGAATCGGCATAACCGAAGTGGTGACGACGCTCTACCAAATCAGCAACCGCAAACATCTGGGTTTTCAGTCGTTGAAGTGTGCTGTCCGCTTCAACATAATTTGCTTGCAGGGCATCAAATTGCTCAGGATCGGCATCAAGGGCAGAGATCAGACCTTCAAGCTCAGTAATGGCCTTACCATGACGATCAAGGTAATTACGCGCTTCATCAAGGTATGATAACTGTTGCTCAACGTCGGCGAAACGTTCGGCTAAGGTCTCATCTTCCAGCAGGTTAACGACCGGATTCAGTTTACCCAATAAGGCTAAACCTTCACGTGCCGCGGCAAGTTGGCTACGTTGCTGCAACTCTTTGGCATCGACATCGGTCAGTTGACGTACCGCCTGATTACGCTGGTCACGAGCGACTTTCAGCTGAGCTTCAGGATCGGCATTGAAGGCCACGCCCATATGGATTGCTACAAAGCTATTGAAGCTCTGGTACAGACGTTGCAGTTTCTGCGAATCAAATGCGGCTTTTGCATGATTTTCAACAACGTGATCACGTTCGTCACGCAGCTGTTCCAGACGTTGCTCTCGAGCTGCACGACCAAACAACGGGACTTTAGGAAAACGCGAATAACGTAACTGGCGATCATTAAGATGAACACATACCGCGCCGTCCAACTCGTCGACATCAAAACCACTGTCATCAAATGAATCAACATCACCTTCGATGATATACAAATCATCCGGGCAATCATCCAGGGCGCTCAATTTCTCTTTGATGCCTTTCAGATCGGGAACGACGATGGCGTGACGGGACGGGCCATACATAGCACTGAAATACGGCGCATCGGCCAGAGTAATATCATCATAGATTTCTGAAAGCAGGCTGCCACCTAAGCTCTCAGCCAATCCGCTCAGACGTGAATCATCACTGCCACCCGGCAGAGCAAGGCGCTCAATACTCTCTTCAAGCTGCTGCTTACGCGCGGCCAGCTGGTCACGGTTTGCTGATGCTGTACGCTCTTTATCCAGCGTCGCCTGCATAGCGTTCATCACAGCCTGGCTATCGAACAACTCTAATTCAGACTGTTCCGCCAGCTTTTCTAACGCGTCAGATGCGCTGATCCATGCCGGGGCCTCGGCTTCCAGCGTTTTGATCTGGGTAGCCAATGTTTGCTCATGACGGCGCAGATCGCTGCGTTGTTCAACCAGCAGATCTTGTTCTTGCTCCAGGCTTTCCAGTGACGCTTCGTGACGTGCCTGCTCTTCAGCCAGCGCCAGTTCACTGTCAATCGCCGTGGCAAAACGCTTACTGTAAGTTGCAGCCAGCTCTGTTGCCTGGCGCTGATTGCGAACACTACGGTCAAGATCGCGATACTGTGCTTTGAGCTGCTCTCCACGTTCAGCAACGTTACGAAGCTGACGGGTACGGTCAATCAGTTCACGTGCTTTGCTACCCGCCGTCGTACGATCAGTCACACCGGCGATCGTGGTTACAATCTGCAGGCCTTTATCAAACTGCTGCGCTGCTGCTGATGACATATCCAGCTTATGTTTCAACGCCAGTAATGCGGTTGTTTGTAATTCTTGCTGCTGCTTCAGTTGAGAAAGCACTGCGGGTGCGTTGTCAGCAAGCAGCTCATCATCACCAGACAGCTGACGGGCTTTTTCAAGCGCCTTAACAGCCTGCTG
Organism: Photobacterium sp.; assembly: GCF_033720175.1. Lineage (GTDB taxonomy): Bacteria > Pseudomonadota > Gammaproteobacteria > Enterobacterales > Vibrionaceae > Photobacterium. The sequence continues at coordinate 101,705 of NZ_JAWWDA010000004.1, forward strand.
ATACTGCAGTGCCCGTGTCTGCTGCATATCCAGCGCTTGCTGATAATCAGCCAGCTGGGTTTTCAGGCTATCAACTTCTTCTTCCGTCAGCTGAGCCTGTTCTTCCGTCATCGCAAGTTGTTCGGCGGCTTCTTCCACCACCATCACTTGCTCTTCAAGACGTTCTGTCAGCTCTTCCAGATCGTCTTTATAGCGCTCGATTTTTTCTTGCTGACGAACGGCGGTTTGTACGAGTTGCAGATGATCTGAAGCCGCCTGATGATCCTGCTCCAGTGCCCCTTCGCGCTCTGTCAGCTCATCAAGTTCGCCGGTCATATTGATCAGCGATTGTTGCTGATCGCCTAAAATCTGGCGTGAACCTAATAGTTCGCCACGCAAACTAAGCGTTTTTTCCAGCTTCTGACGACGCTCATTGGCATGGCGCATATAATCCGCTGCCACGTAATTGGTCGCTTCGGTGATCAGGTGCTTAAACAGGTCACGGTCGCTTTGTGTCAGCTTAATCGCTTCCAGCGTCATACGGTTTTCACGCAAGGCCGCTTCCATATCCTGAAAGGCTTTCTTAACACCGGTATTTTGTGGCAACAGGTAGTCACGTAGGGAACGGGTAATGGCACTGGAAATCCCCCCGTAAAGTGACGCTTCAATCAAACGGTAGAACTTAGAGCGATCCTGGCTGTTACGCAGTTTCTTCGGCAATACACCGAATTCAAACATTTGGACATGGTAATCGGTTACCGAGCTAAATGCTTTGAACTGCACCCCCTCATATTCGCTAACGATTTCTTTTACTTCGTTAATTTGACGAACACGCGCCTGGTTTTCAGACAAGGTCTCAACCAACAACTCGGTTGGCTTGATATGTGAGGGTAAGCCTTGAATGATAAACGGCTTAATATCGACTTTTTTGTCTCGACCCGCCACTTGTTGCAATTTTACTGCAAAAACAATGCGCTGCTTTTTCGAGTTAACCACATCAAGGGCCGCATAACATGCGCCGGGTTTCAATTTACCGTGCAGGCCTTTATCACGCGAGGCATTCGAACTGCCAGCTTCCGTGGTATTACGGAAGTGAAGCAGGCTTTGATCAGGGATCAGGGTGGTAATAAAAGCGGCCATGGTGGTGGACTTACCCGCACCATTACCACCGGATAACGTGGTTACCAGATTATCAATGTCAAAAGTACGGGCAAAAAAACCATTCCAGTTGACCATTGTGAGTGATTGATACTTACCGCGTTCCATTAGGCTTCGCCCTCCAGTCCTGCGTACTCAGTTTCTAATTCTTGTTGCTCTTTGCCATCGAGCAGGCTTGACTGGCTAGGCTCTTGCTGATGAACAACGGCTTCACCATCACGGATCAGACGCAGCTGAGCTTCACGGACATCATCCCCGGTACGTACATCAGCACCAAAGCGGAATACTGCTTCGCTGATCCGGAATTTACCATTTTCGCCGACAGGGATTATCATACCGATTCGACGAAGACGACGAAGTGAGGTTTTCACTTTGTCGTACAGTTTTTCACGATCTAAGTCTGAACCACTCGCCCGGTTAGTCACCAGCTTCATCAGCTTGTTCTCATCAGCCAGTGCCAGTAATTCTTCGAACATCTCCTGATTGGTGAAAATCCCTTCATGGGCCAGACGCTCAGGGCTAAGGTAAAGGAAACACAACACTTTACCCACCAGCATGTCAATTTCAGACAGAACCGAGCGGCTGATCAGTGACGTTGAACGCGGGCGAAGATATAAGAAACCTTCCGGCGCGCGTACCAGTTCCGCATTATAGCGGCGGTAGAACATACCCAGCTCTTGTTCAAATTCAATCAACAAAGCATGGTTGTCTAAATCTTCGCTGGAAATATGGCGTCCAGAACGAAGTGCATTATCCAGCGCCGGAAAAAGTGGGTTAGCAATTGCTTTTGCCAACTTTTCAGGCATGAATTCTTCAATATTTATCGATGACATTGGCTTGTACCTTGGCTCCGTATTCATTAATCGCTTCCCAATCAGGCTGAATCGCATTGAAATCCGATTCTGAGTAACCGAGTCGTACTGCCTGATCAACCACAATTCGCGCTAAATCAAAATGTTGCGCGTATGGGTGTTGAGCCAAATAATCTTTCAGAAGCAGGCTCAAATTAATGGCTGCACCTGTCTCTTTATGGGCTTGTAGCATCTCGGCAACCTGCCCAGCAAGCTGATCATTGACGAGGCTGAGTTCTTCAAATTCCATCTCTTCCGGCACGATACCGGTGACTTCATCATCACGTAATATCAAGGATTCATCACGCATATCCAGTAAGCGATCGGCATCGGCATAGGTCAGTAACCACGGATCATCGAAATAGTCGGTCACAGACTGGCGTAAGCGTTGACTGAAGGCCCGGTTTTTATCCATATCAATCGCGGTTCGAATGAACTTATGCACATGACGGTCATAACCAATCCACAAATCAATAGCTTGCTGGCCCCAGTTAATGATGCGATCTAGCTTCATCTGCAGAATGAAGATCATTCCATCAATGAAATCTAACTCCGGGTTACCCTGCACTTCTTCCTGGATTGCCAGTAACTGACTCTGCAATTGATCGCCTGCAGCCTGCAAAGTATCTTGCAGTTCTCGCAGCGTACTGGACGTTTCATTCAGCAGGCTTTCACAACTGGTAATCGCCGCACGCCAGTCCTGATTCAACAGCTCAGCAATATCCGTTTTCACTTGTTGCTGTTGTTCATCCATGGTGCGCTGGTTTAAATCGATTCGGTCGAAAATTTCAGCGACCGAATACTTCAGTACCGCGAAAACGTCCTGACGCCAATGTTTTTCATCGCCGCCCTCTTTTGCTGCCTGAGCCGCTTTGTTAATTTCATTGGCCACCATCGCTAACTGAATCGACAGTTTCAGCGTCGAATATTCACGCTGGCGGATGTAGTAATCGGTAATGCCCAAGGCAAGCGGACTCAGACGGTAAATACTTACACCGTCGGTTACGTCACTGGTAAAACGCGTAATCAAGCGCTGACGGACCAGTTCATTTATGGCGTTATTGGCACGAAAGGCCAGGGTTTCATTCGACTGATCGAACATATCGCTCACGATGCGGAACGCATCAACCAGTTCGCTTTCCCCTAATTCTTCATCAAAGCGATCGCCGCTTAAGACCGCAATCGCCAACAAGAACGCCAGCCGCTCAGTTGGCAGGTTAAGCGAAAAATCATGTTGCTTAACCCAGTTAACCAACTCGGGAACGGTCTGGGATACTTCACTCATCCGTTGTCCTTATTGCTGTCATATCATTTTCTTAATAAGGCTTCTGGGCATACACGTGAATGTAGCGGCCAAGAGACAAATAGGGTTCCTGACGACAAAGCCGTTGCTCCATCTCAAGAACTTGTTCAAAACTGTAATCACCGATCATATGGTTTTGCATATAGTCGTGAAAGGTACGTACGCCCGTTTTGCCTAAAATCGCTAACCCTGATTTTTCCAGGCAACTATACACCTCTTCAGGTTTGATACCTTGTTGTGGCTGTAATTTAAAACGCTTACGGTGAGGCATGCCTTCTTCGATATGCGTCAAATTGCCACAAACAAGATTTTTAAACAGCAAGCCGTTGTAGTTATAAAACATGACTGAGATAATTCCGCCAGGTTTTACTTGCTCAAGTAGCGTCTCAAGCGCAGCCATTGGCTCAGCCAACCATTCCATGACGGCATGAAATAGCACCAGGTCAACAGGGTGTTCAAGATGCTCGCCAATCTGTTGCACCGGACAATGAACCAGACGATATTGCTCAAGCAGATCCTTTTTAGCAATTTCTTGCTCTGCTAATTTCAACATTTCACCAGAAAGATCACATAAAGTAACGTGATGACCTCGCTGGGCAATTTTTTGTGACAATTGGCCAATCCCACCGCCGGCATCCAAGATACGTAACGGTGTGGCTTCATTGAGCACAGTAAGAATCTGCTCTATGTCTTGCCAGACGACTGTCTGGCGGATCTGCCCTTTGGCAGTTCCATAAATGTTTTTCGCAAATTTTTGCGATAAATCATCAAAATTTCGATCTTCAATCACGTCAGCTTTACGTTATGATGGCGACTCTAAAAATGAGGCTTATTTTCTCACAAGCGTTAAAGGAATAAAGGCTTGTGATGCTTTTTCAAGCTCAACTGCTGAAATTTCGGACTACATTGCATGTTTGAACTAAAAAAAATGATATCTGCTTTACTCATGCCCTTACCCGCGATGCTCATTCTCGGGTTCATCGGGCTATTGGTGTTATGGTTTACCCGACGAAAAGGTCTCGCATCATGTTTTATTGCTTTTGCTTTTTTGGGCATCTTCCTCGTCTCCTTCCAGCCGGTTGCAACCAGCCTGCTAAGGCCGCTGGAGCGTGAGCATCACCCATTTGTTCCGTCTTCAACCCCCGTCAACTACGTTATGGTGCTGGGTAGTGGCCATGTTATCGATAAGGCGATGCCGATCACCTCGGAACTTTCCCGCACGGCCTTAATGCGCCTGGCCGAGGGAATACGGATCTATCGTTTATTCCCGGGGTCAAAACTGATCCTGTCGGGCTATGGCGGCGGTACCGGGATAAGTCAGGCTCGAATGATGGCGAAAGCCGCTCTCGCGTTAGGGGTCAACAAAACAGATATTTTACTGCTGGAAACCGCTCGTGATACCTGGGAAGAAGCCTTCCAGGCGGCATCTGTCGTCGGCAGCAAAAAACTGGTGCTTGTCACTTCTGCCAGCCATATGTCGCGAGCATTATACGAGTTTAAACAGGCGGGTTTGAACCCAACCCCAGCACCAACTAATTTCCTGGCAAGCAACAAGATAAAGCAACCTTGGATAAGGTACGCGCCTAAAGCGCAATATCTGGAGCAAACAGAACGTTACTGGCATGAAACCATGGGGCAATGGTGGCAACAGCTACGTAGTATGGCAACGGATACCAAAAAGACAGAATCTCGCAATCACGTCAATGACAACCCGGCAGAAATGTTACTGGGCGATGCAGAAATACAGACGCCTTAGCTCAACCTTTAAAGCAAAAGCTGCCTGCTCTTTCCACGATATAAATAAGAAGGCCATCCAATCGGATGGCCTTTTTGTCTGTCGTTTAACCGAGTAATGCCCTGACTTTTTCAAGGTCTTCCGGCGTATCGACACCTGCTGGCGGTGCATCAATAGCGACATCAACATGGATTTTTTCGCCGTACCAAAGCACACGAAGCTGCTCTAATGCTTCAATTTTTTCCAGTGCGCTTGGCTCCCAATTAATATAGGTGTTAATAAAACCGGCCCGGTACGCATAGATACCAATATGACGCATCAGGTTATGATGAATTTCTTGGGGGCGCTTGGCATAGTTATCACGATCCCAGGGGATCGATGCCCGGCTGAAATACAGCGCGTAGCCATCTTTATCCGTTACAACCTTCACTGCATTTGGGTTAAAGACTTCATCAGGCTGATCTATCTCAACGGCCAGTGTCGCCATTGGCGCACTGTTATTAGCAAGGTTATCAGCCACCTGACGAATGATCGTATCAGGGATCAATGGTTCATCACCTTGCACGTTAACCACGATGTGGTCGTCAGCCAGTTGATACTTCGCGACAACCTCAGCCAAACGCTCGGTACCGGACTCATGGTCGGCCCGGGTCAGACACACTTCGCCACCGAAGCCTTTCACCGCATCAACAATGCGCTGATCATCGGTTGCCACAATAACCTGCTCGGCACCGGCTTTGCTTGCTTGCTCATAAACCCACTGAATCATCGGCTTACCACCAATGTCAGCCAGTGGTTTGCCAGGCAGACGGGTCGACTGATAGCGAGCAGGAATGATAACCGTAAATGACATTATTTAACCTCGTCAGAACTTAGCGTACGGGCTTCTACTTCCAGCAGCACAGGAATGCCGTCCTTAATCGCATAAGCAAGACGATCGAACTTGCAAACCAGTTCACTCTTATCTTTATCGTAGTTCAATTTGCCCTTACACACTGGGCATGCCACGATTTCAAGCAGACGATGATCCATACTCTTCCTTTACCTCAATAATCCGGTTAATAATGGCCTGCGCATCAGATTCTGGCAGCACTGCATCTACAGGTAGATACCACCAATTTGATTGTGCGAAAGTGTGGCATTTCACCGCATCTTTCTCTGTCATTACTAAATGCAGCCCCTGCTGGGCCAATTGGTTTAATGCATTCTCTGAAAATGCCTGATGATCAGCAAAAGGCTGGCAATGAACAGGGTTCACTCCCAGCTCGTTCAATGTATTAAAGAAACGTGGCGGATGGCCAATTCCGGCCATTGCGACAATATCGTCGAGCTCTGTTACGGCGCAACGCGATCCGGTTTTCAGATTAATGAGCTGCGACGGCTTAAGTTGCATCGGCGCTTCGCCAGCCTGAGCCGGTCCACCATTACAAATCAGAAAATCAACGTCGGTTAATCTTGCGCAGGCTTCACGTAGCGGCCCCAACGGGATCAGCTGCTGATTACCAAAGCGGCGCTGACCATCAATGACGACGATTTCAATATCCCGTGCCAGGGCGTAATGCTGCAAACCATCATCAGTAATAATGACATCGACATCATATTCAAGCAGCATTTTGACCGCTTCAGCTCGTTTGGGCGAAACAGCAACAGGGACCCCTGTTCTGCGGCTGATTAATACCGGCTCATCTCCGGCAATGTCAGTTGCGGTCTCTTTATTTACCAAATACGGGTAATACGGTGCTTTTCCGCCATAACCACGGGAAACAACGCCAGGTTTGAAACCCTGAGCCTGTAATTGCTCCACGAGCCAGACAACAACCGGCGTCTTACCATTACCACCGGCGGTAATATTGCCCACCACAACAATGGGCAGTGGCGCGCGATATGATGCTTTCTGACCCGATTGATACTGCATACGGCGTCGCTGACCGATCAAACCAAACAGTTTGCTCAGCGGCCACAATAACGGCCACATCAACACAAATAATAGCAACAACAGCCCGCGAGGCTGACGCTGGAACCAGATTTTTTCAATAAGCGTAGCCATTAATCACCAAATTGAATGCGATGAAGTTGGGCGTAAGCACCATCACGTTCAATCAGTTCGGCATGTGTGCCACGTTCGATAATTTCACCGTCGTCAACCACCAGGATCTGGTCGGCATTTTCAATCGTCGACAGACGGTGGGCAATCACCAATACTGTACGATCTTTTTGCAGCTCATCCAGCGCCGACTGGATGGCACGCTCCGATTCGGTATCGAGAGCAGAAGTTGCCTCATCAAGGATCAGGACCGGTGCGTTACGCAGTAACGCACGTGCAATCGCTAAGCGCTGGCGCTGACCGCCAGAGAGACTGACACCATTTTCACCAATAACGGTATCAAGCCCTTTATCCATATCTTTGATGAAATCCATCGCGTAAGCCAGTTCAGCGGCCTTTTCAATATCAGCGCGGCTATACTTACCACCACTGGCATAGGCAATATTATTAGCGATGGTGTCGTTAAACAGATGAACATTTTGCGAGACAACCGCGACCTGATCACGCAGGTTTGACAGCTTGTAGTCACAGACATTGTGACCATCTAAACAAAGCTCGCCAGAATCAATGTCATAAAAACGGGTCAACAAGTTGGCAATAGTACTTTTACCGGAACCGGAACGCCCGACCAGAGCCAGTGTCTTACCTGCAGGAAGCGAGAAACTGACATTGCGTAATGCCGGTGTATCTTTGGTTGGATAGGTAAAGCTGATATTTTTCGCTTCAATATCACCTTTCGCGCGCTCAACCTGATACTGGCCGTTATCTTTTTCAGCATCCAGATCCATCAGCTCAAACAGGGTCTGACAGGCCGCCATACCGCGCTGGAACTGTGATGTGACGTTAGTAAGGGCTTTTAATGGACGCATTAAGCCAAACATAGCACCGAAAACCACCGCAAAAGTACCTGGCGTTAGCTCTGCCCGCATCGACTCTGAATTCGCTAAGACAAGAACAACAACCAGCGCACACGATGCAATAAGCTGAATGACCGGGTTGGCCGTCGCCTGAGCCGATACCAGCTTCATCGTCTGCTGGCGCATGCGATTGCTTACCGAATCGAAACGTGCACTCTCAACCTGTTGGCCACCATAACTTAATACTACTTTATGGCCCTTCAGCATTTGCTCGGCAGAGGATGTGACTGATCCCATCGCATCTTGCATATTTTTGGAAATTTTACGGAAACGCTTTGATACCACCCGAATGCTGATTGCGACAACAGGCGCAATAACCAGTAAAATAGCGGACAACTGCCAGCTGTTCCAGAACATCAGAGCCATCAAACCGATGATTGAAGCTCCTTCACGTACCATGCTCACTAATGCACTGCTGGTGGCGGCTGCTACTTGCTCTGAATCATAGGTAATGCGAGAGAGAAGTGCACCTGACGATTCTTTATCAAAGAAGCTGACAGGCATTTTCATAAAGTGATTGAACAACTGGCGACGTAAATTCATCACCACATTGCCGGAGACCCAGGAGAGGCAGTAAGTCGAAACAAAACCACTGATACCACGCAGGAACATTAATCCAACTAAATAAAATGGCATCATGGTCAGAAAATCTGACTCTATCTGATCGAAGCCACCAAAACTTTCATCAAGAAGCGGCTTTATCATCGAAAGCATCAGGGTATCACCCAAAGCATTAATGATAAGTGCAACGACCGCAACCGTTAAACCGGTCTTATAAATGCTGATATATGGCCAGAGTCGCTTATATGTATCCAAGGTGGATTTTTCTGTAGATTGCGTCATTAACATCAGTTTTTCTTAAAAACAATTCCGCCTATTCTACTCCTAACCGGCGAATGCACCAAATAAGTTACAGCATCTATGTTTAAGTCGGCTAATTTTCGAACAAGCATTAATCATTTGTATTTAATCGGAATAAAACAGGCGTCGATACCAGGTATCAGAAACATCTTGCCGATATCGCTGAACATCAAGTTCACCGTTATTGATTGTTATTGATACCTGCCCTGTTTCTGCAGTACTTAGCCAGGTTGTTCCTTTTGCTAGAAACCGCTGTTTTACCTCTTCGGATGGCAGCTGCCAGGGATTATGTTTTGCGACGGAAACCAATGCATAATCAGGAGACATACCCGCCAGCCAGGTATCCGTCGAGGACGTCGTACTGCCATGATGGGGAACAAACACAATATCGGGGTTGAGATCTGGCACCTGACGAGCCAGCAACAATTCAGATATTGCATCAATATCCCCGGTAAACAGCACTGTCGTCGGCATTGTTTGGCTAATTGCCTGATCGCTGACTTGGATCACACACGAATGCGGGTTGGCAGCACGCGATACCCTTTTCGGAGGCCAGAGCACGCTAAAGTCTAACCCTTCCCATTGCCACTGAGCGCCTTTTATACAGGAAAGAAAACCCTCTCGATAATCACTGCTTCGCTTCCAACCCGGTTGAAAGCGCTCTATCACTTGCCTTGCACCACCAGCGTGATCGCCATCAGCATGACTTAAAATAAGACCATCAAGCTGATAGACCCCCTTGTGACGCAATACAGGTTCTATGACGGCTGAAGCTATGCTGCCCTGCTCCCACCTTTCACCGGTATCATACAAGACAACCTTACCATTACGTTCGATCAGTATCGCAAGACCGTGCCCGACATCAAGCATCTCTATCTTCCAGTCCGGTACTGATAGTTCTGGCACTCCAGACTGAACAAATAGCTCGGCGCGCCAGGTGATAATAACCAGCATTACCGAAAGATGCAGCCACTTAAATAACCGCCATGGCAGAAACCATAACAGCAGCGATCCGACCATTGCCCCCCAGACATATGGCAACCATTGTGATGATACTGCCCACCAGGTTCCTGCTGATAAATCCGCTAGCCACATCACCGGGTAAAGCGTCAGATCGGCAAGTAGCCACAATAAATCCGACAGCCCCGGCCACCATAGAGTCGAGACAGCAGCTAACACCAGAGGTACCGTTAAGATGCTTACCCAGGGCACCGCAAAAAAATTAATAACCGGGGCAACAAGAGAAACCCCGCCAAACCACTGCCACTGTAGCGGCAGCATAAAAACCAGCAATGCGCATTGCAGCAGGGCCAGCACCTTCACTTTGCTCCACCACAAATCCCGTGTTTGTGCTGCCGATGGCCGAGCCCTCATACCGCTGATATTAGCCAGATATAGAATCATCACTGCTGCAAACGACATCCAAAAACCGGCGGCATACGATCCCAATGGGTTAAGCACTAAGCAACTTGCCAGGGCGATGATAAACACTTGCCAGCCCGCCCAGTGTGCCCGAAACCGGATTAACACCACGACAATGCTACTCATCAGCAAGGCGCGCTGAGTCGGTAAACTAAACCCCGCCAGCCACGCATAACCGAAGGCTGCCCATAAACCGCACCATAGCGGTAACCAAACTAAGTAATCGCGCTCTGGCAACAGCGCTTTCACTTTGCTTCCCAGCCCCCAGCCAAGCAGCATTGCCAGGCCGATATGCAAACCCGAGATAGCCATCAGATGTGCTAATCCACTGTCGCGCAAACGCGACCAATCTTGCTCACCTAAGGCATCCCGGACGCCAAAGCTCAGGGCTATCAGGAATGGCATATGGTGTTTATCCGCCAGTACGACCATTGCCCGATCAAAAACAAGCTGTCTCAGGGTTCGTGAACCATGGGCATGATCGCCGTTACGGACATCAGCCGGTATTAATTTATGGCCTGACTTAACAGTACCCCGGCCATGAAATCCATGCCCGATATAGTACTGCTCAGCATCAAATCCGGCACTGTTTAAACGCCCGTACGGGCGGCGCAATTGCACCTTGAGCTGCCAGGTTTCACCTTGTTTCAAATCAGGTGCTTGCGGCCAGTCAAGACGCACGTGCATAGGGTAGAAAGAGGGGGCGGGTTGCTTATTAAGCGATATAATAATGAAATCTATTTTAGAACTGGGGATCTTTTCATTTAAAAGGCTACTAACCTGGCCAACTATGGTAATATTTCCGCGCTGAATCGGTATTGTTTTTACCGCAGTTGAATAGCTAACTGCTGCCAAACTAGCCAAAAGAGCGCCAAAAGTGGCCCAGATCAACAAACGGGTTCGCGAATAATAAGAAACTATACCACTGATCATTATGGCTGTAACAAACCACAAGGACTCTGGAATAAAGAGCCACCAATGAAGTGATAAAAGCCCCAAAGCAATACCGAAAGCGACTTGATTCATCCCTGTATTGCCTTAGAGGCCATAACGTTTAAAACGGTGAGTTTTAAAACCATTACATTTCAGAACCTTTGTTTTTAATAACATATGTATAACGATGCCAAGACTATTTATTAAACGTTTCTTGCCCAGCCATGAGCTTATCAAGCGCCAGAAAGCGCTGAAGATATTTGGCAATGTACTGTATAACCCCAATTTATGGTGCCTGAACCGCCGCTCGGCATCGGGGGCTTTTGCTGTCGGTCTGTTTATGGCATTTGTTCCCTTGCCCAGTCAGATGATCATGGCTGCAGGGTTGGCCGTTCTTCTTGGTGTAAACCTTCCTTTGTCTGTCGCTTTGGTGTGGATCAGTAACCCAATTACTATGCCCGTACTTTTCTATTGCTCCTATAAAGTCGGGGCCTGGCTGATGAATACGCCCCATCAGCCATTTCACTTTGAACTGTCCTGGGAATTCCTGCTACACCAGATGAGCCAAATTGGTCCTCCATTCCTGTTGGGCTGCTTTGTCAGTAGTATGCTGTTCGCCCTGCTGGGTTACTTTGGTATCCGGGGCTTATGGCGCTATTCTGTCGTTCGAAGCTGGAACAAGCGTAAAACCCGCGATTAGTATAAACACTGGTATAAAACCGTATACAACAAACACTTCAGCCCCGTTATCCTGAAGTGAGAGTGGATTAACGCCAAGACTTTCAACCCTCAACGCACATTCACTATTCTCTTGGCACGACTCACATATTTCCCTTTCACAAAAAACGGAGCCAGAGGCTCCGTTTTAGATTCATTTACTGACACTCGCCGCTATTTGGCACTCAGCACCTGCGCCGGATGCAATGCACTGGCTCGTCTGGCCGGATACCAGGTAGCCAGTAAACTTAAGGCTATGGCCGTCGTGGTGACAATGGCAACATCCTGCATCGCCAGTTCGGTCGGTAAAAAATCGACAAAATAGATATCACCGGATAGAAATTGATGGCCAATCAGGGCTTCTAAACCTTGTATCAGGCGAGTCAGGTTTACCGCGACAAGTGAACCTATCGCCGAACCAATCAGGCTGCCGACGACACCCGATAAGATACCGTGCCAGATAAAAATCGCTTTCACTAAACCATCGCTTGCGCCCATCGTGCGTAAAATGGCGATATCCGGAGCGCGATCTTTCACCGCCATCATCAGAGTCGATACAATATTAAAGCAGGCAACACCAATCACCAGCACCATAACCAGGTACATAATGGTCCGTACCATCTGGATATCACGGTAAAGATAACCAAACTTTTGTGTCCAGCTTTTCAGGTAAACCGTAACCGGTAAGGTAAAGCCCACTTCTTTCACGATATATTGAGCATCCAGCACGTTATCGACATTGATCGAAATGCCTGACACCCCCTCGCCCATCGACAGATATTGCTGGGCATCGGTTAAAGGCACCAGGGCAAAATTATGATCAATCTGCCCCCCCAAGGCCAGCAGCCCTGCGACTTGAAGGCGAATACGATGCGGCGCTTTAAGCTTCAGTGCCGGATCAGAATTCGGGATCATCGCCGTGATCCAATCGCCAACATCGATATCTAATTTATCCGCGACACCCTGACCAACAATGATCTGTTTTTTTCCCGCAGAGAGCTGCTGCCAGGCATTATCTTTCACATATTGAGGCAGCGCGCTGATCTGAATTTCAGATTGCGGATCCACCCCTCGCACTTCCACGGCTTTTAAATTATTACCTTTTTCTAATAAAGCCGTGAACGATATATACGGTGCCGCCCCTGTTACTCTAGGATGCAACCTGACGGTTTCCAGTACCGATTGCCATTCTGCAAAAGGCGGTTGCACCGCTTCCAACTCACCATGAGGAATCACCGCCAGCACCCGATTTTGCAGCTCGCGCTCAAAACCGTTCATCGCAGATAATCCGATAATAATCACCGCAACGCCAACCGCAATGCCCAGGGTGGAAGAAATAGAGATAAACGACACCAGTCGGTTACGTTGTTTGGCACGACTAAAGCGGCTGCCGATATAAAGCGATAACGGTCGGAACATCAGGCTACCTCGACCTGAACTAACTCACCATCTTGCATGTGCATGCAGCGATCAAGCTTAGCGGCTAATTCATTATCATGGGTAACAACCAGAAAAGCCGTCCCCGACTCTTTATTGAGCTTACGCATCAGATCATAAATTTCTAATGCCGTTTTATGGTCCAGGTTACCGGTCGGTTCATCGGCCAGCACCACCGAGGGGTTATTGACTAATGCTCGGGCAAAAGCCACACGCTGGCGCTCCCCGCCACTTAATTCAGAGGGCCGGTGTTCATAACGGTGGCTCAAGCCGACCAAATCAAGAATATCTTTGGCTTTCGCTTCTGCTTTATCTGTTGCAATACCGGCGATCAAGAGAGGCATCGCAACATTTTCCATTGCGGTGAAATCAGACAGCAGATGGTGAAACTGATAAACAAATCCAAGTTCCTGATTACGGATCTTGGCCTGTTTATTGGCATTCATCGCATTCAGCTTCTGGCCTTTGAAAAACACATCCCCCGCGGTCGGTTCATCTAAGGCGCCAAGCAGGTGTAATAAAGTACTTTTGCCGGATCCCGAGGCACCCACAATCGCGACCAGTTCACCGGCATCAATAGCAAAACCGACGCTTTTCAATACTTCGGTTTCGATCTGAGCTTCACGGTATACTTTACGCAAACCATGACAAACTAATAACGAATTACTCATAACGCAATGCCTCAGCAGGACAAACAGATGCCGCTCGATAAGAAGGGAAAATGGTGGCTAATAAACTCAGAAAAATAGCCCCCAGAATAACAATAATGACTTGTACCGGTTCGACGACGACAGGCAATGAGCCTCCGACCATCAGCAATTGCACACCCAATACAGACAGGACGGTATTGAGGTTAAGTGACAATACTGTTCCTAACAGACCGCCACTAAGCGCACCGATAACACCGCTGCTTGCACCCTGAACCATAAACACCGCCAAGATCTGGCGACTCGTCATACCTTGGGTTTTTAAGATGGCGACTTCGGCTTGTTTTTCCATTACCACCATGATCAAAGCAGAGATAATATTAAAAGCAGCAACACCGATAATCAGGCCGAGCATTAAGCCCATCATGTTCTTTTCCATTTTGACCGCCTGAAACAACTCTCCACGCTGCTCACGCCAGTCAGACCATACCCAATCCTCAGGCATCGTCATTTTTGCCAGCTCAGTCACCGCAAAGGGATCATCTAAAAACAATCGCCAGCCTGACATCTGATCCGCTCCAAACCGGAGGAGTTTTCCGGCATCGGTAATATTGGTCAGGATCAGTTGCTTATCGACATCGGAACCAGTGTTAAATATCCCTTCCACGACAAAATTTCGCTGGCTGGGAATCCGCCCTAATGGCGTGTACTGACTGGCACTGGTTACCATCAGGCGAACCTTGTCACCGACCTTGGCTCCTAATTGAACGGCTAATGCCTTACCGATCACGACGCGGTAGCTGCCTGGTGTCAAGTTCTCTAACTTGCCCCGTGTCATATGAAATGCGACAGGCTCATAAAATTCCGGGTCAATCCCGATCAGATTACCTGCGGCTAATGATGAGGCACTTTGCAACACGGCCTCACCTCGGGTGATCGGCGTAACGCGTGTCACATGAGGTAATTGTTCCAGTGACGGCGGAGGCGTACTCGAAATAATCATGCGGCGATCGGTTGACGAGTCAGCTGGAGAAATAGGTTGAGAGATCACTGCCTGCGGCAACACCCCCAAGATGCGCTGCTTCAATTGCTGTTCGAAACCATTCATGACAGACAGTACGGTTACCAACGCTAATACGCCAATAGTAATGCCTGCCGTTGACATATAAGAGACAAAACGGCTGAAACGATCACCGGAACGACCGCGCAGATAACGCAGGCCGATAAAAAAAGATACTGGATGAAACATAGAATTGAGAAATCGTCCTTATGGGGATTAAAGCAAGAATACCTGTTGCAAACAGTGATTACCATTCAGTGGCGCAAAAGTAATGCAAAAACAGTGAGTAAAATCTGTCCGGTCAGTTCCGTTTACTTGCTCGAATGCGATACCTAAGTGATAATCGAAGAATAGTTAATTAATCATGAGTGTGACATGAATCAGGATGAGTATTTTTCAGTCAATACCGGGCTAACCATCAATGTCGAGCCACTCGACAGTGACGCACGTTTACCCGATGAACTTGAGTTTATTAAAGAAATTCCGCCTCTGTTTCGTGTCGCCAGTGAGTGCAGCAGCCTGGAAGAGAGCGCCGATCGCTCTCTCGCGGGATTTGGCAAAGATGAGAGTAAAGCCTTATTAGCGCATCTCGCTACACAAAACAGTAAAATCAACTTACTACTCTCTTTTGTTTTATCGCAGCAGGATGATCCTGCGCTTCGGTATATCACCGAAACTTTTGGGGCCAGTAAACTCACCTTCATCTCAGAAACGCCTTTTATTGGCGGCAACTCAGTTCGCGTTAAGCTATTTTTAGACCATCCTCCCGCAGCAATCTACTGCTATGCCGAGGTGAGCAACTGTGAAGCCAGAGATGACAAGTTTGAAGTGACGCTACGCTACAATCGATTACAGGAAGACGATCGGGATCTGCTGATCCGTGCTGCACTCAATATTCAACAAAAACTTCTGCGCCAACGCGCCCAACAGCGAACAGATGCATAATTAAGTCTCATGAAATCACTATCTATACTCTCTCTTCCCTTTCCGAGTAAAAAAGGGGATAAACGTTTCATTGGTAACTTATCAGGTGCCGCCCTGGCCCTGTCTGTCGCAGAACTGGCGCATACGCACCAGGGACCGGTACTGGTTGTTGTTCCTGACACTCAAACCGCACTGCGCCTGCAGCCAGAAGTCAGTCAGTTTACCGATATCGAAGTAAGTGTGTTCCCCGATTGGGAAACCTTGCCCTACGATAGTTTTTCACCGCATCAGGATATTATTTCTGACCGTTTGGCACGTCTTTATAAGCTACCGATTCAGCAAACGGGCATTATTCTGGTTCCTATCAGTACCTTATTGCAACGCTTGACGCCACGTGAATTTATTCACCAGCATGCCTTAATGGTCAGCAATGGTGACCGCCTGTCCCTTGATAAACTTCGCCTGCAGCTTGAAGCATCCGGCTACCGCCACGTCGATCAAGTAATGGAGCACGGTGAGTATGCGAGCCGGGGCTCATTGCTCGATCTGTTCCCAATGGGCAGCAATCACCCCTTCCGGATCGACTTTTTTGATGATGAAGTCGATTCTATTCGTCAGTTCGATCCGGAAAACCAGCGTTCAATTGGCGAAATCGACAATATTAACCTGCTGCCGGCACATGAATTTCCAACCAATGACATTGCCGTCGAGAGCTTCCGTATGCGCTGGCGTGAGCGCTTTGAAGCACGACGTGAACCCGAGTCGATTTATCAGCAAGTCAGTAAACGAACCTGGCCGGCGGGTATCGAATACTGGCAACCGCTGTTTTTTGACCAGACAGAGACCCTGTTTGATTACTTGCCGGAACCCACGCTGCTCGTCACGTTAGGCGATCTGGAAACATCGGTTGATCATTTCCTCGCGGATGCAGAATACCGCTATGATCAGCGCCGTATTGATCCGCTACGCCCACTATTAGCCCCCCCTGAATTGTGGTTAACCAAAGACGAAATGTTCATCGGCTTTAAGGGGTTGCCTCAGGTACGTATTCGCCAGGACAAAGAACCGGAAAAAGCCGGCCGTTATAACCCGAGCCTGAACCCCGTTCCCGCACTGACTATTAACCACCAGCTGAAAGAGCCTCTGGCAGAGCTGCGGCGCTTCTCTGAACAGTTTGATGGCAAGATTATTTTCTCGGTCGCTTCTGAAGGCCGGCGCGAAGCCTTACTTGATCTGCTGGCGCGCATTAAACTGCGCCCGATAGTATCCACCAGCCTGGAAGATGCCATTAATGCGCCCTCCAAGTTTGCCTTGGTGATCGGTGCGGCAGAACAAGGGTTCATTCTTGGTTCGCCGTCACTGGCCTTTATCTGCGAAAGCGATCTGCTTGGCGAACGGGTAATCCAGCGCCGACGCCGGGAAGAGAAAAAGAGCGTCAATGCCGATATTATTATTCGCAACCTGGCAGAGTTGCAGATCGGGCAGCCCGTCGTCCATATTGACCATGGTATTGGCCGCTATCAGGGTCTACAGACACTGGAAGCGGGTGGCATAAAAACGGAGTACGTCACTCTGGAATATCAGGGCGGCGCAAAGCTTTATGTGCCAGTTGCATCACTGCATTTGATCAGCCGGTACTCTGGTGGCTCCGACGACAGTGCGCCGATCCATAAACTAGGCGGTGAAGCCTGGATCAAAGCACGTAAGAAAGCGGCGGAAAAAGTCCGTGATGTGGCAGCAGAACTGTTAGATGTTTATGCTAAACGGGAACTGAAACCTGGCTTTAAATTCAAGCTTAACCGCGAAAGCTATGCCGATTTCAGCACCGGCTTCCCATTTGAAGAAACCCATGATCAGGCTCTGGCGATCAACGCCGTGCTGTCGGATATGTGTCAGGCTAAAGCGATGGACCGTCTGGTCTGTGGGGATGTTGGTTTTGGTAAAACAGAAGTGGCCATGCGTGCGGCTTTTGTTGCAATCGACAACAACAAGCAGGTGACCGTGTTAGTTCCAACCACTCTGCTGGCCCAGCAACATTTTGAAAATTTCCGCGACCGTTTTGCCAATACTCCGGTTCGTGTCGAAGTACTTTCGCGTTTCAAAACAGCGAAAGAGCAGAAGCAAATTCTGGCGGATGTGGCCGAAGGCAAGATCGACATCCTAATTGGTACTCATAAACTGCTGAATTCATCGGTTCACTATTACGATCTAGGCCTGTTAATCGTCGATGAAGAGCACCGTTTTGGGGTCCGCCAGAAGGAGAAAATCAAGGCCATTCGTGCCGATATCGATATTCTGACCTTAACGGCAACCCCGATCCCTCGTACCCTGAATATGGCAATGAGCGGCATGCGTGATTTATCTATCATCGCAACACCGCCAGCACGCCGCTTAGCCATTAAAACCTTTGTCAGGGAAACTGAAGATGCCATTGTGCGTGAGGCAGTACTGCGTGAAATCATGCGTGGTGGTCAGGTTTACTTCCTCCACAACGAAGTTGATACGATAGAAAAAACGACTGAAGAACTTGCAAAGCTGATTCCCGAAGCGCGAGTTACCTTTGCCCATGGCCAGATGCGCGAACGCGAACTGGAAAGGATCATGGGTGACTTCTACCATCAGCGTTTCAACTTGCTGGTGTGCACCACCATCATAGAAACCGGTATCGATGTTCCGACGGCCAATACCATTATTATCAACCGCGCTGATCACCTTGGTTTAGCCCAGTTACACCAGCTTCGAGGACGTGTAGGCCGCTCGCACCACCAGGCATACGCCTATTTGCTGACACCGCACCCGAAACGGATGACCAAAGATGCAGTGAAACGACTGGAAGCCATTGCCTCGCTGGAAGATTTGGGAGCCGGCTTTACTCTTGCCACCCACGACCTAGAAATTCGTGGGGCCGGAGAGTTACTGGGTGATGAACAGAGTGGTCAGATCCAATCGGTCGGCTTTACCCTGTTCATGGAAATGCTGGAACAGGCTGTCGAAGCCCTCAAAGAAGGTAAGGAACCTTCGCTCGATGATCTACTGCGCGAGCAGACAGAAGTCGAACTGCGGCTACCAGCGTTGTTACCAGATGACTATATCCCGGATATCAACACCCGCTTATCGCTTTATAAACGTATCGCCAGTGCCGATAACGAAAACGGCTTGAATGAACTGAAAGTCGAGTTGATCGACCGCTTTGGTTTGCTGCCGGATGCAACGACCAATCTGCTCACTATTAATAAGATCAAGCTGAAAGCAGCAGGAATTGGCGTGCGCCGCATTGAAGCCGGTGAGAAAGGCGGCTACTTTGAATTTAGCCATAATGCCTCAATCAATCCGGGGTTCTTAGTCAATCTGTTACAATCACAGCCCCAGCATTATCGCATGGAAGGGCCGACTAAACTCAAGATCATGGCTCCTATGGCTGAGCGTAAAGGCCGAATTAAATTTGTTGACGGACTTTTAACAAAGCTGTCAGAAAACACTTTATAATCAATAGTAATTGCATTAAGTAACCAGAAGTTTGGTTGCTTAATCTCAGATTGGTATATTGCACAACAGTGCGGAGTATTATCTTGAAAAAACTGGTTTATATACTGCTTTTAGTCGTGAGCTGGCCGACATTTGCAGCAAGAGAGTTCGATGTCGAAATCATTCTGTTTAAGCGTAATATCAATCCGGATCAAGTCAGTGAATCCTGGCCGGATCAGCTAAAACCTCTTGATATGCGCGGAACGATGATGTTTGGCAATAGTGACGCTCTGGCAACAAAAGGGGTTAGCTTGCTCCCTCCGGATCAGTATCAGCTGACCAATCAATATCAAAAACTGCAGAATCACGCCGGCTTTACCCCGCTGGCACATGTGGCATGGCGCCAGGGCGATGAGGGCAAAGGGGCCGCACCTAAGTTTCATCTGGTTTCAGGTAAAGATTTTTCTGACCGTTATTTAGCTGACGGAACATCGAAAGCTGAATTACGCCGCCGTCAGCTATCAGCGCCGGACAGCACTCATGATGCTAAGCTGGGATCTGATATTGTGATTACAATCGGTCAGGAGGCTGAGGATACTGATTTCGACGCCGATGCTGCCGGCAGTAAAGCGCCACTGTATCAGCTCGAAGGCAGCATTCAGGTCTATGTCCAGCATTACCTCTTTGCTGATGTCAATCTGGATCTGCGTGAGCCCGGTCGTCGTGAAGTGATCGTGGGAACAGAACCACTTGAAAGCGATAGTATCGAAACTGAAACAGAAGCAGAAACTGAAAGTAACGTGCAGGTTGGCCACCTGCAGGAAGTAAAGAAAAAAGTAGAAGTGGAAGAATTTCTTAAATCTTACCGCTTATCTCAACAACAGCGTATGCGCAGCGGCGAAACCCACTATCTGGATCACCCGCTGATGGGGATGATCATCCAGGTACGTCGTGTCGGCGAATAGTGTCCCTACAGCTACTGGCCCTCGCAATTGCGAGGGTTTTTATTATAACTAAAACTAACATTTGAGTTTCATTTCCAAGCCAGAATAAACAGAATGAAATAGCAGAAATGAAAGCGTGATTTCATTCCACATCTCAGATCAAATCTGTAATATCCCTTACCCTCAACAGCTCCCACATGCCAGCATGGTCACATTATTACTGAAACCATAAAGAGTTAGTCAATAGTGTTGTTTAATAGAATATGCCCGGCTTGTGCTGTCTCGACACAGTTCATTCAAATACATCGAACTTTTTTCGAAAGGTACATCACAAAAAAACAATGGTCAAAATACCAATGTTGTCATTGCCAATCAGAGATTTTTGCTCATCGCTTTAAGCCCGGGATGATGACGCTGAGCCAATCTGCCATTATCCCAACGAAATAAAAACTTTATTCACATTGTGAGAAGTCTGTTTCTTCATATTACATGAAAAAGCAGCTATTTTACTCTAACCTCAATGCTGATGTACTCTGAGCTTTATGAAACTGGATTTCTCTCTGACGGCCCCCCGCCTAGTACTTAGACCCTATAAACCCGTAGATCTGCAGGAACATTTTGCAGCGGTTAAAGAATCAGCCGAACAGCTCTCTCCTTGGTTGGAATGGTGCTACCCAGACTTTACCTTGCATGATGCCAATGAGTGGATCACATTCAGCCGGCTTAGCTGGCAGACAGATATAAGCTATGAGTTCGCCCTCTTCAGCCGCCATGACGATACCTTTATCGGCAGCGTAACGCTCAGTGCGCTGTTACCGATGTGTAATAGTGCTAACTTGGGGTACTGGATCCGCTCGTCTTGCCATCAACAGGGACTCGCCAGGGAAGCAACTATCGCTGTCGCCAACTTTGCTTTTCAGGAGCTGGCGCTGACGCGGCTTGAGATCGTGACTCATACCGGCAATATTGCCAGCCAGAGAACCGCCCTTGCCTGCCATGCAAAATTTGAATGCGAGGCAAGGAACCGTATTTTCGCCCATGGCCAGGCCTCTAATGGGCTGGTTTATTCTTTGATTCCAGAAGATCTTATGAAGCGCTAAAATATGCTACAGTAAACGTGTTTAATTTCTACTACTCAGGGACTTACCGTGTTTAAAATTATTGTCGCCGTCGCCATTATTGGTTTAGTCATTCTCTTCATGCAATATTCGAAAAACAATAATCAGGCCGCTGCTGAAAACATCAAAATCGGCCAGGAATTTCTTGAAGAAAATAAGCAGGCTGAAGGGGTCAAGACGACCGCATCAGGTCTGCAGTATTTAGTATTACAGGAAGGTACCGGTACCGAACACCCGAAAGCGTCCGATAAAGTCACGGTGCATTACCACGGTACGCTGATTGACGGAACGGTTTTCGACAGCTCGGTAGAGCGAGGGGAGACGATTGCTTTCGGTCTGAACCAGGTGATCAAGGGCTGGACCGAAGGGCTGCAGCTCATGGTCGAAGGTGAAAAAACACGCTTGTTTATTCCGGCAGAGCTGGCGTATGGCAACCGGGCAACTGGCGGTATTCCAGCAGGTTCAGTATTGATTTTTGATGTTGAGTTAATCGGCATTAATTAGTCAAAAGACCAGAGCTAGTTTCTGGCATTGTATATAAAAAACCGCCAGTTTATGGCGGTTTTTTTATTAAGCTTTAAACCTGAATTAGTGTAGTTTCAGGTTCGGACGTAATACACGGTTGATACGACCAACCAGCATCATCAGGCCAGTTTTAAACACGCCATGCAACGCAACCAGGTGCATCCGATACAGAGAAATATACACAATACGGGCAATGCGCCCCTCAACCATCATAGAACCTTTGGTCAAATTCCCCATCAGGCTACCAACCGTAGAGAAACGACTCAGTGATACCAGAGACCCATGATCACTGTATACATAAGGCTTCTGATCGCGGTTCGTCATTTTCGCGACAATATTAGAGAAACAACGACTTGCCATTTGGTGAGCGGCCTGGGCGCGAGGTGGCACAAAACTACCATCCTCCTGAGCACAACAAGCAAGATCGCCGATAACATAGATGTCGTCATCTCGGGTGGTCTGCAACGTAGGCTTAACCACCAATTGGTTAATACGGTTGGTTTCCAGACCTGCAATATCTTTGATAAAGTCAGGAGCTTTAATACCTGCAGCCCAAACCATAATTTGCGCCGCAATATGCTCACCATCTTTGGTTATAAGGCCGGTTTCATCCGCTTTAGTTACCATAGTCGCAGTACGGACATTAACACCCAGCTTGGTCAACTCGCTATGAGCTGCAGACGAGATACGTGGTGGCAATGCAGGAAGAATACGTTCACCCGCTTCAACCAGGTTGACATTCAAGCGCGAGCTATCAAGATCACCGAAGCCATAAGTACGCAACTCTTTTACTGCATTGTGCAATTCAGCCGACAACTCTACACCTGTCGCCCCCGCGCCAACAATGGCAATATCAACCGTTTTCTGATCTTTATTGGCATGTAATTTCAGGAACTGGTTATTCATCTCGGTACGAAAGCGGTGGGCCTGTTCTGGGCTATCCAGGAATATACAGTGTTCGCACACACCTGGTGTATTAAAATCATTTGACGTCGAACCAATCGCCATGACCAGAATATCGTATTCCAGATCACGCTCTGGCATTAAGAGAGCACCCTGCTCGTCATGAAGGGAGGCCAACTTAATTGTTTTATTCTCACGGTCAATTTCTTGCAAACTCCCCATCTGAAACTCAAACGAGTGGTTTTTAGCATGGGCTCGATAGCTCAAAGCATCAACTCCGGCATCCATCGATCCGGTTGCGACTTCGTGTAAAAGCGGTTTCCACAGGTGGCTGGCTTTACGATCGACAAGTGTAACAGTTGCACGGCGTTTACGACCCAAAGTACGGCCTAACTTTGTCGCAAGCTCAAGACCACCCGCACCGCCACCAACTACGATAATACGCGTCACGATAACTTCCTCTTATTTATAAAATTTTATATTGCTCAGGGCCTTATCTCGGCTCTTCATCCATAAATTACAGATGATAATGCTCTGGCTGATTGACTAATACCAAACAGAACAACGCTCTGGTTGTTCGAGCCACACCAAAGTTCGCTGTTCAATTTGGTATTGATACAGACGGATCGGCTCCGTCTGCGGAGGGTAGGAGGTCGTTACACTGTTTCTTTAAAGGATTTTATCGTTTTTAGATGCTGTGAGATCTTTTTAAATTTATGTGTTTCTGTCTCATCCCAGATGATTTGATAATAATCACCCAATGCATCACTTGTAAGGCGATTATCTAATACTTCGTCATTAGTTGAAAGGATACAGAGGCAATTACCCGCATTTTTTTTACGAAAATCTGCAACACATTTTGTCCCAATGTCGGCGTATTCTTCCGGCCGGTCGATCCGTCCTTCCATATTGATTTCAGGATGCAGGTTCGGGTTAAAGATAACCTGTCGAATACCGCTCAAGAAGCCGATACGCTCAGACCAGTAACCACCTAAACCGACACCACAAATGAGTGGGTTAGGATCGTCCGACTGCTCCTTTAACTTATGCACTTCTTTGAGGATATGTTGCATGTCGTGTTTAGGGTGCAAAGTACTGTAGTTAACGAAACGAACATCGGGGTCAATAAACTGAAGCTGTAATACTTTTTCGTGATTACCCGGGCTTGTTGAATCAAAGCCATGTAGATAAATAATCATCTCTTCTCCCCTGTCGTTCTTATTGTCCGTGGCACTCATATGCGTCTGAATTTAATCTAACATGTTTTTTATACCCAAGTAACCTCAAGGTGCTCGTTTCAGCGAGAATTTCCAGGCACTAAGGTCAGGCGCTGATTTGTCGATATAGTTGCTCTACATCAAAAATCAGCAACGCAACATTAGTGCCTGGAAAACTCGCCCTTCGGGAGTGACCCAGCCAGCCCACTTCGGTGTCAAATGCACTCGAAAGGACCTGTCATTCCTTCGCACATTTTCCTTGAATTGAACTGGCTGGCATCACTCTGAATCCTGCATCTTGAGGTAACTTGGGTATGTAGTTTAAAAGAACAAATATCCCCTTATTGATGAATCAGAATCGCCAAATCTATACGAATACCGGATAATTTTCGATCAAGATATCGACGCTGCTTATCGTTCAGACTGTTATTCAACCGGCGCATGACATCAAAACGACGATTAAGGTAGACATTAATATCTATCTGAAGCGGCTCATTCTCCAGCGCAACAAATTTCTGCAGCATCTGAGTCAAATTTTTATCAAAATCAGGCTCAAAACGTTTTTTTATCAACTCTCGCCAGTTCTGCAAGAAACTGCGATAAAAAGAGAAGAATATCGGCTCCATCTCGACTTGATACCCAGCCAGTTCGTGTAATAACTGCTTCTGCTTATACGTTAGCGTGCCAACCCAGTCATTGGCTATTTCCTGCAACTGTCTCGTTCGCTTGGTCACCTTTTGTTTTGTCGTCAGTATGGTTCTTTCAGCGATCGCGTCATCTATCCTTTTTTTAATATTACGGTTGAGTTCAACGATTTGATCTTCGTCCAGTCCACGGATCATTTCCGCCAGCGGTATCGCCAATAATCCAATGGAATCTTGCCCTACTTTGGTCAGTTTAAAATGATAACCGCGGGTCTGGCTGAAAGTGAGTGGCTTTTTCAAATCTGATTGCAACTCAGAGATCAGGCGGTGTAATTTTGGAAGCTCACGATCACGATGAATAAGCAGTGCTTTATCAAGGTCGGCTTCGAAATTTCTTTCCTGATCAGAGTTAAGACTGACATAATCGGTCAGGTAATAAGAAATCCAAAAGTCTAACGTGTTGTAAGCCAGACGCATAACACAGCCGGTCAACAACACCGAAATCAGTAAACAGAAGATCCATTGTTTAACACGACCAGAGAGCTTCACCTTAACCACCTTCCTGTATTAGCTAAGAGCCGACAACCTCAAGATCAGTGTAGACCTGGGTTTTCTCGGAACATGAGAAAAATCAAAACAGCGGATTAACGATTGTTTATCGAGGAAGAAAGCTCAGTTTCTGTTGCAGCTGATTAGCCGACTCTACATACGTCTGGTCTTGCCAGATATCAGCCCCGACGAAGAACCACAGCATAGCCAAATAGTCACACCACGGTTGCCAGTCAACCACGGCATCTAACCACGGTTGGTTATTGCTGATCCCACGATGCTGACAATACATCTTTACGGCCCCATTTGGTTCAAGACCATTAGCATTAATGGTCAGTGCTAAATCTAATGAGGGATCACCCGCAGCAGCATATTCCCAATCGATCACCACATTACGTCCGTTATCGGCACGAATAATGTTATAACGCCCCAGATCATGATGACAGCAGGTCTCTGCAAACTTGGTCTGGAGTGGCTGGTCTTGAAAGCAATGGAAAATTGAGATCAGTTCAGGTGTTTTAAAATGTTGCGGTATAAATTGCCAATAGTGTGCCGCTCGTTTCTGTACATCTAACCGCCAGTGAGGCACAGGCAATGTGTGAATATCAGCCTGAAGCTTCAGTAAAGTGGTATCTGATAGTTCATTACCGGCTTCTTCCCCTTCAATCCACTCCACTAACAAGCCATGTTCCAGCAAGTAAGCGGGCTTAGGTGCAATTCCACTAGGAGCAATTAGTGCTAAAACTTGATATTCATATTGGCGAGAGACGCCAAATGCGCTTGATGAAGCGGCTATCGGTCGCCAGACCAGAGAAGTGTATTGACCGGAAGTAACATTACGGATTGTCAGTAACCAGCAACGGTTAGTCAGGCCACCGGAAAGCGGCCTGGCAGATATGAGCTCAACGTCTTGTAATGCACTAAGCAAAGATTGGTCGAATGATTCCACTTAGTGCCTCAATAATACCAAGCGGGACAACTATCCCGATTGGTATAACCTATTGCGATTCGCTGCATAATTACAACAATAAGATCCCCAGCTAACGGCGATTACCAGCCAAGAAGGCTTTTCGCTTCTTGCTTGCGGATCTCGCTTTCGTCAGCCCATTCGATCAGGCCCGTTTCCAGATCCATCAGTCGCATCGTCATTTTGTAATAAACGTCTTTATCGCCGCCCGCTTGCTTCACAATACTCGCAAGGTTGCCATACAGCATATACTCGGCACCGACCATTTTACCGAACTGAATCGCGGTGCTCTGGTTAACCAGTTCATCGTTATTCTGGAAGTTCAACTGCTTGCGGGCGGCTTCTATACGCGTCATATCAACAAAACGAAACTTACCAGAGTTTAGCAGACGGGTGCTGACAGAATCGGTAATGGATTCGGTATCAATATGCTCGCTGGTTTTATTCTTAATGCCATCAACGACGATAATCGGACGCTGGTTGTTTCCCGTAATGTAAGCAACGGAGCCTGAAGCGAGCATGCTGTCGGTCATCTCTTCCGCAATTTTTTGCAGATCGGTTGACCCAAACTCAATGGTTGTCGTTTCCGCCTCCTGGGCATCACCATAGCTGACTTTCTGCGCACAACCACCCAATAAAACAGCGACGCTCAATAATGCAATAATGCTTTTTTTCATTTTAGACCTTCAAGGGTTGTGATTAATAATTTGCTTGACGAATATAAATACGGTATTGCTTTGCTTTCGGGCTTCTTGCAATGGCTTGCAGGGTCATTGTATCCTTGCCATGCAGTACAAATTGCCGCCATGGCGCATCACTGCCATCCACTTCTAACCCTTGAGCATCATACCAATAAAAACGGTATTGCAATTTCATATCATTGCTAACCTGACTGGTTACCGGGACCCCGGCTTTCATCAGACCGTTAACGTCACCGACAATGGCCCTTTCAACCGCGACACGGCTTGCCAGCGATGAATTACCAATAACCACATTCTGGTTACTGCTTTCAATACTGATCCCCGAGGTTGTAGTGGTGCATGCCGTTAAAATTACAGCAACTAGCAATATTGAGATATATCTCATTAGATTCCTCCTAACAGCGCCGACCACCAGCTGACTTGGTCTCCTTGTCGAGACACCCAAACCATTGTGGTTCGTCCGGCTTTAATATCTATATTTAACTGTCGTCCATTCCAACTCAAGCCATACGTACCAGCCGCTAAATCGGTATGGAAAACCTCAACACTGGCAGGTAAAGACTGCCAACTACGCGTATCTGGTTGTTCCGTCAGTGTATTGAAAATATTTGCAAGTATATTACCTACATCGTTTCCTTTACTCGCAGCGGTTTTGCGAACTTCATTTTTCGCTAATACGCGCAGCGCCTGTCGAGCCACAATGGCAGGCAACGCTTCATTCAAGCTATTCTTTGCCATGGCATTCACATCGGCCACCTGCGCTCCCCGCACCGCTTTGTTCTCCAGTTTTAACGGTGCAAGTCGTGGCATTGTTACAATGGGGTAATATGGCAATGCCAGATTATAAATTACCCCGTCACCGCGACTGTCGTACAACCACAGCGGCAAGCGCCAACCGTCTCGAGCCTGAACCACTCCCTGCTCATCAAAAATAATGATCCGGCCTTGATTCGATGCGGGCTTGGTATACTTACCGTAACGCGCTTCGAGGGTTTTTAAGTCACCCGTCATATTCATAACGGTTGCTACTCGAAGAACTGTATTAGCCATATAGGTGTTGCCCGGTGCGACCGCTAAAGCCCGCTTATAATCAATATAGGCACTATTCAGATCACCATTGGCTTCATACAACACCCCAGACAGATAAAACAGATAACCATTCTGCACCGCGCCTAGTTTTTTACCCGCAGCAGGATAGCGAGCCAGTACCGACCCAATGTTATCGTTGATACCTTGACGATTGACTTCTTTTTCTGCACGCAGCAATTCTGCCTCACGCTGTTTTCGAGCCGCCTCTTGGACCAAGTTAGCTCGACGAACCTCTACCAGCGCCCCTTCCAGGTTTTTCTGTTGCAGGTAGTTAAGCCCTAAATAGAGGTGCAAAAAACCTAATTCATAATCAGCAGGCTGGTAGGTGATCATATTGTCATTGGTGAGTAAGGCACCAGCCTGGTTCATTCCTTCAGAGAGCTGAATCGTCGCCTGACGCTGCTGCTCTTTAACCGCCATATCGGCATGTTTTAATGAGGCAAAACTAATGGGGTATTGTTCTGCGACAAAATGAACCCTGCCGCGTTCCATACCATCAAGAATATCGCCTGCCGGTGCATCAGGTAATGCTTCTGCTGCTTGGGTGTAAAGCCCTTGCAGCATGGCCTGATGTGCATCAGCATTTGCGGCACTGTAATGGCTAAACAGACTCTGGGTGGATAGGTTGGCACAGGCCAGCAGACTAAGAGAAAGTAGCACGACGACAGCATGTTTAAGTATTGAGTTAATGACCACTTTCCTATGAAAAAGCCTGAGCAATTAAAGAAGTACCTTAATATACTCAGACTTTACTTAATAAGCACTTACTCAAAGATAAGAGACGTGTTAACCAACTAACATTGGACCCAACGGACGGCCACCCAGTAAATGCATATGAACATGGTACACTTCCTGGCCACCATGAGGGTTACAGTTAACAATTAAGCGATAACCGTCTTCAGCAACACCTTCTTCTTCTGCCAGCTTTCGTGCGACGGTAAACAGCCGCCCCATCACAAGCTCATCATCAGCTTCAATCTGATTCACCGTCGGGATCAGTTTGTTGGGGATAATTAAGATATGGCTTGGCGCACGCGGGTTAATATCACGAAATGCAGTAACCAGATCATCCTGGTACAACACGTCGGCTGGAATTTCCTTACGAATAATTTTGCTGAAGATAGTTTCTTCTGCCATATCAAGCTCCATTTCATTTTTACCTTTGAGATAAAGTATGCTTGAGTCCGTCTCAGAGAGCAATATTGAACATCGTTTTAAACCCTGATTCTAGATAAATATTTAGCATGCGGCTTTTTTTTTGATGCAGCCGTCAAAGTATGTGCACTATGGTTTAAATTATCATTAAGCATTATTACGGGCTTCCGACACAGGATATTAAAGTAATAATTGAGTCAATAGTGTCAGGTTTATGTCACTTAATTTACGGCTTAAAATTTAGACCTCACACTCTTTGCAAGGCTCCATTAACAACAGCCAAGCTTCGTACCATTATTATCGTGAGCATATTGCTGCTGCTCGCCTTTTGCTATTTTTTAGGGACATTATGAATACAATGAGACAAGCCTCTGTCATACGGCGTATGTACGCCGGGTTTGCGGTGATGGTCGGGCTTATGGCTGCGACAATCGTTCTGATGCTCGATGGAACAAGCCGCATTCATCAACAATTAGAATCTGTCACTACAGATGCGCTCCCATTAGTATCAACAACCAACCAGACCAGCGTCAGACTTCTTGCTGCTGATAAGATCTTTAAGGATTTTCTGACCAGTCAAGATCCCGTCCGAATGCAAACCTACGAAGCCAATTTCACCCAAGCTCATGAAGCCTTTGGCGATGCGCGTGATCAACTGGTAAAATCTGCCGAAAGTAATCCGGAGCTCAGCGCACACCTTAGCAACCTGCTCGCTTTAGAAGAACGTTATTTCACCGAAGCGCATACTGCGATGACCAACTACCGCACACAGTTGTTGGCTCAGGAAGAGCGACTGCAGTCGGCACGCCGTTTTCAGCGGCTGCACACCGAACTTAGCGTTCGCATGAAGGAGTACATTGACGATCAAGATAATATTTCTGTCAAAATGATGGCAAAAAGCTACTTTATCAAACTCAAACAAACTGAAACTGCCACCTCTGACGCCCTTGCTACCGACGACATTGAAAAAATTGCTGCCGCCGTTAAATCCAATAAAAAAAGTGTCAATCACCTTGGTTTTAGCTATCGCGGCCTGTCTGCCCAGCTCCCGGCTTTGAAAACTATTTTTGATAAAACGGTCGAGCAATATACCCAGGATATCGGTAAAAAAGGAGGCGTACTTGATCTTCACTTTGAATATATTGACGCCAGGAACCGACTTTACGACAATATTGCAACCCTAGCCGCAGAAATTGACCAGGCTATGGGACTGTTAGATAACTTCAGATCCCAGGCAAACACTCAAATGGATACCGCCATTGAGACGGCCAACACAGCTTACGATCAGAGCTACACAAATGCTGTGCTTATCGGGGTCTGCGTTACCCTGCTTGCAATTTTTATTGGCTGGTATCTGGCCGGTAGTGTTCGCAAGCCGCTTGAATCAACATTGAAAGCTCTGGAAGCCCTGACTGATGGCGACATGACCCAGCGGATCGACAATAACAATTTTATTGAATTCGATAAGTTAAGCCGTCATATCAATACCCTGGCTGATAATTTACAAGAAATACTGGGGAAACTCAGCCAGGCTTCAGAAGATCTGACCACTGTTGCGGCTGAAAACCAGACCACCACCACCCAGGCCAAGAATCGCCTCAATGAACAACGCCAGCAAACCGCGTCTGTGGCCACGGCAATGACAGAAATGGAACAGTCGGTAACCGATGTCTCGCACAGCGCACAAAACACCATGGAAAGGGTTCATGAGGTAGAAAAGGCATCAGCCACAGGCCGTGAAGTGATGAGCCGTAATATCAATACAACTCATCAGCTTTCTGAACGCTTGGACGAATCCGTTAACGTTGTTTCACAGCTTCAGGCAATGAGCAGTAACATTGGCTCTATACTGGATGTTATTCGCAACATTGCCGATCAAACTAACTTGCTGGCACTGAATGCGGCAATCGAAGCCGCACGAGCCGGTGATCAGGGCCGAGGATTCGCTGTCGTTGCCGATGAAGTACGGGTACTGGCTAAACGTACCACTGACTCAACCTCTGA
Organism: Photobacterium sp.; assembly: GCF_033720175.1. GTDB lineage: Bacteria > Pseudomonadota > Gammaproteobacteria > Enterobacterales > Vibrionaceae > Photobacterium. The sequence goes on from NZ_JAWWDA010000004.1 coordinate 132,974, forward strand.
AATTGAAAATATGATCCAGAGTCTGCAGTCCAGTTCAGGTCAGGCCGTATCGGTCATGCAGAGCTGTGTTACCGAAATGGAAAACAGTATTTCGCAAGCCTCTGAGGCTAACAGCGCGATGGAAGAAGTTCAGGCCATCATTATGGAAATCAGCCAGATGAGCGCTCAGATTGCACAAGCAGCAGAAGAGCAGCAAAGCACCACAGGCTCCATTGCCCGCAGTCTGGAAGATATCAGCCATATTGCTGACGCAAACTTCAGTTCAATGGAAGAAGTCGCCGAAGCCAGCACAAAACTGGATGAACTGGCTAGCCAGCAAAATACATTGGTACATCGCTTTAAGTTGTAGGGGCAATAGGCTAGGAAGAGCCGGTTTAAATTCCAGGCAAAACAAAGGCACACAGAGGTCCACCCCCGCTCCCGGTAAGCTTATTAAGCCAGCAATAATCGCTGGCTTAATTATTCCCCACGGAATTCTCCTCACCAGCTGCAAACGATTGCGCTTTTAATCATCAATTAGATAGCTTGTTTGATCATTGACCTTTACTTACTATGTGGATGATTTTAGAATCGGGCGAATTTTTTGGGAGGGAAGCAATGATGACAACGATTACTATTACACGTCCTGATGACTGGCATGTACATTTACGTGATGGCGACGTACTAAAAGACACGGTTCGTGACATCAGCCGGTATATGGGACGAGCGATAATCATGCCGAATCTGGTTCCTCCGGTCACTGATACAGACGCTGCACTAGCCTACCGCGAACGTATTATTGCCCAAGGCCCCCGAGGCAATTTCTCCCCATTGATGACCCTCTACCTCACCGACAACACAACCGCTGCAGAAATTCACAAAGCAAAAGCCTCCGGTCATATCTACGCGGCAAAACTTTACCCTGCAGGCGCAACGACAAACTCAGATTCAGGTGTCACTTCTGTCGATAATATTCGCCCAGCCCTGCAAGCCTTGCAAGAAGCCGGCATGCCTCTACTTGTTCACGGTGAAGTGACTACTCACGATATCGATATCTTCGACCGTGAAACCGTCTTCCTTGAAACGGTACTGGCACCGATTGTTGAGCAGTACCCTGATTTAAAAGTGGTGCTTGAGCACATTACGACAGCGGATGCGGTAGAGTTTGTGACAAACGCCGGGCCTAATGTCGGCGCGACAATTACCGCGCATCATCTGATGTTTAACCGCAATCACATGCTGGTTGGCGGTATTCGTCCTCACTTCTACTGCCTGCCGATCCTAAAACGTAACGTCCACCAGCATGCATTAGTTGCAGCCGCCACCAGCGGTAGCCCTAAATTCTTTTTGGGGACAGACTCGGCCCCCCATGCACAGGGCCGCAAAGAATCGGCCTGCGGTTGTGCGGGTTCTTACACGTCCCATGCAGCCATAGAGCTGTACGCTGAAGTGTTTGAAAACGCCGGAGCGCTGGACAATCTGGAAGCCTTTGCTAGCTTTAACGGCGCTGATTTCTACGGCCTGCCCCGTAATACCGATACCATTACGCTGACGAAAGAAAGCTGGACGGTACCCGAGACGATGGCATTCGGTAACGATGAGGTGGTGCCTATTCGTGCCGGTGAAACCATCGCGTGGAAAGTCATTTAAGCCATATTGATGGACATACCAAATCCAAATTAAAAAGGGCTCGTTCAAGAGCCCTTTTGTTATTTCGATACATCACAACCCGGATTATTGTTCCTGAGGGAGCTTTAAACTATGAAACATTCGATACAGTACAGGCACAACGACCAATGTCAGTACTGTCGCAAAGCCCAGCCCGAACATAATCGTTACCGCCATGGGTTTAAAGAACACATCAGGCAACAGCGGGATCATACCAAGTACTGTTGTAATTGCCGCCATGCATACCGGACGCACGCGGCTCACTGCCGCATCAACCACGGCCTGGTACTTCTCTTTACCGCCGCTGATTTCAATTTCAATCTGATCAACCAGTACGATACCGTTTTTGACCAGCATGCCAGACAGGCTCAAGAAACCTAACAGTGCCATAAAGCCAAACGGGGTATTCAACAGCAACAAACCCGTTGTGACGCCAATTATTGCCAGCGGTACTGTCGCCCATACGATCACCGCTTCTTTCACTTTGTTGAACAGGAAGATGGTGATTAAGAACATGAACAGGTAGCCCATGGGCATGGTCTGGAACAATGACGCTTTCGCATCCGCCGACGACTCATATTCGCCGCCCCACTCCAGCGAGTAACCCGACGGGAAATCCAGCGCTTCAATTTTCGGCTGAATACGTGCCTGCAGGGTTGCCGCGGTTTCATCCCCTAAAGGATCGGGATCAGCCATAATTGTCAGCATACGCTTGCGGTTCTTACGGACCACTAATGGATCTTCCCAGCGAATATTTACCCCAAGTATTACCTGTTGCAGCGGCACATAACCTTGAATGGCCGGGCTCCAGATCTTCATCCCTTCAATCGTGCTCACATCAACCCGCTCAGCTTCCGGTAAACGTGCAACGATTGGCATTAAATTGGTGCCGTCACGATAGATACCGACAGACAGGCCAGAGAATGCCATTTGCAGTAGATCATCAACATCAGCCTTGGTGATACCGTAACGACGAGCCTGACTTTCATTGAAGACTGGCTCAAGTATTTTTGTACGTTCCCGCCAATCATGACGAACGTTAAAGCTGCCCGGATCTGCACGCATAATATCCAGCGCCTGTTGAGCAAGGCCACGTAAAATCGTTGGATCGGGGCCGACTAGGCGCGCTTCAATTTTAGAACCGGACGACGGACCTAATTCAATCCGCTTTAATTTGTACTCAATACCAGGGTGCTTAATATCAAGTTCGTGACTGATTTTACGCATCATCGGCATCACGTCATCATAGCTATTCACACGGATGATTAGCTCACCGTATGACGAGTAACTCTTCTCTGGCGCATACGTCAGCATGAAACGCTGCGAACCTTTACCCGCACTAGAAGAGACGTGACTTACGCTGTCTTGCGTACTCACTAACTCTTCCAGTTCGCGTAATTTGTCATTGGTTGAACGAATGTCGGTCCCTTCTGGCAACCACACATCAACCATAAACATCGGTGTAGTAGAGGATGGGAAGAAGGACTGTTTTAACTGAGTAAAACCATACAAACTGGCGCCAAGCATCACAATCAAAACGATCACGGTTGTCCACGCGTACTTCATACACATTTCTAAAAATTTCTTGTACATTACGAAAAAGACACCTTTATAAGGGTCATTTTCTTCCTCTCCTGGATTGTTTTTAACACTTTTGAAGAACATGTCGGCAAAAAATGGGGTCAATGAAATCGCCGTAAACCAACTCAACATCAGTGAAATTAACAGTACGCTAAATAAAGTCGCACAATACTCACCCGTCGAATCCTGAGATAAACCGATCGGCGCAAAAGCAGTCACCGCAATCACAGTCGCCCCTAACAGTGGCCACTTCGTCTGGGTTACGATGTCGGATGCCGCCTGCATCCGACTTCGCCCTTTTTGCATCCCGATCAGCACGCCTTCGACAACCACAATGGCATTATCTACCAGCATCCCAAGTGCAATAACCAACGCCCCAAGCGATATCCGCTGCAAATCAATCGCCAGCATACTCATGAACACGAATGTACCAAGTACTGTTAGCACTAAGATTAATCCGATCAGGAGACCTGAACGCAATCCCATAAAAAACAGCAGTACAACAATAACAATTGCTACCGCCTGCCCAAGACTGATAATAAAGCCCTGAACAGACTTATCCACTTCATCGGGTTGGCTATAGACAACATCAATATCAATACCAATAGGCTGTTGCTCTTTTAGTTCATCTAGGCGGTGGTAAACCGCCTTACCAATATCGACAACATTGACACCCGACACAAACGAGATACCGACATTCAGTGCCACTTTTCCATTGTAGCCAACAAGGTTATCCGGTACTTCTTTAAAGCCGCGTTCGATCGTTGCGACATCACGTAAATAGATCAGACCTTCAGCACCATTGTCGGTAATGATCAAATCTCCCAGCTCATCGACATCAGTAAATTCACCCGTCGGGTGGACACGGATATATTCCGTTCCGATTTTTACCGCCCCTGCGCTGGATACGAGGTTCTGCGTCGCCAGGGTGTTATAGATCGTTTGCAGTGAAACGCCCAAACTACTCAAGCGCTGCACCGATATTTCAATAAAGACCTGCTCTTGCTGAGTGCCAGTCACCGCAACTTTACCAACACCTTCAACCAGTTCTATCTCACGACGAAAGTAATCCACATAATCGTTCAGTTCTTTATATGAATAGGCATCGCCAGTAATGGCCAGCAAGATCCCGTACACATCACCAAAGTCATCGATAATGGACGGGTCAGCCACCCCAGGTGGTAACATCGGCCTCAGGTCGTTGACCTTCCGACGAAGTTCATCCCAAATTTGTGGCAAATCATCAGGTCCATAATTGTTTTTCATGGTGACCGTGATTTGTGACAAACCGCGACTGGAAACGGAGTTCACTTCATCAACATAGGTAAGCTGCTTAATTGCCTTCTCGATCGGGTAAGTCACCTCCTCTTCCACCTGTAGCGGTGTTGCGCCGGGATAGGCGGTCACCACCATGGCATCTTTGATAGTGAAATTGGGATCTTCCAGCCTTCCCAAACCAAAAAAGGCCATGGTGCCGCCAACCAGAAAGATCAATGTGACCATCCAGCTGACAACCTTGTTCTTGATAAAATAAGCGGCAATGTCTTGTTTCATTATTGTCCAGCCTCCATGCCTACCAGCGTCACTTGCTGTCCATCCCGCAAGCGATTTCCTCCGGCAACAACAATTAGTTCACCTTCTTCCAATCCGGATTGCAGACGAACCCCTTCTGGAACAACGGTATGGGTTGCAATACGGCGCTTACTCACTGTTTTATCTGCACCCACTACCCAGACAAATTTATTATCCAGATCCAAAGCATCGCCATCTTCATTGAAGATGGCTTCCAGCGGAATAATGGCTTCACCGCGAGAGTAGACTTTCAGTTTTTCCGCATCGGCTCTAACTTCAACGGCCATGCCGTCAAGAATAAAAATGTTATCAGGCATCGGCATGGTTAGGGTGACCATAAAGGACCCTGACGCCGGATCCGGCTCTGTTGTAAACTCTTTAAGGTACGCCCTATATTCCAGACCATTGGTCAGTATAATTCGGGCACCTGGTCTTGAGCCTTCAACGTCGACCTCTGTCTTTTGTGAATAGATCATATCCGGAGCCTGAATTTGAATATCAACCATATCTACACTATGAATATTCATAACCTGTTGTCCAACCTGAATATTTTCAAATTTCTCAGCAGGTACGCGCGAAATCACGCCATCAAATGGTGCCTTCAACTGGGTAAAGCTTAAACGTAACGTCGCGAGGTTCAGCCTTGCCCGGGCTATACGGCGCTGGGCTTTTAGTTCATCAAACTGTGACTGGGCTAAATAACCTTTGTCGACCAGTTTGGCGGAACGCCGATACTGGCTATCAGCAACATTATATTTTGCCTGGGCATCGTCAACTTCTAACCGATAGTCAGTCGGTTCAAGCTGTGCCAACAACTGACCTTTTTTGACGAAGTCACCGGGACGTACGGCTATTTCGATAATTTCACCCTGGATACGAAAAGACAGGCTCGATTTATCAGCTGCCGCAGCGACTCCAGAATATGCTAGCTGGGGCGATGCCGTTGCTAAAACCACAGGCATCACCGCCACGGGTTGTACCACTTGTCTCTCTTCAATTTGTGGTTTTTCACACCCTTGCAGGGCCAAAAAAGAGCCTACAGCGAAAACAATCAAGGATAGTTTTTCCATATTACAGTCCTCGCTCTTTAATCCAGGCTCTTACTTTCTGGCCTTCTTGTAATTCATTGACCCCCGAGGTAACAATTTGGGCGCCATCCTTCAAGCCTTTAATCACGCGTCCTTTATCATCCAGTTCGATTTGTGTTTTGTGGACAATACCCGCTTCATCGACGTGCCAGACATAAATACCATTCTCTTCCTCGATGATGGCACGCTTTGAAATAGCACCTGAATTACCTTTAGGAATGGCAATTTTAACCTGACTCGCCATACCGGGAAGAATATTTCTCCCTTCCGGGCGTTCCATAAATAAGGTCACTTTATAGCTGGATGTTTTGGCATCAGTCTCGGTATCAATTTCTTTAAATTGGGCCGCAAAAAATTGCCCGGGAATGGCATCGAACATGACATTAGGCTGGCTATCATACTGCCCTTGAAAGCGCGCCAGTAAATGGTCAGGAAGCTGGAAAGCGACATTAATAAGGCCTGCACTCTGAATATGCATCACAGGCTGTTTTGCCATAACATATTCATGATTCTCCATCAAAGACAGTGATAAAGTGCCGTCATAAGGTGCTACCAATGTTGCATAGTTTAGATTGGCTTTTTCTCTATCCAAGGCGGCCTGAGCCTGTTTTAATGACGCTTTAGAGGTGTCATAATCGAGTTCAGATACCACGTTTGTTTTACGCAATTTTTCATCACGTTTAAACTGAACATACGCCAGTTCATACTTCGCCTGTGCCTGCTCAACCAATAGCGAAAGCTCATCTGTATTCAGGCTGGCAAGTTTCTGCCCGCGCTTAACATCTGTTCCCGGACTAACGTCAACGGATGACAGCTGGCCTGAGACTCTGAATGCCAGCACCGCTTTATCGCCCGCTTCGACCGTTGCAGGAAATGTTCGAAAAGTTTGATTATTACCCACCGACACGGTCTGTAATTTTACCGGACGGGACTCCGGTTCGGGAACCTCAGCCTGTTGTTCACCACACCCTGTCAGCAAGCCACCTAACAGCAAGGCAACCCACAGCAAGGCGGCAGATTTGACGCGCACCATACATTCTCCCCAATCCTTATCATTGTCATATTATTTCTATTTTTTTGATCTTCTTATCCAGTAATCAGGTGAATCGATTAATATTTTAATTGCCGACTGACGATAGCAACCGTACGGCATATAAAATCAGTAAACTATTAGTGTAGTCAATGATATACCTTAAAGATCAATAAGGTTTTCTTATTTAAGAAAAAGCATAGAAATGGACTACATTGACAGCTCACCATGCAGATAATAACGGTCAGTTTCCAGTCTGAAACGGAAGGGATTCGAATTGAATTCTCGCAAGAAGGGCTAAAATTTAAAGCTGGATATAAAAAAGGAGCCAACTGGCTCCTTCCTATTAATATGTAACACTTAATGTCTAAGCATCCATTTCGGCAATTTTAACTTTCCAGGTATCCGGTCCCGTCTGGTGAGCATTGGTCCCCTCGGAATCAACCGCTACCGTTACCGGCATATCTTCAACTTCAAATTCGTAGATGGCTTCCATACCCAGATCTTCAAACGCGACAACACGTGCTTTCTTAATCGCTTTTGCAACCAGGTAGGCTGCACCGCCCACAGCCATCAGGTAAACTGCCTTATGCTCTTTAATTGACTCAATCGCCGCCGGGCCACGCTCCGCTTTACCAATCATGCCGGTAAGGCCTGCCTGACCCAGCATCATATCGGTAAATTTATCCATACGGGTTGAGGTGGTCGGGCCTGCGGGGCCAACGACTTCATCGCCTACCGCATCAACCGGGCCGACGTAGTAAATAAATCGATTATTAAAATCGACAGGAAAATCTTCACCTCTCGCCAGCATATCCTGAATACGTTTATGCGCCGCATCACGGCCAGTCAGAATTTTGCCCGACAGCAAAACGGTCTCGCCTGATTTCCATTCCTGAACATCAGCTTTAGTGACTTCGTCAACATTGACACGACGGACATTCTCGCCCACTTCCCAGGTCACTTCTGGCCAGTCTTCCAGCTTCGGTGGCGTTAATTCTGCCGGGCCATTACCGTCTAGCGTAAAGTGTACGTGACGAGTCGCCGCACAGTTCGGGATCATACAAACGGGTTTAGAGGCTGCGTGAGTCGGCGCCGTTTTAATTTTCACATCAACCACGGTGGTTAAGCCACCCAAGCCCTGCGCGCCAATACCCAGCTTATTTACACGGTTATAAATATCTAAACGCAGTTCTTCTTCTGCATTCTGCGCCCCCCGCTCCTGAAGCTCATGGATGTCTACCGACTCCATTAAAGATTCTTTCGCCAGTACTGCGGCTTTTTCTGCCGTACCACCGATACCAATACCCAGCATACCCGGCGGACACCAGCCCGCCCCCATAAGAGGAACGGTTTTCTCAACCCATTCTGCTACATCGTCCGATGGATTCAGCATCACCATCTTGGTTTTATTCTCGGAACCACCGCCTTTAGCGGCAATTTGGATGTCAACGTTGTTGCCTGGCACCATATCGATATGTACAACTGCGGGTGTATTATCTTTGGTATTCTTACGGCTACCCGCAGGATCCGCAACGACAGAGGCTCGCAGCGGGTTATCCGGGTTGGTATATGCCTGTCGGACACCTTCGTCAATCATCTCTTGCACAGTCAGATCACTGTCCCACTGCACATTCATGCCAATCTTAACAAAACAGGTCACAATTCCGGTGTCCTGACAGAGAGGACGGTGACCTTCGGCAGACATCCGGGAGTTAATCAGGATCTGCGCAATCGCATCTTTCGCTGCTTGGTTTTGCTCTTTGTTATAAGCTTTTTCCAAGGCCTGAACAAAATCCAGCGGGTGGTAATATGAAATATACTGCAGCGCATCCGCCACACTACTAATCACATCTTGTTTACGGATTACGGTCATAATTGCCCTCGTTGATTATTCTCATTCCATGCCGCCCGGCTCTCTAGTATCCCTTACAGCAGACTTCCAGTGCAGGGCCAGTGATTCACATTATTCTTACGCTGCCAGTAGGGTTAGGCAATACTGTGAACAATGCCGCCACTCAGCCATGATCCTCATGGCACATGTCCTTGATGAGTCAGGTTCTGCTGATGATGCAGAAAATAAAACATAAAGGATCGTCCTTGGGCGTCGTATTAAATTCTCGGTTTATGATACTCTTGCGGGCAATTTCGCGCTACGCGCCAATCGATCACCTGTCACAAAAAAGAAAATGATTTGTAAATCACATCCTCAACTGAGTATTGAACAACTCGATTATACCCAAGAAGCGACTCTCTCTTGGTTTGAACCTTTGGCGGGCCAGCCATGGGCAATGATATTACGCTCTGCCGCTCAGGATCACCCAGATAATCGCTTTGATATTTTAGTTGCCGATCCTTTAGCCACTTTAGAGACACAGGGTGAAATAACTTGTATTAAATTTTCAGATGGTGGTGAACAAACCAGCAACGAAGATCCTTTCAAGTTAGTAGAAGATGTTCAGACACAGCTTTTGCCTCCTCTTAACGCTATGACGGATGTGCCATTTCTTGGTGGGGCTCTGGGATACTTCGGCTACGATCTAGGACGCCGAGTCGAAAAACTGGCCAATATTGCCTGCCACGATATTACCGCTCCGGATATGGCTATCGGCATTTATGATTGGGCACTGATTGCCGATCACCAGGAACAAACGTTATTTCTGGTTTCACCGCAAGGTAGCGGCCGTTTGAAATGGCTGAGCCAGCAGAAAGACGCCTGGCTGCAGCAGCACAATGCTGATGTATCACAACAGAGCCAATCATTCTCATTAACAAGTGACTGGTCTGCAAACATGACAACCACCGCTTACTGCAACAAATTTGATCGGGTCCAAGAGTATTTGCTGTCAGGTGACTGCTACCAGATTAACCTGGCACAGCGCTTTGATGCATCCTATCAGGGCAATGAGTGGCAAGCATATCTGCGGTTAGACCAGATCAATGGCGCCCCTTTCTCTGGCTTCATTCGTACCGAGCACGGCACTGTACTGTCTGTATCGCCTGAACGCTTCTTGCAGCATAATCAGGGCTATGTAGAAACAAAACCTATCAAGGGGACACGTCCGCGCTCTGAAGACGCCACGCAGGATCAAGCCTATGCCGAAGCATTACGCTACGCAGAGAAAGATCGCTCAGAAAATCTGATGATTGTTGATTTGCTGCGAAATGATATTGGTCGAGTGGCAAAACCTGGTAGCGTCAAAGTGCCAAAGCTATTTGATATTGAAAGCTTTCCAGCCGTACACCACCTGGTTAGCACCGTCACCGGTCAACTCGATGAACAATATTCACCGACCGACTTATTACGGGCCTGTTTTCCTGGCGGCTCGATCACCGGCGCACCTAAAGTACGTGCCATGTCGATCATTGAAGAGCTAGAACCCCACCGTCGAAGCGTGTATTGCGGCAGTATCGGCTATATCAGCCGTTGTGGTCGTATGGATACCAGTATCACCATTCGTACCCTGATCACTCAGCAAAACCGACTCTTTGCCTGGGCTGGTGGCGGCATTGTCGCAGACAGCGAAGCTGAAAGCGAATATCAGGAAACACTGGACAAACTCAGTAAAATTCTGCCAATCTTAAAACAGTAATATCGTTTACCGATAGCTATAGATAATCGACTATACTATCTCAGCACGACTGGCAGCTAAACAGATCGACCCCACATAACCACGGATAGGCTATGAACAATCAGCAACAGATTTTAAGCCGATTTTTACTGGCACCCACGACCAATTATGACACCAGTCATAATGCGCGGGTGCGCCAATATGCCTCTAAAATAGATACATTTAAGCAAGCGGCAGTGCTGATCCCCTTAGTTCCGCGCAAAGACAGCTTCAATATTGTCCTGACACGCCGGGCTAAACACCTAAAACACCATCCTGGTCAGGTCGCATTTCCTGGTGGCCGCCAAGAGGCCTATGATGTCGATTTAATCGCCACGGCCATCCGCGAAACAAAAGAAGAAACTGGAATTTTATGCAAGCGAAGTCATATTTTGGGCCAGCTTCCTTCTCTCCCCACAATAAGCGGATATATGGTTACGCCTTTTCTCTCAACCATCGCCCCTGATTACAGGCCACAGCTGGATCCTAATGAGGTCGATGAACTGTTCGAAGTACCGATCCACTACCTATTAAACCCAGTGAATATGCGCACTCAGCAGTTCCGGGTAGATGGTAAATATCACACTATTTATTCAATTCCATTCAGCAACTATTCAATTTGGGGGGCAACCGCCCAGATGATTAAATTGTTATCGAAACAGCTCTGGTATTAAAAAAAACCTTCTAACACGTCATTTCCCCTAACCTTCCCGCAACATGATATGTGACCCAGCTCACTTTTAATTGTATTGCAATTTGCATCCATTACATAACGGGATCTTGATCAAAGTTTTCCTGCCATAAATCCTCAAAATGCGCGCCGTTCCTGTTCCGTTCCGTAAAAAAACTTTGGATATATAATCATGCAAACTACAGTAAGCTCGGCATCAACTGGTGCCACGAAAGCAAGATGGACATACAAAGATTTCACTTGGGCTCTTTCACTATTCGGTACCGCTGTTGGTGCTGGTGTACTTTTCCTTCCAATTAAAGCTGGTGCCGGTGGCTTCTGGCCACTAGTGATTCTTGCCCTTATTGCTGCACCAATGACTTGGTTTGCACATAAAGGCCTTGCCCGCTTTGTACTTTCAGCAAAAAATCCTGAAGCAGATATCACTGATACTGTAGAAGAACATTTTGGTAAATCTGGCGCTAAACTCATCACTTTTGCTTACTTCTTTGCCATTTACCCTATCGTTCTAATCTACGGTGTAGGTATTACCAACACGGTTGATTCTTTCCTGGTAAACCAGATGGGCATGGAATCTATTCCACGTTGGTTATTGTCAGGCTCTTTAATTCTTCTGATGACAGCCGGCGTTGTTTTTGGCAAAGAGCTGATGCTTAAAGCGACATCTGCAATGGTTTACCCACTGGTATTCGTTCTGCTGGCGTTGTCAATTTACCTGGTTCCTGAGTGGAATGGTTCAATGGTCTCTGTAAGCCCTGATTGGAGCGCTATGCCTTCAGTTATCTGGTTGGCAATCCCGATCATTGTATTCTCTTTCAACCATAGCCCGGTAATCAGCCAGTTCTCTAAAGAGCAACGCCGCATTTACGGTGACAATGCAGTAGGTAAAACTGACATGATCACTGGTGGCGCAGCAATGATGCTAATGAGCTTCGTAATGTTCTTTGTATTCTCTGTGGTTCTTTCTCTATCACCTGAGCAACTAGCAACAGCGCAAGCAGAAAACATCAGTGTTCTGTCTTACCTGGCGAACATCCACGAATCTCCGTTAATTTCTTTAATGGGTCCTCTTGTTGCTTTTGCTGCAATCACTTCAAGCTACTTTGGTCACTTCCTGGGTGCACATGAAGGTCTTGTAGGACTAGTAAAATCTGGCTCAAGCATGCCAGTTAAGAAGATTGAGAAAATCTCTCTTGGCTTCATCGTTATTACAACCTGGATCGTTGCAATCGTTAACCCTAGCATCCTGGGAATGATTGAAACTATGGGCGCACCGATGATCGCTGGTATCCTATTCTTAATGCCTGTAATCGCAATGTATAAAGTACCCGCTATGGCGAAGTACAAGACATCAGCACCGGTAAGTATTTTTACCGCTCTATGTGGTATTGCAGCTATTACTTCTGTAATCTACGGCGCGTTATAATACAATCATCGCTATAACAGCGATAACTATCGTTTACGGCTTATTCATCAAAGAAAATGTGCTACAGCGCATAGCCTTCTGAGACAATTTGCGTAAAATAGATGATACTTAAGAGCAGGAAGCGTTTGCCACCTGCTCTTTTGTTTTTCTAGTGATCTCGCCAAGGAAGGGGCGGGAATTATAAAAACTATGACAGTCTTGGCCTGAGGCAAGAGCGCTTCCCCCGACTGAGGTAATACACATGATCAGTGTTTTTGATATCTACAAAATCGGTGTGGGTCCTTCCAGTTCACACACTGTTGGCCCAATGAAAGCAGGTAAAGAGTTTATTGATGACCTGCGCGCTATGGGAAAATTACGTGATATAACCAAAATTACCGTCGATGTTTATGGTTCACTTTCTCTTACCGGTAAAGGTCACCACACAGATATCGCTATCATTATGGGCCTTGCGGGCAACAGCCCTGAGCATGTTGATATCGATAGTATTCCAGGCTTCATTGGCCGCGTAGAAGAAACTGAACGCCTACCTGTTGGTATGCACTGCCACACCGTTGAATTCCCTCGTGACGGTGGTATGAACTTCCATACGACTAACCTTCCTCTTCACGAAAATGGCATGTCAATCCACGCATGGATTGGTGATGAAGAAGCGTATACGAAAACGTATTATTCCATCGGTGGTGGTTTCATCGTCGATGAAGAGAACTTTGGTAAAGAACAAGTATCTAACGTCACAGTACCTTACATGTACACAAAAGCTGATGAGCTTTTGAGCCATTGTAAAGAGTACGGCCTATCTATCAGCGCTCTCGTGATGGCAAATGAACGAGCGATGAACGCAGAAGACGAAATCAATACTTACTTCTCGAAAATCTGGAAGACCATGCGTGAATGTATGGAACGCGGTATGAACGAAGAAGGTATTTTGCCTGGCCCTCTACGCGTACCTCGCCGTGCTGCCGCTCTTTACCAACAGTTAATGGCAACTGAGAAATTCAGCAATGACCCAATGACCGTTGTTGATTGGGTAAACATGTATGCATTTGCGGTAAACGAAGAAAATGCAGCGGGCGGTCGTGTCGTAACAGCACCGACCAATGGTGCATGTGGCATTATTCCTGCGGTTTTGGCTTACTACGATAAGTTCGTTCAAAATGTTGGCCCTAAAGACTACACCCGCTACTTCGCCGCTTCCGGCGCTATCGGTGGTCTTTATAAGCGTAATGCCTCTATCTCTGGTGCTGAAGTCGGCTGTCAGGGTGAAGTCGGTGTCGCATGTTCTATGGCGGCAGCAGGCCTTGCTGAACTGATGGGCGGTAGCCCTGAGCAAGTCTGTATGGCGGCTGAAATCGCTATGGAGCACAACCTTGGCCTGACTTGTGACCCGGTTGCTGGCCAGGTACAGGTGCCGTGTATCGAGCGTAACGGTATTGCCGCAGTTAAAGCAATTAACGCATGCCGTATGGCGCTTCGCCGTTCATCAGAGCCGCGCGTTTCACTTGATAAAGTTATTGAGACAATGCTTGAAACCGGCAAAGACATGAATGCGAAATACCGTGAGACATCTCAGGGTGGTCTGGCAATCAAGGTTATTTGTTAATCACAGAAACGAGATAAGGCAAGCGAGTCACTAAAAACTCACTTTACGAAGCTCGATACTATCGTAAAAAGCTACCGTCTATCGGTGGCTTTTTTTGTTTGGTTTCTCTCTCGTTACTGACTTCTAGCCGCTTGCCACTTTCAACAATACCTCAATATCTTCTGCAAGCGCCTCACCACACTGTAGCGTGGTGATCCATGAAATGGGAATCCCCTTATCATCACCAAAACCGTAACAAGCTCCTGCTAATGCGCCGACGATGATACCGCGACCACAGGAATCACCCGACACCAGTATATTTTTGATAATTGCTTCGGTATAGCTTTCACTGTTTTTTAAAATCCAGGCAGCCATCGGTATACTATCAACCAGATGATTAGCTGGGTTGACTATCGATAGTACATGCTTGAGATCGTTCACATCGCCACTGAGTACCCTCACCTGCTCAATTAAATCCTGGGTCTTCGGCTCCGATTTGATTTTTAAGACATTCAGTACCGGCTCCATACGTCGTGAACGTAATGCTTCATTCAGGGCGCAGGCAAATGCCTTGGCACTGGAAATGGCAATATCATTTTGATGGGTTATACCGACAATGCGCTCAATTTCCTGCTCTAACTTGTCTGAAGGATGCTTTAAAGCCACTAATGCAGGTACGGCACATAAAGCTGTATTCTGATCGTCATCACAACCTGAGTCTTCCGGCCAATCTTCGGGTGGAAGGGAAAACAAGCTCAGTAATAATGCTTGGGTCGGACTATCGACATAACCGACAAATTCGCCACCCGGACCGAAATAATCCAGGACTTGTTGCTGAATGCTGTGGGTATCAACATCGGGATTTGCCAGCAGCCGAATATATAGCGCTAACCACTCACCGTAGGCTGTAAGCTCACCGGCAGTTAGTTTGTCATGCGCATAATAGCTGTCAACACCTTGATAGTGCGAAGGGTCGGGTTCTATGAATGGGAAGTGAGGTAAGTTAGTAAGCGTTTTGACACGTTCTGGGGAGTAAATCCAGTGTGTTCCCATACTCGCGGCATCGGCCACTAATGCCCCCATCAGCGCTGCGTAACGTTGCGCCATACAACCTCCAGTAATAAACCAAGCTTCTGATAACAATAATCATAGTTGGTAGAGGATATATACCCAACTACTTTAATATGCAGTGTTCGGCGAGAATTCAGTCACTTTTAGACAAGGCAGTTATATGATCGAATAGGGTTTTATTGAAGTTAGGTATATACAGGTACAAAAAAACCCCGCTGATGCGAGGTTTTTGAATGTTCGGTCAGATTAAGCCGCCGCTTTCAGGCTTACTTTCTCTTTCTTCACTTCGCCTACAGGCAGAATTGTGCGGCCGTATTCGTTGTTCAGTACCTGCGCCATAGCAAAGTAGATTGCGCTCGCACCACAGATAATACCTTCAAAACCAGCAATCGTGCCGATTAGTTCGCTACCAGTGAAATCACGAGCAGCCAACAGGAAGAATAGTACCGTCAGAGAACCGAATACGAACTGTTTTGCACGTGGGTAGCATAGCGAGCCGACAAACATGAATGCCGTGAATACACCCCACAGACCCAAGTACCAACCCATAAAGTTTGCTGGGCTTGCTGCTGCTAAGCCCATTTTCGGCATAACAATCAGACCAACCAGAGTCAACCAGAACAGACCGTATGACGTAAACGCAGTGGTACCAAATGTATCGCCACGCTTGAAGCACATCATGCCCACTAGTACTTGACCAATACCACCGTAAAAAATACCCATTGCAAGGATCATAGAATCAATCGGGAAGAAACCCGCATTATGGATATTCAAAAGGATAGTGGTCATACCAAAACCCATTAGGCCAAGCGGCGCCGGGTTAGCTAGTTTCGTGGACATTTAGTTCCCCTACAGGAGTAATTCAACAAAAACGATAAAATTTCAAAAATGGATGCATCTTAAATGCGCGGCGAATTCTAATGGATGATGAGGGGTAGATCAATCCAAATTAGGACTAAAATTCATCCTTAGAGGAAAAAAACATGATTATATTTGAAATCTTTACATTTTTTTTGAACTTAGAATGCAGTTGATGAAAAAAGGACTCCCGCTAGTATCACAAATGAACACCTATTCAGAAAAAACGACTGTTCCGCTGAAGGTTCTGCCTAGCCCCCTTCCACATACATTATCAATAGTAAAGTGCCTGAAGATGGCACAACTTCGGTGATGATGTACTAGTGTGTGGCCGCGGCGGCAGACAGATCAAGCGGCTCTACAGCCTCAACCCCATTTTGCGTCGAATAATAAGCTGGGGGTGTCTCGGGTTGAATATTACCCAGGCTTTCTGGTTGCGAACCCAGGTTTGCTCGTAACTGTTGTATAACCTGCTTCTGACTTTCGACCAATAAGGTTAACGTCTGTATTTCCTGATCTTTGGCAGGATTTTGCTGCGCCCTAATACGCTTAACAACGCGCTGCTGACGTGCAGCTGCTACACCATCCGTAATTAATTGAGCCTGGGTACGGATCGGCTTATCTCGCCAATCCGTATCATTAAGGGCACGTGAAATACGCAGTAATTTAGCTTCAATTTCTAGAATGAAATTCTCATACTCATCTTTACTGCGGTCACGCAGACTTTGTACTTCCAGTGCAATATGTGCCGCATGGTCGAGTTCAAACTGGATCTCCGTGACAGCTTTGTTAATTGTCGCAAAGTCTCTCGGTGACAGGTCAATAACAGCATTCCCCGTACCAATTTCTGCCTCTACACGTGCGTAGCTCAGGGGAGCGTAATATTTCACATCTTTTTGACGTAAACTGCGTAACTCACTCTCTAGCGGTGCGATATAGATCTTTTTCACCGTCTTCACTTCTAAACTATGGCTGCGTTCGAGAAACTCATCCTGCTCTTCACGGGCATCACTGATATCTTCTTGCTCAACTAAACTGAATAATTTGGCATATAATCGATTCAATCGAGTGTATTCACTGCGGTAGTATTGCTCGGCATCTAAGGAATTAAGATAGCGCATTTGCTCAATTGCAGATTCGAGTACGTTATCAGCCTGTACTTTCAAACGCTCCAGATCCGTTAAGATTAACTGGACTTGATGTATCTCATCGTTGAACCGTTCAAGGTAAGTTGTCGAGGAAAAAATAGAGTAGTTTTCAAATGCGACTTCTGGTTGATCAGAAAATTCCAGATAAAGTGAATCTGCATTTTTCCATCCAGACTGAAGTGCATTAAATTTATTCGGAGAGTAGAGCGCCAGATGCTCTATGTTCATCATCTTCTGTTGCCACTTCTTATGCGTTTTTAGCGCATTTTGGTAGGCATTTTCAGTGTTGATTTCAGAGGTCGCCGCCAGATTGTCTTCCGGTGTACTTTGGCAGCCACTCAGTAAAGTAGCAAAAAACAGTACAAGTGCCACTTTCCTTATATTATTCATATTCTCTTCCGCTTTTATTCTTCTTATTGCAATTCCATTCGCAAACTATTTAAAAAACAAAAAAACTGAATCACTTATTAAAGCAACATCAATTAAAAGTGTGACTGCACGAAGTTGTTAGCTATATAAATCAAGTGTATCTGAGTCTTAATAGGTACTAAAGCCCTTATTATTAAAGACGCTCCCCTGTCTATGCTCAGGGTTATCTTATTGACCATCAATGTAGCACAACTCCCGCATTGCGAAAATCATCTAAATTTGGCTCGATATATCAATTTTGCATTCCTGACAAACTTGCTCCAGGATCCCCTGCAAACGTTGCTTGTTAAGCGGTAACGGATTTCCCTTTATCGCATTTGAGCGCAAGGCATCTTCGGCAACGTCATCAAACATGGTGTCACATAACCCAAATTGCGAAACTGGCGGCAAGTTTAACCGCTTTAACGTTCGTTTCGTCCATAAAATGCCATCAATATCTTCGGCGTTGATCCGTCCGGTCACAATACAGGCCAATTGCCGATAACGATTAAGTACATCCGCACGGCCTGCTTCTCTTGCCGCTAAGATATTTTCCTGCATCACAAAAGGGGCCAACTGGGCGGTAATAAGCCCATGAGGCGAATCTATCCGCCCGCCGAGTGCCGACGCCAAACCATGTGCGGCCCCTAATTTTGCATTGGCCAGCGCCATTCCCCCTAACATCGCAGCAAATGACATATCAGATCGCGCCCGCGGATCATCATCTTCACAAGCAGGAATGATCGCTCCGGCTAAGCGCCTTAAACCTTCTTCGCACACCATGTCAGTCAGAGGGTTAGGAGCACCACAAACATACGCTTCCATCAAGTGGGTAAATGCATCCATACCACAGCATCCCGACAATACAGGGTCCATACCATAGGTTAAGGTTGGATCGACAATGGCCAGATCCGGCAGCATATCAGGGCTGTTCAGGCTCACTTTGACATTTTCCTGAGCAGAACGTAGCACGGCATTCTTACTGACTTCCGAACCGGTACCTGCCGTGGTTGGAATCGCAATAAAGGGTAACGGTTTCGCCTGCAGCGGCACATTGCGTCCCACGACGTCAACATAATCATAAACGCTTCCCTGATTGGGAATAAGCGCCGCCAGCGCCTTCCCGGCATCAAGAACACTTCCGCCTCCAAGCGCTATCACCATATCCGGGCGGAATCTTCGCCCCATCGCCGCCATTTCTTCAATCATGGCAATCAGAGGCTCACCGAGCACAGCAACCTGCTGGTAGCGCATGTTCTGCTGTTTTAGGTAACCGACAACCGGTTCTGACCGTTGGCTATCTTTACCGGTGACTAACAAGACGCTATAGCCAAATTGGTTAAAAGCTGAAAATGAGTGACTCAGCGCCCCTTCGCCAAAAACAATCCTTGAAGACGTCATAAACTGAAACATAGGTTCTCCGCTACACAAATAGCATCATCTAATTTGAGAAGGGACTAACGAGCTGTCAGTGTAAAACTGACACTACCTTGAGGGGTTTTATGCCCTTATTTCAATCATAATCCTCTTCTGATATCAGGGGCTGTTTATCTTTCAACATAATTGCGGCAATGTTGAAAGATAAACACCCCCTCATGAGTGTGCACCGGTAACAATTCCTCGTTTTGATTCTGGACAATATTCCCCTCATATTGAAAAAGTCTCGTAACATAACAAGCGATCTATCACATTAGGCAATGATGCGGCTTTTACTACCAATCGGTTTTATCTATCAGAGCGAGAGATAAAACCCTCTTTCTCATCAGTAAGAGTCACGTTATAGTGAGCGTAATAAAGTTGAGGAGAGAAATTATGTTCGTTGTTATTTTTGGCCGCCCCGGTTGCCCGTTCTGTGTTCGCGCTAAAGAGCTCGCTGAAAAGCTAAAAGAAGATCGTGATGATTTTAACTTCCGCTACGTTGACATTCATGCTGAGGGGATCAGTAAAGCGGACCTAGAAAAAACCGTCGGCAAGCCGGTTGAAACCGTGCCTCAAATCTTCGTCGATCAAGAGCACATTGGCGGCTGCACTGAATTTGAAGCCTACGCAAAAGCAAATCTGCAACTCTTCCAATAATTCACTCCAGCGGGTATTACCGAAACGGGGTACCTCCAATAAAGGGCTGAATACTCAGCCCTTTTATATTTACTGCACTTTATTATCAATCTGATGACAAACGGTATAAAGCCACTGCTCAAGCAGATTTTCCTCACCCATCGTTTCCAGTGAATTTTTTACACTGTTTTTACCTTTAATAGGTATAACAAACCTCTAAAATCAGCTAGAATTTCGGCACTTTTATCGCGCCTACCCTTCCCGGATATAATGTTGTGAATATCAACGTAGCAGCTCTTCTTCATCAGAATGATATTCTGTTGCTTTTTGTCGTTCTTGCCGTCGGTCTTAGTTTTGGAAAAATTCGAATAGCCAACATGCAAATTGGCAACTCAATTGGAGTATTACTTACAGCCCTGTTATTCGGAAATGCCGGATTTACCTTTAATACCGAAGCCCTCAACATCGGTTTCATGCTGTTCATTTTCTGCGTTGGTATCGAAGCGGGACCAAACTTTTTTGGTATTTTTTTCCGCGACGGTAAACATTATTTATTACTTGCCTTAGTGGTGTTGCTTTCTGCCATCACCATCACCATGACCATGGCTCATTACCTAAACCTTGATTTAGCTTTGGCCACCGGATTAATGGCCGGATCTCTGACCGCTACACCGGTCTTGGTGGGTGCTAAAGATGCACTTAATAGTGGCTTGTCCGGGATCAGCGACGCCAGTACCATCCAGCAAATGGTTGACAGTCTGAGTGTCGGTTATGCGATGTCTTACTTAGTTGGCTTGATTAGCCTGATTCTGCTGGCGAAGCTGATGCCGAAACTACAGAAACAAGATCTGGCTGAATCATCACAGCAAATTGCCCGCGAGCGTGGGATTGGTGAAATTGCCCAACGGAAAGTCTATCTGCCCATTATCCGGGCTTACCGGGTTGGCCCGGAACTGATCAACTGGATTGACGGCAGAAACCTGCGCGAGCTGGGCATTTATCGCCAGACAGGTTGTTATATAGAACGTATTCGTCGTAACGGAATTTTGGCAAACCCTGATGGTGATGCGATCTTACAGGAAGGCGATGAGATCGCATTGGTTGGCTATCCTGACAGCCATGCCCGACTGGATCCGAGCTTCCGCAATGGTAAAGAAGTGTTTGACCGTGACCTTCTCGATTTACGTATCGTAGAAGAAGAAATCGTGGTTAAAAACGATAGCATTGCAGGAAAACGTTTATCCGATCTGAACCTGTCTGAATACGGGTGTTTCCTTAACCGAGTCGTCCGGGCGCAAATCGAAATGCCGATGGACCATAATATCCGGCTCAATAAAGGCGATATTTTGCAGGTCAGTGGCGAAAAAAGCCGGGTTTTAGGCTTAGCTGAACGTATCGGCTTTATCTCCATTCACAGTCAGATCGCCGATTTGTTGGCCTTTTGCTGTTTTTTCATTGTTGGTTTACTGATCGGTACTATCACGATGGTCTTCGGCCATATCGCCTTTGGGCTAGGTAGCGCGGCAGGCCTGTTGCTTGCGGGGATTACCCTGGGCTTTTTGCGAGCCAACCACCCTACTTTTGGTTATGTGCCGCAAGGCGCATTGAATATGGCCAAGGATTTGGGTTTGATGGTCTTTATGGTCGGTATTGGGTTAAGCGCGGGTTCTAATTTGCTTGAATCGATCACCCAGATTGGTCCGACTGTCTTTGTGACCAGCATTATGGTCAGTGTCATCCCAGTGGTATTAGCCTATCTATTCGGTGCCTATATCTTAAAAATGAACCGGGCTTTGCTTTTCGGGGCGATTATCGGTGCCCGCACCTGTGGCCCGGCAATGGACATGATCAACGAGCATGCAAGAAGCACTATTCCGGCCTTGGGCTACGCTGGTACCTATGCGATTGCCAACGTACTGTTAACGATCGCGGGTACATTGATCATCATCCTGAACTAGCCGCTCTTCTTTTAAAGACGCTGAACGATCAACGATCCCTTTAGTTTTTGATCAGTCAGCGTCTATTCAGTCACATTGCCTACACTTATGGTCGCAAGCTGTCTCTCTATTAAGTATATTCAATAGATATATTTATCTTTGGTAATCAAAATTATGCGTATCCTAATTGTCGAAGATGACCAAATTCTGAGTCATCATCTCAAATCCCAACTCAGTGAACTAGGTCATCAAATTCAATGTGCTGGCACAGCCGAAGAAGGCTTGTTTTTTGCGCAAAACTACCCCAATGATATCGCTATTGTCGATATCGGATTACCTGATCGCGATGGTATCAGTCTGATTAAAGACATGCGGAAAAAAGGATTACGCCTACCCGTCCTGATCCTGACCGCGCGCTCAAACTGGCAAGATAAAGTCACCGGGCTTGAAGCCGGTGCTGACGACTACCTCGTCAAACCGTTCCAGAAAGAAGAGATGGTGGCTCGGCTGAGTGCTCTGGTACGCCGCAGCGCCGGATTCGTGAAACCGGAAATGACCGCTGGTGACATCCGGGTAGACTTATTAGCCAAGCAAGTCTACGTTGGGGAAACACAGCTTGAACTCACCGCCTTTGAATACGATTTACTGGAATACCTGATGCGCCATAGCCGCCAGGTAGTCTCAAAACAGCGCCTGCTAGATGTACTTTATGAAGATCAGGAAGGCGATCCGAATACCATTGAGGTTATGATCAGCCGCTTGCGTAAAAAGTTCAGCAAAACAGGCCAGGAAAACCCGATTTCAACCATTCGCGGGCAGGGTTACATTTTCGAGTTACCCGCTCAATGAGGCGACTCCTTAAACCCCGATTACGTCGCCGGGTCTTAGTGGCCTCGGTGGCCATTATCGTCCTGATCACATCCGCCCTGGCCGGAGTCATTAATCAGCTATATACCCAAAGCTATATGGCTGCTTATTCATCTGAACTGGTAGCGCAAATGCCAATGGTGGTCGCTCAGCTAAACCGTGCCGGGTTGATCAAGGATATGGACAAGTGGATTAAATCTGTTGACCCTTCAGATACCGACTATATGTCGGTTATGTGTGATGCTAACGACAATACAGTATGGCTGTCAGATGAGGCAAAAAAAGCTAATATTTCAAATATTTGTAATTATTTGCCGGATGAGATACCGACACCCACTTTAATTGAGTCACCGAACAACACCAGCTACATTGCTTACAACCTGGGACGGGAGCGTGAAGATGGCAGCATTTATCAACTGGTCGTTCTACGCCCTGGTGATGCCTTTGAATCGTCTCTGGCCAAATTGCACAAACGCACGACCTTTTACCTTGGTCTGTTTGTCTTGATTGCCATTGCCTTTCTGATTGCCGCATTCCACTGGAGTTTTCAGCCACTGCGAAAACTGGCAATCCAACTCGATGAGATGACAGATGCTAAACGAGATCGATTAGACAGTAATTATCCCATGGAGCTTCAGGATATTACTCTCGCTCTCAACCGTTTGATCCGGATCAGTAACGACCAGAAAGGGCGTTATCGTCATGCCATGGACGATCTGGCCCATAGCCTCAAAACCCGTTTGGCCGCAACCAATGCATTGCTCGATGACAAAGAGATCGCCCGCAATGAATTGAATACGCGTGTGATGGAACAAATCAGTCAGATGGATGATCAGGTTCAGTATCAGCTAAAACGTGCCATGATGGGCCAACAAGGGCTGCAGAAAGATAAAACTGAACTCAAACCTGCGATTGACAGTTTTGGCCGTATGCTGAGTAAGATTTATGGCGACAAGCAAGTACTCTTGCGCTGTCAGTTTTCCCCATCGCTGAAACTGCCTGTTAACCGTGACGATTTAATGGAGTTACTGGGTAACTTATTAGAAAACGCCTATCGCTTCTGTATCAGCGAAGTACGGGTTAACGTAACCGAGCAAGACGATCACTTCCTGATCCGTATTGAAGATGACGGACCGGGGGTCGCCCCCGCGATGCGAGAAGCCATATTCCAGCGAGGTATTCGCGCCGACCAGCTCAATCCCGGGCAAGGTATCGGCCTGTCGGTCTGCCATGAAATCGTTGAGAGTTACCAAGGCCAGATCCATGTTGAAAAGGCCAAAATCGAAGGAGCGGCATTTGTCATTCGCCTGCCGAAACATTAAGTTCAGGAACAAGTGCCGAGTGACAAGGGACAAGTAGCAAGGGAAGAGATTCTATCTTGATTCTAGGTCCTAGAACTAACTTCGTATCTCGGTTCTCAACTCTCGCTTCTGCCCCATAAAAAAACCGCCATTTGGCGGTTTTTTCTTTCTGGTTTGAAAATCTGATTAGATCGTTTCGACATCAAACTCGACAAGCGGATTCACATCAGCGTCATAATCAACAGACTCGATACCGAAACCGAACAGCTTCATGAACTCATCTTTGTATTGCTGGTAATCTGCAACATCAAACAAGTTTTCATTGGTTACGTTAGGCCATAGCTCACGACAATGCTTCTGAATATCTTCACGCAGCTCCCAGTCATCCAGACGAAGACGATTAGCTTCATCAACTTCCGGGGCTGTGCCATCCGCCTTATACAAGCGCTGAGTGAACATACGATAAATCTGTTCCATACAGCCTTCGTGTACACCTTCTTCACGCATCTTCTTGAAGACCATCGCGATGTACAGTGGCATTACCGGGATTGCAGAGCTTGCCTGTGTTACCACGCTCTTAAGTACAGCCACATTTGCAGAGCCACCACTGGCAGACAGTTTACGATTCAACTCTGTTGCTGCACGATCAAGATCCATCTTTGCCTTGCCCAGAGCACCATGCCAGTAGATTGGCCAGGTGATTTCGGTACCGATGTAACTGTAAGCAACGGTCTTACACCCATCAGCCAGCACGCCAGCATCTGCCAGAGCATTGATCCAGAGTTCCCAGTCCTGACCACCCATAACGGTAACGGTATCAGTAACTTCCTGCTCGGTTGCAGGCTCTATGCTTGTTTCAATCAATACATCTTTGTTGGTATCAACCGCCGTCGCCGTGTACGTTTCACCCATCGGCTTCAGGCATGAACGAACAACTTCGCCCGTTTCAGGCATTTTACGAACCGGTGATGCTAATGAGTACACCACCATATCAATCTGACCCAATTCTTCTTTGATCAGATCGATCGTTTTTTGTTTGGCTTCATGAGAGAAAGCATCACCGTTCAGGCTCTTCGCGTAAAGACCTTCTTCTTTCGCTAGTTTGTCAAACGCTGCTGAGTTATACCAACCTGCCGTACCTGGTTTTTTCTCTGTACCTGGTTTTTCAAAGAACACGCCAATCGTCGCCGCACCGCCGCCAAAGGCCGCAGCAATGCGGGAAGACAAGCCGTAACCACTGGAAGAACCGACAACCAGTACACGTTTCGGCGCGTTGGCGATTGGGCCTTGTGCTTTAGTATAAGCAATTTGTTCTTTAACGTTCTCTTCACAGCCGATCGGGTGTGTTGTCGTACAAATAAATCCACGAATTCTAGGTTTGATGATCATTTTCAACTTCCCTTACATAATTGACTGTAGGATAAAAGGTTACCGACAAATTCGCATTATTTTTATGCGCGAAAACGCTAAATATAGCAGTGGTTGGAGGTGTTATTGACGATTTTAGCCAAGTAATACCACTCGGATCCATTATTCCGATTGGTATAATGGCACTGTCCCGGTGCTCTGCTCGAGCGCTGTTCAGATCATATCTGGTCAAAAAAGTGCCACGCATTTGCGTGGCACATGGGAAACACCAGGTTTATTCTTCCATTGTAGAGTGCTTATTGTCCGATTAAAGAGCAATGACTCTTAAGCAGCCTTCCCTGGTTGCAGGCTGCTCTTTTTGAAATGATCAGCAGCAAAGTTATCGACTTGAATCGCTTTTTGCCTGAGCTGCTCAGCATTGTCCATTTTTTCAACATCCTCTTTTGTGACGATGCCGGCACTCAGAGCAAGCTGCAATTTTTCGGTTAAGGACGCTTTGCGTGGGATCTCTCCCGCTTTTACGGCCTTGGCCAATTTTCGTTCAATGTCTTTGACACTATGCATCGCAACAAAAGCACGTTCCATGATGGCTACCGGATCCGATTCTTTTTCACCGATATAACACAAGCTAGTCAAACGTTCGCGGTGCGCTCCTGGTGTCATTAGCAATTCTGCAATTTTAACGGTGACATCATCACTTGGCGCCTTGTAGCGAATACCCAGCGGGAACAGCAGGGCACGCAAGATGCTGCCAACCCCTTTGCGAGGGAAGTTATTCATCACATCATCGAATGCAACGCCGCACTGATGCAAGCAGTGTTGCAGCGCATAATGCACCATCGGTAAATCCTGCTGCTGGCGGCCTTCGCCTTCAAAGCGTTTCAAGGTTGCCGATGCCAGGTACAAATGACTCAAGACATCACCCAATCGGGCTGACACTAATTCGCGACGCTTTAGCTCCCCCCCCAGGCTGAGCATTGCGAAGTCAGCCGCTACCGCTAATGCGCGACTCATACGTGATAGGTGGCGATAATAATCCGCCGTCTCGCCGCTGACTGGCGCGGCGTTAAAGCGTGAGCCAGAAAAAGCATTGAGCATTGATTTTGCGACGTTACCTGTCGCAAAACGGATGTGCTTAGACAGCAAGCCATCAAACTCTTTTGCCCCTTGCTCGGCATCGCCGTTTGCTGCCGCTTCCATCTCTTTCAAGACAAAGGGATGGCACCGGGTCGCTCCCTGACCAAAAATCATCAGGTTACGAGTCAGAATGTTGGCCCCTTCTACGGTAATTGCGACCGGTATACCGAAATAGTGATGGCCAAGATAATTCATTGGCCCAAGCTGAATTGCGCGACCAGCATGAATATCCATTGAATCATTCAGGATCGTACGTGCCATTTCCGTCATGTGATATTTGGCAATCGCTGTCACAATTCCCGGGGTTTCCCCCATATCAAGTGAAGTCGTGGTGAGCGTCCGTGACGCTTCAAGCATGTAGGTATACCCCCCTATACGCCCCATTGCCTGAGCAACACCTTCAAAGTTACCGATCGACATACCAAACTGTTTACGCACGTAGGCATAAGCTCCCGTTGTACGTGCCGTCAGGTGGCCTATGGCGGCCCCTAATGCGGGTAATGAAATGCCCCGCCCTGCTGACAGGCATTCCACCAGCATACGCCAGCCTCGACCCACATATTCCTGTCCACCGATAACCCATTCCATCGGGATGAACACATCTTGACCGCGAGTTGGCCCGTTCATGAAGGCCATATTCAGGGGATCGTGACGCTCGCCGATTTCCACTCCCTGGTGATCAGCCGGGATCAACGCGCAGGTAATGCCAATATCGACTTTATTACCCAGCAGCCCGTTTGGATCCTGCAATTTAAAGGCAAGACCTAACACCGTCGCCACGGGAGCCAGTGTGATGTAACGCTTATTCCAGCTCAGCTTAATACCCAGTACTTCTTGGCCTTGGTATTCGCCGTAACAGACAACCCCCATGTCGGGAATGCCACCCGCATCAGAACCGGCTTCCGGGCCGGTCAGTGCAAAGCATGGCACTTCTTCGCCATGAGCAAGGCGAGGCAGCCAGTAATCTTTTTGCTCCTGGGTCCCATAATGGGATAACAGTTCGCCCGGACCCAATGAATTTGGCACCATTACCGAAACTGCAGCACTCAAGCTACGGGTTGCAATGCGAGTAACAATGGTCGAATTAGCCAATGCCGAAAAATTTAATCCGCCATATTCTTTGCTGATAATCAGCGAAAAGAATTTTTCTTTACGTAAGTATTCCCAAACCTCAGGTGATAAGTCTTTATCTTCCTGAACAATCTGATGATCGTTCAGCATTTCAAGCAAGGTTTCAAGTTTGGTATCGATAAATATTTGCTCTTCATCCGTGAGCTTTGGCTTAGGGTAGTTCAACAACGTATTCCAGTTAGGTGAACCACTGAACAACTCACCATCCCACCAGACACTGCCAGCCTCCATCGCTTCACGCTCGGTTTCTGATAGTGGCGGCAGCACTTTTTTAAACATCTTAAAAGCGGGATCACTGATGTAGCGTTTACGTAAGTTGGTTAAAGTGCTCATTTTTCAGGTCCTTTTGTTTCATTTATCGTTATTTTTTCATGTGGGTATACATTTCTTTTTATTTTATTCCGTGCCGGTTGACGTTGCGCCGACGAGAGACAAACCTTGCTCTATCGGAGCCGAAACACCTGCTGCCAGATAAGGCATCAGACGGTCAATTAAGTCTTCTGTTTCCACTTTTCGTGAGAAGTCATTTTCAGCGATTTCACATAACGCAGTACTCGAAGCCATGGTAAATACCGACGCCCCCAAGGTGAAATGCAATCGCCAGAATAATGTTTCTGGATCTAATGATGGATTGGCGCGGCAAACAGCGGTGGTAAATAACGTCAATACATTGTCGTAGCGGGTCATTATGAACCAGCGCAGGTGCCCCTGAACGTCGGTATAGCTACGGCCAATCAATGACATAAAAATAGTCGATCCCTGATGGCGAAAGTCATTTAATAAAACCAGAGGGTTTTTGAGGCAGCGAAAAACATCTTCCATCATAATTTCATCTCGGGTTAACAGCACCTCCAGCTCATTTTTCAATGCTGGCATGAACTGTTCCAGGTAACGGCTTAAAACCGCTCTCACCAGTGTCTTTTTATCACCAAAATGGTAATTAACCGACGCGAGATTAACGCCCGCTTTACTGGTTATAGTCCTTAAAGACGTTTCCTTGAATCCGTGCTCAGCAAATAGCAGCTCTGCAGCATCCAAAATACGGCCCTTCGTTTCTCCTTTTCCCGCCATTTTCACTCACCCGTATTAAACACATGTTTAAACTTTACATCTCATTAATATTTTTAACAAGTGGTGGATAATCAAACAGTGATATTCCTGCGCCATGGACACGGTAAAGCGTTGAGAGTGTGATGATGATCGCCTAATGTGGCGCGGCTGAGACAAGGTGAAAGCCAGACATGCATGATAGGAAATATGATGGTTCAATTTGCGATGAAATATTTCTATTTAGATTAATAGCTATAAAATCAATCGTTAACAGCGATATTTTAAAGTCTTCAATTTATAACTGAAAATAGGGCAGAAAAAACTGATAAATATCACATTTCATGGGAACAAAAAACAGGCTAATGGGTCTTATATTATGCCACTGCTTTTTTTAGAAGATTTTCTTCAGAACCCGTCCCCTCGTAGAGATGGGTTTTCTTTGTTGTATGTGACTAAGCCAGCGCTCTGCGGGCTTAGTCCGGCAACCACTTGTTCCAGCGAAGACTACAAACGCTTTAACACCTGCGCCAATAGCTGAATACGCGGTTCAATAGAATCAATGAGCAAATATTCTTTATCACTGTGAAAACCCGCGCCCATTGGCCCAAAACCATCAAGCGTCGGCGTACCCATTGCGGCCGTAAAGTTACCATCTGAACCACCACCGGCATCTTCCCAGCCATAGACAATATTTAGCTTATCCGCTTCTTCACTGACCAAACGGATCAGAGCTTCGGTGTCTGCACTTGGCTGCATGGAAGGTTTAAACGTCGCGCGATTGACCGTGACCCTCGCGCCCTTTTCAAAAGGTGCTTGAGCCATTTCGCGTAATCGGCCATCAATCGTTTCTGCCTCATCAGTATTCCAGAACCGTAGATCAACAATGGCTTTGGCATAATCCGGCACCACATTCACCGCCATTCCGCCTTCGATAACACCGACATTCATCGTTGTTCCGGTTTCAAGGTTAACCATGCCTTTAATTGCCAATGCCCATTGGCTCAGTTCATAGATAGCGGACACGCCTTCACTCAAGGCAGATCCGGCGTGAGAAGCGACGCCATGAAATTCAATTTCATACTTTGCGTTGCCTTTACGGGAACGAATTAAATTACCCGTCGGACGAGCAGCTTCGCACACCAACACCTGGCCGCTTTTACGGGCAATACTTTCCAGCCATTGGCGAGAATATATTGAACCGATTTCTTCGTCACAATTTAATACCACAACAATCGATAAACGTGCCAACTCATCCGACGTCAGAGCTTGCAGAGCATACCAAGCACTGAGGATGCCTGACTTCATATCCGTAGCACCCGGACCATAGATTTTATGCTCATCGAAAGTCATTGGCCGCTCTGAGACAGTACCCGCCGGGAACACGGTATCCATATGGCCACTGAGCATCACATCATAGAAACCGGCATCTGGCCTATTGGTGATTTCCAAGCAAGGACCCGCTTTGTCATCCAGCTGATGACGAATCACGGTAAAGCCAATTTGTTCAAACATCGGTGTAAGAATGTCAGCGATTTGAGCAATTCCCTCAGGGGTATAACTGCCGCAATCCACATTAACCAGTTGTTCAAGCTGGTCCAGATATGTTTTCAGGTCAAAATTCAGAGCCATCTTGCTTCCTTTAATGCTTAAGAGAGGCCACGACTGACACGGTTACAGCATGAATGCGATATGTCAGGCCACAAATATACCCAGGCAACTTCACAATACGAGACGCATCATTAGGAAGGGGGGGATACAGGCGAACAATGTGCCAGAGCCGCATTTGTCGTACCCTGATTTAAATCACATCTTGGCGAAACAGCTCAGATCGTCACCGCAAAATAGTAGGAATAATACCCTTAACATATCAACATCTTAAAAAAAATGGGCAGAAAGCGCACCACGTCTTTGAACTAACCCTAAAAAGACCGGTCATAATTAGTAGCATCAAGATTAGAGACATATGTTTTTGTGAGCTGGCCGCCCCACAAAGTCTTCTCTTCTGTAATCGACAATGCCACTGCTACTTAACTCCTTATTGTGTAAATAGAACTTTGGCTCGCTGATTATCAGCGAGCTTTTTTTTATCCCTTGATAACCCTCTTCAGCCTTGGTCGTTATACCTAATCCACCTAAAAAATACGAGATTCTGAACAATATTGGGGATTCCTGACATAAATGTTGAACCAATGCGAATATCCGAAGTCATAACTAGTGACATTAATATTAATGAAGACAGCAACCCAGGCGGTTCCTTTTCATTAATCAGAGATGCCACTGCTGCTACAAACTCCTTATTGTTTTACGGAACATTCCTCCCGCTGATCTTCAGCGGGATTTTTTTATCTGAGTGCTTTTCCGTCCAGTTCACATCATCTAAAGTAAGAATTTTGTGTAACAAAGCCATTCATGAAGAAAAAGTGTTTTTTTTAACATTTCTTGGAACCTTCTTTGATCCCCAGAGTCATAACTAGTGACATTAATATTAATGAAGACAGCAACCCAGACGGTTCCTTTTTCATTAATCAGAGATGCCACTGCTGCTACAAACTCCTAATTGTTTTTATGGAACATTCCGCCCGCTGAACTTCAGCGGGATTTTTTTGCCTGAAAAGAGAAGGAAGACAGATCTGGGGCCACGCACAATCAGTGGCTGTCAATCTCAGGAGAAAGGCCCATTAGATCATCATGCCGCATTATTATATCCAACACCCTACAGCTTTTATCCGCGTTTATGATCTTTCCACCCGTCGAAGAATCTGCCGTAAAAATAGGCTCCGGCAAACCAGCTTTAGAGGCCATTGCGGTATAATAATGCTTTCGCGTGGGATGTGACTTTGCAGCAAGGTGCAAGACTTTTAAGGCTGGCTGCCGGTCTATAATACTAGCGATAGCCTGAATACAGTCATCAAGGTGAACCAAGTTCACGGGCTTTTCGCCTCCGGCCAGATTTTCTCTTCCGGCTAAATAGTTAACCGGATGACGCCCCGGACCAATCAGCCCAGCCAGACGCAGTACGACCAAGTTGTCGCCCCAAGATTTCCGAAGTTGTTGTTCAATATGAAAATGTGCACGGCCTGATTCCGTATCAGGTTGAGGAACGGATGTTTCCAGTACCTCCCCCGTCAAACCACCGTACACGGAGGTTGTACTGACAAAAATCACCCGCTGACATCCTGCTTGTTTTGCCGCGTCAGAGAGCGATAAGATAGCCTCCACATACTCATGACCTGTCATCGTTTTCCGCCGGGGAGGAACATTGATAACCAGTACGTCAGTTTGAAAAAATTCAGTAACGTCGCTTAACTGCTGCGTATTCTGATGTTCTTGTTTGTTTTTATCATCAAGCGCCTTTTTTTCTGCCCCATTGACCAAAGGAATGGTGAGTGCAATACCATGAACTCCGTATTGGAGAAGTTGGCTAGCAGATACAGCCTGAGTTTTACTTCCATACACCTCTAGTCCTTTTGCAACCAAATATTTTGCTAATGGCAAACCTAACCAGCCACACCCGCAAATACTCACTTTCATAAACAATAATCCTTAATCTCAGTGCAAATTACTACCCACGATATACCCAAACTACGCCGAGGTATGCAGAACTCGGAATATTTACGCGGTTTAGAGATATAACGCTGACACAGACGCCAGCGACAACAAATGGCATAAAGTCATTATATTTATTTCGACCTGTAAATTAATCCCTTCCGGATGAAATTTAATAACAGAAATAATGCCAAACCGGCCTTAAAAAGAAAATATATTCACAAAAACCTTCAGAACTGAAAGAAAAAACTCGATCCCGGTCAAACTATAATAAAAAGAGAAACCAAGATTCATGGAATTACTAGGAGCAGATCTATGAAAAGTAGTATAGTTTCAAAATAATTGGCTTCGTGAGAGCGAAATGGCCTTTAATGAAATTCAGTAACGAAGCGCGGTAATCTCCATGAATACCCTAGAAAAGATTCAAAAAAATTTAGACAATTTCAGTAAGTCTGAACGTAAAGTTGCAGAAGTGATCATCGCTTCGCCGCAAACGGCTATTCACTCTAGCATTGCGACTCTGGCTAAAATGGCCGATGTCAGTGAGCCGACAGTAAACCGTTTTTGTCGCCGTCTTGATACGAAGGGCTTCCCTGATTTTAAACTTCACTTGGCACAAAGTCTTGCCAATGGTACGCCTTATGTGAACCGTAATGTCGAAGAAGATGATGGGCCAGATGCTTATACAGCAAAGATTTTCGAATCAACTATGGCCTGCCTTGATGTCGCCAAAAACAGCATAGATCCAATGCAAATCAACCGTTCCGTTGATTTGCTGACCCAGGCCAAGAAAATCTCTTTCTTTGGCCTGGGGGCATCCGCTTCCGTGGCTCATGATGCACAAAATAAATTCTTCCGTTTCAATATTCCTATTGTTTGTTTTGATGACATCGTAATGCAACGTATGAGCGTGATTAACTGCACCGATGGTGACGTTGTCGTGGTGATTTCTCATACCGGCCGAACTAAGAGCCTGGTAGAAATTGCTCATATGGCCCGTGAAAACGGTGCTACGGTTATCGGTATTACCGCAAAAGACTCTCCACTCGATCGTGAGTGTTCTTTATCTATTTGCTTAGATGTACCGGAAGATACTGATATTTATATGCCGATGGCAAGCCGTGTTGTACAAATGACCGTAATTGATGTACTGGCAACCGGGTTCACTTTACGACGCGGTGCTGGGTTTAGAGAAAACCTGAAACGGGTGAAAGAATCGTTAAAAGACTCCCGCTTTTCAAAAGAAAATACTCTGTAATTCAGACCCTATAGATCAATCAAAAAAGCATGGATGATTATTCATGCTTTTTTATACCCTCAACACAGCATCCCGCGAAATATCTGCCCTCACATTTATCGCCAAATCGCCTCTATACCGCAGCTACACTTAAGCAGACGCTTAACATGTTTACAGCCTCTTTTATGGGCAAGTATGAATACAATGGCTCTTTTATTCATCACTTTTTCACAAAACAAGTGTACTGATGTTTCAGTTTGTTGATAAAGAACAGCTCTAAGTGCCCTGCTTATGTAGTAAAATTTCAGTCACATTTAGCGGCAAGTTAATTATTGTGACCTCTCCCGCTGAAATTGGCAGATTAAATAATAGATGGAGTTTCCAATGTCAGAAAGACTTAGACGTACAAAGATCGTAACGACCCTTGGTCCTGCTACCGACCGTGATAACAACCTTGAAAAAATTATCGCTGCGGGTGCAAACGTTGTTCGAATGAATTTCTCTCATGGTAGTCCTGAAGATCATATTCAACGCACTAAAACGGTACGTGAAATCGCCGCTAAACTCGGTAAACACGTTGCAATTCTTGGCGATTTGCAAGGTCCTAAAATCCGCGTTTCGACATTTAAAGAAGG
Organism: Photobacterium sp.; assembly: GCF_033720175.1. Lineage (GTDB taxonomy): Bacteria > Pseudomonadota > Gammaproteobacteria > Enterobacterales > Vibrionaceae > Photobacterium. The sequence goes on from NZ_JAWWDA010000004.1 coordinate 166,951, forward strand.
TAAAATCCAGCTTGCTATCGGTGATAAATTCACTCTGGATAGTGATCTTCCTAAAGGTAACGGTGATCAGAACTCCGTGGGTCTTGATTATAAAGAACTGCCAAAAGACGTGACTACTGGCGATATTCTTCTTCTTGATGATGGCCGTGTACAGTTGAAAGTTATTGCCGTAGAAGGCAACAAGGTTCACACCGAAGTGACGGTAGCTGGCCCGCTTTCCAATAACAAAGGTATTAACAAAAAAGGTGGCGGCCTGTCAGCAGAAGCGCTGACAGACAAAGATAAAGCCGACATTCTTACTGCTGCGAAAATAGGGGTCGACTATCTTGCGGTCTCTTTCCCTCGCAACGGCGAAGACATGAAATATGCCCGCCGTCTGGCGACCGATGCTGGCCTGGAGGCTAAACTGGTTGCAAAGGTTGAACGTGCGGAAGCCGTTGCAACCACAGAAGCGATGGATGACATTATCATGGCATCTGACGTGGTTATGGTTGCTCGTGGTGATCTCGGTGTAGAAATTGGTGACCCCGAATTAGTCGGTGTTCAGAAGAAACTGATCCGTCGTGCGCGTAGCCTGAACCGTACCGTGATCACCGCGACTCAGATGATGGAGTCAATGATCACCAGCCCAATGCCAACACGTGCAGAAGTCATGGATGTGGCGAACGCCGTACTTGATGGTACCGATGCCGTGATGCTGTCTGCCGAAACGGCTGCTGGCGCCTTCCCGGTTGAAACCGTAAAGGCAATGGCTAGCGTATGTATTGGTGCAGAAAAAGAGCCAAGCATCAATATTTCTAAACACCGCCTGTCTCGTACTTTCTCATCTCCGGAAGAAACAATTGCAATGTCGACCATGTATGCTGCCAACCACATGGAAGGCGTTAAAGCGATGATCACAATGACAGAGTCTGGCCGCACACCACTCATGATGTCTCGTATTTCTTCTGGTCTGCCTATCTTTGCAATGTCGCGTAATGAAAAGACCCTAAACCGTGCAGCACTATACCGTGGGGTAACACCGGTGTACTTTGATCGTGATAGCGATTCAGGTCTTGAAGCTGCTAAGCACGCAATCGCCGTCCTGAAAGATAAATGCTATTTAGTAAAGGGGGATCTGGTCATCGTCACTCAAGGTGATGTGATGGATACTGTTGGTTCAACGAATAACATCCGTATTCTGACAGTAGAATAAATTCCTACGTATTTGATACGGTTAAAGAGGCTCGCTGCTATCTGCTATAGCAAGCCTCTTTTTTATACCTATCATTTATCTGGCGGCGTCCAGTGCGGGTTTGTCTTTGCGGTCAGTATATGATCTTCCCAGTTGCCATTTATCAACAGATAGTCTTTGGCCTGGCCTTCTTTTTCAAATCCGAGTTCAGACAGCACCTTGCCGCTTTTCGTATTTCTCGGCATGTACCCCGCCATAATGCGATGGAAATGCCTCTCTTCAAACATCCATTTCACCACTGCATTCAACGAACGGCGCATAATACCTTGCCCCTGATATTCTTCACCCAGTGAGTAACCAACATGGCAGGCATAGAAAGGATGCTTGATCAAATTACTAAAATTAATGACACCACAAATGTCGTCAGAACCCTGCTTCACTATCACAAAATAATAAGCTAAATGATGCTTTTGCAGCTCCGATAATTGGATCAGCCTTTTTTCCCATCCTTCTAGCGAAAAGAAACCTTCTTCGCGCAGCGGTTCCCAAGGCTGGAGAAATTGGCGATTTTTTTTGTAATAAGCTGATATGCGTTGCGCATCTTTGGTACTAATCAAACGAATTTTAAGTTCATCAACTACTAATGTTGAAGAGCGGTTTATAATAGTATTAAACAAATTAGCCTCTTATAACATAATGATGTACTACGACTGTCTAGATACCGTATTAGGAAAAATCTATCTGCTTGCTGATGATAAGGGGCTACGCCAATTGATTGTTGGCAGCACCGGTTTTTGCCCCGATGCGAGTTGGGAACACAATCCCGACACAATGAAACCCTATATTAGCCAGCTAAAAGAATACCTCGGTGGCAAACGGCGCACCTTCACTCTTCCGCTGGCACCACAAGGTACGGCTTTTCAACAACAAGTCTGGCACTCTCTCACTGAGATACCATTCGGCCAAACCCGTAACTACCAACAAATAGCAAAAAAAATTGGTCTTCCACTAGCTGGTCAGGCGATTGGAATGGCAAAGAATGTCAATCCAATCCCGATAATCATACCCTGCCACCGTGTTCGCAATGACAATGATAGCTTATGTGGCTACCGGTATGGGCGTGAAATGGTGTCTCAGTTATTAGCGCTGGAATCTGGCCAACTCTCTCTACTGAACAAAACTTAACCTGTAATTTTCAGCTTAGGCTAGCGCTTCGTCAGACCATACTCACGCAGTTTGTTGGCTACTGCTGTATGAGACACACCCAACCGTTTTGCCAGCTTACGGGTTGATGGGTAGCTGCGATAAAGGTTCGCCAGGATCCCCGACTCATAACGCTTCATGATTTCATCAAGTGAGCCGTCTAACGTCTCATCGCTGATGATACTCGCCGACTCATTTTCGGGCAGCTGCACATCGTCAACTGTAATTTCGGGCCCCTCGACCTGAGTCATCGCCCGAAATAACACATTGCGAAGCTGGCGGATGTTACCAGGCCACGCATACTGACTGAGGTATTGCGCCAATTGTTCTGAAATTCGCGGCTTTGGCTGTTGTAACTCTTGGGCAAACTGGGCCAAAAACAACTCAGCCAACGGTACAATATCGGCGCTGCGCTCTCGCAACGACGGAACAACTAACGCTAATACATTCAGTCGATAATAAAGATCTTCGCGAAAATCACCCGCAGCGACTAAGTCTGGAAGTTTTTTCTGGGTTGAACAAATCACCCGAACATCGACTTTAACCTCTTCTTCTTCACCGACCCGGCGGAATGTACCGTCTTGCAAAAAACGCAGTAGCTTAATTTGCAGGTGAGGCGACATTTCACCAATCTCATACAAGAAGACAGTACCACCAGCTGCTTGCTCAAAAATACCTTTCTTACCTGGCTCATGGTGATCACCTGCGAAACCGAACAACTCAGTTTCCGCGGCATTATCTGGCATAGAGACACAGTTAACCACGAGAAAAGGCTGCTCTCGACGTATCGAACGCTGGTGGCAAGCACGTGCCAGCATCTCTTTCCCGGTCCCTGTTTCACCCTGGATCAGTAAAGGGGCATCCAGCAAAGCCAGTTTTTTAGCTTGAGCAAGCAAATGCTTGAAGCGGGAAGATTGCCCGACTAAATGCTCAAAACCGTTATCTCCACTGATTTTGCGCATTGCGATCGGCATTTTCGCCTCAGACAGAGATTTAAGCAGGATCACGGCACTGGCTAATACCGGCTCTTCACTCTCATCAGCCACATACACCGGCATGACTTCCATCAGATAATCAAGGCCTGAAATCACCACCATCTCACTACGCTTTTGAGCCCCCTCTTTTTCCAACCAGCGACTGTAGTTGAAGCCCAGGATCACCTGGATACTTTCCCCTAATAAATCGTGGCTGGATTTCCCCATCAGATGTTCGGCTGCTTCGTTGGCAAGGTCGACCTTTCCGCTGAGATTGATTGAGAAGAAAGGATCCGGAAGGGTCTGCAAAAGTGCCTTGAGTTCTTTATGTTCCCGCTCACTGGGCATGAACTGGATTTTACGAACATCGGTTACACCATCTAACTGACGAATTTGCGACATGAGCTGACTAAATTGTTCAAACTCAATCTCTGGACAATTGAGATAAATGATCCCGATGCGGTCAATTTCAATCCCCCTAAGGTTAATTTCTTTGCTGGATAATATATCGAGCAGTTCTCGGGTTATTCCAAGCCGGTCTTCGCAATTGACTTGTAACCTCATATCGTGCGCCTTCTCGTTTCAACGTTCGGTTTGTGCTCAACAGCTGAATACTCTGTGTGGATCAGATAATTATACTGTTTGGTCTGTTAATGTGTCAGGAATAGTTGACACTATTAAAGTGTGCGACGAAGCTGAATGTGAGTCAAGTCACTGATGTGGCATGATGAGAGGTGGAACAATCATGATCTGTACATATGACTGTTCTCTGAGCAATACGGAGCAGAGATCATCTGTTTAATCCAGCCACGCCGAGAAGCTCAGAACGCCACATCTTGAGGTTACTTGGATATATCACCTTTTCGTGTCAGTTGCGCTAACAAATCACGGCGAATTTCACCCAGCCTTGGTTGCTGCTCAGGCTGCCAGGGCAATGGACGCATTACACCCATCGCTTTCAGGCCTAACCGTCCGGTGAGTAAGCCCACACCAACCCCTTGGGCAACCCGGGTTGACATCCGTCCGGCCAAATCAATAGAAAGCATGTCCATTCCGGTATCGGCAATAACTTCTGTTGCCCCGGCAAAGGCCATATTTGCCAGTACTAATTTGACCAGTTTAATCCGTGACCAATAGCCAAGTTCGACACCATAAACGGCTGAGATTTGATCAATTAATTTAAAGTTACGCCATGCTACCAGCAACATATCTGCCAGCGCTAACGGGCTAAGCGCAACCATGACAGCGGCTTCACTGGAATATTTCGCCACTAAACGTCGCGCTAGCTTATCCTGGTGACAAAGTACCAGCTGATCATAGAGCTCCAGCACTTCCCGATCATTGTGAGTTGCCGCGAGTGCCCGTACCCAGCGATCATAGCCGACATGTTCGTCCCTGATGTTGCTCTGTTTTGCCAACTTCATGCAAAATGCTTTGCCCTGACCGATACCGTCGGCCTCTAATAATGCCTGAGCCTGATCGCGCTCTGTTTGTCGTTGTTTTAGTCGGCGTAACTTCAGCAACTCTCGCCCTAACGCGGTGATGCCGGTCACGGCCACTGCCGCGACAATGCCACTCCATCCCAGCGCTAACCAGTCACTGCCTTGGTACGCTGACACAACATAATCAACAGTCTGCCACCCCGTCATAGCCGCCCCCGCAATTAACAGGCCTTTCAGCCAGCCAGTACCGCGCTTAGGTTGACTGGCAAGGGCTTGCGAAAGCTGTTCTTCAACATCATGGTCAACTTTAACATCAGGAAAAAAGCCATTTTCTTCGGCAAACTGCATCTGACTGGTGAGTTCACTTTCTGGCTTATTTCGTTGATTGTCGGGCTGGCTAAATTTACTTGCCTGGGATCCCTGCTCAGGTTGATCAAATAAGATCTTGGTTTTATAGGATTCACTCATTTCAATTTATCTCCAAGCAGATACTCTAAGGCTTTATCCATTCGGATATGGGGAAGTGGCTCGTCACTTTGCAGGGCCAGCGGCCGAAAATTCACAAAGTCGAACCCATTATTTTGCCAGAAACTCTCATTTGGTAAACGTCTTGGCACCTCGCCAGGAAAAAGGGTCTGGATCTGGCCATTTAATGTATGGCCTCGCAAAGCAGGCATTTGCTCTCCTTTATAAGCGACAAATCCCGGCTCTGTTGCCTGAATTGATGAAAGACTGACACAATCCATCTTAATCCCTTCAAATGAAGCCGTATGCCAGGCCTCATTGACTAATTGCTGTAACAGGCTTACTAGATTGGGATGCTGATCTGCGGTCACATGATCAGCTTTGGTCGCCGCAAACAACACTTTATCGATGCGTGGTGAAAACAAGCGGCGCAATAACGAACTGCGACCGTATTTAAAGCTCTGCATCAGCTGATCCAGCGCCTGGCGCATATCATTAAACGATTCAGGCCCACCATTTAGCGGTTGCAGACAATCCACCAGAATGATCTGCCGATCGAAGGTAGAGAAATGCTCCCGATAGAAGGCCTTCACGACATGTTGCTGGTAATACTTATAGCGGTCTTGCAACATTGTGAGGTTGCTGTGTTCACCGGCCTGTTGCAGCTGTGCATCCGTGTATTTATCTGCCCAGACAAACGGGAAAAACTGCAATACCGGTGCCCCGGCAAGTTCGCCTGGCAAAACGAAACGACCCGGCTGTACCCAATGTAAGCCTCCTTCGGCCTTACACTTGAACAGATAATCGGTAAATGCTGCCGAAAGGCGCTCGATCAAGGCTTCATCTGCCGGTGCAAGTGGATCGAACCCATCCCCTAGCGCCAGCCAATCTTGAGCCAGCGTCAGGCGTTTTCCCTTCAGTAACTGCGCTTGCTGACGAGACCAGGTGAGGTAATCCAGGTTCAGTAAGGGTAAATCCAGTAACCACTCTCCCGGATAATCAACAATATCAAGATATAAGGTTGCCGTTTCCTGCAGTAACTTCATCGGCCCCTTTTGCGGTTTATACCTGAGAGCCAAACGGGTCTGACTGACATCTCGAGTAGGCTCCGGCCAGCTCGGGGGGGAAGACAGTAACGCATTCATTCCTTCATCATAAGCGAACTTCGGCACATGCATATCAAGCTGTGGAACACGCTTAGATCCCAACAAGTTACCATCACGAACCGCTGAGAAAAGAGGGAGACGGGGGTTAGTACTTACATGCAGAAGCTGATTAACAAGAGAAGTAATAAACGCCGTTTTACCGGCTCGGGATAACCCTGTTACCGCCAGACGGACATGACGGTCTAAACTCCGGTTCACTAATTTGTTCAGCTCACGACTAATTCGATTCATACTCTTTCCTGCGTTATTCAACGACTGCTCTTAACCACTTTATACCGCAACCAATATGAACGGGTAATGAATATCTGACTCAGTTCTTTCTACTAAACTGAAAACCCAATCAAAGACCAAAAAGCAGGCCGAGAGCCTGCTTCTGTTTTTCATTCTTGCTCGACCACGTTGCCCAACCGTACGCACTAAAGATTTTTAAATTCACGTGCCACTTTAAAAGCCGATGACGTCACATACGCTTCCATTTTGCGCAAGTTTATCTCCATACTATTCAACTCAGCTTCCACGCTCTCCAGTACTTGCTCTGGTGGTCTTCCTGCCTGCCACGGCTTTTGTTTCACATTATGTTCTTTGTAAATATTTTGCTGCTGGAGGCGCTCTTCAGGCATTTTATCTAAGATCAGACAAGCGGCAATATAAGCCAACGTTACAAAAAAACCGCCGCCGAACAAAAAGGCGGATACCGTTAATATCCGCACCAGCCAAATCTCAACACCGAAATATTCGGCAATACCTGCACACACCCCACCCAGTTTGCCGTTCTTCGGATCGCGGTATAGGATTTTACTCATGGTTTTTGCCTCCACTGCGGCGCTTCAGCATCAAGAATACGCTCGAGCGTCACGATACGCTCCTGCATCTGTTCTGCGCGAGAGACTAACGCCTGTAACTTTTCTTGATCTTCACCTGACAAACCCTGTCCCACATTCCGCTTACTGCGGTAGTGAAGAATAAGCCACAGCGGTGCAACAAATATTAAAAACACCATTATTGGACCAACAATAAAACCCATCGACATTGTTCTCTCCTTTTCTCCGCAGAATCAGTTTGTTATTCGCTGTGATTTTTCTTGTAGCCGTTTAACTCACCGCTATTATTCTTTATCTTTAATGTTCGCTTTCATACGAGCCAGTTCTTTTTCGATCTCATCCTGAGCTTGGAGATTGGCAAACTCATCTTCCAAGTTTTGACCACGGCCCAGGCTGTAACTGTCAGCTTCGGCTTCCACTTCATCAATACGACGTTCATATTGCTCAAATTTCGACAATGCTTCATCCACTTTGCCGGTATCAAGCTGACGACGTACATCACGACGGTTACCTGCCGCTTTATGACGCATCACCAACGCTTGTTGACGGGCACGTGTTTCTTGCAACTTAGTTTCAAGCTCGGCAACTTCACCGCTAAGCTTATCAATAGTTTCTTCAACTAACTTATATTCCTCATTCAGTGTTAGCGCCACATCACTGATTTTTTGCTTTTCAATCAAGGCAGCACGAGCCAGATCTTCACGGCCTTTCTGCAGTGCCAGGCTCGCTTTTTGCTGCCAGTCATCGGTTTGTGCTTCGATTGCATTGATACGGCGTTGCAGTTCCTTCTTATCAGCCAAAGCCCGGGCTGATGTGGTGCGAACTTCAACGAGTGTATCTTCCATTTCCTGAATGATCAGACGGATCATCTTCTGCGGATCTTCAGCTTTATCAAGCAATGAGTTTACATTTGCATTTACAATGTCTGCAAAGCGAGAAAAAATACCCATAATAAAACTCCTTAGTTAAACCCGCCGCTGCTTAAGCTTCTGGCTGATTTTTTGTTGACTAACTTAATAACACACCATAAATATATCAAGTACTGTGCCAGTTTATTGTTGAATATAAATCATGTACTTAGCTTTACATCTCCGTAAACAGGCTGTTATTGTGTGGATACACACGCCAATATTTAGCGAGATTGACCATGCGTAAGGCAGATAATTTAATCGGTGAATCAGAAGCGTTTCTTTCCGTACTTGATCAGACCTCCCGGCTTGCTCCTCTAGACCGTCCTATTCTTATTCTTGGCGAAAGAGGAACGGGGAAAGAGCTGATTGCACAGCGCATCCACTATTTATCACGCCGCTGGGATCAACCGTTGATCACCTTAAATTGCGCAGCACTGAGCGAAGGGCTCATCGACTCAGAGCTTTTCGGCCATGAAGCCGGCGCATTTACCGGCGCAAAAGGTCGTCATCAGGGACGTTTTGAACGGGCTGAAGACGGAACACTCTTTCTTGATGAATTAGCTACCGCTCCGCTTGGCGTGCAAGAAAAACTATTAAGAGTGATCGAATATGGTGAATATGAACGCGTGGGAGGCAGTAAAACCTGTCAGGCTAACGTCCGTTTAATTTGCGCAACCAACGCGGATTTACAGCAGTTGGCCCGAGACGGTACGTTTCGCGCCGACCTTCTCGATCGCTTGGCCTTTGATATTATTCATCTTCCGCCATTGCGTGAACGCCAGGAAGATATCTTTCCGCTGGCTGAATATTATGCCGTACGTATGTGCCGAGAATTAGGTTTTGGTTATTTCGCAGGCTTCTCACCGGAAGCCAAAAGTGAATTACTCCACTACCGCTGGCCCGGGAATATTCGGGAGCTGAAGAACGTGGTCGAACGTTCGGTGTTTCGCCACAGTAGTGAAGATGAACCAGTCAGCGAAATCATTGTTGACCCTTTTCATGCCCCCTGGCACACCAAGCCGGCGGAAAGTGAACAGAGCGATATCGAGGTAGCGGGTCGCTCAGCTACCGATATCAGCTTCCCGGTTGATCTGCGCCAGTGGCAACAAGATCAAGAGATCAAAATTATACATAACGCATTGGTTCACGCTAAATTTAATCAGCGAAAAGCCGCTGAACTGTTGGGATTAAGCTACCATCAACTAAGAGGTTTACTGCGTAAATACCAGTTAGTCGGTGGCAGTCTTGATAATTAATACTAATTATTAGCAACAAAACCTTAGAAATAAACAGTTATTAAGGATGATAGCTTGGTGACAGTGATGGAAAATGTTAAATTTACCCACTTGTTTTCAATAAATTCCTTTTCAATATGAGTGCCTATTCGCGTCTGCTCCTTACTTGTTTCAGCCTTCTCGGCCTACTGGGGTGCAGTGAACCTCAACAAGATAGCAATACTCGTAGCCGCGGCTTTGTCTATTGTGGGCAAGATACGCCGAAGACGTTCAATCCACAATTAACTGATGGCGGGCTTACTGTCGATACCCTAGCAGCACAAATCTTCGACCGACTGTTAATGCTAGATCCCGTCAGCCACCAGCCATTACCAAGTGTCGCTCGTAGCTGGTCCGTCAGTGATGACGGGCTTGAGTATACATTCTCTCTGCGTACAGGCATTGAATTTCAGTCTACAGACTGGTTTACGCCAAGCCGCCAGCTCAACGCCCAAGATGTCATATTCAGTTTCAAGCGGGTGATTGAGCCCAACCACCCTTTCCACAAAGTGTCCGGAGGCCGTTATCCCTGGTTTGAAAGCCTCGATTTTAGTCATCTGATTGAAGATATTCAGGCGCTGGATCCACACACCGTGAAGTTCACTCTGCTCCGGCCGGATAATTCCTTCCTGTCAAACCTTGCAACCAGTTATGCCGTCATATATTCGCAGGAATATGGTGAGCAGCTGTTTAAAGCAGGTCAGCTCAATCAACTTGATATGAAGCCGATTGGTACCGGACCTTTTTATCTTGATCAATACATCCCGAGTGACTTGATCCGCCTTAAGCGCCACTGGGGATACTGGCAAGGTGCCGCGCCGATGGAACAGGTGGTATTTGATATTTCCTCTCGCGGCACTGGGACGTTAGCCAAACTATTAAGCCACGAGTGCGATGTTCTGTCTTCCCCGCTTGCCAGCCAGCTACCGGTTATTACTGATAACCCGGATTTTGAATTAATGGCTCAGACAGGGATGAATGTGGCTTTCCTTGCTATCAATAACAACAAGCCTGTACTGCAAGACTTAAGAGTACGAAAAGCCATCAGCTTGGCGATAAACCGAGAAAACCTGCTGAACTCGGTATATTACGGTACCGGTACCAAAGCCAAAAGCCTGTTACCTCCGTTGTCGTGGGCCTATAACCACAATAGCCAGGCGCTGGATTTTTCACCGGAGCGCGCGGTCGCCCTATTAAAAGAAGCTGGCTATGATAAAAATCTGTACTTAACCATGATGGTGCCTCTTGAGGCTCGACCTTATAACCCCAGCCCGAATAAGACCGCCGAACTGATCCAGGCTGATCTCAATGCCGTCGGTATTGAGGTCAGCGTCTCGCATCAGGAAAAGCGGGATCGCATCAGTATCGATGACTCGACGGGTTTCGATCTAATTTTAACGGGCTGGATTGCCGATAACGGTGATCCCGATAACTTCCTTCGTCCGTTGCTCTCATGTAACGCCAAACAAGCAGGATTAAATGTCGCAAATTGGTGTAACCTGAGATTTGATAACCTGCTTGAACTTGCCTTACGTACCACTAAAATCGGTCAGCGTTTGAATTATTACCAACTTGCCCAGGATGTGCTGGATGAACAAGTACCAATCATTCCACTCGCACATGGTGTGCACTTTCAGGTTCACCACAAGTCATTAGGTGGATTGCAGATGAGTCCTTTTGGCACTCGCTCTTTCTCAAGCGTTTACCGAAGCGAGTAGAACATGTTTATTTATACCATTCGTCGCCTGAATCTCTTTATCATTACGCTCGCCATACTAACGATGATCGGGTTCAGTATCTTACGCCTAGACCAGAACTCATTATGGAGTAGCCAGCCATTATGGAGTGGCTGGCTACTCTATGTAGAGAATTTGGCGTCGGGTAACCTGGGCTTGAATCTCAATGGAGAACCGATCACTCAGGAAGTCTTAACCGTCTTCCCAGCAACCTTGGAGCTGTGCTTCTTTGCTTTCCTGCTGTCATTACTGATTGGTATTCCGGTTGGCACACTGGCAGGCGTACGCCGAGGTCGTATCGTTGATACCGTTATCTCCTCCATAACCTTGCTGGGATATTCTATTCCCCTGTTTTGGCTTGCAATGCTGCTGATTTTTTTGTTTTCTCTAAATTTAGGCTGGCTACCTGTCGCAGGCAGATACAGCTTACTGTATGAGATTGATCATGTTACCGGGGTTGCTATTATTGATGTGATGCTGTCAGACAAACCTTATCGTGCCGAAGCGCTTTTTGATGTTATTCAGCACCTGATTCTGCCAACGCTGGTATTGGCCATGGCCCCGACAACCGAAGTTATTCGTTTAGCCCGTTCATCATTCTCGGAAGTCATGACCCAAAACTTCATTAAAGTGGCACAAACTAAAGGTTTGTCGATGTTTGAAATTGTAATGCGCCACGGCATGAAAAACGCCATTCCCCCCATTATTCCAAAACTCGGGATGCAGTTTTCAACCATGATGACCTTCGCCATGCTGACTGAATCTATCTTCAACTGGCCGGGAATAGGCCGCTGGCTGCTGAATGCTATTTCTGAGCAAAACTACGTTGCCATTCAGGCTGGAGTCATTACCGTGGCGAGCTTTACACTGCTTGCCAATATCCTCTCGGATCTTGCGGGTGCAGTGGTTAACCCACTGGTAAGGAAGGAATGGTATGCTATCAAGTAACGTTTACCAGGAGCAGAAAATTCCGACCCAGTGGGAGCGCTCCTGGCTGAATTTCCGCGCTAATTCGCTTGCAATGTTCGGCCTGTGGCTCTTGCTGTTTCTGCTTTTAATCACCATCACGGCCCAATGGCTGGTACCGTATCAACCCCACCAGCAAGTTGGCGAACTGTTGATGCCGCCATCGTGGGATCCGGCCGGCTATGTGTCCTTCTTCTTTGGGACCGATGATTTAGGCCGCGATATGTTAACGCGCTTACTGCTAGGGTCTCAGCTTACTTTTGGCTACGCGCTGCTTATCGCTTTCGCATCCGCTGTAATCGGCTTTACTATCGGTGTCCTGGCCGGTATGACCCGAGGCCTCAAATCCAGTATCCTTAATCATGCATTGGACACGGTACTCTCTATTCCCTCGCTGCTTCTCGCCATTATTGTGGTGGCATATATGGGACCTGGGGAAAACAATATTCTGTTAGCGATCTGGCTGGCGTTGATCCCTCGCTTTATCCGCGCGATTTATACCGCCGTACATAACGAGGTCGAAAAAGACTACATAATCGCGGCGCGCTTAGACGGTGCCAATAATTATTATCTGCTGTATAACTCGATCTTGCCCAATATTTTAACGGTCGTCACCACCGAGTTAACCCGGGCAATTTCTATCGCTATCTTAGATATTGCCGCTTTAGGCTTTCTGGGATTAGGAGCACAAGCGCCTTCTTCAGAATGGGGAGCGATGCTCGGCGATTCAATTGAATTGATTTACCTGGCACCATGGACAGTCACATTGCCAGGATTGGCAATCACGTTCAGTGTATTAGTCGTAAACTTAGTAGGAGACGGACTCCGCCAAGCTTTAAATGCGGGAATAGATTAATGCCATTACTCGATATTCGAAACCTGACCATCGAAATAGATACTCCTCAAGGAATGGTAAAGGCCGTCGATCGCATGAGCCTGACCATTAACGAGAGCGAAATTCGCGGATTAGTGGGTGAATCTGGGTCCGGTAAAAGCTTGGTCGCCAAAGCAATCGCCGGTGTAACCAAAGATAACTGGCGAATCAGCGCTGACCGTATGCGGTTAGGTGATATCGATTTGCTCACACTTTCGCCACGCCAACGCCGGAAAATTGTCGGACGTGAAATTGCAATGATCTTTCAGGAAGCCTCATCGTGTCTTGACCCGTCAGAAAAGGCGGGTGAACAGCTTGAAGAAGCAATTCCGTCATCATCCTTTTCCGGTAAATGGTGGCACCGGTTACGCTGGCGTCAAAAACAAGCCATTGCCCTATTGCACAAAGTGGGGATCAAAGATCATAAGCGGGTCATGAATAGTTACTCGTATGAACTGACCGATGGTGAATGCCAGAAAGTAATGATTGCGATGGCTATCGCCAACCGTCCGCGCCTGCTCATTGCCGATGAGCCGACCAATGATCTGGATCCAATCACTCAGGCTCAGATCTTTCGCTTGCTAAGTCGCATGAATCAGCTGAGTAATACGACCATTCTCTTAGTCAGCCATGATTTAACCACGGTTACCCAATGGGCAGACCGGATAACGGTAATGTATTGCGGACAATCGGTCGAGTCTGGCAGCCGTAAGCAATTACTTGAATCGCCCCACCATCCGTACACTGAAGCATTATTGCGCGCAATGCCTGATTTTAGCTTGAATATCGCCCACAAAAGTAAGCTGGAAACCTTACCGGGATCAATTCCTCCACTGCAGCACTTACCCATTGGCTGTCGACTCGGCCCGCGCTGTCCGCATGCGCAGCGTAAATGTGTTGAGGTACCTAAACGACAGAAAATCAAAAGCCATAAGTTTAGCTGCCACTTCCCGCTAAATATGGAGGAAACAAAGAAATGAGTGCACTACTCGAAGTCGAAAATCTGAAAAAAGATTATCATTACCGATCCGGGCTGTTTCGCCGCCGTACGATTGAAGCCGTCAAACCCGTTTCGTTTTCTCTCGATGCGGGTGAAACTATCGCTTTCATGGGTGAAAACGGCTCAGGTAAGTCGACACTGGCCAAAATGCTCGCGGGTGTCATAGAGCCAACTGATGGCATTATCCGAGTCAACGGTGAGGTACTTGAACCAAAAGATTTTAAGACCCGCTGTAAACTCATCCGGATGATTTTTCAAGATCCGAATACTTCGCTAAATCCGCGAATTCAGATCGGCCGTATCCTGGAAGGCCCACTGAAGCGAAACACCAATATGACGCCGCAAGAGCGTGAGCGTCGTATTATGCAAACCCTCAAACGCGTCGGTCTATTACCCGAGCATGCCTACTTTTACCCGCAAATGCTCGCGACAGGCCAGAAACAGCGTGTCTCACTGGCTCGCGCATTAATTCTACAACCTTGTATCATTGTGGCCGATGAAGCCTTAAACGGCCTGGATATGTCAATGCGCTCGCAGATCCTCAACCTGTTGCTTGAGCTGCAAGAAGAGATGGGGCTGTCATATATTTATGTTTCCCAGCATATGGGCGTGATTAAACACTTCAGCGATAAAGTCATGGTGATGCAAGATGGCGAGGTGGTTGAGCGAGGGCTGACAAATGAAGTATTCAGTAATCCGCAACACCCGTTAACGCAGAAGTTGCTCGATAGCCACTTTGCAGCACCGACCCTCGACAGAACCACGCGTATCAGTCGTGCGACGCCGAAGATCAGCCACTAACACAATAGACCTATCAACGTAAATTGACGGATTCTGAGACAAGGAAAGCTTCAAAGCTTACACTCTGCATCTTGAGGTGGCTTTGGGGCATATACCATTCCATTCATTTCCGAGTCTCTGGCTACTACGATGCGAGAAAAACGGCACTGCCACCGAGAATAACCGAGCTGATCACCGGGATCACCACATACCTGCCCAACGCTTTAGACCCGATTGTTAATGCCATACCCATTTTGACCAGACTATTGACCGCTGCGGCAATAAAAATTCCCAAACCTGCCGTTGCAATTAAGAGCTCAGCTTTACTCTGTCGCCCTAATGCCAGAGTGATCGCATCGACATCGGTGATCCCTGACGCCGCCGATAACAACAAAACCCCGGTGCTACCAAACCACTGTTGCAGTGCCTGTGATAGCAGCATAATAAGCAGTAACACTAAACCAAAAAATAAGGCCGATGTCAGCGCCAGCGGGTTTTGGGTTACCTGAGGCTGCTCACAATCCATAACCTTATTGTGACGCCAAATCCACCACGCCGGCAAATAGAAGCCAACCATCATTAATACCATCGGCAGCCACAGTAATTCCACCAGCTGTCTGTTTACGACCGAGCAAACAAACAGAATTCGCGGAAACATGGTACCGCAACTGATCAGTATCCCGCTGGCTAAAAGCCCGCTTAAGTGCGACTGTTGTTTCGACAAATTAGAAAACTGTAACGTTAATGCGGTCGACGAGCTCAATCCGGCAAAAAGGCAGGTAAACAAGATACCTTTTTCAGGCCCGCCAATTTTGATTGCAAAATAACCGACAAATGAAATACCCGCAATCAACACCACCATCCACCAAATCTCATAGGGATTAATCGCCAGCCAGGGGCCGAACCCCTGATTTGGCAATAGCGGCAACATGACGACTGAAATCAGCAGAAAGCGCAAAGACGCGTCCAATTCATATGCCTGCAGCTTTTTCAGTGCGTCATGGAGTTCTTTTTTGTTATCCAGAATAAGTGCGGTGATCACCGCTGCCGAAGCGGCAATCACAGGCTCACCGACAACCGCCAATGAGCCCAGCATAAAGGTGATAAGCATACCAATCAGTCCGGTAATGCTCAGATCAGCTTTCACTTTCTGGCTATAGACATAGGCAACAGCAATAACAACCGCCAACGCGATCAGTGAAAAAGCAAAAATCAATTCAGAAAACGTCAGTGCTAACAGTCCTGAAATCCCCCCCATCAAACCAATCAATGAGTAGGTTCTGATCCCGGCGACCCGCGACCCCGCAGCTTCATTGCGATATACCCAGCCGCGCTGAGTACCAATAATGGCACCTAGCAGCAGCGAGATTATCAGCCCCAAGAAAGGCGAAGAAAGATCAAATGGCTGGTCCATGGCCTATCCCTGATGTCATATACACAAATATAAGTGTATGTGATACAAAAGAAATTACGGTGAAAATCACTAAAAAAACCCCGCTTGTGCGGGGTAAGTCAAACGTTTGCTTTTTTGGCTAAATCATTAGGCGAGTGACTTGTTGATCTCAGCCAGAACTGCCGCAGGATCTACTGCCTGGGTGATTGGACGCCCGATTACCAGATAATCTGACCCGGCCTGAACAGCTTCAACCGGGGTCATGACGCGGCGCTGGTCGCCAGCGGCGCTGCCTGCAGGGCGAATGCCCGGTGTAACCAATTTAAACTCTTTGCCCAGCTCAGTTTTAAGCATACTGGCTTCCTGCGCAGAGCACACAACACCATCAAGGCCACTATTTTTTGTCAGCCTGGCCAGGCTTAATACCTGATCTTGTGGCTGGCGTGAAATACCAATACCCGCCAAGTCTGATGCTTCCATGCTTGTCAGTACCGTCACTGCAATCAGCAATGGCCGGTCTTTGCCGTAAGGTTCGAGAATTTCACGTGAAGCTGTCATCATACGCTCACCGCCACTGGCGTGAACATTCACCATCCAGACACCAAGCTCAGCTGCGGCTGCCACGGCACGCGAACAGGTATTGGGAATATCGTGAAATTTCAAATCAAGAAATACGGAATGCCCCCGTTCATGCAGTTTACGCACAAAATCAGGGCCATATAAAGTAAACATTTCTTTGCCGACTTTAAGCCGACAACTTCCCGGCTCAATACGGTCGACAAAAGCCAACGCTTCATCTTGATTCGGGTAGTCGAGTGCAACAATCACTTTTGGGTCTAACATTCAATCTCCTGCTTAGACTTCGTCTTTCTAATTCATGATGGACAAGACAGCTTAAAGAAAAGGGCTCACCGTAAGCGAAGCCCTCCTTATTATCCAATCCAATAGTCAGTAAAATACCGAACGGCATTACTCACCATCCAAGCCTCGAATCGGCTTCACCGCCCCCCAGCCTTTACATGATGGACATTGCCAGTATAAAGAGTGAGTGGCAAAACCACATTTACGACAGCGGTAATGAGGCTTCATTTTAAGCTGCTCTCCCACCAAGCCTCGTAACGTGGTTAAACTTTCTTTGGCACGGCCTTCTTCGGCTTCATCAAGATGATAGTCCATCAACTGATAGAAACCTTTCATGGTCGGGTTTTTTGACAGCTGCCGAGTCATAAACGTTTGGGCCATAACGGCACCATCTCGTTTATATATTTCATCCGCAAGCATTAGCTCCGCGGTAGATCCTGCTTTCATTTCAACACAATGCTGTAAGTACTTCAGCCATCCTGATTCATTATTTGTTGCTTCATAACATTCAAGAAGAAGCGGCAGGGCCTCGCCGGCAAAATCGATTTCCTGCTCCGCCACGCGCTCCAGCTGTTTCGCGGCGGCTTTATATTCACCATCATTTATCAGGATACGTGCCATGGTTATAGAGGCCCGTACACAGCTTTTATCAGCAGACAAAGCCTTTTTCAAACATTGCTTTGCCTTATCTTGGTTCTGAGCGCCCATCTCAATCATTGCAATTTCACACCAATAATGAGCGATATCATGCTTAAGTTTTGGCTTACCCATTTTCACTAGCTGATTTGCCGTCTCGATGGCTTTTTCCCACTCACGTGTTTGCTGGTAGATAGACAACAATTGCTGCAGCGCAGCTTTACGGTGATCGGGCTCGTCAAGTAACTGTTCAAAAATTTTTTCTGCGCGATCAAGAAAACCAGCAGCCATATAGTCTTTTGCCAGCTGCTGCAACGCGAGGTTACGTTGGTCAATGGTCAGATTCGGACGGGCAATAAGGTTTTGGTGAATGCGAATTGCGCGATCGACTTCACCCCGGCTTCGGAAGAGATTACCCAAAGCAAGGTGAGTATCAATGGTTTCACTATCGACCTGAAGCAACTCAATAAAGAGATCGACTGCTTTATCCGACTGATCTGATAACAGCAGGTTTAAACCCGTTACGTATTGACGTGACAGGTGATGAGACTGCTCTTGACGTTGATTTTGAGCGCTCCTGTTACCCATATACCAGCCATAGGCGGCGGCAATAGGAAGTAACAGGAACAACAGCTCTAGCATTAAATCTTATTCCTTAACAGGCTCGGCACGAAGCTGATCCAATTCTTTTTGCTGTTTTACGACTTTCTTATTCAGGCGGTTACGAGAAAAGCGCGCCTTTAAATATAACATGCCACAAATGAGCCAGCCTATAGCAAAGCCCGAGCCAAATGCAATTCCCAATAAGGTCGACATCTGGAACTCACCTTGAGCAACCAGGTAATTAAAATTAACCAACTCCTGGTTCTGGGCCCCGAGTGCCAGCGTGATCAAAAAGCAAACAACTAGAATAAGAATGCTAATTATCTTCATCGTGGATCCTCTCACTAGATCAAAAATTTGATGGGTTGATTATGCAAGATTTTCACTCGTCAGACCATGATCAATAGACATAAAAAAACGGCATACTACACAGCATGCCGTTTTTTTGTTCTATTCGCTGTTAACCAGCAACCGCTGCGTTAACACGGTCGCGTAATTCCTTACCAGGTTTAAAGTGAGGAACGTACTTGCCGTCCAACTCAACTTTGTCACCTGTTTTAGGGTTACGACCTACACGAGGAGCACGGTAATGTAAAGAGAAGCTACCAAAGCCACGGATTTCAATACGATCACCTTCTGCGAGGGTGCCCGCCATGTGCTCAAGGATTTCCTTGATTGCATCTTCTACCTGTTTGGCAGAAAGATGTGTTTGTTGACTACATAGTCTTTCAATTAGCTCAGACTTTGTCATAAACACTCCGTTTTTTAGTATGTTTCTCAATAGTATAACCGTTAAGGAGGAAAATGCGTCCCCCTGAGCTCAATTATTCGCCTTTAGCCGCTTTGAAAGCGTCAGCCATAGCACTACCGAAAGAAGTATCTTCTTGCTTGTTTAGGCTAGCCATTGCTTCTTGCTCTTCAGCAACATCTTTAGCACGAACTGATAGGTTGATTACGCGGTTCTTACGGTCAACACCTGTGAACTTAGCTTCAACAGAATCGCCTACAGAAAGAACTAAAGTTGCGTCTTCAACACGGTCAACTGATGCTTCAGAAGCACGTAGGTAACCTTCAACACCTTCAGCTAGTTCTACTGTTGCGCCTTTAGCGTCAACTGCAGTAACAGTACCGTTTACAAGAGCGCCTTTCTTAGTCGCTGCAACGTAACCGTTGAATGGGTCTTCTTCGATCTGCTTAACGCCTAGAGAGATGCGCTCACGCTCTGCATCAACAGCTAGAACAACTGCAGAGATTTCGTCGCCTTTCTTGAAGTCACGAACTGCGTCTTCACCAGAAACATTCCAAGAAATGTCAGATAGGTGAACAAGACCGTCGATGCCGCCATCAAGACCGATGAAGATACCAAAGTCAGTGATTGACTTGATCTTACCAGTTACTTGGTCGCCCTTAGCTTGCATTTCTGCAAATGACTGCCATGGGTTAGCTTTACATTGCTTAAGACCTAGGCTGATACGACGACGTTCTTCGTCGATATCAAGAACCATAACTTCAACTTCGTCGCCAACGTTAACAACTTTCGATGGGTGGATGTTTTTGTTAGTCCAATCCATTTCAGAAACGTGTACTAGACCTTCAACGCCTTCTTCGATTTCAACGAAGCAACCGTAGTCAGTTAGGTTAGTTACACGGCCAGTAAGCTTAGTGCTTTCTGGGTAACGCTTAGCAATTGCAACCCATGGATCTTCGCCAAGTTGCTTAAGACCTAGTGATACGCGAGTACGCTCACGGTCGAACTTAAGAACTTTAACGTTGATTTCGTCGCCAACATTAACGATTTCGCTTGGGTGCTTAACGCGTTTCCAAGCCATATCAGTAATGTGTAGCAGACCGTCAACACCGCCAAGATCAACGAATGCACCGTAGTCAGTAAGGTTCTTAACGATACCTTTAACTTCCATGCCTTCTTGTAGAGATGCAAGTAGCTCGTCACGCTCAACGCTGTTTTCAGATTCGATAACTGCGCGGCGAGAAACAACAACGTTGTTGCGCTTCTGATCAAGCTTAATTACTTTGAACTCTAGCTCTTTGTTTTCCAGGTGAGCAGTGTCACGAACTGGACGTACATCAACTAGTGAACCAGGAAGGAACGCACGGATGCCGTTAAGTTCAACTGTGAAGCCGCCCTTAACTTTGCCGTTGATGATACCAACAACTGTTTCAGCTTCTTCGTAAGCTTTTTCAAGCTGGATCCAAGCTTCATGACGCTTAGCTTTCTCACGAGAAAGTTTAGTCTCACCGAAACCATCTTCGATTGCGTCAAGTGCTACGTCGATTTCTTGACCAATTTCGATTTCAAGTTCGCCAGCAGCGTTTTTGAATTCTTCAACTGGAATAGAAGACTCAGACTTAAGGCCCGCATCAACAAGAACATAGCCGTTCTCGATACCGATTACAGTACCTTTAACAATCGCACCCGGGCGAGTTTCGATTTCGTTTAGAGACTCTTCAAAGAGTAAAGCAAAAGATTCAGTCATTTAATTAATCTTCAATATGATAAACAACCATGGGTATCCTACCGCATGGGGTTGAAAGTAATGTCGGTTTTCTTCCATGAAACCGACGGCATCGCTGATCACTCAGCAAATAATGATTTTGTATCTATTTTCTGTTCAATATAAGCCAACGCTTGTGCCGTCACTTGCTCTATTGACATATCAGTAGAGTCTAGCACCAAAGCGTCGTCTGCGGGACGTAACGGAGACACCGAGCGATTACGATCGCGTTCGTCACGTTCCTGAATTTCACTTAAAAGGCTGTCAAAGTTAACATCTAAGCCCTTTTGTTGCAACTGATTCATACGGCGGTTAGCGCGTTCTTCTGCGCTCGCGTCGAGAAAGAATTTCACCTCAGCGCTCGGGAATACCACCGTACCCATGTCACGCCCGTCAGCCACCAGGCCGGGGGGATGACTAAAGGCACGCTGGCGACGAAGCAAGGCTTCTCGTACCCGCGGTAACGCAGCCACTTTTGAGGCGGTATTTCCCACTTCTTCAGTACGAAGCGTGTTAGATACGTCTTCACCTTCCAGGATAACCTTTACCAGTTCACCTTCAGCGATAAACTGGACATCTAAATGCGCCGCAAGCGGAACCAAGGCGTCTTCTGACGCAATATCAACACCGTGATGAATGGCCGCCAGTGCCAATACGCGGTAAATTGCACCAGAATCGAGTAAATTCCAGCCCAGCTTTTCTGCTAACAGCATACATAGCGTACCTTTACCGGCACCACTGGGACCGTCAACAGTGATAACTGGAGCGTAATTAGACATAGGTTTCTCCGAAATTGTTACAACAATCATTTCGTTAAGCAGAATAACTGCCTATCAAACGGGGGCATATTATACGTGAGAAATAACAAATTTACACCTAAAAACACAGATGCCCATTCTGTTGCTGTTTGAAATAAACCCTTGCAAACAAAAAAGCCCGTACTCATGGTGACGGGCTTTTTCTGCAAGCTAAAGGCTTTCAGCCATTATGCTGGCTGACTCAACATGGCTAACTTCTCGAAATAGTCTGGGAAGGTCTTTGAGGTACATTTAGGATCGTTGATAGTCACAGGCGTATCGCTCAGGGCCACTAATGAAAAACACATCGCCATGCGATGATCATCATAGGTATCAATGGCGGCATGTTTAAGCTGAGTCGGAGGCGTAATCGTAATGTAGTCATCGCCCTCTTCAACGTCAGCCCCCACTTTACGTAACTCTGTTGCCATTGCGGCTAATCGATCCGTCTCTTTCACACGCCAGTTATAAACGTTGCGAATAGAGGTGGTACCCTCAGCAAAAAGGGCCGCGGTGGCAATCGTCATTGCCGCATCAGGAATATGGTTAAAGTCCATATCAATGGCTTTCAATTCACCTCGACGGGCAATCACGAAGTCATCACCCCATTCAATCTCAGCGCCCATGGCGGCAAGCGCATCAGCGAACTGTACATCACCCTGAATGCTTTTCTTGCCTATGCCGGTTACTTTAATTTCGCCGCCTTTTATCGCCGCTGCGGCTAAGAAATATGATGCCGATGACGCATCCCCTTCGACCAGAAATTCGCCAGGAGCCTGATAAGTCTGACCGGCGGGAACAACAAACTCCTGATAATTCCGGTTTTCGACGGTGACACCGAACTGCGCCATAATATGCAACGTAATGTCAATATAAGGTTTTGAAACCAAATCACCTTTAATACGAATAACGGTCTCTGATTTAGCCAATGGTGCTGCCATCAAAAATGCGGTTAAAAACTGGCTAGAAATCGAGCCATCTATGTCAACCTCACCACCTTGCAATCCTGTCCCTTTAATTTTCAGCGGCGGGTAGTTTTCACTCTCCAGATAAGTCACATCTGCGCCCGCAGTACGTAATGCATCAACAAGATGTCCGATTGGCCGCTCTTTCATGCGGGGCTCACCCGTCAGTACAAACTCACCATCCGCTAAGCATAACGCCGCAGCTAGCGGACGCATGGCCGTTCCGGCATTGCCTAAATATAACTCGAGCGCTTTTTCCGCTTGAAATGCTGAGCCCAATCCTTCCACTTCACATACGGTCTTGTCAGCCGATAATTGATAATTCACACCCAGCTGTTTTAGTGCATTCAGCATATGGCGGATATCATCGCTGTCTAACAAGTTAGTGAGGCGAGTATTACCTTGCGCTAACGCTGCCAATAATAGTGCGCGATTAGAAACACTCTTCGAACCCGGTAAATTCACTTCCCCATTGACCATCTTTATCGGCTGTAACGTTAAACTTTCCATCTGTTATTTATTCAATCCTGTATTTTGGGCGTTCCTGCAGATTAGCGAATAATGATTCAGTTCGCTAGTACCTTTGCCGAAAAGGCCCGGATTCTCACTGAACACTGAATAATGAAGTGGCTTGGGTTATATCCCTATAGATTTTGGCCAAACCTGAAGGTAACCTAACCGGATCAATCTTATGAATTATTACAGGCAATACCTGTACTAAGTTTCAATCATAAAAAAAGGGATCAAACGTGAGTTTTGTGACACCCAAGGTCGGCATTGGCATCATCGTTGTCAATGACAGCGGTGAGATCCTTATCGGCAAACGAAAGAACAGCCATGCACCGTACTATTCAATACCGGGCGGCCACCTGGAAATTGGCGAAACCTTCTCTGAATGTGCCATTCGGGAGATGATGGAAGAAACAGGACTAACCATTTATAACCCAGAAGTTATTGCAGTGACCAATAACCTCGCGACTTACCGGGAATCAGGCAAGCATTACATCAGTGTCGCCCTGCTTGTGACCGACTTCAGCGGTGAGCCGGAATTAAAAGAGCCCGACAAATGTGAGGGCTGGCAGTGGGTCGAACCTAACCGTCTACCCTACCCGCATTTTGATGCCAGCGAACAATCGATTCGCTGTTATCTCACAAAAAAATTCTGCATAAATAAATAAAAAAAACCGCCAAATGGCGGTTTCCCATATTCAAGTAAGATCACGCATTTTCTTGCTCAAACTGCAACATGAAATCAACCAGGGCCTGTACGCCTTCAATCGGCATCGCATTGTAAATCGATGCCCGCATACCGCCAACAACACGGTGACCTTGCAGCGCTTTCAAGCCCGCAGCATCAGCTTGCTCCAAGAATTTTCCGTCAAGTTCCGGAGCCTTTAACTGGAACGGTGCATTCATTAATGAACGGTTATCCGGATGTACTTTATTCTCATAGAAGTCTGAGCTATCAATAAAGTCATAAAGCAAATTCGCTTTTGCTTCATTCCTTTTTTGCATCGCTTCCAAGCCACCGAGATCTTTCAGCCACTTAAACACTTCACCAGCCAGATACCAGGCAAATGTCGGCGGTGTATTGAACATCGACTCTTTATCGAACAGTACTTTATAGTCAAGGATACTAGGGATCTCTTGCTTCGCTTTACCCAGTAAATCATCGCGAACTATGACGATGGTTAACCCAGCAGGACCCACATTTTTCTGTGCTCCCGCATAAATGACACCATACTTTGACACATCGATAGGACGAGACAAAATCGTTGATGACATATCTGCAACGATGGGTTTGTCCGTCTCCGGTAAATCACGGATTTCAATGCCGTCAATCGTCTCATTAGGGCAGAAATGGACAAAAGGTGCATCATCAGAAAGTGACCATTCACTGGCTGGCAGAATCGCTTTTTTACCATCACGCACACAAGTGATATCCACCGCATTGGGCTCACAATATTTTTTCGCTTCAGCAATCGCACTGTGTGCCCAATAACCACCATCCATATAGTCGGCCGTTTGAGCCTCACCCAATAAATTCATTGGTACTGCAGCAAACTGACCACGTGCACCGCCATGACAAAAAAGAACATGATAGTTGGCAGGAATTGCTAATAGCTCACGCAGATCTTTTTCTGATTGCTGTGCAACCGCAAGAAACTCTTTACTGCGGTGGCTGATTTCCATCACCGATGTTCCTAAACCATTCCAGTTAACGAGCTCTTCCTGAACCTTTTTTAAAACTTCCGCTGGGATCATCGCTGGGCCAGCGCAAAAGTTATAGACTTTTTCCATGATGAAAAACGTGCTCCTGCAGTGCAATTGGGGGGATATTTATATTTCTTATCACAAGCCTTTAGGGCAACAGGCTGTGACAAGGATCAACTTATCATTTTTTACACCTTTATCGCGGATCTGAAAACCCCTGGAGGCAACTATTTGTCGAAAAAAGGTCGACTCGGCTGTGATCATTGCCATCATCGGCAGTTTCCGCTTTTTCAGGTATAAAAAAACGCAACCCGTAGGCTGCGTTTTTATCAGCATAGCAAACTAACGATTAGTCTTCGTCAGTTGATGCGTCTTGCTCTGAATCCGCTTCAGGTTGTTGCGTCGCTTCCGTATCAATCGCCTGCTCACCGTCGACTGCGATTTCACCATCTTCGATAGCGTCTTCATCCAGTTCAACTTCTTCTGGCTCATCAATACGCTGAAGACCAACAACAAGTTCTTCTTCAGCAGTACGAATCAGCGTTACACCTTGAGTGTTACGACCAACACGGCTTACTTCAGAAACACGAGTTCGTACTAATGTACCACCATTGGTGATCATCATGAACTCATCGCCATCTTCAGCCTGAATTGCACCAACAACTTTCCCGTTACGATCAGAAACCTTGATAGATACAACACCTTGTGTCGCACGGCTCTTCGCTGGGTATTCTTCTAGTGAAGTACGTTTACCGTAACCATTTTCAGTTACTGTCAATACGTCACCTTCGTTGTGTGGAACAATCAGTGAGACAACTTTGTCACCTTCAGCCAGCTTAATACCACGAACACCCGCTGCAGTACGGCCCATGCCACGAACACCGCCTTTTGCATTGCCGTCTTCGTCAATGACAGGGCTTTCGTAGAATCGGACCACTTTACCGTAAGAAGAGAACAACATGATATCGCGTGTGCCATCAGTGACATCGACACCAATCAGCGAATCTCCTTCACGCAGGTTCACTGCAATGATACCAGCGCTGCGAGGGCGGCTGAAATCAGTCAGAGGTGTCTTCTTCACAGTACCGTCAGCGGTTGCCATGAAGACAAACTTATCTTCTTCGTACTCACGTACAGGCAGTATCGCGGTAATGCGCTCACCTTCTTCCAACGGAAGAATGTTCACGATTGGCTTACCACGAGCAGTACGGCTCGCTAATGGTAACTGGTACACTTTCAGCCAGTACATACGACCACGGCTAGAGAAGCACAAAATAGTATCGTGAGTATTGGCTACCAGCAGACGCTCGATGAAGTCTTCTTCCTTCATGCGCGTAGCCGCTTTACCTTTACCGCCACGACGCTGAGCTTCGTAGTCACTCAGAATCTGGTACTTCACATAGCCTTCGTGAGAAAGCGTAACAACCACATCTTCTTGAGTAATTAGATCCTCAAGATCGATATCATGGCTCGCTGCCGTAATTTCAGTACGACGTTCATCGTTAAACTGCTCTTTAACGGCAAAGAGTTCTTCGCGAATGACTTCCATCAGGCGCTCAGGGCTACCAAGGATGAATAGTAATTCTTCGATGACATCAAGAAGACCTTTGTATTCTTCAAGGATCTTCTCGTGTTCCAGACCGGTTAAGCGGTGCAGACGCAGCTCAAGAATGGCTTGTGCTTGTGGCTCTGTCAGGAAGTACTGACCGCCATGAATACCAAACTCAGGCGCTAACCATTCAGGACGTGCAGCATCAACACCAGCACGCTCAAGCATGGCAGCAACATCACCTAACTGCCACGGACGAGCAAGAAGCCCTTCACGCGCAACTTGTGGTGTTGGAGCATTACGGATCAACTCGATAATTTGATCGATGTTAACCAGTGCAATGGCCAGACCTTCAAGGAGGTGTGCACGCTCACGCGCTTTACGTAATTCGAAGATTGTACGACGCGTTACCACTTCACGGCGGTGATTCACGAAGCACTTCAGCATCTCTTTTAAGTTAAAGAGCTTCGGCTGGCCATGGTCAAGTGCAACCATGTTAATACCGAATGTCGTTTGCAGCTGAGTCTGTGAATAAAGGTTATTGAGAATAACTTCACCAACCGCATCACGCTTACATTCAACAACAATACGCATACCGTCTTTATCAGACTCGTCACGTAATGCACTGATGCCTTCAACTTTCTTATCTTTAACCAGCTCGGCGATCTTTTCGATCAAACGGGCTTTATTCACCTGATATGGGATCTCAGTGACAATAATGGTTTCACGACCATTTTTCTCAACTTCAATATCAGCTTTGGCACGCATGTAAACTTTACCGCGACCAGTATGGTAGGCATCAATGATACCTTTACGGCCATTGATCTGTGCCGCCGTCGGGAAGTCAGGGCCAGGAATATAATCCATCAGCTGATCGATAGTGATCTCTTCATTATCGATATATGCCAGACAGCCATTGATGACTTCACCCAGGTTATGAGGCGGTATGTTCGTTGCCATACCAACCGCAATGCCCGATGAACCGTTAACCAAAAGGTTAGGAACCCTAGTTGGCATAACCGCCGGGATATATTCTGTGCCATCATAGTTAGGCACATAGTCGACCGTTTCTTTATCGAGGTCTGCCAAAAGTTCGTGGGCAATTTTTGCCATACGAATTTCGGTATAACGCATTGCTGCAGCTGAGTCGCCGTCAACGGAACCGAAGTTACCCTGACCATCGACAAGCATGTAGCGTAGCGAGAATGGTTGCGCCATACGTACGATAGTATCGTATACAGCACTATCACCATGGGGGTGATATTTACCGATTACGTCACCAACCACACGGGCAGATTTTTTGTAAGCTTTATTCCAGTCATTGCCTAGCACATTCATCGCGAATAATACGCGACGGTGCACTGGCTTAAGGCCATCACGCACATCCGGAAGAGCACGACCCACGATAACTGACATCGCGTAGTCGAGATAAGAGCTTTTCAGCTCATCTTCAATGTTGACGGGCGTGATCTCTTTTGCAAGATCGCTCATTGAGCCAATATCCCTCAGGTAATTTCTGTCGTATACGTATACCAAACGGCATAGTTATCTCGCCTATCAGCGCATCATTCGTTGATAACGGCCTCAAATGGCTTTGATGTAGCCCCCTACATCTTCAACCTTTTGGATTGCTCTCAAACTGCTGAGACCGCTCTGATTGGAGCAGATAACTATGACGTTAGGTATAATACGTTAAGGTGCGAGAATGTAGCATAATTCCGACTTAATAGGCACACCTTTCACTGCAGTTGTGAGTAATTTAGCGTATTTACGAAAAATCAGAAACCATACGATCGACATTTAGGTGAATTCCTAACCTTTACTGGTTAATTCTTGACCACCAAACTCTATTTAACCCCTGTGTTGGACACAAAATTGCAACCAATTGTAAATATTCGATCGATGCGACTTTTATGCACATTGAGCACATGATCTGAGTGAATTCAGACCGCTGTCACCTTTCTTGTCAGCGCCAGGCGTAAAATCGATCTTGCACACAGGGAAATTTATCGTAAATAAATAAGTGGGGTTGGCATGTTAAGTTCTGTAATAAATACCATCGGATTGTGCATCATCTGCGGGAAATATGTACTTATGCTAATTCTGGCAGCAATGACCATTTTTTCAGGTTCATTTAATCCTGAAGTGCTGGCTTTTCCTATCATTGAATCGTCAGAATAATTGTCGCTGAACTCTGCATCTTGAGATAGTTTGGGTATATAATGCGCCATCCAGTTAAGGAAAATGGCGATAACAATGACCAAGCAGTTAAATGTCGATCCGGCAGAAATCAGTAAATTTGAAGATATGGCGTCACGCTGGTGGGATTTCGAAGGCGAATTCAAACCCCTTCACCAAATCAACCCGCTTCGCCTGAATTATGTTATTGACCGTTGCGACGGGCTGTTTGGCAAGAAAGTACTGGATGTTGGCTGTGGAGGCGGCATTCTGGCAGAAAGCATGGCTGTGGAAGGTGCCGATGTTATCGGATTAGATATGGGCAAAGAACCCCTGACCGTTGCCCGCCTGCATGCATTAGAGACAGGTACAAAACTAGAGTATGTCCAATGCACAGCGGAAGAACACGCCGAGCTGCATCCGCAAACCTATGATGTGATCACCTGTATGGAAATGTTGGAGCACGTCCCCGATCCGGCGTCAGTGATTGCGGCTTGTGCCAAGATGGTTAAACCAGGCGGCCATGTGTTCTTTTCCACTTTGAACCGCAATACCAAATCTTTCCTCTTTGCCATTGTGGGTGCAGAGCACCTACTCAAGTTGGTACCTAAAGGGACACACGATCACAAAAAGTTTATTCGTCCCTCGGAATTGATTGGCATGATTGACCCGACCCCGCTTCAAGATCGCCACATTACTGGCCTTCACTATAATCCGTTAACGGATCACTACTGGTTAGGTAACAACGTTGATGTGAATTATATTGTCCACACTGTCAAAGCTTAATTTTTTCACTTCAGTATTGAGTTTCTCATAACAGGGCATGCTATTGCCCTTTTATGTATCCTACTGTTATTTCAGCTCAACATTCAGATCCCCCCATTCACGACCTTACTCCAAAAAGAACCATTATTCACTCAGATAGCGTCTTGACTAAAAGCTAATGAATCCTTGCTCGTCTCTACATCTTGAGATGTTTTGAGTATATGCTTTCTATTAGAGCTTTCTTTTTGTGATTGTTATATGGACATTTAAGCATGATAAAAATTATCCAAGCCGTTCTGTTTGATCTCGACGGCACTTTATTAGATACCGCGCCAGATATGGCAGAAGCGGCCAACCGAGTACTGGCCGATTATGGTCATGGCCCGCTCACCGCCCCCCAAATTAAAGCCAATACCAGCTATGGTGCAAAAGGATTACTCTCTGCAGGCTTCGGCGTTATACCTCCGCATCTTGATCTGCACAAGCTCAGGCAGGAGTTCCTCGATTACTATCAGCAAAATATCTGTGTCGGCACGTCTATTTACCAAGGTATTCGTCAATTACTCTCATACCTTGAACAACAAGGGATCCCCTGGGGCATTATGACCAATAAGCCTCGGTTCCTGACAGATATGCTGCTGCCGTTTTTTCCGGAACTGCTGAAAGCACAAGCCATCGTATGTGGTGATACGCTCGCCTTAGCGAAGCCTCACCCCGAGCCCCTGCTTTATGCCAGTAAGTTACTTGGTGTCGACCACGAGATATGTGCCTATATTGGCGATATCGAAAAAGACATGATTGCTGCTCGTGCAGCAAATATGCATCGTTATATTGCTGGCTGGGGCTATATTGGCGAATCGCATACACCGGAGCACTGGGAAGCGCATGGCATTCTGCAAACACCCGAAGCATTTATCACCACCCTGAAAAGTCAAAATGAACGCAAATAAGCTATATTTCAAGCAATTTTCAGGGGTTGACCGAGCTGCTTTAAAACCACTAAAAATCAAGAAAAATAAATTTTTATTTTAAAAAAAAGCAATCATATACGGGTTGCTTTTTTCATTAATATTGCTACATCTAACCAGAACGGGTTAGTAGGCACTAACTATTTATTTTGAATCCCCAAGTTATCCACAACCGGTCAAAAACTACCACCTTGCAAAGTAGTCTCTTCATCACTATCTTGTAACCCCATAAGCTCAACACCACCATATATAGTGTTTTCACACGCAACAAGAAATGTAACAAAGATCACAATCTTTGCTACCCTTATTATTAAAGTTGCAAAAAAACACCGGATGTATGAAATTTCGGGAAAACGACAAAAAATGAATCAACAACTCACTGTTACCAAGCGTGATGGCCGCAAAGAAACTATCGATTTAGATAAAATTCACCGCGTTATTGCCTGGGCTGCAGAAGACCTAGTCAACGTATCGGTATCTCAAGTTGAACTGAAATCTCACATCCAGTTCTACGATGGTATTAAGACTGCAGACATCCACGAAACCATCATCAAAGCAGCAGCAGATCTAATCTCGGAAGAGTCACCAGATTACCAGTACCTTGCAGCACGCCTCGCGATCTTTAACCTGCGTAAGAAAGCGTATGGTCAATTCGAGCCGCCAACACTTTATAAGCACGTTACTACGCTTGTTGAAAAAGGTAAGTACGACCAACATCTGCTTGAAGACTATAGCGAAGAAGAATTTGCCCTGATGGACAGCTTCATCGATCACTGGCGCGATATGAACTTCTCTTACGCCGCGGTCAAGCAGCTTGAAGGTAAATATCTGGTACAAAACCGTGTATCCGGTGAGATCTTTGAAAGTGCCCAGTTCCTTTACATCATGATTGCTGCCTGCCTGTTCGGTAAGTATCCAAAAGAAACGCGCCTTAGCTACATCAAACGTTTCTACGATGCGGCATCAACATTCAAGATTTCACTGCCTACGCCAATTATGTCTGGTGTACGTACGCCAACGCGCCAGTTCAGTTCTTGTGTCCTGATCGAATGTGACGATAGCCTCGATTCAATCAATGCAACCGCAAGTTCAATTGTTCGTTATGTTTCTCAGCGTGCTGGTATCGGTATCAATGCCGGCCGTATTCGCGCATTAGGGTCTGAAATCCGTGGTGGTGAAGCTTTCCACACCGGCTGTATTCCATTCTACAAGTACTTCCAGACGGCAGTTAAATGCTGTTCTCAGGGTGGTGTTCGCGGCGGCGCAGCAACCTTGTTTTACCCAATCTGGCACGGCGAAGTTGAATCGCTGCTGGTACTGAAAAATAACCGTGGTGTTGAAGAAAACCGTGTCCGTCATATGGACTACGGCGTACAAATCAACAAACTGATGTACACCCGCCTGATCAAAGGGGCAAACATCAGCTTGTTCTCGCCTTCTGATGTACCGGGTCTTTATGACGCATTCTTTGCCGATCAAGACGAATTTGAACGTCTGTACGTCAAATACGAACAAGATAGCAGCATCAAACGTAAAACCATTAAGGCCATCGACCTATTCTCGCTGCTTATGCAAGAGCGAGCCTCTACCGGCCGTATCTACATTCAACACGTCGATCACTGTAATACCCACAGCCCGTTTGACCCAAGTGTGGCGCCGATCCGTCAATCTAACTTATGTCTTGAAATTGCATTGCCAACCAAGCCATTAAGCAATGTCGAAGACGAAAATGGTGAAATTGCACTATGTACGCTGTCGGCATTCAACTTAGGCGCCATTGATACGTTAGACGATCTTGAAGAGCTTGCCGATCTGACGGTTCGTGCGTTAGATGCCCTGCTGGATTACCAAGATTACCCGCTACCGGCTGCACGACGTTCAACCATGAACCGTCGCACCCTTGGTGTGGGTGTTATCAACTTTGCCTATTATCTTGCCAAACACGGTGTTCGTTATTCTGACGGCAGTGCAAACAATATTACTCACCAGGCTTTTGAAGCGATTCAGTACTACCTGTTGAAAGCATCTGTCGGCTTGGCAAAAGAACAAGGTGCTTGTCCTGCGTTTAATGAAACAACGTATTCGCAAGGGATTTTACCTATCGATACCTACAAAAAAGAGATCGATAAAATCTGTAGTGGAGAGCTTCACTACGACTGGGAAACCTTGCGTGAGGAAATTAAGATTCACGGCCTGCGTAATTCAACCCTGTCTGCGCTTATGCCTTCTGAGACATCGTCTCAGATCTCTAACGCAACCAATGGTATTGAACCGCCACGTGGCTATGTGTCAGTGAAAGCTTCGAAAGACGGTATCTTGAAGCAAGTTGTTCCTGAGTACACCAAGTACAAAGATAACTACGAACTACTGTGGAATATCGGCAGCAACGATGGTTACCTGCAGCTTGTGGGCATTATGCAGAAGTTTATTGATCAGTCGATTTCTGCCAACACCAATTATGACCCAAGCAGTCAACCTGGTGGCAAAGTGCCGATGAAACTGTTGCTAAAAGACCTGCTAAACGCGTATAAGCTTGGCGTAAAAACGCTTTACTACCATAATACGCGTGATGGCGCTTCTGATAGCCAGAACGATACTACAGACGACTGCACCAGCTGTAAGATCTAAGCGCTATAGGTTAATACAGCGACAGATGCGCTTTTTTGATCCAGATCTTGTGTGAACTGCACAGCACTGAACAATGAGTATTTAAACATTAAATGGGAGCGTCAGCTCCCCTTTGATTTTGAGGAAATGATGGCATATAGCACTTTTTGTCAAACCAATAACGATCAGCTAAAAGAGCCCATGTTCTTTGGCCAGTCAGTCAACGTTGCTCGCTATGACCAGCAGAAATTTGAGATTTTTGAAAAGCTCATCGAAAAACAGCTTTCCTTTTTCTGGCGACCAGAAGAAGTAGACGTATCAGGCGATCGTATTGATTACAACAATCTGCCTGATCATGAGAAGCACATTTTCATCAGTAACCTCAAATATCAGACGTTACTGGATTCTATTCAGGGTCGTAGCCCGAATGTCGCCCTGCTGCCCATTGTGTCTATCCCAGAGTTAGAGACATGGATTGAGACATGGTCGTTCTCTGAAACGATCCACTCGCGTTCCTATACCCATATCATCCGTAACATTGTTAATGATCCTGCGGTAGTTTTTGATGATATCGTCGAAAACGAATACATCATCAAACGTGCAGGTGACATTTCCAAGTACTATGACGATCTGATCGCAGCAACCAACGATTATCACCGCTTAGGCGAAGGGTCGCACACCATTAATGGCAAAACCATTACGGTAAACCTTCGTGAGATCAAGAAAAAATTGTACCTCTGCATGATGTCGGTGAACGCGCTGGAAGCGATTCGCTTCTATGTCAGTTTTGCCTGCTCATTTGCTTTCGCTGAACGCGAGCTAATGGAAGGCAATGCGAAAATCATCAAGCTGATCGCCCGTGATGAAGCTCTGCACCTGACTGGAACCCAGCATATTCTTAACCTTCTTCGCTACGGTCATGACGATCCTGAAATGGAAGAGATTGCCGCGGAATGCAAGCAAGAATGCTTTGATATTTTCAAAGAAGCGGCAGAGCAGGAAAAAGAGTGGGCTGAATACCTGTTCAAAGATGGCTCGATGATTGGTCTGAACAAAGATATTCTTTGCCAGTACGTTGAGTACATCACTAACCTGCGCATGAACACGGTGGGTCTTGAACATGCCTACCCGGGCGCGACGCAAAACCCAATTCCGTGGATTAACTCCTGGTTGTCATCAGACAATGTTCAGGTTGCTCCGCAGGAAGCAGAGATAAGCTCATACCTTGTCGGCCAGATTGATAACGATGTCAGTGCCGACGATCTGGTTGATTTCGAGCTGTGAGTCGACTAACCATTACGGTTAACGGACAAGAGGTTCATGGCAATAGCCGTGAACCTCTGCTCGTACAGTTAGAAAATGCCGGAATACAGCCAGAGTACCAATGCCGCAATGGCATGTGTGGCGCTTGCCGCTGCCAACTCACAGCCGGCGCTGTCGATCAGCAAAATGCTATGGCTTTTGTTGGTCAAAATGAAATTCTGGCTTGCCGTTCAATCCCCAAGGCAGATGTCGAGATAGCGTTCAATTACCAACTTATCGCTTCCTTGAAGTCTCAAGCGGGCTGAGATGCCGCACATCAAACTCCCCTTTGAGAGTTGCTTAGGGAACCCACTCCCACGAAGGGATTGCGATTTCTGCACACATTCCGTTCGACGAGAATTCCCGGAGTAAGTCGTAAGTCCTGAACCTCGCATCTTTACGAGGCTTGGCAACAGAGCCTAATTACTCCTCTCGATAAATTTCCACTACTTTCTGCAACTCAATCACTTCCGGCTCCGGTATATTTTCCTCCGGGTAGGCATTGCGTACTTTTTCAGTCAACCCTTTGGCAAAAACATCTCGCTCTCACGCTGGATCGATTCATACTGACCGATCACCTCTCTGTCATCCAGCCAGCGGCGTAACATATCAAGCATCACTGTCGCGACCACATTCCTGTAGTCATTTGATCCATAGCGACGTTTGGTTTTAATTAGCTGCGCCCAATCACCTTGTGGCGTAGATAATGCCACAGCAACTTTATCGTCGTGAACAGGCCCTGATACCAATACAATATCGGATGCCGTATCACCCCTGGCTGCTGTCGCCATGGCGAACGCAGACGCCAGCAGATCCTTTGTCGCCATCTCAGGCTCGGCATTCGCCGCCAGCATCCAGCCCTGGCGGAGTTTAGCCTTGGCGTTCGGGAAGTCCTGCAGCCAACTGGTTAACCAGCCACCGGTAGACTGCTCTGCAATGGTTAAGCTAAGATCTTGCTTAACCAGTAACTCTCCAACCTGCTCAGGCAGCGTTTTTCCAACACCGACGACATTATCACCCAGCTGTAACACCATTGTTTGCTGCAAAGAAAGGGCGTGCTCATTTCCTCTCGGTGCAAACAGTTTTACCTCAATAAACGGCAATGCCGAGCGGTAGCCAATTTCATACCCTTTGGGCAAAGATAGCGGAGATAATGTCTCGCTAATGCCCGATTCGGATAAACCAAACGTATAAAAACGGAGGCAATCACGCGCTGCTACCGTAGGAAAGGCACAGGTTAAGCGAGGAATAATTTCAACTTGCACCATCTGTTTAAATTCACTGGGAACTCCCGGGGTGAAGAACAACCAGGCGCGATTCAGTTTGATCGCAAAACCACAAGCTGTACCTACCGGGTTTTCTAACAACTCTGCCCCTTCAGGCAACATGGCTTGCTTCAGGTTAGTCTTTGGCATTTCCCGGCCCAATTTCTGATACTTAGCCTGCATCTGCTCTACCCAGTAATCAGACTGCTCAAGGCCGACATCGCTGGCTATCGCCGCTGCCTGGGCCGTTAAATCATCACTGGTTGGGCCTAAACCGCCATTAATAACAACAATATCAGAGGTAAGACTGCAGTGTTCTATTTCAGTCGCTAGCGCTTCTAGCTGATCACCCACCGTCGTACGACGGGATAACGCAAAGCCTTGCTGAAAAAAAAGACGTGATAACCATGCCGCATTCGTATCCAAAATATCTCCGTGCAGCACTTCTTCACCAGTACTGATCATCGCAATCTGCAACATGACTTCCCTCTTCTGTAATTGATCAGCTAACAATATATACCCAAATTACTTCACTATGCGACATTCAGTGGTTACAGAACCACTCCACAGGATCGAAACACAATAGACACACAAGAAAACACCCTTAACTGTAAATATAAATTTACACCCGTGATCGTTAAAGTTGACAGCCAAGCTAACTGGCTTTAAGGTATCGACCAGCAGATAAAAGTACCTTTTCATCTTCATACTACCCGTTACCACTAATTAAAGAGCAAGAATTGTGAATATCACCTATTACTACATCTCTTATCGCCAGCCACAACGGCACGATCAGGTGTAAACTTAAATTAACAGTTTGAACTCGATTACGCCGCTGTGGCTTTATTTTCCGACAGGGAGATTAACCACGGGTGTACACGCCTCTCCCTAACCACAAAAACGATTATAAATCTGGGAACTACAACTTTAATGACCATGAACAAAACTTTCGGCAGCATGCTGATCATTGCCGGAACCACGATCGGCGCAGGCATGCTGGCATTACCACTGGCTTCTGCCGGGCTTGGGTTTACCGCTGCAACTCTCACTATGTTCGCCATTTGGGCTTTAATGATTTATACCGCGTTGCTCATGCTCGAAGTCCACCAGCATGCGGACCAAAATGCGACCTTACATAGCCTGGCCCATCAGCTACTCGGCCGCAAAGGTCAAATTATCGCCAGCTTTGCTATGATGTTCTTATTTTATGCATTATGTGCAGCTTACATTGCCGGTGGCGGCGAGCAGTTAAACAACAAACTCAATAACTGGATGGGATTGAACGTGGCTCCTCAGGTTGGCGTAATTAGCTTTACCCTGATTATTGCGACAGCTGTCTCTATTGGTACACACTCGGTCGATATCGTGAATCGTATTCTGTTCACCCTGAAAGTCATTGCACTGGCTGTAATGCTTGGTTTACTCGTTCCGCATGTTCAAGGCCAGCACCTCGTTGATATGCCCGTACAGAACGGACTCATTATTTCTGCTCTGCCAGTGATCTTCACCTCTTTTGGCTTCCACGGTAGCATCCCTTCAATTGTTCGTTATGTCGGGTTAGATATTAAAGTGCTGCGCAAAATAATGGTGATAGGCTCAGCTGTTCCGCTGACCGTTTATATTCTGTGGCAAATTGCCAGTCAGGGAGTATTGAGTCAGCCTGATTTAATGGCCAGCACCACACTAGGCTCATTCATTAGCACGTTAAGTGAAATGCTTCATAACCCGTTGGTCAGTAAATCGGTCTCTGTTTTTGCGGATCTGGCACTGGCGACCTCTTTTCTTGGTGTAAGCCTGGGCCTGTTTGATTTCCTATCTGATATTTTAAGCCGCGACAATCAAGTAAAAGGGCGCCTGCAAACTGCGCTGGTCACTTTCATTCCTCCATTGGGTTTTGCACTTTTCTATCCACAAGGCTTTATTACGGCACTGGGCTATGCGGCAGTTGCTTTGGTAATTCTGGCTATTTTCTTACCGGTAGCCATGGTGAACGTGCAGCGGAAACAGACGGGCTTGGGCTATCGTGTTCGTGGTGGTACGCCAGCTCTGATTGCCGTTACTGGCGCAGGTATTCTTATTATCAGCGCACAGTTCCTGCAGATGGCCGGCCTTATTCCTGCGGTTGGCTAGGGTCTGTTCATCTTTCAACGCAACTATTTATCCTGCTAATTAAATCCCCATTCCTCCCCTTGTTAAGGCTCGGCAGCACGAGCCTTAACATAGCCAATCAAACGCATATTAATGCTAGGAATATTACTGATTGTACGGGATACTTATTGTGCATATATTGCTTTAAGTTTTATCAATAATTATCAGTACACCCATTAAGTCACGGCTATTTGCACTCATCAATATTGGAACCAGCCTTCGTTTTTACTTTCTGGAGCATAAGTTGCGCAATAAATTTTACGCATCATTTTTACTTAGTTGCACGCTAACCGCTCCGGCTTATGCACGGAGTGAGCCCCCCGTCAGCAACAACCGTTATGATGGCCAGAGTCTTTTTCTCGAGTATAATTTTCACTCCGGTTACCAGGCTTTATCTGATGATGGCAATACAAATCACAGCAATATAAAAGTCGACCCTTTATTCTCTGCGAATTCCGTCAATACGATTCCAATGCATCTTTCTGCGGCACCAGAACAGAACTGGGATTACCTTATGGAACAGTCTTACACCATTTTAGGCCTGAGTGTGGCAATGGTCGGTATGATGACCTTACTGCCTGAAAGTGTGACCAATTGGGATGAAGAAGATCGCAACTTAAGCAATCTCGGCAGCAAGTGGTGG
Source organism: Photobacterium sp. (assembly GCF_033720175.1). GTDB lineage: Bacteria > Pseudomonadota > Gammaproteobacteria > Enterobacterales > Vibrionaceae > Photobacterium. Next base: position 205,144 of record NZ_JAWWDA010000004.1, read on the forward strand.
GATAACGTCAGCCAGGGTCCGGTATGGGATAATGACGATCATTATCTGAACTACATCATGCACCCTTATTTTGGTGGTGTTTACTATACGGCGGCTCGTCATTCAGGTTTTGATGAATGGGAATCATTTTTATATTCAGCCACTATGTCAACATTCTTCTATGAATATGGCGTCGAAGCCTTCGCGGAAGTCCCCTCGATACAGGATATTATCGTCACACCTTTATTCGGTGCTGCGGTGGGTGAGGCCATGTTCCAGACTGAATTAGATATCACAGCAAATGGTGGTGAAGTACTCGGCTCTGAAACTCTGGGCAGAGTCAGCCTGTTTTTCCTCAACCCCGTCGGTCATATCCATTATTGGGTTTCAGATTGGTGGAAAGGTGATACCAACGTCAGCTTTATCTATACCCCTTGGTTTGGGAATGCTAATGCGGCAAATTTTGCATTAGAGGCTGGCGCACCGTATGACAAACAGTTTATTGGCTTAGAGTTAAAAATCGAATTTAAGTAACAAATACAGCAGTACATAGTAAAACTATATTAACTATATTAACTATATTAACTATATTAACTATATTAACTATATTAACTATATTAACTATATTAACTATATTTACTATATTAACAATCTTATATATACAACTTTTACCTTTAATTTTCAAGAATTTATACGCAAACTTTTGCAGTTGATGAAGTAATATCACGCTTTTCTATTAATTCAATATTTATACCATTATTTTTACGTTACTCTCCTGTTACTTTCAAGCCAATCAATGCCTAAACCCTGGTGATGAACGATACCTTTTCTCTTTTTGATCATATTCAATCGCCAATATGGGTGTTTGATCTCGACTACAAAAAAATAATCTGGGCCAACAAAACCTCTTTATCTTTATGGGAAGCCAGGTCTTTAGAAGAGTTAACTGCCCGAGATTTCGCCCAGGACATGTCACAGGCCGTTGAAGCCACCTTGAAGGGTTATCGCCAGCGATTTGAGAACGGAGAAGCGATTAAAACGTGGTGGAACTTTACCCCTAAGCAAATATTGAAAAATGCTCTCTGCATATTCTCGGGGATTAGCTTACCTGATGGACGTGTTGTGATGCTGGTTGAAGTGATTGCCGAAGAATCCAGCATGCGTCGCGATCTTGCCTTTTCAGATTGTTCCAATCTTGCTCTGCTATTTTCCGACCAAGGCGATCTGATCAGTGCCAATAATACCTTTAGTCACTCTTTTGGTCAGTCTTTGCATGATCTTGGGAGCTTCCTTGGTGATACTGAGCTCGCGAGTGCATGGATAGAAGATGCCAAGCAGCAAGGTTCAATTAACCATGAAAAATTGTGCTGGACCGGACAAAACCACCTTTGGTTTGACATCAGAGGAAAATGGCTGCAAGACAACCAGCAGCTTTTACTTCATCTGATCAATATTAGCCCTGAAAAAGAAAGGCTTAAACAAGCTATACACCATGCAAAACATGACTTTTTGACTGGATTGTTGAGCCGTCATGGGATCTCCAGTGCGATAAATGAGTCGCATCATAGTCAGCAACCTTACGATTTGCTATTTCTCGACATTGATGGATTTAAATTGGTGAATGATGCCTATGGCCATGCCATCGGCGATAAGCTGCTACGCGCCATTGCACTACGGTTAACAGAAATGCTGCAACACAAAGGCTTGTTAGCCCGTTTTGGTGGCGATGAGTTTATTATTCAGGTTGAACATCGTAATGTCCCAAACATCCCATCGTTTGCAAAGACAATCATCAAAGAACTGAATAAACCTTTTCATATCAAAGAAGTCGGTGAACTTTCTATTGGGTGTAGTATCGGTACGACTAGCTACCCCGTTGATGCCCAAGAGATTGAAACGCTGATCACCCAGTCCGATATGGCAATGCACCGGGCTAAATTACGAGGCCGTAATCGCAGTCACCATTTTTCGCAAGATATGGCTGATGCCTTATATCGAAAGATGACGTTACGTCATCACCTGACATTGGCACTTGAAGCTGACGCTTTTGAACTCTACTACCAGCCAATTGTTGATTTAAAAGCCAGGAAACTAAAAGGCTTTGAAGCATTGATTCGCTGGTACGACGAAGAGCTGGGACAGGTTTCGCCGGCTGAATTTATTCCACTGGCGGAAGAAACAGGTCAAATAGTCCCGTTGGGGACCTGGATTCTGAAAACGGCCTGCCAGCAACTTGCCTCATGGCAGAGCCGGTATGATGATAAATTTATAATGAGCATTAACTTGTCACGTGCCCAGCTTCAATCCACTCTGGCGCCGACAATTAAATCGATAATAGAGCAGTTTGATATCGATCCTGCCCAGTTAGCGCTGGAGCTAACTGAATCAACCATGCTGCAGGAATATGACGACGCTAAACAGTGTCTGGAAGATTTGGCAGCGTTGGGATTAGAGCTCTATCTTGATGATTTCGGAACCGGATACTCTTCTCTTTCACAACTTCAGGATCTGCCAATCAGTACGGTCAAACTGGACCAAAGTTTTGTTCAGGGCGAGCACAAAGGCAGCCAGGCTATCGTTGAAGCAACTCGGGCCATCTGTGAAAAATTCGATTTGAAAATCATAGCAGAAGGCGTCGAAACCGCCAGCCAGCTGGAATACCTGCAAACATGTAATTTCGATTATTGCCAGGGCTACTTTCTCGGCAAGCCAATGCCGCCGGGGGAACTGGAAGCAACTAAGTTTGCCTTGCTCAATGAGATCCCCGTAACAAAATACATCCACTAACAAATAAGGCCGCTAACGGGCCTTATTTCACCGATAGCCTTTATTAAAAACAACGCCCAGCTTTAGTACAGAGCCAGTAATACGGCTACCCAATCGGTCACACATCACAAAACTGACAATATCATAAACTTTCAACACACAAATGCATGTAGTTTTGTATGCAACAGGATTGTTTATATTTTCACTCACCATCTGATTTTAGCTTATGTAAGCCGCTAAATTATTCGCTAATTTATTGTATAGAAAGATAAAACATCGCGTCACCACCAAAAGTATCCTTTATCATAATATTCTACTGGTATTTCAATCTGATAGAGTCTTAGTCATTTCATCCCTCTACAGTGCATCAATTTAAGATTAGAATCTTTATCTGTTTGATAATTTATATATTTTTTATTGCAGTCACTAAGAAGGCAGATATGAAAGACCTCTCATTTCGACGTATTGGTTTTAAGCAACGTATTATTTTTACCGTTGCTCTACTGGTATCCGCGGCACTGTTGGTCACCAACTGGCTGTCTTATAACAATTTCAAAAACGACAAAATTGCCTCGATTGAAGAACAATCGCAATTAATTGTAAAAAGTGCAAAGCGTGAAATCGAATTATCGATGCAGACCAAAATTGATGCACTGGGCTCAAGCAAAGCCTTTTTCCGATCCAGCCACTCAAATAGCGAATATGTCGAGATAGCAAGGTTGCTCACCGAATCGGTTGGATATTCCAGCTTTACCGTGGGCTACAGTGATGGCCGTGCCTTCGGTGACTCCGGTGGTAACAATGGTGTCTTTGATGTCCGGGATTATGATCCGCGTACCCGTGATTGGTACCAGCGAGCATTAGCGAGAAAAGAAACCATACTGACCGATATCTATACCGATGATACGACCGGCGATTTGATGGTGAGCATCGCGACCCCAATGGGCAGCGAGGGTGTAGTGGTCGGTGATATCTCATTGAAAAGTCTTAATTACGCTATTAACAATGTTTATTTTCCCGGAGCAGTGATCTTAATTCTTAGTGAACAGTTTTCTCAGCTGGCATCCTCAGATCCCAGTGATGAGCTGGGGATCTATTTTGATATTCCGACATTGGAACAGCAGATGGCAAGCTTAGGCTCCGGTGCTGCCGATTACCAGTGGGCAGGAGCTGATAAACGCGCCTATTTTTCTGAAATTCCACTTGTTGACGGCCATAAATGGTATCTCTACGTCGGCGTTGATAAATCGGTGGTCTATGCCGATGTTGAAGCGGCACTCGTCAATGCATTATCAACATCCGCTGTCATTCTGATCATTGCACTCCTGATTGTCATTGTGGTGTTAAACCAGCTATACCGTCCAATCCTTACACTTAAAGACGTGGTACTTGATTTATCAAAAGGAAACGGCGACCTCACCCGACGATTACCTGTTACTAGCAATGACGATCTTGGCCAAATATCACAGGGGATTAATATTTTTATCGAGAACCTGCAATCATTGATGCTTGAGGTCTCGCAGTCTTCTGAACATATTTCCCGCAGTGTCGACCAGCTTAAAAACCAAACCGACGCAAACAACGAGGTGTTAACAGCTCATGCGACTGAGACGGTGCAAATTGTTACTGCGATTGAGGAGATGAGCGCTACTGCGAATGATGTCGCAAGTAATGCGTCAGAAGCTTCCCAATTTACCCATAAAACCAATTCACGCGTGGCAGACTCTAAAAATGTTGTCGCCCTTGCTACAAATACAGTCTCTCAACTTGTTGATAATGTTGAAAACACCTCTGTCAGTATTGCCGAAATAGAAAAAGACACCTTAGAGATCACCAATGTACTGAATGTTATCGGTGAAATAGCCGATCAAACGAATCTGCTGGCGTTAAATGCCGCCATTGAAGCGGCCCGAGCCGGAGAGCAAGGCCGGGGCTTTGCCGTTGTTGCTGATGAAGTAAGGGCACTGGCAGCCAGAACACAGACAAGTACAGCAGAAATTGAACAAACGCTAAGTAAACTACGTAACGGTTCATGCTCCGCAATGGCTGCTATGGCTGCGACCAAGTCAACATGTGAAAAAACCGCAGAGAGTACGTCTCAGGTGGAGAGCGACCTTGATACTATCGCCCATTCAGTCACCCACATTAATGACCTCAATACCCATATTGCTACCGCAGCCGAACAGCAAAGCTCTGTTGCAGACGAAATCACCCGCAATATGGCTGCTATTCGTGAAATCGTAGAGAGTCTGTCTTCTAATGGAGAAGCGACAACAAATGAAACCATCAATCTGGCTGCAGCAAACAGTCAATTAAAATCGATTGTTGGGAAATTCAGGTTGCAGTAACCGGTTTTCGACCAACAAGGGGAGCAGCCAGTAGCTTGCTGATTATGCGAGAAGCGTACATACGCTATCAAGGTGCTCCCTTGCAAGCCCTTCTCTCTTGCCAGACTGGGAGCCCACCGTGGTTCCCTTGTTTGCATTGAAGTGACATTGATGCCTGCCGCGGTATGGGAAAATCGTCAATAGTGCTCTCGGTAGGCGAAGCCAACAAACCTGGCAACTTGTGTGGGCGGATGAGTTAGACCATAATAAATTTTTAAGACCGTAATAATTGCTTAAATAATCAGTAATTAAAAGACCCTCTTACTTTATGAAGTTACATCACCTAGAAGGTTATATTCAATCGATTTATTTAGCTGAATATCAAGATAAGCTTTTATTACTCGATGGCTGTAGCCGTGCTGATATACCCCTGTTAACACAATTTATTACAGGCTCACTGCAAAGGTCTATAAATGATCTCAGCCTCGTGGTTGTTACCCACATGCACCCAGATCATGCAGGAGCCGCCCACAGGCTACGCCGTTTAACCGGTTGTAAAATTGCAGCCGCCGATGTGTCTGGGCAGTGGTATGCAGGGCTTGACGGCCTGTTAATGCATTTCACCGATATGCTGCTGGCGAAATGGGTAGCAAAACGCATGAACAAGCCACGGCGCAATGTATGGTATTCAAGTAGGCTTCACGCTGACTATAAACTTGGCGACGGTGATCCTTTACCCGACTTTCCTGAATGGGTCGCCCTTGCGACGCAAGGCCACACCGACCGAGATTTGTCTTTGCTCCACCTCCCTAGCAATCGTATTTATGTCGCAGATTTAATGGTCAAGGTAAAAGGCCGCTATATTCCCCCATTCCCTGTTTTTTATCCCAACCGATATCGTACTTCATTAAACAAAGTCATAGCACTACAGCCAGATTCAATTTTTCTCGCCCATGGTGGTGAGGTTCATCCCTCGGAACAGGAGCTCCAATACTTACTCAACCGTGCACCAAAAATTCCAACAACCCATTGGCGCTCGGTAAAGACAAAACTGAAAAAAGCATTAATATAGCGCGCTTTAACACGTCGCTCCTGATTAGAGGTTAAATGCCTAAATTACCGTGAGTTATACCGCTGACTGCTACATAATGTCGCGTCTGGGTAGCGCATGAGAAGATAAAATGGATTTAGGGATTTTACTCGCGATGATGCTGATTTTTATCGGCTCTTTCGTTCAAAGCTCTATCGGGTTTGGCTTGGCCATTGTCACCGCCCCGATACTTTTTCAAATCTCACCGGATTATGTCCCGGCACCCATCACCACTGTGGCTTTATTCCTGTCATTGATAAATGCAAATCGTCACAAGGCAACGATTTCGCTGAACGGTTTATGGATGGCATTTCTTGGCCGTGTACCCGGCTCTATCGCTGGTGGTTTTCTTTTATATTGGGTCGATGCGAATCAGCTATCACTCTGGCTCGGGGTGATGGTTCTTTTAGCGGTCGGCATCAGCTTGCTCCCTATTCGTATCCAGCCAAATCCCAACAGAATGATGATTGCAGGCTTTTTCTCTGGTTTCTTTGGTACCAGCTCAGGGATCGGAGGCCCACCGATAGCACTGCTTTTGCAACATCAGGAAGCCAACTTGATCCGGGCAAACCTATCTGCATTTTTTGTGGTCAGCAGTTTGCTCTCGTTAGCGGTACAAGTACCGATTGGTTATATGAGCCTTCACCACTTTTATCTGTCACTACCTCTATTACCGGCTTCATTTCTGGGTTACAGAGCAGCAATGCATTATATCGACCGGATTCCCAGGAAGACGGTTCGTCTTGCATCCCTGGCTATTTGCTTTGTTTCTGGAATGACGGCGATTATTTCAGCTCTGCATGAATAAGTATATTTCGCGGCGTGACCGGTTTATCGCAAAATGTACCGAGTGAAACCTGATAGTCGGATTGTTCTAAGAAACAGACCCGATCATAGACCAGCCACATTTCCAGCGGTCGCCGAAATAGCTGGCGAACTAACTCCATGCGCTCAGTGATCCGGTATCTTGCTTCACCTTCTTGCTGCCAATAAGCGAAGTCGGTATCGCCAGGCAACGACAGTTCCTTTTTCTCAGCCGCCCAGAAACAGAAGGCGGCAAACCCCTCATTGAGCAACGCTTTCTGTACATTAGGTACTGGTAAATAATCATCGCAACCGCGTAATTCACGCTGCAGCAAGTCAAAGCCAAGACGGTAGCTGACTTCCACAAAACGCTGACGGCGAACACGCTGGCCAGCCGTAACCGTTTCTTGCAGAGGCAAACGCAGATCATGCTTAGACAAGGTGATCCCACTCTGCTTCGCAATATCTGACAGGGGCTGATAGTGTTTTGCGCGGATCAGGTGGTAGCAGCAAGGTGAAATACTGACCGCGGCGCCTTGTTCAGCAACGACACGCTGCAGCAGTGATACATGCAAATCACCGCAGGCATGCAAAGCAACCGCATGCTGCTGGGGCTGAATATATTGCTCGCTACTCTTATCAAAGGCATCGGCAGTAATAAAGGTGATCGGTAAACCTAATCGCTTAGCCGTTGCCTCACCCTCAATACATAACTGATGTTGCCATTCAAGACTGGTTACCGGCATGTGATGGTTCGCAGCAAGTACCCGACCCAGATGACCTTTACCCGCACACCATTCTAACCACGGTAATTGTAGCTGCGGTAGCACCGCGCTAAATGCACAGATTTGGGTCCACTTCCGGCCCGGAATACCAACATCAAGCCCTTTGGGGATAGCGGCATTTTTAACTGGCAGTGATGGGCATTGCGATAATTGATACAGCTCAGGAGCATCGGGGATCCACGTTGATAAGGCCTCGGCTAACGCTGCATTATCTTCATTAAAATACGCGGTCTGCTCTTCAGTTAAGCTGATTAGCCACTGACACAACGCCGGATGGGTCTGCCCCCAGACAAAACTCCGTTCGGCAAAGGGCATAAACTGCCAAAACTCACGATTTTTCGTCAATAACTTATCTAGCTGGCGAAACTGGTGGATATGCCCTGGCATGAGGTGGCTCTTAGGTTGCGGTAGTTACTAAATCGACCGGCTATAGTAGTGGTTCTGATTTGAAATTCCAACCAATTACAGTGATGAAAAAAGTCATAACTGTCATGCAATAAAAAAGCCGCAGGATCCTGCGGCTTCATAAATATGTATCTCTCAGCGACTTTAAGGTACTTAGGTATCTTTAATTTATCACCGGACCGGTAAGTCCATACTGGCGAACATCGCCTCAATCTCGCCACTGGTTTTTAGCGCAACAGCCTGCTCGACCACATTCCGTACCAGATGAGGTGCAAAATGCTCTATAAAGTCATACATATAGCTACGCAGGAAGGTGCCTCTCTTAAAGCCGATCTGAGTTGTACTCGCTGCAAAAAGGTGGCTGGCATCGATAGCAACCAGATCACTATCCTTTTCAGGATCCATTGCCATACTGGCCATAACGCCCACCCCAATTCCGAGCCGGACATAGGTCTTAATGACATCAGCATCGGTGGCGGTAAAGACCACCCGAGGCGTTAAACCTGAACGGTGAAACGCACTATCCAGCTCTGAGCGACCCGTTAAACCAGATACATATATCATCAGGGAATAAGCAGCCAAATCATAGATCGTGATTTCAGCTTTGTTTGCCAGCGGATGATCGGAGCGAACGACAATAGAGCGATTCCAGTGATAGCAAGGCAACATAATCATATTTTGACACAGATGCCCCGTTTCTGTCGTAATCGCAAAATCCGTGGTGCCCTTAGCCACCGCATCTGCTATCTGGGATGGCGTTCCCTGGTGCATATGTAACGACACTTTCGGATAGCGGGTCATAAAATATTCAATCACGGGGGGTAAAGCATAACGAGCCTGGGTATGAGTCGTGGCAATATTCAGCGTTCCCATCTCAGGATGAGTATGCTCCCCCGCCACCGTTTTAATGCTTTCAACCCGCGATAAAATATCCCGAGCAATTTGCACAATATCCGTTCCCGCCGCCGTCACTTTGGTCAGGTGCTTGCCACTGCGTTCAAAAATCTGAATACCCAGCTCATCTTCAAGCAAACGTACCTGTTTACTGATCCCCGGCTGTGAGGTGTATAAGCTCTCCGCCGTTGAGGATACATTCAGGTTATGATTAACAACCTCAACGATATATTTTAATTGTTGTAGTTTCATGGCACCGCCCAGCCTATAGTCCGTTACATCTTAGTACCAATTGAATTAGAAAAATGCGCTTTCAGCAGAAATTATTCAATGTAGCCAGTCTTATCTGTGCAAGTATACCCACGTTAGCTCAAGATGCTCGTTTCATATAATTTGCTCACATCAAAAATCAGCGACTCAGCATGCGTTCCGGAGGAAATTCACTCATCGGGGGGGCCTACTCTGCCCACTTCTGGGTTAAATACACTCGACATGACCCGTCTCATTCCTTTGCCCATGATCCTTGAATTGAACCGGCAGGCATCACTCTCTGCGGGAGGAAAAAACAACCTATTCATAGATACTGGTAGCAATTTTAAGGTTCTCGCTATCCCCAAATTGTCAGATAGTGTATCTTATAACCCCTGTATAAAAATGCATGGAAGATAAACATATCTTATGAGTATACCTTTAGCTATAGGCCTTTTCGTCTTGTTGCTGGTGCTAATTGTTGGCTACAACATATTAATCCAGTATCGCCATCGTTTAGAAAGTGCGAAAAACCAAGAAATGGCAAAGCATATTTCGATCATCGATGCCACTGAAGAGCTTATTGGTAATGCTCACCACTTGCCGTACAGTAAAGAACTGCTGGTCTGTCTGAACCAGCGTATCTTATTTGCACTGCAAAGCATGAAGGAAGCCGATCCTTCAGATAAGAGCTTATCGGTTCGGATAAAAAATGTCGCCGAACAAATCAGCCACCTGCAGGCAAACTATTCAAATAGTGATGTGGCCGGCTTTAAAGTACCGACGACAGACAAGCAAGCCATTGGCATGCTACAACTGGTTAAACGGCTGAAAAACATTATCAAAAATGAACACAGTAAAGGCCGCTTCTCAACTCAGCTCTTTGTCACGGAAAACGCCCGCCTTGAGGGGCTCCAGCTTCGCATCAACATAGAAAACGTGATTAAGCGGGCTAATGATTCCATCCTAAAGCGTCAGGTTGGTACCGCGAAACAGCTATTAAAGAAAGGTATTGATGTACTTTCGACGAGAAATGATAACTACGCGAATACAACGCGCGAGAAGCTGCAACTCATGCTTAGTGAGATAGATAGCAATCAATCGCTCAGCCATGAGCAAGAACGAAAGCTGATGAATGACAAAGAGCATGACGAACTCGATGTCTTGTTCCAGCCAAAGCAGAAGTGGTAATTTCCACCACGTTATCCAAAGGTCGCTGATGCGGCCTTTTTTAATCGCTACTTTTTATACCTAAAAGACATAACTCGGCAAAAATAGCCCATGAACAACACTCAACCTATGATTGATCGACTGCTCGCCCCGATTAATCAATTTCTCCAGTGTGAAACACCCGACGCTTGGATTGATGAGGCCCGAAAACCTGAAATCCTCACCGCTTTACTGGTTGATCATTGTAACTGTGAACTCAAAGCCAGCCAGACCGCAATCTGGCTGATCCGTAAATATGCAGTAGATACAGAAAGCGGCAACGCGTTACTGGAATGGGCAAGGCCTTATGAAGATTTTGTTTACGGCAGAGCGCACAGCACGACAGCCTTTCACGGTAAAAAAAATGGTTTATCTGGCGAGTTAGTGCCAAAAGCGGATACCGCTTATGGACAAGAGCTGATTGAAAGAATGGTTCGCCTGATCAAAGAAGAATTCCATCACTTTGAGCAGGTATTGGAGATCATGGAAAACCGCCAGATCCCCTACTCAAATTTGAATGCGGGCCGCTATGCCAAAAGCTTAATGAAAACGTTACGTACGCATGAACCGGCAACCCTGATCGACAAGCTCATTATCGGAGCTTATATCGAAGCCCGCTCCTGTGAGCGCTTTGCTAAATTAGCCCCCTATCTGGATGACGAACTAAAGAAGTTCTACATCTCATTACTACGTTCAGAAGCTCGCCATTATCAGGACTACCTGGCATTAGCCGAACAAATTGCCGGCAATGACATATCAGATCGGATACAGGCGATTGGCGCGAAGGAAGCAGAACTCATTGTAACGCCGGATAACACCTTCCGTTTTCATAGTGGCGTACCGGCGTAGCCGTATCGAGATTCCAGATACGAGGATTAGGCTCTTAAAAACAAAAAACCGCCTTCCGGCGGTTTTTTATTATTTCTCTTCTTTCTCTTTCTTCGGTTTTTTCCGTTTATCGGTAATTACCCACTTACCATCGATAAACAAACCCGTCCAGCCAGAAGGCTTCGCGTCGATTTCCGAACGGATATAGTTCTCTTTGCTCTTACGGCTAAAGCGAACAACCGTCTTACGACCATCCGGATCTTCGGTTGGTGCATCGGCGAGGTATTTAAACTTCTCTGGTAAACGATCTTTAAAGCGAACCAGCTCTTCGACGTAAGGAGCACGCGTCTCGCGTGATTTAGGGAACGTACTCGCAGCCATAAACAGACCTGACGCACCATCACGTAAAACGAAATAGGCATCCGGATCCTGGGTGCAAGGGATCTCAGGCAAGTGAACCGGATCTTCTTTCGGCGGTGCAATTTCACCACTCTTCAGGATCTTACGGGTGTTCTTACAGCTTTCGCTGGTGCAACCCATATATTTCCCGAAGCGACCCGTTTTCAGCTCCATGTCTGAGCCGCACTTGTCACATTCGATCACAGGGCCATCATAGCCTTTCAGCTTGAATTCGCCTTTTTCGACAATGTAACCGTCACAACTCGGGTTGTTACCACAAACGTGCAACTTGCGATCCTGATCAATCAGGTAAGCATCCATTGCCGTGTCACATTTAGGACAACGCTTTTTGGCACGAAGAGCCGCGGTTTCTACGTCTTCTTCAAGAACGTTAACAATGCCTTCTTCATCACCTAAGTTAATGGTGGTTTTGCAGCGCTCTTTAGGCGGCAATGCGTAACCTGAACAACCGAGGAAGACCCCTGTCGACGCAGTACGTATACCCATCGGGCGGGAACAAGTCGGACACTTAATATCGGTTAATACGATATTGTTCGGCTGCATCCCACCCTGATCTTCATCCAACTCGGCTTTTTCAAGCTCGGCGCTGAAGTCACGGAAGAAGTCATCCAGAACCGCTTTCCAATTCTTCTCACCTTCAGCGATTTTATCCAGGTTACCTTCCATGCGAGCGGTAAAGTCGAAGTCCATCAGATCGGGGAAACTCCCGTCAAGACGGTCCGAAACGATCTCACCCATTTTTTCAGCATAAAAACGGCGCTGATCAACACGGACATAGCCACGATCCTGAATCGTTGAAATGATCGATGCATAGGTAGAAGGACGACCAATCCCGCGCTTCTCTAACTCTTTAACCAATGCCGCTTCTGTGAAGCGCGCTGGCGGCTTAGTGAAGTGTTGTTTAGGCTCAACGTCTTCTAGCTTCAACGTATCGCCTACGTGAACTATAGGCAACGTCGTATCTTCATTCTTGCCAGAAGGTCGTTGCACATGTGTCCAACCTGCAAAGCGCAAAGTACGCCCTTTCGCTTTCAGCGTAAACTCATCGGCCTGAACAGTGATTGTGCTGGAGTCGTATTTAGCCGGAACCATCTGACAAGCGACAAACTGACGCCAGATTAAGTCATACAACTTAACCGCATCCTTATCCATGCCTTCCAGGTTTTCAGCTAGTACGTCGACACTTGAAGGACGAATCGCTTCGTGCGCTTCCTGTGCATTCTTTTTGCTGCCGTAAGTAATCGGCGCTTTAGGGAGATAATTCTCACCATACTCACTACCGATAAATTCACGAGCAGACTCAACGGCTTCTTTTGACAGGTTCGTCGAGTCAGTACGCATATAGGTAATGTAACCCGCTTCATACAGACGCTGAGCCAGACCCATTGTACGTTTTACACCATAACCAAGACGGGTACTTGCCGCTTGCTGCAGGGTCGATGTGATATACGGTGCTGAAGGCTTGCTGCTGGTCGGGCGATCTTCTCGATCGACCACCTTGTAAGTCGCACTATCAAGTACCGACTTAGCCGCCATGGTTTGTGCTTCATTAACCGGACGGAAAGCTTTACCCGCCTGTTGAGCCACCATCAGGCGCAGTGCATCTTCACCGACCGTTAAGGTATTGGCGTGAATGTCCCAGAACTCTTCCGGCGTAAACGCTTTGATTTCGCGTTCACGTTCAACAATCAGCTTTACCGCCACTGACTGTACCCGACCGGCGGAAAGGCCTCGTGCAACCTTCTTCCAGAGAAGCGGCGACACCATGAAACCCACTACGCGATCAAGAAAACGTCGAGCCTGCTGAGCATTAACACCATCAATATTCAATTCACCCGGCTGTTCAAACGCCTGCTGAATTGCATTTTTAGTGATTTCGTTAAAAACCACTCGCTTATAACGTGCATCATCCCCACCGATGATCTCACGAAGGTGCCACGCAATAGCTTCTCCTTCGCGGTCCAAATCGGTAGCTAGGTAAACATAGTCAGCGTCGGCAGCTAGCTTTTGCAATTCGTTTACGACTTTTTCTTTGCCCGGAAGCACTTCGTAATGCGCATCCCAATCGTTGTATGGGTCAACACCCATTTTACCGATCAGCGACTTACGGTCTTTTTGTTTTTTGAGACGTGCTTTTTCCTCTGCGCTTAACCCTTTGGTTGAAGTCGCAGCTGCTTTCTTTCCGGTACTACGCGCACCCGTTGGCAAATCACGTACGTGACCAACGCTTGACTTTACAATGAAGTCCTTCCCCAAGTACTTGTTAATTGTTTTAGCCTTGGCAGGGGACTCCACGATAACGAGAGATTTACCCATAATGACTCTATTACGTCCTCGTGCTCGCAAAATTTTCAATTAAAAACATAATGTTGCACGTTAAAAAACATCATTTAGGCACGGCAACGCTATTACAATAGTGATCTACTCTACAAGAAGGTCAACTGGTTTTTGACGAAATTGAACTGTTTGGTTGTCCCTTCCCCAGTTGTTAATCATAAGTTAAAAACAAGATTTCATCTTTTTTCAGCAAAACTCACCCTTAATTCATCTAATATAGGCTGAGTGATAACATTGAAGGCGCTAATCATTACCACCTCACATAGTCTTTGACTATTCAAACTGACGATTATTTGTCTTCGCTCACAGAATCAACTTTTTTCTGCCTTTAGTTTAACCACCCATTCATCATTTTTGCCACACCCCGTCTTTAATTAAGGATTTGTTTTCTACCGGCAAGATCAATACACTGCTCGGTGTTTTTCATACCAGAGAAGTCACTATGAGCGGAAAAAAAACTATTTCTTCAGACGATCTCCTACTGATTGCAAATCAACTTATTCAAGAACACGATGCTTATATTGAAGGCATGCGAGCGACTGCTGTTGAAGAAAAAGCAGATGTACTTGTCTTTAAGGGTGAATATTTCCTCGACGATAAAGGCCTTCCAACGGGAAATACAACGGCAGTATTTAATATGTTTAAATATCTGGCGCATCAACTATCACCTGAGTTCACTCTAGATCAATAATACCGGTTACTGTCTAGAAAAAAACAAGCTGAAATAAAATTAACCCGCATAATCAGCGGGTTAATTTTAATAATCGATGCGACAAATCCTATATTTCAATCGTCATCGTTTCATCTTTTTTATTGGGTTGAGACGGCGGCTCAGTCGGCCCTTTCGGATCCTGACCATACATATTCGCTCCTCTGGTACCGCTAAGAATACCTAGCTCCACAAGAGCAAAAACCGGCCCGATCAAAGGCATAAATGTCAATAATACCCACAAAGCACTTTTATTTCGGTCATGCAGTCGCTTTACATTTAAGGCGATGGATGACCAAAACACAAACCCCATAATCAGCATTGATAAAATATTCAGTACTGAATTATTACTCAAATTATCGGGATGGGTATACCAGAACACCGGAATAGTCATCAGTAATACCGGCAGGCTATACAGCCAATAATCCCTGCGACGTAACCGACCTTTAAGAGAAAATAACGCCCATTTCTGATCCATAATACAACCTTCTGCCTGACGCATTACATGAACGGGCGCTGGCCACGACTAATCCACTTTAATAGCAAGTTATCAGCCGCATCCCCCGTAACGCCAGCCAGCTTTTCGGCTAGTTTTTTATGCTTGGCAAAGTGAATACCTAGTACTTCACGTTCTTTACATGCCCGAACAATAAAATCGTCGCTGGTACCAATTTCATCCACCAGCCCTAATTCTTTGGCTTTCTGACCAAACCAGTGCTCACCCGTTGCGACTTTTTCCAGATCAAGTTCCGGGCGGTGTACCGCAATAAAATCTTTAAACAGACCGTGGGTTTCTTCAATCTCAGACTGAAACTTTTCCCGGGCCTTATCGGTATTCTCACCGAACATGGTCAGCGTGCGTTTAAACTCCCCCGCGGTCACTTGTTCAAACTCAATATCATTCTTTTTCAATACCTTATTGAAATTTGGCAACTGCGCAATCACCCCGATAGAACCGACAACCGCAAAAGGTGCAGAGATGATTTTATCGGCCACACAAGCCATCATGTAACCGCCGCTGGCTGCCACTTTATCAACCGCAACGGTTAGCTTAACACCCGCCGCTTTCAGACGATCTAACTGAGAGGACGCTAGTCCGTAACCGTGAACCATGCCACCGCCGGTTTCAAGGCGCAGCAATACTTCGTCACCTTCAACCGCGACAGCAAGAACGGCACTGATTTCTTCACGTAACGAGGCCACTTCACGGGCATCAAGACTGCCGTGAAAATCGAGGACAAACAGACGCGACTCACGTGCATGATCTAAATCGCCTTCTTTCGCCGCCTTTTTAATTTCATTCTGACGGGCTTTATCTTTTTCTTTTTCCGCTTTTTTCTCTGCTTTTTCACGCGCTTTTAAAAGCGGTTTATCAAATAAATGAGACTCCATCTGATGGACCGTATGCTTATACTGCTCAGTCAAATCAGTGACTTCAAGCTCACCCTTTGGTGCACCATGACGTCCGCTCAGCCCTTTCGCTAAAACGAGAATACCGGCAATCGCAATGACAACCGTCGCAATCTTGGCCAGGAACAGCCCATAATCAAACAAAAATTCCAATGTTGAGTCCTCATTTTGGAAGTAAATCCCTCTCGTATTTAATCGTTGCCCACGGCACTTATTTCATACGATTGGTATTTCCCATTGTAACCAAGTTGTCACCGGTACCGCTATGGCAATACAATAGGAAAAACTAAAAACTGATAAGGAAGTTATACGTGGAATATCAAATTGCTGCAGATTCGCTCAAAGATCGTGTCATTTTGGTCACAGGGGCTGGTGAAGGCATTGGTCGTGAGGCAGCCATTAGCTATGCCGCGCATGGCGCAACGGTTATTTTGCTGGGTCGCACTGTTGCAAAACTGGAAGCCGTTTACGATGAAATAGAGGCGCAAGGATATGCCCGGCCAGCTATCATCCCGCTCGACCTGCAAGGCGCGACCAAACAGCACTATATTGATATGGTTGAAACCATTGAAGAACAATTCGGCCGTTTAGACGGTGTGTTGCACAATGCCGGTTTACTCGGGGTATTAAGCCCGTTTGATCAGCTGGGCGAAGATACCTTTGACGAGGTTATGCAGGTGAATGTCAAAGCACAGTTCCTACTGAGCCAAGCAGTTATGCCTTTAATCAAAAAAGCGGAAGACGGCCGTATTGTGTTCACTTCATCAACCGTTGGTCATGAAGGCCGTGCATTCTGGGGGGCGTATTCTATTTCTAAGTTTGCGACCGAAGGAATGATGCAGGTACTGGCTGACGAGCTCAGCAACAGTAACGTTCGTGTCAATGCGATCAATCCGGGGGGGACTCGCACTGGTATGAGAGCCAAGGCCTTCCCTGCAGAAGATGCCAGCCAGTTAAAAACACCTAAAGATATTATGCCGCTATATCTGTATCTGATTGGGCCGGAAAGCAAAGATGTGAATGGCCAGTGTATTGATGCGCAGCCTAAAGATTAGGAATGAGATACAAGGTTCGAGATGCGAGAAACTAGATGACTGAGATCTGATCCCGAGCAAACCCGATCCAGTTTTTACCCCAAACAAAAAGCCGACGCAATTGCGTCGGCTTTATTATTCTCACGTGGTAAGACGGATCTTACTTACGAGTACGTGGTTTAGCCGGCTTATTGGCTAACGGGTTGCGGCGGTTAGCAGCATTACCTGAAGGTTTGCGCTTGCCCGGTGTACCAGATGCCGATTGGCTATCTGAAGGCTTACGTTTACCTTGCGGGGCCGAACCGGTAGATGGTTTGCTACTGGTAGGTTTACCGCTAGCCATAGGTTTACCGCTCGGTTTGCCATTTGACGGCTTACGCTTGCCCTGAGCCTTCTGATCTTCAGCGGCATTACGGCTTGAAGAACGACGTTCCTCATTGTTACGACCACGACGACCACGAGGCGCTTCGCTCGCACGCTCTTCATGACGGCGTACCGCACGACGGATCTGACGAACACCTTTCTTGCGTTTCAGGCCTTCGACCGTCAACAACGTTGTTTCTTCAGGTGCAAGCTCAACAGCTTCGCGCAGGTAGTTGACTTCTTTAAGCTCAAGCTCCATCCAGCCACCGCGCGGCATATCTTTCGTTAGGTAGATGTCACCATAACGTACACGTTTCAGACGACTAACCGTTACCCCTTGTGAGTCCCACAAGCGACGTACTTCTCGGTTACGTCCCTCGGTGATCATCACGTAGAAAGTATGGTTCATCCCTTCGCCACCGGCATACACAACGTCTTCGAAACGTGCCATACCGTCTTCCAGCTTCACGCCCTGAACCAGGTTTTTAACCATCTGCTCAGTCACTTCACCGAAAACGCGTACCATATATTCACGTTCAACTCTGTGACTTGGATGCATCAGGCGATTAGCCAATTCACCATCAGTGGTAAATAACAGCAGACCTGATGTGTTCGCATCGAGTCGGCCAACAGAAACCCAACGACCGCTCTCTAAACGCGGTAAGCGGTCGAAAACAGTACGACGACCTTCAGGATCACTGCGAGTACATAACTCACCTTCCGGCTTGTTATACACCAGTACACGACATACTTCATCAGAAGTTGCGACCATTTCAATCTTGTGACCATCGATACGAACAGTGACATTGAGATCATCAAGACGATCACCCAATTTTGCCACCTTACCGTCAATACTCACTCGACCATTCTGGATCATTAATTCGATCTCACGACGAGACCCCTGGCCAGAACGAGCCAGCACCTTCTGTAATTTTTCACTCATCAGACAAACCTTTGTCACCTTCACAGGCGTCGAAACATCATCGAAAAAACACTTTAAGCCATCTTAAAGCGGTCGCGCATTATGCCAAAAACTTGGCATAGATGCTATCGGTAAACATAAAAACCACCATAAGTCCGGATGACCTTTACTGTGCATACCGCGGAGTATTACCGTCATTCAAATGGGCTTGGATCCCCGGTTCCGACTCGCAACACTTTCATTTCGTCATCGCTGAAATCAATTACCGTGGTTGGTTGCTCGCCTAAATAACCGCCGCTCATGATCAAATCTACCGCATGTTCTAATTTATCGCGGATATCTTCCGGATCAGACTCGGCAACATCGCTGTCCGGCAAAATGAGACTGGTCGACATCAGTGGCTCACCCAGCGCTTCTAGCAAAGCAAGGGCAATCGCATTATCCGGAATACGGATACCGATGGTTTTACGTTTTGGATTCATCAAGCGACGCGGGACTTCCTTGGTGCCTTTAAAAATAAAGGTGTAAGCGCCCGGCGTATTATTACGCAATAAACGGAACGCAACGTTATCAACCCGGGCATAGGTCGCTATCTCAGACAGATCGCGGCATAACAAGGTAAAATTATGCTTATCATTAAGGCGGCGGATCTGGCAAATACGCTCTAGTGCTTGTTTGTTTTCAAGCTGGCAACCAAGGGCATAACCGGAATCGGTTGGATAAATAACCACTCCGCCATTGCGCACAATTGCCACCGCTTGATTAATCAAACGGGTTTGCGGGGTTTCTGGGTGAACATAAAAAAATTGACTCATTCTTCCTCCGGTGACGATTCCGATTCAATCAGAACCGGCTCATCGACTCGCTTCTTTTCAACACTCCACTCTTGCCAAACTTCTGTTACGCCTTTCGGTAACCATAAGTTACGGCCGAGTTCCGTCCACGGCGACGGATAATGGAAATCAGAGCCTTGCGAAGCCAGTAAATTATAAGTGATCGCATAATCCCCTAGGGTGCGACGTTCTTGTTGTCCTTGTTGCGGCTGTGCCACTTCCATGGCGTCGCCTTTGGCCGCGACAAATGCTGCTAACAAACGCTTCAGCCATTTTGCTGTCATTTTATAGCGACCCGGGTGTGCCAGTACGGCCTGTCCGCCGGATGCATGAATAACGGCCACGGCTTCAGCAATGGAACACCAACTTGGCGGAACATAACCAGGGTGACCGCGGGTTAGGAATTTCTTGAATACTGCCTGCATGTTTTTGGCATAACCTTGCTCAACGATCCAACGAGCAAAGTGTGCACGCGTAATTGTTGCGCCAGCAGCAAGTGCCATCGCGCCTTCATAGGCACCCGGCATATTGTTTTTTTCCAGGCGGGCGGCAATCTCTTGGGCTCTCACCGAGCGACGTTCTGCTTGCTCTCGGATCAGCGTCACCATTTCTGGATGATCCGGATCAATGTTCAAACCCACGATATGAATATCAAAATTACACCAAAGCGTCGATATTTCAATACCTTTGATCAGAGTTAGAGGCAATTTATCGTCATCAATTGCCTGTTGTGCCAATAGTAGCGCCGCCACCGTATCGTGATCGGTAATTGCAAGCGCATCAACCCGACGTTCAACCGCTCTTTTCACCAGCTCTTGGGGGGAGAGGCTCCCATCAGACGCAGTGGTATGACTATGTAAATCAAACAACATAATTTTATTTCTGACTTTATCTCTTGACTTTACATTGACGAACTAGTTTACTAGTACGCAATTACTCGTTGTAAGAATTCACTCACAGGACTTTTACATGTTACAGCAAATTCATCATCCTCTCTGCGCTTTCTTGATCACTTGGTGGTGGCACTTCCCTCTGCGGGTAGTGTGATTAGCTGTACTTTACGGACAGAATAGACACAAACCCGCCTGGTGCGGGTTTTTTTATATAAAAAATTCAAGTTAAACAAAAATTTTATCAGCACGATGCCCAGAACTTAAACAGGACCAATGAAGGTCAAACAGCGTCCAATCAGGGGTCGCACTCAACAGGATTACATGATGATTATCGTACTAAAGCCACATGCAACAGAAGAACAAGCAAAAGAAATTCTGAACCGAATCCAAACATCTGGCCTGAAACCCCTTTATATGCCGGGTGTAGAACGCATTGTTCTGGGCGCTTTAGGCGATGAACGGATACTGCAAAAGCTTCAGCTTGATGCTTATCCTTGTGTTGAAACCGTTAAACCTATTTTAACTAAATACAAAATGGTCAGCCGCGAAGTACAAGCGCACGATACGGTGGTGCGCTTCGGCGACGCCGCAGTCGGCGGCAATAAGTTTGCGGTGATTGCGGGCCCATGCTCTGTCGAATCTGAAGAGCAGCTGATGGCTGTCGCTGAAGTTGTAAAGAAACACGGTGCGGTTGCTCTGCGTGGCGGGGCTTATAAGCCACGGACCAGCCCTTATGATTTTCAGGGGCTTGGCATCGAGGGTTTGAAATTACTGCAAAAAGCCAATCATCAGTTAGGCATGCCTACGGTATCAGAGGTTATGGAAGTGAGTCAGGTTGATTCGATGTGTGAATATGTCGACTGCTTACAGATTGGTGCCCGCAATATGCAAAACTACGCACTATTAAAAGCAGTAGGCGAAAGTAAAAAACCGGTCTTGCTCAAACGCGGACTTTCAGCCACTATCGAAGAGTTGCTGCTGGCCGCAGAATACATTTACGACGCAGGAAATCCGAATATTATTCTGTGCGAGCGCGGTATTCGCACCTATGAAACAGCAACACGCAATACGCTGGATCTGAACGCCGTCGCTTATCTGAAGCAACATACCCACCTTCCGGTTGTGGTTGATCCCAGCCATGGAACGGGGGTGCGTGAACTGGTTATTCCACTATCGCGCGCGGCGGCGGCTGTAGGTGCTGATGGTATTATTGTCGAATCACACCTTAACCCGTGTGAAGCGTTATCCGATGGCCACCAGGCACTGACAGGTCCAATGTTCGAACAGTTAATGCAAGAACTAAAACCGTTTGTAGAAGCGGCAGGGAGAACGCTGTGAATACGACCCCAGTAGGTGTCGGCGAGCTAGAAGTGCTCAGCCTTGATGTACCCTATGTAGCGGACCCGACGGAACTTTATTACTCCGTTTGTGGCAACCGCTCGCATAACCTGTTATTGGAATCAGCAGAAGTCGATTCCAAACAAGATTTAAAAAGCCTGATGCTGATTGATGCGGCGGTACGCATTGTGTGCCGCGGTACTGAAGTCCGGTTAGAGGCATTAACCGACAATGGTCTGAGCGTACTGCAAACCATAGAAACCGCTATTTCTGACGGCATTAGCACAGAGCGTGAAAGCCGCTGCTTAGTCATGAATTTCGCAACGGCTGAACGTGCCGTCGACGAAGACAGCCGCCTGCGCCAGACATCATCATTTGATGCATTGCGTATGATCCAGCATGCATTCAATACCTCAGGGCATCCGCAAGAAGCGCTGTTCCTCGGTGGTTTATTTGCCTACGATTTAGTCGCCGGTTTCGAACCGCTACCGGACGTTGAGCAGGATAACAACTGCCCTGATTACCTGTTCTATATTGCTGAAACACTGCTGGTTATCGACCACCAGCGTCGTAAAGGTAAATTGCAGGCAACCTTGTTTGGTGGTGATGACTATGCCGCCAGCTATTTCGAGCTAAGCCGTCGTCTGCAGCACATCAAAGAAGCCTGTCTGGAGCCTAAACCGCTTCCGGCGGCTGAGCTACTGGAAAGTTGCGAACCGGAAGTCAGCATCAGTGACAACGAGTTTTGCCAGACGGTCAAAAAGTTAAAGCAATATGTCATCGCCGGCGATGTATTTCAGGTCGTACCTTCACGTCAGTTTCGCCTGCCTTGCCCTTCACCTCTGATCGCTTATAAAGAGCTGAAAATCGGCAACCCGAGTCCATACATGTTCTTCCTGCAAGATGCTGAATTTACCCTGTTTGGCGCATCGCCGGAAAGTGCACTTAAATACTGCACCCAGAGCAATCAGGTCGAAATTTACCCGATTGCAGGTACCCGCCATCGCGGCACAAATCCAGACGGCTCAATCAACCTCGACTTAGATGGCCGTATCGAGCTTGAACTGCGCAGCGATACAAAAGAAAACGCCGAACACATGATGCTGGTCGATCTGGCCCGTAATGATGTGGCACGTATCAGTACGCCGGGTAGTCGTTACGTCGCTGATTTATTGAAAGTTGACCGCTACAGTCATGTCATGCACCTGGTATCGCGTGTGGTTGGCCAGTTGCGCGACGATTTAGATGCCCTGCACGCCTATCAGGCATGCATGAACATGGGAACCCTGACCGGCGCGCCCAAAATCCGCGCAATGCAACTAATCCGCAATGTCGAGCAGCGTCGCCGCGGCAGTTATGGCGGCGCGGTGGGCTATTTGACCGGTCACGGTGACATGGATACCTGTATCGTTATCCGCTCTGCTTATGTTGAAAAGGGGATCGCCAGTGTTCAGGCAGGAGCCGGTGTGGTGTACGACTCTATACCGCAAGCCGAAGCCGATGAAACCCGTAGCAAGGCGCAAGCGGTAATCACCGCCATTCGCAAGGCGCACAGTGCACCGCTTCAGGCTCAGTACTGCCAATCCCACCATAAATCGAATAAATAAGGAGCCGGAAATGACACAAGCACATATCGTCCTGCTGGATAACTTTGACTCCTTTACCTATAACCTGGTCGATCAATTCCGCTCGCTGGGTTATCCGGTCACTATTTACCGTAACAGCCTGAGTGTTATCCAGATGGAACGTGCGCTGGGTGAAAAAGACAATCCGGTATT
This sequence comes from Photobacterium sp., assembly GCF_033720175.1. Classification (GTDB taxonomy): domain Bacteria; phylum Pseudomonadota; class Gammaproteobacteria; order Enterobacterales; family Vibrionaceae; genus Photobacterium. The sequence goes on from NZ_JAWWDA010000004.1 coordinate 228,517, forward strand.
GGTACTGTCGCCAGGTCCGGGCGCACCGGCCGATGCCGGTTGTATGCCAGCGCTGATACAGCGCGTTAAAGGAAAAGTGCCAATCATTGGTATCTGCCTCGGCCATCAGGCCATTGTTGAAGCATACGGCGGTAAGGTCGAAGGGGCCGGTGATATCGTTCACGGCAAAGCGGCGATGATGACCCATAACCATCACCCGGTATTCGGTGATTTACCCAATCCGCTCTCCATTGCCCGTTACCATTCCTTAGTCGCTACCCGTGTACCGGAAAGCCTGGAAAATATTGCCGATGTGAATGGCCTGGTGATGGCGGTTACCAATGATGCCGATCGCGTTTGTGGCTTCCAGTTCCACCCCGAATCAATTCTCACCACTCAAGGCGCACAACTACTCACCAACACACTGGACTGGGTGACGTCAACAGCAGAGACAAGCGCGGGCACCAGCAACAAATAAGATAAAGGAAAACAGATCATGGATGCAGCAATCTACACCATTGCAAATAAATTATACCAGCAACAAGCACTGACTCAGGATCAAAGTCAGACGCTGTTTGATGCGATTATTAAAGGTGACGTTGACCCTATATTACTTTCCGCGGTATTGACGGCGCTGAAAATTAAAGGGGAAACACCGGCAGAGATAGCAGGCGCAGCACGTGCATTGCTGGCAAACGCCAATCCGTTCCCAAGCCCTGACTATGATTTTGCCGACATTGTTGGTACCGGCGGCGATGGTGCTAACACCATCAATATTTCGACCACCGCGGCTTTCGTTGCGGCAGCCTGCGGCGTTAAAGTCGCTAAACACGGTAACCGTGGAGTATCAAGTAAATCCGGCTCCTCGGATCTGCTGGATAAATTCGGTATCAACCTGGCGATGAGCCCTGAGAATGCCCGCAGCGCGTTGGATGAGCTGGGCGTATGCTTTCTGTTTGCGCCGCAATATCACGGCGGCGTCCGCCATGCGATGCCCGTTCGCCAGACACTGAAAACCCGGACTATCTTTAACGTGCTTGGCCCGTTGATCAACCCGGCACGCCCTAAGATTGAACTGATGGGTGTCTATGACGAGGCATTGGTTCGTCCTATCGCCGAAACCATGGCAGCCATGGGCATGAAACGTGCGGCAGTGGTTCACGGTTCGGGGCTGGACGAGGTGGCTATTCACGGTGAAACCCATGTTGCCGAAATCATTAATGGCGAAATCAAAGAATACACCTTAACACCCGCTGATTTTGGCCTTGAAACGTACCCTCTGGAAGCCATTAAAGGTGGCGATCCGGAAGAAAACTGCGCCATTATCACCAATATCCTGACCGGTAAAGGGACTGACGCCCAGCAAGGTGCCGTCGCCGTGAATGTTGCACTGTTGCTGCGTCTGTTTGGCCAGGAGGATTTAAAAGCCAACACCCAAAAAGCGATTGATGCCATGCAATCTGGCAAAGCATATGAACTGGTTGAAAAACTGGCAGCACGAGGTTAATCATGGAAACAGTACTAGCGAAAATTGTTGCTGATAAACGTATTTGGGTTAACGAACGCCAAAAGCAACAACCATTAGACAGCTTTATCGAACAATTGAAGCCGAGCGATCGCAGCTTTTATGACGCACTGTCAACGGATACGGCAGTCTTCATTCTTGAGTGTAAAAAGGCGTCGCCATCAAAAGGGCTGATCCGTGATGACTTCGACCTCGATTACATTGCGCAGGTTTATAACGGCCATGCCAATGCGATCTCAGTATTGACTGACGAGAAATACTTCCAGGGCAATTTTGATTTCCTGCCACTGGTTCGGCGTCAGGTAAAACAACCGGTGCTGTGCAAAGACTTTATGATCGATACCTATCAGGTGTATCTGGCGCGCCATTATCAGGCCGATGCCATCCTGCTGATGCTGTCGGTTCTGGATGATGATAAATACCGTGAACTGGCCGCCGTAGCTGAAAAACTCAACCTGGGTATTTTGACCGAGGTCAGCAACGAGCAAGAGCTGGAACGCGCCATCGCACTGCAGGCCAGGGTTGTGGGTATCAACAACCGCAACCTGCGCGACTTAAGTATTGATCTCAACCGCACCAAAGTGCTGGCTCCTCGCCTGCCGCAAGAGACGATTGTCATTTCTGAGTCGGGTATTTATAACAACCAGCAGGTACGCGAACTGTCCGCCTATGCCAACGGCTTCCTGATCGGCAGCTCACTGATGGCAGAGAAAAACCTTGAATTAGCAATTCACCGGGTGTTGTTTGGCGAAAACAAAGTCTGCGGCCTGACCCATGCCGATGACGCCTCTGCAGCCTATCAAAGTGGCGCCGTATATGGCGGCCTGATTTTTGTATCATCCTCGCCACGTCAGGTCGATATCGAGCAGGCGCGTATGATCATGAGTGGCGCGCCATTGAAATATGTCGGTGTGTTCCGTAACGCCGATCCGGATGCGGTGAAAAAAGCGGCTGAATACCTGTCATTGTCTGCTGTGCAGCTACACGGCGATGAAACCCCGGAGTATGTACAAGGGTTGAAAGCCCAGCTACCTGCCGACTGCGAGATCTGGAAAGCCCATGGCGTGACTGATGTCATACCTGAATTTTCGCAGTGGCAAGTTGATAGACACCTGCTTGACAGTAAAATCGGACAGCAATCTGGGGGGACGGGGAAGACTTTCGACTGGAACCTGCTCAGTGATACCGATAAAGAGAACATCATGCTGGCTGGTGGTTTGACTCCGGAAAATGTCAGTGACGCAGCGAAGCTGGGTTGCAAAGGACTTGATTTAAACTCTGGCGTTGAAAGTGCACCAGGTAAAAAAGATCGGAAAAAATTGAACGCGGCATTTGCAGCAATCAGAAAGTATTAAGGATAACAGACAATTATGAGCAAATTAGATGCCTATTTCGGCGAGTTTGGCGGCCAGTACGTACCACAGATCCTGGTTCCGGCGTTAGATCAACTCGAAGCCGCTTTTATAGAAGCGCAACAAGATCCGGCTTTTCAGGAAGAGTTTATGGGCTTACTGAAAGATTATGCCGGCCGTCCCACCGCATTAACCCTGTGCCAGAACCTGACCAAAGGTACCAAAACCAAGCTGTACCTGAAACGTGAAGATCTGTTGCACGGCGGCGCGCACAAAACCAATCAGGTGCTGGGTCAGGCCCTGCTGGCAAAGCGGATGGGTAAAACAGAAATTATCGCCGAAACCGGGGCCGGTCAGCATGGAGTGGCGACGGCACTGGCTTGTGCTCTGCTTAACCTGAAATGCCGTGTTTACATGGGTGCCAAAGACATGGAACGTCAGAGCCCGAACGTATTTCGAATGAAACTGATGGGCGCTGAAGTGATCCCGGTCCACTCTGGCTCTGCAACACTTAAAGATGCCTGCAATGAAGCCATGCGTGACTGGTCTGGCAGTTATGAGAAAGCCCACTACCTGTTAGGCACTGCAGCAGGTCCCCATCCGTTTCCGACGATTGTCCGTGAATTCCAGCGCATTATTGGCGAAGAAACCAAAGCGCAAATCTTAGCAAAAGAAGGACGCCTGCCTGATGCCGTGATTGCTTGTGTCGGTGGCGGCTCAAATGCTATCGGTATGTTTGCTGATTTCATTGATGACACCGAGGTTGGCCTGATTGGTGTTGAGCCAGCAGGTAAAGGTCTGGACACCAATATGCACGGTGCGCCGCTTAAGCACGGTAAGCTGGGGATCTTCTTTGGCATGAAAGCACCACTGATGCAGGATGAGCACGGTCAGGTAGAAGAATCTTACTCGGTCTCTGCTGGGCTTGATTTCCCATCGGTCGGTCCTCAGCATGCTCACCTGAATGCGACAGGCCGTGCTGAATATGGCGCTGTAACTGATGATGAAGCGCTTGAGGCCTTCCAGTCACTGGCTCGTAATGAAGGTATTATTCCGGCACTGGAATCTGCTCACGCCTTGGCCTATGCGTTAAAAATGATTAAAGAAGCGCCTGAGAAAGAACAACTACTGGTTGTTAACCTTTCTGGCCGAGGCGACAAAGACATTTTCACTGTACACGATATTCTGGATGCTAAGGGAGCGCTGTAATGGATCGTTATCAATTATTATTTAACCGCCTGGCGGAAAAAAATGAAGGCGCATTTGTTCCTTTTGTCACCATCGGCGATCCGACACCAGAACAATCAATGAACATCATTGATACACTTGTCGAATCAGGCGCTGACGCCCTGGAGCTGGGGATCCCATTCTCTGATCCGCTGGCTGATGGCCCGACAATTCAAGGAGCCACCATTCGCGCTCTGGAATCTGGCACAACACCTACAGTTTGCTTTGATCTGCTTGCTCAGATCCGTGCTAAGTATCCTGAATTGCCGATTGGCCTGCTAATGTACGCTAACCTGGTTTTTACCGATGGTATTGATACGTTCTACAAGAAATGTGCCGTTGCAGGAGTCGATTCCGTCCTCATTGCTGATGTCCCGGTGAAAGAATCTGCCGAGTTTCGTCAAGCCGCCGAAAAGCACGGTATTCACCCGATTTTTATCGCGCCACCTAATGCCGATGAAGCCACACTAAAAACGGTATCAGAATTTGGCAGTGGCTATACTTACCTGCTTTCGCGCGCGGGAGTAACGGGGGCTGAAACGAAGGCCGGCATGCCGATCAATCATCTGCTCGAAAGCTTACAGGCATTTAACGCGCCACCAGCACTGCTCGGTTTCGGTATTTCAGAACCCGCACAAGTTAAAGAAGCGCTGGAAGCAGGTGCGGCAGGGGCAATCTCAGGTTCAGCAGTCGTTAAAATTATCGAGCATAATCTGCAGAACCACCCCGCAATGCTGGATCAGCTCAGCCAGTTTATCAGTAGCATGAAGGCCGCTTGCCGACTTAACTAATAATTAAGAAAGGCCAAAAAAGCCGCACGATACGTGCGGCTTTTTTATTTGGAATAACAATTCAGAAATTCCTCCATTACCAGACAAGGAGAAGGCAAAAGCCAGTAATATCGATATTTACAGCTAACATATCAAGAATGAATGAAACAATCACACCCCACACATATCCCAAAGAAATACCACCAAAACAATACATCGGAAATAATTATTGATAATGCCTAAAATTGCGTGTAAAAACACATCTGCAATATATTGAGTTAACATTTATAACAACAACAGTACTTAACTCGGCACAGACTTAACAAACACGACAGAGGTATCGAAAGTGTTAAAAGAAAAAGGATTATTAGGCAACATCGGCGTACAAGTCGTAATTGCAATGGTTGTAGGTACTATTGCAGGCGCGATGATGGGGCCTTCGGCCAGCATCTTTGCCCCTTTAGGTAATATCTTCATTCACTTGATTAAAATGCTGGTTATCCCACTTGTTGCGGTGGCTATCATTTCTGGAGCGGCAGGCCTTGGTAACAGCCATGCTGCAGGTAAAATTGGCCTGACAACCTTAGGGTTCTTTGGTTTCACTTCGGCAGTCGCCGTGGCACTGGCGCTGTTTATGGGTGAAGTCTTCGAGCCAGGCATCGGTGTTGATCTGTCTGGTGTTGAAGGCATCTTCTCTAATGCTTATGCGGAAAAAGGTGACCTACCTTCATTCTGGGCAACCATTCTGGGTATGATCCCAACTAACGTTTTCCAGTCCCTGAATGAAGCTAACATTCTGCAAATTTTGGTGTTCTGTCTGTTCTTCGGTATCGCTGTATCCAAGCTGGAGAAAGAGCGTCGTGACCCGCTGATCAATGGCGTCAATGCGATTGTCGATGCCATGGTGTGGATGATCAACGTTGTCATGAAGATCGCCCCATTAGGTGTATTCGGTCTGATGGCCGATGCTGTGGGTACCTTCGGTTTCAGCGCCCTGATGGTGGTATTCAAACTATTCGTGGTATATGTTGCGGCAATTCTGATCTACGGCTTCGTTTTCTACCCGTTAATGATTAAGGTGTTTAGCAAAACATCACCAATCAAATTCCTCGCGGCGATGAAAAAACCACAGGCAGTTGCACTTTCTACCGCATCATCAATGGCGACTCTGCCGGTAACCATGGAAACCTGTGAAGAAGAGCTGGGGGTTAAAAACTCAACAGCCTCGTTTGTACTGCCGCTGGGCGCGACCATCAATATGAGTGGCAACGCAATCTACTACGGATTAGTGGCTATCTTCTTTGCGCAAATGTTCAATATTGATCTGGGCATGAGTGCATACATTGCGATTATCGTTACCTCAACTCTGGGTGCGGTTGGTCAGGCCGGTGTTCCGGGACCATCATTCTTGGTTGTGGCAGTATTGCTATCGGCCGGTATTCCAATCGAAGGTTTACCGTTGCTGTTCGCTCTTGACCGTATTTTCGACATGATCCGTACTGCACTAAACATCACTGGTGATGCTGCATGTGCCGTTATCGTTGATAATCTGGTTAAAGATGAAACCAGTGAAATGAGTCCGGAAGCACAGCAGGCATAAGACAGATCCATCCGTTCTTATCCCTGAAAATAGAAAGGCTGCAGGCTTAGATCTGCAGCCTTTTTTGGTTATGTCAATCGTATAACGGTATACTTATAAGACATTAAACACAGAGGCTGCCATTTAATGAAACAACTGCTCGATTTTATCCCTTTGATCATCTTTTTTATCTTATATAAAACCCACGATATTTTTGTCGCGACAGGTGCATTAATGCTTGCGACGGCAATTCAGGTTGCACTGACCTGGTTCTTATACAAAAAAGTTGAAAAAATGCAGCTGATCACTTTGGTAATGGTCACCCTGTTTGGTGGGCTAACTCTGTTTCTGCATGATGCGGATTTCATTAAGTGGAAGGTCACCATTATCTATGGCATTTTTGCTGTCGGTTTAGCCTTCAGCCAGCTGGTACGCAAACCTCTGATAAAGACCATGCTCGGTAAAGAGATCAGCTTAGCCGAGGCGATATGGATGCGCATCAATCTCGCCTGGACCGTTTTCTTTGTCGTCTGTGCGATCATTAACATCTATATCGCGTTCAATTACCCTCTTGCTGTCTGGGTTAATTTTAAGGTCTTTGGCTTATTAGCCTTAACTTTGATTTTTACCCTTGCCACGGGCGGTTATATTTACCACCATATGCCCAAAGAAACCGATTCAGAATAGTAGTAGAGTCCTAAAACAATAATGAACACAGAAAATAGCATCCCACGCGGACAACTGCTGCTCCGCACCCTGGCAATGCCAGCAGATACTAACGCCAATGGCGACATTTTTGGTGGCTGGATCATGTCCCAGCTTGACCTTGCAGGTGCAATCCTGGCCAAAGAAATATCAAGCGGTCGCGTCGTTACTGTTTCTGTTGACAGTATTGCGTTTAAAGCCCCTGTAAGTGTGGGCGATGTCGTATGTTGCTACGGTGAATGTAAGCGTATTGGCAATACCTCTATGAGTGTCGCGCTGGAAGTCTGGGTGAAGCCTGTCGCCCATGAAGGGATTGGCGAACGTTACAGGGTCTGTGAAGCAACCTTTAACTACGTTGCCATTAACAGCGAAGGAAGACCCCGTCCAATTAAAAAAGCCTAAGTAATTCAATAAAATGTAGTCTCAGCCAGCAAAAAATCCTGAACCTGGATCTGTTTATTGGGTACTATAGGGCAGTCAAATCGCCGAATATGAAGGGAGTAACAAGCGAATGTGGTATGTGATTTTTTCTCAAGATATTGAAAACAGTTTAGAGCGCCGTTTGAGTGTGCGTGAAAAACACCTTGCCCGCCTGCAGGATCTGCAAGCCGAAGGACGCCTTCTTGTTGCTGGCCCGATGCCTGCAATCGATAGTGAAACCCCGGGAGAAGCCGGCTTCACAGGCTCAACGGTCATTGCCGAGTTTAATTCTTTGGAAGAAGCACAGTGCTGGGCTGATGCCGACCCCTATATCGACGCTGGCGTTTATCAGAACGTGATTGTTAAACCATTCAAAAAAGTATTGCCATAGCATGTTGAAAAAAATTATAGCACTTGGCGCTCTTCTGATATTAGGTGGCTGCGCCTCAAGCCAGGATGACACTGCTCGTGCGCTTGCAGAAAGCCGAGCCGCCTCAATCAACAATAAAGCCCCTTATAACAAGGTCGACCAATATCAGGTTATGAAGGCTCAAGCGCGCGATAACACGGTAGAGATCACCATTCTTTATGGTGGCGGCAGTAAAATCACACCATCACAGGCTGCGAAAACAGCCGCCAGCAATTACTGTAACAGCGAAGAAATTACTCCGCTGTTCAATGAAGGCGTCAGATATAATATCGTGATAATGGATATGCGCGGGCGTAAGATGGTTGAGCAACTGGTATATACCGACTACTGTAATCAGCTTGCGCGGTAATCACTAGGTTTATCAAACAATTGCTTTTATACAGAACAAGCTTTCTCGCTCCCTTCAGCATTACGTCAATACCCTGAAGGGAGCTATTTTAGTCTCGTGTGAAAATCAATGCTTTTAAGCCGCCTTCAGGATCAATATCGTTAAATTCAGGCGGGTTCTCTAAACGCTGCTGAAAAACCAAGTCTGGCGCTTCAGTTGCCATTCCGTCGATCAGAAACTGTGAGGAGACAGAAGGATCATTCACGCAGGCTAAAACCGTGCCATTTTCAGTCAGCAATTCAGGCAAACGACGTAAGATTTTTTGATAGTCCTTGGTTAAAGCAAAGCTACCTTTCTGGAAGGATGGCGGATCAATCACAATCAGATCATAAGGGCCGAACTTTCTGACTTTACCCCAAGACTTAAATAACTCATGGCCTAAAAAGCTCACTTTTTTCAAGTCATGGCGATTAAGATGGTGGTTATCTCGACCACGCCCCAGTGCCGACTTTGACATATCCAGATTAACAACATGCTCTGCCCCACCCTCAATCGCGGCGACAGAAAAACCACAGGTATAAGCAAACAGGTTAAGGATGCGCTTACCTGCTGCATTATCTTGTACCCACTGCCGGCCATAGCGCATATCAAGGAACAAACCGTTATTCTGGTTGCGGCCAAGATCCAGCTTGAAAGTCAGGCCATTCTCAACAACATTCTGGTATTCAGAGCTTTCACCCCATAAGACTTCGGTCGGTACACCCGGGCGATCACGGTGCTGTAAGAGCAATGAGGTTGCATTGCTTTGCTGCCACGCATCCGTTTCCGTCAGTGACATTAACAGCGAGTGCAATTCGCTCAAAAAGGCTTCGGAAGGCTCCTTAAACAAGGAAACCAGGATTTGTCCTTGCAACCAGTCAACAGTGACTTGCTCTAAGCCAGACCAGCAACGGCCACGACCATGAAATAGGCGGCGAACTTCTACAGGTGGTGTAGCCAGTTCCGCAATCAGATGTTGTTCTAAAGTAAGTAACGCGCTGGTTTCCATAACTCTACTGGGTTTATTGAAATAAGAGCGACATTCTATACATTAAATTTGCGATCAGGCTACTAATTTCAACTCTTCCTCAGGAAGGCGATTATTCGCGAGGACGACATATTCAGCGCTAATGCGCACTTGTCTTTGACGTTTAATGCGGTTTTTGATTTTTTGACTATTGCGGCGGATTGATGCTTGGTCCCAAAAACGAGATTGGTTTTTTTTCTTTTTAAGACGCATGCGAAGCGATACTGAGCGGGTAAGGCGCATTTTTTTCCTCAGACCAGGTAAATCCTTGGCAGCATTATATGTGATCTGTATCAAAAATATAATTGCGATTGCTCAATTTCGCTCAAGTTAGTGATAAAAAGCTTTTTATCATCGACGGCTTTACTTCTTAACCGACAGATTAGGCCAAGTCAGCTCCCATGGGCTCTGCCATTCAGTGAGCGCTTGTTTCACCTCCTCAGTTTGCCATAGCATGCCAGCTTCAGGCGGACAGAGAAATTGCTGTTTCTGACCTTGATAAGGAAACGATAAGGCAAAAGCATGTAAATATCCGCGGTCTGCAGCTTCACAACCATAAATCTCATCACCGGTGATGCCAGAGCCTACACTTCTCAATGCCACTCGGATCTGATGGGTTTTACCTGTATGCGGTTTGCATAAGAACAAACGGCGACCGTTTCCTGCGGCGGTGGAAAAGAACTGGGTAATCGCTGGGTTCTCCTTACTCGATTCGAGTTTCCAACTGCTTCTGCGAGAGCGAGTCATATCACCGACCACGACGCCTTGCTTTTTCTTCGGTTTTTTTGTTCCGATTGCCACATAAAACTTTTCGACATCTCGGTTAGCAAAGTTAGCTGACAGCTCTGCAGCGGCTTTACGGTTGCGACCTAGTAGCAGCAAGCCTGATGTCATCTTATCTAACCGGTGGATCAGATATAGTTTTTCATCGCCTGTCTGTTTCGCCACTTCTGCAAGCAGGGGCTGATCATTATCGTCTTTATGTACACTCACTCCGTGATGTTTATTGATAACCAGAAAGTCAGAATGTTGATAAACCAGAGTAAACATAGCCAGATACCAGTAAATAAGACAGAACGTCAAGATGCGGAGTATATACCGTTTGCGATTAAACACAAAAGCCGCTCAATGGAGCGGCTTTATTTATCCTTTGTTATAACTCGCGATTAGGCAAAGAACACCATCAGCATCATGACCGGGCAAACAACACGTACATACCACGGCCAGATTTTCCAGAACAGACCTTGCTCCAGCTCCGGGTAACCTTCTTTGATTTCTTTCAGTACATTGTCACGCTTCCACACCCAACCAACAAGCAAAGCGAACAACATACCCAAAATTGGCTGGGCATATTCAGTGGTTAAAGAAATAACCAAACCAAATAAATCGCCGAAGTTGAATACGATAAGCGCAGAGAACAAGGTGATCAGACCGCCGATCCACCAAACTGCCACTTTGCGGTCTTGATTTAGCTCTTCTGTTGCACATGCGACAGGCACTTCAAGCATAGAAATCGATGAGGTTAACGCCGCAATCACCATCAGCACGAAGAACATCACACCAACAAACAGACCCCCAGCGCCCATGGTATTGAACATAGCAGGAAGTACACTAAAGACCAGAGTATCAGAATCCAGCAAGGCACCCGCTTCGTTGTAGATTTCTACGCCGTTGTGCTGCGCGACAAACATCGCGGGTAAAATAAGCATGCCGGCAATAAAGGCGACAGAGGTATCAAGCAACGCAACCTGCGCGGCCGTTTTCGGCAAATTTGCATCTTTTTTCAGGTAAGAGCCATATACCATCATGGAACAGACACCCAATGACAGTGAGAAGAAGGCCTGGCCCATTGCACTCACAACCAAATCAGGGCTGAGATGTGAAAAGTCTGGAACCAGATACATTTTAAGCCCCTCAATTGCCCCCTCCTGGGTCAGGATATAAGCCACCATAACAACAAACAAAATCATCAGGACAGGCATTAATCGGGTTGACCAGCGTTCAATCCCGTTAGCTACACCATTACGAACGACCATAATAGTCAGCACCATAAAGGCAACCATCAGAACCAGGTTACGAGTGGTGCTGAATGATTCCAGCCAAACGGCCGCATTCACTAACCCCAGAGCTTCGAGTATAGGCCCTACCAGGAAGCCAAATAACCAGCCTGCAACAATGGCATAGAAACTGAGGATCATTGATACCGCAATCATACCCGCGATGCCCAGAACGGTTGCAGCGCCACGTTGCTGAGGCCAAATCGAACGAATTGATTTAATTGGGTTTGCACTGCCATAACGACCAATCGTCAACTCTGCCACCAACAATGGGTAGGCCAACGCAAAAACCATTAATAGATATACTAAAAGAAAAACAGCACCACCGTTACTTGCTGCCTGGGTCGGAAACCCCCAAATATTGCCAAGACCAACCGCTGAACCGGCTGCTGCCAAGATGAATCCTATCCGTGAGCTAAATTGCGCTCTTGAGCTACTTGCCATACTACGTCTCTTATGATTTATGTTTAATTATGTCACTGATAGTGATTCTCACCGGCCTGTAAGTGTAAAGCATTATATACACTCGGTAGCTACCAATTCCCGTTCCACTACTGGCAAGTAGAACAGTTTAAGAATATAATTTGAAGCCTGCGTTTCTATTTTTTGATCTGTGACTCTTATTTGGCAATAATTCAACCTCTTTTGGTTATATTTTAGCCGCTACTCAAACAATTCTTTTGTCTTTATCCTTCTTTGTTAGAACTTTTAACTTCTCTCTGTTACGTCCAACCTATCTATACCCCCTCAGGTAAAGATTTCAGCATCAATTCATGGTCTGTAAGACAAGACGGTATAATTCAGACATTGATCATAATTGGTATTAAGGCTATGTTTTTTTAAAGAATGGATGCAGAATAGAAACAACATAATCGGTCTATAAGTCATTCACATGGAACAGTTTTATCAAGTCTTAGCCTGGGTAGCTGTATTTGCTTACTGGCTGATTATTGCCGGTGTGACCATTCGGGTGGTATCAAAGCGCCGTGTCGTTGGCGTCTCTCTCGCCTGGCTGATGATTATCTATATCATCCCTATCGGCGGCATCATCTTTTACTTCTTATTTGGTGAGCTTACGCTTGGTAAAAAGCGGGCTGAACGCGCTAAAGAAATGCTTGCTCCGTTTGCCGACTGGTTCCGGAAACTCAGCGATTGTCCGGGCCACCAACCCCAGTCAATGCGCAAAAATGCACGGCCTATCAGCGAGTTGTGTGAAAAGCGATTAGGTATTCCAGGGCTAGCCGGCAACTCACTTTCGCTGCAGGATTCACCCCATAAGATCTTATGTTCACTGATCGATGACATTGAACAGGCAACAGAGTCGGTGCATTTTGAGTTTTATATCTGGCATCCGGGTGGGCTGGCCGACGAAGTGGCCATCACGCTTATTCATGCTGCAAAGCGTGGCGTATCAGTCAAAATCCTACTCGATTCTGCCGGGAGTATGCGTTTCTTCCGCTCTCACTGGCCGAAGTTAATGCGTCATGCGGGGATCGAGATCACAGAAGCCCTTGCCGTTACTCCTTTGCGTGTGTTCCTGCGACGCCTGGATTTACGCCAGCATCGAAAAATCGTGGTGATCGATAGCAAGATAGCTTATACCGGCTCAATGAACTTGGTCGATCCTGAGCATTTCAAAGTAGATGCCGGTGTCGGCCAATGGGTTGATGTTATGGTTCGTCTGACAGGCCCGGCAGTTTCTGTTCTGAATGGCATCCAAGCGTGGGATTGGGAGGTGGAAACCGGTGAACGCTTCTTACCCCCCCTACCTACTGACGAAATCAAACCATCAGCAGAAAATACCGATACGGTACAAGTGATCCCTTCCGGCCCTGGCATGCCAGATGAAATTATTCACCAGGTATTATTACTCAGTATTTATCAGGCGCAAGAAAGTGTGGTTATCACTACGCCTTATTTTGTCCCCAGTGAACATTTACACCACGCCCTTAAAGGTGCATCGCAACGTGGGATCAGCGTCCATGTCATTGTGCCGGATAAAAACGACTCCGTGATGGTTGAATGGGCCAGCCGCTCATTTTTCAGTGAATTGCTCAGCGCAGGCGTGAAGATCCATCGTTTCCAAGGGGGGTTATTACATACCAAATCCGTTATTATCGATGACAGTCACTGCTTAATTGGAACCGTTAATCTGGATATGCGCAGCTTATGGCTGAACTTTGAAGTCACCATGGTTGTCGATGACCCGGAATTCACCCACCAGTTGAGCTGGCTGCAACAAGAGTATATAAAGAATTCAACTTGCCTGGATGAGAAAGAATGGGCCCAACGTCCGGTACTCAATAAACTCATCGAGCAGGTGTTTTATATGTTTAGCCCATTGCTGTGATACAAGATAACCATCTTTATACTAACCTGGGAACCTGGGTATAAGCATTCAGATAATTAATGGACTGCTGTATTAAAGGCACAAAAAAACGGGCAACACTTTTGTGCTGCCCGTTTTTACTTTTATCTGGCTTTATGCCAGACAGTTAACACCGTATTACATCGCTGCCGCGTAAATTGCTGAGATTTCTTCGTGCGTTGCTTGTTTCGGGTTAGTAAAACCACAAGCATCTTTCAGTGCGTTATCTGCAAGAATCGAAATATCTTTATCCTTCGCACCAAGCTCTTTCAGACCAGCCGGGATACCGACATCGTTCGACAATACCTGAATGGCTTCCAATGCTGCATCAGCACCTTGTTCTGCTGTCATACCTTCTACATTGATGCCCATTGCTTTGGCAACATCACGAAGACGCTCAGGACACACCTGTGCGTTGTAACGCTGAACATGAGGTAGCAGTACCGCATTACACACACCGTGTGGCAGATCGTAGAAACCACCTAACTGGTGCGCCATTGCGTGTACATAACCCAGAGATGCATTGTTAAATGCCATACCCGCCATGAACTGTGCGTATGCCATTTGCTCACGCGCTTCAAGGTTCTGGCCATCTTTCACTGCTGTACGCAGGTGTGCCTGAATCAGTTCAATTGATTTGATTGCTACAGCATCAGTAATTGGTGTTGCCGCAATTGAAACGTACGCTTCGATTGCGTGAGTCAGTGCGTCCATACCCGTTGCAGCAGTTAGCGAAGCTGGTTTTGCAAGCATTAACTTAGGGTCATTGACAGACATCAGCGGTGTTGTGTTCTTGTCAACGATAGCCATCTTGATATGTCGCGCTTCATCCGTGATGATGCAGAAACGCGTCATTTCAGAAGCGGTACCCGCTGTTGTGTTAATTGCAATCAGTGGCAACTGAGGCTTCGCAGACTGGTCAACACCTTCATAGTCAGCAATCTTGCCGCCGTTAGCGGCAACAAGCGCAATGCCTTTCGCGGCGTCATGTGGAGAGCCGCCACCAAGAGAGATCACACAGTCACATTCGTTTGCTTTCAGCAGTCCAAGACCCGCTTCAACGTTGCCAATTGTTGGGTTTGGTTGTGTCCCGTCAAAAACAACGGCTTCAACGTCGCGCTCAGCTAACAGATCCACAACCTGCTTTACTACACCAATCTGGTTCAGTACTTTATCCGTCACAATTAACGCTTTGTTAAAGCCGTGAGCTTTAATTGCATCTGCCGCGTCAGTCAGGCAGCCAGCACCCATCAGATTAACAGCAGGAATGAAAAATGCGCTACTCATAAAAACTCTCCATAATTATCAAATACTAATTACGATAGCACTCTGCAAAATCTAAAATTACCCGTTCCATATGCCAGATATTTTTATACTGAGCAAATACTCTATTTGTAATGAGTATCATCGAATTCACGACTTTTCGCTTGAGTTGTTTTATACCACCTGGGGATCATATCGAAACTTGATCTCGGACAATTTCTGCAACGCGACTGTAAGTACTTATTTATAAGTATGATAATGATCACTTTATAGTTGATAGATAACAGAAGGACTGTTTACAGTTGTAAACAGTCAGTTTCTTTTAATCAACAAAAAAGTATAAAAAGCACTACTTGGCATAGCAAATATGTCCAAGCCGCTGTGGCCGAATACAATGAGGGGACGTCGTTGTATATGGTAATTTCCAGCACTGATAAGTGTGGCAGATACTCGATGAGCAAGAGATATCGATTTTATAAATAAGCGATGGCCACTTATCACCCGCCTCCCTTAGAGCCTCTATGGATTTATATAAGTAACAAATCAACTTCAGCTTAAGTCGTGCAATATGGTCGTTAATACTAATAGTGATCATTATCCCGGTTGGTATTAGCGACCATATATAAATGACAATAAATACCTACAGGCGGAAACTTGGGACTATATTATTAAACAAGGGATTGCTGGAGATAGCGAGCCTGTATAAAGCAGCCTTCTTTTGAAACAGACAAGGAGCTGAGCATGTTTCAGCAATACGTTCATCAAAGCACTCAAAAAGTCCATGAAATACTGCAAATAGCAGTAAACGAACTGATTAGCCTGCATTTGTTTACGCTGACATCCGACTTTATTCTATTGGGTTTATTGCTACAGGATAAATCGGAAGCACTTGATATTCTGACCTCTTTACTACCTGATCATGCCATCAAACGCAAAGCGATGATGGATCTCATCTATCAGCAGCACCCCCCGCAACAAAACTTTAATATTGAGAAGATCACGACAGCCCCAGATGCCGATAAAGCCCTTGAAATTGCCAGCCAGGAAGCCAACCGTATCGGTGATACATATATTGGTACCGACATTTTACTGATTGCGTTGTTTGACGAGAAGTCCGGGCCTGCCGCCCAGATCCTGAAAACAACAGGCTTAACCCAGAGCCAGGTTCGGGCTGAGTTACTGAAAAAACGGGAAGGCAATATTCTTACCACCGCGGATGCTGAAAGCCGGGTAAATGTACTGAAGGAATTTACGGTAGATCTGACTGAACAAGCCTTAAAGGGAGAGCTTGATCCGGTGATCGGGCGCGAAGAAGAAATGGATCGGGTGATCCAGACTCTCTCTCGCCGCAAGAAAAATAATCCGGTACTGATCGGTGAGGCGGGTGTCGGTAAAACCGTGATCGTAGAAGGAATAGCCCAGCGCATGGCCGAGGCCGATGTACCGGAAACGTTAATCAATAAGCGCATATTATCGCTGGATATGGCACAAATTGTTGCGGGTTCGAATATGCGCGGTGAATTTGAACAACGATTAATCGGTGTGCGTGATGCCATTATAGAGGCCGAAGGGCGTATTATTCTATTTATCGACGAATTGCACACAGTAGTAGGAGCCGGAGCGACGCCCGGTGGGCTGGATGCCCCCTCGCTGCTCAAAACCGCATTGGCTAAAGGCAGTCTTCAAGTCATCGGGGCCGATACCACCGATGAATATCGCAAGTACATCGAGTCGGACAAAGCACTGGAGCGTCGCTTTCAGCCAGTTTGGGTCAAAGAACCGACGGTCGAGGAAACTGTTCAAATCCTCGAAGGCATTTGCTCCAAGTACGAAAAACACCATCAAATCAGCTATGATAGCGAAGCCCTGCAGGCTGCTGCCCGTTTATCCGAACGTTATATCGCCGATCGCAATCTGCCGGACAAAGCTGTCGATCTGCTCGATGAAGCCGGCGCCCACAAACGTCTCCAGTTTATCGCCATGCCGACCAAATTGCGTAAAATGGAAAAAAAACGCCAGCAGTTATTAACTAAAAAACAAGCAGCCTTTGATCGGCAAGATTATGAAACTGCAGCCTCTCATCAAATGGAACTGAGTAAAACACTGGAAGAGCTGGATACTGAGCGGCAGATGTGGCAGAAGACCATAGCCAACACCGCAAAGGTCGTCACCGCCGAAGATATTGCCGCCGTTGTGGCGAAGTGGACAAGCATTCCCGTCGCGAGAATGGTTGAATCGGAAGCCGAGAAACTTGGCCACATGGAAACCAATTTGCATAAACGCATTGCCGGTCAGGATGACGCCATTAAATCGGTATCGCATGCAATCCGCCGAAATCGCGCCGGGATTTCGCAATCCAAACGTCCAATCGGTTCCTTTCTCTTTTTGGGTCCGACAGGTTCAGGCAAAACGGCCTTGGCAAAAGCCCTCACCGAATTTTTACTCGATGATGAGTCACGTATTATCCAGCTGGACATGTCGGAATATATGGAGCGGCATGAAGTGTCAAAAATGATCGGCGCACCTCCGGGTTATATTGGCTACGGCGAGGGCGGACAGCTTACTGAGAAAGTACGCCGCAACCCCTATTCGGTTGTCTTGCTGGATGAAATTGAGAAGGCCCACCCGGATGTGTTTAATATGCTGCTTCAGATCCTCGAAGATGGTCACCTGACCGATGCCCAGGGGAGACAAGTCTCGTTTCGCAACACAGTGATCATCGGCACCTCAAACCTGGGGGTCGAAACCCTGGGGCCCGATCACAAGCAAATTGGTTTCATGTCTTCGGTCACCCCCAGTTATGAGGATGCCAAGCGCAATGTCCTGCAGGAAGTGAAGCGATTCTTTAAGCCGGAATTTTTAAACCGCCTTGACGATATTATCGTCTTTCATTTTCTGGAGAGAAATCATGTTCTGCTGATTGCCCACATGATGGTTGCCGAGCTGCAGTCACGCCTGCTGGAAAATGAGATCACCTTGAATGTTGATGAAGCCGTGATCGACAAACTGGCAACCGACGGGTTTGACATCAATTTTGGTGCCAGACCACTACGCCGTGAGATAGAAAAACAACTGGAAAACCCGCTGGCTTCTTACTTGATCAATCAGGGAGGAAAAAAGCAATGCATCGTCGATGTGACCTTGGAAGACAAAGATATCTGTTTCAAGGTTGATGGCAAAACAGTTATTAAGGGTCCGATTAATCATTCGCCACTTAAATAAAACGGCGCAAAGACCAACTATACGTCTGTCTATTTATCTCAATATTCAGACGTTATTTATCAATAGGTTGATATAACCAAAAAATCCAGTACCTAGGTTAGATACTGGATTTTGACATTCTCAGAGGATCATTTTATTGCTCAACAGAACGTTTTAATCCGCGAAGATAACTTAATAATGCCAAGGGAAGCGGCTGAAGTCCTGATCGCGTTTTTCCAAAAAGGCATCACGCCCTTCTTGGGCTTCTTCGGTGCCGTAAGCCAGACGAGTCGCTTCACCGGCAAACAACTGCTGTCCAACAAGGCCGTCATCCGGTAGGTTGAAGCCATATTTCAGCATTCGCATCGCTGTTGGCGACTTGCTGTTGATCTCTTTCGCCCAGAGTAGAGCTTCATTTTCCAGTTCAAAGTGATCCACAACCTTGTTGACCATCCCCATATCATAGGCTTCCTGGGCACTGTAGTTAAAACCACAGAAGAAGATTTCACGGGCACGTTTCTGGCCAATCATCTTTGCCAGATAAGCCGAACCGTAGCCGGAATCGAATGATGCAACATCAGGATCTGTTTGCTTGAAAATAGCATGCTCTTTCGACGCCAGGGTCAAGTCGCACACCACATGCAGGCTATGGCCGCCGCCAACTGCCCAGCCAGGTACAACAGCAATCACGACTTTCGGCATGAAACGAATCATGCGCTGCACTTCAAGGATATGCAAACGGCCCATGCGAGCAACATCTGCTTTACCCGCTTCTTCACCTTCGTATTTATAACCGTCTTTACCTCGGATACGCTGGTCTCCACCTGAAGAGAACGACCACTGGCCTTTCTTCGACGGACCATTACCCGTTAGCAATACACAGCCAACATCAGACCATTGACGAGCATGGTCAAGAGCCGTGAAAAGCTCATCGACAGTTTTCGGACGAAATGCATTCAAGCAATCAGGGCGGCTGATTGCAATACGAACCGTACCGTGCGCTTTGGCGCGATGGTAGGTGATATCTTCAAAATCAAAGCCAGGGACTTCATTCCATAGCTCGGGATTAAAAATTTCTTTGCAGGTCATGATGACGATTGCCTCATTGGTTAGATGCTGTAAGGCTATGGTATTGGAGCAAAATGTCAATGAATTATAAAGGACAGAGATAAGACAAACGCCTACCCTGGTTGATATGGCAAATACCCGTTAGTTAAGCTGACCGGCATTAGCTGCTAGTGCAGCGGTTTTCTTGAATGTGGCGGAGCGCTTTGGGTATTAGAGGATTTGAACCCTTGGTTCTCTCAAGCATCAGATATAAAAAAACCGCTGACAATTCAGCGGTTTTTTTGAATGTGGCGGAGAGATAGGGATTTGAACCCTAGATACGCTATAAACGTATGCCGGTTTTCAAGACCGGTGCTTTCAACCACTCAGCCATCTCTCCAATTTTTTCATCTTAAAAGATGATGGCGGTGAGGGAGGGATTCGAACCCTCGATACGTTGCCGTATACACACTTTCCAGGCGTGCTCCTTCAGCCACTCGGACACCTCACCACATTATTGTTGAACGCTGTGCGTCTCAACGGCGGCTAATGTAATGGCTTAATGACTTAGGGTCAAGGGCTTTTCTTCAATTGCCGTCCGATTGCCGACTATTAGATCAAATCGTTTTATTCTTGGGCCAATCACTTGTTTTTACTCACTGAGACAGGTTGATTCACCATTTTTATTAGAACAACCCATCATCATAAGCACCTTCTTCCTGATAGTAGCCTGGCACTTTAAACATGCGACGGCAAACATCAAGAAACTGACCGTAGACGATACCAAGCGCACCGGACACAAGAGCGCTACTGGTAACGGCTGTCATAATTTGGTCTGCATCCGCACCCACTACCCACAAAATGCCTGCGTATACCGGAGACTGAAATAATACATAAGCCACCATATCTGACAGACCTTTCATCCAACGGCTGGGTGACAGGCAGTAGCCGGAACGTAAAACATAATCACGGAAAACACCGTAAGGCCATGCAATGGCAATATTGACGGGAATCGACAAGGTTCGCGACGCTAAAGACTGTTCGAATGTCATACCAGAGACAAAAACTTCAATCATCATGCCGGTAACAAAGCTAAAAAGAACCATGGCAAATGTATCTGCCGCAGCATTGCGCATGTTGAACTGACCTTTAACAGACATATCGAACCACCAATAGACAGCAAATAAAGCTATCAATAAATAAGATAATAGAGAGTTAAACTGGATGATCAATTAACACCAGTTGATTTGCGTATTAAAACAGGTTTTTAGTAAAATAAAATACCAAAGATTTAA
Organism: Photobacterium sp.; assembly: GCF_033720175.1. Classification (GTDB taxonomy): domain Bacteria; phylum Pseudomonadota; class Gammaproteobacteria; order Enterobacterales; family Vibrionaceae; genus Photobacterium. The sequence continues at coordinate 249,129 of NZ_JAWWDA010000004.1, forward strand.
TACCTTGGTAAATTTACAACTGATTTTTATCTCATTTTCAATATGATTAGCTACCCAGGCACCACTCCCGTGCTGCAACTGCCAATCATTCGGGCAATCCCAATTTTTTATTGACTTAACTTTGTTATCTTTGCCCTGTTTCTTATAGTTAAGTCATAAAGTTGACCATCCTGGCACGAAAATCACTCCTTAATCGATTTTACTGATAATTAAAGATGATAAAAAATTCAATTTTTACAGCTGTATTTTTCACAACTTAACCACCTGAAATAAAAGAGTTTTAACATATATTTATGCGGTTATTTTTTGAGGCTTCTGTAAAGCGATGCGAGCTTAACCTTGAACTGTGCATATCCGAGCTAAATTAGTGAGGATTTATTTCAAATAAAGCGCTTCTCTTTAGAATATTCATTCAAAATGTAGAAAATAGTTATTTCGCCAACGCATAGCGATATATCACCGTATTTCAACCAGCGCTGATCGGGATCTACATACATTCAATGCTTCGGCAGATATCGATAAAGGACAGAAATATTACCTGAAATACCTTCGTCCGCATTTTGAATACAATGGCCAGGATTTTTCCTGCCAACATCTACAAGTGGAATGGACGCGATTATTTAAAAAGGATAGCGCTAGATTTATTAAGGAATATTCAAAAAAACCGGAATCAAAAGAGTGTCTAGCAAATGATACATTCCCCAAATAGCCACCGATGTGAAAGATTTTGCGATGAAACTCCCCAATAAGCTCAATGAGCGGTGACTTACCAGAACCATTAAGACCTATAAGAGCTATCACTTGTCCTTGTGACTCTGAAAAATCAAATGCTTGATCCTTCAACCCCTTATACTGTTCTTGCAGGCTCAAAGATAACAGACGCATTAGATTTTATTCCTTGAACTCAGTTTTTTAGCTGGCTTCTTTTTACCAGCAAGCGCTTTACGCTCAGCTTTAATGCGCTCAAGCAGGGCTTCGGCGCTGTTTTCACCACTAATCAAATCAGGATTCGCGGCGCGCCACTCGGCGGTCAGCTCGCCTCTGAAGGCTTTGGCAAGTATCGACTGGGTGAGGTTATTAACACTCACTTGCGCGGCATTCACCTGCGCTTCGACTTTATCGGCGAAGGAGAACAGCTCTTCAACACGGCGGATGATTTCGGCTTGCTCTGATTCTGTCGCTTTTGGTAACCCGATATCTAGCAATGCCTTTTGACCAATATTCCTCATTGACATTTGATTGCCAGTTGAACGTGATTCAATTTCTTTTCTACCGGCTTTCGACCGCAAAAATATACTAACCCACGGTTTATTAGCCTCTTCCATAACTAAGCGTAAGACTTTATCACTTAACATTAAGTTTTTAGTGACACTGTGGACGATTACAGGATTACCAAGTAACTCCATCGTATTAGCCCTAGAAATTAGCAAGTCTCCGACTTTTACTCGTCGATTTTCAATGAATAAATCATTACTGGGTAATGTCTTACTTTCATTTTCATCATAAACCCCCCAAGTAACAGCACTAATTTTGATGATGCCAAATTCATTCTGATTCGGTGGCGTCTCTATACACTTTAGGCTTTTCCCTGCCTCAATAGCTTGCACAAAGTCACCGACTTTCACTGTCTTCCATGAAGATAAAGCAACGTCATTATCCCCACGCCACTCTTCTGTCAATTTGCCATTCACGGCGGCGGCGAGGACGGATTGGCGGAATGATTTTAAGATGGCAGGGATAGCATCGAGGCGGGCTTTGGTGCTTTCTACCTGCGCCAGCAGCTCATCCAGTTTGTCGGCAATGACTTTTTGTTCGGCTAGTGGGGGGAGGCTAATTTTAAAATCTTCGACAAACTTCTTAGGAACCCTTCGCAGACCTACTGCACCAGTCATGTTTTCAGCACCAGTTTGCAAAAACTCATAACTCTTGATTACAGCAAAAATGTAATTAACAGAGATATATTTGATTGCAGGGCGCAAAACATAAAATTCGGTACTGCCTGCACCGATATCATTAGGCAGTTCTTTAACTATTGCTGCTTTTCCGTTTTCGAAGCAAGGGGTAACCTTGGCAAAAATCACATCACCTGTTGCGAAGTGAGTGTAGCCTTTTTTAATTTTATCCCACTGACGTTCTTCGTAATTCAAAGTGCCATTGAAGTCCGTAGGCGCAAGTGCCATGGGCACAAAACCTGCCACTTGGTCCTCTAAATCTTTATGTTTTGGGTTGACGGTAACAACTTCAGATAAAGAAGTTTTCACCCAGCCCTCAGGAATCACTTGACTCATCCTTTCACCCCACCAGCTAGTGACGCAACCAAGTCCTCAAGATCTGCCAATGCACCTTTCAGTTCAGTCATGGCTTGACCTGCGAGTTCCTCAGGGGTGCCTAATGTTGCGGCATCGACGCTGTTGGCATCTTTCAGCCAGCTAATATCTAGCGAATCACCTTTGGTGTCGCGGATAAATTCACGACTGAACATACGCCAACGACTGTGCGCGAGACGCGGGTCTACTCCCTTATTAACCTCTGTGCTTTCCGCTTCAACCTCTTCGGCATTAAACGACCACTCCCCTTCCTTACGGTCGGCTAACGCCACATTGCAAACGGCTTCAAATGGTTTAAGGTGTTGCTCACCAAACGGGGTGCGCTTGCCAAAGTTGGGCATGTTGGTACGTAGGTCATACACCCAAGTGTTAGTGGTGCAGTTTTCTTCTTGGCGGATATCCTTTTCTGAGCCTTTGGTGAAGAACAGCACATTAGTCTTCACGCCTGCGGCATAGAAGATACCGGTTGGTAAACGCAAAATGGTGTGCAGGTTGCACTTGTTCATCAAATCGGTGCGGATACTGGTGCCGACGCCGGCTTCAAACAAAACGTTATCTGGCAGTACCACGGCTGCACGACCACCGGCTTTTAAGTTGCGGTAGATATGCTGCAAAAAGGCCAGCTGCTTGTTGCTGGTGGGGTACGTTAAATCATCGCGGGTAATGGAGGCATCACCGCCTTTGCTGGTGCCAAAGGGCGGGTTAGCGAGGATGATATCGGCTTTTGGTAATGCCGCACCCACTTGACCGAGAGAATTGCCTAGGTGCACGACGCCTTCGTCGTCCCCTTCCATGCCATGCAGTAAGCAGTTCATTAGTGCTAAGCGGCGGGTAGATGGCACCAGCTCAACACCGACAAAGGCGTTGTTCTTTTGGAAGGCTTGTTGTTTTCCTGTTAAATCAAACAGCTCATCGGTTTGCTCTTTAATATAACGATCGGCCGCTATCAAAAAGCCTGCGGTGCCCGCAGCCGGATCTTGAATAACTTCGCCGGCCTGTGGGTTGATCACTCGCACCATCGAGTCGATCAGCGCGCGCGGAGTGAAGTACTGGCCTGCGCCTGATTTGGTCTCGTTGGCGTTCTTCTCTAACAAGCCTTCATACAAGTCACCTAAGCCATCTTTTTGCGCACTGAACCAGTCAATCGAATCGAGTGATTTTATCAGCTGCTTTAGGTGGCGCGGCTCACGCAGGCGGGTTTGCGCATCGGCATAAATCGCTAGAATTAGTGGATCCGCGTGTAAGGTATTACCCTCGCTGTCTTTACCTGTCGATAGGGTTAACAGCATGCGTTTGTAATCATCAAGCAAGTTTAAGCCGTCTTTATCGCTTAAATCGCTCCAGCGGCAGCCTTCAGGCAAAGTATGTTTGTTCAGCAGCCCAGCTTCAGTGTTCTCATGCACCATTTTAATGAACAGTAGCAAGACGAGCTCGGTAACGTAATCAGAATAGTTAATGCCATCGTCACGCAGTACGTCACAGAGGTTCCATAGTTTTTGGACGATGTCGCTATTGTTTGATTTGCTTGAAGTGCTCATTTTATTTTCTCAATTTCTTAACTATGTTTCGATAACCGCTCGTTGTTTTGACTCTTATCTGTATTCATTCACAACGAAGCGGGTAAACGTTCATTTACTGCAAATAATGCCAGCCGTGACTGGTTAATGTCGTCAATATACTGTCTATTTTTACTTTCGTGAGAAAGCCATATGTAACCCATTGCTCTAGCTTCTAGCTTGGCTACTTAGTTGCTTGATGGATTACCGTAATGCGGCTGATACCGAGATCGTGCACAACCAGATTAATATTTGCCGTATAGGTAACTAAAGATGCCGCTTAACAACTCGAGTCTCAAGTCGTTCAGGCTCAGGTAGATGCGAGTATTATACGCATTGGGCGATATGTTGTAATTTGGTTTTCTAAACGTATTGCGGTTCTTTTGCATAGAAAACCATCAACCACTCTGCATGACAACAAAACCGCGATAGAAAGCCCTTTAATTACTCACTAACCCGCTTGCCAAAGGTACTCATTCAGTTCATCGAGTATGGTATCAAGTTGGTCATCAAGCACACTGTTAAAGCGTTTAGCCCCACCATGATCGGCGAAGCGTTGGTTAACGAAAGACTTGTCGATCACCGCCTCATGGACCAACTGCTTAGCCAGACGTGCTAACCACTTACGTTGATTAGGATTCCAATTATGCTCACTGTAAATGCGCTGCATTGCGTTGGCGACACGCTGCTCAAACGGCACTAATGCCTCATTGATGGCGGCTTGTCTGATATAACCGATAATACTGGCGGCGATATCTTGGTTGGTATTCTTGCGCCATGCGCTTTTAAGATGGGCTTCGTTGTAACCGGCTTCATCGAGCAATAGTTTCACTTCTTTGAGTTGTTCGCGAGTGAGATCTTTCGGGCGATTCACGACAACCGACAATGCTGCCGATTGGTTGATATTCTGTCTGATAAACTGATTGAAGCTATCCAAGTAATCCGCTGGTTTTTCATGTACACCATAAGTTTGCTCACGGCCGAGAAACTCATCTTGACCTTCATAGATAACCGGCATCTTGTCGCTTCCCGCGAGAAAACGGACCTCCGCGAGTTGATTGATTAAGCCTTGATGCTGCTTGAAAAATTGCGCAGCTTGTTTCGGCCCGATTTGATGAAGGTGCTGGTGGAGTTTGTCTGGTGCAACGCCCCATATTCCCTCCAGTTGATCTAACTTGGTTCTTAGCGCTGGCTTGTTCTCTGCTTTTTTTACGGCTTTACGCATCACTCGCATGACTTTTTGAGTCAGCTGATTCAGCACGTCATTTGCGTGGGTTGTACCTGCCTGCTCACCAGGAGTCTCTAAAGCTTGCTCTAAGTAGGTATCATCGCTGATCTCATCCACCAGCTGCTCTAAGGTGATATTAGGATCTTTGACAATCGGCTTCATGGTGTTGACGGCTTCAAGTGCACTGTAGAGATCAACCGGATCGTAGATTTTAAAGACTGTCTTACCTATTTCGTCACAGCGACGTGTTGCTCGGCCCATCATCTGCTCGTACAAAATGCGCGACTTAACGCGACGCAAGAACACTAGGTGGCAGATTTTAGGAACATCGATACCAGTAGTAAGTAAATCGACCGTCACGGCAATATTGGGGTAGCGCTCGTTTTTATATTGACGAATGAGTTGATCGACCTTATCGCTTTTCCCGGTAATTTTTGCAACGGCAGCCTGATTGTAATCGTCACCGTAGATCTTGTTAAAGGCACTATCTAGCGCGGTTTTAACCATATCGGCATGCAGATCTGTGGTGCAGAATATTAGCGTTTTTTCATCACCAAACGGGTCAAGCTCATTAACAAGCTGGTCGCAGATAACATCATTAAACCCTTTGGTTATAACGCGGCGATTAAAAGATTCGACATCGAATTTAAGCTCATCTTCTAAGTCGGCTGATTCAACCTCTCCGGTTTGAGTATTAATCGCGGATACGGTTTCGCCTTTCTCAAACTTAATGCCATTTTTGCTGAGTAGCGTTTCATAGCGAATAGGCGGTTCATGATCGATGAGCCAATCTTCCGCTACCGCTTCGCGATAAGTATAGGTATAGACCGGTTTACCGAAAATCTCACTGGTGTGCTTGGCAGGAGTGGCCGTAAGGCCTATGCGAACGGCATCGAAGTACTCGAGTACACGGCGATAGCTTGAGAGGTACTGGCTCGCGTCACGGTGAGCAAGTTCTCCTTCTGTCATCTGCTGATCGAGTGCATAGCCCCTATGCGCCTCATCGACAATAATGCAGTCAAACTCATCAAGTGCTGGGGGCGTATCAGACATATAGATCCGCTTCACCATCGCTTGTACGGTAGCAACTTGAATACGGGTTTCCGCTTCACTGCTCATATCACCTAATTCGGCAATATTGTAGATAGAGGATAACGTTTTGTTCTGTTCAAGTTTTGCTTCATCGAAAGAATCGCAGGCTTGATTGCCTAGCGCGGTTCTGTCGACTAAGAACAAGATACGTTTAAAGCGTTCCGCCTTAAGAAATCGGTACATCAAGCCGATAATGGTTCGGGTTTTACCGGTACCTGTTGCCATCGCCAGCAGGCATTGGGTTTTATCTTCCTCTAGGGCAGATTCTACCGCCACAATCGCTTTTTGCTGATAATCACGCAGGCCTAAGTAATCGAAGCCCTCTTGCTGAAGCAACTTTTCTGCTTCGTATCTACTGCGCTTTAATTTGTCGATGAGACCATCAGGGGAATGGAATTGTTGCAAGGGCCTTTTGGCATTGCTTGCTTTACGGGTATCACGGAACCACGTACCTGAAAGCTCAGCTAGCTGTTTATTAAACGGTCGCCCATTGCAAGAGTAGACAAATGGAATGTGGTAATGCCCCTCTTCCTCATCAGCCCAAGCTATGGTTCTGCTTTCCAACTCCCATGCACCTTTTTGAGATGAAATGAGCTTGTAACCTTTGGAGTAACGCTCTGCTTGAGAGACTTTGCCTGCAACATTGGTGTTTTCTTGCTTAGCTTCAACCACGGCGATAGGAGTTAAACCACAAAACAGCACATAATCAGCGCGCCCACTTTTTTCTTGATGCTTAGTTGGCCATTCAGCAATTGCGAGGTTTTTACCTTTTTCCGGTCTTACCCCTTTTCGATAATCTAAAACGTCTGAATCAGCATCCCAGCCAGCATCGATAAGCTGTTGATCGATGAGGATGCGAGTAAGTTCTTCATTAAGAGTAATGCGACTACTGGCGGTATTGGTGCGCTTATTTACATCTTTGCGCTGCGCTTTAATCGCTTTGAGTGTTTCCTCTGTTTGCTCGGCTAACTGCTTTTGAAGCTTTGTAAGCTTGTTATCAAATTCATCTTTTTGTTTCGCAAGTGCCTGCTCATGCGATTTTGCCTGAACAGCCAGTTCTCTCGCCTCGGCATCCATCTGCTCTGCAAGTACCGCGAACTCTTCTTTTTCTTGTTCAAGCAGAGAAGTTAGCTGCTGATTAGATTCTAGTTGTTCGTTATTTTCGAGCAATTGGCTTTTAAGCTGTTGTATTTGAGTTTGTAGCTCAGTTAATTGCTTACTAGGGTCTTGAGGGATAACAAACTCACCCACTTTGAAATCGACGCCTTGCTTGCCAAAAGCTCTGTGGTACCAGATAGCAATATCACGAGCGACACGAAGGCCAGCTAATGCTGGTTTATGTTCGGTTTTGAATTGATGTACCGCTTGGTTACCCGCTTTACGCAGACCATGGAACAGGCTGATGATTTGAGACTCGAGGCGTAGTTCACGGTTAATTCGAAATAGGAGATCTGCTTGATTAGTTTTATCGTCAAATTCAATGCTACAGCGCATCGCTAGATCTTGTGCGATTGCTTCGGCAAACTGGCGCAGCTTAACTAATGTGGTATTAGGATCACTAGAGAAAGCGCGTTCAGCACTTTGCGCTAGTTGCAGGAAGATGGGATCATGTGACGCTAAAAAATAAAAATTACTTTGAATTCCATTTTCACCAACTTCAGATTTAGCCATCACTGCTCCACGTGCATTTATTGATAAATATCAATCAACTAAAAATAAAATTGTTGATGATACATACTAATTTGAAACTGACATCAAGTCAGTAATTATTTGATTGATTTATTCAAAACCCAGAGCTAGAACATACGAATCTGCAGATTTCCTATTATAAATTCACGCACATAAAAGTCTGTTCTGACTATTCTCAATTTGATTAAAAATAGTAATCACCACCAGCTTTTGCTGGTGGTGATTGATTAGATGGCATTCAGAGGAGCAAGGTCGATAATTAAAGAGTCTTTAACTCGATTAAAATCTTCGCTTTCTATATCGCAGGCCGTAAAACTTTCTAAAAGTTCTTGCTGTCTCGGCTGTCCAAATGCTAAGCGATAGAGCACAAGTATTTTTTTTACTTCTGCATATTTTGCAACTTCTTTACTCATTGGGTAAGTCGGTACAATTCGCTCAATTTGTGCTTTCCCGTTAGGAGTAAACCAGTACGGCTCTAAGTCACTAGTTTTGTTCGTATCAACATTAGCTGCTTGCTCAAATAGCTGTTGCCAAACATCCGTTTTGTTTCCTAAGCCTGGGGTGTAGTTTTCCGCAATACGTTGGCGGACCACAATCTTTGTTAATCCATGATATATGGATGGATTTCATATAGCGATAGCTGAGCAAGAAAGTAGAACTTACTGTGATTGAAATCTAGCTGGTTATGACTGTTGTTAGCTATCGTAAGGCAGCCAGATCAATCACGTAACTCAATTTGATGTAATCTTACGGCTATTTTGTTTGCCATTATCGATTCTTGGGTTATCCCTTTTTCTACTTTAGACATTAATAACTCTAACTTAGGAGGGATAAGTTCTGAGACTCGACCCCAGTTTTGGTATTGGTCCGCAAATAGAATCGATCGTCCATGTTCTTTAAGAGTCTCTATTGATAAATTGGGAAGCAGCATATAAGTGGCTCCCGATGATAAAGCTAAAGAAATACCTTTAGGATCTGTGTCAAACCAAGCTATAAGTTCAATATATGGAAAAGCCAATGCAATTTCTTTTGATATTACCCCGCAGTCCTTATCTCCTCGGTAGACGATAAGAGGGTTAGGTCCAATGTCATTTTGTACCAATCTAAACTTAGAAAACGCTTCATAGTTTTCAACAATCACAACTTGGCTGTGTTCAATGCTCTTCAGATGATTTAGATCTATCTCAATGTTCATACCCTCTTCTAAGTCATATGTTTTATTATTTATGTTCGTGGATAAAAGCCCATAAATTTTAATGACCTTGCCTTTGACAGGTCTTGAACTTAGCTTCTCATTTGGAAAGTACTGAGCCATCTCCATTCGAGAATTCGGGATAGAATCAGTTAAAAGATCAAAACCTGATTGTTCTTTAATTACTTTCCTAATTTGACGTATATCTCTAGGCGTCAGCTGTAGCTTCTCACCGCTGGCGATTCCAATACTAAAGTCGCGGTGGAAAATCTCAAAAACGCCACTTAGCACTACATTCGCACCTTCTTTAACCTTCGCTGGAGAAAAGAGCTGTTTGAGCCGATTTAAATCACTACCCGTCATATCATCAATAATTCTACTCACAGTTTCCTCGCTATAGACACATCTTCTAAGTGAAGGTTGCCGTAACCGATATTGCTACCTTTTGCTAAATAGGTATAAGACCCGATAGGTTCGACGATAAAGCCTTTGCTATCTTCGGGAAGCATTGAACTATGGAAGTTAAGCACACTAAATAGCCACACATCTTTAGCACAAGTGAGCTGATCAAGATCTTCCGGTAAGTCACCATTGATTTGCTCATAATATTCCAAGGCGGAAATGTTGGTTTTCCCCTTCCCCATAAAGGCTTCAGCAAAAAAGGTATCGCAATGTGAATCAATGTCCGCTTCAATCAGCTCTTGTATTTCAACATCAAGTGTCAATTCTCGGCGCTCAGCTTCTTCAACAGCCGGAAGCTCTTCTGGTTCGACAGGTTGTACCGTAATTTTCTCAACAATATCGGCCAATTCCGGCTCTTGGTCCATATCATCAGGATTTGGATGATGCGCAAATTCAATCGGTTCTGAAAGCCAAAATGTAGGTATGCCATCATGCTTTACTACCTCATCTGGCAAAATCAAATCTTCACCTGGTGTCCAGTGTGGCTCTTGATCAATGAACCGATCAAAGGCGTTGATCAGGTCCTTATCACGCTCTCGGTTACGATACTTCAGCATCAAAGCTCGAAGTTGAATTAGGATAGAACCGAGCTCTTGTTGGCAACTACGAACAGCATTGTGCATTTCAGTGCACAACAAGGTGTTGAGCTCTGAGTTATCTCCAGCCGTTTCACTCAACAACTTAAAAGAGAAAGCTTTCATGCCACTAACAAGCTTTTCAGCTTGCTCTATAGCGACTTGGTTCTCTTTTTGTTTCTGGACTAGCGTATGACCATAACCAAAGTCATAACTGATACGGTTTCTTAGGCGACGACAAGATTCTTGCAAATCCATTGTGATTTCATAAACGACACCTTCAAGGCTATTAAACCTATCAGCCTCTTGTTCTCTTTTGCCATTTAATTTAGCTTCCAGGTATTCTTGTGCAAGGATCTGAATTTCTGGAATGCGCTCAGCGTGTTGAGTCCCTAGAAATGAACTAGCTTCCGTCTCAAGGAAATAGTTCATCAGTGCTTCCATCTTAGGGTGCACACGGTAGCCCCGGCTTGTCACGATAACAACACGGGCTTCTTTTAATTTACGTAGGTCGTTGGCGTTCTCATGAGTTTCACGTATCGTGCCATTTTCAAAAACATGAGTTAATGTGTCCTTTGCTTGGCTGATTAAGCGAAGCATGTGGTTAACACCACCATGTTTCCCATTGCTTTGAGAACTCATCAAAAGCCAAACTCCCCTTGGTTCTCGTTTGCTTTGTTAACTGTCTCAACAATCTTTTCATGCGTATCGATGAAATCAAGCACCTCGTAAACAAAGTCTAATTTTCCTGTCATCACATAGAGTTGGCGCTCTTTATTTACTAAATGAGCCACCCCTTCTTTAACCAAGAATTCGACGACTACATTGAGTTTTTCAGTTGCACTGTCACGAACTTTTTTTCGACTAACTTTCGGGAGTCGATAAATACTATCGAGTTTATCCATCAAGCTAGGAGACGATTGGATTTGTGCACTCAGTACAGGCACACTTAACTCATCACCACCAACCATCACCGCTTCCACTTGAGCAGCCTCACTGACTGTCGCCACGAACTTAACTACAGGTCGAATGATACCGTGTACATTACTCATCAACGCGGTCACCTGACGACGATTGTGGTCGTCGATACTCTTATAGGTGACATAATAGGCACTGGTTCGGCTCGTGCACTGGAGCTCACGGCTCATAAGAGTCAACGCTTGATTAATTTCTCGGCGTGTACGGTCCTCTTTAAGCGTCTTGTAGGCTTCACGATCGGTTGCTGGGCAGATAAAGCTACCACTAAGTAGAGACTCTAGGACTTGTGATACAGGCTTCATGCTTCTACTCCTGAGCTAGTTTCAGCGGCTTTGGCTAACGCGAGTTTACTTACTTTAGGTCTGTTGAAAATATTCTTGTAAGGCGTTAGGTGGTACAGGTACTTAAATAAATTGGCTGTACGGTTATTGCCATCTGGTTGAGCCGCAATAACATTGAAGTTGTGTGCCCCCATCATTTTAAGCAGTTTGGCTTGGTTCTCCGCCGTCAGCTTACCAATCTCATCGGTTGGGTAAGTTATTGATAGTCGACTTCCTCCGCGTTGTTGCGTAAGTAGTGCTAAATACAACATGGATTGAATAAGCAAGTTCGTGCCATTACTGGCCAAATCACGCATATCTTTATCTGTTTTGGCGGTTTTACGCTGGTTGTTCTCGATGACTTCGAACTTGATGTCAAACAGCTCAGTTGGCTTCTTAACTTTCTCGGCACTGATATGGTAAGTCAGTGTATCTAAAGCATTGTAGAACTCTTTGGTTGGTAGCTCCGCTGATCCAGTTTTATCCCACTCTTCGTAAATCTCAGAGAAGTTAATAATGTCTTGCCAACCTTGTAGTTTGGAAAGTGAACTCTCCACGTTAATGTCAATAGAACCAACCACCGAGAACGTGTTATTGGCCTTTACTTGTTCAGATATATTACGACCAAGTTTCTTAATATCGCGATCGAAGCCCAGAAGTCGATGCTTGAAGTCGACGAGCATACGACCCATGTTGACCGCACTTTCAATTGTTATACTGGTCACTTGAGGAATAATGTCATTCATGATTATTTCAAGAATATCTATTCGCTTAGAGTCACTAGCAACAATATCCTCTGTAATGGTGTTTCGGCTGCTTTCATTCCAGAAACGATACAGCTCCCCGTCCCCAAGACCAAGAGTGATAGACTCCATCTGTTGTATATCTTTTTTACGTTGCTTAGTAAGCCTCTCTAACTCTGGGAGTTTGCTCTCCACATCACTCAATAGTGAGTTTAAGTCGCCGTTATAATCGAGCGCCTCTTGGTTCCCTTCTTCGTCCTCATACATCACGTAGCTAGCTAGGCGAGAAATAGCGCTGTCAGCACGCTGCTTGTGGTTTCTCAAGATAGAGAGCTTTTCATCAAACTCTTTTTTGGTTCGATTAGCTTCGGCTCTCAGCTCTTTCAGTTTAGTTTCAAAAGATCGAACTTCTTGGTGCACCGTTTCAAGCTCTTTTGCCTTAGTATTACGATCGTGACGTCTCTTAGGGTCATCCACTTCATAAACAGCAATCCATGTCTCGTATTCTTTGATCTTATGAGAATTTGCTTTTAAGCTTTTGATCTCATTATCAAGAAATTCAATTTCTTCTTTGTAGCTCTGATAGATTTCACCGCTAATACCTTGCTCACTCAAGCGCTGATCGTACTCCATTTCGATGCGCTGTTTGTTCTCGCCTAACATAAGAGTATTTTTTTTAAGTAGTTCGTCGATAGCGTCGAGCGTGAAAGCGAGTGATGACTCAATATTGCCAATTTGAGTAAGCCTGTCGTTGTTCAGCTCTAATTTTGCGTCTTCAAAACGTTGGGCCGTTACTGAAATTTCCTGCTCAATCAAGACTATAGTTTTCTCGATTGATTTGATGCTTATATTAATTTTTTCAATTAAGCTTTCTTTTGCACGAACAATCTCGATTTTCTTATTTTTAAGGTTAACCTTAGTTTGTGTTAGGTCACTCTCAGTGTTTCGAAGCTCATTGCGAAGTCGTGACAACTCAATAGCTGACTGTTTAATAGCAGAATCATTTTTCAAAATTTGCTTATTAAAATCGATCTCTGCGTCGTCAAGCTCACCAATAAGGTCCATCAAACTAGCTTGCTCTTCGACATCAGCTTTGTTAGTTACAGTACTATCAGCTAGGTTGCTCGTATCGATGTACAAGTCAAACATAGAACCTGAATCTTCAGTCATTGATGGTGTAAGTGTCGTATCCATCAAAAGGTCATCAGTAAGCACACGGCCAAGTGGAGAGCTTTGCCATCCCTCTCGATTAGCTTCAAGGAACGAGAACAATGTTCCTGAGTCAGGGTCTAATCGGTTACTGACTACTTTGAACCTGGCTTCGGCATCGCGCTTGTTACGACGAGTTTCCTCTAATCCTTCAAGTAGCTTTTCACGTTTAGTTTGTAAGTTGGCACCTTCCTTCTCGGTCGCAAGTGTCGTGTGTTTCAACGTGTCTATTTGCTCTTGCAATCTGTCTTTCTCAGACTCCAACTGTTCTCTCTGTTCAATAAGAAGCTCATCAATATCTGGGTTTTTTAGTCGCTGTTTTTGAGTGGCGAGATTAGCCTTACGTTCCATTAGAGTCGCAGATTTATCAGTAGTGAAACTTGTATGAGATTGGCTCAGTTCCTTTAACTGTGGTTGATACACAGCGTCTATCTTGTCTAGCTTTACCTTGAACTCTTTTTCGGCATCAAGTTTTTGCTCTGTTAGATCAGACTTTTCTTTATTGAACTTACTATCAAGGCTTTGTTTGTCTTTCTCATACTTTGCTTTAGCATCATTTACCTTGGTTTCAAGATCGGCATAACTCTGTCTTTGATGTGCCACCTTGTCTTCCATTTCTGGAAGTTGCTTAAGCTTAATCGACAGCTCTGGGTAACCATTATTTTCGTATGTTATAAGCTTCCGGTGGTGTACGTCGATTTCAGAATCAAGACTTCCAATAGAGCGTTGAAGGGAATTCTGTCGAACCTCTTTATCGAGCTTTTCTTCATTAATTTCGCCAATCTGCCTGTCACTATTCTCAAGAAAGCCTGCGCGCATCAGGTCGTTTTTTTTAAGGGACTCATCAAGGATTTTAGACGCTTTACGAATGATTATTAAGGCATTTTCGAGCTGAGTGGTTAGATAGGCGATCTGCTTATTGTTCGCAATAGCTTCAATGAATGCGTCTTTTTTTTCTAGGAAAGCTGTTAGACCGTTGTAGTCATCACACCATTGTTCAATTCTGTTCGAATCCACACCAAATTCTAGTGTGCTATTACCTTGCTCAAGAATATCAAGGAAAAGCGCCTTGGTGTCGGCCATATTGAATTCACCCTGAATCAATGCTGCAGTGATTTTTTCAATGTGACGGACATCATGACGACCAGAGCACAAAGAGTAGCTTAGGAACTGATTATTCAAAGTTCCTGCATTAATGTTTTGGATAATTTCGCGGTACTCTTTGACACTAGTAATACGAGACTCATAATCCAAACCGTTAGCAGTCAGCTCCGCGGCCAACTTTGTACAGCCGATAGCGTAAGGCTTTTCTTCGCTGTCTTGTTTAATGAGCACTGATTGTTCAAACTGACCTTTAACGAAAAGGTAAACAATGCCACCTTTAGTACTGAGGTTTCGATAACAAATGACATGAGCAACTTGACCACGAGCGGTAATGTACTCGAAAACAATATAACTATTACTGTGTGGTAAGTACCATTCTGCGAAGGGCTTATTTACATTCGATTTCCTGACGATCTGCGTGCCAGTCGCTCCATAAAAGAACGGAATGAGCCTTAATAATGATGTTTTGCCTTCTCCGTTACCGCCAGTTATCTGAGTGGGAGCGTCAAAAGAATACTCTGAAAACATCTTGTTTTTCTGATAGGAATTTATTGCGATAACTTTGGTCAATCCGGCATACATCATCGTATTTATCTCGAGTTTTGTTGTTTCCTTGATTGAAAATCAACCAGGTTGAATTTGTGGCAACTAAATCAGGTTACAACCTGCAATACCATCGACTATCTCACAGTAATGATTCCTGACTCTGATTCGCCCTTCTCAATATCCACAATAAATATATGTACTTATTTAGTACATGTATATACTGTATACATAAACATGTAACATTTATGAGCACGAACATGAGTCAAGCAGATATCAAATGGGACCAACAAGTACGATTTCGACTAATTGAAATCATCGCTCTGTGGGAGGGACGACTGACGACAAATCATCTATGTGATGCTTTTCACATAGGGCGACAACAAGCTTCTAGAGATATCAACAAGTACATTAGCTTGACTGACCAAGGTCAATTGATACTGGATCGGACAATTAAAGGCTACAGGCCAGCAGACAACTTTAAACCTCTGTTTACTCAAGGGACTGCTCATGAGTACCTGCTCATGCTTCATCAGCAATATAACCAAGAAGAGACCTTTGAGTTCTTTAATTGGGGGGAAGCTCAGTCGACCGTATTGAACGTCCCTGAAAGGGCTATATCACCAAAAATCGTTCGAGGATTAATCGCAGCAGCAAGGGCTAACCTTCGCGTAGATATTGACTACGTATCGCTCTCTACACCTGAGGTTCGAGGTAGAGTAATTGCCCCCCACAGCTTGGTTTATGATGGCATCAGATGGCATGTAAGAGCATTTTGTGAAGATAAAAATGAGTTTCGAGATTTTGTATTAAGCCGCTTTAGAAACGAGCCTGATTTAATGGATAGGTCATCTAAGACGCGAGAACATGATGATGATTGGAATCATCACGTTAAGTTAACTATTACACCTAACCCTTACTTATCTGAACAACAGCAAGTTGTGGTTGCCGACGACTACGCTATGAAAAACAAGGAGTTGGAAATAACAACTCGAGGAGCTTTAGTAAGTTATTACTTACGACGTATGGGGGTTACACAAGACCAAAAACTGCTAAAAGAACAACCAGAAGCGCATCAATTGACAGCTTACTTTGACTAAAATATTCCCCTGTGATGGATAGGATGGTAGTAATTCAATCAGTAAACATAAGTACAAACCAATCAACGATTAATTACTAACCCTTCCATCCGCTCATCTACCTCACTCTCCACCCAGGCGACAGCCCTATCTCCTAAACTTATCGATTGAGGAAAATTATTTTCGTTCATCTTGCGGTAAATCGCCGAACAAGATAAAGCCAGCCCTCACTTGTCATCAAGTAGGTGATATCGCCAGCCCATTTCTGATTCGGTGCATCAGCAGTAAAATCTTGTTCCAGAAGGTTAGGCGCAACGGGTAAGGAATGTTTACTATCTGTTGTAACCTTAAATTTACGCGCAGCTTTTGCAACCAGACTCTGCCTTTTCATGATGTCTGATATCGTCTTAAGGTTGTGCTTGTTCCCTTGCTCTACCAGTTCTACCTGGATACGTCTTGCACCGTCACTACCTTTGCTAGCTTCGAACGCCTTTTTGACCGTTATGTCACGCAGCGTAGGTGCTCTATCCCTTTGACTAATTTCATGACGATGCTTTAGCCAGTAGTAAAACCCACTACGCGATACAGCAAGAACCTTGGCCATTCTCATTACGGAGAACTGCTCAAGGTGCACTTGC
>NZ_JAWWDA010000005.1:0-261711 GCF_033720175.1 Photobacterium sp.
GCACTGTTTTTGCTCAGGTGTAAGTCGTTGGATAGACTCTAATAGTTGCGTAAAATTGAAGTCTTCCATGCTGGTAGCCTCAAGGAGTTAGCATATCTATCTATAATATAGTTTATCAACTTGAGTACTGAACAGAGCCCTAATTGTATCTGTAAATTAGTGCACGTGTAGTTAGACTGAACTCTGCAACAAAATCCTTTATTACTAAAAGTTTTATATTGTGCGATTTTCTTATACCTCAAGCAATTAAAAACGCTTCACAAATGTATGATAAATCGAATACGCTCTCCAGCGTCTTCGATTTAAAGCAGATAAACGAAATTATTCGCTGCCAATTTACCTTGTTAGGAACACCTCATGATGTATCCAATTTTAAACCTTATAATCTTTGCTTTTCTCATTGGATTATTATTCAAGTTACAACGTTCAGAAAATACACTGTCTAAGCGTGTATTTACCAGCCTAGCGCTAGGTGTGATTTTCGGTGGAACACTACAGTTTATTTATGGCGGCGGTAGTGATGTTATTGCAACTACGCTAGAGTACGTTAATATCGTGGGTGCAGGTTATGTTAGCCTACTGAAGATGATCATCATGCCACTAATTATGGTGTCGATCATTGGTGCCATTATCAAAGTGAAAGATTCGGGTTCACTGGGTAAAATTTCAGGCCTTTCTATCGGTATCTTACTGGCGACAACGGCGGCATCTGCGTTGATCGGTATTTTAGTGAGTAATCTCTTTGGCCTTTCCGCCGAAGGCATTGTACAAGGTGCTCGTGAAATCGCACGAGGCGAAGTATTGACAAACCGCCTATCAACTATTGAATCTGTGTCGTTTGCTGACATGGTGATTTCGTTCTTCCCAGGTAACCCCTTTGCAGATTTAGCTGGCAGCCGTGCAACATCAACTATTGCTGTGGTGATTTTCTCTGCTTTTATTGGCGTTGCCGGTTTAACCTTAATGAAAACAGAACCAGAGTTGGGTAAAAGCTTTGAAAAGTTTATCAATGTTGCTCAGGAAATTGTAAAAACGTTAGTTCGCATGGTGTTGAACCTGACGCCTTATGGTGTACTGGCTCTGATGACTAAAGTTGTCGCGGGTTCAAACTACGATGATATTCTTAGCCTGATTAATTTTGTTGCCGCTTCATATGTTGGCCTTGGACTTATTCTGGTAATGCATTTAATTCTGGTTACATTTGTTGGTGTGAGCCCAATTCGTTACCTGAAGAAAATTCTCCCAGTCTTGACCTTTGCATTCACCTCTCGTTCAAGTGCTGGCACCATTCCTCTTAACGTAGAAACTCAGGTTAAACAATTAGGTAACGGAGAAGGCGTAGCCAACTTCTCAGCTTCATTCGGTGCCACTATGGGCCAAAATGGTTGTGCAGGCCTTTACCCAGCGATGCTGGCGGTGATGATCGCTCCTACAGTCGGTATCAACCCGCTCGATCCAAGCTTCATGGCAACATTGATTGCGATTGTCACAATCAGTTCTTTCGGTATTGCTGGTGTTGGCGGCGGTGCAACCTTCGCCGCACTAATTGTTCTATCTGCACTGGATATGCCTGTCGCGCTAGCTGGCCTATTGATTTCAATCGAACCTCTCATTGATATGGGCCGTACGGCGGTAAACGTAAGCGGCGCGATGACGGCGGGTACAATTACCTCTCGTGTTCTGGGTCAAGCTGACAATGAGATCTTTGAACAAGACAGAGATCTAACCGCACAAGACGCTAAAGCGTAATATCAGCCTCAGCGTCTTATGTACGAAATGAAAACTTCAGATATAAAAAAGATCACTCGTTAGTGCAAGCTATTACAATTTCGTGCGGTCAAGAATTAGAGGGAGCACTGCTCTCTTTAGTTCTTTTTAGAGAGATTTCCACATAAGTTCATGAAGCAAAGCAGCACGCTTTTATCGAATCTTATAACGCGCTCAATGCGCTTTTTAAAGTGATCAACGAGAAGTCGAGGAATAACGTTTCTTTCAAAAGCAAAAGTGACTTCAAAGGAAGTCATTGAGCAATTTTTTAGGTCACCCTTCCAGAGAACGCAGGCTCTTTGAGGTCTCGAATTTATCAAACTTTCAAGTGCTCAAGCCTGCATCTTCAAGTTAATTGGGTATAGAAGGTAATGATTTACTCGAGCGGATTAATAATCGATATCGTTGTCAGTACCCATATCATCATCTTCATCGTACATACCTTTCTGAACACGCTGCGAAGCACATAAATTATAGCGACGTACTTTCTGACTGATTTGATTTGAATATTTGACCCAACACCGACCAAAATCAGAGGTAACCGCCTGTTGTCCGCTGATTTCAGCTAGAAATTGATGCTCAGACTCTTCACCCGGCATGAATATACCATCGCGAAGTCCCAGCATTGTACGGCCATAGTTTTCTAAAAGAGCGGCTTCATTGATGGTGAAAACACCTGAACGATTAAACCCGTGAGGGAAATTTTTATCGTCGTAAAATTTTCCGGAATTTCTCATTACAGTCTTTCTCCTGATAGTTTCCGCTGATATTCTTTCAGAATTGACAGCTTGTAAATCAAACAATTTCCGTTGTGACGATAAAATAATTTTATTGAATATTATGCACATGCCAATATTTGCAACGTATATAAACAGTCGCTAATTTCACATCACTCTTTGATATATAATTTGCTATAAATCCTCATCCTCCCCTGAATCACTGTCTACCTGCTTTTTCCGAAACGGCGGTCCCAACAGATAAGATTTCACCGGATCAACCAAAAAACGATTATTGAGCACGTTGCGCCCCAACAACATTCGAAAACGCATACATTCGCGATCGGTCAGAGTGACTTCGGCTTCAACCTGTTCTGCTCCGATAGATATTGTAGTCAATATGACATAACGCTGTTCAGTATGTCCCCCCGAATCAGTAACATCACGTTGATCGACCAATCGAGCATGACATTCAACCGCTGTTTCAACGTCGTTTTGATAAGGATGAATGTTGAACAGCACCCAAGACTCTCCCTCTTTTTGATAAGGTTCAATACGAAATGCGTGCAATGCACACGTTTTGGCTCCGGTATCAACCTTGGCTTTAACGGCAATACCAAAAACGGGTAAATCGACCCATTCCCGCCAGCCAAGCACAACTTTCTTTTTCCCCATTTTTATTCCGCCTCTGCGGCAACAAGGTTCTTTTCTTGCGTATGAGATTTTTTATCTTTTTGTGCTTTGATTTTTTCAACTTCAGCGTACCAGAACGCCATAAAATCGGCGGTTATTCGCTGCTCAATATTGACCGCCTCTTTCGTTGGGCAAAATACAGTGACCGTTAACATATTTTTCCCTAAATTAGTGCTCGTAATCCGGACACTTGCCTCGCTTCCACTAAGGTTGACTCCCAGGCGCTTATCAATCAGCACACTGTATCGATGGGCAACATCTTGAAATGGCATGCAGTACTCCTTTGCTCTCTCCAAGATAAAATCTCTCGCATCGAAGAAATTGACCGGATCTGCGTCACGAACAATGGCAAAGGAATGAGCAACATAGCGGCGCATAAAGTTTAAGTTTTGAATCGTGTTGGAAATAAATTGATTATTAGGAATAATCAACGTTCTTCCTGTATAGCCATAAGTCATGGTTTCCAGATCAATTTCAAGCAACACAGTACTAAACCAGTCGCTCCTGACAACCTCGCCATTGTTAGAACCAACCCGTATCCAGTCTCCAACAACAAAAGTACGGTTACTTGCCTGATATAATGAACCAAGAAAACACTGAATAAATTCCCGTGTTGCAACAACAAGTGCGACAGCGAAGGCGGCAATAGAAAGCGCCACAAAACGAAGTTCAGATAACCAGATAATTATCAGGCCAATGGCGATTAAAAGGTTCGTCGCATTTTTTATACTGTTTATCCATCGACGCGGAAGCTCATCTTCACCAGAAGGTCGCTGACTAAGATGGCGTACAATCAACCAACGAGCGCTCCACACAATTACAACTAAGACTATGGAGGCAATTAATTTATTTTCACTGATAAAATCGTTCATTAACTCTATACTCCTGAGCCAGTCAACATTGTCATTTAATAGACACCTATTCTGCAAAAAATATAGCCAATTGATAAGTAAATAATTTTATGCTTATTGATTATCCCACTTTAGCCATCGCTTACCCATATTGATCCAAATCGGGCTTACCAGCAACGACAGAGAAATCACGCATAATGCCAGTTGATAACCATACTCACTGATAAGTCCTGACTGCATTCCTACAGCAGACAGCACAAAACTAAATTCGCCTATCTGTGACAACAGCACGCCAGCATATAAGCTGTCGCGCCAGTTAAAACTGGCAACTTTAAGAATAAATGCGTTAATAAACGTATTCGTCAGCAGCGCCATGACGACCAGCACACCGACCTGAAGCCAGTTTGTAAGCAAAAAACCAAGGTTAAGTAACATGCCAATAGAGACAAAAAATAGGGCAATAAAAAGTACCCTGAACGATTCTAAGGTATGATGGACCCATTGAGTTTCTTTGGCAGCATTTATCAACATCCCCGCAATAAAAGCGCCTAATGCCGTGGATAAGTCAAACCATGCGGTAATCAATGCTAAGCCGAAGCAAATACTTAATGAGGTGAACAACTGCAATTCACGATCATCTTTCAACCAGCGTGATAATGGCAGATGGATCTGCTGACGAACGATTATATAGGCAAAAAGTAATCCCGCGGCGATAGCACCCGCCCCCTGTTTTGCCAAATGATATCCGTCAACCTCTCCTGCGCCTAATAAACCCAGTATGATTAGCATTGGGATAATCGCCAAATCCTGGGCTAACAATACACCTAATACACCTTGCCCGACTTTGGAATTGAGTATGCCGCTATCCTGTAATAGCTTAATCACGACAGCAGTACTGCTCAGGCTAATGACAAATCCTATCAGGATTATCCGAGGCATCGGCCATGCAAACCAGAGGCCCAGCAACCAGACACAGGTGACGCTCAAACCCACCTGTAACAGCGTACCGAAAATTGCTAGCTTCCAATTGGCAATCAACTTCCTGGCGTCCGTCTCCATGCCAACAAAAAACAACAGCAGTACCACCCCCATCGCGCCGAGACGGTTGATCACCTCAACATCAGTGATCAGTGCCAGTCCCCATGGCCCCACAAATACACCGGCAACGAGATAGGCGATAACATGCGGCTGATGTAATAACCTAAGTAACAAACCGGTTAACAAGATTAATAACAGAGCGCCCACGACCTGCGGCATTGCTGGATCCATATGCATAACAATAATTCCTTCTCCACTCTATAAAGACACGGCTCTAAATTGGCGGGAGCATATTGACGAAAATACAGATTCAAGACAGGGTTAAATCATGGATATCGTGATCTGGAAAGATTTCGTCTCTTACCACGATAGCTGAAATTATAAATAACATCATAGTAAACGCGACCATCAAGCACGCAACCTTGAGAATTTGCGAAGAAAATCAGAGCTGATGTTAAAATGGATCTGGACCCATCTTTACCCCTTCACGATATCAATAGAAATTGTAATTAATTCCAACCGAGATCATCTCAACATTGGTGTCATCAAAATCATATCGTTCAAATTCCCCGCGAAGTGACACTTGAGCGACCCTGAATGCAACGCCAACACCAAATATCAGGTCAGTTCCATTATCACCGACAAATAAGCCGTCTTTATTGATTAATTTAGCGTTCCATGATTGCAAACCCACTTTAGCGAAAATTTCTAAATTATCACTTACGGGGAGGATCCCTAAGCCAGAAACACCAAAACTGTTAGCCCCAGTATTCATTTTGAGTTCTTCGTTGGGGTATTTGATTTTTACTCCGCCTAGATCAGCGTAGAACCCCTCGATAGCAGTGTACCTATTGAACTGATATCCTCCGAATAGTTTAAAACCCGTGTCGGAATCATCTATTGCTCCACTGCCATCAGCTATCCATGCCTTATCTTCTGATGAAAATTCAAATTGGGTTACACCAATGACGCCACCGACATATGCACCGCTCATGTTTTTCGCACTTGCCAACGCAGGAGACAGGGCGACAATGATATTTAATCCAATTATAATTTTTTTCATTTATAAATTACCGAGGAATATTAAATACACCGCAGTGCAATCTAGCACATTAAAGGCCAACATTATTTTGAGGCTCTTATGGTGGCCAAACCATTAAAATCATCGGAATACCAACCAGAACAATCATGATTTCTAACGGCAAGCCCATACGCCAATAATCGCCAAACTTGTAACCGCCCGGTCCCATCACTAAGGTATTCGATTGATGACCGATCGGTGTTAAAAAGGCGCAAGACGCACCGACGGCAACAGCCATCAAAAAAGGGTCTGCACTCACATTCATCCCTGCAGCGATATCAATCGAAATCGGAGCCATAATGATGGCAGTTGCCGCATTATTAATCACATCCGAGAGAAACATTGTGACGACCAGAGTCAACCCCAGCGTCAAGAATAATGGATATGAGACTGTCAAGCTGAGAACTTGTTCGGCCAGCATCTTAGTCAGCCCCGTCGTCTCCAAAGCTTCACCTATCGGGATCATAGCCATCAATAGAACAATGACCGGCCAGTCAATCGGAAGGTAGAGTTGCTGAACGCGTAAAATGCTCAAAAACAGATAAGCCAGTATAGCCAATATAAAAGCAATGGATAACGGTAATACCTCTGCTACACCAAGCGCAATGGCTGCCACAAAAATACCCAGAGCTAATCCGATACGCCGCGGTAATCCTAAACTCAAGCTTCTCTCCGCCAACGGCAGCATCCCTAGCTCCGGTAGCTGTGTTTCCAGGCTGTCACCAGTTCCCTGTAGCAGCAAGATATCACCGACACGGAATGTTTGACGGCACAATCGACGTCTGATCTGCTTTCCTCGTCGAGCCAAACCCACCAATGCCAGAGAATTTCCACTCAGACGCCGTAAATAATTCACATCTCGCCCTTCAAGAACAGAGCCTGACTGTACCACTCCTTCTGCCAGCGACAAATCACCACTGGTTAGCCTTTTGAACTCACCGTCTGCACTGGTTATAAGCTCCAGATCGCAACTATTCAAAAAGGCTTGAATATCACCCGGATCAGCCTGAAGTATCAGAATATCGCCAGCCTTCAATTGGTATTTATATGGCAAATTTATCGCCCTCCCATATTCCCGGGTTAATCCAATCACCTCAACATGGTTGTCATCCAGTTCTTCCAGCTCTTTGACACCAGTCCCGATCAATTTAGAATCGGCAGGCACAATCACTTCTGTCAAATAATCATCAATTGAGAATAGCTGTTCAGTCGGGCTCTTTCCCATACGAGCTTTAGGAATCAACCGCCAGCCGAAAAAGGAAATGAAGAATACGCCTAAAGCCGCCACGGTGGCACCTACGGCGCTAAAGTCAAAAAAGTTAAACGGGGTTCCGGCAGTCTGGCTGCGCAAAGAGGCAATAATAATATTTGGAGGGGTGCCTATCGATGTCATCATTCCCCCAAGAATACTGCCAAACGCCAGAGGCATTAATAGCATAGCAGGAGAGCGTTTATGCTTACTGGCAGTAGCAAGAGCAACTGGTAGCATCAAAGCTAAGGCTCCTACATTATTCATAAATGCCGAAGCCACCGCGACAATGGAAGTCAATAAAAATACGTGCAGTAATGGGTTATGAATATAATCCAAAATGAGGTGCGTAATCATGTCAACAACACCCGATCGCTTTAGTGCATCACTAATCACAAGTACCGCAGCCACTGTTACCACGGCCGGATGCCCGGCTCCCATGAACGCCTCGTCGGCAGGAATCAAACCGATAATCACACACAATGCTAATGTGATAATCGCAACAATATCGTGCCGAATACGTCCCCATATAAACAGCAGCAAAGCCATCAGCACGATGAAGGTGATCTGATACTGCTCAGTTGTCATGCACAGATCCTTTTAGCAAAGCTATGGGGAAGCGCCCCCTAAAATGGCACTGGTTGCATAATAGCTTGTCTCTCGACTTAAATATTAGCTGTCACACCAGACCTCTGCCATCGTTAAAACGAATCTGGTTAGTTTAGTTGAGGAAGGAGGGAAATAATGAAATCTTCAGCAATTCGAGTTGCTGGTAAAAAATATATTCGTATCAATGCAGTAGATACAATAGTAACCCTGATGAGAAAATCAGAGTGGGCGTAGCCCATCGGTTTCTAACAATAGAAAAGCCTGAAAGTCAGGCTTTTTATTTGTCGAGTCACATCTATTTAAACGACCTGCTGAACAAGCGCTGACAAGCTATCTTCGGCGAAAGTATTATTTTCGGCCATTCGAGCAACATCTTCCTGACTGTATTTTTCACCGTCATAAACCACGACAATACTGGTATCACCCGACTGCAAAAAGTGCGTTTCACCATATTCGGTATAACGCGTGGCCCCGATACTGATTAATGTCTGTTCAGGATAATTAGCGTTCGCTAAATGCTCCGCAATGTTCTCTGCCGGACCAATATCTTGCTGATGATTCATACGATCAACAATCCAGTCCAGTAATTTTTCATGGAAGTAACTATAGCCAATCACAGGACTATCTTCGCCGTAACGAGAAACGTCCTCACCCCGTTTATGAAAACTGGCGATACGGTAACGATCAAGCACACCACCTTGTGATAGCCCGTCAATATCAAACATGGTAGCAGCGACGCCTTTGGTCTGCGCCCCCCAGTTCTTTTTCTCACTGATTTTCTTGGCATTCGGTTTGCGAATCGAGCAGTCATTATAAGCAGCAAACCGTATTGGCTTGAGAGCAGTAACACGATTGTCCTGATATTCAATATCACATAACAGAGCCACTTCTGGCTCTATTTGTAAATTGTCAGCATCATTCGGTGGAATAATGGTATCGCTAGAGAGCGGATAAGTGGATAAGAACCCCGCGCTCTCAGAAGGCACATAGAATGGAAAAATGGCTTTCGGCTGAATTTGTTCTTTTACTTCAACCGTCAGAAAATCATTAGCCTCGCCAGCCTGTTCTAAATGGCCGGCAAAGTTACCCGCCACACCAAAACCAATCACACGTTTAAAAGTCATAATCGCCTATTCATATTGAGGATGCATTCGAACAAGCTCTATTCTAGCGAGCTGGCCTAGCTGTTGCGAGGCTCACAGCACTTAATTTTGTGCTAGCTCAAGATAATTGAACTTTGTTTTATCCTTTAAAAAATAAAGAATTGATGGGGGTTCAGATTTATTTGAATGACACTCACAGAAATAATATATCTACACCAAACCCAGATGCTATAAAGGTATAATTTTTCACACTGGCATTATAGCCATTGGCCTCTATGCCCTATTGAAGCCGTGTACATTTGGTATCAGGATGATCAATCAAAAAATCGCTTTAACCGCTACATTCATAACCATGATGTTATCACCAGCCATGGCGCAGCAAACCGAGCAATCCCCTGCCACTCCACAGGCTAAGGTTCTTAACGGAGAGAATGCTTCAGGCTATGCGGATAACCTGCAGCCTTGGCAAGCCGCGATCCTCACGGCTGACAGGTATATCTCAGGCTGTGGCGCTTCGGTGATCGCTGACACATGGTTGGTAACAGCCGCCCACTGTGTAGATCCACTATTAAGTGATACGGTGATCGCCGGAACTTCCTATATTCTGCAGGGAGCAACTGCAGACATTGACAACCAATACCGTTTCAATGTTATCAAAAAGATCCGCCACCCAGATTATACCGGCCATTATGATCCGTCCAGTCTGGATCATGATATTGCCCTTTTAGAGGTTGACCGTTCATTACTGAACGTAGCAACACCAATCAAAATTGCCACAACTGCAGAACAAGCAATGGCTGATAACCATTTTGCCAATAGCTGGACACCTGATGCTTATTCTGAGCCCAACCTGATTGCATCTGGTTGGGGGGATACCACCAAGACTGATTTACCGCCAAATGAACTGCAAGTCGTAGAACTTTCCGGTATTCCAGATTCACTGTGTAATACACCGTACCAAGTAAAAGATGAAACTCATTTTGTCTGCGCTGACTCTAATGATCCGGCACTGAAAAAAGACGTTTGTGCCGGTGATTCAGGTGGCCCTTTAATTTGGCAGAACCCGACACATATATCCGATTCTGATAAAGGCCAACGGCTTGTCGGGGTAACCAGCAACGGTCCTAATTGTGATATGAAAAATTCAGGCGTTTCAGGTGCACAATTTAATGGCCTATACACCCAAGTTTCTACTTATTTAAGCTGGATTGAAACAGAGCTCAGCTCTCAGACAAAAGCCAGCGCTCGTACAGGAAGCAGCGGAGGATCTGTCCCGCCGCTTGCCGTACTCTCTCTTGCCGCTGTCGGCTTGTTCCGGCGAAAAAATAGCACTATATCCTCATCGTAGTTTGTGTTTAAAACGTATGAAAAAGGGTTCCGATAGGAACCCTTTTTATTTAATAACGCTAGTCGAGATTACTCGTCAGCTAACTCCACCAGCTTGGTTGAGCCACCATGAATTTTTTCACGGCGGCGCTGAATAACAGCAAAGAAACCCGGAATGAGGAAAGTACCGGCAAGCAATACAAATACCAGACCGCCCGTCAGTGATATCCCCAGCGAGTTCTGACTGATATGACCGGCACCCGACGCAAATATCAGCGGTAAGATACCCAGAATAAATGACCATGACGTCATATTCACGGCGCGGAAACGCAATTTACCACCACGTACCGCCGCCTGATCAATATCCAGCTCCTTTTCTTCCCGTTCAATCTTGGCAAATTCCACGATCAAAATCGCATTCTTCGCCGCCAGCGCGATCAGCAGAACCAAGCCGATCTGGGCATACAGATCCAACGGTGTCCCAGTCATACTCAGTGCTAAGAATGAACCTAGCGTAGCCACAGGCACGACCAGAATAATTGCCAGCGGAATACTCCAGCTCTCATACTGTGCCACCATGAACAGATAAATGAAGATCAACGCCAGAGCAAAAGCATAAATTGCCTGATTACCAGCCTTCACTTCCTGATAAGCCATCCCCGTCCACTCATACTGATAACCCTGCGGTAAGACTTCAGCCGCGACACGTTCCATCGCCGCAATCGCGTCGCCGCTTGAATAGCCCGGAGCGGGACTGCCCTGGATCACTGCAGCACGGTACATGTTGTAGCGCCATGCAACATCCGGCTCGAACACCTGCTCAATGGTTGCCAAGGTACTTAGCGGGATCATTTCACCAGTCGATGAACGTACATGGAACCGCTCCAGCGATTGCAAATCGCTACGATACTGACTGTCTGCCTGAAGTGTTACCCGGAAGTTCTTACCATAAAGGGTAAAGTCATTCACATAGATAGATCCCAGATTGCCTTGCAAGGTCTGGAACACGTCGGTCAGGGGAATCCCCAGCTGCTTCGCTTTAATCCGGTCAACATCGACATAGAAATGCGGGACATTGGCCCGGAACGTACTGAACGTGTGCTGGATCTCCGGCTGAGCACTGGCTTTCTGAATCAACTCTCCCATAACATTGGCCAAATCCGTTCGGCTTCGCCCGAGCGTGTCTTCCAATACAAATTCAAATCCCGATGCTGCGCCCATTCCCGGAACAGCTGGCGGACCCATAGCAAACACAACCGCTTCGGGCAATTCTATCGCGGCACGGGCATTAATACGGCGAGTGATCGCGAATGAAGAGTGATCCCCGGCCAGCTCACTACGCTCATCCCACGTTTTCAGTTTGATGAACATCGATGCCCCGTTTGATGCAGCCGCACCCGTCAGGAATGCATAACCGTTGGCAACCGTGATCCCTTCAACCCCAGGTTCCTGCTCAATGATATTCTGAAGTTTAATCGCCGTTTCTTCAGTACGTGACAGCGATGCCGCATCCGGCAACTGGACATTAACCAGTAAAATGCCTTTATCTTCCTGTGGCACAAATGCCGTAGACGTAGTCTTCGCCAATAAGGTAACCGCTAAAACAGCAATCACGAAGAAGCTGCCTAACAGGGCAACTTTACGAACCAAGAAACCCGCTATGACTCCGTATCTAAGCGTAACGGTATCCAGCCCTTTATTGAATTTCTGGAACCAGCGAGCAGTATTATTTCCGTTTTGTTTTAATACCAGAGAACACAGCGCCGGAGACAGGGTCAACGCATTGATCGAGGAGATAACAACTGAAATGCAGATAGTCAAAGCAAACTGGCGATACATGATCCCCGTGATACCAGGTAGCATAGCAACAGGCAGGAATACAGCCAGCAATACCATTGTTGAGGTGATGATCGGGCCCGTGACCTCTTTCATCGCAATCAGGGTAGCTTGCCGCGGCGTCAGACTCGGATCGCGACTCATATTAGTATCTACGTTTTCGATAACCAGAATGGCATCATCCACCACGATACCAATCGCCAGGATCAAACCAAACAGCGTCACCGTATTGATTGTAAAACCAGCCGCAAGCATGACGGCAAAGGTACCAATGAGCGAAACCGGAATAGCAACAACAGGGATCAGGGTCGAGCGTACGCTACCCAAAAACAGGTAAGTCACGGCAATGACCAAAATAACCGCTTCAACCAGCGTTTTAACCACACCTTTAATCGACTCGGCGACGAACAGGGTTGTATCATAACTGGTTTCATAGGCCATACCATCAGGCATATTGTGACTGAGCTTCTCTAGCAACTCCATTACCGCCTCGCCACTTTCTAACGCATTGGCATCAGATTGTAACGATAAAGCCACAATGGAAGCCGGCTTGCCTCGGAAAGTACCGTATCCTTCATAGGATTTCTTACCCAACTCTACCCGTGCGATATCTTTGAGGTAAACAACCGAACCGTCCGGACTAGCGCGCAGCACAACTTTCTCGAACTCTTCCGCGGATTCGAGTCGGCCCTTGGTCACCAGATTAAACTGGACTTCCTGCGCGTTGTTATAAGGAGGCGCACCCACTTTGCCTGTCGCAACCTGCACATTCTGCTCGGCGAGAGCGGCATTGACATCAGACGTTGTCAGCCCCAGATTCGCCATCCTGTCGGGATCAAGCCAAACACGCATTGCGTATTCACCGCCACCAATAACATTAACCTCGCTGATCCCCTGTACCCGCGCCAGCTGATCTTTGATGTTCAGATTGATGTAGTTAATCAGGAACTTATCATCGTATTTGCCATCCGGTGAATAGAAGTTTAAAACCATCAGTAAGTCAGGCGAACGTTTCTTTACTGTCACACCCACCATGCGAACTTCAGCCGGTAGCTTCGATTCAATCTGAGCAACACGGTTTTGCACATTCACCTGGGCCATATCAGGATCGGTACCGATATCAAATGTCACGTTCAGGTTATAAGAACCATCATTGGCACTTTTCGAGGACATGTAAATCATGTTCTCAACGCCATTCACAGAGGCTTCAATCGGGTCAGCAATGGCCTCTTCGACAACCTCCGCACTCGCTCCTGAATAATAAGCCGTTACACTCACCGATGGCGGACTGATTTTAGGGTACTCTGCCACTGGCAAATTCAATACGGCAATTAGACCTGCCAAGGTCAAGATTATAGAGATCACCAGCGCGAATTTAGGACGCTGGATAAAAAAGCGACTCAGCATATTCTTTCCTTATGCATCCGTATTTTCAAGACGAACGGCCATACCATTACGCACACGTTGCAGACCTTTAGTCAGCACGACCTCTTCGGCGACTACGCCTTGACGGATAATCACCCCCTGATCGGTCTGAGGGCCAAGTACCACATTGCGACGCTCGGCAACGTTACCCTCGGTAAGGATCATCACAAAGTCACCTTCCAAGTCGCTTTGTACCGCGCGACGTGGAATAACCATCATTTTCACCGGCTGTTTTTCACGTAACAACACTTGCACATGCTGGCCCGGCAGCAATGCTTGAGATGGATTTGCAAAACTTGCGCGCATGGCGATTGTCCCGGTATTCAAATCGATGCGATTACCAATAAAATCGACTTCGCCGAGAAGCGGATACTCTTTACCATCATTTAATGTCAGAACAACTTCGACATCGCCGTTACCACGACCGCTGCCATCAAGAGTATCGATACCCAGATCTAACCGCTCACGTTCGCTGAGGTTGAACACCGTATGGATCGGGTCAAGACTGACTAAAGTCGTCAGCACACCAGATGAGGGAGAAACCAGATCACCAATACTGGCCTTACTGTCACTGATCCGGCCGCTGAACGGAGCAACAACGCGGGTATATGACAGATCAACTTCAGCGGCATATAACTGGGCTTTAGCCGATTTCAGTTGCGCTTCAGCACCTAGCTTATCCGCAGTCAGCTTATCGAATTCCGACTGACTAATACTGCCTTTCGGCAATAGATTCAGACCTCGATTAAAATCTAATTCGGCATTTTTTAAACTGGATTCAGCCTGAGAGATTGCTGCCTGAGCACTGGCTACTCTTGCCTCATAGGCGGCAGGTTCAATTTGAAATAACACCTGCCCTTTTTCTACCGTCTGGCCTTCGGTAAATAATCGTTCTTTCAGATAACCCGAAACCTGCGCCGTGATTGCCGCGTCTTCAATGGCGTTAGTCCTCCCGACATATTGCTTGCCTTGCTGGTAATCAATGACACTCACAGGCTCTGCTGCAACCAGCGGAATTACCGGGGCTTGTTGTCCTTTTTGATTATCACCACACCCCATAAGTAAACCCGAACTTACGAGTGTCGCGATAATAAGTCTTCTCTTCATTTTGCCGACCATAGTTATAATTAAAAAATAAATTTCTGATGTGCGAATTCAAGGCAACCTGCTAAAAATCACGCAATAAATATCAATAATTTCCTTGTCCGGTACGTTAGCAACCCGGCTTTAATGAAAGCTGAATGACTTTTGATAACACCGGTTTTTGGACAGTTTTATGTTTCAAAACATTTCAACGTCGGGAAGGCAAGAAAAATAACTGGCTAGTGATAAGACCAATAGATATAAGATACTATTGGCGTTAGGATACCGAGGAAGTATTAATATAATGGATTTTTTCCCTGTTTTTTTAAACCTGAAGAATAGAAAAGTGCTTGTTGTCGGCGGCGGTGACGTCGCATGCAGAAAAGTTGATCTCTTGCTTCGTGCCGGCGCTGATATCACAATTATTTCACCTCAGTTACACCCCCACCTGTCTCGCTTAGCGGCTGATCAGCGACTGACCTACATTAAGCAAAAGTACGATCCATCTTGCGTTATAGGGTTCCATCAGATCTGGGCAACGACCGATGCTCCCGAACTGAATCATCAGGTTTTTTCTGATGCCGAAAACGAAGGCATCTGGACCAATGTTGTTGACGATCCACGCCATTGCCATTTTATTACCCCGTCAATGATTGATCGGACCCCGATTCAAGTCGCGATTTCCAGCGGCGGAGCCTCACCCGTTCTGGTACGTTTTATCAGAGAAAAACTTGAAACCCAGCTTCCACAGAACCTGAGTTTGCTGGCTGAGTTTTCAGGTAAACAAAGAGAGCGCATCAAACAGCATTTCAAAACAGTGGATGAAAGAAGAAAATTCTGGGAGCGTTTTTTCCGCCTGCCAACTGTCGAACAAGCAAGCAATATTGCCAGTTTAGAGCAGGCATTCACACTGTTACTGTCCAAGCCCGAAGCCCAGACCAGTCACCTTTACCTGATAGAAACAGGTCTCGACCCGGAAATGCTGACACTAAAAGCACTACGTGTAATGCAGCAATCTGACGTTGTGCTGTACCCGGAAGGAAGCAATGATATTTTCGTTGATCTATGCCGCCGGGATGCTGACCGTGAGCCGTACATACCAGAGACACTTCAGAATCAGGTTCATGCGTTATTAAATGAAGGATTACGCGTTTGTGTACTGGCCCCTAAAGCCACTCACCCTGAAACGCTAACCTCTTTGTGCCAAGAAATAAAGGGGCTGTTTATTCCTTGTATCTAATGTTTAAAAAAACAGATCCCCGAAAGCAAAAAAACGCACATATCATAAAGATATGTGCGCAAAACATTCCACAAAGGGATATCAAGGAGGGAATATTATTTGGTATTACTCTGCTTCAGCTGCAGCCAATTTTGAATTGGGTTGGTTGAGCTTCTGATGTAACCACAATCCAGATGCCTTCATGGTATAACCAAACAGTGCTCCAACAGTCAACGACGGAATGACAAGTTGCCAGTCACCGTTCGCAGCAAAGGTTGCACATGCTCCGATAAAGGTTCCCGGAATATAATTCAACCATGTTTTCTTTGCCTGAAAACACATGAAAAACGATACGATAGCAGTGGCCATATAACCTAAAATTTCAACGCTGAACAGGCTCGACAGGTGAATAATGACCATCGCCCAAAAGACGCCGCTCATATTTGTCACAATGCTCAGGCCAAGGCCTTTGATACCATCTTTAGGGGAAGCAAAGTAGGTTGTGCAACCCAGAAATCCTGCCCAGCTCAATAGACCCAGGGAAACAGCCACCCATCCCCAAATACCAGAAAGAATACCTGTGGTTAATGAAATTGCTACCAGTACCGTCATGTTGTGATCTCGTAAATATATAAAAGCACTTGAATTCGTAAACAGTGTAGTCAGCTACAAAATAAACAAAAGAGATATCGATCACACTATATAAAATTTTGTTGCATGCAATTTCTTGAGAAGATGATCGATCTCACACAAAACAGGCACTTTTCAACATGACTGCAATCTGTATATTTTTTATCGTTAAGCATTCTGTATTACCATCAACCCAGTGTTGATATGTGGAAACAGTTAACTCATATAATTCCGTCTAAGGTATCTATCCAAGCGAGGATACTGATCACCGTGACCTGTATTTACACTTTTCAAATTGCGGTTATCTCAAGCTATGGTAAGTTAAGCTTTTTGTTATCTATATCCCCAATTTATAAACTTCGGAGCAACCCATGGGCCCTTTAATGCTCGATGTCTCAGGCTGTGAACTTAACGCTGAAGAACGTGAAATTATCCAGCATCCTACTGTTGGAGGGATCATCTTGTTCGCACGCAATTATCACAATCGAGCTCAATTACGTGCTCTGACAAAAGATATCCGCCAAACAGCCAAACGCCCTCTTCTTATTGCCGTTGATCAGGAAGGCGGCCGTGTTCAACGCTTTCGTCATGAATTCACTCACCTTCCACCGGCAAAAGCTTTTGCCGAGCAGGACAATGGAATTGAATTGGCAAAACAAGGAGGGTGGATAATGGCAGCAGAACTGCTTGCTATGGATATTGACCTCAGCTTCGCCCCTGTTTTAGATTTAGGCTTTGACTGTAAGGCCATTGGTGATCGCGCATTTTCCGACGATCCGAAACAAATAATAAAGTATGCCAGCCAGTTTATTCAGGGCATGAGACAGGCAGGAATGGCAGCGACAGGCAAACACTTCCCAGGACACGGAGGTGTCATTGCGGATTCTCATCTAGAGACCCCTGTCGATCCACGAGAGACAATAAAGCAACACGATATGACTGTCTTTCAGCACCTAATCGAACAAAACCTTCTCGATGGCATGATGCCAGCCCATGTGGTCTTCGAGGCTTTTGATGACAAACCCGCAAGCGGTTCAGACTATTGGCTGAAAGATGTTTTGCGTGGGGAACTCGGCTTCACCGGAGTCATTTTTTCTGACGATTTAAATATGAAAGGTGCCGATGTCCTGGGCAGTTACAGTGAAAGAGCCATTGCAGCACAACGTGCTGGCTGTGACATGGTAATGTTGTGTAACAACCGTGACGGTGCTATTGAGGCCTTAGATGGGTTACCCCAAACCCAGGTACAGCTACTCGATACGCTGTTGAAAAAGCCAACTGGCGAATACCGCGATCTGATCAAGACCAGAATGTGGCAAGAAACAGAGAATGATATCAACCGATTGACTCAGTCATGGCGAGATAAGAACGCTTAATAGACGTTGCCGAGATCAGTAAGCGGAGCTGTTGAACAAAGGTGAGCTCAAAGAAAATCGGTTCACCTTTCTCCGTTTAATCAATACAGACAATTTGATTTCCCATATGATGATTGTCATTTTTATGTGACGCCATCGTTTTACTGAAATAGGCAAAGTCTCTGAAAATCATCGGCCGGCCAAAATAAAACCCTTGCTGCAAATTAACCCCTTGATCGGCCAAATACTGAGATTGTTCTTCGGTTTCAACCCCTTCCGCAATCATTTCCATTCCGGCTTCTTTACCAAAAGCAATTATTGAATCAAGCAAAGACAGCTTGATATCCGATGTTCCGATGTTTTCGACGAACATTTTATCAATTTTCAGGCTGCGGATATTAAGTTGCTGAATATAGCTAAAGCCCCCATACCCTGTACCGGCATCATCCAACTTAACATCAACACCCTTAAGTCGCAGGTGCTCAATAACATCTGATGCAATAGCCAAATTATTAAAGCGTTTACGTTCGGTCACTTCAAACGCTATTTGAGTGGGTTCCAGATCTGAGTTTCGTAATAAATCGAGTGATTTTTCGATAACTTCAAGACTCTCTAACTGATCAGGCACTACGTTAATACTTATAATTTGCTTAGTGACGTGCCAGTTTAACTTACCGATCTCATTAATGGCTTTTTCCATCAATTGTTCGGTGATCGGGAGTATTTGACCACTTTTTTCAACATAAGGAATAAATTCCATCGGCGATATCATATCCTGTCCGGGACGCTTCCACCGAGCAAGCATTTCACAGCCATACAGTGAATTTGTGGCGACATTCACTATCGGTTGATAATAAGGAACGAACTCTCGCTTTGCTATTCCCTGCTCTACCAAAGAATGTAGTGACATTTTTTTTCTTATCGCTGTACGATAAAGAAAAATAAATAGCCCTCCCATCGCACCACCGAACAGAAACAAAGGTAGCCAAAGGTTATCTTCATACCTATCAAGTAACTCTGTTTTAACAAATGTATTCAGCCGGAGTCCGTTAACAAATTCTGAACTGAACAATGGTTCTTTTGACAGCAGAAATGCGTCACCACGCCAGAAAGAAACGGTGGGATTGTCTATCGATGACATTGAGCTCAGTATACAATCATCACAATATTTATTGCGAAGAGTATCTGATACCAAAGGCTCCATATGGACCAGCATCGTCCCTCGTTCATCTTTCCACTCAGTCACCAATATATTTTGTTCATTACGGGATTCTGATGTCACCCATAGCGAAATATTTGAACTTAAATTTTTGATTAAGGGCGTCAGACGGCTCTCTGTATCAGCGCCTTTAAAGCTGGTGCATTGTTTGCCATTTCGCGTTTGTAGGGTAATACGTCGAATAATATAATCATTGTAAGCAATATGCTGCAGTTGATGCTCATCCAGAGCCCCACAATCTAATTGAAACTTTTCCGATAACTTACCCAAAACAGCTGGAAGTTCAGCAAAATTCATTGAATAGGTCTGAAGTAACTCTTTAGAATCTGTACGAATAACGTAGGAAAGCTGTAGCCTGGAAAAGTATCCAGTCGATAGTGAAAAAAGAAAAGCTAAGCCAATCACAAATGCGAGTGCATAAAGCTCCGTTTTAAAATGGGCTATCTTTGTGAACGCGCTCATTTCTTCATATCCGTCTGTAAATTAGCTGAACTTAAGCTATGTAATATAACTAAGTTTTATCTCCATATATTCGTTAACCATATTCATTAGCAAGATTATTAACAAGCAATTATTTCAATAAGTTAGCGACACAGATCACGCCTTAGTTCAAAAAATTTTCAAAGAAAAAAAAGTTACCGAAATAGTATAAACAATGGTTATACCGTATAGCGTAGATAAATAAAATAACCCGTATAACCAGAGAGGAGAGAAGCTCAGAAATCAACGTACCTTTGCAAAAAGGTCATATAGAGAACGGCAGCAAAGGAAACAGCAGAAAAATACGATTAAGAAATTAATCATATTCGATAGAACAGCGTCAAAACGCCAGATAGGACCTTAGAAGCTAAAGTGCATCACGTGAACGGTCTACATCTTTGGTACACTTTTTCTCTTTTACAATGATGTAAACAGCACCAATGATAAAGGCCAGAACTAACACGGTTTCCATAATTTAACCTTATACAGTCTCGGTTACAAATGACTGATACCATATTCAGCTCATGGTCAGCCTAAAACGTTAAGTTACGGTCTAAAAAATGTCTCTCACTAAAAACAATTTTTAGACTTGAAAAGAAGATACCTTACTTGGCTTAATCTTGCACAAATGACTTGTCAGATTGTGATAAAAAATGGCCTGTTTTTCAAGCAGCGAGTCCTTTAAAGTCATATCTTTGTATTATACACACTAACTTTAGCAGAAATTGACATTAGCTTACGACTGATGATTGGATGATCAAGTACAAAAAAGCGGCCGAAGCCGCTGTCTATAATCAAACTACTCACAACGAGTAATTCAGATCACTGGAAAATGATGCCGCTTACAACCATCGTTCCTGCCCTGTAAAGCTAACTGACAACCAGGTTTCACCTAGATCATCGGATAACTCATCCCATAACAGCTGGCGAATATGATCCTGCCGCTTAGTTGTCCATCTTGCATCATCTTTAACCAAAATATTGATTTCAAGATCATACTGACGCCCGATTTTAGCAAAGTGGTGTGTATAACCATCAAAGTGATATTTTTTTGAAAGGGCTTCTATCACACGATCGACGTGACGCTGCGCCTTATTTTTCGGCGCAACCAATAACACCTCTCGAATGTTACGACGTAACACCTTAATCGGTAAAACTGATGCCGCAATAGAAAGAGTGGAGACGAGGATTGGGTCAACATAAGCGTTCCAACGGGAATAACCCATTGAGTCAAAAATAACCACCATAATGAAACCAACTAAGATGGCGGCACTCAGTATGCCATCGACTAACCATTCTTGTGAGTCGATACGAACCAGTTCTGAATCCACACTTTTAGCGATGTGGGTTTCTGTATAGTAAATAGCAAAACAACAAATGGTTGATAGCACTGCATAGGTCAGTGCGTGTTCCAGGACAATATCATGACCGCCTTTGACAATGGTTTGCACACCGCTAATGAAAGCGAACAAGCAGGTAATTAAGATGAGCAAGCCATTGATGACATTAATAAGCGGTTCGATATGCGCATAGCCGAACTGGAACTGCCTGTCATCAGGTTTGGAGACTAAATACGCGGTATACAGACTTAAACCCGTCATACCCATACTTAGAAATGAAAACATACCGTCAAGCAAAATGGCATTAGAATCAACATACAATCCATAGCCAATACCCAGGCTGGCAACTAAAACAGTACCAGCTAGAGATAATTTCAGAGCAAGACGTTCTTTACTAATTTTACGGCTAGTAGCCATATTATCCTCCTTTCACTTTCTGTAATAAATGTATCTTTCAACACCGTTATATCTCAAAACGGCTCTTTTTCAAAATCACTATTTAGTCACCATCGAAATTTGTGTATACGATGGGAATGTGATAGCGGGTATAAAAACATGTTAGGGAACGCGTATAATCAAGTAACTAGAACGTTTCAGGTCAGGTTCTTTAGGAAGGCAATACATCATCAAGCCACTGTCCAAACTCTTTTTTCCGTAAGGCGGTATTCAGAACAGCCTGCTGCTTACCTTTCTTGAACACAATAATCGTTGGAACACCTCGGACTCGATATCGTGAAGCCAGCGCCCTGTGCTGATGGCTGTTCACTCTTAAAAAACGTAACTGCTGCTTACGTTCAGCCGCCACTTTTTCAATAATGGGCTTAAACATATTGCATGGCGTACAGTTCGCTCCCCAAAAAGTCACCACAACAGGTTTAGGGCTCAGGATCAGCTGCTCAAAATTATTTGCATTCGCTTCCACAGGCTTCCCATCTAACAATGGTTTATTGCAATGGTCACAACTCACCGTATTTGACAATGATTGAGCCGCGATATCTGCCCCCTTGCCACAGTGGGGGCAATCAACAGTAATTAACTTCATTATTTATTCCAGTTCCAACTCTCGCCGAGAGAAAAGTCACATATTTTATACCAGGCACACTAGGCTCTTATTGAATCCGATGAGTAGTCTATACGGCGTGATACCAATCGGTATTATCTTAAATATCAGTATACAAGACATCACGGAGTAAAAGTAGATTCAACACTGCGCAATCTATGCTCAAGTGATCTCAATATGGAGGAGTCAGAGCAGCTCAACGAGTTCAGTTCAAACACAATAAGTATCGGAATGATTACTCCCTTTTAAGCTCATTGAGGCTGAACTGGGGACGCTCAGTCACTCTCTGAGCGAGGTTTATTGGCTTCTATGGCAGGTTTATTCGTTTCTTTGCAGCTGTAGTTGCTCAATATCACTGAAAAAAGTAATGATCTTGGCTCTGCTTACATTGTATTTAAAATCTGTACTTTCGCAGATATCCTGAGCATAGCCTTGCTTCTTGGCGTTTTTAGTTTGGAAAAACTCACATGTGGCACGTTGTTCACATGCCATGTCCCGCTCTGAACTCAATTCATCCCACTGAGCTGAAAAATATTTTAGGGCAAAATCTAACTGATCATAGTTTTCATCTGTCAGCTCTGGGCGCAGTACACTCAGCTCCTGCTGACGTTCATGGATAAATTCGTCAAAAGACTCTGATAAGCTGTATGTCGATGTGCTATAGCACTTGTCTTGCACAAACTGGCCTTGCTGGCTTAACTGATCATGAAAAGGCTCCTGAGAAGTACAAGCCGTGACCAGACAAAGTGATAGAAAACCTGAAAACAACTTCATAACCCACCACAGGAAAATTAAGAACACCCCGGTGGTGTTCTTAGTAAAGTATTACCGATTCTTCCAGAGTGTCTATGTAAACCCCATATAGTCTCAACTATAAGACGCCATCACCCGCTAAGCCGGCAGGATTATATTAATAAGCATTTGATTTAGAGTGTAATTTCAAAAAGACCGTTCCTTCGCTCACTTACAGATGGCTCTGCGGCAACGAAGTATTTCTTATGCAATAGAGGGCGGAGTATCTGAGCGATTCAGAGCGTTTTGCACGTGGAATTAATACGAAAGGTGAACTCTGGAATAAAAAATCCGGAACCAATTGGTTCCGGATTTTTGCTGATTATTGAGCTTTAAAGATCTGAGCTGATTCAAGCTGTGTCATCTGGCGAGTTTTGCGCCAGACGAAATAAAAAATGCCCATCATCATGAGCATTGATGGAATCGCTATCATCGGATAACTCATTAAGGTTAACTTTCCGAGTTCTTCGTTAAAAGCCGCAGAGCCGGAAGGACTGGTTACAATCGTGGTAGCTAAGATATAGTTCATCACCGACGAGAAAATAAACGTGCTGGCAAATAAATAGTTAGACTGTACAAGACAACGATCAAATTGATCTTGCTTGTTATTCATCGCTAATTTTTCCCTGATCAAAGGAAGATTTAAAACGTTATCGTTTAAAAGCATCTTACTGACAACAGGATATTTAGTGTAGGTTGAAATAAATACCCCCAAGCCAATTAAGCCAGGGATCAGGGCTTCCTTAACGGCTAACCACTTGGTATCCAGTTCTAACAGACCTATACCACCAGTAAGCAAGATGCTGACAAAGCCTAGCAATGAAATAAAATTAAACTTTTTGAATCGGATCAGTTCGTAGCCACCAAAAACAACAGGAAATGCTAATGCGATAACAAGCGCACCAACCGAGCCAAGATGGTCGTCACCACTCAATTTCATCAGAATGACAGACGGTACAATGACGTTAAAGATCAAATCAGTAAATGGGTTCGCTTTTTTTTCAGCCATAATCTCATTCAAAGGTTACTAAAGAAATGCCGGTCCATTGTTCCGCTATTTTTCGATGCTGTAAAGAGGTATCACGTTACAAAGCATTAAAGTAGAGGACCATCAGAACCGGAAAGCTCTACAATACACTGATAGCTGGTATAAAATAACCTCCGTACTGAAGACCGTTCTAACTGATTGATATTGCCTTAATGCGCCCTAATTCCCCATCAGCCATTAGGGAAAGTGAAGAAGAACAGATGGTGCTAACTCTGACAAAACAAAACCAATACAAGCCGGCAAGATAAACGCCACCCCGACTATGCCTGCGGCATAAATCATCACATTCATTACACTCTTTACTTTTTTATACTTATTCATTGTGTGTATCCGATACCCAACCCCTCATGATGTGAGATTCAGAACTTCCACTGTATCTTGAGGTACTTGGATATATAGCATGCCATCAAATTGTTGAACGCTACTGTACTCCGCTCCTGTCATTTTTTAAACACGTCGTTTTGGAACACTTTGTTCTATTATTTTGAACAATCCCTCATTTAGTTCGTACAGGCAAAATCTGCCCTCCTCCTCCATACTCAATCCGATACGTACGAAATCAAAAAACACGAAATGGCGTTGTGCGTACATCACACAATTTAAACAGGAGTCGAGTGATGACTAAACCGATTGTGGCCAATAACCGTCCGCTCAAAGTTCACCTTAATGCGGGCGAGGAGTATCACTTCTGTGCTTGCGGCCGTTCAGCCAACCAACCATTTTGTGATGGCTCTCATCAAGGTACAGGTATGACCCCAAAGGCTTTTAAAGCGGATAAAAGCAGTGAAGAATACTTATGTGCCTGTAAACATACTCAAAATGCCCCTTTCTGTGATGGCACTCATCGGCAATTCTCAGTAAGTGATATCGGTAAAGAAGGTCCAGGTGTACTAAGTCGTCATGATGAGATGCCAGTTGCCACCGCAACAAAGGAAGAGCCCACAGTCGCTTTCATTCATCAACTGGCTCGGGAAGGCCTGTCAACATTGGGCCACCACGGCCCTATGACGGCCATGGGAGTGCCACGCTACCAATTGCCCCTGTGGGATGACATCCAAATCATGGTGGCGCAGCTGGCCGCCAAGCCATTACCGGAAGAGACGAAAGTGGGTACCGAACTGGTTATAGGCCCGAAAGCAAAACGACCATTAGTGCTTGATATACCACTTTTTGTCTCTGACATGAGCTTTGGTGCGCTTTCGGAAGAAGCCAAAACGGCATTAGCTATGGGGGCTGAGCTGGCCGGAACGGGGATCTGCTCAGGTGAAGGCGGTATGCTCGCAGAAGAGCAACAAGCTAACAGCCGTTATTTTTATGAACTGGCCAGCGCCAAATTTGGTTACCACGAGGAATTACTGAAAATGGTACAGGCATTTCACTTTAAAGGAGGACAGGGAGCTAAAACGGGGACAGGCGGTCACCTTCCTGCAGCCAAGAATGTCGGAAGAATTGCGCAAGTACGTGGATTAACAGAGGGGACTGACGCAATTTCCCCTCCTACATTTACCGATCTAAAAACCGTGAAGGATTTCGCCGAGTTCGCTAATAATGTCAGGGAAATCACCAACGGGATCCCCATTGGATTCAAGCTCAGTGCTAACCATATCGAACGTGACATGGGATTTGCTCTCGAAGCTGGCGCAGACTATATCATTCTTGACGGTCGTGGCGGTGGTACGGGAGCGGCCCCGCAATTATTTAGGGATCACATCAGCGTGCCTACCATTCCGGCTTTAGCGCGTGCCCGTTACTTTCTTGATAAGCAAGGCATGACAGACTATGTCACTCTGATCATCACTGGTGGCATAAGGGTGCCCAGTGATTTTATCAAAGCCCTGGCATTGGGTGCCGATGGCATTGCCATTGCTAACAGCGCCATGCAATCGATCGGCTGCGTGGCTGCTCGTATCTGTAATACTAATAATTGCCCGGCAGGTATCACGACGCAGAAAAAGGATTTACGCCAGAAGTTAAATCCCGACAAAGCGGCCAAACAGCTGGCTAATTTTTTTGCCGCCTC
Organism: Photobacterium sp.; assembly: GCF_033720175.1. Lineage (GTDB taxonomy): Bacteria > Pseudomonadota > Gammaproteobacteria > Enterobacterales > Vibrionaceae > Photobacterium. The sequence continues at coordinate 25,941 of NZ_JAWWDA010000005.1, forward strand.
AACCGAACTGATGCAAGTAATGGCAAGAGCCTGTGGCCACCGCCACTTAAATCAATTTAATAAAGATGATTTGGCAACATGGGATCATGAGATGGCAAGATTAGCCGGTATTGAATACTCAGGGTTTAAACAGCGGGATTGAAGTATTGTTGCTCAATGTATTCTGTGCTTATTCACAGATAGCTAACGTCTAATTGCATAACAGAAAAAAGCGATTATGCTGGGACCTGTTTAGCTGATTATTTCAAGGGGATCCCACTATGCTTGATACCACTAATACGGCACTACTGATTATAGATGTTCAGGGTAAACTGGCACAGATCATGGACGAGAAAGAGGCACTGTTCGGTAATCTTGAAACCATGGTCAAAGGCGCAAATATCCTTGGACTACCTACCCTTTGGGTAGAACAATTGCCGGACAAACTCGGAACAACTATTTCTCAGATTACGGATAATATCGAACTGCAAAAACCTGTAGTTAAAAGCACCTTTAGTGCTTATCGTAACCCGGAATTTGCTGCTGCACTCAAAGCAACAGATTGTAAAAACGTGTTAGTGACCGGTATTGAGGCCCACATTTGTGTGTATCAAACAGCGATAGATTTACATGACGCCGGCTACCATGTCGAAGTGATTAGCGATGCCGTATCTTCACGGACCCCGCAAAACAAACAGCTTGCTCTAGATAAAATGCAGCACGCCGGAATCAACCTTACTTGCACGGAAATGGCGCTATTTGAGTTGCAATCTATCGCGGAAGGCGAGCGCTTCAAACAAATGCTAAAAATCATCAAATAATCGAAAGGCTTAAAAGAAGAAAGTTAGAATGTAGCCCAATGCTGTTCACTGGGCTATATCGACTTCAATTCCTATTACTTATCTTTCACCGAATGACGGGCGATTTCACTCGACAGTGACTGCGCCTTCATTGCGAAGACCGCCATGAGTAATGCCGCCACAGCGACCACCGCCATACCTGCATAGATTAAGCTGAAGCCTTGCTCTAATATTGTTGAGTCAAAGTGCGCTAAAGCACCGTCACTACCTTCCGTGATCAAGGTCGGAACCTTACTGTGAAACAGCGCTGAACAAATCGCAACACCAATCGCCCCACCCAGTTCCCGGCCAAAGCCAAATAACGACATTCCGATGCCACGATCTCTTGCTGGCAACACATTCTGAACCACCACACTCAATGCCGGTAACGTAAATCCTAACCCGAGACCTGCTGACGCCAAAGCGAACGGCAGTAACACATCAGCATGAAGTTGCCACAAAGCTAAGGTTGCCAATAAAAAACCAACGACAACAAAGGGTTTATAATAGCCTCTCTTTGCAATTTGTTTACCACCGAAATACGCCCCTGCGGTAATACTGCACATAAAGATCATCATCACCAGACCGCTGCCGGATGCCGTCATACCCTTTTGCCACTGCATTTGTAATGGCAGATAAACCAATACCGCAAACATCAGCAGTTGTGAGCAGAGCATCAGCAATACACTCACCAAATACCCCGGTAAAAAAACCAGCCGTACGGGTAGAATGGGATCTTTTGCTTTTCGCTCAACCCAGACCAATAGCATCACCGTCGCAGCCAGAGCGCCGCCTATGACTCCCATATCGATAGTCGATTCAGGTGAAATAAGTAACAGCAGCAAGGTCGTTGTGGTCATTAGCAACCCTGCACCTTTCCAGTCAAACTTAGACTTACGCCCGGTATTAAGGTGCTTGAGGTTTTTATTGATCATCCATAAAGCCAGGCCTCCCAGCGGAATATTAATCCAAAACACCCAGCGCCAACTCAAATGCTCAGCAAAATACCCCCCCAGCATCGGGCCAGCAATACTGGATACCGCATAAACCGCAGAGATATAGCCCTGATATTTACCCACTTCACGGGCAGGAATACTATCGGCGATCACCGTGAATGCTAAGGCAATCAAGCCACCACCACCGATCCCTTGCAGCACCCGTGAAGCAATCAATGTCGTTAAATCTTGTGACAATGCACAAGCCACAGAGCCGCCAACAAATAGAAATATGCTGCTATTGAGCATTTTTACGCGACCGAACATATCACTTAACTTGCCATAGACTGGCAATACCGCTGTTGCGGCTAGCAAATAAGCCGTGACCACCCAAGTGAGCGCCTGCCCCGCCCCTAGTTCTTGCCCAATAATAGGCAAAGGGGTTGTGACAATACTTTTTTCTAAGGAACCCAAAGCGATAACGAGCGCAACGCTAGCAAAAATTGTCTTAGGTGACATACATTCCCCCATAAATAAACAATGTTAAAACAACTTAACCGATTCGAAAACAGGATATAATGAGTCTCATCATTCCAAATATGGGATCATTAAATGAAGCTTGATGACTTAGACCTTTTTTTATCTGTAGTGAAGGCTGGCAGCTTTGCCATTGCCGCCCGGCAAAGGGCTGTCCCTACCAGTACTCTTAGTCGCAGAATCCAACAGCTAGAATCAGATACCGGACGTAAGTTACTGCTGCGACATGCCAAAGAGTTGAGTCTGACAAAAGACGGGCAACTGTTAGTACAGCAATTCTCATCGCTGTTTGATGATATTCACCTGCGTCTGGAAAATGTCGATAAAGAAAAAGAAGACTTTTCCGGACTTATTGTCATCAATGCCCCGATCATTCCGCTTCAGCATCAGATTGGACCGATTGCGTTAGAGTTTGCCAAACAGCATCCCCAAGTACAGATCCGTTTTCAATTGGGTAACCAAAATGATTATTATCTGCGTGGTGACATCGACATCGCGCTGCGATTTGGTCACCAGCCAGCCTCAGACTGGGTAGGACGTAAACTGTCACACAGTCCATCGGTACTGTGCGCAACACCGAGCTACTTACAAAACAAACCGGGATTGACCCACCCCAACCAACTAAGCTGCTATGATCTGCTTTCACCAAACCCCAAACAACGCTGGGTATTTACACAGACTGAAGCTGATACATTTAGGCTAAGCCCCAATGCTCGAATTCAATCCGATGAGCTGGAATGTATTTATAATGCCGCCATTGCCGGCTTGGGTATTGCTCGTTTGCCTCAATGGTACGCGAAATCGTCGCTTCTAAACGGACAGTTAGTGCAGTTGTTGCCCGACTGGCAAATGGAAGGTTCAGATGTCTTTATGCTGCATCCACAACGAAAACTGCTTTCAGAACGTACTCAGGCGTTGGTCGACTTTATTTTTCAACACTGGCTACCTCTTGATACCTACAAAAATAACATTTAAAAAAATGCGTCTTTACCCATTGACTAAAACGCGCTGATTGTCTATCTTATTTTTTAATGAGAAATAAGATAGACAATCATATCTTTTCATCACCATTGGTTGGGAATGCGGTTGTGATAAAACCGACGCTACCCCCATCTATAATTATAAACACGCTTAATAATTGAGATGCTTATGTTTGCAATTACTCATGTTAACGTTTTTGATGGTCGCAGCGTTCTTTATGACCAAGCAATGATCATTGAGCAAGATACTATTCAGGCTATCGTACCGATGTCTGCAGCGTACCTTCCTGAGAAGACCTTCAATGCCAATGGGTTACTTGCAACATCCGGTTTTATTGATATTCAATTAAACGGCTGTGGAGGTGTATTACTCAATACCGATATTAGGAAAAATACCCTCGATGTCATGAATGCCACCAACCTCAAAAATGGTACAACGCAGTATCTGCCGACTTTTATTACCAGTCAGGCTCCGTTGATGAAACAGGTGATTGACTTGATCGCAGATATCGACGATCCGGCCAGTCAGGGTATCTTAGGCCTGCACCTCGAAGGTCCATTTATTAGTAAAGAAAAAAAAGGGGCGCATCAAGAGAGTTTCATACGCCAACTGGATGAGACAACCGCCCATTACCTTGCTGATAATGCGAATAAGATCCGTGTCGTTACCCTTGCGCCTGAAAACACACCACAATCGGTTATCGATATTCTCACACAAGCAGGTATTACCGTTTCATTAGGCCATACCAACGCTAGCTACGATGAGCTGATCAGTAAGCAAGGCGTAACAATGGCGACTCATCTCTACAATGCCATGACACCTTTAGGCTCTCGTGAACCGGGCACGGTGGGTTACATCTTCGATAAAAAACCCCATGCCGGCATTATTGTCGACGGCATTCACTCTTCATATGCTTCCGTCCGTATCGCCCACCAGGTGCTGGGGGAAAAATTATTCTTGGTCACTGATGCTGTAGCGCCTGCCGGAACGGATTTAACCGAATATAATATGGCTGGTACTACTGCATATGTAACAGAAGGTAAGTGCCATTATAAAGACGGGACAATAGCCGGATCTGCCATTACCATGATTGATGGGGTGAAAAACCTGATTGATCACGTCGGCCTTAGCCGCGAAGAAGCATTGCGGATGGCAAGTTTATACCCGGCAAAAGCATTAAAGATTGATAATGAATATGGTCGATTAAAAACCGGTTACAAAGCGAACATCGCCTTACTTGATGAGAATAATCAGATACAGACCGTTTTCCAAATGGGTCAGATGCACACAATTTAAGTTTGCCACGTTACATATTCGCGTAATACGTTTCTTGTGATTACAGTCGAGATCGAAAAAGGGGCTAACTTAGCCCCTTTTTAATAATTCATTTTTAATAACAAACAGTATCTGACAAGCTACTTTCTTCAGCCATTACGCAGCTTATGCCGCCAATGGCTTCTTTTTCATAGCGGATTTTGATGTTCTGTTCATCTGGAACTCACGTAGTTTAAAGTACAGGTAAGTCACGACGATAGAAAAGAACAAATAAGACAATGAGAAAACCAATGGGGAGTTGATCAGATTCGCTTCTAAGCTCCACATCACCCCCACAACGGTAACGGTCATTTTCGCCATCATTCCCATCAACAACAACAATGCAGCAAGTTGCGGATAACGCGTTGAACGGAACGCCAGCCAATAACCAGCACCGACAGCAACAGCTGCGATACCAAAGCCAACCATAAATGAATGGAAATGTTCACCAGAAAGAACACCTGCCACTATCGAAACCAGAAAGATCAGACCGAATTTCATAAACGCCTCAACGAGTATTATTGGATAAAGCGTCCCTTCAAAAATAATCTTTGTCCACAGTCTTATTTTTACATTTTCTGTTCGGTTTTCATACAAAGCGCCATTTGGTCGTTACAGAATAAAAGAGTTTTTTTCCATTAATTTAAAACCAGATCCCCCCCAATCCATTGATAGTTATTTAATTTTACCAAAGTGGCTAAGGTCATGTTAAATAACCGGTAAATTGTAAGAAGTTTTTACAAACATACTTTTGTAATTAATTATTCTGAAATTGACTGTTAAATTCAAAATCCAGTGATAGTTCTGCGCCTATTTTGGCCAGAAAACAGCACTAGATATGGAATTTTATATTTCATTATTGAAACCAAAGAATCATCAGGATCACGGTCCTGTCATAAAAAAACCACCAATAACAATAAGTTATTGGTGGTTTATTGACTCATAATAGGTTAGATCGGTGAATAAATCTTATACGGACGCCAGCTCCTCGACTTTCTCTATCTTCACTGCAGCTACTTTAAATTCCGGAATTTTGGCGTAAGGATCTGTTGCAGAGCTGGTCAGGCGGTTAGCTGGCGATTCGACAAAGTGGAATGGTACAAAAACCACACCTTGCTGCATTCTCTTTGTCACGAATGCCGGCGTTTCTATGCTTCCGCGACGCGTCGATACTCTCAGCATTTCGCCGTTATGAATACCTAACCGCTCAGCATCAGCAACCGAAATCATGGCTCGCGGCCCGGCCAGGTTATCCAACCCTTTCGTTTTGCGTGTCATGGTCCCGGTATGGAATTGCTCTAACAGACGACCGGTTGTCAGTATCAACGGGTATTCTTCATCTGGCAATTCTGCAGCATAACGGAACGGAATTGCGGTCATTTCGCCTTTACCACGGGTAAATTGCTCGGTATGCATGATACGGGTGCCGGCGGGCGCATTCTCATTACATGGCCACTGAACCCCCTCTTTACCGACACGATCCCAGCTAATACCTGCATACTGAGGCGTCAACTGAGTGATCTCTTCGGTAATATCCTGCACCGACTGATAGGTCCAGTCACTGCCCATTGCATTCGCGATGCTCTGGATGATCCACCAGTCTTCTTTGGCTTCACCAGGTGGATTCACCGCCGGAGAGATACGCTGCACCCGCCGCTCAGTATTGGTGAAGTTACCTGATTTTTCAGCAAATGAACAAGACGGTAACACCACATCTGCATACTGCGCTGTTTCTGTCAGGAAAATATCCTGTACGACTAAGAAGTCCAGCTTTTCCAGTGCTTCAATGACATGCGCCTGATTAGGATCACTCAGTACAGGGTTTTCACCCATCACATATAAGCCTTTGACCTGATCATGGCATGCCGCATCAATAATTTCAGTCAGAGTCAGACCAGATTCTTTCGGCAAATCCGGTTTATTCCATGCGTCAGCAAACTTGGCGTGAACATCAGGCAAATAGACTTTCTGATAACCCGGGAGGTTATCAGGCAAGGCCCCCATATCACAGGCCCCCTGTACATTTGACTGGCCACGTAGTGGGTTAATGCCGCCACCTTCAATGCCGATGTTGCCACACAGCAGTTGCAGGTTAGCAATGGAGCGGACGTTATCGTGACCCGTCGTATGCTGGGTAATACCCATTGAGTAATAAACTGCAGTACGCTCGGCTTTACCGATCATTTCCGCCATTTTAATCACGTCAGATGCCTTAACGCCGGTGATCAACTCGATTTTATCGGGTGCGTACTCTTCGCTCATCACTTCTGCTTTAAGTACATCAAATCCTTCAACACGCTCGGCAATATAGACTTGATCGTGCCAGCCATGCTTAATGATTTGCTGCATGATCCCGTTCAGCAACATCACATCCGTGCCCGGACGATGCGCCACATAGATCTCTGAATGCTCGGCAATATCAATACGCTTCGGATCGGCCACAATTAAGCGTGCCTTACCATGGCGAATGGCTTGCTTGATATGTGAAGCAATGATCGGGTGGGCAGAGGTTGTGTCAGAGCCAATAATAAACACCACATCAGAGTGCGCAATACTTGGAATATCATTGGTCATCGCACCACTGCCAATAGATGCCTCAAGCCCGCTCACTGTTGATGCATGACAAAGCCGCGCACAGTGATCGACATTATTAGTGCCGAGCTCGCGGCGAATAAATTTCTGGAAGGCATAATTATCTTCATTGGTCGTTTTGGCCGATGAGAACCCCGCTAAGGCATTGCCACCGTGCTCGGTTTTAATCCCCTTAAGCTTATCCGCTACCAACGCTAATGCATCTTCCCAACTTGCAGCTTGTAATTTGCCATCTCTGCGGATCAATGGCGTAGTCAGGCGCTCATTGCTATGAATGAAATCAAATCCGAAACGACCTTTAACACAGAGCATTCCCTGGTTCACCGGGGAATCTTTTGCACCTTGCACATAACGGATCTGGTTCAGAGATTCGTCAACAAACATGGTCAGCTTACAGCCGACGCCGCAATAGGTACAAATGGTATCGACGGGAGTCAGCATTTCAATTCGGCCTTGCGACTTATCCCGGCTGTCTACGAGCGCCCCGGTCGGACATACCTGGACACAGGCGCCACACTGCACACAATTTGAATCGCCCATGCTGTAACCATTTTCAAAGCCCGGTCGACATGCGGGACGGTTGGCACGCGTTTCGCTATCGCCAGCACCACTGACGGGCGCGCTTGATGAGAAGTTGAGTACGCCGTGTACCCCCTGCTCATTACAGGCCTTGACACACTGGCCGCAGCTGATGCAGCGATTGGCATCAAAAACGATAAATTCCGAGCTATCATCAACACTGAATTTCTGACGGCTCTCGTGATTGAGATTGGTTTCGGCAACCTTATATTCGGTCGCATAGTCCCGCAGCTTGCAGTCGGTATTCGCCTGGCAACCGCACTCCAGACAGCGAGCTGCTTCGCGCATGGCTTCTTCGTTGCTAAACCCGGTTTCCACTTCACTTAAATTAAATGCACGATCGGTATTACTTAATTCCGGCATCACAGCACGCATGGCTTTTTTAATACCGGCGAAGTGTTCGGGATCGACCTGCTTCAGTTTGCTTTCTTTTTGCGAATTGAACGGCTTAACCGGAATATGTTCCATATCGCCATTAAAAAAACGATCAATCGCCTCGGCAGCAATACGCCCGTCTGCGACCGCTTCAATGGCAGTCGCCGGACCTCGGCGGAAATCACCGATACTGAAGATATTCTCCAACCCTGAGTGCATGGTATTCGGATCCGATTCTTGCGTTAGCCAGCGCGTCACCGGCAGCTTAAGCTCTTCACCTTCAAGGAAATCAAGATCCGGCTTTTGCGATACCGCCGCTATCACGGTATCGAAAGCTTCGGTAAAGAACTCTCCGGTTGCTTCAGGTCTGCGACGACCAGACGCATCCGCTTCACCTAATGCCATTTTTTCCAGTTTAATATCGCAAACACGTCCCTGGTCGTCTGCAATATTTTCAACCGGGTTGGTTAAGAAATGGAATTTCACCCCTTCATGTTCGGCCTCAACAATTTCATAATCTTCCGCCGGCATTTCATCACGGGTACGTCGATAGATTAACGTTGTATCGGCCCCGTCACGAACAGCTGTTCGGGCACAGTCAATGGCAGTATTACCGCCGCCGATAACGGCCACTTTTTTACCGGTAATAAAACGCTGATCGGTCACATAATCTTTAAGATAATCGACGCCCAGGTAGCAACCATTAAGATCGCTGCCCGGGTAATTCATCTCGACGGCTTTCGATGCGCCCACCGCGAGGCAGACAGCATCAAACTCTTTGCTTAACTGAGACAGGGTGAAGTCGACACCGAGCTTTTTAGAGGTCTCAACCTGCAGGCCGTTGCGGCATATCAGCTCAATTTCTTTATTTAAAATTGCTTTTGGTAAACGGTATTCCGGGATCCCGTAACGGAGCCAGCCACCCGCTTCTGGCATCGACTCATAAACGGTAACGTCATAGCCTTCGTTGGTCAGATAATAACCACAGGTTAAACCGCCCGGGCCGCTACCGACCACCGCGATTGATTTGCCTTTAGCTGGTTTTTTCTCCGGCACATAGCTTTCTTGTGCTGCCAAATCAATATCGGCGGCATGACGTTTAAGCTGTCTGATAGCGACCGGTTCATCCACCAGCCCTCGACGGCACTCTGATTCACAGAAAGCCGGACAGACGCGTCCAATCGACAGTGGCATAGGCAGCGTTCGCTTGATCACCTCAACAGCTTTTTGATGATCATTTTGCGAGATATGGTACAAATATGACTGAATATCCACGCCTGCGGGACACGCTGTCTGGCATGGCGCTTCACAGTCCGCATAGTGATCTGACAAAATTCTATTAAGTGCCTGTTGACGAAGCGACGAAATCTCATCAGAGGCGGTTGTCACCGTCATACCTTCAACGGGTCTTATTTCACATGCCCGTTGAATACCCAGCCCTTCAACATCGACTACGCATAAACCACATGGGTCTTTTTCACCACTTTTGTTTAATCCACACAGTGACGGAATTTCAATTTTGCAGTGCATTGCAACGTCGAGCAGGGTCTGTTGATCATCGACGGTATAAGCCTGTTCATCTATCGTGACATTTATCATTGATTGCCTCTTTGTTTTTCTCGGCAATGCATCATTATGATCACCACGAGCTAAAGGCATTCGGTCGAGAATGATCTTTTGGCTTCAGTGACCCATTGCTTCTCAAACTTCGCTTTGTGCAAATAGCAGCAATTGTGCGAATAGCAGTTGCGCGAGGATGATTGGGGGAAAAATCATCAATTTTTTATTATCTCCCAAACGTATCAAATGCAGCACAAAATTCTTTGATTTAAAACACTGATAGCTTTATTTCTATCACTTTTACACATGAACGAAAATGGCGGTTATTCTTAACTGGTAAGAAGCACTCTTTTATAATTCCCTCGCATCTGTAGGGAGATCTGTGTCTAACAGATGCATATAGGGCGTGACTTTGCCAGCCATGTCATTTTATAATTTAATGATAACTTTAATTATTCAGTGATTTTCCGGACAGGTTATGGCCAATATTTTAGACTCTGTTGATCAACGTACACAGCTTGTTGGTGAAAACCGGCTTGAACTTTTAATCTTCCAACTGAATACTTCACAGCTATTTGCCATTAATGTGTTTAAAGTAAAAGAAGTTGTTAAACTTCCGCACCTTCACGCTTTGCCAGGCTCTCATCCCAATATCTGCGGGGTCGCCAATATCCGTGGTATTTCTATTCCTGTTATTGATCTGCGCGGTGCCATTGGGATGAGAAGCACTGAGCAAACTCCCGATTGCAACATGATCGTTACTGAATATAACCGCACAGTTCAGGCTTTCCTCGTAGGCCAGGTTATGAATATTGTCAACATGACCTGGAAAGATATTCAACCACCGCCCGATCAGGTTGGCCGAAATAATTACCTCACGGCGATCACCAACCTTGAACGCGAAGGTGTCAAGCGCATCGTCAGCATCATTGATGTTGAAAAAGTGCTAGCTGAAATTATTGACTACAATATCCAGATTTCAGAGGACATACTCGACGACACGATTGTCAGCCAGCTCCAAGGCCGTAAAATCTTAATTGTCGATGACTCATCAACGGCCCGAGCTCAGATCCGAGAAACTCTGGCTCAACTTGGCGTCGACGTTATCGAAGCCAGTAATGGCCTGAAAGCCCTTAACATGCTGAAAGGCTGGTGTGATCAAGGTAAGAACATCAATGAGGAAATCTTAATGATGTTTACCGATGCCGAGATGCCGGAAATGGATGGCTATAAGCTCACCAATGAAGTGCGAAATGATCCTCGAATGAAAGATCTTCATATCGCGTTAAATACCTCGTTGAGCGGTCGTTTTAACGAAGCTATGGTGAAAAAAGTGGGGTGTAACCGCTTCATCTCAAAATTTCAACCGGATTTACTGGTCGAAGTTGTTCAGGACCGTTTGCGCGAAGTCATCACGCAGTAAAAAACACAAATCTAGAGATTCACTCAAACGAGGCCCTCACAGCAAAACTCGCCCAGAGGCGAGTTTTCGTTTACCGATACCAATATTAGTATTTAACTAATCCCCTGGAACTGGCAATTCAAAGCAATATAAATCAGCAATAAACCAGACTTAAATGGATAATCGACAACCTGAGTACCGCTCTCATCATCTGGTGCTCATCCAGTAGACATACATGTAATAACCGTTGTCTAATCAAGCAAATAGTATGGCTTACGTTAAAATCGAGCTTGTTACTTCTGCTGTCATAACCGACACCCTGCGCGATTTTCATTCCTCTCCACTCCCCCCCACGTTACAAACCACAACTCATTACCATTACAGTGCAACGGTAATGGTCTGTTTTTAAATCCATTAACCATTAAAAATACCGGTAGGGCTCATCGCTGTTTTGTTCAGATCGGTTCAACTCATGCCAATAGGGTCCATCACTCACCGTTTCATTAACAAGATCAAGCGATTCGCCATAAAGCGTATCAATTTTCTGCGCCCGTACATCGTCGGTTTTCAGCGATAGCTGCATTGTCATCAGCGCGATGATTGCAACTGGAAGCACCCAGCGCGGTGTTCCCGATTTATTTTCTTTCATCACATAACACCCCTACGGCAGTTATTTCATTTGGGCTGTACGCATCTCAGGCTGTTCACTGCGCAACGTGACACGACGGTCAAAGAAGTCACTTTCGAAGTTTTGTTCTGATTTAACCGGCTCTAACTCCCCGTAGGCTTCTACTTCAAACTGGTCACGCTCAACACCTCGAGCCGCCAGATATTGACTCACGGCATCCACACGACGCATCGATAAGGCCAGGTTCTTCTGACTGTCACCACGGCGATCTGCGTAACCCGACAGCTGCCATTTTACTTCCGGTGCTTGCTTCATTAATTCGGCCAACTCATCAAGCTGCTGTTGAAAATGAGGTTCAATCAAATCTGAACCAGTGCGAAAGTGCACATTCGTCTCAAGCGCTAAGTCCAATTCCTGTTGTTGATCCCTTTGCACTTGCAGATCTTGCTGCAGATGAGCAATCTCAGTTTGCGCCTGGTTAAATTTCTGACTAACCCGTTCAAGTTCAGTATTACGCGCAGACAGCTCGATCAGCTCTTCATCTTGTGACTTAATGAACTCTTCCTGACCGACAGTCGTGCCGACAATACCGCCAATAATCGCACCAATCATGGCCCCTGCCGGGCCGCCGACTAGTGCGCCCAGCGCGGCTCCCGAGCCTAAACCAATAAGTTGTTCCTGCTCAGCCACAATGTCGTGGTTCTGTGCGATATCGGCCTCACTCGCCTGTACACTAGGAGCAATGGCTGAAACAAGCAGAGTGGTAGCGATCATTGTGGAGATAAGCTGCTTTTTCATTTTGTTTTCCTCATCAGTTACTCTGGGTATGTGGTTAAACTAACGGTCTTGTTAACACAAGCGTTCCCGTTTCGATGAGGTAATTAAACCAAACGGTTCTGGCAATACCGGGGATGAAAAATGGCAATGTGGCGATCAAATGTGGCAGAAAAAAGGCAATCTGTTTTCCATGCTTTTTTAGCAAACTTTTTGTTGTATAGTCAGCACATAAAACGGCAAACGCGATATCAACAACCACGTTATAAAGACAAAACAACAAGGTAAACCATGAAAAGAATTGCCATAGTCGAAGATGAAACTGCGATCCGTGAAAACTATATCGATGTATTAAAGAAACATGGATACAGTGTCCAAGGCTATGATAATCGCCCGAGGGCGCTCGCCGCTTTTGAGCAACGCTTGCCCGACCTCGCTATTATTGACATTGGCCTGCAAGATGAAATTGATGGTGGTTTTTCCCTGTGTCAATCGTTACGGGCGATGTCACCTACTGTACCGATTATCTTTTTAACCGCCCGTGACAGTGACTTTGATACCGTCTGCGGTTTACGAATGGGAGCAGATGACTACCTGACGAAAGACGTTAGCCTGCCCCACCTAATTGCGCGTATTGCTGCCCTTTTTCGACGCAGCGATTTAATGGCAACCCCGACAGAGCAAGCAAGCTTAGTTGAACAAGGCTCGCTGACCATCGACAAAAACAAAATGCAGGTATTCTGGAAACAGCAACAGATCGAACTGACGGTCACTGAATTCTGGCTGATCTACGCCCTTGCCAAACGACCCGGACACGTAAAGAGTCGTGATGACTTAATGCAGGAAGCTCAGATCGTCGTTGATGACAGCACAATCACTTCTCACGTAAAACGTGTTCGTAAAAAGTTTGTCCAAAGCGATCCCGCATTTGACTGCATCCATACCGTTTATGGTATGGGCTATCGCTGGGGATCATAACTCTTATGCTTGAACTGCGTCTTGGTCTGCGTACCAAAGTCATTTTGATTTCCAGCTTCCTGTTGATCTTACCCTGGCTTGGCTATAAATATGTCTGGGAAATGGAGAAGCTGTTACGTCAAGGGCAAGAGCAGACACTGATCGGCACTACCCGAGCGGTGGCGACGGCATTAAATGAACGCCCCAAACTATTTAATCGCCAGGCGAGTTTCTTGCAATCCGTTGAAAAAGGCCGTGATTTGTATGCCTACGAGTTATATAGCCCGATACTGCTCGACGGTAAGATCGGCGAATGGGTGGAATATGATGACAAAATGATGGTCTATGGTCGCGATCACGTCCAATTCAGCCGCCGGCCCTATACGGCAAACAGTATCAGCTTCAAACATATGGTTGGTCATTATCAAGGTTACCTGTATGCGGTCTTTGCAGTAAAAGATCAGCAGCCTGTAATGCGTCGTACCGACACCATGCAGGTTGATCGCAATGATCATCTGGTTATTGCCATGACATCATCCGATGGCGACTTCCAGCGCTATGTTATATCTCCTTATCAAGACGGTCGGGTAAATGCATTTCAGATTTCAGAGGAAGAGCCTGATAGCAAGCAGAATGACACTCAACCTTCAAACACCGATCCAACCCGTATAGCCTCTGCAACTGTGGTTACCGAAAGTAATATTCAGGGCTTCTGGCAAACAACCGAACAAGGCTATAACGTAGAACTACGCATTCCATTAGCTTTGGTTGGCAGTAAATTAGGATTCGCTTTTTATGATGTTAATAATGAGCGTGATCGAGAAATAGACACCATCATTGGTACCTCAAACACTTCACACCTGAATCGCCTCGGCACAGTCTTAATTCCCTCGCCTGACATTGACAATATTTTGAAAGGCATGGGGCACACCGGTTCACGCATTTGGATCATTGATCGCCACCAGCGGGTTTTAGCACAAACCGGCGATATTCAGCAATCAAACGGTGTCTGGTCGACATCCATCAAATATGGTCAAGAGACTGACTCTTGGTGGTCTCACCTCGAAGAGCGTTTTTTGCACCCGTTTTATTATAAATTTCTGATTTCAGAGCCAGTCGATTTTGTCGACTCCCATCAAGATACTGCCTACCTGAAAGGGGTACATATCTCTCAGGCACTGCAAGGCCGAGGTTATTCTCACTGGCGTTTATCAGAAGACAGCAACGCAATGATCTTAGCGGCTGCTTATCCAATCTGGCTCAGCGATCATGTAATGGGAGCGGTTGTGGCAGAAGAATCCACCAATGGAATTCAGACTCTGCGTAATCGAGCACTGGAAAAACTGTTCAATGTCATTCTGGCAATCATTGCAATTGGGACGATTACTCTCTTCTTATTTGCATCGAATATTTCATCACGTATTCGTTTGCTCCGCGATGAAGCAGAACAAGCAATAGACAGCCAGGGACGGATCACAAAAACCATCTCGCCAACCAGCGGAACTGACGAAATCGGTGATTTATCGCGGAGTTTAGCCGCAATGGTCAGTCGTTTGAGTCAATACAATCATTACCTGGAAAGTTTATCGTCGCGATTATCTCATGAGCTCAGAACGCCGGTCGCGGTAGTACGCTCATCGATTGAGAACTTATCGATGCAGAATCAAGATGAAGATTCTCAGCGTTATATTGCCCGGGCTCATGATGGTATTCATCGCTTAAGCACCATTTTATCAAATATGACCGAAGCAACGCGGATCGAGCAGAGCTTGCAGGGTGCAGAAAAAGAGTCTTTCCCTCTCAATGAGCTGATATCAGGCTGTATGCAGGGCTATCAGATGGCATATCCGGAGCAGACTTTTAACGTGAAGCTACCTGATTCTGCAATAATAATAAACGGTGCGCCTGACTACCTTGCACAATTGCTGGATAAACTGATCGCCAATGCAGAAGACTTCAGCCGAAACCAAGACCCGATAGAAGTAAGTCTGGAACGACACAATAATGAAGCACGGCTGGTGGTAAGTAACCAAGGGCCGCCGTTGCCAGAAAACATGTCCGATCAACTGCTCAACTCAATGGTATCCGTTCGTACGCAAGATAAACAAACCAAACCACACTTAGGTCTGGGCTTATTTATCGCTCGTTTAATTTCCGAATATCATCAGGGTAGCATCCGATTACGTAACAGAGCTGATAACAAAGGGGTAGAAGCCATCCTACTGTTACCTCTTTCGTAACAAAACGGTCTGTTTATGGGTGAGATACCCATATTAAGTGAATATTCAGCGGTATTATTATGCCGATACAGTTGCCATAAATAAACCAATAGCAATAAGAATGGCAGCAACCGCGAGCAGAGCTTCAAAAAACATTTCTTGCATCATTCATCCAACCAGTAAACACTACAATCCTAATTTTCAGCATCATGTTTTACTCAGCCAATCATTAATTATTAATAACAAAAGCAACCAGCTAACAATGATATTTATTCTATTTTTATAACTTACAAGTAATATTACAAGAAGAAGCCAAATATAACCTGAACAACTTCACCTTTATAACATAGTAATGACTCCCCAGCTTTAACCATAATAAAGTAAACATATACTTGAGAGTGCGGTGAGACTTACCATTGCAAAAAATGTAACTGTGGAACATTTTCGTGTCTTTATTCGCATTTATATTCAAAGCCACTTGCTGCCACTGCTCCAGTCAAAGAAGCTGGTCTATTCATTCTTACACAGCCATTCGAATACTGTACCCCATGAAAGGATTACTCGCCTTACTGTTTATATTCACAATCTCCCCTCTCTTGGCTATGGAGTCGCAAAACACCGCAACACAACGCTCAGAAGATCAAAAACAAGATATATCGCTGCCTTTCAATGAATATTATGCACTGGCATTACTGGCAAAATGGCGAGTCAGTAGTACTGAATTACCACAACATACTGATTTTTTTAATGATATAGATGTAGGTGATCTTTACGGTAGAGACCTGAATAACAATCAGATCCGAGATGACTATGAAAAAATGCTACTTTCGAGCTATGAAAGGCCTGAATACGTCGTCATGGGGATACTCGCGACCAGAAAGTGGGACATACTGTTTGATGTCTACACAAATGACGTCCAAACCCACACCTTAAAACAAGCAAAAACAATATTCATTGAAAATATGGCCATCAATCATTGCTATTATGACCTGCAACAAATTGACCGACATTTAGCATCACCAATACTAGCTTACTTTAATACCGACGACCGGCTGAACGCGAAAAAATTCGCCGAAGAGCGGCTATTGGATGCCATCGGTGAAAATCATCATGCCTTGGTATTCTACAACCAACCTTGCGAGATTTTTTCCGATTTATTGAAAGTTGCCCTAAATTCAGAACAGTAACGCCAAATTTATAACTGAGATGTTACTACGCATCATAAATACTGCCACAAACAGCAAAAAAGCACAGAGTTCTGTGCTTTTATTTAGTTACAATGCGATTTTTTATATTGACCAGTCGCTATTTTGCAACACGACCCGATAGCCATCAACATCTTCAAATGTCTTACCGATTCGCTCCCAGTATGGATTATGCGATTCAGCCACAGCGAAACCGGCATCAATCATGCCACGACATGCCCGCTCCCATTCGCGGCTACAGGCAATATAAAATACCAGCAAATGATCTTGTGATGGCGCCTTACCAACAGTGGCGCCACGTTCTTGGGTAAATTCCAAATGATAAGGGTGATTTGAATGACTCAGTACTACACCATCAAATCCATCATGATCTTCAAATTGTTTTACCATTTCAAAACCCAACGCTTTGCTATACATCAAAGCGATTTGTTTCAAATTATCAGTTGGTCTTACAACGCGGAGTGTCGCGTCTTTAGGTATCATAGCCGTATCATCCTTAGCTCTTAGTACACAATAACCAAACGGTCGCTCGTTATATAGGGAAGTGACAATCAGCGACTCTTTTTATATGCTTGGTTAACTCACAGACAATTCTTATTAATTAAACAATGCCTGTCTCTTATACTGTTGCAGCTCAGACCGATACCGTCAAGTGATTAAAACGATAATGTGAAAGGTAACCGTCTGGTGTGAATTTATTAAAAAAGATTAATGCTTTTAGGCGGCTAAATAGACATCGTTAGCTTGACAACATACTTAGTAATAATATTCCTGATAGTCTTTCCAAGCATCCCAAAAAAGCATCAAAGTCGATTTTTCCAGTAATCCACAACAATTTTATTTCAAAGACTGGCTTGCAACTCCTGTGGCCTTTCTAGGCCAGAAGGGCAAGTAACCCCAAGTGGCTTCAAGGCGCAGAATTAAGGGGGCGAGTTCAATTCAAGAATTGATCAAAGCAATGGTCAACATACAATATCTTTTTTACTTTGTGAGTATTTTCTGTCCGGATGAATTTTACAGCTCAAAACGTCACAAAAAAGTCATCGACATTTTTTTCACCCTTTTTTGTGCCATCATATGACCCCAAACGACTTCAAAATGTGTGAACACAGATAAGACGATGAAATTACTTCTCATTGAAGACCATCAAGACATTGCTGGTGTCATTTTCGATTTCTTCGAAATCAAAGGGTACACCCTTGATTATGCGAACAATGGCCAGCATGGTTATGATCTCGCCAGCACTAACCATTACGATCTAGTCATCCTGGATGTCATGCTTCCTCGGATGAATGGCTTTACCGTTTGCCAGAAACTGCGAGAACAAGGAATAGATACCCCAATTCTGATGCTGACCGCACGCGATACTCGTGAAGATACGTTGGAGGGCTTTGCTCTGGGTGCTGACGATTATCTGGTGAAGCCTTTTGATCTTGAGATACTGGAAGCGAGAATAAAGTCCCTGACCCGCCGTCGCATTGGCAATAGCGCAACAAAAACACTTCACTTTGGCGATCTTGAGCTTGATCTGAATAGCCACATTGTCACCCGCAATGATTGTCAATTTTCACTTAATCCAACGCTTTTTACCATATTGAAGCTCATGATGCTCAGAGCGCCGAATATCGTGACGAAAGAAGAAATTATTTCGACGCTATGGGGCGATGATGAACCTGAGGGAAATGTGCTGAGAAGTCACATTTATCAACTTCGTGCTCAGATAGACAAACCGTTTAAGTACGCATACATCAAAACGGTACCTAAAGTAGGTTATCAACTTATTCGAGAGAAGAAAGAGTGAAGAAAATCAAATCAGCCAAGCAACTGACATTCACCTATTTTTCGATTGTTGCATTTGCCATTATTGCGATTCATTTCTCAGTCTTTGATTCTACACTTGAAGGCGTAGAACAATTAAATGCGCAAAACCGCCTTATCTATACCAAGCAAATCGCCCAAGAATTACTGGCAGACAGCGATGAAACTGATATTGCGATTCCCCCTTATAGCCATGCGTATATTGGCCAGGAGAATTTACCAGATGGCATCGTCATTCCCGATAATATCCAATTCGATCAAGCATTCGAAGTCGCCAGCCCTGATCCTATAGCGGCTGAATATTTCATGATGAAAACCCGGTTCACGATTAAAGGTGAACCGAAAGACACTTATCTACTGCATTTCGATGAAATTTATGAGATCAGTGAAGAACAAATGTTCTGGACCCAGACCAAGCAACTATCTATTTCTTTTGCATTACTTATCATCACCCTGATTGTGGTTCTTCGTATCTCAGAGCGATTAACCAGCCCTTTTTCTCAATTAACCGATGAACTTAAAAATCGTTCACCTCATGATCTCTCTCCAATAAATCTACCACCAGGCACAGCAACGAAAGAGCTGCTACAACTTGTTGACAGCCTGAATCAATATCAGGCTCAGATCCATGATTCGATTGAACGCGAACGCTCATTCAATCGTTATGCCAGCCATGAATTACGAACCCCACTCATGGTGATAAAAGGCGCAATTTCACTGCTAGGGCAATCGAATGAGCCGGCTTTTATTGAGAAGCAGCGAAATCGGTTATTGCATGCCAGTAACGAAATGAATGACTTTGTCACGACATTGCTCTCGCTCACCCGTGATGAAGATCTGTCGAAGCTATCTGAGCGTAGCCTAGATAAAAAAGAGTTACAGCAAATCGTTTCTGCACATAAACACTTACTTAATAATAAATCAGTGGTATGTGAAGTGATTGTCAGCGCCGAAACCAAAGTGAAAATACCGGAGACCACTTTAAAGATCTTAATTGGTAACCTGATCAAAAATGCGTTTGCCTGCACCGACGATGGCAAGGTGACAATTTATGTATCGCCGCAGACCATCAAAATCATTGATAGCGGCATAGGATTAGGCGCAAAACCGCGGGGCATCGATGGGTATGGCTTAGGGCTGGTGATTGCCAACGATATTTGCCGTAAATATGGCTGGCTACTCGATCTGACAAATAATGAAAATGGAGGTTGCACCGCTATTATCACCCTGCAACAGGGCTGAAAAAGCAGTGACCAGCCAGCATAAAATTAGTCATTATTGCTTTTTTTTTACAGCAACACGGTATAATGCCAATCAGGACAATTATCTGTCTAATTCAGTGTATTACCTCGATTGGTATAACCTGTCTTCCACAGCTCCATTAACGCATATTACGGACAACAATGAGCAAACTTTTTACTTTTCTAAAAGGCGCCGCTATGGGGGCTGCCGATGTCGTTCCGGGGGTCTCTGGTGGTACAATTGCATTTATCACCGGTATTTACGATACATTGCTTGAAAGCATTCGCCGTGTTAACCCAAGTCTGATTGGTATTTTACGCAAAGGGGGGGTTAAGGCCGCATTCGAGCATATCAACGGTACATTTCTGATTGTTCTGTTCTCCGGCATTCTGACCAGTATCTTCACCCTGGCCCGTTTCATTACCTGGATGCTTCACACTCATCCCATTCCACTATGGTCGTTTTTCTTTGGTTTGATCATTGTCTCTGTCGTACATATGCTCAAGCAAGTTGAAGCCTGGAAGATCAACCGCGTCATAGCAATTATCGCTGGTTCGCTGTTTGCTTACGGTATAACCGTGCTCCATCCTCTTAATATGGAGCCGACCTCTCTTAATTTCATGATTGCAGGCTCAATTGCCATTTGCGCTATGATCCTGCCAGGAATTTCAGGTAGTTTTATTCTGTTGCTGCTAGGCATGTACGGGCCAATTCTCACGGCAGCCAAATCGCTTGATATTGCTACGCTAGCGCTATTCGCTACTGGCTGCGTGATTGGTCTGCTGACTTTCTCGCATCTGCTGTCATGGGTTTTACGTAACTATCGCGATATTGCACTGACTTTCTTAACGGGACTAATGATCGGTACGTTAAGCAAAATATGGCCTTGGAAAGAAACGTTAACCTGGCGTACCAATTCCAGTGGCACTTTAGTGCCGCTACAGCAGCACAACCTCTCACCGTTCAGCTTTGAGCAGATCACCGGACAACCCGCTCTGATTGGCTATGCTGTTTTTGCCATGCTACTGGGTATTACCCTGGTATGGGGATTGGAAAAATGCTCTGAACAGTCATAAGCGTTTCATTTCTTACCCAAACCCTGTTATTGCAATTTAATGAAATAGCAGGGTTTTATACCAATCCTTCTCACATAATGGCCGCATCAATCAGATCTTTGCAAAATAGGAATGATAATATTCACAAACACATTACAACTTATTCCTTTTAGCCATGCCACTATTACAGAAAAACAAAAATCGTTCGGCGTTGGCGCAAATGCTTATCGCCTTTACTATCGGCTTTGGTTCATTTCAGCTTATTGACCATTTCTGGGTTGATTTCAGCACACTCGCTAATAACACCACACCTGACACCACATCACCGAACAGCACCTCAGCGGTACAACCAGGCGATGTATGCCAATTAAGCTCTAAAGCCTGTAACCAACAAGGTGCCCGCATTCAATTGGGCACTGATGTTGTTCACCCGCTAGAACCAACCGAAATTACGGTATTCTGGCCAGAGTTACCGCTGGAAATTACGACATTGGCATTGTCACTCGAAGGACAAGAGATGATGATGGGCGTCTACCGATTGAAATTAACTAAAGATACCTCAGGAGAATTTCACGGTGAGTTAATGCTGCCCTTTTGCACATCAAAGGCGATGACCTGGCAAGGCACAATTCAACCCTTGCACAGTTCAAAACAAGTCAAGCCTCTTAACGTATCATTAAGGATGACAAAGTGAAGTATCAATGGATTATCTTAACTCTGGCACTCGGTGCAGGGTTAATTACCCGCTATGTGGTAGATAGTCGCGACTCTACCACCGCGATTGAACCTGCCTCTCCGATGAATATTCTTGAAAGTGGCGATCAAACCGTCAACCTTTATGATCAGGACGATCCCCGACTGCGTATCATCTATTTTGGTTATACTCACTGCCCGGATGTTTGCCCCACGTCACTGGCCGTACTTTCTGCAGCACTAAAAGAGGTAAAGCAAGATCAGCTCGATCAAATTTGGCCTATCTTCATCACACTCGATCCTGAACGTGATCCGCCAGCGAAAAGTGCCGAATATGCGCAATATTTTCATAAGAACATCATTGGTATAACGGGCAATGCGACACAAACAAAAGCCCTTGCTGAAAAATATGGGGTGCTTTATATGCGTACCGAGCTTGAAAATTCCGCCCTGGAATACGCTATAGATCACAGTTCATTTTTTTATTTTCTAAAACCAGACGGCTCCTTATTAGAAAAAGTGCCACATACATTAAATTCAGCAATTCTGGTAGATGCGATTGATCGCCTGCTAATAATAAATGGAGATTCATAATGAAATATAAAATTCTGGCTCTTAGCTGTTTATTACTGGCTTCAACGTCAGTATATGCAGATCTGATGATTGATAGTATATACGCACGCGCAACGCCTCCCGGAGTGTCTAACAGTGCGATCTTCATGACCATAATCAATCATGGCGAAAGTGACCGCAATCTGGTGGCCGCCAAAAGTGATATTGCAGAGAATGTCGAACTTCATAATCACACCATGGTTGATGGGATGATGCAAATGCGCCAGGTCGATTCGATTGCCATTTCATCTCACGGCACCACCATTTTAAAACCTGGCGGGTTACATGTGATGCTACTCGGTTTGAAACACCCCTTAAAAGAAGGCGAACAAGTTGTACTGACGTTGCATTTCGCAGATGGGAGCACCGAATCAATGTTCGTCCCCGTACAGAAAGTAATGGCTGAAATGAAAGGTATGCAGCATGACGAAGATAAAAATCCGATCAATTAAGTACCTGCGGAGATTACGCCTGAAAGATACTTTCTAGAAATACTAATAACCACAACCACTCCCAAAGAGCCCATCGCATACCCTGTACGATAGAATTTTCTCGACTTTGAGAGAAGTTTTTTGCAAATGCAGGACATTTAATGAGCAGTTTTAGCAAGTTATGCCATAATGAATGTGCCGACCGGTACTTTTAACACTCGGTTTGTAGTGGCAAACAAAGGAGAAGAAAGAAAAATGAAACGTTCCCTATCTATCCTTGCAGGTCTGATCCTGAGTGCGAGCTTAATTGGTTGCTCTAGCTCAGATGAAGTCGATCAAATGCAACAGCTGACCAATAAAGTAGACATGCTTTCTGATCAAGTCAGTGCTCTACAAAGTCAACAAGATCAAATGGCAGGTGCCGTAAATGATTCGCGAGCAGCTTCAGATGCGGCCTACCAAGAAGCAATGCGTGCGAATCAGCGTATCGATAACATAGCTAGTTCGTACACTAAGTAGAGCTGTCATTTACTAATTGTAAGTGGCGTTCATACGCCACTTCTTCTTTTTATCTGCTCCCTGCCTAGTATTTTGTTATTTCGACGGGAATCCCCATCTGCAGGCTAAGTGCTGCACTCAATCTTGATTCCGCAACACGGTCATCTTCCACTACCGATTTTAAGAACGAATTCGCTCTTACTTTTTTAGGCTGTCCGACTTGTTCCTCTGTTTTTGATAAAGGCTGATGCACTTCGACAAATAGCGTCCCATCCGGCTCTACCGTCTGCTTTAATGGCTGGTTTATCACCTGAACTGGCGTTGCTTCTGGTACTTGGGGAAATAGCCATTCGATATCCCACGGATTCATTCGAATACAGCCAGCACTGACACGCAGGCCGATGCCGAAGTCTTTATTGGTACCGTGTATTAGATATTCTCCATAACCGTACCCAAGGCGCATTGCATAATCGCCCAACGGGTTTTCAGGCCCCGCTGGAACAACGGCAGGTAATTCGATATTTCTTTGTTCTAGATACTCTTTTCTAATATTCGCAGTAGGAGTCCAGGTGGGGTTTTCTATTTTCTGACTGATCCGGGTCACCATCGGCGGCGTTTCACGCCCGACACGTCCGATACCAATCGGAAACACATGAACGATTGAATCATCATCGGCTGGAAAATAATACAGCCTCAGCTCTGCGAGGTTAATGATGATCCCCTGTCGTTTTACATCAGGTAAAATCAATTGGGTAGGAACAGCCAACAAGGTTCCTATCGCGGGCAAAAACGGATCAACCCCTTTATTGGCTTCCAGCAACGCTAAAAATCCCACATTGTATCTATTCGCGATATCAGCCAGGCTGTCGCCCTTGCTAACCTGATAATACTCCATGGTACCGATGATATTACTGTTGTCAGCAGGCAACGAGTATTCAATTGCATTTACTGTCGTTGAAACTAAACACGCTAACGAGAAAAGTAATGAGCGATACACGTAAACGCCTCCAATAGTAATCTGATAATTATGGCAAAGTTTTGTTTTAACTGTCGTAGTTGACAAAAAATCCGTAACTTTAAGACGCTTAGGCCTAACCATACCGGTAAAGAGACCAACTAACTCATGCAGCTTTCCTTATCGGCATTATAGCTATTCTACTCTAATTCGGTTTTTCCGTGAAAAAAGATCACAAAGACGGAGTCTCCCCCGCCTTTTGCTTACATCCTCGTTACATTTGTACTGTCAAAGTTAAGCGTATTGTGCTGTCACCATCTTCCAGGTTTTACGCTGCTCTTTAAGGTGCCTCTTCATTTCGCTGTATTGCTGTACAAACTCGAAATTTTCATAGTGCTTGACCAGACGTGCCTTCTTCAGCTCAATCATTCGCTTCTTGGCGCTATAATAATCTGAAATTTTGATCATCAGCGCTTCGTATTCCTCTTCCAGCCTTTGCTGACACACATTGCTATGCGATGTCGTGGATAGCTTTGCCTGTAAGCGCTTAAGCGTCATTGTCGCTCTGGATTTCTCGATGCGCTCTTCCGGACAAACCCGTAAATTTTTAGTCAACCCCAGCCAGAAGCATGACTTTATCAACCATTTTGTCGGATCAAACTGCCACCAGCGAATGCCATTACGGTAATCATGCTCAAAGATATGGTGATAGTTGTGGTAACCCTCACCAAAAGTTAAAAACGCAAGAAAACCATTATCACGTGCCGTATTTTTATCGGTGTATGGTTGAGCTCCCCAGATATGAGCCAACGAGTTAATAAAAAACGTTGTATGGTGGCTTAATACCAAGCGTACGACACCGACTAACAATAGCGCTCCCCATACATCACCATGGATCAGGCCAAACAGTAACGGGATCCCGACATTGGTTACAATTGCTAAAGCTATATAATATTTATGCTGCCACATCACAATTTTATCTTTCTGCAAATCACGGCAATTTGAGTAATCCGTGTAACGGCTCGCATGGTACTCTCTGAGCATCCAGCCAATATGGCTATAAAAGAATCCTCTCTTCGCTGAATACGGGTCTTTTTCATTGTTATCAACATGACGATGATGAACTCGATGATCGGATGACCAATGCAATATACTGTTTTGCAAAGCAAAAGCACCGCCAACAGCAAAAATAAAACGCAGTACACCGTTCGCTTCATAGGCTTTGTGCGACCATAAACGATGGTATCCCGCCGTTATAGACAGGCCGCAATAACTGAATGTGAACAGCAGCATGATCGCCTGTGTCCAGTCAAAGCCTACAAAATAAGCATACAGCGGTGTCGCTATCACTGCGATAGCTAACGTGACAGTGAAAATAAAGGCATTCAGCCATATTATCGGAGGCCTGTTGGTTGACATTTTCTAACCCTTTTACAATTCAGCGTACATGTGTAAGCCAGAATAATCATCGAATGGATCCGGGTCAATCAGAAAATGTGATTTTTGTTACCGAACGTAACTAGGTGTGTTAATCGAAACAAATATTAATCGCATTAAACCGCGAGTAAGGATCCTGATAATCATCTGTGTCTTGCTGGTAAAATCCGGCTGGCATACGCTCTGACAAACCCGCCTTTTTCAAAGCCAGGTGTTCTTCGCGGGTAATAATGACGTAATGTAGATGCTGATCTAACGTGGATTGTATCTGCTCTATATTAGCTTCATCATCTCGTACTAAGGTTTTTAGCATTCCGGTAATGACGGATAATGGCAGCAGCATATCTCGAACCAGCCGCTTGCGATTGCTCACTTTACTGGCAGAAAACGATCGGGTGCCATGCTCGAAAATCGCTTCCCAATCAGCTTTGCCTTTATTTGTGACCAGGCCATGCTGATAGCAGTAATAAGCCTCGATAAAATGACGCAAATAGTGAAACCGCTCGGCGTACACTTCCAGATAGATATGCTGCAGTTCCATATTGGCATGAAATTGATTCATAACTGATGTTGTCCAGTAATATCGTCAGCCACAATAGCGCGGTATATACCGCGCTTCGTTGTCAGTAATACGGGTTGATACTACAGGTTGAAACGCACACCAAATGCGCCTTCTACCTCAAATCCTGAGTCCTTTTCAAGATACCATGTTGTTCCCGCTTCAGCATAAAGGTGGAATGTACGGTACGGGATCTCTAATCCCAGCCCAACGCGTGGTCCCCACTGCTGTTCACTATTATCAACCCACTGAATTCCAGCGAAAGAGTAGAGCGGTGAATTTTCCATACGTTCTGATAACTGGCCCAGATTCCACATCGCATCTGCAGAAACGCTGAATGTATCTAAACCGACAGCAAACTTGAAATCATCCTGGTACTTAACGGTAATACCTGACGTTGGCGATCCCAGAAAAACACCTGTGCTAAGCGGTGTTGTCATCGCCGATATGTATGAAGGTAGCAACAACAGCGAAGAAAATAATATTACTTTTTTAATCATTCCTGATCCCTAAACGGTCCAAACTAGCATCACTCTGCCGCTGAACTCTGTGGCTTTTTCGACAAGGAAATTACCTGCTTTATTTTTGAATTCATAGAAAAAATATTAGTTTTTGAAATTATTTTGCAACTTTACCGGTCACTTTAAAAAGTGAAGTTCGACTACACTGCCTTACATATTGCCATTAACCATAATTCAGCAATCTGGCAACACAACAAACAATACGGAACAGGTAGAGGAAAATTATGATCATTAGAAAGCCTAGTCGCTGGACATTAAACGAAAACGAAGCGACACCGGAATCTGTCTACCAGAACCGTCGGGATATATTGAAAAAGTTGGGTATCGCCTTAGTGGGAATGCCTGTTGCGACTAGCGCCCAGGCGGGCGTGTTTGATCTGTTCTCCGACAGCAAAAAGACCGATCGCGTTCCAGATTTACGCCGATCTTTAACCGCTCCTGAGTCATCCAGATACCACCCGGATTTATCCTTAACCCCTGAGAGTAAAATCCTTCAGTACAATAACTTTTATGAATTTGGTACTGATAAATCGGCTCCTGCTGTTCGGGCCGCGAATTTTAAAACGGATCCCTGGTCAGTAACAATTGATGGTTTAGCCAACAAGCCGATCACTCTAGGCTACGACGATATCTTCAAGAAATTTCCTCTTGAAGAGCGTATCTACCGATTACGCTGCGTTGAAGCCTGGTCAATGAATATTCCGTGGATTGGTTTTCCACTGGCCGATTTAATCAAACTTGCCGATCCCAAAAGCACTGCCAAATATGTCGCATTTGAAACCCTCTATGATCCCGAACAGATGCCAGGGCAAGCATCACGTCGTATTGGCGGAGGAATCGATTACCCCTATGTAGAAGGCCTGCGTTTAGATGAAGCGATGCACCCGCTAGCGTTAATATCTGTCGGTTTGTACGGACGAACTCTCGCGCCACAGAATGGTGCTCCACTTCGTTTGGTTGTGCCATGGAAGTATGGGTTTAAAAGTATCAAATCTATTGTACGCATCACGCTGACAGATAAAGAGCCGCCAACAACCTGGAATCGCCTGGCACCCAATGAATACGGCTTCTATGCCAACGTTAACCCTAAGGTCGATCACCCTCGCTGGAGTCAGGCCAGTGAACGTTTTATTGGTGAAGGCAATCTGTTCAGTAGTCGTCGCCAGCCCAGTTTACATTTCAATGGCTATGAAAAAGAGGTTGCCTATTTATATGAAGGTATGGATTTAAGGAAACATTTCTGATGAAAATTACCCCGCGACAGATAGTCTGGTTAAAAATACTCATTCATGCGGTTTCGATGGGTTTCTTGCTACTGTTGATCGGGCAAACCTTAACGGGAAATCTAGGCGCAGATCCCATTCAAGGGATCAGCCACTTCACCGGTAAAGCAGCATTGAATACTTTGTTGTTTACCTTATTGATTTCCCCTGTCGCACGATATTTCAAACAAGGTGCATTGGTCAAAATACGCCGGTTGGTGGGACTGTACAGTTTCTTTTGGGCTGCTTTGCACCTGGCTGGCTATCTGATTTTAGATCTGGGCTTAAATTGGCAATTGCTCGGTAGCGAAATCATCTCTCGCCCTTACCTCACGCTGGGCGCAATCAGCTGGATTATTCTCGGTGCGTTAGCGGCAACATCCACCCGAGGGATGCAACGACGACTGGGGCGTCAATGGCAAAAGCTTCATAATTGGGTCTACCTGGCATTGATCTTATCACCGGTTCATTATTACTGGTCGGTGAAATCCGGGGTCATTGAGCCGGGGTTGTATTTGATCGTAGCGGCCATTTTGCTCGCCTGCCGCTGGAAAACAATTAAACGCTGGCTTCCAACGATGCCTTCTCACCTAGAGTCTCATCGCCATTAACCAGTCGATATATATCATTTTTTATTAGGTTCCAATCTGGCCGTTCAGTGAGATTGGACCTTGTTTTTTACCTCGCTCACGCTTCTAGATACTAATTGCTCTAATCACCTGTAATTCATTGAATTGATGCAAGACAATCGCTTTTTTTCTGTTACGATACCGAATCATCCACGATAATATTCGGGTTATACTGTTCTGACCAACATGAACGATATAACTATCTGTTTAATAAGATCTCTGAATTATATCGTTGCTTTTTTGGGGTTAGCTATTCTTGGTCTGTGATCTACTTGCTGTCAGCATTCAACAATTTCAGAATGACTGCTTACAATTGTGCGAGCAACATTACCCAACAGTGCATAATCGCGGTATGCGCGAAAACCATCTGGGTAAGGCACTTTGCCGCCGGATAATTGCGACCTTCCAGCAGGCGGGACTCAATGTGGAGTTGCAACAGACCGACGATGAGAATGATTTGCCACAACCGATATTCAGCATCAGCTCAGCTGACTTTACAATTTGGATCATTTCTCATCATCTGTTAAGTGCCAACCTCGCCCGTCGAGAAGCACTTGTTGAGACCATCGATACGGTAATGAAAAAATACCAACCAAGTAAAAACAACCACTTATTACTTGTCGCTGACCATTGGTTCGATCGCAGTAAAGCCAGTAAAGAAATTCCCGCATGGTGGATGGGACAAGTACCAGAAAACCTGGATGACTACCGTCTTGATGGCATTCGTTTACTCGACACATCACGTACACTACCTGACAGCATTGCTGACCGTTATTCTTTGGTCGAAGGGCAATTACAGCTTCATCACCCACTCAAACGCAGTGGAGATAAAAAAGTTGTGCACAAATACATTGTGCTGACGGCATACTACCCGATATAGATGGCAAGCAGCGTAAGATTATAATCTCGCTGCCAACCTTAATTCTGCCCCCTTCAAACCTGATTAATGATGATTCACTATGCCAGCATCCAGCTCTTCCCAATTTATATCATTACGTGATGATTCTATCTTCCGTCTGTTCTGGCGTTATACCTTGCCAACTATCGCGGCAATGTTAATCACCGGAGTATATGTCGCTATTGATGGTATGTTCGTTGGCCATGTCATGGGTGAAAAAGGACTTGCAGGCATCATCCTTGGCTACCCTATCGGTTCAATTCTATACGCCATCGGTGCCATGTTAGGTATGGGATCTTCGGCGTTAGTCTCTATCAAACTGGGCGAACAGAAAACCGAGCAGGCTAGAAAAATTGTCGGAAATGCACTGACATTATGCCTGATCGCCTCCGTGTTTTTTTGCAGTGCCGGTATCTTACTCGGGCGCGATATCTTGCTGTGGATCGGTGCAGAAGGCGAAATTTTGGCAATGGCCTCCGATTATCTTTTCTGGTATTTCTTATTGGGCGCTTTTCCGATCATCTCCATGGCTTTTTCATCACTGCTTCGAAATGATGGCCAGCCCAATCGCGTAACTCTGATCATGATTTTTGGCGGGATCCTCAATATCGTTCTCGATTGGTTACTGATAGTGGTCTTTCCTTACGGATTGACAGGGGCTGCCATCGCCACCATGCTTTCCCAGGCTGCGACTTGCCTACTCTGCCTGCAGCATTTCTTTAGCGATAGAAGCAGCCTGCGGTTTGGCTGGGACAGCCTGAAGTTAAAGTGGGACATCGTTACTCAAATATTACGCCTCGGTAGCTCAAGTCTGCTTATGTACCTGTATCTGTCTGTGGTACTTATTCTGCATAACAAAGCCTTCCTCTGGGTAGGCGGTGCAATTCACGTTGCGGCCTACAGTATTGTCAGTTATACAGAAGCCTTCTTTTATCTGGTTTTTGAAGGCATTGCGCTAGGCATTCAGCCGATCACCAGCTATAACACAGGGGCTGGGCTGAAAGATCGCGTTATCAAGGTACGTAACATCGCATTTGCGACCACACTGATCGTGGCCGCTTTTGGTCTGTTTATTCTGTACGGCTTCCCTGAGTGGGTCGTTTATCTGTTTGCCGGTAATAATCCGACACTTCAACCCGAGGCAATCAACGGCATGCAACGCTATTTTTGGGGGCTTCCCATGGAAGGTATGCTGCTAGTTGGTGCAACGTATTTCCAATCGGTTAACCAGGCTAAAGAGGCATCAATCCTAACCGGTGGCAAACTGATCTTTATCACGTTGTTCATTTTCGTGTTGGCAAAATTATTCGGTGTCAATGGCGTTTGGATTGCTTTGCCGTTATGCAGTGCCATTTTGACAACCTGGATGCTTTGGGCTTTGCGAAAGGCTTGATATTAATCGGTTAAGAAAATTGACCTACCGTCGGCCTAATTGCCTTTACATTAACGCCACAAAAATAAGCCCTACATATTGAGTAGGGCTTATACCATCTGCCGTTTGCCAACCGACAAGCACTTCATAAATCACGCATCAGTATTTCGAACTCTTCTTCGGCTGACTCGATCAGCTTCGCAAGCTCTCTGGCATCTTCGTTTGCTAAATCTATATGCCAACGAACCTTATCCTGACCAGCATGCTCTTTGCATATCAATTCCGTGTTCTTTCCGCATGAATAGAAGCACAACTCATCAAAATCAGCGTGCAACTCATCATGTTTTTCCTTAATAAACACTTCCACCTCACCGGTCGGGATCACTTTAACGCTAGCATGGAGATGAGCTTTTCCGGGTAACGTAAATTTCCGATATTCAGCTAACATGATCTGTCCCTCCGAATCCACACCCCTTACTAATAGTTTAGTCAATAATGCTTTACTCAATGTAGTAAAAGCTCTTAAAAAAACGATTTTCTTTAAAATGTGACAGGTTTTATTTTTGTCAAAAACATTACCTCTGCCCCTCACCTTGGGTTGAAAACATGCGGTTCCGCGTATGAGGACGTGATGATATAGTGAGCTAAGCTAATACTTTCAGATCAATAGGAAGCTAAAAATAATGATAGATTTTCGCTCTGACACCGTAACCCGCCCGACTCCGTCGATGCAGCAAGCGATGGCTACTGCTCCTGTTGGGGATGATGTATATGGAGATGACCCAACCGTCAATGATTTAGAACGGTGGTCTGCTGAACGTCATGGATATAAAGCGGCGATTTTCTGCAGTTCTGGTACACAGGCAAACTTACTCGCACTAATGTCGCATTGTGAGCGTGGTGATGAATACCTTTGTGGTCAGCAAGCACACAACTATAAATTTGAAGGTGGTGGTGCCGCTGTACTCGGCTCTATTCAGCCTCAGCCTATCGACAATGAAAAAGATGGCTCACTGTCGTTTGATAAACTCGAAGCCGTTATCAAACCAATCGATCCCCACTTTGCACGTACGACTCTGCTCAGTATAGAAAATACAATTAATGGCAAAGTACTTCCTCTTTCATACCTCCGACAAGCTCGTCAATTTACAGAACAGCATGGCTTAAAACTTCACTTAGATGGTGCGCGCGTGTATAACGCCGCAGTTGCTTTAAATGTTGATATCACCGAAATCGCAATGCATTTCGACTCAATGACCATCTGTTTGTCAAAAGGCCTGGGGGCACCTGTCGGCTCTTTATTGCTTGGGAGTGACGAGTTAATTGCTAAGGCCCGCCGCTGGCGTAAGGTTTTAGGCGGAGGTATGCGCCAAGCCGGTATTCTCGCCGCAGCAGGCAAGCTGGCATTAACAGAGAATATCACCAGATTGGCTGATGATCATGCCAATGCACATTACCTTGCTGAACAATTAGCGGACATAGAAGGTTTCACGGTCAAACCAAAACTTGTTCAGACTAATATGGTGTTTGCTAACGTTGATTCGGCCATAGATCAAAACCGCCTTGTTTCTCAGCTAAAAGAGCAAGATATTTTACTCAGTGCGGGCAACCCAATGCGACTGGTCACTCATCTTGATATCACCCGCAAAGACATTGACAGCTTCTTAAACGCGCTAAAGAAGGCGCTTAGCTAAACAAGAAACAAAGGCGTGTTGACCGCGCCTGTTAACCCAGATAGTTTTTTTAAAAGCGATAAGCAAGGCTTACTGACGATAGTGCGTGCCTTGCATCCGCATCGTCATCATCATCATTTATTCGGGCCGGGACGACCAGTCTTAAGCCCAACTCCCATTGACGATAATTTACAACAGCACCAATATGTGAATTAAAACCAAAGCCAACACTCGAAAATGCAATCTCTTTGCCACCCAGTTGCTGCAATTCCCCGTCAGAGTTCAGGTAGTTAATCCCGAGTCCCGCTTCAACTCGCCAACTGCGGCAGTTGGCACATAGATTTTTATAACCCCACTGATAAAAAAATACCGGGGTAACGTCAACGGTATAACCTTTAAGTTCGCCATCCTGATAACGCCCGTCATCATTATCATAATCAAGTTTAAAATACTTAACATTCAACTCGGTATGGTATCCCCAACGAGTATCTTCGCCGAAATATACTGGTGGTTGTATCAGTGCGACAAGAGGCGATAAAGAGCTACTTGATTTAAACGGAACGTCAGAAAAAGATTTACTGTCAGAGACTTCTACAGTACCAGCACTGCCTGCCATACCAATCTTGAACGCCGGCATCCGAAAAATGGTTGCGAAATCCATTGCTATCGCCGTTTGTAACGGGTTAAGCAACAACAATACACTCAAGCATAGCAACCCAATGTTAATCATATGCCTATCCCTCTGACATTTATCACCTTTAGCTTAGCTTGATTACTAAAATATGGCATAGGAAAAAGCAAACAATCGCCGGTTCGAGTCTGAATGTAATGGTTTTTGGGTGCTGATTAAATATTAAACATCGATCCATTTAGAAACAGATGCATTGCAATACTGGCAGCATATCCCAATGCAATGACCGGCATCCATTTCAAATGTCCAAAGAAGGTGTATTTACCATGTGCAGCCCCCATGAGTGCCACACCAGCGGCAGAGCCAATAGAGAGTAAACTGCCTCCGACGCCGGCAGTCAGTGTCACCAATAACCAGTTACCAACAGACATCTCAGGATTCATCGTTAACACTGCGAACATCACCGGGATATTATCCACGATTGCAGATAAGAGACCCACCATAACATTGGCCCATATCGGGTTCCATTGGGTATACATGACTTCAGAAACCAGGCCTAAGTAGCCGAGCAAACTCAGCCCCCCTACACACATGACGACACCATAAAAGAACAGTAAGGTGTCCCACTCGGCATGAGATACTCGTTTAAACACATCAAAAGGAACAACTGAACCTAAACGTTTCAATGCCGCGTCATCATGATTGGCTAGCGCTATCGCTTTCTTTTTTGCCAAAGAACCCGGTAATGTTCTGCGCAGGAAATATCCGAAAAATTGTAAATATGCCAGCCCCATCATCATGCCAACCACCGGAGGTAAATGAACAAAACCATGGAAGCCAACCGCCGTTGAAATAGTCAGCAAAAATAATAGGACAATACGTCGAGCACCACGCTTTAACTCGACATATTCACTGATAGTATCAGGCTGAGTTGTTGATACAAATCGCGACATGATAAAAGCTGGAAGTAAATAATTAACCAAAGAAGGAATAAATAAAGATAAGAAGCTACTAAAAGAAACGAGTCCAGCCTGCCAGACCATTAGCGTCGTAATATCACCAAACGGGCTAAATGCCCCACCGGCATTGGCCGCAATAACAATATTGATGCAAGCTAAATTAATAAACTTGGCGTTACTTCCTCCTACTTTCATCACTACAGCACACATCAGTAACGCCGTTGTCAGGTTATCGGCAATCGGTGAAATCAAGAAGGATAAAATACCGGTTAGCCAAAACAAAGTTCGGAAGTTAAAACCTTTACTGACCATCCAGGCCTGCAGAACATCGAACAAACGACGCTCTTCCATCGCATTGATATACGTCATCGCAACGAGCAGAAATAAAAGTAGCTCAGCATATTCCAGTAAATTATGGTCTAACGCCTGCTTGGCGACTTCAATTTGACCTTGCTGCTGGAAGAAGTACCCTATCATTAACCAAATCAAACCCGCAGCAAGCAATACCGGCTTGGATTTACGAAGATTTAAATATTCTTCAGCCATCACCAGACAATACGCCAGCCCGAACAGGGCTAATGAGACATACCCTATCGTCGATTGAGTCAAATCCAGTGCGGTATCAGAGGCTAATACCGGAAAAGAAGTAAAAAAACCTAAACTGGCATATATAACCGGTTGTATTTTCATGCTTATTCTCAGCTCCTTGAGAAATTATCACTGATGAAAGAATACACATTCCTGATCAAAATTTACGTGAAGCAAACCCATTACGCGTAAAATAATATCAACATTATCCTAACAAAAATCAATCTTATTCAAAGTGAAAATGTACAATATTGGTTGCCTTAGTGGCAGGACAAAACAACCTGAAGCTTACCTGTTCTCGATAACGCTGTTTTAACATCAAAGAGTGCTGATAGCCTAGATCTTCAGCTCAGGCTTCATCCATAGCGACTTAAAATCAAACCAGCCCATTGCATTCAAAGCCATCCCTTCAATTGACCCTGAACTATCTGCCCCTAACCAATTATGGAACAAGGGTAATATCTGCCCGTTTTGTACCAGGCTAGCGCCAATTTCATCTGAAGGGAAAACCGCTTCAATATCAGCACGCCAAGTCATGACCTGTCGCTCCAGATCGTCAAACTCTTCCTTTGGCATCACTCTGAATAACTGATCAAAACTATAGAACCAAGGCAAAATAGCATCGCTACGATAATTACTTAAGCTCATACCACCAAGCCAGATATCAATCTTATCAACGTACTTTCCAAGCAATATATCTGATGACGATAGTTCTAAAATTTTAAGACGCAGCCCATCTTCTGCCAATATTTCCCTTAATGTTGCTGCCAAATGCGGATATACCGGATGCTCCTGTTGGTAAGCCAATGTAACGGTTCGTTTTGCAGGTGCCGAATCAACGGCCCGAGCTGGCAAAATGTGCGCCCAACCGGGTAGTAATCCGTAAGCATTCGTTAACCGGAAGTCTCCAATTTTAGAGTGATCCAGTAATCGCAAAATATTCAGCGGAGTTAGCCTCGCATGAAAATACGCCAGCCACTCTTGATTATTTGCCAAACCTGTAAGGCGGTTGAACAGTAAATAGTTACAACCTTCATCAAGTTTGAGCCTGGTCGATACATTCATCGGATCCAGTTTATTAATATCTGTCGTTGGCTTCAGGTAACAAGCAGTAAATCCAGCTAAAATCCAGATATCAACCATATCGATCAGCGCTCGAAAACCAAAATATTGATCAAACGCTTCAAGCTTAAGTCGCTGCTTATCATTCAACGTGACTTTATAAGGTCCGGTGCCTACCGGATACATGTCAATATCATTTCGGCTGAGTGCATCCGCAGGCTGGATCATCGCCAATATATTCGCCATCAAATCAGGTAAGCGAACGTCGTCCCGACATAAATAAATATCGATGGTATTGGGAAACGGTGATTGAATACTTTTAAGGTGCTTGAACAAGCGATGCTTCTTTACCTGCTCTAACGTCGCAACAACATCACTGCTTTCCATTAGTTTGCCGTCATGGAATCGGACAGCCGGACGCAAATAAAAACGCCAATGACGAGGGGTTATTGATTCCCAGTGGTGAGCAAGATCCCCTTCCACTTCCTCTTTTTCCTCATTTATACGAGTGAGGCCGCTAAAAATCTGTCGAACTAAATGCTGTTCTGAACGCCGTAAAGGACGCAGAGGATTCATATTGGTGAAAGAACGGTAGTAAGGTATACGGACAATTTGCTTACCTTTCAGGGTTGTTACACCGAGCTGCTCCTGAATCAATTGGGCCAGCTTATCGCCATTGTTATCCAGCACAGCCAGAGCGGGTTCCAACTTCCCTTCCGCCACCAACTTCCTAGCATGTAAATACTGTAACTCACTGTCTGTACTGTGAAAAATTAATCTAGATTGTTTCCCGCGCCCAACCGCCGGTTGCCAGTCGATCCAGCCCTTTTCAACCATTTTATTAATAACCATTCGCACATTTCGTCGCGTACAAAACAGAACTTCGGAAATATCATGTAAGTTCGTTTCGCTTTCTGCACCAGAGAAATGATCATACAGGCGCTGGAACTGAAGCTTTAGTCGTTGACCCGTCATAAAAGGGGAACCTTATAAATTCATTTGTTCTCTTTTAACTTTCCTATTTTAACTTAAAATAAGGCCCATATGAAAAACATATTTTTCATGAAAACGTCAACAGATGGTCGCCAAGCTAGCTTTGTAATCCCTTTCCCCCAAAAGTGATTACTTCTGAGTAACGTTGAGGCCTCCATCATTTTCAGGCCAGTTCATAGTGACTGGCCTTTTTCTCTTTTCCCGCAAGCAAAAGTATAAACATGATTCTAGCCGAGATTATCATGAGTAAGTAAAGTCACGGTTATCCAGTTCAAAAAAAGAAAGCGCCCTGTGAGCAAGGCGCTTTTAAAAGGATAGAACGAATTATTGTTTTAATTAATTTGATGACCGCTTTAACTGTTGTTGGAATCCCTGTAACAATTTAACCTTTTTTTTTGCTGTCCAAACTCATTGGCAAGTAGAGCTATTTATCTTTTAAGTCATCCTGATGCTGCTGAGATCCCTTCTGTTTTTTCTTATGTTCGTTACTAAGATCATTCAACGATTGCTTGGCGCTTAACCTGGTATCCGATAATGTTTTCTCTAATTCAGCCACTTGTGACTGTAATTCAGTATTAGTCCCTTTGAGTTGATGATTAAGCGTGACCGCCTTATCCAACTGCATAGTCAGTTGTAGTATTTTTTCAGTACTTTTATCTAACTCTGCTTTTTGTTTTTCCACACTCCGTTGCGCTGCTTGCTTCTCTTTAATGGCTTTATCATATGCTGCATTTTGGACCATCAATCGTTTATCATTTTCTCTGGCTGCGGCTTCTAACGCTGCCATTCTATCCGAATAAAAAGCCTCATTAGCATGCTGTTTTTGTTTCTCTGTTTCTAAGCGTTCGCCAAGATCTTCCTCAGCTTTTGTACCCACCCCCATCATGACTCGCCAGGTATCAAAAAGGGTATTATTGGTCCGATTGATGACATCAAATGGAAAGACCAGCTCGCTGCTTTCATGATCATTGTTTTCTTGTTGATGGCTTAAGCGAATAACACGCTCAACCTCTTCAAGTGCGATTAAAGCATGCTTATAACTGCCGCCAATAGCTTGCTGTAATTGAGTAGCAGAAATTATTTCTAATGTTTTTCCGGCTTCAATCCAAGTTTGGATCTGATCCAGATACAATTTTGGATCAAAAGATAGTGGAAACTGTACAAATTGTGAATCTGCTTTTAAATCGACACCCATTTAACGCTCCCTTAAAATGTATGTTAGGCTCTACTAACAAATAGTCTATAGAAATAACATCAACACAGATTTTATTAGAATAGCGAGCAATCTCTCTTTTTACCCTCATCGCTTTTTGACACACAATTTTCTATGATACTAAGTGGCTGGCCGACACCTAAG
Organism: Photobacterium sp.; assembly: GCF_033720175.1. Taxonomy (GTDB): domain Bacteria; phylum Pseudomonadota; class Gammaproteobacteria; order Enterobacterales; family Vibrionaceae; genus Photobacterium. The sequence goes on from NZ_JAWWDA010000005.1 coordinate 64,062, forward strand.
ATTGCTTAATATGACAACATACGTTTACCGGTCATTCATAGTCGCTGACAATTCAGAGCCATTAAGCATGACTTCCTCACTCCTCTTTTCACGGCTATTAATGCCGACAAAATCGAAATACTGATAATTACAATTGAAACACTTAATACCAGCAACAGAGGAGATGATATTTCAACATAAACGAGGTAATGAAGCTCAAAAAATTGAGAAAGCTGAACTATTATGTCCAGATAGATCGCACTACACCATACAGCTAAGCCACCTCCCAGTGACAAGCCCGCGATAACAATCAAACTTACTTCACAAAAAAATCCAGCAATAATTTCTCGGGGGTTCGCACCTAAAATAGTGAGTAGATCTATTTCTCTTTGCCGTCTGGAAATATTATTGATCATGATATATTGCAGCAGAACATACATGATGACTGTAATTATAATAGCTGAAGTATTCATAACTAAAAAAACGTTATATTCAAAAAAATCCAGATGACTCCCATTGTCCAAAGCGACAGATTCTTTTACTTTTTCCAGTGCATTAAGCCCGTACCCTCCTAAAAACAGAAGGAGAAATCCTGAAGTGGAGATAACTGACACCATAAACAGTGACAGTCCTGCATTATGAATAATGTACTTCTTGGCCAACCGCAGTAAAAAAATCAGACTCCCCACGGGAGCGCCTCCGTCATTTTCCGGTATTTAAAAAGAACTGCGGGAACATGCTCGACAATACAGCCATCTAACATATGAATTGTCCGATGACACATTTTTGCAATTGTTGTGTCACTGGTTGCGACTAAAATCGCGGTATCAAACTCATGGCCCAATTTGAGCATCAATTCTATGACAACGGCGCTGGAATCACTATCGAGACTGCCAGTAGGCTCATCTGCAATCACTGCAACTGGTTTATGGATAAACGCTCTTGCAATCGCAACGGACTGTTTTTGTATTCCCGTTAAGCTTTCAGGTTTAAGATCAACAAACTCACTCAATCCCACCTTATCGATCATTTCTAACACCCGTTGAGTACGCTCTACTTTACCAATACGATTCAGTATTAAAGGAAACTCGATGTTCTCAAAAACAGTCTGTACCGAAACCAAATTAAATTTTGGAAAAATAAACCCCATTTGTTTACGGCGAACATCGATAGCAAATGCCGATGTTTTGATTATGGGTTCATCGCCAATAATGACTCGACCTTGATAGTTTTCATCCAGTAAACTACATACATTGAGTAATGAACTTTTCCCGGATCCTGAAGGGCCATAGAGAGCAACCATCTCCCCTGAGGCAATTTTTCCATCGACCCCCTGCAGTGCGTTATAAATGTGACCATTAAATATATATGTCTTCTTGATCCTCTGGAACTCAATCATATAACCTCCTTGATAACGAGGCTCCTATGGCTTCAAAACCATAGATATGAGCCAAGCTACCAAGTGTTTTATGCCAACTAACATTATTTATTTTTATATTGTCTATAAGGGTAGGCGGTCGTAATGGTTCTTGCGTTATTCTTTACCTCCCTCATTGATGTAGCCTTAGACTAAGGCTATCGGAGAGCTCATATTAAACAATGAGATAAATGGCGTATAATAAGGATAAAAGGGAAATAAACCGATAAACGGTTTTCAATCCACTTCAACTCTGGTGCAGAATTCTAAGTAATGCCAACCAGTTCAATTCAAGGGGAATAGCGAAGGGTTGGCTGGCAGGGCAAACGCACGAAGAATGAAATTTCGAAATAAATCAACATTTTACGCTATTAGGGTTATTCCTGGCCTAGACTGTAACAGCTTGATTTCCAATTACTTTGTGATTTTCATGCTCTTGCCCTGGGTTGGCTGGCCCTTTCGAGTAAATTGGACACATAAGTGGACAGTCTGGACCACTTCCGAAAGGTGAGAGTTAGCGACCGCAATTCTTCTGCATATTGAAGTCACCAGGGGATATCTACTCACATTTGCTTAAATAAGCCTTGAGCATTACGACTGACCGCCAACTTTTCACCATTATTTTGCAAATAAACACTCATCCTCCCTGCAAAATCCCGTTTCACTTTGTCTATTGCATCAACCCGTACAATCGTAGAGCGGTGTATTTGCCAGAAAACATCCGGGTCAAGCTGCTTAATTAGCTCTTTTAGCGGTGTACGAATAAGATACTCATCATCATGGGTGTAAACGCTGACATATTTAGCTTCCGCATGCAGATAATTCACTTCATCAACTGATATCAAGCAAATATCGTCACCTTTACTGGCCCTTATCCAACGTAAGTACTGATTGGCAGGACTCTGTATTGTGGCAACTAAGCTCTGTAATGCATCAATCGATAATTTATCCCCACCTTGTGACGCAGAGTAACGATTTTTCAGATAATGCTGAATACGCTCACACGTTTGCAGCAAACGAGTTTCGTTAAATGGCTTAAGCAAATAATCTATTGCCTGCTCCTCAAATGCCTTTATCGCATATTCATCATATGCAGTAACAAAAACGACTAGTGGTACCTTATTGATCGACTTCAACGATTTAGCGACCGAAATTCCGTCAAGTCCTGGCATTCTAATATCAAGGAAAGCAATATCGGGTTGATATTGCTTAATACTGGCTAACACTGATTTACCGTCTTTCTCGCTTGCCACTACTTCAAGTTGCGGCCATACTTCTGCAAGTGTTTTGTTTAAATGATAACGCAGCAGCGGTTCATCATCTGCGATAACGGCAGTGTAAGATAACATTTCCTTCATATTGAATGCCCTCCAGGCAATAGCTCCATTTTAGCTATAACCCCCCCTATTTCCGGGGCAGAGATGAATAATCTAGCGTCCTCGCCATAAAGCCCTTTCAAACGCTGACGAATATTATCTAAACTAACACCATGCCCGGCATGCATCGACGGATGATTAAACCCTACACCATTGTCTTTGACTTCAACAATCAGCTTATTATTTTCACAACAAAGGCACACTACAATTTCACCGCCGTCTTCACAGGGCTCAATGCCATGATAAATTGCATTTTCCACCAGAGGCTGAAGCATATGTGGGGGGATCTCCCATTGCTTGTCCACGCTATCATTGACAATAAACCGGTAATTGAGTCTGTCACCTAAACGCATCGATTGAATCCCTAAGTAAGCATCGAGTAAATCAATTTCATCACCAAGCATGATCCACTGCCGACGACTCTTCTTTAAACTAATTCGTAATAACTCAGTAAGTTGTTCTAACAACTTCGTCGCTTTCCTAGGGTCGGCATCAATAAGGACTTGTAAATTGGCAAGAGTATTAAAAAGAAAATGCGGTTCAATCTGACTTTGTAAGACTTGCAACTGACTGACGACTAATGCACGCTCCTGCTCCGTCTGCGTAAGTTTAACTTGTTTCAGCTCATTTTCGATCAATAACGCCTTTTCTCGATTATAAAAAAAATAATAAATAATCGACGAGAAGAAAATACAAAAACTGATAAGATAAAAAATCTGATTATAATCTTTACTATTTACAAACCACACTGACCATAACAGGGCATGTATTGTTCCGAAAACTAAGGTTCCGCCAACCACAACGATAAAACCAATGAAAGGTGGCCAGTACGCACGATTATTTTGAACCATGTAGTTAATTATATTACAAATGCCACCGTATCCGAATGAGATAATCAAGTGTCGACTGAAAGCTCCTCCTATAATCACGTAGGTTATACAGGAGATAGCAAAGCAAAATAAAATGCTAATCACTGCATTCCTTAGTACATGACTTATCCTACTAGTACTCACGGCTTACATCCATTATCTATATTAATCTGATGGGAGGTATACTAAAGCTGAGATCAATATGCAACAAGTCACCTTGATGTAAGTATGAACTCACTCTTTTTCATTCTGTTTTATGAGAAGAAGGGATTTATGGTGCAATGCATCGTATCAGGAATCAGTATTATCGTTAGCCATTAATTAAGCTTTTAGCGCCTACCCCATACCTTATCGCATTATTTTGCGGTATGGTGTGGGGCTCAAACAAAAGAATAGATGATATGCAGTTAATGATTGAACAGCTCAACAAATTAAAAAATGCCTGGATGGCAAGCCACGTCACCGACGCTGAATTTCCGACACCACTCAGCGAGAAGGGATTGGCCTTGTATCAAGCAAAACAACTGCAGCTTTCATCTCAACTGATATCCTCTATTCCAGATTGTGCTACATCTTCTCTTTCTTTCTATCCTGTCGATTGTCACCCGCTGACCATCAGGTATTCGTTGGTACTTGCCAGCCAATGGGCAAAAGAAGCCGACAAAGATGCGCTCATTGAATATCTCACTCAAATTATGTTCGAACAAGATGCTCCGGCTCAGCTCTACGTTGGCTTTTATAAAGGAAAACCAGCCGCCTGCGGTATGATTTATCATCACCAGTCAGATGAGGGAAACTGCGCGCTCATTGCAGATGTTCATGCACTGCCCCTCGCTAATCAACAAGCGTTGCAAGATGAAATGGAAAACTACCTTCTCAACAAAGCAAAAGAAGACCATGACATTCTTGTTTTAACAAAATAATGGAAGTGATACCTTCTTATGAACGGAGGAGTATTGCTGCCGGACGAAATGATAGAAATGGGGTTTAAATAAACCCCATTTCAATTAACAAATCCACCCGCTGAAGCTATTTACCGAGAGACGGTTAATAGCGCATTTGCCAGATAATTAATTTGCTGTTCTTGAAGACCCGCAATATTTACACGGCCATCACCAACCGCATAAATCGCGAATTCTTTACGCAGGCGTTCGATCTGCTCAGGGGTTAAACCTGTAACTGAAAACATACCTTTATGTTTCTCGATAAAATCAAATGAATCAGATCCCTGAGTACGAATAGCTTGTGTCAGGCCAGCGCGTAAACTCCGTAAGCGGCCATTCATCTCACCAAGCTCTTGTTTCCAGACAGCCGTTAAATCATCATCGGTCAGAATCGTCGCAACGACTGCCGCACCGTGATCTGGCGGCATTGTATAAGTAGAACGCGCTAACTGCAGAATCCTCCCTTTCGCCTTTTGGGCTTCCTGCAAGCTATCACTGATCACAATCGCGGCACCGGTACGTTCACGATACAAGCCAAAATTCTTTGAACATGAGGTCGCGACAATCAACTCTTCGACATTATCAGCCATGTATTTAAGGCCTGCTGCATCTTGCTCTAAACCATCACCGAAACCTTGATAAGCAATATCAACAAATGGAAGGAAACCATTTTGATTTGCAAGTGCTGTTATCGCTTGCCAGTCGGCAAAAGAAATATCAGCACCGGTTGGGTTATGGCAGCAACCGTGTAGCAATACCACATCTTTAGGCCCGGCTTTTGCCAGTTCCGCCAACATAGCATCACTGTTCACTTGCTTGGTCGCAGAATCAAAATACGGATAATATTTCACAGTCAGTCCAGCGGCTTCCATGACAGGCTTATGATTGACGTAGCTGGGATTTGTTAACCATACCGTGGTATCCGGCTGGGCAAGACGCATCAAATCGGCCAACATACGCAACGCACCACTTGCACCGGGGGTTTGAACTGCGGCCGCCCGGCTATGTGCTGAGGTGCCTGATAGCAATAAATCCATCATCGACTGGTTAAATACTTCATCACCCGCCAGACCGACATAGGCCTTGGTTGTTTGCGTAGCCAGCAAGTATTGCTGTGCCTGCTGAACAGCCTGCATAATGGGCGTTTCACCTTGACTGTTCCGGTAGACACCAATCCCCAAATCCATTTTATCTGCCCGGCTATCTTCACGGTAGGCTATTGAAAGAGACAAAATAGGATCGAGCTGTGCTTGTGTAAGCTGCTTAAACATCAGATAAATTCCGTTTTTACTGTTAATCACTTCAAATTATCACTTCCGATTCAAAACGTCACGATGAAACCGTCCTCTTTTTACTTGCCTCCCACACCTACATTTAGAGAGATAGACATAATAGTGATCGAGATTAATATAATCCTAACCGCCCTTGCATCCTCACAATGACGGCCTAGATTTATATAATAAGTAAAAGGGATTTACGTCTTCATCTACATTATCAGCCTGAGATCAGGAGAGATTTATGAAAAACAGTGTTGATGTTCGTACCCTGCTAAGTGTGTATGAAAAAGTAAAAACGCAGGGCCAGCGTAAGGACAACCAATGTAAGCTAGAAGATATCACCTGCACCGAGAGTTTGGATGGTTACAGTGTGAGTCTGGCAGACGACAATGTCAGCCTGGATATCAACTTTCACAATACGTACCACTTCCATACTGATAATGACAACCCAGAAACCACCATCAATCAAACCACAGCAGATATACATAATAATAATGAGGCCCAGGTTCAGGCTTTTCTAAAAAAACTGATGGCGTTAGACGAACGCTATTAGCGTCCCATATGAGAATTGGATACTCAGTGTTAAGACTGTTCATCTCCTTAATACCCATAAAAACAAATGATGGACGTTACGGTTAACGGCGGAAATCACGGTCGATATTAACAAAACACACCCAAATTGCTCTGCCACATTCATAAAAGCCAGCTTAATTGCTGGCTTTGTTACATTTTCCCATTGAAACAAGGCACATAAACCTAGGCAGGGTTCCTTCGAAGAGAGCGGCGACGCCACCATTTGTGGAGCTCTTCAACCACGAATAAGCTGGAAGCGATCAGCAACAGTTGGCCCCACTCGGCTAAGGAAATCGGTTGGATCGCCAATACGTCGCTGATCCCCGGGGTGTACATGGCGGCAATGTGTACCAGTTGGGCAATAGGAACAGCTAACATCAAAAACGGATTAGCAAAGAGGGAAAGAGAAAAGAGTGACAGCGTTTCAGAACGGCTATTAAGCGCATGAATATTACCAAACAATACCATTAGCATCAGGGTCAGGTTTCTCGCCTGCTCCACAGGCTGGCCGGCATCAAGAGCAAGATAATAATTAATAAATGCCAACCCGCCCATCACGGTTCCGGAAATCAGAATATGCTCAATAATTATTTTTTCAAAAATCGGCTCTCTGGGTTTTCTTGGCTTAAAGCTAAGTTCATTGCCTTCTTTAGGTTCAAACGCCAGGGCGACGTCCTGCAACCCATTGGCGACTAAGTTCAGCCATAACAGTTGAACAGCGATCATTGGCATCGGCAAGCCGGCAATAACCGAGAGGAAAAACAGCCAAAGAGCAGAAAATCCGGTTGCCACCAATAAGGCGATAACCTTGCGTATATTGTTGTAAACCACACGGCCTTGCTCGATACCGGACACGATAGAAGCAAAGTTATCGTCAGTAATAATGAGATCCGCCGTTTCTTTCGCAACATCTGTTCCGCGCTTTCCCATTGCGATGCCGGTATTTGCCTGGCGCATAGCCGGTGCATCATTCACGCCGTCTCCGGTTACCGCAACAAAATGGCCCTGGCGCATAAAACTATCGACTATCTGCTCCTTTTGTTGCGGTTCAATACGGGCAAAAACGCGGATCGGTCTGATTAAGTCGTCTGCGGCTTTCAGACTTTGGGCATTGGCCTGATGGATCATACTTCCTGTGACAACAGCGGCATCTTGTTCACACAGACCAAGCTCTATGGCAATCGACTTTGCAGTAGCCGGGTGATCACCGGTGATCATCGCGACTTCAATCCCCCCGTTACGGCAGCGGGTTATCGCATCAAACGCTTCTTTACGTACCGGATCAATCATAGCCACCATACCTAGAAAGTTCATTTTCTCTAATGTCTTATGGCTGTTTTCAATCACTTCCCGTTTGGCCAGGGCAATAATCCGGTAACCTTGTTTAGCCAGAGATTCAAATTGATCTTCGATCAATGCCTTGTCAATGTCGACCGGCCCTGATGCCGTTTCCATTTGACTACACATACTGAGCATTTTTTCAGGGCTGCCTTTGGCATACAGCCAAGCACTGTCACCATCAAGATTCACGCTGCCGCTATAGGCTTTTTCTGGTTCGTAAGGGATAAGCTCCAGCTGGGTCTGCTGTTGCCGCAGTTGCGTGATCGACATCCCCAGCTTTTTAGCTAACACCAGAAATGCAACGTCGACGATATCACCGTCCGATACCCATTCTCCTCCGGCATAACTAAGATGGCTTTCATTGGCCAAGACACCAGCAATACACAACTGCTGCAGGTGTTGTTGTTCGGTATTACCGCAAATTTCACCGCCAGGAGCGATCCCTTCTCCCGTCACCTGAAAAGCCTTATTGTCTGGCAGTACTACCTGACGGATCGTTAACTCATTTACGGTCAATGTGCCCGTTTTATCAGAACAGATAAAGGTACACGAACCTAGCGATTCCACGGCGATCAGTTTACGGATAATGACATTGTTTTTGGCCATTCGCCTCATACCGATAGCCAGAGCGACAGTCAGCGCGGCGGGCAACCCCTCAGGTATCACCGAGACGGCGAGGCCAATGGTCATTAAGATAATGGCTTCGGTGGTATAGCTCCCTTTCAGCAACATCATGATCGTAAGCGTTAAGATTGCGATAAAAATACCGCCAGCGACCTGATAGGTAAAAGCCCGGATGCGGATCATCAATGGTGGTTCGGAGACACGCTCTTTCGTGACATGGCGAGCAATACGCCCGATCTCGGTATGGGTCGCCGTTGCGGTTACAATGGCCTGAGCACGTCCGTGGGTAATAATACTACCCGCAAAACACTGGTTTACCCTTTCCGACAACGGCGCGTCCTCAGCAACCTTGGCCCAGGGATTTTTACTCACAGCCAGAGACTCACCCGTTAACATCGATTCATCAACAGCCAAATTGTGGCAATTAATAAGGAGTACATCTGCGGGCACCTTGTCGCCGGAAGAGAGCAGAAGCAAATCACCCGGAACGATTTCTTCGACATCAATAGTGCGGGCAATACTGTCACGGATGACATGGGTTACACCTTTGACCATATTCCGTAATGCCGCTGCAGAGCGTTGGGCAGAATACTCCTGAACAGTGCCTATAATGGCGTTAAGGATCAGCACCACAATAATAAAGATACCACTAGGGTTTTGCCCCAGAATGAATGAAACAATGGCGGCAATAACCAGAATATAAATAAACGGACTTAAAAACTGTCGGGCAAATATTTGTACCGTTCCGGGCATCGGAGGCTCAGGCAACCGGTTGATACCATATTCTTTCAGTCTCTCTTCAGCATTTTTTTGTGTTAAGCCAGCACCAGTGTTTTGATCTGCGGAACCAGTCTGAGCAGCGCTTACAGCCTCTGTATTTTGCTCAGCAGATCCTGATTTTATTCCTTCTTTCAGCGAATTTAACGTCATGTGCTAATTCCCGCTATAAATAATATCAGTCGGGACAGTTATCCCAATTGATATAACATTCTTATTCCCGTACGCCCAAACCAGCTATTCATCATCCAGCCGAATATCCGATTAAAATGGATGCATGTCAGTTTTTAATACTGATAAGAATAGACTGAAAAATATGTAAAGTGAGACATTATGCAACTAGAGTGTTATTCAATTTGTATTCTTCGCAGATGATCAATGTTGGTTCAGATTCAATTCAATATCGCTGGTTTATTGTCTATAGGTATATTCAAGTCACTACAAGAGATTCAGAGCTTCCTCTGGAAACTCAATTCGAGCGAAATGAGAGGGAAACCAAGTGAACACACAAAAAATGAGCCCCAAAGAACAAGAAATCGTACTTGCGACGTTACATGAATGCTACCGACGACTTAAAGCCGCAAATACCACTCCAAAAGAAATCTCACAAGATGGCTTTAACCTGATGTTTAAATCCGCTTACCAGGGCGTAACAAAAAAACACTAATGGGTGTGGTCAATGTTCTCAACGAAAAGCCCAGCTTTCACTGGGCTTAACGCATGTCCTTACATGCTTTTATACCCTTCTGTAAGGCAGGTAAACAGGTTCCCACATTTGTTGAGCAAGTTCTTGTTGAATATTTTTACCTCGAAGCAGGCTATTCGGTTCAGTGGCTTGCATATTTTCAAGAATACTGGTTGCCACCACAACAGAGACTTCCTTCAGTTTACTGATCCTCGGGTATACGCATCCCGCAGCCAGATCTTCCTCTGAAACACACTCAGCCAAGGCGTAAGAAGCCATAGTGAACATGTCAAGGGTGACTTTCTGGGTTTGAGAAACTATCGATGCCAATCCCACACCAGGGAAGATAAAGACGTTATTACCCTGGCCGATCCGGTACTCATGGCCGTTGTAGTTAACATTATCAAATGGGCTTCCGGTGGCGACAATAGCCTGACCATCACTCCATTTGTAAATATCTTCTGGTATCGCTTCGCAGTTTGCGGTGGGGTTAGAAAGCGGAAATACCATTGGTCGTTTGGTGTATTCCAGCATCTTCTGAACGTGCTCTTCTTTAAATGCGCCGCCGATACCACTGGTTCCCAATAGCACCGTTACCGGATGGTTGTTGATAAGTTCTGTCAGAGAAACCTTGCCGAGCACTTCAGTGTGCCAGCCTTCAGCCAGTGCGCGAGGTTTGGCATAGCGTTTCTTGTATTCATCCAGACCATCCCGATCATCAAACACTAAGCCTTGCGAATCGAGTACAAATATTTTTTCCCGCGCCGCAACATGCGAGCAACCTTCTTTGAGTAGGCCCGCGTAAATCTGATCGGCGACCCCTACTCCACCAGCACCTGCCCCATAAACCACATAGGTTTGATCGGCAAGCTTCTCGTTTTTAATTTTCACCGCACCAAGTATACCCGCCAGCACAACGGAGCCTGTGCCTTGAATATCATCGTTAAATGACGGCAAGTCATCTTCGTAATCACTCAGGTTATCGAATGCATTGGATTTACTGAAATCTTCCCACTGCAATACCGCTTTCGGGAAGTGGCGCTTCACCTGCTTCACAAACTTACGGATGAAAGCCTTATATTCCTCGCCGCGCATACGTTTACGAGGCATCCCCAGATACATAGGATCATCAAGCAAATCCTGGTTGTCGGTACCAACGTCCAGTGCTATTGGCAGGCAATGTGCCGGATGAATACCAGCCCCCAGGGTATAAAGGGAAAGTTTACCAATTGGGATCCCCATTCCGCCGACACCCTGATCACCTAAGCCAAGAATGCCCTGGCTGTCGGTAACAACGATAATTTTGATGTCTTTGCCGATAAAGTGACGAGCCATCTCTCCCATTTCGTCAACACTATCTTCGGTAATGTACAGACCTCGCGCTTTTTGGTAACGGTGGCTAAATTCCTGGCATGCCTTACCGACGGTTGGGGTGTAGATGATCGGTGTCATTTCTTCTACATGACGGGATAACAATGCATAGAATAAGGTTTCGTTTCTATCTTGAAGGGCACGCAAGAAAAGGTATTTTTCAATATCTGTTGAGGCGTTTCTGAAGCCATCATATACACGGTTTAATTGATCATCGAAGGTTTGTACCCTTGGTGGAAGCAAGCCGCTCAACTGAAATGCTTCACGTTCTTCATAACTAAAGGCAGTGCTTTTGTTCAGGGTACGATCGTTGAGCAACTCGGTACCGGTTAATGAAACAGGTCGGAATTCATTGCCTTCTTCATCTTTCCACCTTAGGTATTTTCCTGTTGTCATGGTATCCCTCCACTATAAAAACAAATTATTATCAGTCCTCAAATGTCATCTGTCAGAAACGGCATGCGGTTTTATGCGAGGGCTGATTGGTTATCCCGTGATACTTAATAAATCAGTTGGTATCAGGATATGGCAAGTAATTGTATGCTTTTTGCAACATTAAAAATGTGAAGTAAAAGTGCCTGTCACAAGATGTCAGGCACTTTTATTCATTTCGAGACATGAGGGCCAGATTGTCTTCACCATTGCAATTACAGCGGTCGGAAGATAAACAGGCCTTGGTCCTTTTTCAGGTATAACTATTTGCCCTGCAACTCAACATGTGGCGCAACGGCTCCCTGAGGACGAGTGGCTAACTCTTCATATAACCGCCATTTACGTTCGGCCACAGTCTGCGCTTGAGCGGTAATATCACCGGCAAGTTCAGGGTGACTACGGCGTAAGCTCTGATAGCGCCCTTCGTTGTAGCGATACGCTTCCAGCGGGATCGTCGGACGTAATGTATCGAGCGAGAACGGATTCTCACCCACATCACGCAGTTCCGGGTTATAGCGGAATAATGGCCAGTGACCGGATTTAACCGCAAGCTGCTGCTGGTGCAGGCCATCTTCCATATTAATGCCGTGAGCAATACAGTGGCTGTAGGCAATAATGATTGATGGACCGCGGTAAGCCTCAGCTTCCCGCATCGCTAATAGCACCTGTTGCGGATCTGCCCCCAGCGCGACACGAGCAACATAGACGTTATTGTAAGAAATAGCCTGCATCGCGACGTCTTTCTTGATCGCTTTTTTACCGGCTGAAGCGAATTTCGCCACTGCGCCTAACGGGGTGGATTTCGACATCTGACCGCCAGTATTGGAATACACTTCGGTATCCATCACCAGCACGTTAACATCGGCACCACTGGCCAATACATGATCCAGACCGCTTGAGCCAATATCGTACGCCCAGCCGTCCCCCCCAACAATCCAGATTGAGCGGCGGATCAGCTGATCGGCGACAGATATCAGGTTCAACGCAGATTCTGTTCCGAATGCTTTAAGCTCCGTTTTAAGCAGATCAACACGCTTGATCTGTGCCTGAATTTCCGTTTCGGTATTTTGTTCAGCATTCAGTAATTGATCAACCAATAACGGATCGAGTCGGTCGCGGTTTTCCACCACCAACTGTTTCGCCATTTCGTGTTGCTTCACAGCAGCCAGACGGAAACCAAAGCCGAACTCGGCATTATCTTCGAACAATGAGTTCGCCCAGGCAGGCCCCCGCCCTTCGGCATTTTTCGACCATGGTGTAGTCGGTAAGTTACCGCCATAAATAGACGAGCAGCCCGTAGCATTGGCCACCATCATCCGATCGCCAAATAGCTGTGACATCAACTTAAGGTAAGGGGTTTCACCGCATCCCGCACATGCACCAGAGAACTCAAACAGTGGCTGCAGGAACTGCGCCCCACGGACATTCGAGAAGTCGATACGGGCACGTTCGTTGTAGGCCAACGCCTCAAAGAAGCTCAGGTTCTGCTTCTCTTGCTCCAGATAAGGCGCTTTCAGCTCCATATTGATAGCTTTGCGCTCGGGCAACGTTTCTGTCGCTTCTTGCACGACCATCGGGCAGGCATCGACACACAAGCTGCAACCGGTACAATCTTCGGCGTAAACCTGTAATGTGTAACGTGTATCCGGGAAGCCTCGGGCGGTAATGCCCGCAGATTTGAAGCCTTGTGGGGCATCATCCAGTTTCGACTTGTCGTAGAACTTGGCCCGAATCGCCGCATGCGGACAAACAATGCTGCAGTTACCACACTGGATACAGTCATCTTGCTCCCAGACTGGAATTTTCTGGGCAATATTGCGTTTTTCCCACTGCGTCGTACCTGACGGATAGGTGCCGTCGACCGGTAGCATCGAGACAGGAATAAGATCGCCCTTGCCCGCCATCATCGCCGCAGTGACTTCCTGGACAAACTTCGGCGCGAGTTCGGAAACTGTTGGTTTTGACACCCCCGTCGCCGTGACCTTATCTTGTACCTTCACCTGATAAAGGTGAGACAGGGTATGGTCAACCGCGGCAAAGTTTTTCTTTACCACTTCGGGGCCTTTACGGGCGTATGTTTTCTCTATCGCTGTTTTAATTTTAGCAATGGCAACGTCTTTTTCTAACACCCCGGAAAGGGCAAAGAAACACGTCTGCATAATGGTATTGATGCGATTGCCCATGCCGGTATCACGCGCCACTTTATAGGCGTCGATCACATGCAGGGTCATATTGCGTTCGATCAGTTGCTGCTGCATTCTTGCTGGCAGGCTGTCCCATACCTTATCCGCAGGTTCAGTCGTATTTAGCAAGAATGTCGCGTTATCCGCCGCTTTCGCCAGCATGTCTGTACTTTCAACAAAGGTTGACTGATGACAGGCAATAAAATTAGCCGACTGGATCAGGTACGGACTGTTGATCGGATGATGGCCGAAACGCAGGTGCGATTCGGTCTGCGAACCCGATTTTTTTGAATCGTAGACAAAGTAACCCTGAGCAAAATAGTCCGGATCATCTCCGATGATCTTGATGGTATTCTTATTCGCGCCTACCGTGCCGTCAGCCCCCAGGCCATAGAACATGGCGCGCACCACTTCGCTGGATTCAATATCGAAATCAGCATCGTAAGCGAGATGCGAGTTCATCACATCATCAATAATACCGACGGTAAAATGGTGCTTAGGCTGTTCTTTCGCAAGATTATCAAAGACGGCTTTAACCATCGCTGGTGTGAATTCTTTACTCGACAAGCCATAACGACCAGCCACTAAGCGTGGCATCTGCTCAAGGCGATTCTGTCCCTCACCATTAAAAGAATCCATCAATGCGGTCAGCACATCCTGATAGAGCGGATCGGCATTGGCTCCCGGCTCTTTGGTACGATCTAATATCGCCAGTTTTTTCGTTGTCTTTGGCAGTGCCGCCATCAGATGCTCTGCCGAAAGAGGCCGGTACAACCGCACTTGCAGCACACCGACTTTCTCGCCCTGTGCAACTAAATATTCGACAGTCTCTTTGATGGTTTCGACACCCGATCCCATCGCAATCACTACCCGCTCGGCATCTGGCGCACCGTGGAATTCGATCAGCTTATAATGGCGCCCCGTTAGCTTGCCCAGTTTATCCATACAGCCCTGAACAATGTCCGGGGTACTGGCATAAAACGGATTAACCGTTTCGCGACCCTGAAAATATACATCCGGGTTTTGCGCCGTGCCACGAATGAACGGAGTATCAGGACTCAAACCACGTTCACGGTGTGCCCGTACCAATTGGTCTGAGATCATTTCCCTGATATGGGCATCAGAAATCAGACTGATCTTGTTCACTTCATGGGAGGTCCTGAAACCATCAAAGAAGTGAATAAACGGAATACGTGCATCGAGCGTTGCGGCATGAGCCACCAGCGCCATATCGTGCGCCTCTTGTACCGAGGAAGCGGCAAGTAGTGCAAACCCCGTGCCCCGTGCGGCCATAATATCCTGATGATCACCAAAAATAGACAGCCCCTGAGCCGCCAGCGACCGTGCGGCGACGTGGAATACCGCGGATGTCAGCTCGCCAGCAATTTTGTACATGTTGGGCAGCATTAACATCAAGCCTTGCGAGGCCGTAAATGTCGTTGTTAGCGCACCACTTTGCAGCGAGCCATGGACGGTACCTGCGGCACCGCCTTCACTTTGCATTTCCGCGATCAGCGGAATATTGCCCCAAATATTTCGTTTGTCTTCTGCGGCCCACTGGTCAGCAAATTCGGCCATAGTCGAAGAAGGTGTAATTGGATATATTGCACACACTTCACTGACGCGGTATGCAATATGTGCCGCGGCTTCGTTACCGTCACAGGTGTGCATCACTGGCATCGATGAAAGAGCCGCCTTCGACGAATGAATCGTTTTATCTGTCATGATCTGCTCCTAGTCCGTTTCAGCGGCTACCATTTCGATGGCATGACAAGGGCACTGCAAATAGCAAGCTTCACAGCCGGTGCACTTATCGTAATCAACCTTATATCCCTTACCTTTTCCTAAACGGGTAATTGCCCCCTGAGGACAGGCACCAAAACAGCCATCACATTCAAAACAGTTGCCACAGGAGTAGCAACGCTTGGCTTCAAACAGGGCTTCCTGTTCAGTTAACCCCCCGAAGACTTCGTCAAACGATGTGGCACGTTGTACTACGGGAATTGCCGGCTGCTCGCTCTTGTCTGCATCGGTTTTATACCAGAGGTGCAACTTGTCGTAGCGGATCAGCGGTTGTTTGGAAATTTTGCTGAAGGTACGTTTATTCAGAAAAGCATCGATATGCGCTGCGGCTTTCTTACCGTGACCGACGGCGATTGTAACCGTACGATCACTTGGCACCATATCACCACCGGCAAATAACCCGTGATAGCCGGTCATCATCTGTTCGTTAACGATAACGGTTCCGTCTTTTTTATGCTCAACACCCGGAATCGACTTGGTCAGTTTGGTATCGATATTCTGACCAAGAGCCAGGATCAGGGAGTCCGCCTCGACGGTTTCAAACTCCCCTGTAGGCTGCGGACGGCCATCGCCGTCTATCGCCATTTTCTCAAGGGTAAAGGTCGTACCATCAATTTGGTTAATCGTTCGCTGCCAGTGGAATACCACCCCTTCTTCCATCGCTTCAACGCATTCAAAATCATGGGCTGGCATGTGGGCACGGTCGCGACGGTAAATCACCATCACATCGGCCCCCTGACGCCTGGCCGTTCGCGCGGCATCCATTGCGGTATTGCCACCACCATACACGGCAACACGCTTGCCCAGTGCTGGCGCAGTATTCATTTCTGTTGCTCGAAGATACGAGACAGCATCATTTACTTTGCCGGGATCATCGTTGGGAATATCCAGCCCCCGTCCGACATGCGCGCCTATAGCAAGAAAGACAGCATCAAATTGCCCTCTTACTTTTTCTGCCAGCAAATCTTCGACGGTATGATTGAGCACAATCTTAATACCCATTGCTTCAATACGGGCGATTTCACTTTCCAGAATATCACGGGGTAAGCGGTAGGCAGGAATACCGAAATGCATCATGCCACCGGCCATTGGCGCAGCGTCGCGGATCTCGACATCGTGCCCTTTTCGTTTCAGGTGATACGCCGTTGCTAGGCCACTCGGGCCAGCCCCGACAACCAACACCCGCTTCCCGGTTGGTTGCGCATCAACACGCACTTGCCAGCCTTTTTCTATCGCCTGATCGCCCAGAAAACGCTCCACCGCATGAATACTGACAGCTTGATCAATATTGGCACGGTTACAGGCGGATTCGCACGGGTGGTAACAGACGCGACCATGGATCGCCGGCATGGGGTTGTTTTTGATCAAAGCCTGAAACGCTTCTTCGTATTGCTCTTCCTGCGCTAGCGACAGCCATTCCTGAATATTACTCCCGGTCGGGCAAGCATGGTTACAGGGCGGCAGGGAGTTGGAATAGATGGGGAATTTTGTTCTGACTGGTCCCGATCCCTTCTTGAGGGTGAGATCCGGAGGAAGGGTCATATCCTTTGGACAATTACTCATAATGCTCTACCTTTCTCTAAGTGCCTGGTGGCACAATAAAGAGCAAGCCACTCAATTCCATTGTTATGAGAAGCTTGCTGTTTCACATCGCTTTTTGTCTGTTCTTCTGCTTTGTCGGTACATCAGACTCGCTTTTAGGTGTCAATTTTTAGATATTGCTTTGTAGGGTAGATGTCGACAATGTAAACGATGAATATTTTTTCCATAAAAAAGTGTAGCCGTTCAAGTCTATGCCATTTCATTAATCTGCAACGAGATGAATAACTACATTTCACACATAACTTAAACCGCTACGCAGGTTCCGGCTTTTTCAGCCAGCACATCGAGGCCTTGTTCTAACGCGCCGATATACGCCCGACCGCCAAACTGGGCAAATTCAGCGGCGGCCTCAACTTTCGGCCCCATCGAACCAGCAGGGAATTCATGTTCACTTAGCTCGGCCGGTGTCACTGAACGCAACGCACGTTGCTGGTCTGTTCCCCAATCGAGATAAACGGCATCCGCATCGGTCAGGATCAGCAGCTTGTCAGCCTTTAACTGTTTAGCCAGTAATGTCGCGGACAGATCTTTATCAATCACCCCTTCTACGCCCCGGTAACCGAAATCTGAACGACAGACCGGGATCCCGCCGCCGCCACAGCAAATGACCATTTGCCCGGCTTCGAGCAAGGTATCAATTGAGGTTTTATCGAGAATGTTCATTGGCTTTGGCGATGGCACAACCCGGCGTAGAAATTCCCCATCGCGTTTCATGACCCAATTATTGGCTTCGGCTAAAATACCCGCTTCGTCTTCGTTATAAACCGGGCCGACAAATTTGGTAGGATCGAGCATGCTCGGATCATCAGCATCCACTTCAATGCGCGTTAACAAGCTTGCGACCTGAGTCTCCGGCATCAGGTTTTGCAACTCCTGGGCCAGCATATACCCGATCATGCCTTCACTTTCCGCCCCTAGAACATCTAATGGATACGGCGCTACTTTATCGTAAGCAAGATTCTGTAATGCTAACAACCCTACTTGCGGGCCATTGCCATGCACAATAGCAACACGGTATTCTCGCGCAATCTCGGCTATCGCTTTGGCGGCAATCTTGATATTGGCCAATTGGTTTTCAAAGCTCGGCGCATCACCGCGACGTAATAGGGCATTGCCGCCTAAGGCAACGACAGCTGTCGGTTTCATGTTGACTCCTTTATTTATAAGTTTATTTATCCCTTTTCTCTGCGGCCTATTTTTTAATCTTTCAGATTCTGCCGAAGAAAAGGCTCGCGACGAATAAAGCGGCCATTCCCTGCTTTCCCCATAAATTCGCCATTGCACGACACCACCTCGCCACGGCTGATGGTCATGACTGGCCAGCCATGGCTTTGTATTGCTTCATACGGGGTATAATCGGTATTGTCATGCAATAAATCGTGGCTGATGGTGACTTGCTGCTTCGGATCAAACAGCACTAAATCAGCATCAGAACCGGTGGCCAGACACCCTTTTAGCGGATAGATACCAAAGAGTCTGGCTGGCATATAACTGGTTAGTTCAACAAAACGGCTTGGGCTGATACGCCCTTTCATTACGCCTTCAGAAAACAACAGCGGCATTCGGGTTTCGACCCCCGGCATGCCATTCGGGCAAGCGGTAAAATTATCTTTGCCGCGCTGTTTCTGGGTCTGGTATGTGAACGAGCAATGGTCGGTTGCGACCGTATCAATGCTGCCGTCGGTTAATCCCGTCCACAATTTTTCCAACTCTTCTTTCGGGCGTAATGGCGGGCTGAGAATAAATTTCAGTGCATCTTCCTGCTCATAGCAGCTGTCATCAAGCAGCAGATATTGCGGGCAGGTTTCGGCCCAGACCGGTTGGCCGTTACGACGCGCCAGACGAATGTAATCCAGACCTAAGCCATTAGATAAGTGAACGATATAAAGCGGTGCGTCATCAGCCAGCCTTGCCAGATTGATCATTCTGCCAATGGCTTCTGCTTCGCATTCTAAAGGGCGGCTGATGGCATGGTATTTCGGGGCGGTTTTTCCGGCTTCAAGTAACTGTGTACGCCGGAGTGCTATCGCAGCATCATTTTCCGGATGAACGGTGGTTAAGGCGTTGACCTGATTCAATCGGCTCAGCGCCCGCAGTACGGATTCGTCATCCAGTTTATAGCCATAGGTGAGATAGAGCTTAAAGCTGGAGATCCCTTCCTGTTCAACCATAGAGGCCATTTCGTTCAGGATCTCGTCATTAACATGCTGGATAACGCCATGAAAGCTGTAGTCAATAACCGCTTTATCTTTGGCGCTCTCTTTATAAACGTTGAGTTGGTGGTGAAGGTTACAGCTCTTTGGTCCAAACCCCATATGATCGATGATCATGGTGGTGCCACCACATGCGGCTGAACGGGTGCCGGTATAAAAATCATCGCAGCTACGAGCAAAGCCCACATCAAGATTAAAATGAGTATGGACATCAATACCACCCGGCATGACGTACATACCAGAGGCATCAATGATCTTCGTCTCAGCAGGATAGTCACTTATTGACGGTGCAATTTGGGCAATTTTGCCGTCGACAATAAGAATGTCCTGATTGGTTTCGCTATGTGCATCAACCACGATGCCATGCTTAATTAAGGTAGCGCTGGCCTTAGAATTACCAGTCTCAATCGGGGAATGACCGCTTTGCTTCATAACGCTATCCTTCGCTTTATCTGCACTTGAAAATCAAATTACACTGGTCGCTTTAATCGCAACTATTTCGTTTAGTAACAAATAGACAGTGTCTGTTGACTGGCTAAAGGCCGACTCAGTTAGTAAACGAAATAGCAAAGATATTGCGGTTTAAACATAAGACAAAAGCCATCCCGAGGGGGATATGTGGTCAGCTCTCAGGCAGAGCGAGCTGACCCCCTCGGGACGGAAGTCGGTATCAATGTCGGCTACTCGCCAACATCGCTAATTACTTTTCACCTAACTGCTTCAGATACATCTGCGGGATCACAGCGTACATTGCAGCACATGTTACCAAGTGGTCTTTCCAGGTTTTCTCGTTTGGCGCATGTGCTTCTGGCTCTTTACCCGGACCGAAACCAATCACTGGAATGCCGTAACGGCCCATGATAGATACGCCGTTCGTTGAGAACGTCCACTTATCAACCGTTGGTTTCTTGTCAAATAGAAGCTCATAAGAAGCTTCCAGCGTTTTAGTCGCGACATGCTCTTCATCAATTAACCAAGTCGGGAAGTAGCACTCTGTTGGGTATACCAATCCGGTGTAGGCTGGACGGTTATATTCGTACATTGAAACAACCGCGTTAGCTTCTTGTACCGCTGGTAGTGCACGAATTTCGTCTAATGCACCTTCCCATGTTTCGCCCCAAGTTAAGCGACGGTCAATAGACACTGCGCAGCTATCTGCCACAGCGCAACGGCTTGGTGAGGTGAAGAAAATTTCAGACACGGTTAGTGTGCCTTTACCCAGGAATTCGTCATTTTTAAGATTATGAGAAAGTCCTTCAAGTTGGTTAAGGATCGGGCCCATCTTAAAGATCGCGTTATCACCGCGCTCTGGTGCAGAGCCGTGACAGCTCACCCCTGCAACATCAACACGAATTTCCATACGGCCACGCTGACCACGATAGATTTGGCAATCTGTCGGCTCTGTCGATACCACGAACTCAGGACGGATTTTGCTTTCTTCAATGATGTACTGCCAGCAAAGGCCATCACAGTCTTCTTCCTGAACCGTACCGGTTACAAGTAAGGTATATTCGTCTTCAAGGCCCAGATCTTTGATGATCTTACCGGCGTAGACCATAGATGCCATGCCGCCTTCCTGATCTGACGCACCACGACCACCGATGATTTCATCGTCTTCCATACCCTGGTACGGGTCAAATTCCCAGTTATCCATGTTGCCGACACCGACGGTATCAATGTGTGCATCCATCGCAATAAGATGCGGACCATGACCGATCCAGCCCAATACGTTACCCATTGGGTCGATTTCGACCTTGTCGAAACCCACTTTTTCCATTTCTTCTTTAATGCGCAGTACTACTTTTTCTTCGTCACAGCTTTCGCTTGGAATCGCAATCATATCGCGCAGAAAACGGCTCATATCCGCTTTATATTCTTGGGCTTTTTCTAGGACAGTGTTGAAAGGGATGTTCATTGTCATTTTAATTCTCCTTAAGTCGGATGGTGGTCATCACACCCGACATGATATTTTTGTCTTTAAGACCTGAAGCCCTGTTTACACGATGACAAAACCGAGCTCGCAAATTGTTATTGGATTCTGCTAGTAACTAAGCTGTTGTTGGGTGCTTACCTTCCCACACAACTTCACGGTAATGAACGGGATCGGTGTCACCTTCGGTGTTGATCAACAGCACTACGGAGTCTTTTGTCAGCCCCATTTTTGCCATCAGCTCTTCTCGCTGCGGATGGTAATATATAGCAGCTAGCAAGCCTGCTCCCACCGCGCCGGATTCACCGGATACCACACGAGGGTCAGAACCTAACGGATTGCCGAGAACACGCATACCAAGTGCAGCAACGTTGTCCTGGCACGAGACAAACTGGGTACTGCAGTCGCGCAGTACTGGCCAGCCGAGTGGGTTTGGTTCGCCACATGCTAATCCAACCATGATGGTGGCAAGATCGCCGTCAACGTTGACCATGTCGCCATCGGCACTGATACCAGAACGGTAAATACAGTCGGCCTGATCGGGTTCAACCACGACAGAATGCAGGTTGTCCGCACCAAACTTGTCGCAGAGATAGCCCAGTACCCCCCCCGCCATGGCACCGACACCGGCTTGCAAGAAGACATGAGTCGGCTGGTTGATACCTTGGCTTTGCATCTGATCTACCGCTTCTGCCGCCATTGTGGTGTAACCTTGCATGATCCAGGTTGGGATCTTGGTATAACCTTCCCAAGCGGTATCCTGCACTACTTTCCAACCACACTCTTCTGCCGTTTTAATGGCTAGACGCACGGTGTCATCGTAGTTCATATCAGTAACGATGCATTTTGCACCCAGTGCGCGAATGTTATTTACTCGCTCATCCGCTGCCCCTTTAGGCATATAGACCACAGCGTTCTGACCCAATTTATTGGCCGCCCAGGCGACACCGCGACCGTGGTTACCATCGGTTGCGGTTGCAAAGGTCATTTTTTCTGTGATGTCGGTTTTCAGTTTGTCAAAATCAAACGTGTTGATATCAAGCTGGTATTCATCACAAAGCAGACGGGCAATGGCATACGCGCCACCCAGCATCTTGAATGCACAGAGATCGAAGCGGTATGCTTCATCTTTAACGAGAATTTTTCCAACACCAATTTCTTTGGCTAAGCAGTCAAGTGATTGCAACGGTGTTGGTTGGTAGCCTTCAACTTTTTGATGGAAGGCGCGGGCTTTTTCCGCTTCATCAATGGTGAACAGAGAAGATTGCTGACCGTTATAATGGCGGTTATCGGCTATCTCCATTTTTAGAGAGAATGTAGACACGACCAGACCTCATTGATGTGAATAGAAAGAAAATGCGGGGATAACCGGAATCTGTTACCCCGCGAAGGGTTTGCATTTTTCCAACTGTATTAACTATATAATTGAATACAGATATAGCAGCTACTGTAGCTATTCAGCTCGCTGCTATTTTGTTCAAGAGCAACGAGGAAGCGCGGAGTTTATAAGTATAAATGAGCACTTCTGATGCCGTTATTGGGCAAAATAGCAAGACGATGAATAGTTAGTGTTATTTAACGCGCTTTTCGTACTCATCAAGCAGCTGTTGCAGTACGGCACCTGGTTCCTGGTACTTGCGGTTCATGATCATGGCCGCAATCACATATGGCTTCCAGCTGGCTTCTTTGTAGGTCGCGATGCGGTATTTTTCGAATACCGATTCTTCGACTTCACCTTCTTTACAAGAAACGCCGGTGATATCGGCAGGCAGGCAGTGCATGTACAACGCTTCACCGTCTTTGGTGTGCTTCATCATTTCTTCAGTGCAGTGCCAGTCTTTGTGATTAGCATTCTGAGCCAGACATTCTTGCTCAAGTGCTTTCAGACCGTCATGGTCATTGGCACGAAGTAGCTCGGTACGACGTTCCATTACCTGATAAGGCGCCCATGATTTTGGATATACGATATCAGCGTCTTTAAATGCCTCTTCCATCGAAGCAACCTGAGTGAAACTACCGCCAGATGCTTCAGCATTCTTGCGCGCTTGTTCGACAACGTCAGGAATAAGATCATAGCCTTCAGGGTGAGCCAACGTCACATCCATACCAAAACGGGTCATCAGGCCGATAATGCCTTGTGGCACTGAAAGTGGTTTGCCATAGCTTGGCGAGTAAGCCCAAGTCATCGCAATTTTCTTGCCTTTCAACTTCTTGAGGTCACCGAAATGCTCTTCCAACCAGGCAAGGTCGGCCATAGATTGGGTTGGGTGGTCAATATCACACTGAAGGTTAACCAATGCAGGACGATTAGGCAGTACGCCCTCTTTCACGCCTTCATCTAACGCTTCGCCAACTTCACGCATGTAAGCATTACCCGCACCTAAATACATGTCATCACGAATACCGATGGCATCGGCACAAAAAGAAATCATGTTTGCGGTTTCACGTACGGTCTCGCCGTGAGCGATTTGTGATTTACCTTCGTCAAGATCTTGCTGAGCGAGGCCCAGCATATTAATTGCCGATGCGTAAGAAAAACGAGTACGGGTTGAGTTATCGCGGAATAGCGAAATACCTAAACCATTTTTAAAGACGTTGGTTGCAATATTTTCCTGGCGCATCGCTTTTAAAACCTGCGCCGTTTTTAATACACGCTCCAGTTCTTCAGGGCTCTGCTCCCAGGTCAAGAGGAAATCTTTATTATGAAGTTCTGACTTTAGTTCATTGATTTCCTTGATAAGTTCATTAATGCTTTTCATTTTATTCTTCCCAGTTATTAATTCGATAGCCAGTTAGTGGTCTGTTATCAGGTTAGAAATTCGTTATTAAGCCTGTGGCTGGAAAAAGTCTGTCGGGTTATAACAGACGTCTGATTCTCTTAATCCAATTACTATGCCAACAACAGAATTCAAAATGAAAAAAATATTTTTTATTATTAAAACAGTGGGTTATAAGGTGAGATGATTTTATCCGTGTCTTCTCTGTTTCGCTCCTCACTATCACGGACTATCAGCGATAGCGACCAAAATGATAGTGACTCGATGTCGGTTTATCATATTGATATCTAGGTGTGATCTACCTTGCAATTCCTATTGCGCATCGCGATTCCATTATAAAATCCTGATGCACATCAAACTGATGAGTATTAATGTTTACTATGTTACTACGGTCTTTTCATTTAGAAATAGATTTATACTATGTTGAATACACTTCACCAGTCTGAATTAATGCAGTTACAGCCCACGATACTGCGATTCACGCAAATGCTTTCAGCCGTCTTACAGTTAGACGCAGAAGTGGTTGATGCTGATCTAGTTCGTATCGCTGGTACCGGCCCTTACAGTAAGTTTTTTGGAAAAAAACTGAATACCACCTCAAGAATATTTCGTTATATCCTTGAAACCCATCAGGAAAAAGTTGTAGTCAAGTCACGGACCGATCCTATTTGTGATGGCTGCTCCAATAAAGAAAGTTGTCGTGAAACCGCCTTTTTAGGCGTCCCTATTATGATCGAAGACCGTTGCATCGGCGTGATTAGCCTGGTGGCGTTTACTGAGGAGTCACGGGAAAAGATCAAAGAAAACGTCCAGTTATTCTCTGACTATATCCGGCATATTTCTCAAATTTTTGTCTCTAAAGTGCTGGAGTCCGGAGACAACGATAATGGACTAAGTAAAGTATTTACCAGCCTGATTGAAAATATGGATCAGGGGGTACTGGTACTTGATGACAATAACCGGGTGAAATACGGCAACGATCCGGCTTTGAATAACCTTAATATTTCCCGTGACGGATTGGCCCATATCGCAGTCAACATTCAGCCATTATCTTTCCATAACAATGAATTAAAAGGTCATCAACAACATATTATTTCATTAGGAGAACGCCAGGAGCTGGTTGTCGGCCAGTTCCATGATATTCAAGGCCACCAATTATTTTTAATGGCTTTCTACCAGCCCAATACGTCTTTTGAAATAGGCAAGCCGCCGCAACAATTGCGCAGCGTTATTGGCGAATGCAAGCAAATGCAAACACTTAAGACATTGATCAGCCGTATTGCCACAAGCCCTTCAAGTGTATTAATTAACGGTGAAAGCGGAACGGGTAAAGAAGTCATTGCCCACGCGGTGCACAACCTAAGCGATCGCAACGATAAACCCTTTGTTGCCATCAACTGCGCCGCAATTCCAGATCAGCTGCTTGAAAGTGAACTGTTCGGCTATGTCAGAGGTGCCTTTACCGGCGCTTCGAATAAAGGAAAGACCGGCCTGATCCAGGCCGCGAATAAAGGCACTCTGTTCTTGGATGAAATTGGCGACATGTCGATGACATTGCAGGCCAAACTGCTGCGTGTTCTTGAAGAACGTGAAGTCATGCCGATTGGTTCCAACACCGCAGTGCCTGTCGACATTCGGGTAATTTCAGCGACGAACCGTGATTTTTCTGAAATGATCGCGACCAACAAGTTCCGTGAAGATCTTTTTTATCGACTGAATGTCATTCCAATTCACCTTCCGCCACTTAAAGATCGTCAGGGAGATGTCGACATACTGGTACATTACTTCCTTGATATCCACACCCGGAAAATCGGGGTTGGTTATCCGGGTATCACCCCCAGTGTCATGACCCGGCTGAATAGCTATAACTGGCCGGGTAATGTACGCGAGCTCAGCAACTTAATCGAGTACCTGGTGAATGTTGTACCTGCCGGGGATATGATTGATGTCGATTTACTGCCACCTTATTTCGAACGTACGCCCTGTGAGAAACGCAGCGAACAGCACACTATGGATGACAGTATTATGAGCCTCGAAGAGATGGAAAAAATTCGCATCGAAGAGGCAATTAATCGCTTGGGTAATCGTAAGTTAGTCGCAGAAGAGCTAGGAATTGGTATTGCTACATTATACCGCAAGATCAAGAAATTCGAGTTAAGCTCTCATCACGCTTAATTCACATTTTATTCATCACTAATAACAAAACCCGCTGAATGCGGGTTTTGTTCATTTCAGGTGATCAAGTACTAGACGATCAGAATGACACTGTGACGCCTGTGATCGGTAAAATCACATCAGCAATGATTGGATCAGTAATACTGAGCGTATCGCCGCCTGCTTCTGAATCATCTTCGCTGCCGTTACAGACTAACGCTAAGTCATAGGAGCCCAACGGAACATAACCGACGGCAAATTGACCTTCTCCGGAGAGGGTATCAACCTCAACCGATGCGGATGTAAAGGGTTCAGAATCTGAGCCTAAATCACCATACACTTGCGTTGATCCCGGATAGATATAAACAAACGCATCATTAAGGTTACCGAGGCACGCCTCACTGCCCACGGTACCATCAATGTAGGCAACGCCTTCGTTGTTCACCAGACGTACACCACGAGGCTTCAGCTGATAGCCATTGGCATTTTCAACCATGCTCTTACGGAGATCAAACTCCAGGGTGTAAGCCTGAGTGGCATCAGCAGTGACATCAAAGCCATCGAGTTTCAGCTCCCCGCTTGCAACACCGAAACCAAGTTTGTCTTTAGTAAGCGTCTCCATCACATGAGAATACGGTGTGCCGTCGCTATAAGCATGATTGTTTTCTTCCAGTACCGATAATCTCAGCTGGGTATATTTACCGGCTGCCATCACTTCATTGCTGAGCACCTGCAGTGAATTACTCCCCTGATAAGCCATCAGGTTAATCACCATAAATTCAGGATTGCCAGTATCAGAGCCGGGAATAATCATTCCTGAAGGAATACACTCCGGTGAGCTTTGATCAGCAGCAAAAGAAGTGGTACCCCAGTTTGATTCGCCACCATCGGTATGGTGTACCGATATTTTATCAAATGCGACGCAAACCTGATCAAGACCATCTACCGTTGCATCAGAAAAGGCCAATGAAAACTTTCCGGTTCCACTCTCAGAAGAACCACCGCCGTCGCACCCGACCAGCACGAGACCGACAACCCCTGCAATTATTGTTTTTTTCATTGCTGCACCCTCAAAATTATTATGAACCAAACAATAGCGTGCTTAGCATTCTTATTGTAGTGCATGGCTCGAAGCTAGGGATATCCTGACAATCAATTGACATTGGAGCTGCAGCCTGGTGGCTATCAGTTGATTTATCAATCACATTTGTTGGCGTGGTACAGAAAGCTAGAACCTCACTTTAAAAGGTCAAGACTTTATCGGCATGCAGTGTCCACAACGAGAGATCATCCAATGTGGCAATTTCAGCTCCTTCAATCAGCGGCAATACAGATAAACCACGCGCATCCGTACAGGTTTTGCAAAGTTTCACTTCCGCTCCCTGGGCCACGAGAATTTCCAACATTTGCTGAATGTTATACCCCTCCGCAGGCATCTGCCTCATTAATGCGCAACTGACTGAGTCTGACATCAAAAAGATCTGCAACCGGACTTCCTGGTGCTCTTGTTCATTCAAATTAATCGCCAACCGTAACGCATTGAAGGTACGTTCAGAGCCGTAAGCCGCCTCATTTAAGATAAATAAAATATTTTGCATCGTCATTACTCGCTTGTTTGAAGGCTGAAAAACAATAAATGCTTTACACATACTAAGGTATACTTTATTGCAAAACAGAAGTTATATTTCTGATTTAGCTCTATTTTTATCAATTAAAGGTACAAACTCAGCAATGATGGACTTTGATGCGCTCTTAACCCTTTCAGAAAATAACAAAGTGTTTGCCAATCCTCGACGCGTGGCACTGCTCAAAGCGGTTCAGGATACGGGGTCGATAAGTCAGGGAGCCAAACAGGCCGGGATCAGTTATAAAGCCGCCTATGATGCGATCAAAGATATGAATAGTCGTGCTAAGGAACCTTTAGTGACCAGCGAAAAAGGCGGAAAAGGCGGAGGCGGTGCATCGCTCACCCACTTCGGTGAGCGTCTTATACAAATGTATGATCTGCTGGATAAAATCCAGGATATGGGGCTAAAAGCGTTAAACGATGACAATGTACCACTACATAGCCTGCTTGGTGTGATGAGTAAACTTTCATTACAAACCAGTGCCCGCAATCAGTTATTTGGCACCATTAGCCATATTGAGCGACATGAACTCCATGATCTGATTATTATTGCGTTAAACGACAACCAGCAAATTTCAGCGACAATTACTCATAGCAGTACCTTAAGACTGCAGCTTGAAATCGGCAAAGATGTCGTCGCGTTGATCAAAGGGCCGTCCGTTGTGGTCGTCAATGCAATGTCCTCTGAATTACCGTACGACAACCAGATAAAAGGCAAAATCAAAGCCATCAGTCGTGATAAGACGTCAACAGAAGTCACCGTCGCCCTTAACAAGGTGGATGAGCTGTGTGCGTTAGTTGATAATTCAACTTTGGCAGATACTAACTTGGCTACTGATGAGAACATCTATGCCTGCTTTCATTCTGCGCAAGTCATTATTGCGACAATGTGCTAGCGATTTCAAACAAGACTCCTTTTCTGTATTGCTATCCATATACTCCCCCCGCGATGCTCTTAATGATTAGATAATCAATAGAATTAGCACTGCTAGCGTCTCTCGCCGCGTTTTAATTGTGATCTACCCCTCCATTTATTCAGGCTAGGTATATCTTGGTCTGATCTCAATCACACTTTGTGATAATCCAGAGTGCAATCCATCACTTTACAAACTACATTTTAGCCATCGAAACGTTTGCGTAAACGATTCGATGGCATAAAACAGCCAATTGAGAGAGTAATATCTACGGTTGGCTACACTCAGAAAGCATCACCACCATGAATTATTAAAGGTGCTAACCATGAAAAAAAACGCCCTCATCAACGCCGAGCTGTCTTATGTTATCGCGACTCTGGGTCATACCGATGAAGTCACCATTTGCGACGCTGGATTACCGATCCCTGATGAGACACAACGTATCGATCTTGCATTAATCCCTGGCGTCCCTACTTTTATCGATACCGTCAAAGCTGTTCTAGGTGAAATGCAAATTGAAGGCGTTGTACTTGCAGAAGAGTTTGCACAAGTCAGCCCCGAATTACACCAAGCGCTGATTGCACTGATCCGCGAAGAAGAAACGTTATGCAATAAAAAAATCGCCGTTTCTTATATCAGCCACGAAGCATTCAAGGTACATACGCAAGACAGTAAGGCCGTCATTCGTACAGGTGAATGCACACCTTATGCGAACGTAATTTTCCAGTCAGGCGTTGTTTTTTAACCCCTCGATTTTCGGAATAATCGCAAGGAGCTGACATGAACCAGCCAATTTTAGAACTTAAAGGCATCGAAAAAGCATTCCCTGGCGTAAAAGCGTTAGACAACGCTTGCTTGAATGTTTATCCGGGTAAGGTCATGGCCTTGCTGGGTGAAAATGGTGCCGGTAAGTCCACCCTGATGAAATCATTAACGGGTATCTATGCCATGGATGCCGGTGAAATCCGCTATCAGGGTAAGCTCGTCAATTTTAATGGCCCGAGACACTCCCAGGAAGCGGGGATCAGTATTATTCATCAGGAATTAAACTTGATCCCTGAACTGACTATTGCTGAAAATATTTTCCTCGGCCGTGAAAAAACCAATGCGTTTGGTGGCATCAAGTGGTCAGAGATGTATCGTGAAGCCGATGCGCTTCTAAAACGCCTGAATGTGAAGCACCACTCACATCAGCTACTGGGTGAACTCAGCCTCGGCGAACAGCAGATGGTTGAAATTGCCAAAGCGCTGTCATTCAAGTCACAAGTCATCATCATGGATGAACCGACAGATGCTCTGACAGACACTGAAACTGAATCACTGTTTAAAGTCATCAACGAGCTTCGCGATGAAGGCTGCGGCATCGTTTATATTTCACACCGCCTGAAAGAAATCTTTGAGATCTGCGATGACATCACTGTGCTTCGAGATGGCAAGTTCATAGGTGAACGCCGGGTGGCTGATATTGATGAAGACGGGCTGATTGAAATGATGGTCGGCCGCCGCTTAGAAGAACAATACCCGCGCATAGACGTTACACACGGCACAACCTGTCTGGAAGTAAAAAACCTGTCAGGCTCAGGTGTTAACAGTGTGAGCTTCAAGCTTGATCGCGGTGAAATCCTCGGCGTATCCGGCCTGATGGGAGCGGGTCGAACTGAACTGATGAAGATTATTTATGGTGCCCTGCACCGTGACTCGGGGGATATCATCTTAGATGGCAAAGTCATTAATCCGCAGAGTCCGCAGGACGGATTGGCCAACGGCATTGCTTATATCTCAGAAGACCGCAAAGGCGATGGACTTGTCTTAGGGCTGTCAGTAAAAGAAAACATGTCGCTTTGTGCGTTAGAGCAGCTGTCAAAAGGTGTACAGATTAAACACTACGATGAAGTTACTGCAGTTGAAGACTTTATCCGTCTGTTCAATATCAAGACACCGACTCGCGATCAAATTATTGGTAACTTGTCGGGTGGTAATCAACAGAAAGTCGCCATTGCCAAAGGCCTGATGACCAGACCGAAAGTACTTATCCTTGATGAGCCGACACGCGGTGTCGATGTCGGTGCGAAAAAAGAAATTTACCAGCTGATCAACCAGTTCAAAGCCGATGGCATGAGCATCATTTTAGTGTCATCTGAAATGCCGGAAGTACTGGGGATGAGTGATCGCATTATAGTCATGCACGAAGGTCATATCAGTGGTGAATTTATGGCAGCCGATGCCGATCAGGAAAAACTAATGGCTTGCGCTGTTGGTAAAAAAATCAATGAGGTAGCAGCATGAGTGATAACGCTATGACCAATAATAAGCAATCTGCTGAAAAGCATGCTTTACACGCCAATAAGCTTTTTACTAAAGAATGGTTAATTGAACAAAAATCACTAATCGCTTTAATTCTGCTGATCGTGGTGGTCTCTTTTCTTAATCCTAATTTCTTCACTCTCGATAACCTGTTGAACATTCTCCGTCAGACGTCGGTGAATGCGATTATCGCAGTGGGTATGACGCTGGTTATCTTAACCGCGGGCATTGATTTGAGTGTCGGCTCTGTATTGGCTCTCTGCGGTGCCTTTGCAGCCACCATGATTGGACTGGAAATCCCGGCAATAGTCGCAGTACCGACGGCCCTGCTTGCCGGTGCGGCATTAGGTGCAATCAGTGGGGTGATCATCGCAAAAGGCAAAGTTCAGGCGTTCATTGCGACGCTGGTAACCATGACCTTATTGCGTGGTGTGACCATGGTGTACACTGACGGCCGCCCTATTTCAACCGGTTTTACAGACGTAGCAGATAGCTTCGCCTGGTTCGGTACCGGTTATGCGATGGGCATCCCGGTTCCAATCTGGCTGATGGTCATCGTATTCGCCTCTGTATGGTACCTGCTTAATCATACCCGCTTCGGTCGTTACATCTACGCCCTGGGCGGAAACGAATCGGCAACGCGCTTATCAGGCATCAACGTAGATCGCGTCAAGATTGGCGTCTACGCAATCTGCGGCCTGTTAGCAGCCCTTGCCGGCATCATCGTCACCTCTCGTCTTTCATCCGCTCAGCCTACTGCCGGTATGGGATACGAATTGGATGCGATTGCAGCTGTCGTGCTTGGCGGTACCAGCCTTGCCGGGGGCAAAGGTCGAATCATGGGCACTTTAATCGGTGCTCTGATCATCGGCTTCCTTAACAACGCACTAAACCTGTTAGATGTGTCTTCGTACTTCCAGATGATTGCAAAAGCAGTGGTCATTTTACTGGCAGTACTGGTAGAGACTAAAAAGAAGTAAACCCTAACCCTCTGTATACCGGGCATCAACGCAATTCCGCATTAATGCCCGAAAACCTGACCCGAAACATATAAGGAATATAGAATGAAAAAGTTAGCAACCCTTATCTCTGCTGCTGTTCTTTCGGCATCTTTCAGCACGACTGCTTCTGCACAAGACACAATGGCAATGGTTGTTTCTACGTTGAATAATCCATTCTTCGTTACCATGAAAGAAGGCGCTGAAGCGAAAGCAAAAGAGCTGGGCTACAACCTGATTGTTCTGGATTCTCAAAACGACCCGAGCAAAGAGCTTTCTAACGTAGAAGATCTGACTGTCCGCGGCGTTAAGGCAATTCTGATTAACCCTACCGATTCAGATGCGGTATCTAACGCTATTCGTATGGCAAACCGCTCGAACATCCCGGTACTGACGCTTGACCGTGGTGCAAGCCGTGGTGACGTGGTAAGCCATATTGCTTCTGACAATGTTGCTGGTGGTGAAATGGCCGGTAAATTCATCATGGAAAAAGTAGGCGAAAAAGCCCGTGTTATCCAGCTTGAAGGAATTGCCGGTACATCTGCAGCGCGTGAGCGTGGAAAGGGCTTCATGAACGCCGTTGAAAGCAGCGGTATGGAATTGCTTGCTAGTCAGCCGGCTGATTTCGACCGTACCAAAGGTCTGAACGTAATGGAAAACATGCTGGCTGCCAACCCAGACGTGGAAGCTGTATTCGCACAGAATGACGAAATGGCACTGGGTGCACTTCGCGCTGTCCAGGCTTCTGGTAAAGATGTTTTAATCGTTGGCTTTGACGGTACTGAAGACGGTATCGCAGCCGTTAAACGCGGTATTCTGGGCGCAACTATCGCACAACAACCCGATCTTATTGGTGCGCTGGGTGTGGAAACGGCTGACAAAGTGCTGAAAGGCGAATCAGTAGAGAAGTACATCCCGGTACAACTTAAAGTCATCACGAAATAAGACCTTTGGCGAGTTTCGAGAAGCTCGAAACTCGCCTCTCTTTACCTGAATCGAAAATCTATCGTTTAGCACTGTACTCGCAGTCCTAACCCATATATTTTGACCAACATTCATAATTAAAAAGGTTCGTTTATGAATAAGTTAGTTGTTCTAGGTAGCGTTAACGCCGACCATGTTCTTCAGGTTGCTTCTTTCCCTCGTCCGGGCGAAACGTTACACGGTCACAGTTATTGCGTCATTCCTGGTGGCAAAGGGGCTAATCAGGCGGTTGCGGCTGCACGTTTAGGGGCTGATATTGCGTTCATTGCCAGCGTTGGTGACGACAGCTTTGGCCACTCCATGCTTGAAACATTTGCCAACGAAGGCATCAATACCGAAGCGGTGATGATTGAAGAAAACATGCCGACCGGTATTGCAATGATTCAGGTCGCTGCTACTGGTGAAAACAGCATCTGTATTTCTGCCGAAGCCAACGGCTGCTTAACCCCGGCACGCATTAAGCCGCATCACAAGCTGATCGCTGATGCGGATACCCTGCTAATGCAGTTGGAAACGCCGATTGAAACAATCGAAGCAGCCGCGCAAGTTGCCAAGTCAGCGGGTACACAGGTGGTGCTAAATCCGGCCCCCGCTCAGCCATTATCTGATGACTTATTAAAACTTGTTGATATGATAACGCCCAATGAAACGGAAGCAGAGTTGCTGACCGGCATCAAAGTAACGGATATGGCATCAGCTCAGCAAGCAGCAGATGTGCTGCATGCAAAGGGTATTAAACTTGTTATGATCACGCTCGGAAGTCAGGGTGTATGGGTCAGCCAGAATGGGAATGGCCGGCAAGTAGAAGGCTTCCGGGTTGAAGCAACCGATACCACCGCTGCCGGTGATACATTTAACGGTGCTTTACTGACAGGCCTCCAGGAAGGCCGTAAACTGGATGAAGCTATTCGCTTCGCTCATGCCGCGGCTGCAATTTCAGTTACACGTATGGGGGCTCAAACCTCTATCCCACATCGCGCTGAAGTTAAACGCTTTCTCATTGAGCATAGCTAATATAATCTGATTTGCAGTTTACTTGCTCCATGCAGGTAAACTGCAAACAGAACAAGGATCAGGGAGAAATTGATGGCGACTATCAAAGACGTTGCAAAACATGCTGGCGTTTCTACCTCAACTGTCAGCCACGTGCTCAACAAAACGCGTTTTGTCAGTGAAGATATTTCACAGCGCGTTCTGGCAGCGGTCGAAACACTGAATTACGCCCCTTCAGCCCTAGCTCGTAGTTTGAAAGTCAACCACACCCGAACTTTTGGCATGCTGGTCACTACGTCAACCAATCCATTCTTTGGTGAGGTTGTCAAAGGTGTTGAACGCCGTTGCTATGAACATGGCTATAATTTGATCCTGTGCAATACCGAAGGCGATCTGGAACGAATGCATTCCAACCTCGACACCTTGCTGCAAAAGCGTGTCGATGGCCTGCTATTGATGTGTAGCGAAGTAGAAGGCCAGGCCTTTGATCTCTTTTCTCGTCACCAGCCCGTTCCGACCGTCGTCATGGATTGGGGGCCTATGGACTTTCCAAGCGATAAAATTCAGGACAATTCCCACCACGGCGGCTATCTGGCTACCCGTCATTTAATCGCTAAAGGGCAT
Source organism: Photobacterium sp. (assembly GCF_033720175.1). Taxonomy (GTDB): domain Bacteria; phylum Pseudomonadota; class Gammaproteobacteria; order Enterobacterales; family Vibrionaceae; genus Photobacterium. The sequence goes on from NZ_JAWWDA010000005.1 coordinate 98,833, forward strand.
AAAGAAATTGGCTGCCTGACAGGCCCGCTAGACAAGCTCACGGCGCAGCAGCGTTTATCCGGTTTTATTCAGGCGATGGAAGAGTCAGGCCTGACGATTAATAAAAACTGGATTGCTTCAGGCAATTTCGAATGTGAAGGCGGTGAAAAAGCATTTGAACAGCTTTATTCAAAAGGCCCGCTTCCGTCTGCACTGTTTGTCTGTAATGACATGATGGCAATGGGCGTTATTAATACTGCCAGTAAAAAAGGCATGTCGGTACCCGATGATATTTCTATTGTCGGATATGACGATATCAAACTAGCGAAATATATTACGCCTTCACTCACCACAATCCACCAGCCTAAACACCGGTTGGGCCAACAAGCAGTAGATACCTTGTTAGATAAAATTAAAACCAAGCGTGTATCAAATCAGGTCATTCAACTCGAACCCACCTTGGTTGAACGTGACAGTGTGAAGGCTGTAAACTGAAAATATGATGCCCTAAATAACAGAAGCTCGCGATGCGGGCTTTTTTTACACTTGTACTCAAACTGCCGGACAAAGATCGAATTGGATCGGGTCATTACAGGCGTAAAAAAGCCGGGCATTAAGCCCGGCTTTCAGATAACAATAATTTAATTATGCGTTACTGCTATGCTTCACTGCCTGTACGGCGAGGACGGTCGCTGTTACCGTGATTACGTTCACCACGATGGCTGCCACGGCTATCTCCGCCACGGTTGCGATCGAAACGACGACCACCAGTACCACCTTCACGATTACCTTCGCGGTTACCGCGGTAACCACCACGATTGGCGGCACGAGGACTATGCTCGCGCAGCACTTCGCCTTCAACAACAACAGCCTTCGCTTCGTTCTGACGGATGCGCAGTTTCTTAAGCTGAGCAGCAACTTCTGCTGTCATTTTCTTAGGAAGCTGAACATAAGTGTGGCTAGGTGCAAGTTTAATAGCACCAATAAATTCTTTAGTCAGGCCAAGTTCGTTAGCGATAGCGCCAACAATATCTTTAACCTGAACGCCTTGCTCACGGCCAACTTGAAGCTGGTAAGTATCCCAGTCAGCATTGTTGTATGAACGACGCTCACCGCGTTCACCACCACGCTCACCACCACGCTCACCACCACGTTCGCCACCACGACTGCCACGGTCACCGCGATCATCATTGCCACGACGCTCACGACGTTGTTGTTCACGCTCGATAGCAGCGATCATTGGGTCCGGACCTTTGTAGAACAGAGGACGGTTACCCTGCTGGCGCTGAAGAAGCATTGCAGCAAGTGTTGCAGCATCAACGTCAATCGTTTCTTGTAGCTTGCCAACTAGCTCAACAAAAGCTTCAAGCGTTGCTTGTTCTTTCTGTGTTTCTAGCTCTTGACCAAGACGAGTCAAGCGCGCTGCCGCAACAGCGTCACGGTTAGGAAGCTGGATTTCATCCATGCGAGACTTAGTGACACGCTCAATAGTACGAAGCATACGGATCTGGTTGGTACGAACCAACAGGATCGCCTTACCAGAGCGGCCAGCACGGCCAGTACGACCGATACGGTGGATGTAAGATTCTACATCGAACGGGATATCGTAGTTGAATACGTGTGTAATACGAGCTACATCAAGACCACGAGCAACAACGTCAGTTGCAACTAGTACGTCGATAACGCCACGTTTGATGTGATCAACAGTACGCTCACGAAGAGACTGAGGAATATCACCGTGTAGTGCTGCAGCTTTGCAACCACGAGAAGATAACCAGTCAGCCAGACGCTCAGTGTCCTGACGAGTACGAACGAATACGATTGACGCATCGATGTCCTTTTCAGTCTCGAGCATACGAATCATTGCTTCGTCTTTCTCTACACCTTTAACGACCCAGAACTGCTGCTCAACTTGAGATACAGTACGGTTTTCGCCAGCAACGTCAATACGCGATGGGTTACGTAGGAAACGGTCGACAATTTGCTTAACGATTGGAGGCATAGTTGCCGAGAACAATACGCGCTGTGCCGATGAAGGAGCTTGCTCCATGATCCAAGTAACGTCGTCAACGAAACCCATTTTCAGCATTTCATCAGCTTCATCCAGTACAAACGTACTAACTTCATCAAGGTGCAGACGATCACGTGAAATAAGGTCTTTAACACGACCTGGAGTACCAACAACAATGTGAGCACCATTTTTCAGTGCACGCATTTGATCCACGATAGAAGCACCACCGTAGATCTCTAAAACTTTAAGTCCCTTGATATTCTGACCAAGAACTTTGATTTCTGCAGCAACCTGTATCGCCAGCTCACGTGTCGGAGCCATAACAATAGCCTGAGGCTTATGCTGAGAAAGATCTACTTTGTTCAGTACAGGTAGTGAAAACGCAGCCGTTTTACCAGTACCAGTCTGTGCCTTACCAAGTGCATCTGCACCAGTAAGTAGTAGAGGAATAGACGCCGCCTGGATAGGGGTAGGCGTAACGAAGCCCATTGAGTCAAGTGCGGAAAGTAGTGTGTCGGCCAGATCTAACTGGCGAAATTCTGTAACAGATTCTAGCATTGGGATCCCAATAAATAATCTAACGTAAAACGGGGCCCCTTCTGCTTTAAGAGTTCTGCAACAGCAACCACAAGCATGGGCCTCGACGATTAAGAGGCGCGCATTGTGCGCCATTACTCGATAAAATGCCAGAAAAAATTGAAGGCTGTCACAAAAAAACGTTCAAGCTGCTACTTCTTGAGCAATCAGTGTGTCGGTTAAGCACTTTATGCCCTAAACCTTGGCCATTTTGCCACTATCCCATTGAATAACCAGCCCTCTCCCGCTTTATTTAGCCAAATATAGCGCTTTATCTGCAATTGAAATTAATTTCTTTCGATGATTATCACCATTCCACATCACAATCATCGCGATCCAACCGATACGGGCTGATTGGTTCCATGAATAGAGGCAAGAGGCGTCTTTATTTGAGCGCACATTCTTTTTGTCGCTGAGAGCTTTATTAGCTTCCAGAACGAAATGGGGCTGGTAGCTGCTTTTAAGAATGTGACCTTTTATCCTTGAGATCACGCCACACGCTATCTCTGCCCCCTTCCGCTTCCACTGCGAACAATAAGAGTTAAAATCGATCCGGCGGTAACTGTGGTCCAAAAATATCCCTTGCCAAAATCTTGGTTTTACAGCCCCAAATCCGTATAGTGTCTAGGTTCACAATCTGAGACCAGGCATAATGTTTCAAGATAATCCGCTGCTAGCACAGCTTAAAAAACAAATTCAAGAGACACTTCCGAAGAAGGAAGGTAACGTCAAAGCAACTGACCGTGGTTTTGGCTTTCTAGAAACAGACAATAAAGAAAGCTTTTTCATCCCTCCTCTTTATATGAAGAATGTCATGCACGGTGACCGTGTTGTTGCCGTTATTCGTACAGAAAAAGAGCGAGAAGTTGCAGAGCCTCAGGAACTGGTGGAGCAAAACCTGACACGTTTTATCGGCCGAGTTAAATTGATCCGCGATCGTCTGCACGTCATCCCTGATCATCCTCACCTAAAAGATGCCATTAATGCGCGTCCGGTGAAGGGGCTTAATCCTGAGAGTCTAAAAGAAAGTGACTGGGTTGTTGCTAACCTGAATAGTCACCCACTTGGCGACAATAAACACTCGAACAAAAACAAAACGTTCTTCTGTGAAATCAAAGAAAAAATCACAGACAGCAACGATAAAATTGCACCATGGTGGGTAACGCTTGCCCGTCATGAACTGCCTAACGCCGAACCTGCACCACAAGAAAGCTGGAGCATGTTGGACGAAGGCTTAGAACGTCAGGACTTAACCGATCTTCCATTTATTACTATCGATGGTGAATCAACCAAAGATATGGATGACGCCCTTTACACGGTTAAAAAAGACGATGGCAGCTTTGAGATCACCATTGCGATTGCTGATCCAACCTCTTACATTGCTGTTGGCGATAAGATGGACGATGAAGCCCGTCAACGTGGTTTTACTATCTACTTGCCAGGCCGCAACATCCCAATGTTGCCACGCGAGTTAAGTGATGAACTTTGCTCATTGATCGAGAATGAAAAACGTCCGGTTATTTGTTGTCGAGTGAGCATTGATAAAGACGGTGTAATTCAAGACGATATCACATTCTTTGCTGCATGGATTCGGTCACAGGCACGATTGGCCTATGACAACGTTTCTGACCTGATTGAAAACGGTCAATGTGACAACTGGATACCAAACGACGTTATCGCGGCACAAATCGATGCGCTGCATGGCTTTGCCAATGCGCGTAGTGAGTGGCGTACTAAGACTGCTGTTGTCTTTCCGGATCGTCCCGATTACCGTTTTGAGCTCAGTGAAGATAACGATGTTGTCGCGATTCATACGGATCTTCGTCGTACAGCCAACCGTATGATTGAAGAAGCCATGATCACCGCCAATATCTGTGCTGGTCGTGTACTTAAAGAAAAATTTGGTACCGGTGTATTCAACTACCACAACGGTTTTCATCCAGAGAAACTGGATACTGCGATGAACTTCCTAACCGAAGCCGAAGCGCCATTTGAAAAAGACCAGCTTACTACGCTGGAAGGCTTCAGTGCCCTGCGTCGCTGGTTAAATGATCTGGACTCAACATACCTGGATAACCGCCTACGTAAATTCCAGGCCTATAGTGAAGTTGGCAACCAACCTTCCCCGCACTATGCAATGGGGCTTGATGTCTACGCAACCTGGACCTCACCAATCCGTAAGTACGGCGATATGATCAACCACCGTCTGCTTAAAGCGCTTATTTCAGGTAATGAACCGACGCAAAAACCAGATGATAGCGTTGGTGAAGAAATTGCCAACCACCGCCGCAGCCATCGTATGGCAGAGCGGAATGTCGCGGATTGGCTGTATGTTCGTCTGTTGAAAAATTCAGTCAAAGAAGAAACCATCTTCAACGCTGAAATCTTCGATATAAACCGTGCCGGTATACGCATTCGCTTACTTGAGATTGGTGCTTCGGCCTTCATCCCCGCTTCGCTTATCGTGGATAACAAGCAGCGTATCGTGTGTAATAGTGAATTAGGTACCGTCACTATCGATACGGTAAAAGAATACCAGCTTGGTGATACGTTTGAAGTTACATTAGCTGAGGTTCGTGCCGCGACTCGTCAGCTTGTTGCTAAACCGGTTCAACAGTTCCCGGCTCCAGCTGAAGCAGCAGAAAAAAAGACTGAAAAAGAAGACGCATAAGCGGTAGCTTCTATAATTCGGTACAAAGGGTCAGTCTCGTACTGACCCTTTTTCTATCCAAAATACTGCGCACAGCGCGTATCTTGAAGTCGTATTCCGATAGCAATACTATAAAATCATTAAAATAACGATAAGAGTCAGTCGTCATGTCGCAAGTCAAAAAAGATGTTCAACAATGGTTAGAAGATGTGGTCATTGGGCTTAACTTATGCCCTTTTGCAGCAAAGCCTAACCGTAACAAGCAGATAAAAATTCAGGTGTGTGAAGAAAGCTCAGAGGAGGTACTGCTTGAAGCTATCTATCAAGAGCTGATGTTGCTCGATCAAACCCCTGCAGTAGAATTAGAAACCACACTCGTTGTTGCACCCAACTTGTTTGAGAAATTTGATGACTACAACCAATTCCTTGATTTGGTTGAAGGGCTGCTGATCCAACTACGAAGAGATGGGGTTTATCAGATTGCCAGCTTCCACCCTGACTATTGTTTCTACGGCGCTGCGCCTGACGATGCCGAAAACCTGACCAACCGCTCGCCATATCCTATTTTCCATCTAATTCGTGAAGAAAGTATGGAAAATGTATTAAGGCACTATCCGGATCCGGAAGCGATCCCTGAACGCAATATCGCGTGTGTTCAGAACCTGACGGTAGAACAAAAACGAAAATTGTTTCCCTATCTTATAAAGTAATTCCATATACTGAAGATATACATATACCCAAGTGACCTCAAGATGCCAGAATCCTGCATTTTGATCTAATTTGGGTATACAATAAAAGAAGGTATGAGTAACACCTTTATAACTTTGGATAAACTAAAAAACAGTCATATTCCAAACTATTATTTTGTCTTTTCGGTTTAATTAAGGGTATTACCGCTGTTTTGTTATACTATCGCCCTGAATAAGGGAATTATTTGAATGTCATCTCTTTCATTTGCCGTTTTTAGAAGCGCTGGATTTCGATTTGGGTCGCCATTGCTGATCTCAATTCTGATGATATTTGCATTAGAAGGGTTCACTGCTGCCTTAGCCTCATACCAAGACTTGTTACTGACCCTGCCTTATATTTTATTTTCTTTAGTTGTCCTTCTAAGCCAACCGTTTAATCAGGGCAGAACAGGGTTAGTCGCGCTTCTCATGATGGTGGCTTACTACATCATACAAACCTATTTACAAGAACCTTTGTCGAATGACTCCACTAAGCTCATTTTTATCTTACTGGCTAGCTTACTGCCACTGAATTTGCTACAGATCCACATCATGCCAGATAAACGGCTGTGGTCCCGATTCGGGGTTTATTTTATGCTGTTTATTGCACTACAAATTGCATGGTCAGCTCTGGTTATAGACTACTTTTCCCAGACAACACTCTCATGGTTATGGAATACATACCTCTACACCATACCCACGTTTTCACCCTTGCCTGTAATCCTCATTTTATTGGCGTTGGCACTGACCTGTAGCAGCGCGGCAACCATTCTGAAGCGTAATTTCGGTTCTGATCAAACCGTTTATATCAGTTTACTCTTTTCAAGTTTGGCTTTTGTCCTTTTTCAGTACCCTTTTATTTCCAGTACCGCTTTTTCACTAGCCGCAACGCTCTTGCTGCTCAATATAATTACCTGTAGCCACGAACTCGCCTTTGTTGATCAGTTAACAAACATTCCCGGTCGGCGCGCATTAGAAACAGAACTCAAGAACCTGGGAAGAACCTATACTCTGGCAATGCTGGATATTGATCATTTCAAGCAGTTCAATGATATCCACGGCCATAAAGTTGGTGATAACGTATTAAAGCTTGTGGCTAAAATCATGCAGCAAACAAAAGGTGGTGCCCAGATCTTCCGCTACGGCGGTGAAGAATTTACTATTTTGTTTAAGGGTAAAGAAGCCAGCCAATGTCAAAATTACCTTGAACAATTGCGTATTGCTATTGCAAAGTATGATCTTATCGTCCGCGCTCAGGATGATCGCCCGAAAAGTGACGAGAAAGGAACAGAGTTACGACAACAAGACAATAAGAACCAAGCGGTGCATGTCACGGTAAGTATTGGATTGGCAGATAGTTTTCCCGACCATGACCCTCAAAACGTCCTTAAAGCTGCGGATGAGGCACTTTATAAAGCAAAAAATTCAGGACGAAACCGAGTTGCCCGATAATATATTCAGTGCTTACCTACAGCATACCTCTTGATCAGAGAACATAATTCCTCCTTGCCGTATATTGTCACCCTGCAGATACAAAAAACCCGACGATATCGCCGGGTTTCGGTTACCAATAAAACTTATCCTGCAAAGGGTAAGTCCAGCTATGCAGCAACGCCAATATTAAGTTAAGCATAGGATTCTTAACAGATCGGCGACCAAACCATTGTTAAGAGCTACACTTGGGAGTGACTCACCCTAAGTGAGAAGGCGAGTCTTATTGTTATTATTGTTATTATTGTTCATTCAACTAATCGTAATCTGGCAGCTTTTAACATTTCAATTACCATTAGTTATCTATCTTTACATTATAGTGATTAAAGCTCGCAGCGACTGCAGACATCAAACTAGACGATAGCCACACCGAGCGCGATAACAAGCTATAATACCATTATCCTATATGGGCATCATGGTATCAGGCAGGGGAATGTTTTTAAACAAAAAACAAACCTATAAATAAAATCTTTATCGCTTTTTCAGTGATTCTTCGTAATGGCATTATTAGCTTGTATTTAAAGGAAAAAGCTCGCCTTATTTGAATAAGACGAGCTTTCCTATTTTGACTTCAGATGGAGATTAAAGTCCCTTAGCCTTTAACACCACCCGCAGTTAAACCACCGACCAGGAACTTCTGAGCAAGCAAGAACACGACCGTAATTGGCAGTGCTGCAAGCACAGCCGCGGCTGCAAAATCACCCCATAAATATTTCTGCGGATGCAGGTATTGTTGCATCCCTACCGCTAGAGTATAAGTGTCAATATCACGCAGTAATAATGAAGCAACGGGAACTTCGGTTACAGCAGCAACAAATGACAGAATAAATACTACAGCAAGAATTGGCACCGATAGTGGCAGCAGTACCAGACGGAATGCCTGCCATGGTGTTGCGCCGTCCAATGCTGCGGCTTCTTCAAGTGAACCATCGATTGATTCGAAGTAACCTTTAATTGTCCACACATGCAGAGCAATGCCGCCCATGTAAGCGAATACCACACCGCCATGAGTGTTCATTCCCAGGAAGGGAACATAAGTGCCCAGACGGTCAAACAACGCATACAATGCCACCAAAGCAAGTACTGCCGGGAACATCTGGAAAATCAGCATCGATCTCAGAATCGTCGTTTTACCCGCAAACTTCATACGTGCAAAAGCATAAGCACAAGTTGTCGACAGTGTAACGATACCAATCGCGGTCATACCTGATATTTTTACCGTGTTCCATAACCAGGTCATCACCGGGAATGGGGGGAGTGTTACCGTACCATCCGCATTTTCAACGGTAATACCGAGGGCTAACTTCCAGTGCTCTAGAGATGGATTGGTCGGGATTAATTCTCCTGATCCATAGTTACCTTCCCGGAACGAGATAGCAATAACCATTAATAACGGGAACATCATCAGACCGAGGAAACACCACATTGCAATATGAGTGGCCCACACTCTGTATTTTAACGATTTCGGTTGAACCATTGCCATTTTCGTGCTCCTTACTCTGATTCCAGCTTAGTAAATTTCATATTCAGTAGTGATAGGCCACCAACCAATAAGAAAATCATTGTTGCAATTGCCCCAGCCAGAGCAAAGTCCTGACCACCCGAACCTTCAAAAGCGATACGGTATGTATAGCTAACCAATAAGTCAGTATGACCTGCTGGAACACTGGTGCCAATCATATCTGGCGCACCATTAGTCAACAGCTGAATCAGTACAAAGTTATTGAAGTTAAAAGCAAAGCTTGCAATCAACAAAGGAATCATCGGTTTAACAAGTAATGGCAGTGTAATATTGAAGAAGTTATCAATTGGGCCTGCGCCATCCATTGCAGATGCTTCATAAAGATCTTCAGGAATCGCTTTTAGCAGCCCCATAGCCAAGATCATCATGTATGGGTAACCCAGCCATGTATTAACAATTAAAATCATTGTCTTAGCTAGGAATGGTTCGGTAAACCATGCAGGGCTAAGGCCAAACAGCCCTTCAAGAACCAGGTTAATTTCACCAAAGCTCTGGTTAAACAAACCTTTAAACACCAGAATCGAAATAAAAGCAGGTACCGCATAAGGAAGAATCAGCATTACCCGATACACACTGCGGCCTTTAAGCGATTCCCAAGAGATGACCTGTGCCAGAACCACGCCTACCGCAAGTGTAAACACAACGGTCAGCACTGAAAATAATACCGTCCAGACAAAGATTTTAAAGAAGGGGCCTTGAATTCCCGGATCTGTAAAAATTCTCGTAAAATTATCAAAACCGACGTTTACAATAAAACCTGGAGATAGTGGTTCACCAATGAATTCACCATCCACATTCACTTCTTGGTAAAAACCGGTTTCCCAATTTGGTTTATAGGTAATGTTTTTTAGATAATTAACTAACGTTTCACCGTCATCCTGCAAGACATACATAGGCCGAATTTCAGCAAAAGTACGGAGTCCTGACATCTGCAGTTCGTCACCTTCCACTGTAGACAATAACAGATCACTGAGCTGCTTCCGGTTTGAAATCACCGTTTTAAGGGAGGCTTTATTGCCAACAGGCTCATCCACGGCTTTCAGCTGGATCTTATCTGTCGGCAATGCTGTCAGCTCATAACGATCCGTCGATAGCCATTGTTCGCCATCTTTAAGTGCAATACTGTAGGTTCCGTCTTGCTCATACAGTGAGAAATTATAGCTATCACCACTCTGGGAGGTCTGTTGCAGAAGAACAGACTGAGTACGCTCAAGGCTTAACTGGTTACTACCGCTATAGTTTGTAAAGGCAAGACCGATGGTATAGACCAAAGGGAAAATGATGAACAGGATCATACCTGCTACACCAGGGTAAATATAACGATGCGCATAAGTGCGCTTACGGGCAAAAATGTATACACCAAGAGAGGCGACGATAAGGGTTAATAATGCAAAAGCATATTCACCTCGTGAATACATTAAAACAACTGCGTAGCCATTAATTAAACTGACTAGTCCTAACGAGGTCCATTTAAGCCATTTACGATAATCAAGGCTTGTTGTCATTGAATTAGATGCCATATCAGCGTTTCCATCTGCCATACTGGCAGCTTGATGAGACTGCATTAGAGGTCCTCACTGTACTTCTGGTAGGGGGAGAAAACGATACTCCCCCCTTTAGGTTCAACTGCGTTACTTAGTCATACGTTCCGCAACAGTATTCAGCGCGTCATCTACTGATTGGCGGTCTGTTACAACGTTACCGATTGCCGCTTTTTCTGCATACCAAAATGCTGACATTTGAGGAATATTTGGCATGATCTCACCATTCATCGCATTGTCCATTGTTGCGCCAATACGTGAATCTGAGCTTAGTTCTGTCTGGAATGAGTTCAATGCAACCGCACCTAGTGGTGTGTCATTGTTCACCTGACGAAGACCTTCGTTGGTCAACAGATAGTTCTCCATAAACTCTACCGCCAGATCCTGGTTAGGTGACGCCGTGCTGATACCCGCAGTTAGTACACCAACGAAAGGCTTAGATGGATTACCATTTAGTTTAGGTAGCAGCGTTACACCATAATTTATACCCGCTTTATCAATGTTACCCCATGACCATGGACCATTGATTGTCATTGCGACTTCACCTTTATTGAAGCCAGACTCAGCAACAGAGTAATCAACATCTGCTGAAATCACACCGGTATCAACAAGGTTCTTAACAAATTTCATCGCACGCTTAGCGCCGTCATTGTTAACACCAACGTCTTTCGCGTCATAGCCATTAGCCGTGTATTTGAATGCATAACCACCATCGGCAGCTAGAACAGGCCATGTAAAGAACGGTTCTTGTAGGTTCCACATGATGGCGCGTTTGCCGTCTTTCTGCAGCTTCTTGTCAAGCGCAGCAATGTCTTCCCAGTTTTTAGGTGGGTTAGCCACTAAATCTTTGTTGTAGATTAGAGACAATGCTTCTACGGCAACCGGGTAACCAACGTACTTACCTTCGTAAGAAACCGCATCCCATGTGAAATCAGCAAACTTAGCTTTGAATTCTGCTGATGGCTTAACTTCAGCAAGAAGTCCTGCTTGTGCATATCCACCAAAACGGTCATGTGCCCAGAAAACAATATCAGGGCCGTCGCCTGTAGAAGCTAACTGAGGGAATTTCTCTTCCAGTGAATCAGGGTGAGAAACCGTTACCTTGATACCAGTATCAGCCTCAAACTTCTTACCGACTTCGGCAAGACCGTTATACCCTTTGTCACCGTTAATCCAAATGGTTAATTGACCTTCTTCAATCGCAGCATGTGCATTGACAGAACTAAGTGCAGCAAGGGTACAAAGTGCGACTGTGCTGAGGACTTTCTTCATTTTTTAACATCCTTCATGATTGTTATTGTTTCGTCATCATCAGATTCTATAGCTCACGACAACGCAATTTCATACTTATCATCCTTAAGTTAGTGTCAGGTGACATCATCCCACTAACTACGCCCCCGGAACCAAATAATTAAAAGCGTGATCTCCATCGATATCATCTGTGACGAAGCTCAAAAAACAACACGTTTATGTGATGGGGCGCACATGGTACTTTGATTAATCTCTCTCTTCAGCTAACGGTATCTCAAAGTGTGATCTAAACACTCCTCCCCCTATATCCCCCCTTTTTAATTCACAATAAGGATGATGCTTACTTACTAAGACTAGGTAAAGATGTATACATACACATTTGGGTAGATGAAGAAGCTTTTAACTGTTTTGCATCGCTAAATTTTTGCACCGCAGGATTCTCGTTTTAACCGGAATCATTGATGCCGCTTTATTTCTTGGGGAAGTAAATAAAGCAGCTTTTGGTAGGGTAGCTGCCTTTTCAATTGTTTAATGAAATACAAGCTACCCGTTTTTTTCTTCACTACACCAAGAAATTCTTTACCAGCAAGCTAATGGATGAATACTATTGTGCTTGCTGCTAACAACAAACTAGAGGAATAGGCTCGATGGCGAGTGTCACTTTACGAAACGTGTGTAAAGCGTATGGAGATAACCTGATTTCCAAGAATGTTGATCTCGATATCGCTGACGGGGAATTTGTTGTATTTGTTGGGCCATCTGGCTGTGGTAAATCAACACTCCTTCGCTGTATTGCTGGCTTGGAAGATATTACTTCTGGTGACCTCTATATTGGTGATCAGCGTATGAACGAGGTTGCCCCATCTGAACGCGGTGTGGGTATGGTTTTCCAATCTTATGCTCTGTACCCGCACCTTAACCTGTTTGACAATATGTCTTTCGGTATGAAGCTAGCCAAGGCAGACAAAGGGGAAATTAAAAAGCGTGTTGATCGTGTCTCAGATATTCTTCAGCTTGGTCACTTACTTGAACGTAAACCTAAAGCATTGTCCGGTGGTCAGCGACAACGTGTAGCAATCGGTCGTACGCTTGTATCACAGCCTGAGGTTTTCCTGCTTGATGAACCACTGTCGAATCTTGATGCTGCGTTACGGGTTCAGATGCGAATTGAACTTGCTAAACTGCATAAGCAGCTTGGTGCGACGATGATTTACGTAACTCACGATCAAATTGAAGCCATGACTATGGCCAATAAGATTGTTGTATTGGACGGCGGTTATGTTTCTCAGGTTGGTAAACCTTTAGAGCTATACCACTACCCTCAAAACCGTTTTGTGGCCGGCTTTATCGGCTCGCCAAAAATGAACTTCATGAGTGTCTCTATTGAACAAGTTGAAAACGAACGCGTAATGGTTCAGCTTGCAAACGGCCAAGCATTCTGGATCCCCGTCGATGGTTCTACCGTGAATAAAGGAGATCGTATGTCTCTGGGTATTCGTCCTGAACATCTGGTACCTTGTGACGATGGTGATGCTTGTATCGACGGTACTATTCTGGTGGTAGAAAAACTGGGACATGAAACCCAAGTTTACCTGAACCTTGATCATGTTGATGCAGATTTCATCTATCGCCAGTCAGATACACTTGACGTGGAAGCGGGTCAGAAATTCGACATTGGCATTCCAGCCCATCGTTGCCACCTGTTCCACAGTGATGGCACAGCATGTCGTCGCTTATTTAAGGAACAAGGCGTATAACACACGCCTGAACCGTTAATCCCCCGGATGAAAGCGCTATGCGATATTTCGCGTAGTGCTTTTTCTGCTTTCTCAAAATACACATCCCGATTGATATTCCCCCAAATACCTTAAAAGGCTTTTTGCAAATCAAAAGCATAGCGAATCACTCATAACAAACTACCAATACCGCCAATTTATCTTAAGCTTTAAATAGGCATCATCTGATGTCAGTAAAATAGTTATGGACGTTTACACGAACATATACTCACTTTTATCTATCCACACCTTTGCTGGAGGCACCTCAAATGAACTTCAGAGATAGGATCGAAGATATCGAAGAGCGCATTGCACTGGCTTATGAAGAAGGGAATTACCTGGAGGCTAAATCACTTGAAAATGAACTTAAAAAGACCCTGGGACAGAAAAATCTTTTCGATGAAAAAGAACCCTACTCTCTAGAAGGGCGCACTTTCATTGATGATGAGTAGCACCAGCCTGTCGGAGGGGGATAAAGACACTCTTTATCCCCCCCTTCCCCCCCGAAATGGTCAACTAAAATTGAAAGTTATTCGTTGATTCTCGGTCTTCATAACTGGATACCCCCAACAAGGATACTTGTTATGAAGATCAAACTAATACTGCTTCCATTGTTAGGTAGCAGTCTGCTTATCAGTCTTCCTGTCTTTGCCGATTTGAAAGACATTGGCCGACAAGACGCCAATGGGCTTTATGAACCCGGCTACGTAAGTTATCAGCATGCTAGAGAGCGCAGTTCAACGCCAAACCAAGGCTCCAACCTGTACGAGATTGGTTATAAGAATGCGTCCGGTCATTACGAGCCCAGCTACGTAAATTACCGTGCACCCGAGCGAAAACCTGCTGACAAAAAAACAGAGTTAGAGCAGCTTTCTGACATTGGGCATTACAACAATCAAGGAATTTACGAGCCTGGTTATTTAAATTACGGCCACTCCAGAAAATAATGTGATATGGGCTGAATACCAGCCCATATTTCTCAATATCATACGTTGGGCTAGTTTCAGAGGCTTTGGTACTACGTTAGCCCTATTCAAAAAACAAGTTCTATTCGTTCATCATGGCACCTTCGCTAGTCGCCACTGAGTCCTTGCGGATCTCTGCATTTTGAAGTGCTCTGGGGATATGAGCATCGGTTCTGTCATTATGCTCATACTGCGTAAGCGAATTTTAAATATGATCAAGATCTTGTTTTTAAAGTTCCATTGACCATCAAAATAATCGACTTAAATCACAAAAATAGTCGCTTACACCCCACAGTCCTTCTGATTTCGCAAGGCTCATCCCCTTTTATCGGGTAAATATATGTGATGAAGGTCATATATGCGCCCGTTGAATTTTCACTAAAGACGTAAATACGTGATCAATAACCCAAAAACATGGCTGACGGTCATCATTTTCACTTACGTTTGTACAAAACGTGATCTACACACTCCTCCCCCCTACTCCTCCTTACCAATCAATTCCTGAGGAGGATGTTGGGTCATAGGGAGAGGAGCAGAATAAACCCATCAAGTAAACATCGAGAGAGTTTTACTGCCGAGTTCACTCTTAACTCATGTGATTTGAGAATTAGACCAATAACCGGTCATGGCGGGAAGCCACGCTTTTGAGCAATAAGACCTCCCGCCTCTTTTTTTACAAAGAATTTCCACTGGTTGGTGGAACCACTGCCTCACCAGCCACAAATAAAAAAGTACGGAAATAACAAAAAACATATTGTTCCATCAAGGAGTTACACCAATGAAATTGAACAAAATCTGTCTTACCGCAGCGGCAGTTTCTGCTGCCCTGATGTCAGCGTCTTCAATGGCTGCCAGCGACGTTGATTTCCACGGCTACATGCGTGCTGGTGTTGGTATGAGTGGTGAAAACGGTGCTGATTTAGCTTATGAAAAGGCTAAAGTGGGTCGTTTAGGTAATGAAAATGATGTCTACGGTGAAATTGGCCTCGGCAAAGAAGTTTACAACCAAGATGGTAAAACTTTCTATGTTGACTCCATGCTGGCTGTATCAACTAATGGTTCAAATGACTGGGAAGGCCTTGGTGGCGATTTAGAAGCCATTGCTCTGCGTCAGTTCAATGTTCAGGCTAAAGGTCTGATTGCAAGTGATACAGACGCAACAATTTGGGCCGGTAAGCGTTACTACCAGCGTCACGACATTCATATTTCTGACTTCTACTACTGGGATACTTCTGGTAATGGTGCTGGTATCGAAAACCTTTCAGCGGGTGCAGGTAAGCTATCTGTAGCATGGTTACGAGATGATGCTGGCGACGTGAACGTCAACAACTTTGACGTACGTTATGCAGGCCTGGGTCTGTGGAGCGATGCAAGCCTAGAGCTTGGTCTAAACTACGCGATGACCAATGAAACTGACGCGCAGAAGGAAGGCAAAACATTCAACGATGGTGTTATGCTGACGGCTGAAATGACTCAGGGTTTGTCTACTGGCTTCAACAAAACGGTACTTCAGTACGGTACAGATGGCTTCGGTGAGCAAATGGCAAGCTTGGGTGCTGGCCACTATTTCAACGCTACATCTGATGATGGTGTTGATGGCTTCCGTATCATCAACTGGGGTGTTGTCGCACCTTCAGAGAGCTGGGAAATCGGTCACCAAGTAGTATACGCAAGCACTAGCTACGACAGCCGTGATGACCACACAATCCTGAATGCAGTTGTTCGCCCGATGTATAAGTGGAATGATACAATGCGCACTATCTTCGAAGGTGGCCACTTCATCGAAGAAGACAACAATGTAGACAAATCTGGTAGCAAGCTGACTGTTGCTCAAGCATGGTCTGCTGGTTCAAGCTTCTGGGCTCGTCCTGAAATCCGTGTATACGCAAGCTACTTGATGGATCACGAAGACGACAATGCGTTTGGTGCTGGTAACGACACTGAATACAGCGTAGGTATCCAAGCTGAAGCATGGTGGTAATCCCATCGGCTAACAAATAAAATCCACGACAGCCAGTCTCGATGAGACTGGCTGTATTTGGTTTAATTGATTACAAACTTTTAGGCCAAATACAGCCAAAATATAGGTGAATAATAATGAATAAATTGCTTCCCCTCTGTCTATCTGCAGCCCTGCTTACAGGTTGCGTGTCTACAGCAGAAAACATAGATACCAGCCCGACAAACCAAGCGACGGGTGAGGTTCAAGCTGCATCTTCTTTCTCTTCTATAGAATGGAAGCCTCTGTCTATACCATCCAGTGTCATATTTAAACTCAATGCACAAAGCCAGGCTTTGCAGTCGACGTTAAGTGCCGGGCCTGTTGCAGCGTTCAGTGTTCCGGCCAATCGAGGCGCAATCACAATACAGTTAAAAAGTTTTGCTAACAGCACCATATATGCGCCTACTGTCGTTATTTTAAATGAGAATAATGAAATCATTGAACAGTTTGATACTAGTTTGTTTGTCTATAAGCCCGCTTCAATGCTGGATGACGACATGCTGGAAGGTAACTTTACTTTTATCCCGCAAATCACAGATAAGGAAGTTCGTATTCTTATCCTCACGAAACCGGGTGATCTTCAGCAGTCAACCGAACTTCTTCACCCGGCAAAAGCTTTTGCCATCGCCCGACATACTGTGCCACCAGAAATCCCGAATCCAATCGCTCAACATAGCCCATATGGCAGTTTTTACTTACACGTTTCATCACCGCAAATTGACAATGCGGCAGTCAGCTTTAGCAAACCTGTGGTCGATCAAGCACCAACAACGGTAGAAACCCAAGGTTATTACTTGAATTCTATTCAGACTGCAGTAAATAATGGTGATATAAGTAAGGCGATGAAACTGCTTGATGAAGCTGAACTTCTTGGTATCAAAGATGCCAAAGAGACATTCATTAAAGCGGTAGAAGCCAAAAAGTAAGCTAAACTATTTGAAAAATTTTAAAAGGCTGCCTATGCAGCCTTTAGTCGTATCAGAGGATTCCATGGACTGGCAACAAAAAACAGGTACCCCCTTCCCGCTGGGTGCAACTCTGTCACTCGATGGCTGCAATTTTGCAATCCACGCACCTCAGGGAAATGGTTTACATCTTGTTTTATTCGCTCAAGATGCAAGCCCGACTTATCTTCCCCTAAATAAAAATGATAATAACATTTACACTCTTTTCCTTTCGGGAGTTCAACCGGGAGCGCGTTATGCCTACTGTATTATTAATTCGCAGCGAATTCAGTGGATCCTTGACCCATACGCAAAAACATTAACGGCTAATCCAGAAATAGCCTCTGTTCCCGCCGCTGTTATACATAATCACGAGTTCGATTGGGGGCAAAGTGCTCATCCCTGCATTGAACGAGAAAAAGCAGTTTTATATGAGCTTCATGTAAAAGGATTTACGCAGCAGCACCCGGGTATTCCCCAAGCATTGAGAGGTAAATTTTTAGGTTTATGCCAGCCAGCAGTCATCGAACACTTTAAACATTTGGGGGTGACTACTCTACAACTAATGCCTATTACGACCAGTTTCGATGAAGCCCATTTAGCCGACAAAAATCTCACCAACTACTGGGGCTATAATCCACTATGCTGGTTTGCCCCCGATGGAAAATTCGCACTCAATGACCCCGTAGCCGAATTAAAAACGATGGTCAAAACCCTGCACGAGCATGATATCGAAGTTGTCCTTGATGTAGTTTATAACCATACAGCTGAAAGCGGTAAAGACGGCCCGGCCCATAACTTTAAGTTGATTGCCCCCAAAACCTATTTGAAGAATGATAAAGAAGAGTTTGAAAATCACTCCGGATGTGGCAACACAGTCGATCTAAGCTATCCACCCGCACTGAGAACGGTAATGGATTCATTGCGCTACTGGGTCAAGGAATTCCACATTGATGGATTTCGATTTGATTTGGCAGCAACATTAGGCCGCCGTGGTGATAATTTCGATCGCCATTCAGGTTTCTTCCAAGTAATACAGCAAGATCCCATACTGCAAACGGTAAAACTCATCGCCGAACCATGGGACATTGGTCCTAACGGTTACCAGCTAGGAGCCTTTCCTTTGGGCTGGAATGAGTGTAACGATAAATACCGAGACACCATTCGCAGCTTCTGGAATCATACTGCTCACCTTAGTGAATTTGCGACACGTTTAATGGGGTCGCGAGACCTGTTCAGTGCTGCAAAATGGCCGGACAAACTATGTGTTAACTATATCTGCTATCACGATGGGTTCACTCTTCAAGACCTCGTTTCTTATAACGAGAAACACAATACCGACAACAAGGAAAATAACAGAGACGGGCATGGTGATAACCGATCATTCAATCATGGCGTTGAAGGACAAACGGTAAATGCAAGCATCATAGAACTGCGTAAAAAGCAGAAGAAAAATATGATGATGACTTTGCTGTTCAGCTTTGGTATCCCCCATATTTTAGCGGTTGATAGTTTTTCTCATAGTCAGCAGGGAAATAACAATGCCTATTGTCAGGACACCTCGATCAGCTGGGCTAATTGGGACTTCAGCCCCGAAAAAGCTGAATTTACAGCTTGGTTAAGCGGAATACTCAAAGCTCGTCATCAATATATGCCACCATTCATCCGCGCCTTTTCTGGTGAAAACCGCGGTCACCACCGCATTAACTGGATGCAGTCTGATGGCCATATTCTCCAAATGAATGACTGGCATAATCATGCAGCTATCGCTCTTCACCTCGGTTTATACAAAGATCAAGCTGAGCTTCTATATTTGGTCAACCCGACCAAAATACCGACACGTTTCAAACTGCCAGCCGGCAGTGCCTGGACCATAATTAGTGACACCTCGGAACATAAGATTCCACGTCGTGAAGTACAAACCACCTATATGCAGTCCGCAAAATCAATGACGATCCTTCGTCGAGATTAATTGCCGAAAAAGCCCTCGAGAGAGGGCTTTAGAATATCCAACAATAAAGTCAAATCAAACGCAGGTTTCTGAACGCAGTACTTCAGCCGCCAGTGTCTGTCTACAGCCTAAGTACATTGCCAGATATTGTTCAGCCGAGTCTTTCCAGCTAAATTTGCATGCCATCGCATTTAACTGCAATCGCTTAAACTCTTTAGGCTGCTGACAATAAAGTAACAGACTTCTCTGCAGCTTGATCAGCAGTGCTTCTGGCGTAGGCTGCTCAAAAGTAAAGCCCGTCGCCACTTGCGGAGTCTGATCATAATCGATAACAGTATCTTTCAATCCTCCCACCGCTCGTACAATCGGTAACGTACCATAAGCTAAGCTGTACATCTGATTTAAACCACAAGGCTCAAACTCTGAAGGCATCATAAAGAAGTCAGCTGCGGCTTCAACGCAATGCGCTAGCGGATTACTGTAGGTTTCAACAAACGCAAACTTCTCTTTATGTGCTTCACTGATTTCTCGCAGTGCACTGGCAAGCTTGGGGTCACCGGTTCCGACAAGCACAATCTGAACATCGTTGACGAGGAAATCGCTCAAGATAGGGATCAGGTAATGAATACCTTTCTGCTCTGTCAGCCGACAAACCATACCGTAAAGCGGCAAATCAACGACAGGCAAATTAACCTGTTGCTGTAAATCACGCTTACACGCTTTTTTACCGCGAGCCAGGCTGACCTTATTTGCTTTAAAGTTTTGCTTTATGTAGGGGTCAGTTTCAGGGTTCCAATCACCATAATCACAACCATTCACGATGCCATAGAGATCACCGGACCTGCTCTGGAAGTCAGATTCCATACCTTGAGCACCTAAGTAAGACAGTAATTCTGACGCATAAGTAGGGCTAACTGCATTCACTTTATCCGCATAAGCAACACCCGCTTTTAGCATACTGATATGAGAGGGATCGACTTCAGCATTGATGTAACGGTGTTGGATCAACTCAGGGATCAAACTGTACTGATCGTAATTGAAAACACCTTTGAATACCGCATTATGAATAGTAATGACACTTTTCGTTTGTGCGAAAAATGCACTCTGAGCATAACGGGTTTTGAGCAAAAAAGGCACCAATCCGGTATGCCAGTCATTACAGTGAATAAAGTCAGGCTGGAAATCGACTTTTTCACACATATCCAAAGAGGCAGCGCTCAAGAAAGCAAAGCGCTCGCCATTATCAGCATAGGCTTGGTTATTTTCAGCATACAGCTCAGAACGGTCAAAATACTGCGGAGCATCAAGTGCATAAACCGGCACATCACCACTTGCTAGCTGCATGATCTTATAACCGACAGCAACAGGTTGTGGTTCAACATATAGCTCAGTGGTCAGTAGCGAAACGGCATGATCACGACCAGTTACGGTCTTATAAAATGGCATGACAATTCGAACATCATGTCCCATTTCTCTTAAAGCAGCAGGCAAAGACTTGACTACATCGGCAAGACCGCCGGTTTTCACTAAACCGTCGACCTCAGAGGCTACAAATAAAATCTTAAGCGGTACTGTTAACACCGCATTCTTGTTAGAAGCCAATTTTTGCTCCTTTAGGGATCACGACAATACCGTCATCAGAT
The DNA here is from genome assembly GCF_033720175.1 of Photobacterium sp. Taxonomy (GTDB): domain Bacteria; phylum Pseudomonadota; class Gammaproteobacteria; order Enterobacterales; family Vibrionaceae; genus Photobacterium. The sequence continues at coordinate 119,862 of NZ_JAWWDA010000005.1, forward strand.
ACGTGATATTTCTTTCTGTCTTCTTCAAGATTTTCACCAATCACTGTACCGGGGGCAATCTGTGCGCCTTTATCGATGATCGTACGACGAATTGAACAATTTGAACCAATCTTCACATCACCCAAAATAACCGATTCAGAAATCATGCTGCAATAATCAACATTGGTACGGAAACCAAGGACTGATTTATGTATTTGCGCACCTCGAATATAACTCCCCGCTGAAATCATACAGTTATTAATATCTACTTTGCAGTCATCACTATCTAAAATAGTCGCAGGTGGTAGCGGTGGGTAATGCGTATGTAACGGCCATTGACGGTTATACAATGAGAACTGAGCATCAGCTGAAAGCAGATCCATATGGGCTTGCCAGTACGCTTCAATCGTACCTACATCGCGCCAGTATCCTTTATTTTTCTCGCCCGGAATAATGTTGGTATTAAAATCATAAACAAACACTTTACCCTGCGGGAAAAGCTTAGGAATGATGTCTTTGCCAAAGTCGTGACTAGACGTTTCATTAATTGCATCTTCTTCCAATTCTGAACATAATGTATCCGCTTCAAAAATGTAGTTACCCATTGAAACCAATGCGTGATCAGGATCGCCAGGAATGGATTTTGGTTGGGTCGGTTTTTCTTCAAAACCCACCATGCAGCCTTTTTCATCCACTTCAATAACACCGAATGCGCTGGCTTCACTCAATGGCATACGCAATGCTGAAACCGTTAGCTCCGCATCTTTTTCCTTATGGAAATCAAGCATCTGCTTCACATCCATTTTATAGATGTGATCACTTCCAAAGACGCAGACTTGGTCAGGTTCCGCCAGTTCAATGAAACGAATGTTCTGATAAATGGCATCGGCGGTACCGTCATACCAACGCTTACCCATGCGCATCTGAGCAGGAACAGGATCAATAAAACGGTCGGTAATACCTGAAATATTCCAGCCTTTTTTCATATGGACATACAAAGACTGAGATTTGAACTGAGTAAGAACATAAATTTTTAGAAAATCAGCATTTACAAAATTGTTCAAAGCAAAGTCAATCAGGCGGTAACTACCACCAAATGGAACCGCAGGCTTGGTCCGTGTATCTGTTAAAGGGCGCAAACGAGAGCCCTCACCGCCTGCTAAAATCATTCCTAAAACGCCAGCCATGGTGTCACTCCTTGTTGATACTTAAGCACTCAGACACATATATACCACATCGCCATACCAAATGAGAATTGAATTGCAATGCATGCTGATGAGTAATTACGAAATTTGATAATTTTCAGAGCAGAACATGAAACTCTCGTGGCTGGTTTTCAAAGGAATGAGATCGCTGATGTAACTGAGGATGTAACTATAGGCAAATCAGTCGGCATACATACGGACAAAATATTATAAAAAATTGATTTTCTGATATAGGCTAGAAAATATCAGCTAAGCAAGGCTACTCCCCCAGATCTCATACCAATAAAATCGGTGGTGAGATGAGTTCAAATGATGGTAATCAGAATATTATTTATTCAGTTGACTATTAGTTTAAAAAGCGTGGTAGTAAAAGCATGGCTTCATTATTAACAGCAAAACACTCACCTGGCACTGCGCCTTCACATGCAACTAATGTTATCTTGCATGCCTTCGACTGGCCATATAACAAAGTAACAAAGAACGTTAAAGCTATAGCAGATGCAGGCTACAAAGCCGTTCTGGTATCACCTCCCTGTAAATCATACCGGTCAGACAACGGCACACCATGGTGGCAGCGATATCAGCCGCAAGACTATCGTGTGATTGATAATCAATTGGGTAATACAACTGATTTTAAATTAATGGTGAATGCATTAAAAAGGCATGAGATACATACTTATGCAGATATTGTCTTCAATCACATGGCAAACGAATCGGCACAAAGACAAGATCTGAATTACCCATGTAAAAAAACACTTTCGGAATACAGCGATAGCGAAGAATATTTTGAATCTATCAAGATATTTGGCGATTTATCACAGCCTCTTTTTACGGAATGTGATTTTGTAAACGCATTTCCTATTAAAAACTGGAAAGATCCATGGCAAGTTCAACACGGACGAATCAGTAGTGGGGTCAAAGATGCTGGTCTGCCAACATTAAAATCAAATAAAAATGTAATTAAACAACAAAAGTCTTACCTCACAGCATTAAAACAATTAGGCATAAAAGGCTTCAGAATCGATGCCGCCAAACACATGACATTAGAACACATTCGGCAAATCTGGGATGATGATATCAGTGAAGGTGTGCACATCTTTGGCGAGATCATTACCGATGGCGGCGCCACAAAGGAGGAGTATGAACTTTTTCTTAAGCCTTACCTGGCAAACACCCAGTTAGGTGCCTATGATTTTCCGCTATTCCACACCGTATCTGATGTATTCAATCACAATGCATCGATGGCAACCCTTATTAACCCATATTCAGTTGGTTATGCCCTCGCTAACCACAGAGCAATTACCTTTGCCATCACCCATGATATCCCGAACAACGATGTCTTTCTTGATCAGGTCATGTCAGAAGAAGATGAACGTCTGGCTTATTGTTATATCATGGGCCGGGATGGCGGCGTGCCATTGATCTACACCGATCTTGATACCAGCGGGATAAAAAACAAAGCGGGTCAGCCTCGCTGGTATAATAGCTGGCGTGATCCGATACTGGTCAATATGATTCACTTTCATAACCGAATGCACGGTCTACCCATGGAAATTGTCCAGCACAGTGATGATCTTCTGGTATTTACGCGTGGCCCAAAAGGACTGGTGGTGATCAACAAAGGCAGTCAGCAAGTGAGCATTGACTTGCCCGAAGGGAACTATAGTGACTTAGTTGGCATGCAAAACGTGCTGCTCATTCAGCCTGTTTCTCACGCTCAGGGGACGCCTTATTATGGTAACAATAAGGGAGATAAGCAGAGCCTGAAAATACCCGCGAAATCATGTGCAATGCTGATCAATAGCGATACTTAGTCGAGTTCAGCATCCAGAACTTTGCCCGTATAAAGGTCCATTACCAGCCCCACTTTTTGGCCACTTTTATTACGGGCTTCGATTTCAACTTCATATTCATCGCGTTCCACTTTGATTTTTCTAAAATCATAGTAGCCTTCACTCTGCAATAATTTCATTGCCTCGGGCACAGTCAACACCAGTGCGTCTGCAGAATCTACAGGATCAGCCACTACTGGCGCTATCGCCATCAAACTCACCAATATAATAAACCGCATACTAGCCCTTAATACTTTCATACGACTTCTCAAACACGTTTATGGCATCATCTCGGTCTCTGAGCTGCTAATTCTCCAGATAAGCCAGATGAATATGCCAATTGATATAACACATCATCGTGAAATCGATCACATAATAATCTACGTGGGCCGAGTAAAGTGAAGCAATCGAATGACGACTGAACAATGATATGACTGCGAATAGAGATACTCATTTCGATCCAATACGCTTCAGGCATCATCTCCACCGTTACCCTGAACTATCACTCAACGAACAGAAAACCGCCTCTGAAATTACGGACCAACTCCTTAAATTCGGATTAACACCTAAAACAAATATAGGCGGCCACGGCATTTTAGTTGAAATCAAAAGTGAGAATCCAGGACCAATTACCCTGCTTCGTGCTGATTTTGACGCCTTGCCGATTAGTGAAAAAGCCCAACATGATCACGCCTCTCGTCATCATGGCTGTATGCATGCCTGTGGTCATGATGGTCACACAGTCACCCTGCTTGCCGTTGCTAATCGACTGAGCCAGCACCCGCCAGCATCTGGCCGAGTTATTCTGTTATTCCAGCCAGCCGAAGAAATTGGGCAGGGGGCGAAAATGATGTTGAAAGACCCTCGAATCCAGGATTTGCGACCCGATTATGTTTTTGCCTACCATAACCTTCCGGGCCATCCGTTAGGCTCTGTCGTTATCAAAAGCGGTGTTTTCGCCTGTGCATCGATCGGCGTGAAAATCACGCTGTTCGGTAAAACATCGCATGCGGCAAAACCCGAAAAAGGCAGAAGTCCGGCCCCTGCTGTTGCGAGGATCATGGATTATCTCCACCAGATGCCGGAAGCATTTGAAGATGTGTTCAGCCTAGTCACCCTTGTGCATGTAAAGGTCGGTAATGAGGGCTTTGGTACTGCGCCGGGCCGTGCTGATGTTATGGCAACGATCCGCAGTGACAACAACTACGCCTTAGAATACATGAAACAAAGCCTGCAGGATTTTGCGCAAAAACAAGCTGAAAGCTATCAATTAGGAATGAACATTGATTGGATCGAACCTTTCAGTGCAACAGTGAATGATCCCATCGCTACCGATATAGTGATAAAAACAGCAAATAGCTTAAACTACCCCGTTATCACACCAGCAGAACCGATGCGATGGTCAGAAGATATGGGGGAATTCTTGCGGCAAGCTCCTGGCGCACTATTTTGTTTAGGCAGTGGTGTCGATCACCCCGAGCTGCATAACCCGGATTATGACTTTCCTGATGCGCTCATTGGACGAGCATCGAGGCTGTTTTTAACGCTAATCAAGCAGCTTCATGACTAATACCCAAACTCGCTACAGCGCACCTCTTGACGATAAGGAACGACATCATGTCTTCACATTACCGGATTGAAAAAGACAGTATGGGCGAAGTCCGTGTGCCAGAAGATGCACTCTACCAAGCCCAGACACAACGTGCCGTTGATAACTTCCCAATCAGCGGCATGACCATGCCCGAACAATTTATCAAAGCACTGGCCTATATTAAGCAAGCAGCGGCTCGCAGTAACCTGGAGTTGAAATTATTAGATCACCATATAGCCCATGCGATTATCTACAGCTGCCAGGAAATTATTGATGGAAATCATATAGAACAATTCCCCATTGATATTTTCCAAACCGGCTCAGGCACCAGTTCCAACATGAATGCCAATGAAGTCATTGCAACTCTGGCCTCAAAGAAATCAGGTCAGATCATCAGCCCCAATGATCACGTAAATATGGGGCAAAGCAGTAACGATGTTATTCCTACCGCAATTCAAGTGAGTGCTGCCCTAGCCTGTCATTTCAAGCTATTCCCTGCTTTAGCCCACCTCATTGAGGTATTAGACGCTAAAACAGACGAGGTTGGCCATATTACTAAAACCGGTCGCACCCATTTAATGGATGCCATGCCTGTGACCCTAGGTCAAGAACTGCAAGGTTGGAAAACTCAGCTCGAAAAAGCACAAGCAGGCATTATTTACGCTTTAGATAATGCCTGTGCACTGGCACAAGGTGGAACCGCAGTCGGGACTGGTATTAACGCCGAGCCTGAATTTTCCGCTATCTTTGTCAACAACATTTCAATATCCACCGAAATCCCCTTTGGCCCCAGCGACAACTTCTTTTATAACCTCGGCAGTCAAGATGCCATCGTTGCCCTGTCTGGTCAGCTGAAAACGGCGGCGGTGGCGTTCATGAAAATTACCAATGATTTACGTTGGATGAACTCCGGCCCTCTTGCCGGTTTAGGTGAAATTGAACTGGAGGCATTGCAACCCGGTTCATCAATTATGCCCGGCAAAGTGAACCCGGTGATCCCTGAAGCTGCGGCTATGGTCGCCGCACAAGTTATTGGTAACGACGCAACGATCACTATTGCTGGCCAATCAGGCAACTTTCAGCTGAATGTTATGTTACCGGTCATTGCGCACAACTTAATTCAGAGCATTGAGTTACTGGCAAGTGTATCAGTTGTTCTGGCAGATAAAGCTATCAGCAGTTTCACCGTACGTGAAGACAATCTGCAGCGGGCACTTGCCAAGAACCCCATTCTTGTCACGGCGCTGAACCCTGTTATTGGCTATCTCGAAGCGGCAAAAATTGCGAAGAAAGCATACAGCGAGCAACGTGCGATTATTGATGTCGCAGAGGAAGAAACGGAGTTAAGCAGGGCCGAGCTCGAAGCATTGCTCGCTCCTGAAAACCTGACTCAGGGGGGCATTGCTCACTAGACTTTACGCTCCCGCCGGTTTAAGGCGGGAGTGTACAATTCATTAATCGGTATAAGCCCGCTCTGGCTCAATAGACAAACATTGCACCAGTTCAGGACGACCAATGTAATAGCCTTGCATATAATCGACACCGAGCGCTTTAGCCGCTAGATAACAACCGTGGTCTTCAACGCCTTCAAGCAATACTCTTGCATCGATTTCTCTGGCCAATGCCATCGCCTTAAGCAATTTACCCGGATCGCCATTGATGTATTCAGCTAACAGACTTTTATCCATTTTAATAATCTCCGGTTTTACCTCACGAACGCGTAATTCAGATGAGGCACCGACTCCGTAATCATCAATGGCAATTCGTAATCCCTGTTGACGCATAGTTTGCAGGGATTGCACTAACCGGACATCATTGGAACAAGAGTGCTCTAATAATTCAAAATAAATTTGATCTATAGATAAACCTAAATCTATGACACGAGGGATCAACGTATTTTTGGTCAGAATATGCGTATCGGCATCAATCACTGCTGCTGGGCTCATGTTAAGAAATAAGCGCTCACCAGAAGAGAAACGAGAAAAATTACGTAAATGAATCACTTTTGCAAGCCGATCGATATTTATTCGATCACGCTCAGTCAGAAGCTCTGAGGTGAAAAAGGGCTCAGTCAGTAATTGATCTCCCGACTCGTCAAATACCCGCAATAATGCCTCATAGCCAAATAACTTGCCCGACAAAGATACAATCGGCTGAAAAGCGCTTTTCATGACATACCTGTCATAAACAACACTATAACTATCGTCATCTGATAAGATTAAATGTTGCTCCAGCTCACTTATTGCTCTTAGTATTTTTCCCACAAAGTTACTCTTTAATCATGTATCAGTTTAAGTACGCAACATTTAACATCATAACTAATATTTGTTATCGCAATAAATATTAGTTTAGGTCCGTGTTTTATCGAAAAAGTGTATGAATTCAGATGGAAGACTCGATAACGTTGCTATAGTAACGCTTTTTTTTAAGATCGGGTGTTTCATAATTGCGACATTCTGAATTAATTAGACGTTTATCCAGGCCCAATAGGTAAGTTCGTTCACCGCATATTGCTATCGTCCATAAACACCGCTGACCCATCTCTGACGCCAAAAATACATGAAAGTGAAAAATAAATGTCATACTCCATGCTTAATCTAGCGGTAACCAAAAGAGAAAAACAAACCGATACGTCAAGGAAAAGTAGTTTGATATTTGATAGCCCTATGATGAACAATCAACCCTATTTAGCGATTTTTGATTTAGACGAAACATTAATCGCCGCAGATTCAGCCAGCTTATGGAATGCATTTCTTGTTCAAAAAGGTCTTGTTCCTGCGACTTTACGTGAAAAAGAACAATATCTGATAAAAGGGGATGTAAAAGGCCCATCGGATATGAATACTTGCATGCAAGCCACGCTTACCCCTCTTGCCGGACGTGATACAACTGCGATCAACACGCTTGTAGTAGAATTCATTGAACAAGATATTAAGCCTGCATTATATCCCGATGCTCTGGCTAGAATTGCATGGCATAAAAAACGGGGGGATGTAGTTTTAATCATCTCGGCAGCCAGTGAACATTTAGTTAAACCGATCGCGACGATGTTAGATATCAAACACGTTATTGCCACTGAACTTGAAACTATCAATGGTATTTTCACTGGCAGCACCAAAGGCACGTTAAGTGATAAAAATGGAAAAGTGATAAAAATGAAGGCATGGATGAAAGCACATAACACACAATTTAAGGGGATCTATGGATACAGCGATTCGATCAATGATCTTCCAATGCTAGACGCTGTTGACCGCCCTTTTGCGGTAAATCCTGATCCGGCTCTTGCCCTGCATGCACAAATGCATGAATGGACCATCATGGATTGGCGTCACGAAAACAATATATTGCGATAACATCTGATTGTCGGGTCTTGAAAAATCAACTCTTCCATCAGCCTGATAAAAAAAGTGGTTTGGTATATGCCAAACCACTTGAAATTTCAACCATGATGGCTATTTAGGTTTCATGGGTATGTTATATAGTTAATTAATGTTTCCAAAGCAGAGGTATTTCACGGCCATATATTCATCAATTCCCTGCTTACCCCCTTCACGTCCGATGCCAGACTGCTTCACTCCGCCGAAAGGTGCGACCTCGGTTGAGATAATGCCCTCGTTAATACCAACCATACCGAATTCCAATGCTTCAGCCACAGTCCATATACGATTGATATCTTTACTATAGAAATATGATGCCAGACCATAAATAGTATCGTTGGCCATAGCGATCAGCTCCTCATCATGACTAAAGCGGATCAGCGGTGCCACAGGACCAAAAATTTCCTGTTGGACAATGTCCATATCCTGGCAGACATCTATCAATACCGTCGGATCGATGAAAAGGCCATCTAACGGCGTACCGCCAACAGCAATTTTGGCACCTTGATCAACCGTGCGTTGGATCAAGTCGTTGATGTTATTCTTGGCATCCTGGTCAATGATCGGACCAATGTTAACGCCGGTATCTAATCCATTGCCAATTTTAAGTACCTTTACCCCAGCAACGAATTTTTCTACAAATTCATCATACACTGCGTCATGAATGTAAAAACGATTCGCACAAACACAGGTCTGCCCTGCATTACGGAACTTCGAGGCTATTGCACCTTGTACGGCTTTATCAACATCGGCATTGTCAAAGACAATAAACGGCGCATTGCCACCGAGCTCCATTGAGGTCCGCTTCACTGTATCGGCACACTGCATCATCAACTGTCGGCCTACGGCAGTAGAACCGGTAAACGAGAGCTTTCGAATCAACGGATTACGACAAAATTCATCACCAACCATTTTTGATGAGTGATTGACCACAACTTGCAGCAAACCATCGGGTAACCCTGCTTGTTCAGCCAATTCGGCCAGCGCATAAGCAGATAACGGAGTTTGGTTGGCAGGTTTAACAATAAAGCTACACCCTGCAGCCAGTGCCGGAGCCGCTTTTCGGGTGATCATTGCAAGAGGGAAATTCCATGGCGTAATGGCCGCGGCTACCCCGATAGGTTGCTTGATAGTAACCACACGACGGTCACTTGCCGGGGCTGGTATCACATCGCCATATGTACGCTTGCCTTCTTCTGCAAACCATTCAATAAAGGATGCACCGTAGGCAACTTCACCAGCGGATTCAGCCAACGGCTTACCCTGCTCCTGAGTCATAATACTCGCTAAATCGGCTTGATTTTCCATCACCAGTTTATACCAACGCAGGAGAACCTTCGCTTTCTCTTTCGCGGTCGTTTTCGCCCATCTTCGTTGCGCAGTATGAGATTTTTCAATCGCTGATATAATTTCAGATTCAGACTGTGTCGGAATATGACCGATCACTTCACCTGTTGCCGGATTAGAGATTTCTAAGGAGGTATCTGATGGTTTACAGAAAAAAGATACCAATGATTTATTCATAATCTCATGCATGGCTTAGCCTTTTACTTTTAAATAAAGTTCATTATAAATGATGTAATATTAGGGATAAAAAATTACCCGATCAAATAAAAGTAACCTGGAGCTAAAATCATTTCTTCACAAAATGTGTTTGAAAGGAAATGTCATTCCTACATACATTTCATTCGAATTGAGTTCCCAGAGGAAGCTCTGAATCTCGTATCTTGAGGTAGTGTGGCTATGTGGCTATATGTTCATTCAAATTATTTGATGAACTTGTTCGGCTTCTCCCGGTTTTATCTGCCAGAATTTAAACTAAAATGTTTATTATTCTGGATTGATAAGACATAACGTTAGCAATGAAAAACACACCAAATAATTACGACTGGCTGTCTATCACTATCCACTGGCTATCAGCCATTGTGATTATCGGCTTGTTTGCTGTTGGGTTATGGATGGTTGACCTCAACTACTATTCACAGTGGTACAAACCCGTACCGCACTGGCATAAGTCGGTTGGCTTGTGTCTGGCTTTTGCGACTCTCTTCCGCCTGAGCTGGAAGTACTTAAAAGGACACCCACCTATTGAAGGTGCCAGTTGGGAGATCTTGGGAGCGAAACTGGCTCACGGTGTGATTTACCTCTTGCTCTTTGGACTCTTTATCTCAGGCTACCTGATCTCTACCGCTGACGGACGTGAAATCGCGGTATTCAACTGGTTCTCGATCCCAGCTCTGGGAGAGCTGTTCCCAAACCAGTCAGATATTGCCGGAGAAATTCATTATTACCTAGCATTCAGTCTTATCGGACTGGCTGCTGTACATGCACTTGCTGCTTTAAAGCATCACTTTATAAACAAAGACAATACATTGAAAAAAATGTTGGGAGTAAAGTAAACATGAATAAACACCTATTAGCGCTAGGCTTTCTAACTGCGATTTCGGTTCCATCCGTTTCATCAGCTGCAGACTATGCGATTGATACTCAAGGTGCTCACGCTTCTATTAACCTGAAAGTCAATCACTTGGGTTATAGCTGGATCAAAGGACGCTTCAATACTTTTGATGGTGAATTCAGCTATGATCCAATGAACATCTCTGATTCTAAGGTAAAGGTGAATGTTGATACCAGCAGCTTCGACACCAACCATGCAGAGCGTGACAAACACGTACGCAGCGATGACTTCCTTAACGTTCAGAAATACTCGACAGCAACCTTTACCAGTACCAGCGTCACGCCAAAGGGCAACGGTGAAATGGCTATCAATGGTGAACTGACACTTCATGGTCAAACCAAACCCATCACTATTGATGCCCAGTTCATCGGTGAAGGTAATGATCCTTGGGGTGGCTACCGTGCAGGTTTTACCGGCACAACTCGCATCGAACTGAAAGACTTCGGTATTCAGGTTATGGGCCCTGCGAGCTATGCTGATCTGGAAATTCATGTTGAAGGTATTCGCCAATAACCTTGCTCTTTTGCATTTCCATCAATTAACTCTAATAAAATCCGGCTGAATGCCGGTTTTTATTACTGATTATTCTTGTTTCAGGCTGATCAAAAAACAACATTCAATAAAGACATAAGACTAAATGAAGTCGTATTTACTGTTTTGACAGCTCTTCAAGCGGCAACCAATTAACAGTAACGCCAGCCTGAGTGAACATGTCTTGGCTGACCTTGATCTTATCACCCCAACGAGAAAGAAAATCTTGTCCCTGCTCAGGGCAGTGTACCGTCGAAATCTCGGTTTGAATGATTTTGGCCGCACAGTTAGGACAAGGGAAATGCGTTACCCAGAGCTCACAGCCCGCCAAGTCACGCTTGGCAAACAAGATCGCATTCTCTTCCGCATGAAGGGTTTTTAGCAGTTTCATCTCGCGATCATCCGTATCAGCGCTATCTGAAATACCATGCGGATAACCATTGAATCCAACCGAAACGATACGGTTGCCTTTCGTGATCACAGCACCCACTTGTGTTGATGGATCTTTACTCCAGGAACCTACCAATTCGGCCATTTGAGAAAAGCGCACTGCCCACTTAGAAATCATATTTTTACCTTTATTAATCGATATTCGTTATTTGGTAAAATTTACCATCTTTTCTCATGTCCATAAAGAGGGCATAAGTATAAACAGTGACTTATGGGAATTGCTTCTGTCCGTTGAGAGTAAGGCTGAAATTTTGGTTCATGATGATCAACAAACAGCAGTTCGGAAGGGTCTGGTCGATTTTTTACAAACGTTAAAAACAACAAAAACGCTCTTAAGCGCTTTAATTCAACATGATAATATGGAGTCTTATAAAAGCTGGAGCGGGCAGCGGGAATCGAACCCGCATTATCAGCTTGGAAGGCTGGAGTAATAGCCATTATACGATGCCCGCATAGATACTGATTTTTATAACCAGAGAGGTGTTTTGCATCGAACTGACGTTATGATGGCAGATAACTCATTGAAATAAAGTGCTCATTTTTAAAGTGTGACATTACGCACAAAAAGATCATCCGACTGAACGGTTAACGATCAACCCGCACACTTAACACTCACAACTGTAAAATCATATTCTGTGTCGTTTTGCTTTTTATTCAAAAAGCCGACTTGGTCGGCTTTTTCCTCTAAATAGCGCTGAACACAACAAAATCCACATACTAAGAAAGCCTAGCTATCTTCACTTTGGTGGGTGTTCTGCTGATTATCCGATTTATGCTTGTTGACTGTCCAATGTTCATTGGCGTCATAACTTTCATCACAAATGTCCACTGAAAATCCCATATCTACAATCTCTTTTAATGTGAGATTATCAGCCAGTTTGGCGATTTCTCCTGCTTTATTTCGCAATTCCATATCCATCCACCTTTTCTGAACAACTCACCACTACCCCTTAACTATAGCGGTGACTGGTCAACTTTTCCTGCCTTGCAACTACCTCATGCGATTAACAGAAATGCATACTTTCAGAAATAATAAAGCCGCCTTCTGAGAAGGCGGCTATTGATTAATGGCAAAATTTAATCAATTACACTCTTTTCCAGGCACCCCATGGACCACTTTGCTCTGGGTTATCGCCCTTGGTCCAATGCTTGGCTTCATATGTCACGCCATTAACGACAACACGGTCACCTGTGTTATAGACAATATTGGCATCCCACGCATCAGTGCCAGCAACGTTCACCGTTACCACAACTGTTGCAGAATCAGTTGCCTGACCATCTGTCACCGTAACCACAACATCAACGGTCGTATCTGTTTGAATGACTGGCGCCATAAAGACAATATCAGCCCCTGCTGCGGTAACCTTTATCGTGCCAGTTGACGCACTATAGGTCAGTAGATCATTGTCAGCATCTTGTGCAGATACAGCTATAACCACTTCTTGGCCGCTATTGGCCATAACCGTTGCAGGAACGGTTAAGACCGGTGCGCTGTTTTCAACAACACCTGAGCCTTTAACATTTACAACAACGTCTTTAGTGACACTCTTGCGACCATCGGTCACCTTGACGGTTACCACTTCATTCAAGTCAGAGGCTGTATTTGGCGCTTTATAGGTTACTGTGGCACTACCATTACCGTTATCGATAACCGTTGCGTTAACTGCTGTAAATGTAAGTGGATCAGCATCTGCGTCTGTGGCCGAGACAATAAAGCTGATCACCTGACCGGAATTTGCCGCTTGAGCACCAGGCACGGTTAAAACTGGCGTATTGTTTACTACCGTGCCAGCGCTGAAGACACGATCAATAGTTTCTGCAAGTGGAGAACTCAACTTGGTACATTCTTTTAACATGGGACCACGATTAATAAAGGTGCCTTCGCACTTAATATCGCCGTGAACCTGCCAAACAATTACGCCGCCCAGATTATTGTCAACAATGTACTGTGCTTTCTTCTCGATAGCGGGTACATCATCATAACTTAGGAAGTATTTCCCTTTAACCGCATAAGGCACTTCAGCATTGACGTCCCATTTGTGCTCCCACCCCGGCTGCTTAATAATATAGTTATAGTTTGGCTGGCCTTCGAATACTTTCCAGTTATCCAGATCAACGGACGAACTTGTCGGGCCGTCAACACTAAAGTTCACTGTTCGTTTATCTGTCGGGGCACCTACATAAGCCACAGGTTCAGTGGTCTGGACACCTCGGCCATAGAACGCGGCACCAAAGTTGATTTTATTTGACGGAACCCCTTTAGCTGCCATCCAGCTACGCAGGTAGTCCAGGTTAAATTCGGCATACTCTTCTTCTGGATAAGCATAAAGCGGCGAATTATGGCCAGCTACGTTTGACCACCCTCCGTTAAGGTCATAGGTCATCATGTTGAAATAATCCATGGAAGCAACAAGACGTGACCAGTTATAACCTTCGAGTTTTGACGGCGCAGCCGAGAAAGCTGCGGTTAGCAGTTTGTTCGGCCCAATCTGCTGGCGGATGTCTTCCATCAACAGCTCAAAGTCAGCAAAGTCTGTCGGACTTCCCGCGAAGTTCATACCGCCACTTCCGGGGAATTCCCAGTCAATATCGATACCGTCAAAACCCAAGGCCATCAGCTTGTCGACATCGGCAAGGAAGCGGGCCTTCTTGACGGGATCACTAGCCATTTCTGGGAAATGCTTCGACATACTCCAACCACCTAACGAGGCCATTACCTTGACCCCTTTTTGATGTGCCAAACCAATTAACCCCGGAGCGCCGCCGGCTTTTTTCAAAGGGATCGGGTACTGACCGGTAATCCCTGTCGGTTGATGTAACCAACCACTACCATTTTTTACGAAGCCCTGCTCCTGCACTTTACGATAGTTTTCTGCATCCCAGGGTTCATTAACTGGATACTGGTTAATGTATTCCAACTCCCCCCACAAAATATGAAAATCCCAGCTTGAGTAAACATCAGGATGCAGTAACGGACCTGGTTCTTGCACCGCTGTAGATTGATAGATGCTCTTATTACGCAAATCGCCACTGTGTAGCGAGCCATCTTTCGCTACACCGAAAAATGAAAAATTGAGTATGGAATAAATATCCATATTGACATTCAGGTGTGTCGCTTCTCCCTTAACGCTGAAACCTTCGTTAGTGCCTTTCCATGCTTCCCACTGGGTAAGATAGCCAATCACATTTTTATCATGAGTCGGCGCTGCTTGGGCTGTAGAAGCTACCCCGGCCATTAATACTGCGGTAACCACGCCGGCCAGTTTGCTCAGATTCAATCCTTTTTGCATTTTTGTTCTCCACGTATTGGTCAATAAAAACATCAATTGCCACCTTTACTTCACAGTAAGGATCTGCAATTCACATTAGCTCAGGCTCAATATTTGTAAGCCCTGATATGCATTCGCCTTTATAATTTCTCTTAATACAGAACTGCTTTTAATCACAGTCAGTTAAACAAATATCAATTGACTTGCTAATGCTTCACTAGTGTTAACGATGTTTTTTTCCTTCGCGAAAAATAATTAAAGATCTTAGATGTGTGTTGTACGAATAATGCAATAAGATCTCAATCTTCTGCTGTTTTTCGCACCCTCATCCCAATTGTGCATCCCAGATGCCAATCCGAGATGAATGCTTGCTGAGGATATTTCACAAAGAAAATCTACCGGCAGCAGACCTATTACCAATGACAAATAATCAGAAAGTTGATACCCCTAATTCCTATACAGGTTTTAAAAGGTTACTATGCTTCAAAGTGTTATATTCAACGCATCGTGTATGCTGTTAGCTTGTAAATAAGGGATCGAAAAATGATTAAAAGCGCAACCAATCAGTCTCAGGGCATGTTGCTTTTTCAGCTCACTCAAAACCAGTCTTTTGCTATTGGTACCCTCAAGGTTAAAGAGATCGTTCCCTATACAAAACTCACTGCAATACCTCATTCTCATGCTACGGTATTAGGGGCAGCGAGTTTGAGGGGAGTCACTCTGCCAGTGATCGATATGGCTAAGGCCGTTGGTTATCCGCCACTCAGTAACGATGAAATTAAAAAGTGCTATATCATCATCACTGACTGTCAACGTAAGCTGGTTGGTTTTCTGGTCCGTGGGATCAATAAAATAACCGAATGTAACTGGCATGATATCGATGCCCCACCAGCCTCTCTCGGCAATAACGTATACGTCACTGGTATCACCAAAGTCGAGGACAAGCTGGTTCAGTTACTTGATGTTGAATTGCTGATGTCAAAAATCTTCCCCGCCGATCCAGATAGCTTGCATCCGGTATTAACGGATGTTGAACGGGAAATTCTACGACCGTTGAAAATTCTTCTTGTTGATGATTCTGCTGTTGCCAGACGTCAGCTATCACAAGCTTTAGATAGCATCAGCATTCCGTATTTCATTGCCACTAATGGTCTGGATGCTCTGAATATGATGAAACGAGCCGCTGAAGCTGGTGAACCCTTTGATATTCTTGTCAGCGATATCGAAATGCCTGGCTTGGATGGCTACGAATTGGCTTTTGAGGTTCAGAATAACGAAAAACTGAACACTATTTACATTATTCTGCATACTTCTCTCTCAAGTGAAATCAGCGTATCTCAGGCTCATCAGGTTGGTGCTCATGAAGCGTTGACGAAATTCGAAGCAAATGAGTTAATCCATGCCATGCTACGAGGCGCAGAGCAACACGCAGCAACGGCTTAACCGTCATATTCAACAACCTCCCCTAAGATCAGCCAGCTAAACTATAGGGCATGGCCAGTGCCCTTATTCATTTAAAATTTAATCACCTTCTGCTTTTCCTAAACTACTATTACGATATCGACTGATGGGGGTGATTATAATTAATTTCATGACTTTAAGTGTTAACAAGTTGCCTGGGCTATTGCATTAGGCGCAGACTTTATCGTTTCAGCTCGTGGATATATGTTTGCATTAGGATGCATCCAGGCAATGCAATGTAACAAAGACACCTGCCCAACCGGGATCACCACCCACAACAAACGGTTACAGCAGGGCTTGAACGTAAAAGACAAAACTCAGCGGGTGGCTAACTATAACAAGCACATAATTTACGGGTTGGGATTAATTGCCCATTCATGTGGCGTCACACATGCCAGAGACCTCAATAAAAGCCATATTCGCATTGTGGCTGGGAATGGCTTATCCGTTGCACTAGAAAAGCTTTATGAAAACCACCAATAGCCGAAGAACAATTAGGTTAAGCATCGCTCCGTTAAAACACTGACTTGCCCGTAATTATTAACTGGAAAATACAGCCCCCAGCCATCGGAATTTAACTGTACCCTGACATTATAAAAAATAACCGTGGCAAAGTTTAACTCTTAAAGTTCAGCATTATAGACCCTTGAGTTATCTGATGATTAAACGTATTGCACTAGCACTGATATTATCCACACCAACATTATCAGTAAACGCAGCCCCTGAGCTGATTTCTCAACCTGAAATACAATATGGCGGGTATCAGTTTGTAGAAACCATCACAGTCACCGGAAATATCAATGACAGCCTGCTTACATTAGTCGATCAGTCACTAATGAAAAAAGAGATAAAATATTATGTTATCCAGAATATTTCTGAAGATACACAAGCTGAAACCCTGACTGTGGTTATTAATCTATACAATCGGGAACAAGGTGTTTTTACAGGTTTACCGACTGTTTAACTGCACCTGGTCGCCGGATACACTTACCGATAATGACAAACTATAACGAGGTTCGATCAGAGCCTTGAGATGATATCAGATACTTATCCAGAATCTGTGACAGGGTTTTCTGACTAACCGGCTTTGATACGAAATCATCCATTCCGACATTTAAACATTTATCTCTTTCTTCTTTCACCACATTTGCCGTCAACGCGACAATAGGCACATGAAAACCTTGGGGTTCTGACTCTCTAATGACTAAGGTTGCCTCAAATCCGTCAAGAACCGGCATTTGACAGTCCATGAATATCAAATCGAAGGCCTGCTGTTGATGCATCTCTACGGCTATTTGTCCGTTCGCTGCAATGAACACTTCAACCCCCTGCTTCTCCAGCATCATTTTGGCAACTTTCTGATTCACACTGGTATCTTCAGCCACTAAAACCCGCCCTCTTGAGGCCGGCTTCGCCTTACCTCTCTTTTCTGTCTCGACGACTTGATTATCTGATCTGACAAAATCCAAACTTTCATATAAACGACTATTCGCTGTTTGTACGGATTGAATAAACGCTTCAGGGATTGGCATCAATGGGGTCATAGACGGGGTATCAGGTGTGGTAAATTCACTCTCCATTAGACTATTACTGGCAACAGTTTCTGATTCGGCCACATCGGTCATGACAAGCCGCTTAAGAGCCCATTTTAAATTGATCTCTTTATATGGTCGCGACAAATAAATAAGAATTCCGCACTCTTTAGCCCTTGCTTCATCACCAGGCTGTGGCCCGGCGGAGATCATCATCAATCTCGGGCATTGCTGGCCAAACTGTAATTTAAGCTGCCTCGCCAATGTGAAGCCATCTAATTTCGGCATCACCTTGTCGAGTAAAACTAAATCAAAGGGGTCTTGGCGAATAATAGCCTCTTGCACATAACTCGCGGCTTTCGTAGCATCTTCACAACATACCGATTTTGCACCTAAATTATTCAACTGGGATGAAGTGATGCGCATATTCAGCATACTGTCATCGACCAAAAGCACCGAAACTTCAGATAAAGATTGACTGCCTTCTAGCGATGCGGATGCCAGAAGATTTTTATCAAACGTCAAACTGAAAAAGAAACGACTTCCCTTACCGATCTCGCTGGCTATTTCCAGTTCCCCCCCCATTAGGCGGACAATTCTTCGACAAATCGTAAGACCTAAACCCGTACCGCCATATTTTCGCGTCGTCGTGCCATCTGCCTGTTGAAATTGTTCAAAAATCACTTCATGTTTCTCCGGGGCAACGCCAGGGCCACTATCGGTTACATCAAATCGCACCGTCGCCACATTGTCAGTTTCGGTTTCCAATCGAATACCAAGATGCACATAGCCGTCTTCGGTAAACTTGATCGCATTAGCTACTAAATTACTCAATACCTGACGCAGCCGAGTGGCATCACCCAACAATAAGGGAGAGATCTGACGGTCAATATGACACTCAAAATGGAGTTTTTTTTCAGCAGCTTTAACCAAAAAAAGCGCCTCAACTTCTTTATTCAACTCAAACAAATTCAGTGCTGTATGTTCAAGTTCCATACGACCCGCCTCAATTTTAGAGAAATCAAGAATGTCGTTAATTAAGCCCAGTAAAGTAAGAGATGATGTATGAAGCATTGTTATATACTCTTTCTGGTCTTCCGGCATCTCCATATCTTGCAGTAAAGAAGACAAACCAATAATGCCATTCATTGGTGTCCGAATTTCATGGCTCATATTCGCCAGAAACTCACTTTTCATCCGACTAGCTTCTTCAGCCTCTTTTTTCGCTTTTTGCAACTCTTGATAATTTATACGAATACGCTCAACCGTATGGTTATAGGTTTTACTTAAAACTGTGATTTCATCATCAAATAGTCTTTCATCAAGATGTAATTTTCCCGGTACTCGATCATCATCAAACGCACTAACGGCTTGTGACATTGCGATAATATGACGGACGATAAGTCTATAGACGATATAGAGAATAAATATGGCAACACAGAAGGTTTTAATCGTTTGAGAGAGCAGCAGAATGATAAACTTATCAAACACCCCCTGATAGATGCCATAAATATCTGACTGAACACGTAACGTGGCCAATTTATAATCGCGTTTGGCCAGAGAATGAATCATCTGCCATGATTTTTCATGCTTATATTTTTTCAGTTCACTCCCTAATTGGAGGATAATGCCATCGTCATCGGTTATCGACAAAAAGTGAATATCAGGCAAGCGCATAATGCCCTCAGCCTGTATCTGTAACTGTTCACGGTCTTCAACCCAAAGACTTGATGTTAAACTCGATAAATTACTTTTCTCGATCTGCAGCAGTCTTTCATCAATACTGGCCAAGTCTTCTTTATAATCAAGATAGACATTTAACCCGGTAATAATCAGAGTAAACGTAGAGCTCATTAATAGAATTGTAAATAATAGCTGTTTAGCCAAACCAACATTTCTATTTGCTTTCGCTTTATGATACGTTTTATTCATCCCTAACTCGCATCTTATTGGTCTTCAACTAACATAATAATCACTATTACTCTGGAATAGTTAGATAAGGATACATAATGAGAAAAAAACATCTACTTTCTGCAGCGTTAACGTTAAGTTGCACTAGTTTTTACGCTGATTCTGAAACCATTAATTACTATGTGATTACCAAGCAAGCAACACCACTTCAAATCGAGGAAGGCAATGAGAATCACAGAGGAATGGTCACCGACATTGTTAAAGCCATTTTTGCTAACAGCCAATATAAAATCGATTATCACACATACCCTTTTAATCGGATGATCTCCCTATTAGAGTCCGGTGAAAAAACCAATTGGGTTACCTATGGCAGCCCTGAATGGGGGGGAGTACAAGCCGAAAACCTATCTGATATACCAATATATAATGTTAAACATACCCTTGTGAGCAGTAGCAAAAAAAAATTTAAGTTCAAAACAATAGAAGATCTAAATGATAAAATAATTGTACTGCTTCATGGTTTTGATTACCCGCCACTTTTACCCTATTTCCAAAACGGCAGCATAGAAGAGCTCAGGGTTAAGGATTATACTGCAGCATTTCGTGTGATAAACAAGCTTCCCGGAGAAACAGCCTTTGTTGAAATGGAATCACGCGTTAAATATAACATCAATAAACAACAATTGGATTCCGCCAGTTTCCACATGCAATCATTCAGTTCAGTCATTCCAGACTACCCCATATATTTGGCATTTGATCCTGATATGGATAAAGAAATAAAAAGATTCATTAATGAACGCTTAAAAAAAATCAAAAAATCAGGAGAAATTGATTCTATCATCAAAAAATATCTCTAGAAAAAATCAGTCAAAAAACCACAACTATCTGGAAGTGGCTTGTCCATAACTTGCTATTTTATAAATTCAGGTGTAAACATATGACCAAGTTTATCCGCTTTAGTTTTCAGGTAAAATTCATTATGAGGGTTGTTTCCTTCTTGCAAAGAGACACGCTCTGAAATATGGATACCAACTTTCGTTAATGCATCTACCTTGCGAGGATTATTGGTCATTAGTCTAACCGATGTAATGTTAAGAAAACTCAACATACCGCGGCAGAAAGAATAATCCCGCATATCGTCAGCAAACCCCAATTGTTCATTTGCTTCAACCGTATCGGCCCCGTTGTCCTGCAAGTGATACGCCCGAATTTTATTGATCAGGCCTATACCTCGGCCTTCCTGCCTTAAGTAAAACAAGACACCGCTACCTTCATTGACAATATTTTCCATCGCTCGCGCTAGCTGAAAACCGCAATCACAACGGGCACTAAACAGTGCATCCCCGGTCAGACATTCAGAATGGAGACGGATCAATACCGCCGATTCCGGAACAAGATCACCATAAACTAATGCTAAGTGCTCTTTCCCTGTGGAAGGTTCAATAAAACCATACATGTGAAACATTCCCCACTTGGTAGGAAGCTTCGCACTATCAATACAATGCACCAGATTAAACGGTTCTTTCACTGAAAAGTAACTGCGGATATCCATCAAAATCTTGCCTAGCTCATTACGCCCGTTCCCGTCGCCTCCATCTCCCCAGTAAGCGTCTTGGTGCGAATGTTCCTTGAGAACACGATCACCGGTAGCCACAAGTAAATGAGTAAAAAATGGATTCTGGCGAAATTTTTCGAACACAATATATTGCATAACCGCATGGCGCACGTCCAACCAGTCTTTTTTAACCTGATCGGCATAAATTCGACTTAATTTAAACGCGGCTGCAGGTGTTTTTGCAGCTAAGATCTGTTGCTGAATGCCAGGTTCGATAAACTTTTGGGCCTGATAATAATGCTCACTACTTGGCCAAACTACATCACTTAAACAGATGGGACTTAGTGCAAAGTTGGATAAGAAACCATGATCATCTTCGGGTTCATAAAAATGTATTTCATCAACCATATCATTCACTCCTTGCCTGCGATAAAGGGAGAGTTAAGCTAGGTTACCAACGTCCTTATTGTCTTTTCCTCAATACATGTGAGTATAGCTATATAAACATAAATGCAACAAATTTAACCTCGGCGACATCATCATCCCTGCCAGCCCTTTCGCGGCAGGTTGGCCAGATGCAGATACGACAGCTGATCATTTGATGCCAAAATATATTGATATATTTAAAGAAAATTAGATTAGAATGTCCTTTCATAAGATCCCCCGGCGGTCAAAGTACTACGTGAAAGTGATTGGAGAAACAGAATAATGAAATACCAATGGATACTGTTTGATGCAGACGAAACCCTGTTTCATTTCGATGCATTTAAAGGGTTACAACTGATGTTCTCACGCTTTGACATCAATTTTACTGAACACGATTTTAGCCACTATCAAACAGTCAATAAGCCATTATGGGTTGATTATCAAGATGGGAAAATCACCGCCCAACAACTGCAAACCATACGTTTTGAGCCCTGGGCTGAAAAACTGAGTGTCACCACTCAAACCCTTAATAGTGCATTCTTAACGGCGATGGCTGACATTTGCACTCTCCTGCCCGGTGCAGAAAAACTGATCACCTCCCTGACAAAAAAAGCCAACCTAGGGATTATTACCAATGGCTTTACCGAACTCCAACACATTCGTTTAGCGCGAACCGGATTGCAAGATCACTTCTCTTCCCTGATCATTTCGGAACAAGTCGGAGTTGCAAAACCGAACCCAGGTATTTTCGAATATGCATTTGAACAAATGGGTTACCCGGATAAAGATCAAGTGTTGATGATTGGTGATAACCCTCACTCAGACATCCTTGGCGGCCTGAATGCCGGAATCGATACCTGCTGGCTAAATGTTCATGGCCACGATGTCCCAGAAGGGATAGAGCCTCACTACCAGGTAGCATCATTAACTGAGTTACATGCCTTATTACTCGATAAGGCTTGATCTTGCTCGCCTCATAAGGGCCAAGCCAACCTAATATTACTCAGCTTAATTAAAATCGGCCTCGCAAAGAGGCCGTTTAGACGAAAAGCTTAGTATAAACTTAACGGTTTGGGTCTAACTGCGTTTGCCCGTCATGAATTCTTCAAGAATTTCAGGAGTTAGTTCGCCAGCATCTTCAAGACGCTTTAACTCAGCAACAATACGCTTTTGCTCTTCGATCGAAGGGATTGGCAGTTCAGGTTCTTTATTTACTTCATCTTGATTAATCAGGTTTAAATCATCTTGCATGATAAATCTCTTTCTTACATTCAATGTGTGTCAAGTTTCGCTGACACCATTATATACCCAAGTAATCTCAAGATGCGCGTTTCAACGAGAATTTAGACGCTAAGGTCAGATGCTGATTTGCAGGGGAAGAGATAATCATCGCATTGCAAAAAGTTCACACCTCTTGCCGGGTATTGCTATTTAACTTAACAAGCTGACGCATCCGACAAACCTGCAGGCTTACCGGATACGTTCAAACACACTACTCCCATTCCCAATGTCTGCCGTCATGTTGCTGAGAAAACAACATACGATAGCCACTGATATTTTGATGTTTAACATCTTGCATAATTTTATGAAACTGCTTGCCATCTAAGTGGATCAGGTTTTCATGATCACCTGCCTCAATATAGATATCCTCTTGTTCCAGTAACAAGTCGTCAATCAACATACCCACTTTATAGGCTTGGCCTATTGAAGGTACTGCGCCAGGTTCACAATCCTGAAAAACATGAGCAAGCTCATGTTCAGCGACAAGAAAATACTGTTTTCCCGTCATACGATTAATCTTATCAATCATCACTCGACGATTTGACGGAACCACTGCCATCAAATAGTCACCTTGTTGATCTTTTAACACCACAGACTTGGCAACTTGTGCCGTAGGCACATGAGCCGAAATCGCTGAACTGAATGATGTATCGGTATGACGATGAGGAGTAAGGCTAAAATCAATATTATGACTATTCAAAAATTGCCCTACCGTAATTGCGATGGCCATAATTACCTCCTGAGTAATGTATACCAGCCCCATTGATCACCCTAATGAACAAAATTGGGAGAAGCCGTGAGATTGGTATTCCGTCTACAGAAAAAGTATGGTGCCAGAGGCGCTTTTTTGCGAATTAAATGGGGTAAACAGGGGGAGATTAGCCGGTAAAAAAACTGACTATTACCGCTTGTAGATTTGTGGACTTGTCAGTTTATTCTCCGTACCTGCCAGAATGCTCGACGCCAGTACGGATTATCCAAGCGAGAGATAATGACACCTTGCGATGTGGATGCATGCAAAAACTCTGAATTACCTAAATAAATGCCGACATGCCGTAAGCGATAACCGGTTTTGAAAAAGATCAAATCACCTTCTTTAGCATTAGACACCAAAACTGACTGCCCCAACTTCGCCAATTCACTCGTTGTTCGCGGTAACATTTTGTCATACACAGTGAAATAACCCACCTGTACAAAAGCAGAGCAATCAATACCTCGTTTACTTGCCCCCCCTAACCGATAGGGTGTGCCTTTCCAATTGTCATAAACATAATCAAATACACCCGAGGGATCATAAGCATCTGTCGTGAGGGTTGGACGATCTTTTTTACCCGGAGAAAGATCATTGCCAACCGGATGATAAGCAGGCTCAGACGGCGCGATCACAACGGTCGAAGAACATCCGACGATGCTCGACAACAGCAAGCCGAGTAAGACATTATGAGCGTTATTCTTCACTGAATTCTGCATTTCAAGGTCGTTTTAATAAAGTCATCATTATGGTACAACCTATCGGTTATTGAATAGTCCTACTGACGCTCCTGCAGCTCAAGTGCTATAAAAGTCATCATCATGCCTCATAGACCGGCATGACTAACGCCAACAACTCATTCGAAAAGTAAACGTTATGCCAGATTTTACGCTTCGTCCATTTGCAATAGAAGATACACCGAGGCTTGCTCAAATTTATAGCCGAGCGGCTGCAATTTCCGGTAAAGGACATTACACCCAGGCCCAGATCGATATGTGGGCCAGCTTCCCTTTGCAGCATTTTGATGAATTTCAGACCATCCTGCTGCAAGGGTACACCTATCTAGCCGCAGACCATAGGGGAAACCCGATTGGCTTCGCTCAGCTTCATCCCACGAACCATCTTACACTACTTTATGTCTTGCCTGAGTTCTCACGTCAGGGGGTCGGTCAACAGCTTTATCAGCATCTGGAAACCATCGCCATCGCCGACAAACAAACTTTTATCAGTGTGACCGCAAGTAAAATATCAAAAGGAATGTTTGAAAAAATGGGTTTTATAGCAATCGAAACAGAGCTCTCACTAAGAAACAATATTGCATTTGAACGCTATAACATGACTAAGTATTTAGGCGAAAACAGATAGAATGTCTATTCTCAGAACAAAAAAAAGAGGCTATGCTCGCGCTAGCCTCAAACTTCACACAACAGAAGATAATCATTACACTTTAATTAATCCTGCACATCAGCAGTGCCGATATATTAGACATATATGAATTATATAAGCGAGAATATCCAGACAATTCGTACTCTATACTGGCTTGTGCGAGTGATATCACGAGAAAAATGAATGCTCCACATCAATTACTGCTATTTATCGCCTTATGGCGATACTGGTTATCTCGCTGGTGGCCATTAATCCAGTTCTCCTGACTTAAACTGGATACAAAGTGTGCGCATGACGGCCAAAGACGACTGAAAAGCAACCAATTAGCATCATAATATAGCTAAAAAAAGCAAATAGTTTCATAATGCGGACAGATCATTTGCTTACCAGCGGTAATCCTATAGAACTGATTGTTGTGTTTAGTAAAAACACCCCTAGCAGGAAACCGGTTTAGGTTATCAATTTTTCGAGACCCGTTTTGAGTATCTCGATACGACGAGATTATAGTTTTTGACAAAGGAGTCCGTGTGCTTTCTTTTATCCGCTTAGTTATTGCGGCGATATTTGTTGTTTTTACAACCTTTTTCGCTTTGATTTACTGCTTATTCAGCCCTCGCGATCCTAAACACGTTTATTTTTTCTGCCGCTGGTTTAACCAGCTACAAAAAATCGCGGGCGTAAAGCTTATTCAGCGCGGTACTGAAAAAGCCGCCAGTACCGACAAGAGTGTTTATATTTCAAATCACCAGAGTGTCTTTGATTTTGTCACTGATCCCGGCATGCTGCAGCCAC
Source organism: Photobacterium sp. (assembly GCF_033720175.1). Taxonomy (GTDB): domain Bacteria; phylum Pseudomonadota; class Gammaproteobacteria; order Enterobacterales; family Vibrionaceae; genus Photobacterium. The sequence goes on from NZ_JAWWDA010000005.1 coordinate 145,649, forward strand.
GAACAGTCACTCTCGGTAAGAAAAGTTTGCTCTGGGTTCCGTTTTTTGGAACATTATATTGGATCACCGGGAACATTCTGATCGATCGTGAAAATAAATCCAAAGCACGAAATACCATTCAGCAGGTCGCTGAAGCCATCCATAAACGCAATTTATCTGTTTGGGTATACCCCGAAGGTACCCGCAGCAAAGGCCGTGGATTACAGCCTTTTAAAAGTGGAGCATTTCGTATGGCGATTGAAGCAGGCGTGCCGATCATACCGATGTGTGTCAGCACAACGCATAATAAAATAGATCTAAACCGACGAGATAATGGTGTGGTTATCGCCGAGATGCTCGCCCCTATTGATGTAAGCAAATACGAGATACAAGACGCACGACAACTCGCAGATTACTGTCACAAGCTGATGTCTGATAAAATTGCTGAGCTGGATGCTGAAGTCGAATGTATAGAACTGGGAAAAGAAAAATCAAAAAAACAGTTTGAAACAAATTCAGGATGATTCAATATTTTCAGCTTAAGCTGCAAGGCACATCATCTCGATAGCTACACTATTAAAAGAGCATCCACTAGATGCTCTTTTCTACTTAACATGCGAGAAGCATAATCCACTTCACAATAACTTCCCTATTTCTTATTCATTTTAACGCTCTGCGAAACGGAATAAGCTATCCACTGAAATGGGGCAATCCCCCACTTGATGAATAACGCCTTCTGCTTGTTTTAATGTATCATAGCTACAGGGTACACCTGTGATATCAGTTACCGGATATTCATTTCCTTCACGATCTTTAAAGTTAATGCTCCAGCCTGCACTCAGGAAGTCATGGACTATCCGTGCTTCAACTAAGGTGTGTTCTGCCATTAACTGACGACATTCAGACAAAACCATAACATCATCCCCTTATTAACCACTCACTCTAAATATAGTTGAAATTCTATCGTAGGTAACACTTAGATTATGCTGTGTTAAGGAAAGGTTATCTCGGGTATTTGTAGAAGCAATGGCGGGGGAAATAGACTAAATATAGTGGTTAGAGAAGTAGAGCCACATCAATGATGAGGTGGCTCTTCATTTAAGGCGTATTATAGATACAGCTTTGCAACTTCTGAAGGTTCCATTTCAGAACCTTCAAGATTTGCATTCCAGTTCAATCCCACAAGCACGCCATCTTCAGACAATGTAATCATCCAGTCTTGAACAAATACATCTAAAGGCAGTTTCGTCGGGACAAACTCAGCCCACTCCTCAACACAATGAACCTTCGCGTTTGCCTCGCTTGACCAAAAAGGCATGACCTCTGATTCTTCAAACTCTGAAGATTCAACAGATAACCAGTCACCTTCTTCGTTACACAGCCCCCACACCACGTGAGTATCTTGTGTTTCAGTAACAAATAGTTCACTGTTCGCTTGAATATCTGCAGTTAGCTTAGTCATTCTATTCTCTCTTTTCTAACGCCGGTACGGCATGCTGTGGCATCAGGTTCACAGTCGAAGCCACTTAATAGCACTATTTTATCATTGAATCAGACAATGGCGTGATTAATTCGTCATTAAACGGCAATAACTATATCCAAACTACTTAAAAATGGATGATTCAGCGCTTTCTCTGGCAATCCAAGTGCATGATGTGTAAGTATGGCATCAACTTTGACGACTTCCCCTTACCAAAAGTCCAATGAGCAGGGAGATCAGCTCACCGATGTGCAATTTGCATATTATTAGTTGCCAATAGAATCATTCTATTCATAGTATTAAAGAGTAAGTCTGTAGTGGCATACTTCTATTGGTCAGTTTAAGGTGGCAGACAAACGCTATATTACATAGACATGCAATAAATATATTCGATAAAAAAATATAAAAGGGGCAGTATGGAATTTCATGAACGCTATAATGACAGCTATGCCAGATGTCTCCGAAACCCAAGATTTCTTACGATTTTCTATGACATTTTCTGTAGCCGAAATGACAAATTTCAGCTCATGTTTGCCAATGTAGATATGGGCAGACAAATAAAAATGCTTAAAGCCTCGTTAATTATCATTATGCTGGCCAATACATCCGGTGAGGCTCGTGAGTCTGTCAGAAAGTTTGGTAAACGCCATGGCCCCGAAGGGTTAGGAGTCAATCCGATGGATTTTGATATCTGGTTCGACTGCTTGCTGTCTGCGGTACAAATTTGCGACCCCCTGTACGACGATGAAGTGAAACAGGCATGGCATGCTTGTTTTAATGAGGGGATGGAAATCATGAAAAAAGAATGCCGTGTCGATGCCAGCATATAGGATATAACACGACAGACAGTATCACCCCTCACACGACCTTTAGCTACTGAGCTGCCATATTATCTTTACAGACAATCGTCATAGCAAATCAGGCGATAAATGAAAACATTATCTCCATATCACAAAAAAGTGCTGTTGCTTATTGGTATCGCCATTGTACTGATCCTGCTGGCTTTGATTTATTCCCCTATCAGGCAAAGTCGTCATTTTTACGATTACGCCGATAACCGCACGCTGTTAGGCATTCAAAATTTTTGGAACGTTATCTCCAACCTGCCGTTCTTGTGGGTCGGTTTTAAAGGACTGTCGCTTTTTACTGATCGTCATTCTTTCGCTCACGAACCTGCCGTCACCCATCTTTACCCTTTTTTCTTTATCAGCATGATAATGGCCTTTTTCGGTTCCAGTTATTATCACCTTACTCCGAATCATTTCACCTTAATGCTGGACCGCATTCCTATCACACTCACCTTTATTACGCTTTATTGCATTATGCTCAGTGAATATGTGTCACGGGATGCTGGTCGATGGCTGTTCTTTCCAATGGTCGTCTATGGGCTGCTATCAGTCATCTATTGGTATCACGGCACCCAGATAACCGGACGGGGTAATATAGCCGCCTATGTGCTGGTGCAAGTGATCCCTATTATCCACTTCCCGCTAATTTTATACTTGTTTTCACCTCGTTTCTCACTCCGTCAATACTACCTGTATGCTTTGATTGCTTATGTGATAGCAAAGTGGGCTGAATCGAATGACGACGAGATTTATGCTTTCTTGGGAGGAATTAGCGGACACAGCATAAAACACCTCATAGCTGCAATCGGAGGGTATTATATTTATCTTGGTTTTAAGCGACGCACGCAGATACGTTGAGTATATACCCAGCTGGCATCACTCTGAATCATATCACTTGGGTATAAATAACAGAGGGTACTGAGTTCAGCACCCTAATTGGGATCAATCACTGAAGTAACTTCGTGTGTATTACTTTTTACCTACACCACGATTTTCTTTTTGAGCCAGCGTAATTCTGCCGAACCCTAACTTTCTAAAGTGACTATCACGAAAGTCTCTTGCGGCTTTGCTACTCTTTGTAACAGCTTCTATTTGCTGTTCCATTTTAAGAAATTCTTTTAAATCAATCCCTTCTTCAACAGCAACTGCTTCATGAATGTTACGGTATTGTTCGTATGAGAAGGTTAGTTCTTTCTCTTGATTTTTATAGGTATAGATAATTGTACGTGCCATCAGGGGTCCCCTACGGATCAGGAATGGGAGGGAATGTACCCTAGATACGCTTGGGATGAAAGAACAAATGGTCTCATTTAGCGTAAGACTTAAAATGAAGAGGCGAGCCCTTACCATCGTTGCACTCCAGCCTGTTTTCCGGTTCTGCTCAAGCTCTGTATCTAGAGATATACCGACATTCATGCACTTGCTTTTCCCATGGTTATACACAGAAACAGTGGATAACTTCACTTTTCCCATCGGCTCAACGACATAAAACCAACAATTTGTTTGATATTCATCAAGATCAAATAGTTTTCCAACTTTAGAGAATCAACAAATCTGAACCATTAGACATTGTCAAAATAATGAATGACTTGGTTTTCACTGCCACGCCAGACGAGTGAGGGATCCTGCGTTTCTTGTTCAAACTTACCATCGACCAACACATCAACGAGATTGACAACCTCTTGCTGTTGCTCGGTCAGCTCATGGAGTACATATCCTGACCATAACCAGATGTCTTTACCACAACATTCAGCTTTTACCCGTTTAACCAGTTGTAATACTGCAGCAAGATTCGCAGGATGCAGGGGATCGCCGCCAGACAAAGACAACCCGCGGCGTTTGATACGGGGATCATTCAAGTCTTGAATAATTTGATCTTCCATGGCCTGCGTAAACAGATGCCCTGCGTCTAAGCGCCAGGTGCTTTGATTATAGCAACCCTTACATTGATGCTCACAACCTGAGACAAACAACGTACAGCGCGTGCCTGGTCCATTAATGACATCAACTGGATAATAGTTATGGTAATTCATTCTATACTCACCAAAAGAAGAAGTGCCATTAAGGCACTCCCATTCACTGTTTTGCGATCAACCGGCTATGTTCCAGTTAGCTTACATATGCTTTACGCGACGCTTAACTTCTTCCTGCTTACCCGCGTTAAATGGTCGGGCATCAGGAGAGCCGAGGTAGCCACAAACACGACGCGTTACAGAGACCTTCTTAGGATCATGATTACCACACTTCGGGCAGGTAAATCCTTTACTGGTACAATCAAACTCACCGGAGAAGCCGCATTCATAGCACTCATCAATTGGCGTATTTGTGCCGTAGTATGGAACACGTGAATACGAGTAATCCCAGACGTTCTCTAGTGCTTCAATGTTGTGCTGAATATTTGGATACTCGCCATAACAAATAAAACCCCCACTCGCTAAGGCTGGATATGGCATTTCAAAATCAATCTTGTCGTATGGGTTAACTGCTTTTTCAACGTCAAGGTGGAAGCTGTTGGTGTAATAACCTTTGTCGGTTACGTTCTCGATCACACCGTACTCTTTTGTATCTAATGAACAGAAACGAGTACATAAGTTTTCAGATGGTGTGCTATATAAACTGTAACCCCAGCCAGTCTCTCGTTTCCACGAATCGACGGCATCTTTTAAACGCTTAACGATTGCGATGCCTTTTTCACGAAGCTCTTCACTATCGTAAATATGCTCGCCTTTGTCTGCATAAAGGGCATTGATCGTTTCATGGATTCCAATGTAACCCATAGAAATCGAAGCGCGGCCATTTTTGAAAATATCTAAGACGTCATCATCGGGGTTAAGACGGATCCCCAGTGCACCTTCGGTATATAGAATGGGCGCGACACGCGCTTTCACACCACGAAGGCGATCAATACGTGTATCTAGTGCTTTTCGAACTAACTGAACTCGCGCATCAAGAAGCTTAAAGAATGTCGCTTCATCACCATCCGCTTCGATAGCAATACGAGGCAAGTTCAAGCTGACTACACCAAGGTTGTTACGTCCTTCATGGATCTCTTGACCATTCTCGTCAATGTATTGCCCAAGGAAGCTACGACAACCCATTGGCGCTTTGAATGAACCAGTAACTTCAACGACTTTGTCGTAGTTAAGAATATCTGGATACATACGTTTAGATGCACATTCCAGAGCAAGCTGCTTGATATCGTAATTAGGATCGCTTGGTTTATGGTTGATGCCGTCTTTAATGGCAAATAACAATTTAGGGAAAACAGCGGTCTTTTTATTCTTACCCAAACCAGCAATACGGTTTTCAAAAATTGCCTTTTGAATCAGCTTAGATTCCCATGAAGTACCAAGGCCAATGCCAATTGATAAGAATGGGGTCTGGCCGTTACTTGAGAACAGTGTGTTAATCTCGTATTCAAGCGATTGAAAAGCGTCATAAACTTCTTTCTCAGTAAGTTTCTTCGCATAATCTTCTGCACACGGAACATCCCACTGTTGACCCGTTTTCAAGTGCTTGTTGTAACTCGCAGTCACATAAGGAGCAAGCACTTCATCAAGACGATTCAGTGTTGTTCCCCCATAAGTATGACTTGCTACCTGTGCAACAATCTGAGCCGTGACAGCAGTTGCAGTCTGAATGGATTTTGGAGTGTCAATTTCCGCATTACCCATGCGAAAACCTTTGGTCAGCATATTTTCCAAATCAACAATCATACAGTTGAACATTGGGAAAAATGGCGAATAGTCCAAATCATGGTAGTGAATTTGTCCTGCCTCGTGGGCATGAACAATATCACGAGGTAGCATATGGTTCTTCGCATAGTGCTTAGAAATAATACCGGCCAGCAGGTCACGCTGAGTAGGAATCACTTTAGAATCTTTGTTTGCGTTTTCATTGAGCAGATCAGCATTGCTCTGTTCAACTAAACCGGAGATTTCGGCACTTAGCGTACTTTTCTTTTCACGCTGGATATCACGATCGTGGCGATACTCGATATAAGCACGAGCAACATTTTTATGCGGGCCCACCATCAGGTGATTTTCAACCGCGTCCTGAATAGCATGAATATCCACTTCCTCAACAGACATAAATTGAGAAAGCACACCGTCAGCTACCGACGCTGCATATGCCTCATCCATAGCTTCAACTGACTCGGCAGCACTAAGTACAGCCTCTTTAATACGCATAGTATTAAACGGCAAACGGCATCCATCACGCTTAATCACAACAGGCTTCACACGGGGCTCCTACGAACATGACACTGTCACTAAAACACAAAATATAGGGCTTAGTGATCTGGGTAATACAAGATGTGGTGTATTAGGCGAGAATTCCGGAAAACAAACATTGATCTAAATCATTTTTTATAAAGGACAGTACAGGGAACGAGCGATGATTATGAGCGGTGCCAGATTTTTGTATGTAACCTCTTTTGCAAACCTTTTTTGTCAACAAATTTATTGTCGATCACTTTATCTTTTTGAAAAAAAAGCCCTTGCATTTTCCATTCTCAGCAACTTTGATTTTAAGGAAATCAAACACAATCTTCAGGAGGTTTTAGATACAAGTAACAGCGAGTAATGGCAACGCGACCAGTCAACCGCACACTGAGGCGATACACACCGCATATCTGACATTTCTCGCGTACAACTTCTCCGTCAACGTCGATAGTATAGTAAGCATCCCCCTTAACAATGGCTTACATCCGTGCGTTCTCACTTCATCAGTCTCTTGCTGATGCTCAGCATAGCCCCTACTATAGCGGCCGACATTGTACCTTCTCATTTGAGCCTGGTTAGCTGGAACATGCAATGGCTGAGCTTATCAGATAAATTTCCGGCCAGTAGACGTAGTGATCTTGATTACCGGAAAATGAGATCGATCTTTACAGCTTTATCGCCTGACATTTTCGCCTTTCAAGAAGTTGATAGTCTTGCTGTATTAAAAAAGATAGTGCCCGAAGCTGACTATCACTTTTACTTTTCAGATCGTAGTAACAAAGCCGGTGAATCTTACCTTGTCAGTAATCAATACACTGGCTTTGCCGTTCGCTCCCATCTTGAAGTATCCGATCCCGACGATCTTCATCAATTAAACCGTATCGCCAATAACCAGACCGGTAAGTTACGCTACGGCAGCTACCTCATCGTCCAGCTTGATAATGAAACTCAGCTACATCTTTTGTCCGTTCACCTCAAATCCGGTTGCTTCAGCAAGAAACAACAAAAATCAGGTCAAAGTTGTAAACAATTAAAACGTCAAACGAATGTTTTGGCTGATTGGATCAATAAAAGACAAGAAATGCATCAAAGCTATATGATTTTGGGCGATTTCAACCATCAACTCAATCATCCGAACGAATGGTTGCTGACCGACCTGAACAGCCAGCTACAACAGCCATTGGTCAATCTCACCGCCAAGACTACAGCCAGTTGCTGGGCAAGAGTCAGCAACGCCAACGGCCGAACACAATTTCGTCTTTATCGTATGCTGATCGACCACATGCTCGTGTCGCAAGATATTGCTGATAAAATCAATGATCAGGAAAGTGTCTATCAGCTGCCGTTTGAACAAGAAGATGTTAAGCAATACCAGCTGTCTGATCACTGCCCGATTGTTGCGCATTTTCCTCTATCTAGACCACACAGTATGTAAAAATGAAGTTATTTTCTTAAGCATACCCTAATCGATATTGCTCATTCTCCGCTCACAAAAAAGCCCGATTAACGGGCTTTTTTGTGAGCGGAGAACGAAAACCTATCAGGAAAAATGAGCATTAAAATCATTTGTTATCATTATTCTTGCATATAACTGTTATTATAGTGCCTCACATCCGGCACGATATTATGTTTATTCAACAGGCGATACATGGTTGCTCTCGACACGCCCAAATCTTTTGCTGCTGATGCAACCTGACCACGATGGGTTTCGAGTACTGCCATTAATACATCTTTTTCAGCTTCATCTTTGATATTACGTAAACTTTGTTTAAGGTTTGACTTACTTGGCAAGTCAAAATGTTCCGCCCTGACTTCATTCCCTTCAGCTAACAGAGCTGCACGCTTAACCTGGTTGATCAATTCACGTACGTTGCCCGGCCAACTGTACCGTAATAATAACTGCTTAGAATCATCGGAAAAACTGGATGCCATCGTGCTGTATTCATTTGCAAACTTAGTTAGAAACTTTTCGGCTAACAAGAATATATCAGAACCGCGCTCTCTTAATGTCGGTACTTTAATATGAAACACATTCAACCGATAATAAAGCTCTTTACTGAATTCACCATTTGCAACTGCACTTTCAAGATCAGCACTAGAAGAAGCAACAATCCGAACATCACAACAGGAATCATCATTCAATGAGTCCCCTGAAGATGACTGTAAATAGGCCAGCAGCTCATTTTGTAACTCTCTCGACAACTCTTCAACATTATCGAGTAAGATAGTGCCATTAAATGTTGATTTTTCATCGTCTTGAGACTGAGATGACGATCTTAAGAATGCCATTTTCTTATCATCATATGCTAAAGAGCCACAGTTAACCGAAATAAATGGTACATTTTTACGCTTAGATAGATTATGAACAGACTTAGCAATCAACTCCTTACCTGTACCATTCTCACCCGTTAGGAAGACATTCACTTCTGTTGCTGCCACACGGCGCACCATGTCACGCAATTGCTTAATCGATTTTGACTCACCAAATAATCCCATATCATGTTGAGAAGTGATCTCAACCCATGAGCTAGATTCAATTTCAAGCATCCCAAGTTGATGGCCAACCGTGTCTAATAGCTGGCTACTTGGAATTGGAACCGTGAAATAATCAACACAGAAATTATTAATAAACTGGCAAATTGCATCCGTTTGCAACTGCTCTTTTTTTATAATAGCAATCCATTTTACTTGCTTAGTCTTATTTGCCCTTAAAGAAATGCTATTCAAGCTAAAATCATTATTGCTTAAATCAACAATGCAAATACAGGGACTGTAGTCTTCTAGGATTGAGTCAGCCGTTCGAAGATCATAACAGCAGTGAGTTTTCCAACCTGATTGTTCAAGAAGCGCAATCCAAGGTTCGTAATTACAACCAATTGCAACAAGTCGACCTGTAATTGATTTGGTTTGACATTGGGCCACCATCGAAGTCACCTTCTTTTCAATGTTCGTATTATTTCTTCTTTATGTATTAAAAAATATAGGCAATAAAAGACACCCTTGCAGGGTATCAAATGTGAGAATCACCTTGAATCATCTGTTTTAATATTAATCGATAGCAAACAGGACAGTAACTACCTTTTTCAATCAACAACTTAATCAAAAATAAAAGTTCCATAAAGTTTAAGGAATATTATTAACATGACAACTAAATAGCAAAAAAACACAACAAAAAAGGTATAGTAAGCACACTATACCTTCACTAAGAACGAAAAGTTAATATAAAGCTGTCTCTAGTACCCTGTGTTTAGTATCGCACTCTCCATTCGGTTTGTCTGAATTTGCTGAAGAACGAACCCATCAACATCAGCCTCAATGTCTAATACTGTATCGACTTGAATCGTTACTCCATCGACCGTATTCTGAACAATATTGGCTATACTACCCTCCACCAAGCTTGGCCTTTCTAAAAGGTTATTGTCACCATATTGCACAACACAGACAATGCAATCAGTATCACCTCCTACAGAGCTGTCCCTAGGCATTAATACACCATTAAATATAGTAAGATCAGCAATATGGGAACTAAATATCTTTTCACCATTCAATGCCGTTGATATTGATAAACCAATATTTATTATTGTATCGCCGATTGACTCAAACCCACCGCGTACCGATGACATCTCAGCCTCGCTCATTGTAACCAAACCAAAGTCAAGATTATCCAGACTCTGAAAATTGATAGTGGCATTGGCCATGAAGGCCGCCCCTCCTAGCGTCGAAGCGATAAATAATTTAGATAATTTATTCATACAAGCCTCTAATAATCGTTTGCACCGGGTAGCGTTATACTGAACGTAGCAAGCGAATCTCTGGTAATCGCCTCTGTTACAGGCGATGGAGTATAAATGCTATAATTTTCTGCTGTGATAAAACTGTCTTTTCCTATTTTTATTTTATTTTTTACCAGCAGAACCAGGCCTTTATAATTTGGTTCAAATTTTTCAATATCCATCACAACTGTACCTCTTGATGGATCGCCTAATATAATCTGCTTACTATTTATACCTTTAATAACAACAAAGTGCATGTAGCCATCAAAATTGACAATTGTTATGCCAGGAATGCCTAACTTCTTAAATTTATTCAGCGGGATCTTATAACCATTTGCTTCTAAACCGACTGAGTCTAAATATTTTTTCATGTCTAACAGCGAAAAACCTTTTTTTTCAATCTTCTGCTTATCGCCATTGGAAAACATATATTCAAAAACAGTGTTTTCCGATGTCTCAATACCATAGTGATACGTTATTAACGATGCGACTGCGGCCGAACCACAACTAAAATCATATTGCTGCCTTTGTACATCACCAAATAACTTTTCCTGGTAGCTTTTCACATCAACATTATACCCGCCTCGATTCGGGAAATAGTCCAGTGCGGATACTGAAAAACTGGCACACAGGCCTGCAATAATTAATACTGAATTTTTCATAATCATAGACTCACAGTCAATTGGCCTTGCAGTGTGATGACACTAGCGACAAGTCTATACAACCTGAATTTGATGCGTCACAGTCCAAAAAATAAATTTCAACGCGTTTCACTCAACTTATTCAGACTGATAACTCGCACATTACAAGTCTGAATAAATTAAGACAAAGGGCCATAACAGCCCTTCTTATCATTTCTATTGGCCAACTAACGCTGCATTCGTACTTGCAGTCTGCTGAACAAGTGAGTTATTACCCACGTTCTGACCAGCAACATTAATACCAGATGCCCCGCCGAAGGCCCCACTCATTGTGTTGGTCTGATAAACATGCACACTATCGCTACTGCCATACTTACTATCGCAACATGCGCCACCATAAGTCACTTCACTGTCTGTCACTTCACCTTCAAGCTCTGATTCAGCAAGATATTTTTCAATCTCTACATCCATACTGTAGGTTTTCGACTTATTCCAAACGCTGTTGTCCTCGAGAAGGTCAGAGTTATAACTACCTTCTATCTCTACATCAACATATTCATTCCCAATATCGTTCATCAACATGGAATCGTCGGAACTTTTAAAACTGTCATCGATAACGGTTTCTTGATTATAACTACCCTCCTTATCAACATATTTATCCGTATTAAACATATCAGTAGCTGAATAATCAAGATTGCCTACATTGGTATTACTTTCTGTATCACCGCCAGAAGGATACATCCCGCCCCCACCATTGGCTAAAGCTAAAGGAGAAACCATTATAGCGGCTACTAAAAGTGCAGTATTTGTTTTACGCATGATAACACTCCAAATATTGTGTATATTTTTATAATCGCTTACATTTTTATAACTATGATTTGTAAACTATTTTTACTTACCATGTTCAATAGCTAGCTGTCAGATTATAAAATCAAACTGCATACCTATTACATGAATAAGCATTGAACTACGAAGTAAATGTGTTAGCCCCTGAAAAACTATCAACTCTAATTAATGAGAGCGACTTACTCAGAGTTTTTGCTGACATATTTTTCATATGCCAGCATTAGATAAACTAACAGGCTACTTCAATGTCAGGTTAACAACCGTTGCATTTTGTATTAACACATTATTACCTGTGTTTTGCACTACGTTAAATACCCCAGAGGAACCATTAAACGATCCTTCAGTGAGTATGTTATCACCAGTAGTATTATTGTATGCGCGGTTATTTGAAACCTCACCGTCCATGTCTGAATTCGCTTCCATAATGTCAAGATTCAGCTCGTATTGCCCAGCTCGAGAATGGTTCATTAAATCATCATTCAGCACTTCAGAACTTGTTAGTATATCCAACTCATCTGCTACTGCACCGCATGATAAGATAACAGCAACTATCAGTGTTAAATATTTCATAACATCCTCCTGAGAGTTGCTAGCCGCAACTCTCAGCTTTTATGTTACTGCCCAGAAAGAATTGCATTAGTACTTACACTTTGCTGAACCAAAGCATTATTACCGGCATTCTGACCTGCAATATTGATACCAGAGGCACTCGCAAAGGCGTTTGACATATCGTTTGACTGAGTAACTTTCAATTCACTTACCGAAGCTTGCCCATGGCCGTGATTTTTACCATAGCTATGGCCACCATATTTTCCATCACTACCGCCACCATAGGTCACTTGGCTGTGAGTCACTTCACCCTCAAGCTCAGATTCTGCAACAAATTCATTGTGCTCCATTGTAGATGTAGAGGTCTCGCTATAAGTATGCTCACTGTTGTCTGTAGCACTAAAAGAATTATAACTATCCTCTATCTCTTTCTCAATGTCGCTATTATTCATATCAGTCATGATGAGTGTGTCATCATCACTTTTGTAGCTGTCGGTAACTTCAAGGCTGTCATTAAAGCTATCAGTCGCCGAGTAGTCTAGCTTATGATTAGCAACGTCATCGATAACAATACTGGTATTGTCCACATTTTTGTTAGTTTCAGTTTCAGAGCCACCACCCCAGCCCCCTCCCCAATGCCCATCGCTAGCTAATGCGATTGGCGAACTAACAACAACTGCTACGAATAGTGCAATATTTGATTTACGCATGATTTAACTCCAACTATGTTGTACTGCTATTTTTATAATAACTCGCAGTTGTCCACGAGGTAATTTAATGATAGTTTTAGTCAAAATTTAAATTGTATTATTTTTAATAAATCAATTTTTATTTACATCTAAAAAATAACTTTTAATTCTATTTTTTTATATTGATTAACCTTTGATTAAATATAATATTTTTCCCCATGATGAAACCATTATTAATAATGAGACAGTTTCATTAAACTCTCAGTAATAAGACAATTATTTGAGACGAATAGTTAACAACCTGACTATTCTTCGGCTACTCTTTTTTTATTGGTCAAGTACCTGTTGCATACTGTCTGGACCGATTACGGGACGCATCTTTGAAAAATGCAAAAAGTGAGGGAATCGTGAGTATTTTAAAAAATAAAAGTCTGATTGCGCTTCTTACTATCTGTTCAGGTATTGCGGTGGCAGCAGAGTCACCAGCGACCCAAGAAACTGAAAAAACGAAGCGAGTACAAACTGTTGCTGATATCTTCGAGCAACCTGGCGTACTAACACCGAGAGGATCATTTGTTCTTGATACCTCCTTGTCTTACACCCAGAACTCCTCTAATAGTGTTTCAGTTGTTGGCTATACGGTTCTGCCTTCGCTTATTGTGGGTTTAATTGAAGCCAGTGACATTGATCGAACCACAATGACCTTTGGTCTTACTGGCCGTTATGGTATTACCAACCGTTTTGAAGTTGAAGCACGTATACCTTGGGTATACCGAACAGATTCAACATCAAAGCGACGGATCAACTCAGGCAGCAGTGAAAATCAGTTAATTGATGTTGATGGTAGTGGCTTGGGTGATATCGAAGCTGCTTTCAAATACCAATTTAATATGGATTCGTCACCCTACTGGGTGGGTAGCTTACGCTTCAAAAGTACCACGGGCGATTCACCATACGATGTACCGGTAAACAATGTTGGCGATTTCAAAGATCTGCCAACCGGATCCGGATTTCCCAGTATTGAACCTGGGATCACTATGATCATGCCTATCGATCCGGCTGTAATTTACATGAACCTGGGCTATATCTGGAATATCAAGGATGATGTCAGCGTTGACCTCGATATAGAAACGGAAGATGGTCCAGAAAACATTCGTGTCGATACCATAGATCTTGGTGATACCATCTCGTTTAGTGCCGGTATGGGGTTTGCCGTTAATCCGAAATTTTCATTCAGTATTGGTCTCAACCATAAGACAATCCTTAAATCAAAAGTAAACGGAGCAACATCATCAGACGCCAAGTTATTGCAGCTAGATTCCCTTTCTTTTGGTGCGAACTATGCGCTTAACAGAAATACTACAATTAATGTCGGCGCGTCTGCGGGTCTTACGGCTGATGCACCGGATTTCCAGTTGACAGTCAGGGTGCCATATACACTTAAGCCCTAATGCTTTCAGAGCCGAATCAACGGTTAGACATACGTCAAAATAAACCATGATAGAAACGACCACCAATGACAACAAAAAGCCCCTTGCTTCTACAGCTTTGGGGCTTTACTTTATGTCACACAGTAAAAGACTCAAGCCTCATTTTGTTCTATCCTATGGCTCTTAAGTAAAAGCTGTAGCAGGAACACAAATCATGTCCACCCCTTTAGAGCCAGCGATGATTGAAACTATTCAACGCTATGATGCCGAAAAACGTTTCAAGTACTTGGTTAAAGAAGTCGTCACCAACCGCCAAATATGGATCCTGATTGATGAGCACGGCTGCGTCATGCTGAACACTGATGACGAAGATTGTGTGCCAGTTTGGCCCAATAAAGAGTTTGCAGATGCATGGGCAACAGGTGAATGGGACTCGTGTAAAGCTGAAGCGGTTTCCCTCAATAAATGGCATAGTCGCTGGACCCATGGTCTTGAAGACGATGGTCTTGCCATCGTGATCTTTCCAAACCAGGATGAAGACGGCTTAGTGGTATACCCTGATGAACTTGACTATGAACTGAAGCAGCAAGCGAAAAAAGGGAAATAATACCGGTTAGCCAATTAGTTAGCAGAGAAGAGTCTACACAGATAATCCCTTGGGGATTGAATACCAGGCTATACTCGTGACCAACATTTTATGGCAATAAAAGGGCTCAATCTGGCCCTTTTTTATTTCTTTAGTGCAACGTTATGCTTATTTACTCACAATGCACTATTATTTTCTTTTAATCGTTAAAATAGACAATAGAAACGGGGGGCGTAATGCCATGGATGCGCTATTCAGTACTCTAAAGAACACACCAGAATCAGTTGGCTTTGATACGGTGATCAACACCATTAACGATCATTATGACTACCGGCCAACCGCCTTTAGCAATGGGTTAGGCAATGAGACACTCGCTAACCCTGCAGGAACGAATGAAGGATCATGCCGTATTTTTGCTTTTGCTAAACGCCATAAACTATCTGAAGCAGAAACCCTCGCTTGCTTTGGCAAATTTTATCGAATAGATGTACTGCAAAACCCTAGTAACGATGATCATCTGAACATCCGTAACTTCATGAAATACGGATGGCTGGGTATTCGCTTTGCGGGAGATGCTCTTTTAGAAAAAAAGCGGCGTTAACCGTATAATAAAGCCAATAGGGGCCGACAACCCCTTTCTATCGTTTTTACAACGTTTTTTTACAATGGCTACATTCTGTTGGTGGCTTCATGAAGAATGGTGAACGGCTTGCTTTTCCACATGAATCACAAAATTTAGTCGAACGTATCGTCAACCAAGTCAAAGGCAGCAGCAACGTAACCAGGCCAATCATCATAACTAGCGGTGGTTGCATATAGATGATAAATCCTGCAATGACCGTATTGCTGAATATCGTATAGCCCGGCCATAACTTACGTTTACGTTGAACATCTGAGCCACGCTGAAAAAGCATTACACTACCAGCAGAAATCCCCAGCCAGATCACCATTAATACAATCAATAGATCTTGTTGCAAAATCTTACTCACACTTCAATTAACTCAACGTCAATGATTATACCCCAGGCAATTGAGATTACCATTTGTTACACAATGCTCACTCAAAGAGAGCCAGAGAATGTTAGATTGAGAGCCTAATCACAACCTCAATAATCTAGTACCCGGTTTTATGTGTTCACCCATTGAAAATACCCCTGAAGGACAGATATCTTAATTCAAAGGACATATCGCTTGTCCGATTCGATACAGCCTCTTTAGTATGTATCGCTAAGAATGGTTAAAATGGAGCTTAAATGATTGTAAAATCAGCACTTCGCACCTGTTTCGTTCTTTTGTGTGTATTAAGTCGTAATCCTGCTGCCGCTGCCAGCTTACCCGCTGACACCGACTCTGATTACGAAATTATCTCTTCTAGCCAAAGTTCAAAGAAATCTTTTCAACGTTCTCTCAGTGGCCTTTATTCCATTCCGAGCTGGAGACAAAGTCAGATCACTCAGCCCCACGATGACTTTGATTCGCTATACCAACAAGCACATCAGGCACAGACTGAGCTTGAACAGTTAATACAGCAAATCTCACTCTCTACCGATACACAGAGCCAACTCCCGGGTATAAAATCACTCACCAGGGCCAAATACAAAATATCGACAGAATTGGATGGTGAGGTAAATCGCCTTACTGATTTAGCACGAGGCTCACTGATCGCCAGTGATATAGGCAGCCTAGTTCAGGCGTTTGAATTACTCAGTAAAAAAGTGACTATTGTTGAAGTAAGAAACCGTTTCAAGCAGCCAGCTACATCCGGTTATCGCGACTTAAAAATGCTGGTACGCCTTCCTCAGACTCAACACGTCGCTGAAATCCAGCTTCACTTGCAAGCTATTTCAGATATAAAAAATGGCGTTGAACATAAAATTTATGAACAGCTCCAAACGATTGAACGCACAGCGTCTTCTCAGAACAGGGAATTGAACGAGCTGGAAGTCTCTCAGATAAATTCGTTACGTAATATATCTATTAACTTGTATCAGTCAGTCTGGCAGCAATACCTGAGACCTGAAACCATGGCGAGTTAATATCCGTTCAAAGGGCTATAACGTGGTCAGGTAAATCTGACCACCGATTACAATTTTGCCTAAAGCTTTAACACCCACCACAACTACCGCAGCGCCAGTCTTCAGCATTCGCAGCCAGGTAAAAAAGTCTGAAATGTTCTTCATCAATAGGAATGTCGTGTTCGACGAACATATCGGCCAGCCAATCGACATTTGCAACAATCCAGTCATCGTCTTTATCCCCCTCCGCATACAGAAGATCGTCAGGATCCATAAAATTATAAATGCCGTAAGTTCCCATGTCTTTTTCCAGACGCTCTTGAGGTATGCTAAGGCGACTTCCCTTGTACGACATCTCCCAGTGCCCGAGGCATAAGGTGTTGCCAACTGAGGTCCAACGTGCAACAAAAGGGTTTTTCATAACGAATATTCAGGGTTAGTAAATCACTGTCGCACATAATACCCCCTGCATTGCTATGGTCAATCGCCTAACACCAGCGCCTCACCTGAGTACAATATTGTTGATATTCATCACCGAAGAGTTCAGATAGCACCTCTTCTTCCGGTTCTATCTGAAAGTTATTCATATAAAAGACAAATAATGGAATCATCACCAGACTAGAGATGGCACCAAAATAGATAAATGCAGCGACAAGTAATACCGCTAAAGACAGATACATCGGATTTCGTGAAAAACGATAAATCCCTGTTGTCACCAAACGCGTCGCTTTGTGGGGCCGGTGAGGATCTACGGTGGTGCGCGCTTTAGCAAACGAGATGATACTAGCCAAACCTAACATGGCCCCAATCAAGCACAGTAAAAGTACAATAACCTGCTGACCTGCAAACGAAAAAGACCATAAAGGCCAATACGTCGCAAGAAAATACATCCCACTCAATGTTATCAGCAGGACGAGTGGCGGTGGCAATTTCAGATACATTCCTGACTCCTTTTAACGTACTCCGGTAGAATATCAGAAGATCATCGATTTGAGATACTAATAGTAGGAGTCAGGTATTTCACTGGATATACAATCGATAGATAAAATAATGATTATTATCGACAGGAGCGATGATGCCATTGATAAAACACCCTAAATGACACGACATAGTATGATTATATTGCCACACCAGTGTAAGACTTATAGAATCAGTTCGCGCTTTTCTTTGTTAGTTTCGAGATTTTCATAATGCCAGAATTTAAATACCTCCAAGGCTATCCTGTACATTTAACCGAGCAGGTAAAAAAGCTGATCGATGATCAGAAATTGGCGTCGTTCTTGCTGAACAAATATCCCGACACACACAATGTCAAAACGGAAAAGGCGTTATATGATTTTGTTATTGATATAAAAAATAAATATCTAAAGAAGTCAGCCCCAATCAGTAAAGTGAATTACGATAATAAAATCAATGTCATTCATCACGCTTTGGGCCTGCATACTTTTGTCTCCCGGATTCAAGGCGGGAAGTTAAAAGCTAAGCATGAGATCCGTGTTGCCAGCGTCTTTAAAAATGCTCCTCTTCCCTTTTTGCGTATGATTGCAGTTCATGAACTTGCCCACTTGAGAGAAAAGGAACATAACAAAGCTTTTTATCAACTCTGCCGCCACATGGAACCTAACTATCACCAGCTTGAATTCGATATGCGGTTATACCTGACCCAACTTGACATGATTGGCTCAATTTATTCATAAACAGGCTTTTGGCCAAACGCCTTCAAGATACATGAGGCGTTTCACCTTGAAGTCGTTTGGACAGATCCAATTCATGCGTTTTTTGTTTTAAAAAATCGCATGAAGGTCTAACAAGCGGCGGTGTTTTAGCCTATAATAACTGGTTAATAAAATAATTAGGTGTTTACATGAAAGTTTGTGCAGTTGAGCTAAGAAGCAACGAGGCAATTATTTGCCTTCTGTCTCTACAAAATGGTCTGTTTGATATTCCTCAGTGCCGTACTCAGAAGTTCATCATGCAAGATTCTCTCGATAATCAACAAATGAGAGATTTCCAATTCGCATTCAAAAAACTGTTGGATGATTACAAGGTTGATCGCGTCGTGATCCGAACTCGCGAAACCCGCGGTAAATTTGCCGGCAGTGCAACTGGCTTCAAATTAGAAGCGGCGATCCAGCTGATAGAAGGCTTAGAAGTAGACTTCATCAGCAGCGCTGAAATAAAACAAAAACTGAAGCGTAATCCTTTGGCGATTGACTTCCGCAGTACTGGACTACGTCAGTTCCAGGAAGCGGCGTTTACGACCGGTTATGCTTACATGGGCAAGTAATACCAACCGGGATAAGTATCTGGTCAATAGTCATATACTTTTCCAGATTGGTATAAGCTGGCTTGAGTTAGCAAAAAGGGTAAAGCCAGCGCTTTACCCTTTTTCAATTTGAACTCGCAGAGCTCACTCTGAATCCTGCATCTTGAGGTCACTTGGGTATATGGCTTATTTCGACTCAACAGCCTGCACGATACATAGTTCGCTGAGTTTGTCGTATTCCACCTGCATGGTATCGACGAAATGTTCTGAACTGATGAAATCCACAATAGGCTCCCCTAATACAACATCGCAATTAAACGGGACGAACATGGCGGTCCCTTTAGGTAATGAGCGCCCGAGTCCGCGCATAACTAAAGGCACCACTGGACAACCGTTATAGTTCTTTACTAAATGATAAATTCCTTTCTTTAAACCGCTCATTACTTCTGGCTCACCTCGGCTTCCTTCTGGGAAGATGATCAGGATATCCCCCTGATTGAGTGCGTGATGGCATTCGTCAAAAATGGCAGCACGCTCACTTTTAGAGGGGGCGCGACGAATAGGGATAATGCCGATGACGTTGAGTGATAACCAAGACACAATGGGATTCGCCAAAAAGTAATCCGCAGCCGCAACAGGACGTACACGATGCACCAAACTAATTGGAAATAGCGCCAACAACACCAGCGTATCGAGGTGGCTATTATGGTTGGCAGCCACAATGACAGGCCCTTTGGTTGGCAAGTTTTGCCGCTCAATAATATTCAACCCTAAACCAATATAGACAAGTGGCTTTACAATCAGCAGTATAAATAACACTTTTAGTATTTTAGCCATAAATCCTCAGTAGTAGAGATAATAGATATAGTGGAAGAACAAAGGAGCAGTAAACATTAAGCTGTCAATACGATCCAATATCCCGCCATGGCCGGGAATAAACTGGCTGGTATCTTTTATCTGCAAATCGCGTTTTACAGAAGAGATAACCAAATCACCGATAAACCCACTAAACGCAATGATCATTCCTGCGAGCAGCCCCTGAAAAGAAGTTAAAGGTGTCAGATAAGGGGCTATAAAATAAGAAACACCAATCACAGTAAAACTGCCACCAACAAAGCCTTCCCAAGTTTTGTTCGGGCTGACTTTTGGCACAATTTTATGCTTGCCGAATGATTTACCCCATACGTACTGACAGACATCATTAAACTGGGTAAACACGAGGAGGAACAACAGCATCCCCATTGAACTTGCCTCTGGGTTTTGGCTTGGCAGCACCAGCAAGTAAGCCATGTGGCTGATACAGAATACCGTCAGCATGAGTGCCCAATGGATAACACCAACAGAACGGATAAATCCTTTGGTTTCTCCAATTAAAACGGCCACCATCGGTAAATAGAGGAACATGTAAACTGGAATGAAGATAATGAACATTCCGTACCAGCCAATCGACAGCCAGTAATACTGAAAAGGAATAGAAAGGTAAGCCCAGAAGATCACTCGTCGATCAGCCATGCGTGTCGGAACAATTGAAAGAAATTCTTTCAGAGCCATAAAACTGAGGAAACCGACAAAGAAAAGCGTGTATTGTAGTGGCAGATAAAGCACAACAAAGACAATACCGATCATCCACCACCACGAGCGAATACGCAGTTTTAACTCGAGATAATCTCGGTCACGATGTTTTCGAGATAGCCATAAGTAAACTAAAGTAGCAACAATAAGAACGGCGATAATTGCCGCCATCATCTGTAGTGAGTGTGGGGGGATCTTATTCATTTCCGTCCCTTACCTCATTGCCGAGTTCTTGCGTATTTTTGAACTGATAGATTGAAGCTAATCGACACCAAGTAGTGAAAATACTGCCAACCAACATGATCAATAAAGCCATATCCATACTGTAATCAAAAACCGCAGGTAATAACTCAAAACTTCGATGGATAAAAAGAAAAACAAAAGTAAATGTCAGCAATGCCATTCGGTGCTGCTTGGCCATTGGGCCTCGGAAGTCAGCAGGACACCCCATACTCACACCTAATACTCTCACATACGCAGTTAAGACAGCAATCAGCGCACAGCTCCATGCTAAAGACATTCCAAATACTGACTGTGTAGCAAAACCTCCTGCTACAATGAATAAAGGATCTGCAATGCGATCAGGCACATCATTAAACAGTTCACCTGCGGGTGTTTTCTTACCACCTTCGACGGCCACCATGCCATCAAACAAGTTACACAGCAGACGCATTTGAATGCACAGTGCAGCAATCAGAAGAAAAACGTTAAAGTAAAAAAAGTGGTAACTGAGCATTGCTCCAATGCCCATAAGAGCAAACGCCATACTCATCAGAGAAATTTGATTAGGAGTGATGTTCTTCTGACTTAACCAAATTGCGATACATCTGGTTATAATAACATCACGAACGGCAAGTGGTCGGCGATTCGCTTCACCTAACGGGTCATTATCCATATAGCCTCACTGACAAGATCATTAATGCAAACAGTTGAATATAGTCGCTGGCAATTATAACCAACATTTTTTTCAGTACGAAATAAAAAGGATGAAGATCAGATATATTGATCCAACTTTTTCAAAACAGAGAAGAGCAATAGAGACTTGTACGCTTTATGATCGGTTGAAAAGTAAGCGAGTGTTCCCATCCACCTCGCTATTGAACGGTCGTATTGCTATAAGGCAAGAGATCACTGACATCACAACCTTGTTCTCGCTGTGGTAGTTCTGTCAGTACATGACGCAGATAAGTATACGGTTTCCCCTCATTGGCACGGCAGGTGAGCATGATACTTAACAAGGTCGCACTCGCATCAGCACCACTTTGTGTATCGGCGAACAGCCATGCCTCCAGCCCGGTCGCAACAGGACGGATTTCCCGTTCGACACGGTTGTTATCTATCGGATAGTCGCCATCCTCAACGTACCTTTCCAAGTAGACCCACTGTTTGAGCGCATAACTGACCGCTTTCCCCATTGGGCTTTGAGGTAGCAGTTTTGCGGCAGCTTTATCCAACCAGTCGCGGAAGGATTCGAGTATCGGAATATGGGGAGAAATGGGCGCTTACGTTACAAAAACCGCCAGATAACAGAAAGCCCGCAGCGATAAACTGCGGGCTCTTATTTAAACTAATAATCACACACGTTTTAATGGCCTGATAATACTTTCCAAGCCTTCGATTTTGAACTCTAATGCCAACGCCATCAGCGTTCCCAGCTCTCCATCTGGAAAACCCTGTTTTCGAAACCACAGCAAATACTCTTCTGGCAAATCGATTAATACCCGACCACTGTATTTACCAAACGGCATTTTTACATTCGCAAGCTTTACCAAATGTTCTTTTTCAAACATCGCTTAAGCAATCCTTATAACCTAGCACCGGACTTATAAAATCAGTGTAACACGCTCTTCGATTTCAACAATCATGGCAGCAGGTTAACTCTCTTGAGCTAACCATGACTGGCGAACCAGAAGCTGATCATTTTGCACTAACGCACCAGTATAGACATCGCCCGCTTTCACTCTGCCCACACCTTTTGGTGTGCCTGTCATGACAATATCGCCATCTTCTAACTGTATAAAGGTCTGTATCTCGGCGAGGATCTCATCCGGTTGATACAGCATTAAGGTCGTGTCACCCTGCTGTACCAATCTGTCGTTAATATACAGAGTCAATCCCAATGGCTGCGCATTTTCTGGCAGCAGCACAAACTCACTAAATACCGCAGAACCATTAAAAGCCTTGCTGCGCTCCCAAGGTAAAGATTTCGCCTTTAAGGCACTCTGCACAGCACGCTTAGTCAAATCGAAACCAAAACCGGCAGCCACAAATTTACCGCCTTGATAAAGATAAGCAATTTCGCCTTCATAGTGCAATTTATCATTGCCATGAAAAGCGGTAAGACTTGCTGTAATCGCAGAGTTCGGTTTAATGAATAACACCATGTGTTCAGGTATCTCGTTACCTAACTCATGAATATGTTCGACATAGTTACGGCCTACACAGACGATTTTACTGGGTGATAATAAACGGTCATTAAAGCGCACATGGTTCATATTTATTCCTTTAAATACACGTTAAACAGCACATGAGACTAATTCACGGATCAGGGTGGTGTTGTCATTCTTTCTTTGTGTTCTGCACAAACGTGAGACGAACATTAACGGGAACACTCGTCGCGATAGAGTTTAAATTCGCGATATTCTGAAGCGCCTCCACCCCTTTATCCAACGCGAAGTTCTTGCTGTCAATCACGACAGGCTTGATGGTGTTAACCAAAATCCCGCCATTCTCTAATCCCACCACTTGCAAATTGGCGACTAAAAGCTGCTTCTTGCCATGAAGGTCCAGATCGACTTCAGCTTCGAGAGACATAGTTTGACCCGGTTTTAGAGCCACCAACGCCGCTTTATCAACTTGCGCCATCAGTGTGGCGACTGGAAACAACTCTGTTTCAAATAGCATCTTGTTCATGCGTTCATCCCGAACAGGGATCAGTGTATCAACGCTGGTAAGATCAATCGAAACAATTACATCACCACGCTCAGAGACCGATCCGCTTAACTCTCTGAATTGATGAATTTCTGTCACCGCCGCATTTTTTACCGATAAGAAATTGACATTCGACTGCGCATTATCCAACATCCAGTCAGCAAACACTGTGGCGGGTAGCCCTGCTAATAAAGCACAGCCAGTGATCAATACATGGTGTAGTCTCATCAAGAATGTTCCTATTTTTGGGTTTCTGATTCAATCAATATAGGTGAATTACTTGTTATTTTTTTATTATTATTGAGCCACCATAGGAATTAGATAATGATTAATAACGAAACAAAAGCGACAGCGATAAAAAAACCTGCTTTCGCAGGTTTTTTTAATCATCACTATTATCAACAAACGTTTTTATTAACTCGCTTGTTTTAACGCGAGCGACGGCAGAAGTTCTTCTGCAATCAATTTAAGCAAAAATGTTTCACGCTCAATCGACATACCTTTCTTTTCACTGTTCGCCATAGTGTCTTCATTATGTGCAATCGCATCATAGATATTCATCCAGACAGGCTTCATGCCGTTTTTGATTTCGTAATCTTCAAGCCGCGTTTCACCTAACTCAGCATCGACCGTACACACAAAACAGTAAGACTCCATATGAACGATATCGTGCTCGGGCTTATACCAGGGACGATATTCTTCATATAAACCAAATTCTTTAATGTCTCGTATATTTTGCGCCCCCGTTTCTTCCTGAAGTTCACGGATCAGACCCGCTTCAGCATCTTCACCATCATCTATCCCACCACCGGGCAGGGTATAGTCATGGTAGCGTGCGGTGTATAGCATCAAAATGTCTTCACCATTCAAGATAATGCCACGGGCAGCCTTACGGTGGAAAATACGAGCATCCAGGTTTTCGATATCAGGATGCACTGAAGAGTTTAATAATCGCATGGCTCAGTTCGTCTACGTCAGTTTAGGAGCATGAAAGGTCGGCTATTCTAACGTAAGTTGGCCTGTTTTCATAAATCCTCTTTTTGGAGCCTGTTTATCTTTCAACCGTTTTGCAATGTGGGGAGATAAACAGGCCTAACCATTACAGATTAAAAATCACCAATCGAGTAACCGCTGGAAGAAGCGTTCGACATTATTTACACAGCTGGGTTTTAAGCGGCCGCTGGGATCCCAGGCGGGCAATGTAGTTTGACCGAGGCAACTTTGAGAGAAACTGCCACTCTGAGATTGTCGATAAGAAAAATCAGTGACCTTTGCGGGCCGGCGCAGTACTAACGCTTCAGGATCACGACGCTGAATATAATCAGCATATAAACGCAATGCGCCAGAAGACCCGGTTAAGTTGACACTTTTATTATCATCCCGGCCCATCCAGACCGTCACGACCTCACGACCATCCACACCGACATACCAACTATCTCGGCCATTATCCGACGTGCCCGTTTTTCCAGCCAAATGCGACGATGCGAACTGGGTATTCAGGTAACGTCCGGTGCCTAAACTCACCACTTTTTGCATACCGTACATGGTCAGCCAGGCAGCTTGTTCAGATACGGCAGGTGAAGATTTCGGCCAGTTCTGATAAAGCACATTACCTTCACTATCGGTAACTGCCGTTAATGCGGTCAGGTTGGCTTTATGGCCGCCACTGGCAATGGTCTGGTACATCTGAGTCACTTCCAGCGGCGTTAAGGTAAACGCGCCCAGTAACATTGATGGCAGCTTAGGGACTTCTTTACGATCGACTCCGAGCTTTTCCATCGTGTCGATAACATTGTCTATACCAACCGCCATGCCTAAGTTGACCGTCGGAATATTGTACGACTTCGCCAGTGCCATAAACAACGGCACTTCACCGTGATATTGCCGGTCATAATTGCGCGGTGACCAGTCCTCTCCTTTCGCCCCCTTCAAGGTCAGCGGACGGTCTTGGAGCGTGGTCGCCAGTGAAAAACGCTCAGGCTGCTCAAGTGCGGCAAGATAGATCGCGGGCTTAACAATAGAGCCTATTGGTCGTTTTGCATCAATCGCCCGGTTGAAACCGGCATAACCGGGACGACTTCCCCCGACCATCGCTCGAATTTCACCAGATCGTCTATCTGCAATCACCATTGCCGTTTCCAGCTCTTTTCCGGCCTGTTTTTCAAGCTTAGGAATTGCATTTCGTACCGCTTGCTCTGCTTTTTCTTGCGAAAGCGGATCTAACGACGTGAATAAACGCAGCCCTTTTCCTGGCTGGTAGTTATCGCCGACATTTTCTTCAAGTTCGTGCTTAAGCTGTTCAAAATAGGCGGGCTGTCGATTTGCCAACCGACCTTTATCTTGCACCCCAATGGAGCGCTTAATGGCGATGTCATACTCGTCTTGTTCTAACTGACCATTATCAAACATCATTTTCAGCACTAAATCACGGCGCTGTTTTGCACGTTCAGGGTAACGCCACGGATTATAATACGACGGCCCTTTTACCAACCCGACCAACAAGGCCTGCTGATCGATACGTAACTCAGAAAGCGGACGCCCAAAATAGAACCGCGCCCCCAATGCAAAACCATGGACCGCATCAGCACCACTTTGTGCCAGATACACCTGGTTAAGATAGGCATCGAGGATCTGATCTTTGTCATAGCGATAATCAATGATCAGCGCCATATACGCTTCGCGGAATTTACGCCATAAACTGCGCTCGCTGCTCAAAAACAGGTTCTTTGCCAGCTGCTGAGTCAGGGTACTTCCCCCCTGAACCGTGCGGCCTGCTTTCAAGTTCGCCAAAAATGCACGGCCAATGGCAACCGGAGAGACGCCATCATGCTGATAAAAATTTCGATCTTCCGTTGCGATCAATGCATCAATCAAAGGCTCCGGCATTTCATCTTTCGGCAAGTAAATACGTTGCTCTTCAGCTCGGGCTTCCAACATGCCTAACATTTTCGGTTCAATACGCAAAAAGCCTAATTCTCGCTGCGTCTTTGCCTCATAAATACGTTTCACCGCCGAGTAATCAAACTCCACAACCACATGACGCTGATCTTCGCTGCCTTCTTTAAACTCAAACGGACGGCGGATAAACTCAACGTTCAGTCGTCCGGTTGAATATTCGCCACTTCGACGCGGCGCATTAACCTTCTGGTACTTCAGCACCTCCAGCTCATTCACCAAATCTTCATATCGGATTGGCGTACCGGGCTGAAGAGTCAGTTCGCGGGCATACACGATGGATGGCAGTTGCCACAACTGCCCTTCAAACTTCTCCGTCACTGTCTGGTTAAGTGAAAACCCCATCCATACCATACTGATTGAGGTAAACATAACGGCGCCAATACCGCCCAATTTCAGCCACTTTCGTTTACTTGGTGGCTGGCGTGCTGCGCCTTGCTTTAATACCGGATCAGGCTTTAATTCTGACTCCGGCTTGTGATCGGATTCAGGCTGTTTTTGCTTGTCTGATGTCGTCATAGGGATCTGTACTAACTCCACTCAGAGCATTCTGAGTGTTAATAAATGGTTCACACCACCCAATAAGGTTGATCAGGCTGTGAGATCTGTTTTGGGCAGGATAGAGAAACAGCCATCACAGCGTGTCATGCCTCTGTCAAAGTCTGAGCAATAGTTGCGACCGAGAGAAAAATCCCTCAAAATACGCGCCCGTTGATCCAACTGCTGAGAATAACTATGGAACGCGATTATAAATTTGACTGCCTGGTGACCATGCCACGCCATGAACTGGAAGAGTTCAGTCTCCGAGTTATCAGCCGTATGGTGCCGGAAGATGTGATGCAAGAGCTATTCACCTTCGATCAGGAAGAGATCGATAGCGACGACCGGATGAAGTCAGCGCAGTTCGATGCCATGTTACGCATGACGGCCATTGCATTAGGTGAAGTCAAAGGTGCCTTTTCAGAATCAGAGAATGCAAAGCAAAATGCTGATCGCATGATCCGACTGATCCTATGGCATTTCTATGCCCTGTCTTTCAATCTGGAAGAAGCCGTTTCACTGGAAGAACACTGTGAGCAGGTTGAGTCACTGCTTGATACCGCCCCGGATAATGCTTTTGGCTGGGTCAAAATACTGACCGAGTTACTGCACAACTATGCTGAAATTCACGATCAGAATATTAATAAAAAGAATAAGCTGAACGCATAAAACAGATATACCCTCGCGACTAAAATAACAAAGAAGCCGCTTAATGCGGCTTCACTGTTACTGTAAGTCTCTAATTAAAACAGCAATAAGAAGAGTCGTTACCCTCTTGAAATTGAAGCCTGATGCTGTGTAATAAGATCGTTCATTGAAATATTCGCTCTCTGTTCCGCAAAATCAAATGTATCTTCACGCCTCATCGGTTCAATCACCTCATAGTAACATTTGAGTTTTGGTTCAGTGCCAGAAGGGCGAACAATCACACGGGAACCATCCTCTAAACGGTAGATCAACACATCACTGGCAGGTAAATCAATGGCTTCAGTTTTACCATCAGCATAGATTTTAAGTGATGACTTTAAGTCATCTGTAACCACTACGCGCCGACCTGCAATATCAACCGGTGGATTAATACGTAATGTTTCACCGATTGCCGGCGCACTGGGATCCAGCGCGATACTCTTTTGCGCATTCAGGTATAAGCCGTGTTCTCGGTAAATAGCTTCCAGCTGATCCCACACCGTTTTTCCATTTGCGGCGAGCTCTGCCGTTAGCTGGGCAAACGCGACCAATGCCGATAAACCATCTTTATCCCACACTTCGCTGCCAACGGTATAGCCGAGTGCTTCTTCGTAAGCAAACAGGAATCGACTCTCTTCGGTCTGGCGCTGCATTGCGATATTTGTCAGCCATTTAAACCCTGTCAACGTCTGAAAATAATTGGCCCCGGCAGATTTGGCTATTTGTTCTAATAAACTGGAAGAAACAATTGTTGATCCGACCAGGTTCTGACCGGCTTCGGCGTGATTAAGCAAGTAATATCCCAGCAAAACACCAACCTGATCGCCTGTCAGCATCTGATATTCGCCATCTTCTTTACGCACCGCGACAGCAAAGCGATCAGCATCAGGATCGTTTGCACAAGCCAGTGTCGCATTATGCTGTTTGGCTTCTGCAATCACCATGTCCATCGCCCCCGCCTCTTCCGGATTCGGGAAGTTGACAGTAGGAAAAGTACCATCCGGTTCACGCTGAGCGGCGACACTATATACCTGATTAAAACCGGCATCTTTCAGCAAGCTTTCTGCCATCTCCGCCCCAACCCCATGCATAGCGGTGTACGCCAGGCTGATCCCATCAGGCTGGGTATGATTTGAAAGCAGTACATTCGTATTCATGGTGTGGCGGTAGGCCTGATAAAAATCATCATCAAGCCACACTAACAGGCCTTGCTGCTGAGCCTGTTCCAGATCCATCAGGTGAAGGTTTTGCTTCGCCGCTTTATCGATTTCAGCCGCAATACCTGAATCATGTGGCGGAATAATTTGCGCGCCATTGCCCCAGTACACCTTAAAACCATTATAAGCAGGCGGATTATGGCTCGCAGTTACCACTACACCTGCCGCCGTATCTATATGAGTCACGCCATAAGCCACTAGCGGTGTCGGGGATACCTTAACCGTCAGGTACACTTTGATCCCCTGCCCTGTCAGAGCCGCAGCCGTATCATGGGCAAACTGTTTTGAGTCCGGCCGTCCGTCATACCCGATCACAACCCCCCGAAATGCGGCATCTTTTTCAGTCGCGAGCAAATACTGGCCGAGGCCCGTTGCCGTCTCTTGAATCACCAGTCGGTTCATCCGGTTCGGGCCTGCCCCCACCAGACCACGCAATCCTGCCGTCCCAAATTCCAAACGGCTAGCAAACCGGGCAGATAATTCCTCTTCCTTATTCGAATCAATGAGCTGCTGTAGTTCTTCACGTGTTTTAGGGTCAGGGTCTCGCGCTAACCAACGAGTAATTTCTGTCTTCATTATTAAAGTTCCTACAATGTTGTTTTCTCTCAATCCGCAGCAATAGCATTCAAACGCACTCGTGCGCTTGAGCTGTTCTTTCTGATGAAGCCCAATGGTGACGCTTTCACCAGATAAATGATTGGTATCATTGAAAACCAAAGCAATAAATCAAGTATAGAAGCTAAAGCAAAACACTCTGCACAAAGAGGGATAACACCACGTCATAGCGATTTATTTATCATAAATAACATTAATCAACCACAGAAAACAAAAAAAATAACCGATGTAATACATACGCTTAAAATAAAATGGCATTCCTGAATACGCATAAAAACAAATAAATACCACTATTTTATACCTTATACTAATCTTCAAATAACAACATTCTTCAATTGAATGTAAAAACAGCACGTGAATACCAAGCATGGTTAAGTTAAAGATGAATTTAACTGATTTTTGTACTGATGAAGAAGGCTTAACCACAGTGGAATACGCGATTGCAGGTTCATCAGTGACTTTTAGTCTCTTATTAGCCTTTACCTCGTTAGGTGCGGTCGTAAAAAACAGCATTGTCAGGCTTGCTAACCTGATTCCTTAACATGTCATTTAATACCACCGCCCGTCATTATTTTGACGCAAGAAAATACACATAAAATACGAATTTAAACAATAACTTGTAAAAAAAATAAAAATTTAAAACAAAAAATAGCTAGTACTTTTCTGATATTCAACTAGTTTTAAATTAGCAACACAGTAGCAACATACCACTTTAATTCGTTTTAAAGTGGTACACATAACGGACGACCTTGATATCCAAATCGGGAGTGACAAAGATGAATAACTTAAAGCAGTATTTAATTGAATTTTGCCGTGATGAAGAAGGCTTAACAACGGTGGAATATGCCATTGCCGGTGCATTAGTGGCCGTGGGTGTCGTTACCGCATTCAGCTTGTTAGGCGACGCAGTTGAAAACACCATTAATGATCTTACAGATGCAGCTAGTGGGACGGTGACTCCCTAATGGGAATGAAACAGTAAGGATGTATGAAACCTTGCCAGCTCAAAAAGGATTGATATGAGCCTAATGATCATAAGCATCATGATTTATGCAGCACTCTACGATCTCAGAGACTGCAAAATCCCCAATAAAGCGGTTATTGCAATAATTACGGTTGGATTAGTGCAATCAGCAATGACGACCATTGGGTTAGGCTCGATTCAATCCATTTCATTACCAGATGCCCTATTGGGACTGTTCGTAGGGCTTCTGATTTCTATCCTGCTTCATATAGTGGGCTTATTTGGTGCGGGGGATGCGAAACTACTGGCGGCATTAGGCGCCATTGTCGGGTATCCGAACATTATTTTGCTTATTGCCATGGCGGTCTTAACCGCTGGGAGTCTCGCTGTTTTACGACTGGCCTGTTACGGCGAACTTCTTAATATGCTCAAACGGTGGCGAGATGTTCTCATCTATCGCATCTACCAGCCGTCGCAACCAAACTCTGTGGCAGCCGGTGCAGTTCCGATGGGAGGAGCCATACTGCTAGCGACGATTTACTGTGAGTTTTATTTGTTTTAACGGATTATTTTACTATTTGTTATAGCAGAACTTTTTAATACCAATTAGAGGGGTTAGCATGATCAATTCAGCATCGTCAGTATTGCTCAATTCTGAAAAGTGCGCCCCTGATGCGCTAAGTGAGTTAGTACCAAAGCCGCGTACGCTTGAACAAACCGGTATTCCCGCTCGAATACTGGAAACGCTGCTGCTGAAACATTTATCGCAGGCTACGGATTTAGATGTACCGTCCTTATCTCAATCACTTGCCTTATCGGGTAACCTTGTTGATCTACTTCTGCAGAAACTGAAAGCAGAAGCACTGGTTGAAGTCCGATCCGATGGCAGATTTGACCGCGGAATGCGCTATGGTTTAACTCAAAAAGGCAGGCAATTTGCGCAACAAGAACTCCAGCGCGATGGCTATCTTGGCCCGGTACCGATTCCGCTTGAACTATACAAACAATTAGTCGTACGCCAGTCGTCAAAACGTGAAGCGGTCACCCCCGATTCACTGACAGCAGGGCTTAATGATCTGATTTTAAACGACAAGCTTGTTGCTCAACTTGGGCCGGCGTTAAATTCTGGACGAGCGATTTTTATTTACGGTCTTCCGGGAACAGGTAAGACGTATGTTTCTCGCCGCCTGGTCAGACTATTTAAATCGAATGTACTCATTCCTTATGCTGTTTGTATTGGCCACCAGGTACTGCAAGTATTTGACCCAATTATTCATGAAATGGTCAAGCCACCTGTTAATCAAAGCATAAAAAAAGAAGGCTTGAACACCAAAAGCTTGCGTCTCGATGACGGCCATGACGACAGATTAGTGCTTTGTAAAAGACCCGAAGTCGTTGTGGGTGGTGAACTCACAGCAGAAATGCTCGAAGTATCGATGGATCCCACCTACAAAATTAATCGAGCCCCTCTGCAAATGAAAGCCAATAACGGCATTTTGTTAATTGATGACTTAGGCCGCCAGAAAATATCTATCGATGCGATTCTAAACCGTTGGATTGTACCTCTGGAGGAGCGAATCGATTACCTTTCAATGGCATCAGGTGAACACTTCGATATTCCTTTTGAGCAGGTACTTGTTTTTTCATCAAACATTCATCCAAGCCGACTCGCTGACGACGCATTCTTGCGGCGTATTGGCTATAAAATTCAATTTGAGCCTATTTCACAGGCTGATTACTATTTCCTATGGCAGCAAGAGTGTAATAAACACGGTATTGCACTAGCTAAAGATAGTCTTATGCTCGTGGTCAATAAGTTACATATCGAACACAGTGTACCTTTCTTGCCATGTTATCCACGAGACTTGGTATTGATGTGCAGTAATCAAATCGATTTTTTCCAACTATCACCTCAAATAGACCAACAACTGATTGAAGGTGTCTGGAACAGTTATTTCGTCGACCAAGTCGACTCAGAATAACCATGAATGACCACAAGTAAAGCAGGAGAAACTCATGGCTAAAGGAAAAGTAATATTAATGTTATTTGTTTCCATTTTAATGGGAACCGGTGCATTACTGCTGGCCAATAACTGGCTACAACAAAAACAAGCCAATTTATCTGAGGAAAAACAAGCGGAGTATACACAACCAGTTCAGCCGACAATTAAGGAAGAACCCAAAGTTGCCCGAGTAATTGCTCAGATGGGCATACCTCTTGGCACTAAAATTGAGGCGAAACATTTACAAGTCGAACACTACCCTGCAGACCTTATGTCGACCAGCGGATACGAACAGATTGAACAAGTTATTGGTAAACTGGCCCGAAATGAAATGTTTCAAGGGGATATCATCCGTAAAGAGCGTTTAGTTGCCCCCGGAGAAGGAACAACCTTAGCAGCATTAATCGCACCGAAGATGCGTGCCGTTACTATTCGGGTTAACGACGTAATTGGGGTCGCTGGTTTCCTTTTACCTGGCGATTTCGTAGACGTTATTTATGCCCAAGAAAAAGTAAACAGAGCATCGACCGTTCTCAAAAAAATCAAAATACTGGCCGTAGATCAAACCGCACGCACCGATGAATCCAAACCGATTATCGTCCGGGCCGTTACACTGGAAGTCACGCCAAAACAAGTTGAAACCCTGATTACAGCAAAGTCAAAAGGGGAACTACAACTCGCTTTACGGAATCCGAATGACCCGGAAGAAAAACCTCAGCGAGTTTATCGCCGAACAACAGATGCCGTCACCGTAATAAAGGGAACTAAAACAAGTCGTGTCAATGTACGCATCTAAATACAGGGAGTTGATAACATGGATAATCCACTTATAAACAAGTTTGATTTCGGCCGGCTGATATCAATTCTTGTCCTATTGTTAGGGCTTGGCATTAGTTTCAATACGTTTGCGGCAAGAACGGAAAGTATTACCGTGCCACAAAATAAATCTCGTCTTGTCGAAATTCCTGGGCAAGCCAAGAAAATATCTGTCGGAAACCCAGAGGTCGCAGACATATTAATTCTGCGTTCCAACAAAATTTATGTATTAGGAAAAACACTGGGTACAACCAACGTGATTATCTGGGATTCGAAAGGGCGCCTTATTAGCGTGTTAGACGTCGAAGTCACCCATGACCTGAATGCTTTAAAAACGAAACTTTATGAGTTTATGCCGAGTGAGAAAGTCTCTGTATTTACCAGTCAAAACAAGTTGGTTCTCAGTGGTGAGGTAACAAGTGCCGCCAAAGTTGATACTGCTGTCGAGATTGCCCGTACTTTTTCAGGCGATAACGCAGGCATTATTAACCTGATGACCGTCGGCGGCTCACATCAAATAATGTTGGAAGTGACGGTTGCAGAAGTTCAGCGCTCCTTGGTACGCGAATTTGATTCAAATTTCGTCTTCGCTCGCAATAATAGTAACTGGACCTGGGGTGGAGTAAATGGCGGGGCAACTCTGCCTGTTGGTGGTGATACGAGTGTCGATGCAATTACGGGATTGCTGAATATTGAAGACAGCGGTCTGTTTGCCAGCTTTATGACCGGAAATACCATATTTGCCACCGCGCTTAATATTGCCAAGACCAATGGCCTGGCGAAGGTGCTGGCGGAGCCGACATTAACCGCACTCAGCGGTGAGCAAGCCGAGTTCTTATCAGGTGGTGAGTTCCCGGTACCGGTACCGGATGATGATGGTATCACCATTGAATATAAAGAGTTTGGTGTCGGTTTGAAATTCCTCCCGACAGTGATGTCTGCAGACAGCATTAACCTGGCGCTTAATATCGAAGTGAGCGAAATCTCAACGCAAAATGCACTTACTCTTACTCCCAGTGGAACAGGAACGCAATTTTTTGTTCCCGCACTAACCAAGCGAAGTGCCAAGACAACCGTTGAATTAGGCAATGGTCAGACAATCGGCATTGCAGGTTTACTGAGTGAAAATATTACCGATGTCGTCGAAAAACTACCCGGCCTTGGCGATCTGCCAGTGATTGGTCAACTGTTCCGTAGCCAGTCGTTTCGTAAAGGGGAAACCGAACTTGTTATTCTTGTCACCCCTCGATTAGCCAAGCCTGTCAGACAGCAAGATATCAGCTTACCAACAGACAGCTTTGTTGAGCCCAATGACTGGGAATACTACC
This sequence comes from Photobacterium sp., assembly GCF_033720175.1. Taxonomy (GTDB): domain Bacteria; phylum Pseudomonadota; class Gammaproteobacteria; order Enterobacterales; family Vibrionaceae; genus Photobacterium. The sequence continues at coordinate 180,601 of NZ_JAWWDA010000005.1, forward strand.
TGCTAGGTCGCATGAGTGAACTGAAGCATAAAGATGTTTCAGCGGACAATCTCTCTCAGGACTCAGCTACCTCTACATACAACATTTCACCAGATGCCGGCTCTGAAGGCCAATTTGGTCATAGCTTATAGAGGGACTTTGAAAATGGATAAAACAATAATGCTCTTAGTTGTCAGCTCTTTGACTGTCACTGCCTGTGCTAACGACATGAAATTAGGAGATAGCCAAAATCAGCTAATTCGAATGCAAACGGTCGATCCGTTGGCTGAAAACAGAGTCCCTGAAAATTCGCCCCCTTTCAGTGGCGAAAAAGCAAGTAAGGCTATTCGCTCTAATCATAAGGGAGAAGAAGCCGAGAAAGTGAAAACAAAAGAGCTTCTTCCTGATTAACTATAACAATCAGCAGTAACTCAAAGTTTAGAGTTTAGAGGTGCAAAATGACTATGAAACAATGCATGACCTCATCATACCGTTCGCAAAAAGGTGTAGTGGCTGTTTTCGCCACTTTAGCAATGGCAGTGTTGATTGGTGCTGGTGCTCTGGCTCTTGATGTTGGCAACCTTATTTTATCAAAAGGTAAGCTACAAAATCTGGCCGATACAGCCGCACTCAGTGCGGCTAAATCCATCGATTTGGGTAGTGACCACGCTGCTGCTATCGCTGCCGGCAATCAGACCATTGCCGATAACCTTGCATTAAACGGTTTTAACGCTTTGACAGTTGATAGCACCAGTATCAGCTATGACTTTTCAGAAACATTACCCTTTAATCCCGCCACCAGCACCGAGAACTCGCCCTATGTCAGGATACGTATAGAAAATGTTGATATCCCCGATTTTTTAGTCACCATCTTCAACATTGATATGAGCGTTCGTGCTTCCGCTGTTGCTGGGCCGAGCACAAAAGTGGCATCAACGTGTAACATTGTCCCACTGAGTATCTGCGAAGGAGACGAGGATCCAAGTACAATTTCAGGCTATAAAAAAGATTCGCTGCATGTTCTTAAGGCATCATCCTCACAGGATTCCAGCATAGGCGCAGGTAACTTTATGCCAATGGCACTACAAGATGCCTCTGGCAATCCCATTTCAGGTGCCAACTCCTATAAAGAGGCACTTGCAGGTAGTTTTGACGCCTGCCTGAGTGTTGTTGAAGATGAACCCATTACCAGCGAACCGGGCAACATGGTTGGGCCAACGGACGGTATAGACACCCGGTTTGGCTTTTATTCCGGAAGTATGAAAAAAGATCAGGAACTCTACCCTGCCGATAAAGTGACCGAGTACCGGGGGCCTGCTCAGGTTGAAACCGTACAAAAAACTGAGCCTGATCCTGAATATCCCGATGATCCTAACAAACGAATCCCGGTATTTAATGAAGATGGCACCCCGGTCAATATCTACAGACCAACTCTGACGCTGGATGATGTTTACAACTATGAAACGTATAACCAGACATACATGGATGAGGAATTTGCAGAAAATGATTATAAAACCTGCATCGGTGATTCAACCTGCCAGGCATCAGGGTATTATCGCCGTATAATCAGCGTACCAATTCTAAAATGTGACAAGATAACTAAGACTGGTGGCAGAATGGATATCCCTCTGAAAGGACTTGGGTGCTTCTTCCTGACACAGCCTTCAAGTGTCACCACTCACGTTGATAGCAATGGCGGTGAAAGTGGCAACTCATGGATCATCGGTCAATTTCTCGACAAATGCCCAGTCAACGCCAGCAAAGCAAGTAATATCCCCAGTGAAATAGGCCCTTATAAAATCCAGTTATATAAAGACCCGGATAGCGAGGACTCATGATGAAAGCAGCCAAAAGCATAAAAGGGTTAGCAATGGTTGAATTTACCATCATTCTTCCCATCCTGTTATTTCTCCTGCTCTCTATCCTGGAGTTGGGTCGTGCATTTTTTCTTTATACGGAATTAGAAAAGTTGAGCCGTGACAGTACCCGATATTTGATAAATACAATCGCTACGGGTTCATCAGGTAACTATCACTTAAATCAAATTGATATAGATAATGCCAAGAACTTAGCGGTCTACGGTAATATCAATGGCGGAGGAGACGCGCGGCTTCCATTCTTAAAAACCGAACAAGTCTCTGTTACTCTGAACGGCAGTCATGTGCAGGTTGAAATTATCTATCCATTTCAACCTGTACTTAACCAATTACCTAATTTCTTTTCTGGGGATGCCATTTCTTTAAATTTTAATATGACATCAAGCTACACCATGAGGATGTTGTTATGAACAGAGCAGCAAATAAAAGAAAACAACACGGGGTAACAATTGTTGAGTTTACTATTGTTGCATCACTGTTCTTTATCCTTATTTTTGCGATCATTGAATTTGGACGATTAATGTTTACCTGGCATACATTAAATGAAACCACTCGGCGTGCGGCACGAATAGCCAGTGTTTGTCAGGTATCAGCAACAGAACAAACCGATGTCATCACTTCTGCTTTCATCGATAGTGTGCCGCTACCCAATTTTACCGCCGCCAATATTGAACTCCGTTATCTTGGCGAAGACGGTACTCCAATTACAGGAGACCTCACAACTCCGGCTAAATTTAATGACATCAGTTTTATTGAAGCCAGGATTATCAACTATCAAATTAATCTCATCATTCCTTTAGCGACTTTTGATGTTGATTTTACTGCCCCTGACTTTTCGACAATATTACCTAGAGAAAGTCTGGGTGTTACTAGAACGGGTTTTACAGACTGCTAAGGTGATGTATGGATAATTTACATTCAATTCAGACTAAAAATGAAAACGTTAAACAACCGTTAGCAACCTTAATAGATGGTTGGATAATCACTCATGATGAAGCGTTTCTCCATCACCTGTCTTCATATGTCGGGCATTGGTCTAATGCCCGATTTAAAGGTTTTTCTGACCTTGAATCAAGGGCTTTATTAAACAATGACGGGAATAAAGTATTGCCAGACTTAGTCGTTGTTGACGGTAAAACGGACTGGCTTGCAATTGTCAATCAATTTAATCAAACCAACACAACGAAAATACCCGATATTGTTCTGCTCGCAGAAAACGTAGATACTTCACTGATGCGGCAAGCCTTAAAATGCGGCATTAAAGATGTTTTAAGCATTCCCTTCAATGAAATTGAACTCGATCAAATCTTGTACGACTGTGCTGGTAAAAAAAGAAATACGGCTCGATTAGGCGACGTCAGCGTATTTATGAATGCTAAAGGTGGAATGGGCTCATCAATTATTGCTACCACTGTTGCACATATGCTTGCTCTGGAGAAAACGACTAACCCAGTGTTAATTGATACAGATGCACAATTTGGCTGTATACCCAGCTTATTATCAGCACAACCAAAATTCATACTCAGCGATGCACTCAACCAAGTCGAGGAATTGGATGAATATGCCATTGACGGACTGTTAACTAAACACGAATCCGGATTGCGTTTTATTTCAAGTCGGAGTGATGATCTTCTTGATAAAATTCCGACAATAAATGCGCTTGCATTCAATCGTTTTCTGTTACAACTCAGAAATAATTTTGATCATGTCGTCGTTGACCTGTCCAGAGGGCTCGAAAATAGCACCCTGCCCGCACTGGCGGAGGCCAATAACATTTTTATCGTAGTACAACAAAATGTTCCTGCGATTAGTGAAGCAGCCAATCTGATAAAACAATTGAAGCACCTGCTTGGTATCAATGAAAATCACCTTAAAATCATCGTTAACCGTTATTCCAAAAGTATTGACATCGAACCTGATGAAATAAAAAAAACATTGCATGTCAATGAACTAATATTAATACCGAATGACTATCAATCGGTCAGTGCAGCAACCAACCTCGGTGAGTTATTGGCGGTTAATTATGTCAAACGGCCAATAGTCAAGGGAATGCGGGTTGCAGCGAACTGTATTTTGAATAAGACACCAGACGAAGCACACGGCATTAAACGCTTATTCTCGTTTTTAACCAGTTAAGCATGTTTTTTTAAAAGGAGTTGAGCATGTTTTTTAAAAAAGATCAGGCTTCAGAGCCCGTCACTGACAACATTAAAAGGGAAGATGCCAATCTTACGACGCATTCACCATCGACAACTAACAGTGACAAGCGTATCAAACGAGAATTACTTGACTCCCTGTTCAATTCACTTGACCTTTCTTTGCTTGAAACCCTGGACCCCGTTCAGGCAAGGACACAAGTTTCAGAGACCGCAGCAATGTTATTGCTGGAACAAAATGTTCCTCTGAATGCCGAAAATCGTAAACGCATAATTGATGAGATCGGCGACGAAATTCTGGGATTAGGCCCGCTTGAGCCACTGTTAAAAGATACGTCCATCTCCGATATTTTAGTTAATGGTTATGATCAGATTTATGTCGAACGTAAAGGTAAACTGGAAGCGACAGAAGCCCAATTTCGTGATGACAGCCACTTACTGAATGTCATTGATCGCATTGTGTCTCTGGTTGGGCGCCGCATTGACGAAAGCTCTCCGATGGTAGATGCCCGCCTGAAAGATGGTTCACGGGTTAATGCCATCATTCCCCCGTTAGCCATTGATGGTCCATCGCTCTCTATCCGTCGCTTCGCTGTTGAACGACTGCAAGTCGAACAATTACTCGACTATGGCACCCTTAATCAAGAAATGGCACATTTCCTTCAGGCTATCGTTAAGGGACGTCTCAATATTTTAATTTCTGGTGGTACCGGCTCAGGAAAAACCACCACACTTAACATCTGCTCCTGTTTTATTCCTGAAACCGAACGCATCATTACCATTGAGGATTCAGCCGAGCTTCAATTACAACAGCCCCATATTGTTCGACTCGAAACCCGGCCACCGAATATCGAAGGCCGGGGGGCAATTACCCAGCGGGAACTCGTGATTAACTCACTTCGAATGCGGCCTGATCGTATTGTGGTCGGCGAAGTCCGAGGTGGCGAAGCCGTCGATATGCTTGCAGCGATGAACACCGGTCATGATGGTTCTATGACAACCATCCACGCCAATACCCCTCGTGATGCACTGGGCCGTATCGAAAACATGTTTGCCATGGCCGGCTGGAATATGCCAACGAAAAACGTCAGAACTCAGATCGCTTCTGCTATCCATATCGTCATCCAGCTACGCAGAATGGAAGATGGTAAGCGTCGAATCACCAGCATTGTTGAACTCAACGGTATGGAAGGTGATGTCATTACAATGACCGAACTTTTTACCTTCAAACGTACTGGTATCGACGAAAACGGCAATGTGCTGGGCAACTATCAGGCGACAGGTAATGTCCCCTCGTTTATTGAAGCCTTTAAACATATGGGCATTGATTTACCATACTCTTACTTCACGCCAAATAATGGCTTAGGAGGGTTCTGATGGAGAGCAGTCTCGAACTCTATTTATTGGTTTTTTTTATTGCGGTGGTGGTGATTTCGCAAACGGTATTAGTGTCTTCTAACGGTACCAGAGCCAAACGCTCTCGCCTGTTAAAAAACCAACTCGACATGATCGCCGAAACAGGCAATGCACAACATCAGCAATCATTATTACGAAAAAATTATTTGGACAAACTCAGCAACACTGAGCGCTGGATGGAAAACAACCGGCTAGGTGAGTTTTTAGGCGAAAAACTCTCTTTAGCTGGACTTGAGTGGAAAGCCTACAGAACAGCTATTTGGTTAGCACTGACTGCTTTCATCTGTAGTCTCGTCATACTACTTGTCACTCATAGCCTGCCTATAACCCTGCTAACGCCGCTAGCCATTCTGCTTGTTTTTTCATTATGGCTCAGATACAAAGCTGAGCAGCGTCTTAGCCTGTTTGAAGAACAGTTTGTTGAAGCGCTTGATGTAATGAAACGCGCTTTATTAACCGGATATCCTTTTAGCGAAGTAATGAAAACCGTCAGTCAAGAGATGCCAGCGCCGGTCTCGGTTGAGTTCGGTAAAACCTTTGTTGAACTCAACTACGGTGTCGATATTAAAGTAGCTTTAGCAAACCTTGCACATCGCAACCCTTCGATCAGCGTATTAGCCTTCAACAGCGCCGTTATCATTCAAAAAGAGACCGGGGGTAACTTAGCAGAAACTCTTGAAAAACTTTCAGAAGTTATCAGAGCACGATTTCGTCTGATGCGAAAAGTGAAAACGCTGTCTGCTGAAGGGCGAATGTCAGCCTGGGTATTGATGTTAGTTCCGTTTGTTTTATTTATTGTTCTATATTTCAGTAACCCTGACTACCTCACCCCGCTTTTTGAATCAGAACAAGGTACCACCATTCTCTCTGTAACCGCTGTCAGTATGTTTATCGGCCTGATCTGGATACGGAAAATTCTTCGAATCGAGGTGTAATATGGATTACTTTATCACCCTGATTATGGGGTTAGTCGGTAATGAAAAAGAGGCCGAATGGATTTTCCTTGGCTTATTTTTCATCAGTGCCGTAGCGTTCACGATCAGTATTGCAATACTACTCTCCAGTGTATTTAGCCCGTTAAAAAGAAAACTCAATAAAATCTCGCATCTAAATGTTGTACCTGGCAAAAGTGTTAATGAGAAAAAACATTTTGATAAAACCCTGGAGTCGATTGATAAATACATTACCCCGACATCGGCCAAAGAAAGGGATAGCACTAAAGCGCTACTGATGCATGCAGGTTATGAAGATAAAAAAGCGCTGACAAATTTTTATGCCATTAAAATTTTACTGGTCATTTTTGCTCTTTTTAGCGTACTGGTCGGGACTCGGTTCATGCCCGAGCTCTCCTCACAAAAAATATTATTTTATACTTTAGTGGCTATGGGTTTAGCCACCATTATACCCAACATAATTCTTCGGAAAATAGCAAAAAAACGAATCCGTAGACTTGCCAACGCCTTTCCCGATGCTCTGGATTTGCTGGTGGTTACGTCAGAAGCTGGCTTGGGTTTCAATGCCGCGTTAAATCGAGTCGCCAACGAAATAGACGCCATTTCTCCTGAGTTAAGTCAGGAGCTGCAAATAGTCGGTCGAAAAGTCAGAGTTGGTGTGCCGATGCCGTCCGCTCTGGGGCAATTTGTCCAACGAACAGGTCTGTTTGAGTTACAAGGGCTTGTTAGCATCATCAGTCAATCGGTCAAGCTAGGAGCCAGCATGGGCGACACATTAAGAGAATATGCTGTGGAATTTCGTGACCGACGCATGCAAAGAGCCGAAGAGGAAGCGGCAAAGATAGGCACCAAAATGATTTTTCCACTAGTTACTTGCATATGGCCAGGATTCTTCGCCATCGCCATCGGCCCGGCTATTGTCGCAGTACTGGAAGTGTTCGGAAAATAATAGATCTAGGGATAGCCCTAACAGTAAGGATTAAGGGAGATAATGAATGAACCTAATACGCTCTAATATCAAGCTTCTCATATTCCTGAGTATATTGCTTTCATCCTTACTTAGTGGATGTGCAACTCAGGAAGACCAGACTAACGCTTCAAATACTAACTTTGATCATGAACTTTATGATGGTAAGTCAACGCTGGGCTTAAGCGGTGATTTCCCGCCAGCAACACCGGAAGAGGCGATGATTCGTGGTGACAAAGCCTATTTAGAAAAAAATACAGACCTTGCGCTCTACGAATATATTCGAGCTCTGAGTTTTCCAACTCAAGATAAAGCTGATCAAGCTTATTATAAAATAGGCTACATACACCAACAGCGGGGAAACTCTGAATTGGCGAAAATTGCCTACAGCCGAGCCGCGCTTATCGATGAGAATAATATTCAATATGCCGCATCCGCGGGGATCATGGAATTAAAACTCGGGGAGCGTGATAACGCAAAGCAACACCTTTTACGTACCATCCGAATGGATCAACAACGGCAAGGGAAGGCGGATTGGGATCCTAATCTGGATACCTTTGCCAGCCAGCTGAGTATTGACAAATCTTCGCCATTTAGCGCCTACATTGCACTAGGTATTATTACCGATTTAGATGCCCGTCACGACCAAGCCCAGCTGATATATCGTAGCTGCCTGCGAGTGGACGGCAAATCACGTTCAGCCCTGACCAACCTCGGCTATTCATATTATCTTAGCGGAGATACCAGACAGGCAGAAATCATCAATAAACGAGCAACTATCCTTTACCCTGATGACAAGCGTGCGTGGTCAAATTTAGGTTTGATTTACATTCGTAGCAAGCGCTATGAAGATGCTCTTGACTCACTGCAGCACGTAATGTCACCGGCTGAAGCACTCAATGACATTGGTTATTTCTCGATGCTTGAAGGCGATTATGAGGCCTCTGTCAACTATTTAGAACAGGCGATCAATGCCAGCCCGACGTACTATGCCAAGGCTTATCAAAACCTGAAGCGTGCAAAGAAACTTCAGATCACCGCTCCTCCGGTTAAACTGACAAATAAGTGGGGTAATCAACAAACTCAGGCAACCGTTTTCTCCATTAGCGAAAGAATTGATGCGGAATAAATTCAGCCTATAGCGACAAAACTCTATGAGGCCTAGTTCCTGTGGCACGCCCCGTACTACAGGAACTAGCTTCACTCCTTCATGCAGTGCTATTCGGGATAGTGATTTCAACAACCTTTCGGCAAACATACCTCAAAGGTGTTGCCTTGCGGGTAATCCGGCTGAAGCAGCTGTAACTGCCCATCGTGGAAATTAACAATATCGAGTACCACTGACATACCTAACCCTGCACCATCGCCTTGTTCTGAGTGGGCGCGGAAAAACTTCTCGAAAATCTTATGATGAATAGACGGTGGGATTGATACGCCGCTGTCTGTAACTTGTACTTTTACCCAGGATCGTTCTGGCAGACTGTCAGTCTCCGTGACATTGACTGAAATGACGCTTCCTGCGCCTGAATAACGCACGGCATTGTCAATCAGGTTACTAAATAAGCTCAGTAACAATGTCGGGTTACCTTTTATCACCATCTTGTCTGGACCATTGAGTGATAACGTTTGCTGTTGTTTTAATGCAAACGGTGCGAGTCCTGAAATCGCATCCTGTAAGCAGGTGATCAGGTCAAACGGCTCGAATTGAATATCATGACGAGACTCAATGCGCGATAACATCAACAACTGCTGAATTAATCGGTCACTACGCTCAATACCCGCAAGAACCTGCTGTAAGTCAGCGTGTAATTCGTCCTTATTTCGGCTATTAAGCGCATTTTCTGTATTCAGCCGCAACACTGCCAATGGTGTTTTCAGCTCATGAGCTGCAGTATGGGTGAAGCGTTTTTCCCGTTGCCAAGCTTTATCTAACTCACTGAATAACGCATTCAACTGAGCAATTAATGGATTCAATTCTACGGTCGGATTAGGCACAGAGATAGAATCCAGCTTATTGATACTACGCTGAGCGACGGCTTGCTTTAGCTCTCTGATTGGACGAAGAAATTTGTTGGATAAGATCACAATAACCAGCGCCAACAGTGGGATCAAAACCAATTGGGGAACAACCGTAGAAAGAGCGATATCATCCATTAGCTCATCCCGTACCGATCGTTTTTCCGCCACCAGCAAATACGCAGAAGTGCTATCGCCTGATAACACTGGTACCGCAATGAGAAAGCTACGCCACGCTTCTTCTGCCATGTCAAAGTCTATATAACCCTGCGCGGTCGAATGGACAAAGAGCGATACAGGTGCCCCCGGCGAGCGTAACAGCAGGCTCCCTTTTTCATCAAACACCTGGAACATCAGATTCTGTTCATAGGCATGTCCGTATTGGGTCGGGGTATCGTCACGACCCGCAGCTTGAATCTGAATGCCACTGTACCAGTCAGCATAGATCTTGGTTTGATCCGGAAATGGTTCATTGAGCAAATGTTTCATACTCAGCGCTAAAATCTTTGCGGACTGGCCTAGTCGGGCATCATAAATTTCATTGATTTCATGGCGGGTTTCATAAAAAGTCCATACCGTCGAAATTATCACCAACAAACTGGCAACCACTGTCGTGGTGATAATTAGTCGTTTCGTTATAGAAAATTCAGCGCTCAATGATATACCCCACGCCCCGGATATTTTTGATCAGATCGTTTCCTATTTTCTTTCTAAGGTTATGGATATGAACTTCGATGGCATTATCACTGGCGGATTCGTCCCAGCCATGCAGGCACTGTTGCAGCTTTTCTTTACTCAATACCCGTCCGGCCTGGGTGGCCAGTGTTGCTAAGATCTTGAATTCATTTTTAGTCGTCTTGATGGGCTGATTACGGTACTGAACTTCGTTGGCGTTTAGGGAAATAGAAAGCTCCCCTATTTCAATACATTCCTCGACACTTCCAGCCATACGGCGCACTAAGGCCCGCAACCGCGCCAGTAACTCTTCCAGGGCGAAGGGCTTAACCAGATAATCATCAGCGCCGCCATCTAAGCCCTTAACACGATCATTAATACCATCTCGGGCAGTAAGGATCAGAACAGGAAGTTTATGGCCGGCGTTTCGCACCTTTTTCAGAACTTGCAAACCATCAATATCCGGCAAGGTTAAATCAAGGATAATGGCTAAAAACTCTTCGGTATTGAGCGCGACTTCAACACCCATTCCCTGCCGGAGCCAATCGACGGTATAGCCATGGCGGCCAAGCGATGCCACCATGGATTCACCCAACATAAAATCATCTTCTACCAGCAAAATCCGCATGCTTTATTGCCATTCCTTATTGTAAATCATTCAATCGGTTACTAATTTCTTGCTGTCGACCTCGGTCTGCTAACTCACGGTTTAACCGGGGTTTGGCCTGTTGCGCTTTTTTAAGATAGGCCACAGCCTGCGCTTTTCGTCCGTCTTCAGCCAGAAAATCACCATAAAAATAATTAGGGTCGATGCCATTAGGGTTTATTGCCAATGCTTTTTTAAGCATGGTTTCCGCCATATCATCATCGCCGAAGCCAATCGGCCATCCCGGTACTTTGTAGTATAGCGAACCCAAACTGGTAAATGCTGATCCATCAAGCACTTCTGGCTCTTTATTGATCACATCTTCCAATAGTTTCTTAGATTCTTTCACAAGCGACAACGCACCTAGCCCCCCTTTCGCACCGGCCAGACTGCTTTTATTGATCGCTAACCACACCTTTAAATCATTCCGGCCCGGATCTTTATTCAATGCTGTTTGATTGTCAGTTATCACTTGTTCAAAGCAGGCCACTTTGTTGTCTTTATTAAACACGTCGTACTGACATTTTGACCACTGTTGTTGAATATCTTCCAGCGTAGCAGCCGCAACACTGGCAGACAGGCCGAATGTGCAAGCAACGGCAATCGTTGACAACAATTTAGTCGGTTTACATTTGAGGTCATACATAGCAAATATCTCCTGGCTTACGAGTGTTTACTGACAAACTCAGTAATCGTGGCATGTTGTTTACGGATTGCTGCTGACACTACTCTGGGCAGCAGGTTATTAATTCGGACAAATATTTTTTCCGGCCACCCCAGCCATGTCACGGGCTTTTCTTGCGTCAGCGTAGTTATCACTTGCTGAGCCACCCATTCTGGCGAGTCGGTTTTATTTCCCAGGGCCTGATTCATATCTTTGACCCGGAGATCGTTACTGGCTGTCTGTGTCGCCCGGGGGGCAATAAAAAGCACCTTGATTTCAGTACCTTCTAACTCTCGGTTCATCGCTTCACTAAAACGATGGAGGGCCGCTTTCGTTGCGCTATAGACACTGTATCCGGGGTAACCTATCCCACCGAAAGTCGACCCGATGTTGAGAACAATACCCGGACGTCGGATCCACTGAATGGCCTTTTGGGTTAATAAAATCGGCGTAATAACATTAAGGCTGACTTCGCTTTGAATTGACTTTGCATCTCGCTGTGACAAAAAAGCAAAGGTGTTGATCCCGGCATTATTTATGACGACATCAATGCCCCGTCCTTCGGTTCGCCATTGCTTGCATGTATGATCCAGTTCGCTCATTCCTTCTGTCGTTAATAAATCTACGGCAAGGATCTGGTGCTCGCTCGGACGCAGTAAGCTGGTTTTTAATTCGTTCAGGGCTGCTTCTTTCCTGCCCACCAGCAATAGATTGGCTCCTTGTTCAGCGAGAGCCAGTGCCAGAGCAGAGCCTATCCCCCCACTCGCTCCGGTCAGCAGAATGTGTTTCGCTTTCAGTTCCATAACATACTCCTGTTATCTGGCTGGCTTATGCTGCATTTGCCGAACGGGCGTGAACTGGCTGACTCAAGCTGTGTAGCATCTCGCCATACAAGCGGAAAACCATATTGGCACCGTCGATGACGGATTGCTGATCAACCGGATCATCAATCTTATTCATCAGGCCTTCAAATAGTTTGATATGTTCCTGATCTAACGTGCTGTGAGATGTCAGGTAAACCATGGCTTTATCGGGTAACCCTAGTGTCGATTGGATCATTTTGGCCATCTGGCCACCAACATTGACACTGGTTCCTTCCAATACCCAGACCATACCGAAAAATGCCATGGGATTACGGCGATCTATCTGGTGATACAAATACGCCACCATCAGCTCTATTGGTGCACACATCCGCCCTTCACCCTGGTTGTGTTTCACTGAGTCGGCATCTGCCTGACAGGCTCTGATATCGTCCAGGATCCATTCATGGTGTCCTTTCTCTTCTTCGATATATTCTGCTAACGCCTGACGTAACCACTCATACTGTTCAGGTAAACGAGAGCCGCAACCCATCAGTAACGGCACGGTATGCTTTACGTGGTGGTAAGCCTGTGTCAGAAATGCCGTATAGGTTTGCATGGTGATCTGTCCCTGCGCACAAGCTTCAAAAACAGGGGCACTGTACATGTAAGATTGCGCATCGGCAGTCTGCTGTTTCAGGACATTAAAAAATGAGGGGCTCTGAGACATAGCATTTTCCTTTTCAAAAAGTTCATTATGGAAATAATCAGCAATAGCATCTCGTCGCGGCCGACCGTTGCTGGTCATCAGGCCGGGAATTGAAAGCAGGGGATCTGGCGATACGACAACATGCTGTATTCGAGCATAATCGGGTAATCCGGCGTTCAGCCGTTCAATACCGGCTTCAATCAAGTCGGGACGCGAGCTAAATACCACCGCAGCCAAGGCGTCTTTTCCTTCCCCGAGCACCACAAATTGTTCGAGTCCGGCAATGGTCTGTGTTTCCGATTCAATCCATTCCGGTGAGATATTCCGGCCGTACGCCGTGATCAGCTGGTTCTTTTTGCGGCCAGTGATATGCAAAAACTGCTCGCTATCGATATAGCCTAAATCACCGGTTGCAATCATCTTCGAAGAGCTGGTTTCACCGGCATAACCCAGCATCGCCGATCCAGCCACCATCACTTCGCCGTCATCTTCAATGCTGATCTGACAGTGAGGGAGCACTCGGCCGCAACTACCTGGTTTCATGGCTCCCGGAAGGTTCAGGCTGACAACAGATCCACACTCTGACAACCCATAGCCTTCATAGGCTGGAATGCCTGACTGGTGCGCCTGTTGTAACAAAGCGGGCGAGACTTTTGCCCCGCCGACCGCGACAAATCGCAAGGATTGGATCAACCTCGGCGCTTGGCCAGCAATGCGGACGAGCGCCGTTAACAGTGCCGGCGTTACCACTAAGCTTTGCGGTTGGTACTTCGCCAGAGCCTGGGCAAATACGGCTCCCTTAAACTGGCTGGAGCCGGTGAGTCCCAACGCTTCACCTCGTACAATAACGCTGGTTGCACCCAACAACAGAGGGATATACAAACCGGTGACATTTTCAAGCAAGGTAGATAAAGGCAGTAACACCATATGACGTTCGATGTCGGTGCCTGACGCCAGCAGCGATGCCGATAAAACATTGGCGACTTGTTCTAAATGCGTCTGACTCAGACAAACGCCTTTAGGCTGCCCGGTTGACCCGGAGGTAAAAGTGATTTTTGCCGTCTGTGCAGGCAGCGCCAAGTCATGCACAGCTTCTTGCTCAGAACAATATTGATAAAGCGGCAACCCGGCAATCCGGCTAATTGGGTTTTCCTTATGGTTCCCATCATCCAATACGCCTTGCCAATCGCCACACACTGCATCAATCCGGGCTGAAGCTAACAGATGTTTCACCTGAGCGGCAGAGAAAAACATCGGCACTGGCACTAGGGTAATATTGGCTTTCATTGAGGCCAAATCTGCGATAACCCAATCGAACCCGTTCTCAGCCCGTAATGCTATACGTTTGCAACCGCTACTGATTATCTGTTGTTCGGCTCGCTCGACTTCAGCCAGTAACCGGGCGTAACTCAGCTGACAGGGTTGATGCCCTTCTGCGTCATCTTTTTCCCACTCTTCACCAAGCAAAGCAATCTGGTTTGGACGTTCAATGGCAAATCGGTGTAACGCTTCGATGATCCCTTCCATCGTTAACTCCTTTTCTCTGCATCCGTCAACGACAGTTGCGGTAACGATATGTTCTGTAACGACAGAGGATTAATAAGGCGATCCCGTCTCTCTATCTGGCCGTTAAAGCGGGAAATACGATGATTTATCATTGCCAGTCCATCCTCTAGGTTTCCTGCCGAAACTCTTGGCTTGCTGTGGTAATAACGGCCCCACACGGCATCGGCATCAGCGATATAAGTCGGATCCGCATCCATCAGAGAATGGGGTTTCAGGCCCATACGATTCATCATGGCGTACAGAGGACCGGTCGCGGTGAAAATGCACCAGTGATACCCTTGCTCAAGCAGCAGGTGGATCATCGCGGAAAAATGTACAGGAGCCATTCCGCAAGAAAATGAAGCCAGTTGACCGAATTCGATGAGTGAATCACGGGAAATGCGTCGTTGGAAATGCGTCGACATCAACACTTCAGCGGGTTGAGAAAGATATTGCTCCAGAAATAGCGGCTCATCTTTGGCAAGGCGATAGCCACAGACAGAAACCAACGCCTGCTGATCATCAAACAAGGCCACCAGGTAAGGCATGAATTCACAGATCGTCGCCTGAAACGCTTGCTGATACCGATGCGAGATATAATATTCTATTTCGCGACGGCGCGGATGGCTGACATCGGCCACCACTATTTCATATTGAGAAAGTACAGCTTGATAGGCTTGCATAGCCACCCCCGAATAGACTCTCGATAATCTACCCGCAAGCCTATAGGGGGAAACTTAAGAAACCCTTAAGAGAAGAAACTTCCGGCAAAAATAACGACTTAATTATAAAAATGAGACAAAAAAAGCCTCGAATAAACAAAGCTTATTCGAGGCTTTAAACAAGGCAACACTATGAATGAATAGTGACCCTTATTAGCATTGGGCTAATAACGTTACCACATCAGATCATCAGGGATGGCGAAGTCTGCGTACGGATCATCTTCTTCCACCGTTTGTTCTTCAACAATGTTATTCAGGACAATACACTCATCATCACGCTGGGCTATTTTATCGGCAACAACACCCGGGATAACTTCATAGCCATCAAGGTAACGAACAATCGCCAAGCGACCTTTCACTAGCTGATCTTGAATGCTCTTATCAACATAAATCTTCTTAACCAGTGAGCCGTCTGTAAAGTTATAACCAATATCGCCGTGCTTACGGTCAATCCGGTTCATCTCAATAAGTTGTTTAATCTGAGATGCAAAAGCTTTTTTTTGTGCTTCTTCGTCTCGTTGACGGTTTAGCTCTTGATCCTGAGCCAATTGCGCAGCTTTTTTTTCTTCAACAGCCGCTTTGGCCTCTCTTGCCTGAACGCGCGATTTCTTAGATGTCTTCGCCGCTTTTTTTAATTTCTTTTTGTCAACAAGACCTGCTTTCAGCATTTGCTCTTGTAAGCTTAGCTTTGCCATTTTGACTCCATTATGGTGACAATTTATATCAATTGCCCCTATTATCGCTGGCGAAAGAGAAACGGGTCAAGGTTACATTCAATTCCGTAGCCAAGTAACCTCTAAATGCAAGGCTCAGCACTGCCCTGACTCTAACGCTGGAATGGATAAACAGAACCAAGATGTAGAATTTGCGTTAACTCATCTAAAGCACAACGAGACTCATCCAATAAACAGGGATCAGTCAGATCGGCTTCCGAGAGACTATCGCGATAATGATCATCAACCCAGGTATTCAGGCGGCTAAATAATTGATCACTCATCAATGTCGACTGATTAACGGCTTTCTGCTCTTGCTCATTAAGAACAACACGTAAACGCAAGCATGCCGGACCACCACCGTTTGCCATACTTTGCTTAAGGTCAAATACACGCACCTGATCAATGCCTTTCTTCGCTGCCAGGATCTGCTCTACATGGGCCCAAACTCGCGGATTTGAACGGCACTCTTCAGGCAGAACTAACAAGGTCTCGCCATTAGGCAGTTCTAACAGTTGCGAATTAAACAAATAGCTGGTCACCGCATCATCAATCGAGACCGCGCTGGTTGGTACCTCGATAATGGTAAAATCCCCCCCAACTCTGGACTGCAAATCCTTATAGACAGACTGCTTATTTAAAAATGCCTGTTCATGACAAAACAGTATATTTTTATTACCCACCGCAATAACATCATTATGAAAAACGCCCTGATCAATAACATCTGGATTCTGCTGGGCAATAACAACATTTTTAGCGGTTAGCTGATGCAGACGCGCAACGGCTTCACAAGCCTCAAACGTATGACGGGCCGGATACTTTTTCGGCGCCGGGTGACGACTATCAAACGCATAACGACCAAAAACAAAGAACTCTATCCCCTGCTCACCATATTGATGGCAAAAACGTGTGTGGTTTGCTGCACCTTCATCGCCAAAATGTTCAACCGCCGGCAGTGCCTGATGATGAGCAAAATGGTCAGGATCGGCAAAAGTTGCCTGCAAAATACGTCCTGTCGTTTCGTGTTCGATCGAACGATGAAATTTATTGGTCAGGTTAGCCGGGGTGAAATGGACTCTTCCATCGGCGGTATCCGCTGACGGAGAAACCGTGGCCGCGTTGGCTGTCCACATACTTGATGCTGAACAGCAAGCCGTCAAAACTTTTGGGGCCTGCTTTGCTGCCTGCTCTATCACGCGCTGATCACTGCCTGTAAACCCTAAACGGCGCAGTGTATTAATATCGGGACGTTCCTGAGGTGCCAATACACCTTGCACTAACCCCATATCGGTTAATGCTTTCATTTTCGCCAACCCTTGCTTGGCCGCCTGCTTAGGACTAGACGCCCTCGCCTGGTTTTTCTCTGAAGCGACATTGCCAAAAGAGAGCCCACTGTAGTTATGAGTCGGACCAACCAACCCATCAAAATTCGCTTCACATGCTTTCATAGACACTCCATGTTTGTTCACCATCACTCAGACAATAACAAAACAATCACACTTGCAACAGAAATCAAACAAATAACTCAACCTTCAGTTATCCGGATTTTTCTGATTATGGGCGATTGATCTGTTTTAAAAGCATTTCTTACAATGATATTCTGGCGCAATTACATATTCTCAACGCCACGGACCTGTTATTGTCACAATAACGGATTGATAAACCATAAACCTGCGCAGCACCGTCTAGTAAAGAGTACAGCAGGCAAAAAGAAAGCGCCTGAAAGTATATTAATTATCACAGTAAGTGACAGCTCATGGATCCAACAGTAGACCAATTGCCTTGAAGACTATTATGTTCTGGATTTGCTGTATCTTGTTGTCAGCCAGCGCCATTGCGTTGACTGATAGCGAAGAGTTAAAGCAAATCAACAAAGTCGCACAATTTTACGGGGAGCGTGCTGGAAAGCGTGTGAATGCGTGGCACCAGTTAATCAATGACATTGCGACCACTGACGAAAGCGCCAAACTTGCAGAGGTAAATAGCTTCTTTAACCAACTGATCTTTATCGATGATATCAAGTTATGGGGAAAAACTGACTACTGGGCCACCCCTCTAGAATTTCTTGGCGCGGCGGCCGGAGACTGTGAAGACTTCAGTATTGCAAAATACTTCACACTTCGTGAACTTGGCATTGCCGATAACAAGCTCCGACTGGTATATGTAAAAGCGCTAAATTTAAACCAGTTTCATATGGTGGTAGCCTACTACCCTACCCCTTCGGCGGTACCTTTGCTACTTGATAACTTAAACGGCGACATCAAGCCCGCTAATGAACGCCCGGATCTACTGCCTATTTACAGCTTTAACGGTAGCAAGCTCTGGCTGATGAAGCAAAAAGGACAAGGACAGTTGGCCGGGAATTCTTCCCGTTTAAGTTTGTGGAATGATTTACGTCAGCGTTCAACCCACATCCAACTACACCGACCAAACATTAACTTTGATAAGTGATCACAATGACACTATACAGACAACTTTTGATATGGATGCTGGTTGTATTTTTTACACTCATCACCTCCGTGTTTGTTATCCAGTTTCATACCACGAGAGATTTTCTTCGCGAACAGCAATCGACCGAAATGGATAATGCTATCAGTGCTGTCGGTATGGCGCTGTCTCCTTATCTGGAAGCTGACGATAAAGTTTCAGCCGAGTCCATTATCAATGCAACTTTTGATGGCAGTTTCTACAGTGCAATCACCCTGGACATGTTGCAAGATAATACCGAGTTGAAGCGTAGGTACCCATCAGCAATTTCAGGCGTGCCGGAATGGTTTCGTAATGTTATTGCCATTCAGCCAATAACGAAATCGACCACACTGACTAGTGGCTGGATGCAACTGGCAACCCTTTCTGTGACCAGTAGTCCGGCTCATGCTTATATCCAGCTATGGAAAGCAACCGTGCAGCTGGTTATTGGTTTTCTTCTGACCTTCCTGTTTGGCGCAGTGGTTCTGGCTATTATTCTGTCGAAAGTCTTAATGCCATTAAAATCGATTCAGCGCCGCGCCAGAGAAATGTCTGATAACCAATTTGGTCAGCCTTTATCTGTTCCCCGTACCCGCGAGTTGAGTGATGTGGTTCTCGCCTTTAACTCAATGAGTAATCAACTTAAAATGCATTTTGAGCAGCAAGCTCAAGAGGCCGACAAACTCCGAATACGCGCCTATCAGGATCCTGTTTCTGGCCTGGCGAACCGTAGTTACTTGATGATCCAGCTCGGATATTGGCTCTCTAACCCTCCGGAAGGAGGGGTTGCCCTGTTAAAAGTTGACCAGATCACCGATTGCTATGCTCAAGAGGGCTATGAAGCGGGTGATAAATTCGTGCAGAAACTCGCGGTTCGGCTGAAAGAACTGGCAACGGATGATTACACGATCGCACGCCTGAACCAGTCGGAATTCATGCTCATTGCCCCGAACATTACGGCATCAGAGCTTAAAATGATTGGCCGCTCTATGCTTAACATGACCTCATTAGATGCAGCCCCTGTACAAGCTGCTGTGGGTCTGGTGATGCGCCGTGAAGACGACAATATCACAACAATTCTGGCTCAGGCTGATAACGCCTTAATGCAGGCAAGACAGCAAGCACAAGAGCCTTTGGCACTGTTTGATATCGTGCCACCATCAGCACCGGGTAAACGGCAATCAGCTATGGGCAAGCAGCAATGGAAAGCAGTAGTAGAAGAAGCGATCGCCAGCAAACTATTTAAATTTAACTATCAAAAAGCCGTCGACCATGACGGAATGCCTCTGCACCAGGAAGTCTTTGCCTATATTCAGAAAGGCAAGCAACGTTATTCCGCAGGCCAGTTCCTCGGCGCAATTGAACAGCTTAACGCGGGTGCTCCACTCGATATGCACATTCTTGAGCAACTGTTCGATAAGCTTGCAGCCAACCCAGAACTGGGGCCAATTGCCGTTAACATTACCCAAAACAGTGTCAACGATACTGGCTTCATACACTGGTTATCGAATAAGATGCAATCCTGCCAGGCTTTGAGCAGCCGTATCCTGTTTGAGTTACCCGAGATTTGCTTCATTAAAAACAGCGATGATGCCGGCCTGTTATGCGAGATCATTCATCAGAATAACTTCCGTTTTGGTATTGATAACTTTGGCCACAACTTCAGCTCCATCGGGTATCTAAGCAAGTACCGTCCGGCTTATGTCAAACTGGATTTCGCCTACACCAGTCAAATTGACAACCAGATAAAAGCAGACGTACTGGCTTCCATTACCCGCACGGCTAATAATTTATCGATCACAACCATCGCATCCAGAGTGGAAACAATAAGCCAGCAAGAGAAACTGGCAGAGTTAATGGTCAGAGGTTTCCAGGGCTATGTTGTCGATAAGATGAATAGCGAAAAAACGGTATAAAAGCCATGACTGTCACCCAATCACCTCCCGCAACTGGTAGGTGATTGGTTTTTTAATTGTAACGAAGCCCTCTCTCTTGTTGTCCGGCGCTACAGATCCCATTCCACAACATGCCCGTCACCATAGACACCGTCACTATAGGCAGGGGTATAATTAATGAAGATGTTATTTTTCGCGATCGGCACCAGCTCTGCGACAGTGTTAGCGATTAGCTCTAGCATCGCCTTAATCTGATCTTCGGTATTAAAATTTGGTGCGATAAGATCGATCAGCACCGGATGGCTATTGATAGGTTGAGTCTGGGTTACTTTACCGCCATGCGCATAATGACCCGCAGACAGATATTCCCAGGTGATCATAATATGATGAGGTTCAATGCCGGTCGCATCAGACATTGCCTGTGATAGATTACACACGACCTGAGAAACATTGACCTCATGGTCAAATAGAAGCGATTTCACTCTGATCAACGGCATATTCTTTCTCCCTTTACAGCGCCGGTCCAAGGCTTAATCAGGCTATCTAAGCAGTACTAATCCAACATCTTTATCGCGGTACAAAACCAACCATAGTTATTATCTGGGTTGGTATTCGCCATACTGGTGAATATTTGACAGCCCAGCCAATCTTAATAATATGGTAATCATAAAAAAGTGCACACAGAGTTTGCTTATAAAACAAAAAAACGCCTGCAAGTTTGCAGACGTTTTTCTTAGTCAGAGGCATTAAAGCGACTAGCTCATCACCAAACAAGCCTTCAACGCCTTACATTTCATCATGACACTCATCGCAATCACAGCACGGGTTAATAACCCGTTCGGCACAGGTATATGGCTCGACATGAATGATCACATCAACCACTTCATCTATCTGTTTTAGAATATGGCTCTTAAAGTTTTCAGTGATCGTATGGGCCTTATCGACACTCATCACCGGATCCACCAACAAGTGGAAATCTAACAAAATTATACTGCCTGTACGGCGGCTACGAATGGCGTGAACTTCACGAATATCACTATCCTGCAAAGCATAACGCTGAATTTTAGCTTCAATCTCACTGTCTGCTTCGGCTTCTGTGATTTCCACTATTGCAGGCCACAATATCTCGAAGGCCGCTTTCAATATCATTGCAGTAACCAGCAGAGCGGCAATCTGATCAAGATAATACAAATCAGGTACAAAGTAGTTTGCAATAACAGCGACAGCAACAGGTAATGAACTCAATGCATCTGAGCGGTGGTGCCAAGCATTAGCATACAAAGCACGACTATTAATTTTCTTAGACTGAATCACTGTCCAACGATACAGAACTTCTTTCACCAGAATAGATGCGACAGCGGCCCAAAAGGCCAGCATTCCAGGTGTGGTATTTGATTCCTGGCCAATCGAGTCAATGGAATTCCAGCCAATCCCTATCCCGACAACGGCAAGCAGTATGCCAATAAATATATTGGTCAGGGTTTCAAAACGTCCATGCCCGTACGGGTGCTCTTTATCGGCAGGTGCGGTCCAGTACCTTGAACCAATCAAGATTGCCGTATCAGTCACTAAATCTGAAAAACTATGGACACCATCGGCAATTAAGGCCTGGCTGCCTGTCAGTTTACCTACAGTGATTTTTAACAGTGCTAATGCAACGTTAGCTATTGCTCCAATCCATGTGACTCTCTGAATCAGTCTTACCGGTGTATCTGACATAAATTCTTCTCAAAACAGCTTATTACAACATAGTGGTCTCAAACTACTTCGCTATAAAGTCCGTAGCCGAAATCATCATAGCGAACTAAGGTTTAAAGTCCATCGTTATCAAATGCCTTGTGCGGTAGCTTTCACGCTTTTTAAACGGGTACTAAACAGTCCTGAACGTGACTAAACACCGATTGGTATTACCTCTGTACCTAACGGCATCATAATCCTGTACCATTATTCAATATTACAACACAACATATGGGATGTGTTTTATATAAAAATCCGATTTTATAATAATTCTGATTAATAACACTTTACATGTATTTTGTTTATCATTTTAAATAATTCGTTATTATTGTTTTCTCTTGCAGAGGCTATGAAAACAATATTGGATAGCTCTTTAAATTCTCAAGAAAACCTTGCTGACGTCACATATTTCGAATAACGGTTATGAATTCAAATTGTAATATATACGTATCCTTCCATAATACTAATGCGTCAATATAAAGATATTGATTTAATAAAAAGGACTTTTTATGAGAAATATCACTGATTTTATAGAGCAGCTTGAAAGAGAAAAAATCCCTTTCAGCATCTGGGTATATTCCAGTAATGGTCATTATAGTCAGTTTGGCACTCAAGTGAGTAAACCATGTACATCCCAACTACAAGAAACAATCGACCAGCGCTTACAAATCATTGTAAAAATGCATAATGATGGTGCTTTTCTGTTGTTACCTGAAGTACATATGGTAGTACCGGTGAATTTTCATGATGGTCAAATATTCTCGATAAATATGATACAAGCTGCATAACTGGCAGTTAAATTTGCTCACCTTCTTTATATATTTAGGTATCAATAACGATTAAGAAAAAACAGGCTAGGTTTTTTTGAATGTCCTAATAATAAAGATGATAAATAAACAGACCCTTAGGGTCTGTTTCTCATTAACAATAAATTCACATACAATCACTTAACAACAATTTATAAAAATCAATTATTCACTTCAACTTTTATATTTTCAGGTAAACTAACCACCCCCATTTTAATAAAAAGTTTCCCATATTCATCGACTATTCGATAAAAGAGATTAATTTCGCAAAGTTGAAATCTTTCCCCCCGGTATTCATATACTCCTACGACAAATATGCACAACTGGCTTATTGATGATGTCTAAGTCTATATGATCAGAAAAAATCTGCCATTTTCGCAGCCTGATTTGGCATGCTTTATTTCCCGTATCCTAACCTTCGTTAAACTGGGGTTACTGCCGTCTAACACCTTAACTTCAGCGAGCCCATTTCGCTCTGACCTTGAGTCTTCCGGCACTTTCTAGGTTGACCAAATTAATACCAATAGAGAAGCCCCCCGATCACAACATCATGTTTTTGAAAAACTCATGTCGACATAAACTTGAGCCAGCGACTTAAGTCCAGCAAAATACACTTTTGATAATTGGTTTTCTGAGGAACATACAGCAAATGGAACATATCGAGCCACAACTCAAAAAATACGTGCAACAGATGATGGCAACCGATCCTGCTCATGATCTTAGCCACATTGAGCGGGTTGTGGTGGCCGCTAAGCAATTTGCCCACCAGGAAAACGCCAAGCTTGAAATTATCATTCCTGCCGCCTGGCTACACGATTGTGCTTCACTGCCGAAAGATCACCCTCAGCGTCATTGTGCATCGCGCTTAGCGGCAGAAGAAGCTATCCGTTTTTTGCGTTCTGTGGGTTATCCCGAGCAATACTATGCTGACATCAGACACGCCATCGAGGCACATAGCTACAGTGCAAATATACCGGTAAGAACATTAGAAGCCGCCATAGTGCAAGATGCCGATCGCATCGATGCGTTAGGAGCGATCGGTATTGCGCGCTGTATTCAGGTCGGTACCTCTTTCAATGCAAGCCTGTATTCAGATGAAGACCCTTTTTGTGAAACACGTGTTTATAACGATAAGCTCTTTACGGTTGATCACTTCTACACTAAACTGTTTAAGTTGCAGGATACGATGAACACCGCAGCGGCAAGACAAGAAGCCGTTAAGCGAACTGAATATATGAAAGGATTTTTGACGCAGTTACGTCATGAGATCAAAGGCTAAAATTCATCGAATAACTATCACGAAAAAATAAAGGCCATTGATACGGCCTCTATTAAGATGAAAACAGCTGATAGAAAAATACTACTACGAAGACAGCCTGATTACTTGTCTAATACGGCGTTAAAACGCTCAAAGCCTTTTTCAAGATCACGGATCAGATCATCAGCGTCTTCTAAGCCGATATGAAGACGCAGCATCGGGCCGGCAAAGTCTTTCTTCTTCGCTGTACGCAGCGCATTGATATTCTCATTCGCCAGGATCAGGCTTTCAAACCCCCCCCATGAATAACCCATACTGAAATGTTCCATACCATCAAGCAAAGCCGTTAAGGCTTGGGTATTTCCTCGTTTTAAAACCAAAGAAAATAGCCCGTTGCAACCTTTAAAATCACGCTTGTAGAACTCATGCCCCTCACAGCTTTCAAAAGCCGGATGACGCACATGATCAACTTCTTCGCGCTCTGACAACCACTGAGCAATTTTAAGACTACTTTGCTCATGTTGCCTCAGGCGTACTCCAAGCGTACGCAAACCACGCATCGCCAGGTACACATCATCAGGAGAAGTACACTGCCCCATGAGGTAACTGCTTTCGCGTAGCTGGTCCCAGCAACGTTCATTGGCCGTTGCGGTACCCAGCATGACATCAGAATGACCCACTATATATTTCGTTGCAGCTTGAATTGAAATATCGACACCATGCTCAAAAGGCTGAAAGTTAATTGGAGATGCCCAGGTATTATCCAGCATGACAACCAGATCCTGCTCATGAGCAATACGTGCAAGCGTCGGCACATCTTGTACTTCCATCGTAATGGAACAAGGAGATTCAAGAAAGAGTACCGTCGTATTCGGGCGGATCAGCTCACGAATACCTTCGCCAATCATGGGATCATAATAGGTAGTTTCCACCCCCATTTTATCTAGGATCTTGTCGCAAAATTCACGAGTGGGCTCATAGGCACCGTCAACCATCAGAATATGATCGCCGTTTTTCACAAATGACAGAATCGCGTTAGAAATCGCCGCGGTACCACATGGATACAAAGCACAACCAACACCACCTTCCAGTTCAACCATCGCATCTTGAAAAGCGAAATGGGTATTAGTGCCCCGGCGACCATAAAACAGCGCTTTATTGGCGCGGTTAGCCGTTGCATGCTTCATTTCTTTGACTGAATCAAAAACAATTGTCGATGCGCGGCTTACCGGGGGGTTGACCAAATGCTGAGTCCATTTCTTCGATCGTCCAGCGGTGACAATTTTTGTATCTAGTTCTTTTTTACCCATGATAAACCCAAATATCCTTTTAAGTTGCTATAGCAACGACGTTAACATACTTATACCCAAAGTACCTCAAGATGCATAGCTCTGGGAGAATTCAGACAGCTCTTATGATCTCAGTATTACCAGCTACCTAAGGCCTGCTTTTAG
The DNA here is from genome assembly GCF_033720175.1 of Photobacterium sp. Taxonomy (GTDB): domain Bacteria; phylum Pseudomonadota; class Gammaproteobacteria; order Enterobacterales; family Vibrionaceae; genus Photobacterium. The sequence goes on from NZ_JAWWDA010000005.1 coordinate 206,058, forward strand.
GGTAGAGCTGGATAACATTATCATTGATACTGTTTGATGGAATCTTCGCTAGACGCTACATCTTGAGACGGTTTGGGTATATATTGCCGTAACTAAAATTAAATACAAAACAGGGAAGCTATTATAATGACTCAGCAAAATATCGCATTTATCGGACTCGGCACTATGGGCTTCCCAATGGCGGGACACCTTGCCGATGCAGGTCATCATGTTATTGTTTATAACCGCACGACAGCAACAGCAGAAAAGTGGCTTAAAAGCCATCACGGCCAACTGGCTCTGACTCCGGCAGAAGCGGCAAAAGAGGCGGATTTTGTTTTTACCTGCGTCGGTAATGACAGCGATGTTCGCCAGGTGTATATCGGTGAAAATGGTATTCTATCAACCATTCGACCCGGTACTATCCTGATTGATAACACCACCGCATCCGCTGAAGTTGCACGTGAAATTGCACAAGCCGCCAAAGCGGTTCAAGCCGATTTTCTTGATGCACCAGTTTCTGGCGGTGAAGCTGGCGCAGTCAACGGATGCCTGACGGTAATGGTCGGTGGTAACGCTGATGTGTTTGAAAAAGCCAAGCCTGTTATCGAATGTTATGCAAAAGCCAGCACCTTAATGGGCGATGTTGGCTACGGTCAAATTACCAAGATGGCAAATCAGCTTTGTATTGCAGGTATACTACAAGGTTTGTCTGAAGCGATTACTCTGGCTAAATCTGCCGGACTGGATATTGAAAAAATGACCGATGTACTGAAACACGGTGCGGCAGGTTCATGGCAGATGGAAAATCGGGCTGTCACGATGGCACAGGACAAGTTTGACTTTGGTTTCGCCATTGACTGGATGCGTAAAGATCTCGGCATCTGCTTTGATGCAGCAGAGAAACTGGGGGTTGATCTGCCACTGGCTAAACAAGTTGATGAAAAGTATGCCGAGCTGCAAAAGCGCGGCTTTAATCGCGCCGATACCTCAGTACTGATTAAGCAGTTTGATCAACAATAAACACGCTCAAAAAGCATCTATTTATATAACGAGGAAAATAATAAGCCGTCACTATCAATGACGGCTTAAATATCAGCTCATGATCAATAGCTCCTCCGCAGGAGCTATAACAGATGAGTAAAATTACAGCGTAATAAAAATACCCGCTAGCGCAGCACTCATCAGGTTAGCCAGGGTTGCAGCCAATACCGCTTTGAAGCCAAGGTTTGCGACATCGCCGCGACGCTCAGGAGCCATCACCCCGATAGAACCAATCTGAATCGCTATCGAGCCAATATTAGCAAAACCACACAGGGCAAAAGTAATAATAATCTGGCTCTGAGATGAGAGGGTTTCCTTCACATTAACAAAATCAAGAAATGCGACAAACTCATTCAGGATCAATTTCTGACCAATGAATGCACCCGCTTGCAGCATTTCACTCGCAGGTACGCCAATCACAAAGGCCAGAGGCGAGAAGATATATCCCAGAACACCTTGCAGTGTCAGGTTGCTCATACCAAACCATTCACCAACCATTTCAAGACCAGCATTGGCCATTGCGATAACACTGACAAAAGCAATCAGCATCGTACCGATAGCAACCGCGACTTTCATCCCGTTCATGGCACCCGCAGCCAGTGCATCGATTGCATTGCTATGCTCGCTGGTTGCCATTTCAATATCCGTTTGCTCAACGGCAACGTTTTGCTCGGGCACCAGGATCTTAGCCATTAGCAAACTACCCGGCGCGGCCATAAAACTTGCAGCAATCAGATATTTTAAATCAACACCAAGACCAGCATAACCACCTAGCACACTGCCCGCGACAGAAGCCATACCGCCAGTCATTACGGCAAAGAGTTCTGAACGGGTCATTTGAGGAAGAAAAGGTTTAACCAGAAGCGGTGATTCGCCTTGAGAAAGGAAGATATTGCCCGTTGCAACTAATGATTCTGCACGGCTGGTACCCAAAAACTTCTGAATGCCACCACCGATCACTTTGATCACCCATTGCATCACGCCAAGATAATAAAGAAGAGAAATTAAAGCACTGATAAAGATAACAAGAGGAAGGACGCGAATTGCAAAAATGAAACCGGACGTTGCAAGATCACCAAACAGAAACTTGATCCCTTCATCCGCGAACCCCAGTACGCTGGCGATACCACGGCTCATCGCCCCCAACGCTTTTTGCCCAGCGGGTACATACAGTACCAAAGCGGCAAAACTTGCTTGTAAGAACAAGGCTCCGCCAACGGTGCGCCAGTTAATCGCTTTACGGTTCTCGGAAAAGACCCAAGCGCACACTACCAGTACCAAAATACCGGCCATACTAATTAACAACTGCATTATTTCGTCCTACTGCTTTTCTTAAATGGATATCGAAAAATGAAGGTGTTACTGCTTGTTGTCATTGGGGAACATAAGCTTTCAGGAAAAAAGCAAACATAGGAGGGATCCAAGCAATAACGCTTAGACAATAAGGATCTGTCCGCCCAAACAAACAACATACAAGTCACCTTGATAACAAGCTAAAAATCATGCCGGTCCAACTCCGTGGGTCGTTCACATTTCCCTGGTGACAGCTTGTAACTAAGGTGGCTGAACTCAATGGTTCTGGCCGGAAGGGGAGTATATAGAGATCTAGATCACATTAACAATCCAAAACGGCGTTTTTAGTGTGCTCTGGATTCGAATGGATGGTTTGCAAGCAAATATAAAGCAATAAGCTCAATATTTGACTTTTCACTAACGATGTTCCTATTTTGTTTTGACAGTCCATATAGCGCAACAGGGAGAACACCGTTCTCCCTGTTATTCATTTTATGACACGTTAGCGACCATCAGAGTGTTAGAATCTGTAATCGACAGACCATACAACTTGCTGTGAATAATCAATTTTAGTGTTATTTTCACTGTAGTCCTGGTCAAGATAACGGTACGCTAATTCAGTTGACCAGCTATCATTAATTTCATACATCGCGCCTACCTGACCACCCCATACAAAGTCTGTTGAGCTTTTACTGGCAATCTCGCTATCAGCAAAACCAGCCGATACACCTGCGAATAAGTTCACTTGTTGAGCTAGCGGTATCAGGTAATCGTAAGATGCTAATAACATGTCTTGTGATGATTTATCCATGTAGCTATAGGTACCCATTACACGGTGATGATCATTGATAATCGCACCACCACGTAACTGATAAGTCGCATCTTCTCCGTTTTGATCATGGGTTCCTTTCACTTCGTCTTGCTGGTAACCGACACCACCACCAACAAACCAATCAGCGTCAGCCGCGAAAGCCGGAAGTGCAACCGTTGTAGCCAAGATTAACGATGAGATTGCTGTGAACTTTTTCATGAATCACTCCTGCCTGTTCTTTATATAAGGTACAGATTAACGTTGTTATCTGCTGTACTTCGTTTCGTTGATGATTACTCTACACAAGGAAACTGAACCTAAGCTTAAAATAAAAAACATTGTTTTATATCTGAATTTAAGCTGAACATCGCTCACGGAAATAGCAGGAAAGGGACTACAGTTTGTTAGTAATTAATTTAAATAAAAAACAACACTGACTCAAAAAATCTACGGTTAAAATTGACAGTTCGCGGCAGCAAGGCATTATTGTACATCACGCCGTACATAGCCGATTTAACTAAGACCATTCTCGCTGGTACGGAATGTGCCGTTATGTAAACGGCAATAATTGAAGACTATCACTCCAGTTCAGGGCATTTTTACTATGGCAGGAATCCACTTCCCCACCTCTTTGCTTTCCGGTCTAAAAATTTCCGGGGTAAGTGCTGCTATCATGCTCACCAGTTTGAACACAATCAGCCTTGCACACGCCAACCAGTATGTATCAGAGCTCAAGCTACTGAACTACACCGACTCCTATGGCAATATCACACTCCGTAATACCACAAATATCGAGCTACCCGATCCTATGGTAGTTAATGGCAATCTGAATTTAGAAAACAGCCGTATCCAGCGCCTGCCAAAAAAACTGGTCGTAAAAGGGAATCTCAATCTGGCTTATAGCTCAGTGACCCGACTTCCTCTAACATTGAAAGTCGACGGCTATATTAATCTTGCCCATTCTCAGATTACCTACCTGAATAATGGTCTAAGGGTCAGAGGGGATTTGAGCCTGATGGGAACGAAACTGACACAACTTCCCCCTTATATTTACGTCGGCGGTGATTTATATCTGGCAAATACGGCAATTACTGAACTGCCAAAATTTCTGGTTGTACAAGGGAGTATCTATTTGGGCGGAACGCAGATAGCATCGGTGCCAGAAAAAGCCTCTATCGGGGGTAAAATCTATCAATAACGAGCCTTAGTAACTCAACGTATTGACAAATATTGCGTTCAGCTTACACAAGTAAGATGACCGTTTATCTAGCGCCGAGAAAAAACGTTCTGCAATGTAATTTATCAGCGGGGGATCTGCATTAAAGCGGGTACTTTTTATTTAGCCAGAAACACCGATTTGGTTCTGCATGCTCCTGGCTACTGGGATACTAAAGATTCTCTATAATGACCTTCAGTTGGTTGTTCTAAAACACATCATATCGCTTTAGCGAATTTTCAATCAGTTAGATTTTGTTTTAGTTGTTTTATTTTGGTAGTAAAACCACTTTCTACGGTTTTGACTTTTCATATAACACCTCTCATTTTAATCAATGAGTAAGCTTGATATCACTAATTAAATACCGTTCTCACTCTCTTATTTGCTCTACTATAACCAGGTAATTATGACGAACATATTACGACCAGGTGAAAGTAAAACGATCTCTACATTCCAATCAAAATTAGCCGACTGAAAAACGAACAGGAATGAATGATCAATGAGATATTTTTCGTGGAAGTGATGCTAAGAAGTTACCTTATTTGAATGGATTAAGGTAAACCATATTCTCTAATAAATTTCACCTGACGATTTATATCTCAAAACCAATATAAAAGCCTTTATGCTCTTTTACAAGTATCATTTGTAATATTTTTGTGATTCATGTCGATTTTTTTTGCGCCCGCCTTGTCGAGTTATATCTGATTTTGTAGATAAAAACGTATTCTATCAATGCATAGCTCTATACTCGAATCTTTTGATAAAACGTAAAAACCAGAGACCCACCATAAAAACCAACAATCTCACTAATCCTCTGATTTTTAAAAAAATGCCAGAAATGATTCACTCCAAAACCTTGACACTTGTTTACATTTTGCTAGCATTCTTATCACAGCATGAAGAGAGGGGGAGGAAGGATAATGACCATCCACACCATCACATTAGAGCAAACAGCTAATGTGCCAAAAGACATTCTATTTCACCTGCTCTCTGACCATGAAAACTTAGGCCGTTTTTTTAATGCTGAGTTTTCATTAGTTAGGCAAGGAAAGCCTGAGACCAATGGAATCGGTGCTATCAGAGAAGTCACCACTGGCCCATTTACTTTTCAAGAACAAATTATCGATTACAAGGAAAACGAGCACCTCCACTACAAAATCATCCAAGGTGGCCCAGTCAAAGAACACGGTGGCTGGATCCGCTTTCAAAGCATTAACGCTAACCAAAGCCTGATTCATTATCGGATTAACTTTTCGCCAAAGATCAAAGGTACAGGTTGGCTTATCAAATATTTATTACAAAAAGACACCAAAAAAGCTTTATCGCATATTGCCCAACTTGGAGAATCTGAATGGCAACGCTGAGTGTGCTAACCATCAGAGATGACCTCGTACTGACGGGATTTCATCTGAGATGTCGCTCCACATCGCTCCAAACCACTTCAAAAAACAAAGTACAGCGAGAGCTCATTGGCTTCTAGTCTGTCAGCCATTTGAATCAATCGTCCTTTCACTGTGTTTCACCTAAAAATAATAGGAATGTCATACTTTCCGGTTAAATTATTTGAGTACATCTTTGATCTGGTGAATATTATTCAACGTGTGAAATCGATTTGATAACCACTAGGTATTAAATTGCAACCTTACACTCAGGGATGAACTCATGGGACAACAGCCTCTTTTGACAACAGAAAGGCTTATTTTACGACCACTCCAGCTTTCCGATGCCAATAAAGTCCAGCTATTGGCTGGAGATCAAAGTATTGCTAACGGTACAATCAATATTCCTCACCCTTATGATGATGGCATGGCCGGCCGGTGGATTGGCAAGCATCTGGCGGGTTGGCAAAGTCAGGAATCCGCTATTTACGCCATTACTCTCAAGTCGACCTATCAGCTCATCGGGTGCGTTGGGTTGCATAACATTTATGAACGAAAAGCCCAACTCGGCTACTGGATTGGCGTACCATTCTGGGGACTGGGATTCTGTACGGAAGCTGCTGAACGCGTCACTGAGTTTGGTTTCAAACGACTCAATTTAGACGTTATCTACGCCCAGCATTTAAGTCGTGATCCTGCACCTGGAAAAGTAATGCAGAAAATTGGTATGCAGCATATCACCACAAAAATCGATGCAACTAGGGTTAATATGATCACTGAAAATTTAGAATATTATGAACTCAATACGATGACAGAAACGGAAAGTCATCACTGTTAAATTAGATCGGTATTCGTTCTGTTTGCAATACATCGTTTTTATTTATTAACAGAAATAAACTATTGTTTTACCTGCCATAGCACAGTTCTCATCGGTTATATCAATTAGGATTATTGCTATCAACTTTCTTCACCATTGGTGTTTACATGATCCATTGTGACTATTTGGTCATTGGTGCAGGTATTATCGGTTTAAGTACCGCCTATGAGTTGCAGAAGCGGCAACCAGAATGCCATGTCGTTGTGGTCGAGAAAGAAATGGCTCCGGGCTTTCATCAAACCGGCCATAATAGTGGTGTCATTCATGCCGGGGTTTATTACACTCCTGGCAGTTTAAAAGCTCAGTTCTGCCGACAGGGTAATATCGCCATCAAACAGTTCTGTCAGCAACATCAAATTCCATTTGATGAATGTGGCAAGCTCTTGGTCGCAACAACGCAGCTCGAACTGAAACGAATGCATGATCTGGCTGAACGAGCAGTGTTGAATGATATTGAATTTAAGATCCTCGATCATGCTGAGCTGGTGCAAAAAGAGCCTAATATCATAGGGCTTGGTGCTTTGTTGATCCCTGCGACGGGTATTGTCGATTACCGACAAATATGCCTGAAACTGGTTAAGTTAATTAAACAAGCCGGAGGCCAAGTACTGTTCAACCACCAAGTAACCTCAATTGATGAAACGAACCATGGCGTAAACGTTGTGGCTAACGATGTCACACTGCGTTGCAATAGATTACTTGCCTGCGGCGGACTGATGGCAGACCGTATCGTTAAGCTACTCGGTGATAAACCCAAGTTCCAGATCATTCCTTTCCGTGGTGATTACTACCAACTGCCTGAAAGGCATAATCAACTGATAAGTCACTTGATATATCCTATTCCTGATCCGGATTTACCTTTCTTAGGCGTTCACCTTACCCGCATGATTGATGGCAGTGTGACCGTCGGACCCAATGCCGTTATTAACTTCTCACGCGAAGGCTATAATAAACATAGCGTACACCTTAAAGACTGCACTGAAATGCTTGCTTTCCCCGGTTTCAGGAAAGTAATTCGTCATCACTTCCGCTCTGCTTTAGCAGAATTAACAAATAGCTTCTGGAAGCCCGCATATTTAAAGCGGGTACAAAAGTATTGTCCTCAGTTAAAACTGACTGATTTACAACCTTACCCGCCTGGTATTCGCGCTCAGGCTGTCGATAAGAAGGGGTTATTAATTGATGACTTTATCTTCCACCACACTGAACGATCTTTAGTTGTCTGTAATGCCCCTTCACCGGCCGCAACCTCATGCTTTCCGATTGCTAGCTATATTGTTGATCAACTGGATATGTAATTGGGATTCTGCATAGTGTTGGTTTAACCGAATAGTTATATCGGTCATCTATATCGTATTACATCAATCATTAGCCCTTTCATTTTATAAAACGAACTTTAATTACGACCTTTTTATAAGAGACAGTATTAAACAAACTATAAGTGATAATTCTTCATCGGAAGAATTATATATATAACATTTAGTTACATATAGAAACCAGCCTTTATTTCCAAATAATTCATTACAATAGGACAATTAAAAACTTCCTTATAGAAAAAACTTACCGTATTACTAACGATATGACTATACTCATATCGATAGTGATGTAATAAGCAACAGGCATGATTAAGCAAAATTTGAGAATTGCTTTATATGCATATAGATGACCAAGCTTATTTAAAGTCACAGTTTTTGGTCTAACCGTTTGTTATTAAGCATCTTTAATTTTAATTAGCTTTTTTGAAATATATTTGTGAACAATAGGTCTTATTAAATGATTGTAGACAAATATACTTATAACAAATTGGTATTTACTGCCAAACGATGAGGTGAAGATTATGTCTAGCTTGAAAGTACTAACAGCCACAGCTGTGATTCTAATGTCTTCTTCAGCATTTGCGGACATCAGAGTTGCGGACACTCATAACGGCGCTTGGGTTACTATCACTGAGAATGGTAAGCCAGCAGCCAATGCTTCAGTTTCTGTAGCGAATGTTCCCCAACAAAAACAAAGCTACCAAACTGATGAAAATGGTCGAGTTTTCATTCCATTAACACTGGAAAGCTCGCGTTCCGTTAAATACAAAGCAAAAACTGAAACAGGTAAGGAATCATCTCGTTTTGCATTCCACTCTACCAACAAATAATTACTAATCCCAAGCCCCATAGCCTATCTTATGGGGCTTACTTTTTTTATCCATGTCATCGCGACGACTCAAATCCCTTGAGAGTACCAGCCCCAAACCTATTACTTGCAAAAATAAAGCTAGATTTCTAAGGCGTGAAATATATTTCATTTCATCTGAATATAAGTCACTTAAATCCAAGTTTTCCAGATATAGATGGTTTATTTTATCTCTCAGTTCAAGTTGTACCTCATTTAATTCAACCATTAATGAAGAAACCCCATCGAGTGATAGTATTGAAATGTCATTTTTTATCCAATAGTTTAAATCACTTATCACTTGCTGCATAATTTCAGGTGCTAACGGTTTATTCATTGAGTCACTATTTACCATCAGGTCTAAAACATGCTCACGTTTACGCTCAACAGTTTCAACTTGTTGCCATATCAGTGTAATTAATTTGTCATTATCAGCTTGTTTTTGGATAAAGGCGTTTGCCTGACGAGTTGCATCATCAATATAAAAATTGGTCATCAACGCTGATACCACATTTAACAGCAAGCCTGTGCCAACTAAGGTCCACGTCGGTATGGTTAACGCCTTTTTCAATTTCATCTTCCTGTACCTACGGCAGAGTACTTCAAGTATGGCAAAAATTTTCTCCACTATTCGCGTAAACATCATCAAAATTTATATTCCAACTGACAATGTCGGTATTACTGGCTGTACACCTGTAACTATCGCTGAAGATGAACTAGATTGTAAACTCGCACCATCTGGATACAGGCCCTTTTCTTACGGAGTTCGCTAGCCAATGGATACAAAACTCATTAGAAATACTCAGACCATCTTACTAACCGGTACTGATCAGGAAAGTAAGCGTCTGGAGCTCAAACGCTATTTTAATCAAACATGGGCCCTGTATGAATCACTGTTTGAAGTCGTTAACAACGATGACGCCTATTTTAAAATAGCGGAGCCACTCCGCCACCCTCTGATCTTCTACTTTGGTCATACCGCAACTTTCTATATCAATAAGCTAAAGCTTGGAAAATTCATAGAGCATCGGATAAATCAACACTTTGAATCAATGTTCGCCGTCGGTGTTGATGAGATGTCGTGGGATGATCTTGATGACACACACTATCAATGGCCGTCTGTAGATGCAGTTAGAAAGTATCGAAATCAAGTTCATCAAAGGGTTAATGCATTTATAGATGAAATGATACTTGAATTACCAATCAGTCAATCTGATCCAGCCTGGATTATTTTAATGGGCATTGAACATGAGCGTATTCACCTCGAAACCTCCTCAGTGATTATTCGTCAGCTCCCCCTCGACGACGTTAGCCCTCACCCTGAATGGGCAGCCTGTACCGATAGTAGCGAAGCGAAGCCCAACCACCTTCTTCCTGTAGCAGGAAAGTCAATCACTTTAGGTAAGAAGCCGGATAACCATACCTACGGCTGGGATAACGAATACGGCGAGCAGAGCTTTACGGTTGAAGACTTTAAAGCCGCGAAATACCTGGTTTCTAATCAGGAGTATCTGGCTTTCGTGCAAGCAGGCGGCTATAACCAGCTTCGCTATTGGAACGAAGAAGGACAAGCATGGCTCGCTTATACAAAAGCGACAATGCCACGCTTTTGGCGTTACCGTGACAATACGTGGTTACAGCGTAACTTATCAGAGGAGGTGCCACTCCCCCTTAATTGGCCCGTTGAAGTCAATCAATTAGAAGCGAAAGCATTCTGTAACTGGAAAACTGAACAAGCTCAAACCACCATCCGCCTACTAACTGAAGCTGAATGGTCTATTTTACGCGAGAATATCACGACAGACTCACCGCAGTGGTCAGAAGCACCAGGAAATATCCAGCTCGAATATTACGCCTCCTCTTGTCCGGTTAACCGATTCGAGCACAACGGACTATATGATATTGTCGGAAACGTATGGCAATGGACAGAAACACCGATTGACGGCTTTAACGGCTTTCAAGTTCATCCTTTATATGACGATTTCTCTACCCCGACCTTCGATGGTAAGCACAACCTGATTAAAGGCGGATCCTGGATTTCAACGGGTAACGAAGCTACCAGCACCTCTCGTTACGCCTTCCGGCGGCATTTCTACCAACATGCCGGGTTCAGGTATGTGGAATCAAAGCAAGACCCTGCCACCATGGCCAGGGTGAATATTTATGAAACAGACGAGCTTATTTCTCAATACCTCGAATTTCACTACGGTACTCAATATTTCTCTGTTCCAAATTTTTGTATCAACGGTGTACAACAATGTCTGCAAGAAATTCAACTGGTACATACTGCCAAAGCGCTGGATATTGGCTGCTCTGTTGGCCGGGCCACTTTTGAATTAGCCAAAACCTTTGATCATGTTGATGGTATTGATTTTTCAGCGCGATTTATTCAGCAAGCCTATGTATTAGCCGAACATGGCGAAAAGCGTTATACCATTCGCACAGAAGGCGATCTGGTTGAATTTAAGAGTGTATCCATAGCACAACTGGGTTATGAATCTCTGATCCATAAAGTCAATTTTATCCAGGGTGATGCATGTAACTTAAAACCACAATATTCAGGGTATGATCTTATCTATGCATCGAACCTGATTGATCGACTAAATGAACCCAAACAATTTTTGGCGACCATCCACCACCGTATCAATAGCAGCGGCTATCTGGTCATAGCGTCCCCTTACACATGGCTGGAAGACTATACGGATAAAGATAAATGGTTAGGGGGAATTAAAGTTCACGGCGAAAACTTCACAACCTTAGATGGGTTAACTGAAACCCTGATCAGCAATTTTGAGCTCATCGCGGTGAAAGAAATCCCCTTTGTTATCCGCGAAACTAAGCGCAAATTTCAGTACACGCTCTCGGAAATGACAATTTGGCGAAAGCGTTAGTCTATCCTCAGGTGACTTGGGGATAGGTCATCGACGCTAGAACAAGAAACAGATATATTACGCTCTCCGTTATATTTGGTGCAGTGTAGAAAAATGAAAACACCTTGTATTGCAAAATGTAAGAACAATGAAGGGATTTGCATTGGCTGTTTCCGCACAATGGCCGAAATAGGAGAATGGCGTCATATGTCAGATAAACAACACAGTAGCAAAATAGATCAAATCAAAGGTATTCGGTCAACACACAGCTGTAGTCAGTGTGGTAAGCCAGCTTACTGTGACATTAGCGCAGGAAAATCAACCTGCTGGTGTTTTGAATTATCCAAGCGTAATACTTCAGCAATCAAGCCTGGCACCTGTCTGTGTCGTACATGCTTATCAGCTCTGCCACTTCTAGATTAGCCCCTTGGGATTGAGACAGATCAGAGATGTCGCTTTCATTCAGGTGAAGTAAACTTCTTCGGTCGTCGCTAGTATTGATATGCTAAAATTAGTACTAATTCTCTGATGAATAAGGCTTAAACGATGAAAAAGTGGCTACTGGCAGTTATAGTTGCGTCATTCTCGCTACTCGGTTGCGACAGCAATCCACCCAGCGGTTTTTCAGCAAAAAATATTCAGCGGAGTTGGGTGCTGACTAAAGTCGATGGGAAAGAGAGCAATATCACAGAACCCCGGGTCGCGCCGAATATGACAATTGATTCCGATTTAAAAGTCGCAGGTTTCGGAGGCTGTAACCGCTTCTTTGGCCAAGGTGAAATTGATGGCAGTAAATTCAGAATAACAGCGATGGGATCCACTAAAATGGCTTGCATTCAAGATGACCAAGCAACCATTGAATCGATAATGACTAAATCTCTTCAGCAATGGAGCAATGCCGCGCTTGAAAACGATACTCTCACGTTAACCTCTGAACAACACATCCTGACCTTTATGCCTGGCGAGGTTGCCGCTGACGAGCTGTAACAATAGATCACATTAAACTAAGAACACCGAGGCTCACGCAGAGTTACCAAGTTGGTAGCTTCGACTGGCCGACGACGACTGACTGGATCTGTTAGCCAAAATGAAAAACCACTGCCAAAATGCAGTGGTTTTTCCATGTTAAATGTCCATAATTGCCATGTTCTAGTGGCTGATGCTGATTATATAATTGGTCACGCTTGCTGTTCTAATTGATAAAGCTGAATTTCATGAAGTACCCGCTCCGTCAGCAATTCGCCCATTGCATCTTTGATGTTAACTTCCATTTGTGAAATTGCCGGGAATACAGATTTATGCATTTCTTCTACACACTCTTTTGGTACCTTCATACTCATCCCAAACTCAAACGACGCCAGTGATAAAAATTTTTCCATCCGCTCAATTATCACTCTTGCCATTTGGTGGTCGGCACCGATATCAAGCAGCTCTTGCTCGACAATTTGTTCGAGTTGCGTTAGCTCTCTTGGCTGCTCTTTTACTGGAAAAGCTATGATATTTGACATCTTATCCTCCAGATTCTATTTATGTGTAAAAATACTCCGCTAATACATTTTCTTTGTAACGTGCTGTAATTATCATCCTATGTGTATTTTTTATTAAAGAAAAGTTTAAATGACTATTTTTCTCAATAAAAAATACCTTCATCACTCTACCGTATCACTCTCACTTGTTTACAGGCAAAAAAAAGGATTTATTATCAACAACCTAATTAAAAACCAAATAAAACCTTTCATCATAATATGAAACTATGACGGATTTTTATTCAGCGTTTGTACTGTTAGCGAGACTAAAAAATACCACCATACATCAATTCATAGCAGTACAGCAATGAGTGCTATTTCCAGCGAATCTTGGTGAATCCTAATGCTTCCCCCTTTTTTTGTTAAAATAGTATAAGCTGATGAATGCTCAAACGTTTTAAAGTATAAGTCCCCCCTTACAGACTTGGAGAATCAAATGAAAAAAGCGCTATTATTAGTGGGATTACTGGCTGCAACAGCCCTGTTAGCTGGCTGCTCAGATGATGAAGTGGGTGATGTAAGCTTAGGCATATTCACCACTAAAGATATTAAAATCCAGACTTTCACCGACCCGGAAATCCCGGGGGTAACCTGCCACATCAGCCATGTTCAGGGAAATCTCGATTTAGCCGACCCTTCTGATATGGGAATTGCTTGCCGGCAAACCGGCTTTATTACCATGGACATGATGAAAAACGTCGACACCTCAAAAAACGGTGAAGTGGTTTTTAAAGCTTCGAAGAGTATTTTGTTTAAGACCCTGAAAATCCGTCGTATTTATGATAAAGATAGCAAAACTTTGATGTACCTATCCTACTCTACCAAGGAAACTCAGGGTAGCTACAAGCATTCACTGTCAACGGTTCCACTCTATGGCTCAGAAGCCTGGACAGAGATGATGGCTGCCGAGCAGGCTGCGAAACAACAATAATTCAAAATCAACGCAAGCCATAAGGGCATGACGGAAAAAGCGCCAGTGATTCTAATTAAAGAATGTGGCGCTTTTTAGCCGTTTGTCATTAAAGTCTAAAGCGTAACAGGCTCTGACTTACCCTGAGTGCGGCACATCAAACCTGCAGCAATCAAGCCGTAGACCAAGACCTGCAGCCATAGTTGACCCCACCAATTAATCACTTGCTCAAAGCTGGCTCCCATCTGATTTAACCTCAGGAAACCATTAATTGCAGGCGTTGACGGTACCAGTTGAGCCAAGGCATGAATGGGAGCCGGAATCGCTGATGCCGGCCAGATAAATCCGGCGGAGAAAATCAACGGGAAAGAGCTGAGCAGGACGATCAAGGTGGCCAATTCACGCCGCGGGATCAATTGACCAATGATTATTCCAAGGAAAATCACTGCCAGCAAGAAGGGAATGGTCATAGCAATCAGATCGGATATTGATGCCAGACGGTTAATTTGGTTGCTTGAAAAGCTGTAACCAAAGTAATAGGCCACCAATGGCAAGTATATCAGTACAAACAACGCCGCACGCACGACCATAACCTGCCATCCAGGATAGCGTAGCCAGTATCCCGTTAGCCCCTGCAGACGGTATTCATTCTGTCCGCCCCCGAGTAAAGCAACGGCAATCAATAACGTCTGATGCAGGATCAAGACGAATACCGCAGGTACAACGTAATTGATATAGCCCATGGTCGGGTTAAATACCGGTCGCATATTCAACGTCATGGCTGAAGACTGCTCTGAGGCAAGGGCAATATTATCTCCTGACATGACCATTCGAGATACCTTCGCTTTAGCTCCCAGCGTACCACCCGCTGTCGCTAACCCTTCCACGATGGTGCCGTAGACCAGAAAATAAGCCGCATCGCCGGCATAAGCCAAGGTCGGGCTTTTACCCAATAATAAATCACAGTAAAAGTTATCAGGGATCACCAATAAACCTTGCACTTTACCGTTAATAAGTAATCTCTTAGCCTGGTCGAGGCTGTATGCGTGCTGGGTGATCTTCACCTGTGGCGTCGCATCGACCATCCGTTCCAGCTCCCGGCTCAACTGGCTGTTATCGAGATTGACGACTGCCACAGCTTGCTCCCGTGGCAGTTGCTGAGTGTATGGGAGAGGATACAAAAACGAATAAATGATCACCCCGCCAAACACGGTAAATAACAGTGCCGGGTTGGTGAATACCGCATTCAGCTCGAACTTCAATAATGCGCGCCAATTCATTTCAGATCTCCAGTTTCAAGTTCAGATCGTCCGGGCTCACTTCGCATTCTGTCTCGAGCTTCAGAGCGTGCAAGTTTCTGTACTTTAAACATCACCGGAACAAGTGCCAGAGTGAAACCCATCAGCGCTGCGAGATGAGGTATTACCGCCAGCAACGACGCGCCGTAGTTCACTTGCTGAATCTGAATTTCAATATAATGACTCACAGGCAACATCGCTCGCCATAATTGCGCCAGAAGCGGCATATCGCTGACTGGAAAGGTGATCCCCATGAACGCAAAAGCCGGGGCCGTGAAACCGGCAACTAAACTCATTGCACGAGTAGTGTCCAGTGGCAGCATGAAGAAAAGCGCTCCCATACTTTGGCAGGCAATCACCATCGTTAACTGGGCAAACATTAAAATCAACCAGCTACCCCGCATTGGCCATTCCAGTAAGCCATACAAGCCCCACAGGAATAGCCCCCCCTGAACCAAAAATAAGACCGTATAAGGTGCTAATTTGGCAAGCAGATTTCGTACCGGATGAGCGGCCAGCCAAGGTTGGATCCCCTGCTGGCGGAACTCTGCGGCCATGGAAAGTACCGTGGTGGCCACGATCACAATCTGCCAGATAGCCGGTATCGCTGTCGATGCTAAAAACTGACCATAGTGGTTGTTACTGTTAAACAACGGCGTGATCTGACTGCGAACCGGCACCGCCTGCCCCAGAGCCAGGCGCGGAACCGGTGCACCATCCGCCATATTTTTTACTGTATCAATGGCTGCCGTATAGGTTCCTTGGGCCTGATTCATTGCAGAGTTTATTAACTTACCAATCAAGAGGAACTGACTGTTGTAAAACGCCGTCACATCTGGGACTCGCCCTAGAATGGTCTCTTTTTCTAGCTCATGAGGGATCACTACTAGCGCGTAAATATCGCCATTTCGCAGTGCCTTACTGCCCTGTGCGACCGAATGAAACTGCTGTGTCACCTCAAGAGTCGGACTGGCGTCATAGTAACGCACCAGTCCGCGAGACATCCGGCTATGGTCAAGATCAACGACACCAATCGCCAGATCCCGGGCGATGCCCGCAGAAAAAATGGCCCAAATCGAGACAAACAAGACGACAGGGAGCCAAAACAGTAATGCCTTCAACCAACCATCAGCTGTCAGTATTCGCCACTCACGTTGGAGCTGTGGAGTTAACGCCATGGGATCTCTACTCTACTATCACACTCATGCCGACTCGCAGGCCGTCTATTGGCTGCGAAGGACGAGCTTCAACTTCAAAGGTTCGCATATCAAAGCCTTGCGCTACATCGGTAGCACGCCAGGTTGCAAAATCCCCCATCACGGAAACATGACTCACTTTAAACGGATAGCGCTCATCGCCCAGAGCAGGAATAGAGACGCTCAGTTCTGCCCCCTGGTTATAGGCTGTTAACTTGTCTTCACGGACATGGAAAACAGCCCACGCATCTTTCATGTCAATGACACTGACAACCGGAAAGCCTTGAGGCGCCAACTCACCATCATGCAGCAAGATCTGAGTCACTTCACCGTTGTGCCAACTCTCGACCCTGGTATCAGCCGCGTAAGCTTCGACCTCAGCAACCGCCCCTGCCGCCATACGTACTTTCTCATTCGCGGCCCGCTTAGTCTCCACGCGGGCACCTTCTTGTGCCATTCCGAACATCTGATACGCAGCACGTTCGGTATAGCGAGCAGCTTGCCACTGAGTGTAGGCTTCATCACGTTTCTGCTCAGCGAGCACACCATCTTTGTAAAGGTTATCAACCCGTTTGTATGTTTTCTCCATCAAAGAAGAAGCCGATTTGGCTTTCTGCCATTGATCGCGGGCGGCTTCAATTTCCTGGCTTCGAGCGCCATTTTCTGCTTGTGCCGCCATTGCCCCGGCCGCTTGTTCGCCAGCTTTAGCCTGTTCCAGTCTGGCATCCAGTTCCGGGCTTAGCAGCGTAAAAATCAGTTGCCCACGTTCGATCTGCTCGCCTTTTCTTACCAGTACCTGATCGATACGACCCGGTACTTTCGACGATATACTGTATTGCTGAGCTTCAATCTGACCTTGCATACGCTCAGGCTGAGGCTGGTAAGCCTGCCAGAAGGTATAACCAACCCAACCGACTAGCGCTGCCGCGGGAATGGCCACAGCGAGTGACTTAAACTTACTCATTATTTAACCTCTAGACCTAGATATTGTTGATACTGATTGAAACTGTTTATCTCACCGCTTAACGCCAGCAAGCGCGACAGTGAAATCACATATCGGTAAGCAGCCGCCAGTCGCTGAATTTTGACACCCGCCTGAAACATTTCAGCGTCAACGACATCAAGTGATGTAGATAAGCCCTGGCTAAAGGCTTTTTCACGCAACCGAACATTTTCTTTGGCCAGCGTCAGGCTTGACGCCAGTCCGCCGTACTCTTCCAGCGCCTGACGCGCTTCTCGATAGGTTTTCTCAACCAGTACCGATAAATCCTGCTCGGCCTGGGCACGCAGGTAGTTCACCTGTTTGACCGCGCTATGAGCAGCCTGTACTTTGCCTGAACGGCCTGAACGATCTAGCAGGGGAATGCTGACGCCAACCCCGACCGCCCAGTCTGGGGCTGTTTTCGCAGCAAGAGTATCGTCTTCATGAAGGCTGTAATTGCCATACAAAAACACTTCCGGATAATACTTACCCTGCTCGACATCAATTAAACCGTTCGCTTGTTTTTTCTTGGCGTCGAGAATATGTAAGCCGGGATAGTCAGCCAGCGTCTTATCAATAAATGCCGTCATTGGCGGTAAGGATTCATTGGTAAACAGACCAGAGGATGGCATTGCAGGGGTAGTCAGTTTTAATAATTTGGTTAACGCAACTTGAGCTATTTCCATATCACGCGCCGATTTCTGACGCTCTACACGAGCTTTATCATAAGAGGCTTCAGCTTGGAGACGCTCAACTTTGGCAATCTGCCCTTGCTGCTCTAGCTTCCTGGCATAATCTAAATGCTTCTGCAGACCTTGCTCAATATCGATACGGGTTTGCAGCACCTGCTCGGTTAACACGACACCAAAATAAAATTTGGATAAGTCTTCAAACGTTGCCTGCTGCTTCATTGCCAGCAAGTGCTTCGCTTCTTCCGTCTGACCTTTGGCGATATCTTGCGCCGCAGTGATTCGACCGCCGGTAAATATCGGCCATATCGCACGAATCGAGCTGGTAAATATATCGCGATCTGTTAACTGAGAGGTGAACTGTCGATCTAGGTCAGCAGGATTGATCCCTACTGATTGCAATAAGTGCTGCAATTTGGGGTTAGCCGCAATCGCACCGCCTGCAGGCATACTCCCTAATAAATCTGAAGGGGCGATCTCTATCGGCTTATCTAAGCGCGTATAGTTAGCGGAAACACTCAGCTGCGGCAGATATAGATCGCTGGCCGCATCTTGCAGGTTCCCAGCTCGCTCAACATTGGCTCGTTCTGCAGCTAATGCATCATTGCCGGTAACGACCGCCTGCCATGCTTCAGCGAAAGTCACCGGTGCCGCGTGAAGGCCCGGTGATAATACTAAAACAGCAGCAAGAAACGGCTTTGCCACTCGTGGCTTTATTCTCATTGTTAAACCCTTATAAGCCTTTATCTTTGGCTGATTCAAGGCTATTTTAGAGTTTTAACTCTAAAATTCAACTTAACAATAGAGACGAAGTAGTGCAAAGCGTCATATCCATCCTTTCAATCACCTTATTGAAACTAGAATATTAATATATTTAATTAAATTTCAATAACTTAAATAAGAATAAAAAGATAGGTAAGGGGTGAGGCGTTTTAAAAAGAAAAGTTAACACCCTATCGGAAAGAAATTGTTTGAGTCAATCAAGCAACAATCTATGACAGAAAATAGAAGCACTATGGATTAAAAATGGCCTGCAATAATACAGACCGCTTTCATATTGTTCTTCTGTTAGCTTAACAAGCAAGGCTTATTAGCGATTTACCAAACAACCACTCAAGCTCTTTTCCACAGCCTTCACCGAAACGTTCCTGACAGAGACTGTACAGGCGATCAATACCACGCGATGCAAATTCATGGGACGTATCTGCCGTCACAATATGATGGAACAACAAGCGTAATATAGCACAGAATTTTTCATCCCTCAGAGCCTCAACCCAGCTGGTTACAAATGCATCAAGGTCTTGTTCCAATTCTAACCTTTCAACAAATAGAGAGAAAATACGTCCATCCAGCGCATTAGAGAAGTCTTGTTTTTTAGGGAAGTGGTGGCTGATACCGGTACGTGAAATCCCTGTCTGGTTACTTAACGTGGTGTATGACATTTTATCATAACCCAAGGTTAGTATCTGATCGACCACTGCATCCATGATCGTCTGAATCGTTTTCTCTGTATCTTCTTTACTACGCTTCGGCATAATGAATAGACTCTGATCTTAAATTTTTTATCAACAATGTCACTTTCAAGCAAATAGTCCGAAAGGCTACTGTAACGGTTTCATTGTCAGTCTGGTCTGACTAGTATCACAAAATACAATTCCGCTAACCAGCGTTCCGATCATTATTATCATCTTTTCCATACGCCAAGCTGAATAAAAGCCAAAAGATAACAAAATACTCGCCCCACATCATACTTTGAAGAAATCAACCATCCCCAAACCACCTCAAGCTGAGAGTCGTCTTGAGTGTCACCGCCGCTTTCGTTTCACGTCATAGTAACTGCCTAGCACAGATCATCGTGGCTGAGTGGTTGAGAGGCTGAAAAAGGAGCGTCACTGACCGTCTTTATAAAGTCATCCCAATAAAAAACAAAAGAGCCAAGATAAAATGATATTTCTTTCGCTAAAAGTACGATTGTATCCCAGAATCATAAATGAGATTGGTGTGGTCAATGTCCAGAAAGCGAACATCAAAACAAACCAACGGCACATTTACCTCAACACATATGAAACATGGTGATAACATATGCAATTATTTCAAAAGCTCGTCATTGAGCACAAAAAATAATATAAGCGTTTAAATTTTCCCTTGTATTTCGGGCAGATGGCGCAACATCACCAACATGGCTGGGGTGTTACTCCACTAATAGCATGAAATCTGGTCAAAATTTAAACTTGACGGGTCAGTTCTTAGAGCCTTTACTTTAACAGCATCATAACACCACAAGGATGGGACTAATATGACTTTACCTCTGCCCACGGAACGCTTAAGAGAGACACTTATGGCTCAACCATTACCTCACGAGATGATTTTAAAATGGGCCAAAGAACGTCCGAATGAAGTCTATCTGCGACAGATTATTGATAGAAAATTCGTTGATTTCACTTATGCCGACGTAGCCGATAAAGCACTTCGTCTTGTTAGCGCTCTACGCAATATGGGGATCCAGCCCGGCGATCGGGTAGCATTAATGTCAAAAAACTGTGCTGAATGGTTTATTACTGACTTTGCACTCATGCTGGGTAGTTATATCAGTGTTCCCATTTTTCCAACAGCAGGCCCTGATACGATCGAACATTGCACCACGCATAGTGGATCTAAAGTGCTCATTATCGGTAAACTTGACGACACGAAAGCAATTGACTCCGTATTGGCTAAATATCCCGGCCTTCCAACGATAGCTTTCTCCTATCCCGGAACCCCGGAGTGCACCCACAAATTTAATACACTCGTCACTGAAACCCCTCCAAGTGAAGAACGTCCAAAACATGCTCAAGATGCCCTGATGTCGATTGTTTATACATCAGGTACATCAGGCTTGCCTAAAGGGGCAATGCTGACTTACGGTTCATTTGCCTGGACGACACAACGCCTGGTTGACCATATCGGCATGCAAGATGGCGAACGACTATTTTCTTACCTGCCTTTAGCCCATATTACTGAACGCGTTTATGTCTTCGGTACATCAGTCATGGCGGGGATTCAGGTCGCCTTCCCTGAATCGCTCGATACCTTTATCGAAGATGTCAAAATGTACCGACCTACCCTCTTTATCTCAGTCCCTCGGCTGTGGACGCTGTTCCAGCAGCGTATCTTAGATAAGCTGCCTCAAGCCAGACTGAATATTTTGCTTAAGATCCCGTTCATTTCCGGTGTTATCAAACGCAAGCTCGCTAAAGGTTTAGGCTTAGATAAAGCACGTATGCTCGGGTGTGGCTCGGCTCCTGTATCCTCTGCTCTATTACGCTGGTATGAAAACATCGGCCTGAATATCACCGAAGCCTGGGGACTGACCGAGAATTTTGCTTACAGCACCATAAACCACCCGTTCCGCAGTGACAAAGTTGGCACAGTCGGTAATGCTGGTCCTGGGGTCGAGATTAAAATCGCCTCTAATGACGAGATCCTTGTTCGCAGTCTCGGCCTGTTTTCTGGCTATTACAAAAATGAAAAAGCGACCAAGGAAATTTTCGATGAAGATGGTTGGTTACATACCGGTGATATTGGCTCTCTTGACGAAGACGGCTACCTCACCATTCAAGGTCGTATTAATGACAACTTCAAGACAGCCAAAGGTAAGTTTGTCGCCCCCGTTCCCATTGAAAAACGCTTATTCGAATTGAGCAACATTGAAACAATGTGTGTAATAGGCTCTGGTATGCCTTTCCCTATCTTATTGGCGATCCCACATGAGTTCCCTCACTTCGACCCTGCCCGTTATGAACATAAGATCCAACGAGTAATCGAAACCATTAATAGCGAACTGGAATCCCATGCGAAAATCAAAGGGGTACTGATGGTAAAAGAGCCATGGACGGTTGAGAATGGCATACTCACTCCGACGCTTAAGATCAAACGTCATATCTTAGAGAAAAAATACCATGACTTAGGAGCCAACTGGCCAAAAGACAAGCTGATCCAGTGGGAGGAGTAATTCCCTAAACTCTCTCTATGCCCCGCCCGACTATAAAGCCACCGAATGGTGGCTTTATGATATACGGTATTAAACAAGACTAACCTCAACCATCATCGCGAACACTAATCCAGCTAAAACTGAATCGCCACGACTTCGTAAAATGACTTTTAGCTTCATTAAAATAGAGTTCATTACACAAAAAATTTAACCATAAAATCTAAAAAACCCATAAATATAAATGTAACCTTAAGAGATAATAAAAACAAAACCATCAATTAAAAGTCATTAATTATTCAACTATCACTTTCATGGAAATAACAAAATCATTAGATTCACTCTACATTTTCATTCAACATCCATTGCTGTGATATAACTCCAAACTTCTTGATTATCTTCCCATTTAAATAATAACCACCAAACAAAAACAAACCAAGTCATTGTAATAAAAGAAATAAAAACAAAAACACCGCGGAGAGAATTGTCTTTACAGAGCCCTGCCATATGCAATAGCATTGCACACACTTAAAGGATTAAAGAATCAAAATAACTTTCAGCTAAAATTTATAATTACATATGGAATTCGATAATATTATTTTATCGCCCTTTACCGATGGCGATAAGGCTGGCACGGATCTTAAATATGATGAACGTTTCGAAAATATTGAGAATGAAGTCAATAAAGATAATAGCTTATATTCAGGCTCTTATAGCGACTGGGAAAAAATAAAAAATCAAACATCTGTTTTATTACAATCTGAGACAAAAGATTACCGACTATTAAACTGGTATCTAAGATCAGAGTATAAAATCAACGCCAGCCTGAAAGGATTAATTTCAGGTGTCAGAATTCTTGGGGCCTTTTTTTCAGCATTTGGAGAACTAGCCTATCCTTTGAGAAAAAGGACGCAAATAGGTGTTGTCACTAACTACATAACATTTATCGACACTGAGTTCGGTAAATACCTCGAACAAGCCTCGAAATCAGACCTGGAGCTTGCAATCGAGGTGTTTAGCCACACCGATGAAATGATTGAAATCTTATATCCAAATGAGGTTCCAGGCTTATTACCATTAATAAAAAAGGCAAAAACAGCACTCAGACGCATCGCCATTGACACGCAAAAAACCAATACACAAGAAACAAAAGCTGTAACTCAAACGATAAATATCGGTTCAACTCTGGGGCAGCGGCAATCTCAAGATTGCGAAATATCCAGCAACGAGGATGCGAATAAAGCACTGCGACAAATACAGGAAATTTCTCGCAAAATATCTCACTTTTGGCTAACAAAAAAAATTGGTGATTCAAGAGCATACAAATTAAATCGTACCTTGACCTGGTTGAACATTTTACAAGCTCCAAAAGGAAACCTCGACGGTGCCACGCCTTTAAAGCCAGTTCCATTAAGTAAAACACAACACTATGACAATCTGTTTAACGACCAAAAATACAGCGAATTACTGACAGAATTAGAGATAAGTTTAACTAAAGCGCCATTCTGGTTGGATGGCCACTATCTGGCATGGCAAAGCTTAGAAGCTCTTGGAAACTCAGAGGGGGCTGAAGTGGTGTGCCGAGAAGTTACTGCATTTGTTCAACAAAATCCGAATTTAACCAAATTGACATTTGATGATGGGATCCCATTTGCGAGTATTGAGACACAAGACTGGCTTTCACAACAAGGAACTAAACCGGGTGACGCAAGCGAAATACCGGCTGAACATCATCTTATCGCCGGCACGGAGATGCCATGGGATCTCGCTCTGGAACAAGCTAAATCATCGTTAAAAAAACTGGGGATCAGCGGTGCTGTTGCACCACTTGTTCAAGGTTGGCAGCAGGCATATTCACAACGTGAACAGTTCTTCTGGCAACTCTCTCAAGCCCAGTTATTTATATATTCACGTCGGTTTGATCTTGCATGCTCAATTTTACATTCACTCGATACCCGTTTTACGTCGTCACATCTAGCGACTTGGGAGCCAGTACTGCAGGAGCGATTACTGGCGCTTTGGCTCAGTAGTCTGCAACAACGACCAGGCAAGGAACAGGATCCGGAGCAGATACAGGTTATTAGTGAGAGGCTTTGCAGTCTTAATCCCATTAGAATTTTAAACATTTAATTATCAAGGAGATACCATGTCGAAAGAAGCCTCTGTCGCCCCCAAGGAACGTGTCAACGTTACATTCAAACCAGCCAGTAATGGGGCAACGGAAGATGTTGAACTACCTCTTAAGGTCATGGTTTTAGGTGACTTTACCCAGCGTAGTGATGATCGAAAGTTGGAGGATCGCCAACCAATTAGCATTGATAAAAGCAACTTCAATGATGTTCTAGAAAAACAAGAGCTTAGTCTTAACTTTAATGTTAACAATGCGCTTCAGGACGGTGAAGACAGTAATGCCGATATCCCTGTTTCACTTAAAGTCAAAAACATGAAAGATTTCGATCCGGCGAGCATTGTTGAACAAGTTCCTGAGCTGAAAGGATTGATGAATTTACGTGAAGCACTGGTTTCACTTAAAGGTCCGCTTGGTAACGTCCCTTCCTTCCGCAAAGCAATAGAGCAAGCGTTGGTTGATGAGACTGCACGTAAAAAACTACTGAATGAACTTGGCCTTTCAGAGAGCAAGGAGTAACAAAGCATGGCAGAAGCAGCAGTCGCACCAGAAGCCCAAACTGAAACATCAAACGGCTTACTTGATCAAATTGTCGCAAAAACTAACATCAATCCGCATGATGAAACATACAACATCGCAAAACGCGGTCTTAGCGCATTTATACAAGAGCTACTCAAACCCAATAATCAAGAAGGTGGTGTCAACAAAGCGTTAATTGACAAAATGATCACCGAACTCGATCAACGTTTAAGCCAGCAGGTTGATGAAATCCTCCACCATGAGGCATTCCAGCAACTCGAATCAGCATGGCGTGGCCTGAAAATGCTTGTTGATCGTACCGACTTCCGTGAAAACAATAAAATCGAGATCATTAATATCTCTAAAAATGATCTGCTTGAAGATTTTGAAGATGCGCCAGAAATTACAAAATCCGGTTTGTATAAGCACATCTATACGGCTGAATACGGTCAGTTTGGTGGTGAACCCGTCGGCGCGATTATCGGTAACTACCACTTCGGGCCTTCCGCGCCAGATATCAAAACCATGCAGAATATTGCCTCTATCGCTGCAATGTCACACGCGCCATTCATTTCAGCTGCCGGGCCCCAGTTTTTTGGGATGGAATCATTCGAAGGCCTGCCAGATCTAAAAGATCTCAGTGCTCATTTCGAAAGTCCGATGTTCACCAAATGGCAAAGCTTCCGTGAGCAAGAAGATTCTCGTTTCGTTGGCTTAACGTTACCGCGATTTCTATTGAGGCAGCCTTACGACCCAGAAGAAAACCCAATAAAAGCGTTCAACTATCAAGAAGATGTCTCACAAACACACGAACATTATTTATGGGGTAACACAGCCTTTGCAATGGCGTCACGGCTTACCGCCAGTTTTGCCAACTACCGTTGGTGTCCGAACATTATTGGTCCGCAATCTGGTGGTGCCGTCGATGACTTGCCACTGCATCATTTTGAAAGCATGGGCGACATTGAAACCAAAATTCCAACAGAAGTGCTCATATCCGATCGTCGTGAATATGAGTTAGCGGCAGAAGGATTTATTGCTCTTACCATGCGTAAAGGTTCTGACAATGCAGCATTTTTCTCGGCAAATTCAGTGCAAAAACCAAAAGTATTCAGCAATACCGATGAAGGCAAACGCGCCGAGCTGAACTACAAACTGGGGACTCAGTTACCGTATTTATTCATCATCAGCCGCCTTGCCCATTACATAAAGGTACTTCAACGCGAACAAATTGGCAGTTGGAAAGAACGTACCGATTTGGAATCTGAACTGAACACATGGATACGCCAATATGTTGCAGATCAGGAAAATCCACCGGCAGAAGTTCGTAGTCGTCGGCCTCTGCGTGCAGCCAGTATCCGTGTCGAAGATGTTGCTTCAGATCCTGGTTGGTATCGCGTGAGCTTAGCGGTTCGCCCTCATTTTAAATATATGGGCGCTGATTTCACGCTGTCGCTGGTCGGAAAACTCGATTCGGACGGCAATATTTATCCATAACGTTACTTGTAGCAAAACCTTAATGTACTTGCCTCGTCTGTTGCTATGACGAGGCTCCGCCAGGTGAAATGAATATGCGAAACAGACTTTTTGATCGCCTGTCAGGCGAGGCAGAACATACCCGTCACTTATCGGATATCGATGCACTTTGCCTGTCGATTAAACAGCACATATCACAATTAATCGGGATCCGTCAGGGCTCAGCGATGACCGTGCCTCAACTCGGACTGCCTGATCTCAATAGCCAGCATATGAGTCCTTTTGACGCTATCCAGCATATACGACGTGAAATAGAACGTGTTATTCATCAATTTGAACCTCGCCTGCATGAAGCCTCGGTAAAGTACCTTGGCGATGTCAATAATCCGCTTAACCTTACCTTTAACATTGAAGGTAATGTAATGATCAATGGCAGCACAGACTGCATTTCTTTTTCGACACACTTGAATAATCATGACCGTCGCCGGGTTGAATGTTCATGAACTTCAACCATTACTACCTGAGTGAACTGGCAGCCCTCCGTGAACTTGGCAAAGAGTTTGCTGATGAAAACCCTGCACTGGCACCTTACCTTAGCCAGCAGGGTCAAGACCCTGATGTTGAACGATTATTTGAAGGTTTTGCCTTTCTAACCGGACGTCTGCGCCAGCGCCTTGATGATGAACTGCCAGAGCTTACCCATTCGCTTATGCGTTTACTATGGCCAAACTATGTTCGCCCTACGCCGGCGATCAGTACACTTGCCTTTACTCCAAAAGCTGAACTGAATCAGAAACAACTGATCCCGCGGGGCATCTCCGTTCGAAGCGAAACCGTCGAGGACGTGAGTTGCCAGTTCAAAACCTGTTTCGAAACCGAAATATATCCACTCTCGATTGCATCGACACAATATAACTCAACAGGAGATGGAGGGATCTATACGATCCGTTTAATGCTTGAAAATGGTGCAAAAATTGAGGCGATCAATCTCAATCAATTACGGTTTCATTTCCAAGGAGACAAAGCAACCTGCCTGAATCTGATCCTTGCGCTGCTAAACCACTGCAAACACATTGACTACCGCCTTTTAGACGCCGAATCAGAAGTCATCACTCAAACAGGGCTACCGGCAACATCCATAAAACCAGTTGGCTTTGCCGGCGAAGAAGGGCTTATTGATTATCCGCTAAATACTTTTATGGGCTATCGCCATATTCAAGAGTTTTTCTGTTATCCGGAAAAGTTTCAGTATATCGACCTGACGTCATTGCCGCTATGGACAGCAGAGCTCGCTGGTGAATGTACATGTGTCGAGTTTTCTTTTCATTTTGATCAACTGCCACTTAGCCAGTTTTATCCTGATCGTGCTGAAGCGACTTTATTTTGTACCCCTATTATTAATATCTTTGATACCGATACGTCGCCTCTATTGCTTGACCACCGTAAAACACTTTATAAATTAACTCCGGTAACTGACCATAAAGCCAGCGGCATTGTGATTGGAATCAACAGCGTAACGGGATGGCAGCCAGGGCAGCAAGGTCGAATTACCTTTCATGACTTTGAATCATTCGAACACGATGCGCAAAATGGTAAAGGCAGTTATTACAGTATCAAACAGTCACCTAACATTGTGACTCGCCAGATTGATACCTATTTGTCGTTCAACCTACAAACCACCACCTATCGCGCAATCACCGTTTCAGTCTCGGTCACTGCCTGCAATGGTCAACTCCCCCAATCACTGCCTCTGGGCAGCATTTGCGAAATGACCGACTCATCGCCTGAATTTACAACATTTAAGAACATTACCATGCCCACGCCTTTATATGCGCCGCCATTTGAAAAAGATGGATTGTGGTCATTAATTTCCAATATGTCGCTGAACTATGTATCTCTGACTAAACCCGAAGCACTAAAAAAAATCCTTAAAGCCTATGACTTCCCGGGAAATCAGGATGATACAAAAGCCAAAAGAACCCGCCACCTGCTTGATGGCATTAAAAATATCAAGGCAGACCCCGTCGATCTCTTGCTTAAAGGGTTACCTGTGCGGGGGACCCATACTCACTTAACGCTCGATACCAAACATTTTCTCTGTGAGGGAGAGCTCTACCTGTTCACAGCCGTGCTTAACGAGTTTTTTTCGCTTTACGCCAGCATCAACGCATTCAACATGCTTTCAGTCCACAGTACCGAAGGAGGAGACTACTCATGGCCAGTGCGAGTCGGTCAACAACCCGTGATCTGATTGAGTTTGACCGTGATATCAGACGTTTCAACGTCATTCAGGCGATTGATAAAATCTGTAGCTGGCTAATGGAGCAGCACCCGGAACTCGATAAGGATCAGGCTTACGAACGCATTCAATTCATCGCCAATCCGTCACAGGCTTTTGCTGCCAGTGATATAGATCGCGTTGAGGCCTATACCGACAAATACGGGCAATACCGGACCACGATTACCTTGAATTTACTCGCACTGTTTGGCGCTTCTTCGCCATTACCCAGCTATTACAGTGATTACGTCTCTAATAACGAGTCCAAAGCGATTCAGAACTTTCTGGATATTTTTCATCATCGTATTCACCGCTTGCTCCATACAATCTGGAAGAAATATCGGTATAACGCATCATTTCGAAGCGGCGCATCTGATCCCTTCTCAAACTACACCTTCTCACTACTCGGCCTGCAGGATGAGACATTACGAACCAATGACAATATTGACTGGGTCAGGTTACTGCCATATCTCGGGCTGCTCAATCAACGGGTACGTTCAGCCGCCGCTATAGAAGCCACACTTCGTTACTATTTTCAGTTACCAAAAATTGATATTGAACAGTGCACATTACGTTACTGCGCGATCCACCCGAGCCAGAAAAATCAACTTGGCACAGTCAATAATACCTTAGGCCAAACAACCGTCTTAGGTGAAACCATCCGTGATCGCGCCAACAAATTCCGGATCCATATCCGCGAACTCACTTGGGTGCAGTTCCATCGTTTTCTTGAAGGAAAGCCAGATTGGCTCACCTTACATCAGCTCGTTCGCTTCGCGGTAAAAGATCCGATGGACTTCGATATTCAGCTTCACCTTCAACAGGGCGAACCTCGACCACTCAAAATTCAAACCGACAATGAATGTCGTCTTGGATGGACGAGTTGGCTAGGTTCCAAACCTAATGAGAGCAATATTACCCTTTCAGGAAACACACTATGTTAAACGTAGAGCTACAACAATTGATCAAAGCCTTGGATAAAGAATCGCATCAGGCATTGGAGCAAGCGGCTCAGCTATGTGTATCACGCGGTGGGCAAGAAGTGCTGTGTGAAGATGTCATTCTAGCACTCCTAAATAATCCGAAAAGCTTTTGGAATAACGCTTGCCAGCAGTTTGAACTATCCACAAATGGGTTGGTTAAAACCTTGCAACATGGACGTAAAATCTCAACCAATGAGACCCTGCACCCGGTATTATCACCAGCATTAATCGCATGGTTACAAGAGGCATACCTGTTTGCCACCTTACAGCTCAAACAGCAAGAAATTCTCTCTGGTTGCTTACTGCTCGCGCTGCTGACAAACCCGGGACGATACGGACATGCCCCGTATTTTGAAGTTTTAAACCAGATCCCAGCAGACAAACTGGAAAACCAACTGCTGGGTTTAATTGAAACAGCGCATCAACAGCAATCTCGTCAGGTTGACGGCGACGAGACGCTGGAAGCCTACACCACCAATTATACTCAACTTGCCAGAGACCATCGTATCGACCCGGTGCTATGTCGTGATCAGGAGATCCGGCAAATGATTGACATTCTGGCTCGCCGCCGAAAAAACAACCCGATGATCGTCGGTGAAGCCGGTGTCGGAAAAACTGCTCTGGTTGAAGGACTGGCATTGAAAATAGCGGCAGGTGAAGTGCCGGACATTCTCGCAGATGTCAGCCTGCTCTCACTTGATCTTGGTTTATTGCAAGCCGGTGCCAGTATAAAAGGTGAATTTGAACGGCGCTTAAATGCGGTGATCAACGCAGTACAACAAAGTCCAACTCCTATTATTCTCTTTATTGATGAAGCCCACACCCTCATTGGTGCCGGTGGCCAAGCTGGCGGAAACGATGCCGCAAACCTGTTAAAACCCGCGCTTGCCAGAGGCGAGTTACGCACGATTGGCGCCACAACCTGGTCGGAGTACAAAAAATACATTGAAAAAGATCCGGCATTAGCCCGTCGCTTCCAACCGATAAAAGTCGATGAACCTGATGTTGAGCAGGCCATCACCATCTTACGAGGCTTAGCAAGCCGCTATGAAGAAGCCCATGGCGTGTACATTCGTGACGATGCCATCAGTGCCGCCGCGGAATTATCGGCACGCTACCTGACAGGGCGCCAACTACCGGATAAAGCGATCGATTTGCTCGATACCGCTTGTGCTCGAGTTAAAATCAACTTGCGCTCCAAACCTGAGCCATTAGAAAAATATCTGCACCAGATCGCGATCACCGAGCGTGAATTGCAGTCTCACCTGCGCGATCAGGAAGCCGGACTCGAAAAAGATCCGACGCAAATAGCAGCGCTTCAAGAGCTACTGACCACCAGCCAAATCGAATACGCTGCGCTGGAAATGCTTTGGCTCCAGCAAACCGAGCTTGCCCAAGCACTGCTTGATATCCGTTCAACCATCAATACTGTCAGTGATGAAGATAAACAGGCACAAATTGAACACCAGACACGCTTAGCAAGCGAGCTTGCCGAACTAAAAGCACAAACAGACTTAGTCAATTATGAAGTCTGCCCGGCTTTAATTGGTGAAGTCATCGCACACTGGACGGGCATTCCGCTCGGTACCTTAATGAAGGCGAGAAACGAGCAAGTACTGAATATCCGGCAACAGCTTAAAGATCAGATCAAAGGACAGGACGATGCTGTTATCGCCCTCGAACAGGCTGTACAGGCAACCGCTGCCGGACTGAATAATCCTAACGCCCCGACGGGTGTGTTTCTCTTTGTCGGTCCCAGTGGTATCGGGAAAACTCAGACTGCTCAGGCGCTTGCCAACTTAATGTACGGTGGTGAGCAATTCCTGACGACTATCAACATGTCCGAATTTCAGGAAAAACATACCGTTTCCCGTCTGATTGGCTCTCCTCCGGGTTATGTCGGTTATGGCGAAGGCGGGGTATTAACCGAAGCCGTGCGTCAGCGTCCGTATTCGGTTATTTTGCTCGATGAAGTGGAGAAAGCCGATCCGGAAGTCATGAATCTGTTCTATCAGATTTTTGATAAAGGTATTGTCAATGATGGCGAAGGACGCGAAATTAATTTTCGCCAGACCCTGATCATCATGACCTCAAATCTTGCCTCTGACGTCATCACCCGACTCTGTGAAGAGCAGCGACCAGATAGCCAAACCCTAAAAACGGCGATCCGCCCAACGCTCAACCACTACTTTAAGCCGGCCCTCGTGGCACGAATGAACATCGTGCCCTTTTACCCGCTGGAGCAAGACACGTTAGCGCAATTAGCTGAAATTCGCATGAACCAGCTTGGTGAACAGTTGGCGAGGCAGAATATTGCCTTTACCTTCGATGATGAGGTGCTTTCCCACATCGCAGCCAGCTGTACCCTGACCGAAACCGGTGCCCGCAATATTGATGCCCTGATCAACGGACAACTGAAACCGACCCTCTCGGCCCAAATAATTACCGCCATGTCAACCAACACACCATTGCATAGTATTCACTTGGGCCAAGATGAAAACGGCCAGTTTTGTTGCGAGTTTAAGGAGGCAGAATGAGCACTGCTCACGCTCAATATTACACGCAATCCCTCGCTTCAGCACTCGACATGCTTGAGCGACAAACCAGCCATACCGGTCTTCTGACCTGTTGGCTAAAATCAGTGAGACAGCTTACCGAGGCGGCGTCGGTTCAATGCTTTCTGCTGAAGCCTGAAGGTGAGCTGATTAAAACAGCCAGAGCGAACCTCGACGGTGTCGACATCGAGATTAACCCCCCGACGCTTTCAGATACTGACTATGATGCTGACAATGCTCTAACGCTCTGTCTCACAGAGAGAAAACATATCGAAATGCGGTATAGCCAGTGTAATGAGACATTACGGCATATCCTCTTTACTTCCTCTGAGCGTTACACCCTGAACGAAGGCTGCATCCTGCTGTTGCCACTACATACGCAAGATGAAAACAGTTCGGTTAATGGTGTTCTTGCTATCTACCAAGCAGAAGAAATCGATAGCAACGACATACCGGCTGTTCAATCACTTAATGGCGTGGCTTTAAGTAAGATATTACAAATGCGTTCGCTGAGCAAAGCCGCGTCCGCACTGTTCAAAATTCAACAACAGTCTCCGCCAATCCCAAGCGACTATGGCATCGTGGGTGACAGTGATGCCATAAAAAAAGTGCGCCTTAAGATTTCTCAGGCACTTCACATTAATCGTAATGTCTTGGTAACAGGCGAAACTGGCACCGGTAAAGAACTGGTCGCCAGAGCAATCCAGCAAAGCGGTAGCCGTCGGACACAAGCTTTTTGTATCCAAAACTGTGCCAGCATCCCAGATCATCTGCTTGAAAGCGAGCTATTTGGTTACCACAAAGGGGCGTTTACCGGGGCCAATAAGGATTACCCGGGATTACTTCGCTCTGCCGATAAAGGGACTGTTTTCCTCGATGAGATTGGTGATATGCCATTGCAGCTTCAAGCCAAGCTATTGCGAGTACTGGAAGACAAGCAAGTACGGCCTCTTGGTTCGACCCAATCGTTTCCTATCGATATTCGTATTATTGCAGCCACGCATCAACACTTAGACAAATTGATCTCCGAAGGTAAGTTTCGTCACGACCTTTATTATCGCTTAGCGCAATTTCCAATCGCCCTGCCCAATTTAAAAGCCCGCAATCGAGATGCGGTTTTACTAGCGAACTATTTTATTCATGCCTATGCCAAAGAGCACCAAACACCACCAGCAATACTCACAGAAGAAGCAGAAGCTATTCTGCTCAGCTACAGCTTTCCCGGCAACGTACGGGAACTTAAAAACCTCGTCGATCGCGCTTTAATTATTTCGCAAAACTCAGGTGCCATCACACCGGAGCTTTTTGCCTATGAACTGCAAAGCTTACCGGCGTCTTGTGAAGACGAATCACACCATACAACCTCACAGCCCATTAAAGAAGGCAACAGTTTTACGGCTCAGGTTGATGACTTTGAACGCCAGCTCCTGACTCACTTTTTAAGCAAATATCAAGGCAACCTTCGTGCAGTCGCACAAGCATTAAAACTCTCGAAGGGTTCGCTCGACTATCGCATGCGTAAATTCAATCTGCTAGCAAAAGACTGGAGAGACCGAGTATGAAAGACCTATATACCGCCCTGTTGGCCCTATTTGTATTAACAGCCTGTAGCAACGCCGATGGCTACCGCTCATTAGGGGACAAAGAGCCAGCACCACAAGCAGAGATAATCGCAGAGGAAGGAAAATAAGCATGGATCTCGTCTTCAATATAATTAGTGCTGATGACTACCCAGCCAATTTAACAACATCATTTACCTTTAAAAAAGCGGGGGGCACCATAGGCCGAGGTGACTACGCCGAATGGTTCCTGCCCGATACCAAGCGCCAGATATCTAATATCCACGCAACGATTTCTTTTGACGACGATTCGTACTTCATCACAGATAGCAGTACCAACGGCACCTTTCTTGATGGGGAGGATGCACCGCTAAATAAAGGCGAAGCGCATCCCATCCACCATGGCGACAGCTTCAGGATAGGCAATTACCTGATGCAAGTCACTCTGGTACAAGATCCAGAACAATATGCTGCAGACAAAGAAACACTTCGCGCCCTGATCCCAGATGACAGTTTCCTTGACGATGAACCGGTTGACGAATTACTGGAAAGCGATCAAGACCTGCAGAACCTGCAAATAATAGCGGCTTCTCAAACCGAAGAGAAAGAAAGTGATGAC
The DNA here is from genome assembly GCF_033720175.1 of Photobacterium sp. Classification (GTDB taxonomy): domain Bacteria; phylum Pseudomonadota; class Gammaproteobacteria; order Enterobacterales; family Vibrionaceae; genus Photobacterium. The sequence goes on from NZ_JAWWDA010000005.1 coordinate 240,375, forward strand.
AGTTTACTTAAAGAGCATATTCCATCCCCCGTGCTCGATCACTCTGTTCGCCATGAAGCAGGATTAGACCAAATTCCAGAAGACTTTACGATTAATGGCGACGTAATCATCCATGAAAGCGAGGGTGTTAGTAACAATGACCCGGATAATGAGAGCAATGACGTTAATATAAATAACGATATTGAGGCAGAACCGATTAATCAGCAGTCTTCCCGATCACAGACGGGACACAGAGCGGCCACCGCACATCAGTACTCAGATTCCGCCATTCTCAGCGCGTTAAGCAAAGGGCTGGGGGTCGACCTTCCCCAGCAAAGCGATCAGCAACAGCTCGCGCACGATATCGGCGTACTTTTACGTCAGTCCGTTGGCGGCCTGCAGCAATTGCTCCGTACCCGGGCGGAAATGAAAAACAACCTGCGCGGCAAAGCGACAACAATACAGGGACAAGGCAATAATCCGCTCAAGTTCAGCCATGATGCCTCAGAGGCTCTCAATATACTACTGGCGAAAAAAAGGGGCTTTCTTACTGGGCCAGAAGCCATTACTCAGGGCTGCAATGATATTCAAGCCCACCAGCTCGCCATCAACGATGCCAGCCAACATATGGTGCAAGAGCTTATCGAAAAGCTGTCGCCACAAACACTGACCTACCGTTTCATCCAGGAAGGTGTTAAAGCCAGCTTTGGCCGTGCAGACGCCAAATACTGGCGTGCTTACTCGCAATTACATGAAAAAATCCAGAATGATGCTGAATGGCGTAATGCCTTGCTAGAGCAAGATTTTGCTAAACACTATGAAACACATTTACAACTGCTAAATACAGCCTTACGCGCATGAGGATAACAATGAAAAGATTAATACCACTACTCTTTTGCAGTCTGCTTTTTGCCTGCAGCAGCACGCCGGATCCCACACTGGTTGATCTCACACTGATCGCCACGTCAGATCTTAATCCGGATCAAACCGGGCGGCCATCACCAATGGTGGTGAAAATAGTGGAACTGAAAGCAGCGACAGGATTCGAAAATGCAACGTTTTTTGACCTCTACGAAAATACCCAAAAAACCCTGGGACCTGATTTCATTGCTGAAGAAGAGCTTATTTTACGCCCAGGCGAAAAACATAACATGAAGCTAAATCTCAATGAAAATAGCCGGTTCATTGGGATTATTGGCGCCTATCAGCAAATCAATGATGCCGAATGGCGCTTTTTGCAAACGCTGGAAAAAGAAGAGCTGCAAAAAGTTGAACTCGGTATCACTGACTCCGGCATCTTTCGGATCAAGCGCGTTTCACTTCGTAACAAACATGGACAATCTAACAATTTACAATCGCAAGGCGAAGGTTCTTAGATATGTATAAGGTCATTTGGCAAGAAGGGATGCTGTTACGACCACAGCATTTCCAGCAACATGAACGCTATATGCATCATCAGCTGCAGGTTCGTTCACAGAATCAGAATCGTTTTAACTGGGGGTTTTATTCCCTCAGTATAGACCTACACCATTTATCGGTCGGCAAGGTATTGATTAATGAAGCTAAAGGTGTCCTTCCTGATGGAACGCTATTCGATATTAATCACCAATCAAAACCGCTGATCTGGCAAGCGACACAAGATGCAAATGGCGCGACACTGTATCTGTCACTCCCCGTGACAACCCTTAATACACCAGAAAGTCGCCGCGAAGATGATAACCATATATCAACGCGCTTCACCGCTTTTGATGTCACGATTGCAGATAATAATGCGCATACGCAGAACATTCAAAGCCTGACATGTGGCCAGCACGATTTTCAGATCCTTGATGAAAGTGCCATTGATAACCATTGGGTGAAATTGAAGCTGTGTAAAATCAAGCAAGTCACCCCTGAAGGGGTGGTTGAGTTTGAGAGCTACTTTGAACCGAGTTATATCAATGGACGCCACTCAGATGTGATTCAGAAAATCTTGCGCGAAGCGCTGAACCTGGTGACTCATCGCGCCAACGTGCTAGCTGAACGTATTATTCAATCGGGTCATGCGACCTCTGAGATCGGTGATTTCCTTCTTCTCCAACTGTTAAATAAATATGAGCCGATCCTGCACTATCTGTACCACAGCGGGGCGTATCATCCGGAAGAACTCTTTCTTCACTTAGCTTCACTTCATGGGGAGTTATCGACCTATGCCCCGAAAACCAGACGCACGGATCTCAGCTTGCAGTATCAACACCATGATCAGGCATCCTGTTTCCGCGAGCTCATGCGAGCACTGCGACATCAACTTACCCAGACATTGAAACAAAATGCGATTGAAATTGAATTGCAGACTCGCAAACATGGCGTACTTGTTGCGCCCGTTAATGAAAAAGACCTCCTGATGGAAGCCTCTTTCATCTTGGCTGCCCGTACTAATATCGACCCGGAAACATTGCGTAAACAATTGCCACCTAAGCTCAAAGTGGGGCCTGTCGAAAAAATCCGTAACCTTGTCAATCTTCAGTTACCCGGCATTCGCTGTCGCGCGTTATCTGTCGCTCCCCGCCAAGTGCCTTACCATGGGGACTACTGTTACTTCGCGTTGGATCTCAACACCACTGATCGTGCCCAGCTTGCTCAGTCCGGCGGTTTCGCTTTTCATATCGCCGGCGAATACAGTGATCTTTCACTTCAATTCTGGGCAATAAGGAACAGTTAATATGAATACTTCACTTATCCCTGCAAAATCTGCAAATGCAGTAGATAGAACAGTACTGATTAACCATGCACCGTACGAGTCATCACCTTCGTTAACAGCAAATGATAACGCACCGCATTTCGAGCATCTGCAAGAACGAATGGTATATGCCACCCGCGTCAAGTCCGAGGAGCAAAGTGTTGTCGGGATCAATCCACTCATTGATGCTGCCTCATCTCTGCTGATCTTACCCTCCGAATTAAAACGGGAAATGCACCTTGATATCGAACTGTTGCAAAGCCGGCTGGTCGGTGAAATTAAAGCATTCGAATTTCAGGCCACTAACCTTGGCATTGACAATAGCCAGCTTGCTATTTCCCGCTACGTGCTTTGTACCTTCATTGATGAAACAGTGGTGACCACCCCATGGGGAAATGACAGTGGCTGGTCGCAGCATTCCATGCTCAGTACCTTCCATAATGAAACCTATGGCGGTGAGAAGTTTTTTTTACTGCTGGAACGTCTGACACGCAACCCGGCTAAATACCTCCATTTGCTTGAGCTAATGTACCTTTGCCTGAGCCTTGGTTTTGAGGGGAAGTATCGCGTACTTGCGCGAGGTCTTACAGAATTGGAGGCGATTCGCGACAGTTTGTATCGGCAAATCCGCATGTTGCGCGGAGACAACCCGAGCACCCTATCCCCAAACTGGGAACCAAAAAGCCTTCAACGTCATAAACTGACACGAAGAACGTCACTGCTGGGTATTGGTTGCTTGGTCATACTTAGTCTCGCCGCCCTGTATAGCGGCTTTTACTACGTACTTGATCAGCAATCCGCACTTGTTATCGACAACTACGTACAGATCAGTGAACAGGGAAGTTAAAAGCAATGAAAGCTGTATTTAAAAAAATATGGAACACCTTTAAGCAAGTATGGTGCTGGAGTCTATTCCTGACCCTTACCTTGTGCGTATTACTTGTGCTATGGGGCGACCAAGTTGCCATCGCCGGTAACGCCATATTGTCCGCTACCAGCCATAAAATGGTTGCCTGTTTTGTGCTTTTAATCGTTTGGGCTGCATGCATCAGCATTCATCACCAGATCAAAAAGCGTCAGGCCCAGGCAGCTCAAGATCGCGCAGAAATAGAGGCTCAGGCTGCTCAGCAATCCTTAATCCGTGAAACAGTCGATGCGTTAACCGATAGACTCAATGAGGCCGTTGCCACCATCAAACGGGCAGGTCTATACGGTAGGCTTGACGATCGTGTTAAGTATCAGCTTCCCTGGTATATGGTTATCGGTCCGCAAAGCAGCGGCAAGACTACATTACTTGAATGCTCCGGACTTGATTTCCCGCTGAACCAAGCCAGCGGAAAGTTCACCCGTGATATTCAACGCAGCCAACATTGTGAATGGTATTTTGCCAACCATGCAGTATTGGTTGACGCTGGCGGACGGTATTTCGATCAACCAGAATCCAACATCGAAGGGCCGGTTTGGGTCAAATTTCTCAACACGCTCCGAACTAAACGTCGTCGAAGACCGCTAAATGGCCTGCTGCTCACTATTGATATTCAGACATTACAAAACCCGGATGAAAATGAAATTGAGCAGCATGCCCGCTATGTACGCGAACGGTTGCAAGAAATCCGTCACCACCTAAATTCTGATATCCCGGTCTACCTGGTATTAACCAAAACGGATTTGGTTACAGGCTTTGATGCGTTTTTTGCCCACCTTAACCGCGACGATATGGATCAGGTGGTTGGCGTCACCTTTAACCAAGGCGAAGGCGAACAGGCCGAAAAAGTAAAATTTGAATTCGAAGAGCTACTGCGTCGCTTCAACGCCCAGCTTCTTCCGCTCTTCCATGCTGAGCGTGACTTAGCACGCCGTTCTGATTTACTCCAGTTTCCCCGTCAACTCAGCTCCATTGTTGAACGGCTAGCCCTGTTCTGTGAATTGTCCTTTTCTGAAACACGCTACCACCGCCCGACGCACCTGCGCGGCCTCTACCTCACATCAGTTCCGGAACCCACAACGGATATTACCGAATCTACTGCTGTCATTGGCCAAAACCTGAGCATGAGCCAACGCGTACTGCCAACTAGCCGCCATCAACGAGGATTTTTTATTCGCCGTTTATTAGATGATGTTATCTTTCCGAACAGTGAACTGGCCACGTTAGATGAAAAATATGAACAAAAGATTAAGTGGATTAACCGCTCCGTATATATTGCATCAGCTTTAATTATCATCGGACTGGGTAGCGTCTGGGTTAACGGTTTTTTGGGTAACCACCAGAAACAGCAAACAATGCTAACCCTGAAAAACCAATACCAGGATCAGTTACTGCATATTTCTCCCCTTGCCGATGAAATTGAACTTCTTCCGGCACTAAATACGCTTTACCATTCAACTCAAATTTATAATCCGGATCAGCTCCAATACCTCGAAAAACATTCCGGATTAAATCAAGGAACAAAAATCGCCTCCGTTGCTGAAGCGGTTTACTATCAGCAATTACAAGAACTGCTGTTACCTCGTATCACCAGTGAATTAGAGAATCAGATCTCGAGCAACCAGCAAAATCGTGAATTCCTGACCAAATCGCTTCGCGCCTACCTGATGATGAATATGCAGGAACGCATGGATAAAGCGTTTATGAGCGAATGGATAGCCGTTAACTGGTCATATCGCTACAGTGGATCCGCGACGGAACAAAATGAACTACAGGGACACTTTAATCGTTTGCTCAATGCCGGCTTTAAGCCTGTAACGCTGAATCAGAATTTGGTTGCCAAAACCCGTAAGCTATTGCGCCAGGCAAGTACACCGGAGCTGGTTTATCAACAAATTAAAGAAGAAGCGAGCAACCAGAAACTCTCCAATATTAGATTCAGTGACTACTTAGGCCCAAATCAGATTTTATTCACCAATGTCGATGTCGTCATTCCCGGTTTATATAGCCAGCAAGGCTACCAACGTGTCTTTTTAAGCAAAGGGTTAGAGCAAGTTAAAAGCCTAATTAATGAAAACTGGGTAGTTGGAACATCATCTGATCTGAGCGCATTAGAAATTCGTGAAATCTATGCCGATGTCGAAAATTTATATTTCCGAGACTACCTTCGTTACTGGCAGGACGCTGTTGATCAACTGAAAGTGATCCCGGTGTCGACTCTCGATCAGGCGGTCTCACAAACCACAAGTGTCACCGCAGCCGGTCAGCCCGTGGTTAAAGTGCTGGCACTCATTAAAGAAAACACTACCTTTGTTGATGAAAGCCAATTAGCCAAGGATGGAACGAAAGCCGGATTAGAAGAAGGGTCTAAACACGTTACCAACTACAAAGCGAAACGACTGGCTAAACTGGCTGCGGGAGCCCTGCCTAAAGCTGACAATAAAACCTGGACCGCAAGGCGCAGTGTTTCTCATCAGTTTGATAAGTTAAATACGCTGATTCCTGATGGTATCGAGGCCAGTATTCCCCTGCAAGATGCACTGGTCACAATCAACGATCTTAACAGCAGTCTATCGATCATTAAGCATTCCCTGAATACGCCTCAATCTTCTTTCGATGCGGCCCGAAAACGGATGCAAGGCAAAATATCCGAAATCGATAAAGTACGGAACACTGCCCGCAATTTGCCTCAGCCACTTTCTTCATGGTGGAATCAAGTGGCCGATAACGCGTGGAATATTGTATTAACTGAAGCGCAGAAACACGTACAAATGCTCTATAACGATCATGTCATTGTGCCGTACACCTTAACATTGAAAGGTCGTTACCCATTCACCACCAGCAACCGCGATGTCAATATTGCAGACTTCAATGCCTTCTTCCAGAAAGACGGGGTACTGGACAAGTTCTATCGTTCAACATTAGCACCATTTGTACAAAACCGCGGTGGGTCATTATCGCTCAGCGCCTTAAATGGACGTGATCTTGGCCTTTCCACGCAGTTCATGTACCAGTATTCACAAGGCTTGCAAATTCAGCATACCTTCTATGGCCGCAATAAAACCCAGCCTAAAATCGGGTTTAAAATCGCACCATTTGAGCTGGATGCAACCGCTTTGCAGGCCGAATTTAACTATGGCGATCAGACAGTGTTATATCGCCACGGTCCGATTCAGAAGAAATCGCTGAGCTGGCCAATCAGCGAACAACGCCAATTCGTCAACTTTGTTCTTAAAGATTTAAGTGGTGTAAATGTCGTGAGTAAGCAAGCAACTGGGCCCTGGGCATTTTTCCGGATCCTTGACGGCTTCAAGGTCAACAAATATCAGGGGCAAGATGTCCTCAAGATCGATCTGCAAAACAAGGGGATGAACGCTCAATACCTTATTTACAGTGATCGCACCCCAACCCCATTTGACCGTAAGCTGCTAAAAAACTTTACACTTCCTAAGAGGCTATCGTAATTATGGGCACACATTTTCATTCTGCACATTTTACTCATGTGGGTAAAGTCAGAGCCAAAAATGAAGATGCGGTACTGTCACTTGGCCCAGAAAATATCTGGGTCATCGCTGATGGAATGGGCGGGTATGAATATGGCGAGATAGCAAGCAGAATGGTGATTGAGGCGATTCAGCATCAGATCTTTTCTGGTTCACTAGAAGAACGAGTAGCAATGATTAAAGACGCGCTTTATCGCGTCAATCATCATCTCAGTCAGGAGAAGACCCTGTCTCAAAGTGCAGTCATTGGCAGTACTGTCTGTTTGCTTATCGCCTTCCAAGGACATATCGCCTGTTTGTGGGCAGGCGATTCCCGTTGTTACCTTTATCGGCGAAACCGGTTATATCAAGTATCCAGAGATCATAGCCAGCGCCTCAATGGTCGTTCGGTGTTAACCCGGGCAATTGGAATGGGAAGTAAATTGAATATCGAACACTGCATCCTGGCTGTTCAGAACGATGATACTTTCTTACTCACAACGGATGGGCTTCATAACGCCTTAACAGCCAAAATGATTCAGGCCTCGATGTCGTCTGACAGCCCCATAAAGGGTTCTGAAAAACTGAAATCAAAAGCGCTGCAAACGGAAGCGAGTGACAATTTATCTGCCATTATGATCAAGGTTACCCCATGACAGAACAATCCAGCTTGTCGTTATCACCAACCGATAAAAAACAGTCAGCATGTTTACCCGTGCAAGATGAGGTATTAAATAAGCGTTATCGCTTAAATAAGATTTTAGGCGTGGGAGGAATGGGCGTTGTCTATCAGGCAAGTGATTTACTGCTACTGAGTTTAGGGGTTAATCAGATCCATTTCGCGATCAAAATGCTGACCCGAGAAGCGCTAGAATATACCGATGCCGGACTACTGCTGGTCAATGAGTTTACTCAGGCCCAAAAGCTGCAACACGCCAATATCTTACCCATTAACCAGATTGATATTTGCCAGCAAAGCCATAATGCATTTATCGTGATGCCAAAAATGGAAGGCGAACCATTATCGATGCTACTCGCATCACCTTTTGGTATTACCAAAGAAAAAGAGCGCTTTGTACTCGCATCATCATTGATATTTTCCGTTCTCCATTGCCATAAAAAAGGTGTCATTCATGGTGATATAAAGCCCGAAAATATTATGATTGATAAAAATGGCCATCTGACCCTGTTCGATTTCAGTATCAGTCGAAGTGTGAACGAAAAAAACAACCGATGTGCTATCGATTTTTCTAAAGTCCACGCATGGAGCGGGGATTACGCTGCGCCAGAGGTTTTAGCAGGAACAGCACCAACAATTAAAAGCGATCAATACTCGCTGTGTGTTTTACTGTATAAATTAATTTTCAACATTCGCCATAACGCGAATGAAACACCAATGGTTATCGACAAGAACTTAAAATATGTGCCGTTACAAGCCATTCTTATTTCAGGTATGCAGCGTGAACCCAACCAACGGCACGTAAATTTCACCGAATTGCTATCAACCTTAAAAGTACTAAAAGATGAATTAACCCAGCGACGCAAAAATAAGTTTTTCTTTTTTTAGGAGTGATACTCACCACTCCCTGCAACTAGCCCGCTTTTACCGAGCTGCCCGCCTGTACTTTCCCACCGCAGCTGATTTTAGAGCCGCCGACGGCGATGGGTTTACCATTCACCAATTCCGACCCCACACCCGATGCGATGCTGCGCGGGTGCGGCGGATGCTTGGGTTTGATATGCGGCATTAATGCATCGCCCTGGCGGGCCACTGGGCGGCCGTCAATGAAGACGTCTGAGCTGGCCGAAATGATCGGGGATGGATGAAAACCATCATGCTGGGTGCCGATGTCACCCAATAGTGCTACTTTTGGCATAGGTAAATCCTTTTTTGTTGGTGGCTGTTAATCAAACGGTTAACTGAAGCTTATTCTGCTTTTATAAATACCATTATTTCACGCTACAAAAACTCTTCATCATGAGTGATTTCGATATCGCAGCCGATTAACTGCAGTGTCTTTTCCATTATGACGTCCAGCTCACCTTCCGGGCATACAATTCTGATCCTTCCGTAACTAGAATAATCACTGCCATCGCTATTTTTTAGTTCTGGGTAATTCCGCATTATCATCAACATAAATCGATTTTGTGAATAGCTGTATTTTATTTCTTCAACATCTTTCCATAAATAGCCCGTACCGTGTGTTACCCTGTCAAAACCTGACATTCCAAAGCTCATTAGCGCAAACGCCCCGACACCTATAAATGCCATCGGACCTATCATAAATAATGCCAGAAAACAGATGGCCATCCCGACATAAGATAGCTTTCTTACCCCGGTATAAAGCCAGAGCGGTAACTCATCATGGTATTCTTTAGCAAAGCCTGATTCCGTAAAATAATAGTGAAAGTGCGTTTTGTTATTACCCGTTGTATACCAAAAAAAAGCACCCAAACAACAAATAAACGTTGACATTAAAAAAATGTGTAAACTTCATCGTTAACACTAAAATCAGTCCAGGTTGCAAACAGTGTTATAAAAAAAATAGGACCTAGAAAGTCTAGGTACTTATTTTTTTCAATATTCATAAAGTGAACGATTTCCCAATCTAAAACTGAAGATTGAGAATACAACTTATTTTTTAATTGACTTTCAATCTCATTCACTTTCTTTTGATTACTTATTTCAATATCCATTATGCACCACCAACCACAAGGTTTTTTACTATTTTACTTCTATACGTTCGTCTAACATCAACCTTCTCGGCCACAGGTTCTAAATAGGAACCATCATTGGTTAACAATGGATGAAAACCATAACTGTAATCCTCATTTGAAAACCCATATTTCACTGTAACTCTTGGTGTTTTTAACAACTCATGCTTGGAAAATGTCAACTCAAGAATATAAGCGTTGTCATCCTCATTTTTAACCCAGCGAGAGCGCTTTGTTTCACTGACTGTATAGTCAGCTGAAATTTCAATACTAATATCAGAATCTTTTAGAGCCGCAGGAACATAGAGTTTAAAGACCAGCTTTTCACTTATTCCTACCGAAGGAGGATACGTAACGCCAGAGGGTTTATAATCTGTGATTGGAGATTGAACATATAGCGTTGGCTTCAGCATTATCCGGTATAAGTCACTTAATGTTTTTTTGATGATTTTCTGACTATCATCAGATGACCAGTCTGAATCTGGCCGGGCTCCCCATCTGGTTGCCATTAGCCATTTCTGATATTTCTTTTGTTTATCCGGCAACCCATTTGTTAACTGAAGCTTACAACTTTTTTCTCAGATACCATTTCACGCTACAAAAACTCTTCATCATGAGTAATTTTGATATCGCGACCGATTAATTGCAGTGTCTTTTCCATAATAGTGTCAAGCTCACCTTCTGAGCATACAATAATACAGGACCTAGTATTATAGTAATCACTACCGTCACGATTTTTCAACTCGGGATAGAACTGCCTTCCTATCAACATTAATCTATTTTTGGTTATACTATATTTAATTCGTTCAACATCCTTCCATAAACAAGGCAGAGAGTGGGTAACCCTATCAAAACTTGACATTCCAAAGCTCATTAGCGCAAACGCCCCGACACCCACAAATGCCATCGGGCCTACCATCAATAATGCCAGAAAACAGATGGCCATCCCGACATAAGATAGCTTTCTTACCCCGGCATAAAGCCAGAGCGGTAACTCATCATGATATTATTTAACAAAACCTGATTCCGTAAAATAATAGTAAAAGTGTGTTTTATTATTTCCGGTTGTATACCATAAAAAAGCACTTAAACAACAAAAAAATGTTGACATTATAAAAAAGGAAACCTCATCGTTAACACTAAAATCAACCCAGCTTGCAAACAGTATTATAAAAAAGACGGTGATCAGAAGCTCACCATACTTATTTTTATAAATCTGCATGAAGTGAACAATCTCCCAATCTAAAACTGAAGATTGAGAATACAACTTATCTTTTAGTAGCGTTTCGAACTCTTTGACTTTCTTCTGGTTACTTATTTCAATATCCATTATGCACCACCAATCACCAGTTTTTTGACTATTTTATTTCTATACACTCGCCTAACATCAACACTCTCAGCTACAGGCTCTAAATAGGCACCATCACTGGTCAATGATGGATAAAAATTGTAATTCTCATTCGAATATCCATATCTCACTGCGACTTTTGGTGTTTGTAACAACTCATGCTTGGAAAATGTCAATTCAAGAATATAAACGTTGTCATCCTCATTTTTAATCCACCGACAGCGTTTTGATTCCCTGACGATATAGTCACTATATATTTCAACGGTGATATCAGAATCTTTTAAAGCCGCAGGCACATAGAGTTTAAAGTGTAGCTTTTCACTTATTCCTACCGAAGGAGGATATGTAACGCCAGAGGATTTATAATCCGTGATTGGAGATTTAACGTACAATGTTGGCTTCAGCATTATCCGGTATAAGTCACCTAATGTTTTTTGGATGATTTTCTGACTATCATCAGATGACCAATCTGAACCCGGGCTGGTTTCCCATTTGGTTGCCATTAACCATTTCTGATATTCATCTTTCCGTAAATTACTTTGTATTAACGTGACTACTAGATAAATAGCGCCTGCAATCCATAGCCCTGTCACCATCCATCCCGCGAACAGAGACCCGATCAGCTTGCATGTTAAAAAACGATAGCACTGTGCAACATTAATTAATCCCATGGTTCCGACGGAACCAATTTTAATTCCAATTAGCCCCTGTTCAATACCTTCAGTTCTTTTAAACTCTTCATATAAGCCGCAACCTTCAATTACAGCCGCAAACAGGCCAAAACCAGCTGAAATCAGTGTAAAACGCGAAAACTGCCGGGCCTGCTTAATTAAGTCATCACTAAACTCAGCTAACTCTTCAGCCCCCGCTTTAAACCAGAGTCTTACGGGTTTGCTAAGAACGTCTTCTTTTCCTTTTATCTGCACCCATGCACTGCCTTGGAAAACCCCGGCTATCGCAGCCGCGGCATAACCGAGGCTTTGTTTAACCAGTCGCTTTTCTTCCGCTGATACATACGCTTTGCCATGAATATCGTTGTAAGCGTTTTTAACCGCAATAATATTCAAAACGGCGACGATACCGCCGAATTCCCCCAGCCTGTTCCAGGTAGCTTGAGTCTGCGCTTTGCCCTTGGTTAATATCGCCTGCGTCACAGTATGCTTGAGCGTTTGGGTTAAATTGCGATCGGTCGTTGCTACCAGCAACGGTACCTCAAAAGCGGTTTTTTGGTAATTCCCTTGAGTCCGACATTAGTGGCATATCGCTCGGCTAGCAATCTTCGCCATTGATAAGCCTGCGTGGCGTCTGGGTGATTGATGGTGAATGCCGGCGATAAGTAGGCGACAACGCTACTCATGGAAGCCACTTGTCGGGCTAATATATTCGCCGGCACTGAAATGGCAGCAGTAAATGCCGTCATGACTTTTTGAAGTGTGGTACTGATTTTTGACCAGAACGGTGAATGCTGTATTTCAGGGTGCTCGATGAAGTTGACGATATCATTTCGCCTGGCAATCCAGTTGCCCAGATCCGAATATTTCAGTATCTGATTTGAATCTTCCGCCTGAAAGGCTTTGCCAATCACCTGATGAAGCTCAAGATCAAAACCAGAGAGGGTAAGGGCCACCAGACTGGTGGGAGATTCAAATTCGTCACGGATCCACTGCGCCATTTCTTCGGTGATATTTTGGCTGATCACTTCAATGATATTTGCCATGAAGAAATGCAGATAGGTTTGATCACGCTGGCACTGATTATCGACAAAGCATGCCTTCGGATCGTTGCCTAAACGTATTAAGCAATGCTGCAAATCTCTGGCGGCTGCCTGCTGATGTTCAAAGCGCTTTTCCAATTCGGTTTTGATTTCATCGTATTCTTGCTGAGCTTGCTTCCAATCGACCACTTCACGGTATTTCTTTCGCAGTACCCAGGGGCGGAGCGCTTCCATATTCGGTTTTGCGTTATATTCCTGTTCTATTTCATTTGTTAGCTGCCGAACCGGAGCTTGATCTATTTGACCATATTGCCTGGTATTAATTGAGTTGTGTAACTCCAGCTCTAAATCATAGAGACGGCTCACCTTCTCATAATATTCACGCTTCATCGCCTCGGTACTGATACCGGCGGGATAATTGAACGTGTCGCTGGCGGCTGCAGCCGTTAGCTGGAGTATGTGCTCCATGACCAAAATCTGATTACCTTTCTTTTCTTCAAAGACTCGGTTATCCGCAATCACAGTGGCAAAGTGCGTGGTTATATTGGTTAAGTCGGCTAACAGATCATCCAGCGCCACATAAATGGCATCCGATACTGCTAGGCATCCACTGATGAGATCAAACTCACTTGCAACGGGTTTGAACTCAACGCCATCAAAGACGTCAGACGTGGCACACGCCATGCCCGCGAATCGATCATCCTGTGTCCCATTTGGCTTTATATCGACAATGTGTCCGGCTAATTTAGTGGTGGTAAATTCAGCGTCATAATCTGATGCTCTTTCAGACTTAACATCAAATCATTTCTTTCGGTCATTTGCTGAAGTAACTAGCCCGCTTTTACCGAGCTGCCCGCCTACACTTTCCCGCCGCAGCTGATTTTAGAGCCGCCGACGGCGATGGGTTTACCATTCACCAATACCGACCCCACACCCGATGCGATGCTGCGCGGGTGCGGCGGATGCTTGGGTTTAATATGCGGCATTAATGCATCGCCCTTGCGGGCCACTGGACGGCCATCAATGAAGACGTCTGAGCTGGCCGAAATGATCGGGGATGGATGAAAACCATCATGCTGGGTGCCGATATCACCCAATAATGCTGCTTAGGCATAGGTAAATCCTTTTTAAAAATGTTAGATTTCCGTACCTAACTTGTCTGTTAGAATACAGCGCTTTTTTTGCCAGTTGATATCTTTACCTGCATTATCAAACATCTTGCGGTATTTTTTATCGAAGGTTGCTTTGTCCATCTTGCGCCAAAAATCAGCAGGGCATTTCTGGCCGCTGGGTAAGCGTCGCTTGCCTTTTTTATCGTATTCGGCAGTGACCGGGTCAAGGTGGCGGCAGTACTCTAACTGGGGGATATCAGGCAACGGCTGGCTTATGTCCATATACTGGCGGATGAACTCCCACTCGATAAAATTATTACTGGCATGACACTCAATGGTTGAAAAAGACACACCTATAGGTTTACCACTATAACGATTACGGATGTCATGATCAAAACTGCTAATCATATATCGGTCGCGACGGTGAACAGAGTAGGAATCAAAGTCTTTAATATCTTGCTTAATGAGTTTTTTATTATTCCAAAACCCCACCTCGCCGGTTCTTCTAAATAATGTCACATAATCTTTAACATAATTGTTCATTTCAAGAGGCTTGGTTATTTTAACTGCCCACAGCAGCAGTATATTGACAAGAAAAAATTGCACCGAAAAAACAAACAAATCCACCCAACCACCAAGTGTGATTAATATAGTCACATCTTTACCATCAGCAGCGTATACATAAATAACCATGGTACCTATTAACGGTATAAAAAAAATGACGAAAGTAGAAAGAAAATTTTCATCCAGGTGTGTAATAAAGCCCAGCCACCTTTGGTGGTAATGAAGTTAAAGCTTTCATGGTTCATTAAATGCTGAACCTTAATGAAAGACGCTTTGTTTAACAGCCAATCTTCAACAAACTTCATCGGCAACTGCCGACTATAGTCCTTCAGCCACGGCTGCCGTCTACCCGCCAGTCGAATATCAAACGTTGTATTATCCCAAGGCCGTTGTAACTCGGCGGTGCTACTGTTGAAGGCGGTATCCTGGTAATAATTGTCATTCATTATGCTAGCCACTCTATTTCTAGTTTTCCATCATTATATTTTTGCTCGCTATCAATCACTTACAGAGGTAGTTGCTGAAAAGTGATAACAAGTCCTTTGCAGCATAGGCTAATCAACAACAAGAGCATGAGTCGGCATAAACTACCTCTGTAACAACCAACTCATTACTGACAAGCAGCCAATATCATCAGTAATGTTACTTCAGCCATAGGTTAAACTTTTTCATAATGTAAACATTAAATTTTCGTACCCAGCTTGCCTGTTAGAATGCAACGCTTGTTTTGCCAATTGATATCTTTTCCTGCATTCTCAAACATCTTTCGATACTTCTTTTCGAAGGTTGCTTTGTCCATCTTGCGCCAAAAATCAGCGGGGCATTTTTGGCCGCTGGGTAAGCGGCGTTTACCTTTTTTATCGTATTCGGCAGTGACCGGGTCAAGGTGGCGGCAATACTCTAGCTGGGGAATATCAGGCAACGGCTGGCTTATATCCATGTACTGGCGGATGAATTCCCATTCGATAAAATTATTTGAATGACTACGAACTGATGAAAAGATCATACCAAAACCATCACCACTATAACGGTTGCGGATCTCATGATTAAAACTGCTAATCATGTATCGATCTCGAAGATGAATGGAATAAGAGTCAAAGTTTTTAATATCTTGTTTGTCGAATTTTTTATTATTCCAAAACCCTACTTCACCAGTTCTTCTGAAAAGGGTTTTATATCCTTTAACAAAGTTACTCATCGCAAGGGGTTTGGTCTTTTTAACTGCCCACAGCAGCAGTATATTGACAAGAAAAAACAACACCGAAAAAACAAACCAATCTAGCCACCCCCTTAGGGTGATTAATAAAGTTATCCCTTCACCATCAGCGAAATAAATAGTAACAGCAAAGGTTCCAATTAACGGTATAAAAAAAATTGATGTAAACACAGAGAAAATCTTTAACCAGGTATGCAATAAAGCCCAGCCACCTTTGGTGGTGATAAAGTTAAAGCTTTCATGGTTCATTAAATGCTGAACCTTAATGAAAGACTCTTTGTTTAACAGCCAATCATCAACAAACTTCATCGGCAATTGCCGACTATAGACCTTCAGCCACGGCTGCCGCCTGCCCGCCAGTCGAATATCAAACGTTGTATTATTCCACGGCCGCTGTAAGTCGGCGGTGCGACTATTGAAGGCGGTATCTTGATAGTAATTCTCTTCCATTATGCTAGCCACTCTATTTCTAGTTTTCCATCATTATATTGTTGTTCGCTGTCATTCTTTTTATAACTAAAAACCAGCTTTTGGGGGACAAACTTGTTTTGATTTATGTCAAACAAAACAAGTTCACCTTGCCAGCGTGCTGCTACTGTTGATAGTGAATATTTTGCTGCTATCTCGTTCTGGTGATACAAACAATCAAAGCCAATAATTTGCCCCTCATTACCATTCAACCATTTCCCCTTTACCATTGGCGTTATGAATGAGCGCTGATTTCTTGCACTCGATAACCGAAAACGTTTTTCTAACTCCATTGATATGATTGGGTTTTTGTTGAATGTGAGTAGCGACATAGACGGATGAGATAACAGGCCTGAAGCAATTGTCATTGAACTGTCTCTCTCGTCTCTAAATGATGTATCTATTTCGATTAAGCGAAATAGTTCAGCAATCAATTCAATTTCACTTTTCTCATTTTCAATACCGGTATAAAACGGTGAAGGTTCAATTGATTTATCTTCTTGACCTATTAGCCATTTATCCACTTTGTTATCTTTCCATAACTCCCTCAAGAACATTCCACCAGCACCTAAAAATAGACCTAATGATAATAAACCCAGAGGCGTTAGCCCCATAGCGGCAAGTAGCGCAGTACTGGCAAGAAGCTCACTTCCCATTGCAATGCCCATCCCTACCCCGGCAAAGATTGACGCGATACCCGCATCGTTATCTTTATCGTCAATTAACCGAACACCTTGCCAGATATCAAGTATCGCGGTTAGCCCGCCAGCAACTAAACCTGCAACTTTTAAGCGAGAAAAACTTATTGAATTTTTTAAATATTTATTATCAATTGCAAACCACTCAGAACTCACCTTCAACGATACCTTCGATAGCGGCATGACTTCCCGATACAGCGTCAAACTTGTTACAGTCAAATCGCCTAAAGCGCTACCTATGGAGGTTACTAAATATATATCATGCTCTCCACTTTCCTTATAAGTATTAGCATAATCTTTAATTGCATACATCAAATTAATCGTGTCAATTAACGTTAACCCTGTCAGTATTCCTTTAGCATGATCCCACCAGATTCGCAGAGCAATATTTTCACGCTTTGTGTCTACCTCAACATAGGTTGCTAAAATATTTCGTTGATGACCTGTCTTTTGTGCCAGTTTTAAATCACGAGGATTATTAGAAGCGACTAATTCACTACCGGAATAAAACCGACTGTTATCAGTACTCCTTAATACAGGTACACCTTGTTTTTTTAGTTGCTTAGACGTTTGAACGTTTATTTGTTTCAGATCGGTAATTGCATTTAATGGCGATAGCAGTGCATTCTTTGCTCTCAGATTTGCGTCACTATTTTGCAGCTGTTCAAATAAATTGCCGACTTTATTTTTTTTGTACCGGTATAAATATGAGAGGTTAGAAACTGTTTTTTTGTTCCATTTTCCTTCGCTTTTTCTAACAACTCCTTTGCGTACGCATTCATATATTCACTGATTAATGCCGTCGTCCCGCCAGTAACACGTCGCATTAGACCGAAGCTGGTAACCGCCATTTCATACATCAAATCGCCAGCAACATTTGAATGTCGTTGTTGCTCAACCAGTTTCTTTTCGACCACTGCCATGGCCTGCTGTTGTTCTTTTTCCCTTTGCATAAACAATGCTGGATAAGGCGTATCAAACTGGCTTTTCTTCCAGATCGCATGATTGACATCGCATATTTTTTCAAAATCGTGCGGCCTGAATAGCCCGCTACCGTCGTTACCGGCAGTGCAGTTTTCCTCTGATACCCCCATAAAATCAAAAATGCCGCTCAGACTTAACTGCTTCTTAAAATCAGCCCCTGAACCTTGTAACGCGCTGTCATTGCGTACCCATTTAAGCTCATCTTTGGTTGCCAGCTTATCAATGTCTTCAACCTTGATATTGAGCGCTGCCAGCAAAGCCGGAACTTCCATAAAACCGGCAATGTAATCGGCATCATCTAACGAGAATAAGTCTCTCAAACTATTAATAACAAGCGGCGTATCGCTGACTAACCGGTAAAGAGAAGCCATCGCCGATGATAGATTTTGGTGCATTACCCAACGCTCATAAAGCATGATGCCCGACGCAAACACTGTTCCGGGTTGTAAGTTGATTTTATCGCTGTGATACGGATTGTCTTGCGTGCCGGTTTTACTCGCCCTTACCAGGGAATTAACCAACATGGAACTGGTACCATAAGGGGTGTAGTAACACGCTTCACACAATAGTGACAGGCATCCCGCACTCGATTCCATCTGACTTAAATATTGGTGTATCGCGCCGCGCACGTCTGCGACCATAAAGCCGTGAATGGCTTTATCGCGAACCCGTGTAAAGCAATCACCCGTTGCTACTTCACCTATCTCTGTTGCCGGTATCTCCGCTTTCTGATCTTTTTTTGGCCCGGCCTTACTGACCTGTTTAGATAACGCCGGTAATACAAATTCAGGCTCTAACTCTGCCAGTTTTTCAGCATTAAACGTCTTCGGATCGGATATCGCTTTTACTGCTGATTCCGACTTATTCTTTTGTTCTCGTGGGTATTGACCACTTAAATCGTGCAGGAAATGTGTTGGCTGTAGCAGAGCTTGTTCAATAATCGGTTGTCGGGGGGTCTGGGGTTTTATGTCATTAACGGGGGCGGCGTAATGCGCGGTTCTGGGATCAAATTTTTCTTTCCAAAATTGTTCAAACAACCTCACTGGAGATTGTGTACGAGATAAATATCGATCCTTTCCTTTTTCCAACCAGTTGATATAGGCGCTGCTCCATGGCTCTGATGAAAAGGCAAAATCTATCTGGTTTTTCTTCTCCCCGCTTATCGCTGAGATATCTTGCGGAAACCAGATGGTATCTTGCGCCTGCCCTGCTATGACCCTTGGCAGGTGCGGCTGATCTTCTTGCCATTGTTCACGCCATGTTGCTATATCCAGATCGGTAAAGGTTAGACAGTTGTCTTGACTGTAATCAATAACGATCTCACGCCATAACCGACCATTGTTGAAGACATAAAGAAACCCCTGAGGTAAGGCGATTATTTTCTCTAATGCCTGATTATCACTGCCGGCCTGCTGCGTCAGCATATGGGCATCTAATGAGGTATAGGGAACCGCGGCATTGATCCGGGCTTGTTCCCGTTTTCCGTCTTTTGCCGGGCGGGCCGGATTTAACATCACCCCGCCCGTTAAAGGAACGTAATAAGGCTTATTATCACTGCCTGTATTAATTGCAATCACATCTCTCGCGTTTGTTTGTTGATCGCAAGCCATATAGTCATCAACAATAAATTTCGTGCTATCGTTGGTCGTCACTGATTTTTCAAACGGCAGAAATAATTTATTGTTTCTAAGCAGCACCAGTTTTTGCTTTTCATCAACAAGCCCCAGCACTTCAATAATTAAGTCACAGCCTTGATCACATGCGTGCCGAGGTGAATTGGATGACATTATTCTTTTCCTTTATTTGATACTTTTTAACTAATGCCAATGCGGCTTTTATTTCATATCCGCGTTGTGTTATTTCCATCAGCAACGCTTTTTGACTATCTGGCGTTAGATCATTAAGCCCCAAGCAGAATTGCTCCGCTCTGAGAGGGTTGATTGGGCTCTTGGACAATAAAGGCATAAGCCATGACATTATCAACTGATGCCGTTTCTCTAAGCTCAGGTTAGCGAGTTCAGCTTTGCCTTTCAGCTTCATTGCGACATTATCAATAACGATGGTATTTTGGCTTTGTTGTAGCTGTGCCAATTGGCTGGGGGTTAATGCTAATCGGCTTGAGGTTGTATCAATCTGAGGATCAGGCAAGTTATCAGCATACTCCCAACCCATAATTTCATTTTCATATCGGTGTGGCCAAATCCAGCGCGCTTCCACATTCCCCATTAGATACTGTCTTTGCTCAGGCACCACATCTGATAAAATTGCTGATAAATAACGCGGCTCATAAAATCGAAACAGACACTCTTTCCCATCAGCACAAACCGTTAGGTTTCGCTTCAAGTGCTCTGCAACCTCACTTTGTTCTAACTTTGCCTGCACCGCGAAACCGGCATAACCACCGGTGATAAATTCATTGATAAAGAATTCAAGCAACCTCTCGGTGCTTTGTACGATGACAGGGCCATCCATTGCCAATGAATGGTATTGCGTTGCCGAAAATAAGAAATCCAGCTCTGGCATTGGATCAATATTGTATATTTTGGTTAGTAACCCCGGATCATAAGATGCAGTATCAAGCACCAGATATAACGGACAATGTGATATCAATACATCTGAGAATTTATCGACCATTACGCCCCCTTATTTGTCTTTAAACAAGGGCAATCAGACAATGGGCACGAACCATCGGCTTGTTTCTCACAATGTGCGATCAACGCATCATCAGTCATTAATGAGTTACTGTTTACTGGTGCAACGGCCCTTTTCGCCATATTCCCAAACGCGGCCAGAGACATAGACGACGCCACTGTTTGTACCTGCATCGCGGTTGATGCGGCCAGTGCGTCAGCCTGACCAATCACTCTCGGCAATTGTGGCGACTGGCCTCCGTAGCCACTCCCCCTTCCCGCGCTGCCGTCAGAATTCAGCTTGATGCCGGATGGGTCGATTTTCACGAAACTGCCGCCGCCTTTCAGGGTGATTTCGGATCCGGCTTCAATCACTGCTTTATTGCCCACTTTGATGTGGATTTCACTGCCCGCTTCGGTAAGGTGTTTGCTGCCAATTTTGGTCTGCTGCGTGCCTGCAGTCTCGTGATGGTTATCTCCGCCGACCTTTTCGAACTGATTTCCGTTTACCGTGCAGTGATCATCAACTTTGATTTCCTGATAGCGGCAATCGTGGACAGTAAGGTGATCGGCATTCAGTATTTCCTGGGTGCGGATGTTTTGTACGGTGGTATCGAGATCTTTGGCGGCATGAAGATAGACTTGTTCGTTATTTATTTTGTCGTCAAAGCGCCATTCATTGAAGTTCTGCCCGCCGACACTGGACGATGTTTTAAAGGTGCTGCGGGTTTTATGCTCGGGCAGGGCATAAGGCACTTGGTTTTTGGTGTTATATAACGCACC
>NZ_JAWWDA010000006.1:0-246520 GCF_033720175.1 Photobacterium sp.
GTCTAATGAATCGAACATTGAAGGAAACTTTCAAACAAGCCTCATTAGTTTGCTCCCCTTGTTGGCAACAGCAAGAATCATATGAAACAACACCAACCGCTTCCTTATAAACAAAAGTTCATGCATCAGAGTCAGCACCAGATATGAGCGCTGTATGGCTTCTTTGCCTGACACGGATTTGCACACTGCGACGAAGTTCACGCTTACCGATACTGGCTCTTAGTTCACCCTTTATTGAATGTAAGCAAAATCGATTCGTTGACACTTTACTGTAAACAAACCTATAAGTGGGACTTCATTTACACAGTAGGGCATAGCTCGACACGTGTAAGCAAACTTATAACTTTGTTTACACCATTAGACACAGTTTACTGGACGATATAGTACTAAGCCTTTTTATCTAGACGAGTCGAAGAGATGACCACCGAGGGGACTTCACACAAAGCAAGAAGAAATCGTTACGTTATGTCAGCTTATAACTAGATGACTTTCCATTAATGAATGCACTAGGGGGGAGTGCTCCTTTAAGTCATCATCGCTCACAAACTCCCATTTATAACCATTACTAGTGATTACTCAGCAATCGATACTTAGGCATTTCAACTACAGTCCATTCGTACTATCTTTCCTATAAGCTGACAACTCATAGTGGGTTTTGGCATTAGCTGTGTTCAAGGATAGAGACGCTAATTGAATGGTGATAAACTCGTAAATGTCGAAAAAACGCGTCGAAATATCTCGTTTTTTATCGGATTGGCTCATTGATGATAAAAAAACCACTGTCATAATTTAACAGTGGCTGCGAGTACCATAATGGTAAAATTTGTTATAACGGTCATCTTTTTCTGCTAGTTTCGATGAGTAATTTTTAACTACAAGGCTGATTATTATTGCATTGACGATCTTTATGTACAGGCTATCAATTATAATATAATTCTGGCAACTCACGGCTTACGTTGTTATTTGAAATACTATAAGATGAGTCAAAGTTTACCTGTTCATTACTATTAACGAACACCAAAACTCTTTCGAAAACACTTCTCTGCATTTACGCTTTGATGACTCGCGCTCATCGATATTGATAGCTTTCTATGTGGACTCACATGCTAGATTAACTTGTTTATTTCGCTCTTGTTGCATTTTGGCCAAGAAATAAATATTGACGCAGGCAATAAAGCCATTAGTTACGACCACTGGGAATGCATCGATCATAAAACCATAAGTAGTGAAAAGTACACAACCAATGAAGTTCAAAATACGAAGCCATACAATGTCTTTCATCATTAGTGATATTGCAACCATGAGTGACGACGCATAACCCACCATTTCAACCATGTTGAATTCCATAATGTTACCCTCTAGTTTTGCCAATCATCTCATCATGAGACAGTTATTAATCCAGTGATTGATATAAAGGAGGGTTCCTTTCCCCAAATGGTTTATTTTATAAATCACGATCAAACAATAACAACGAAGTGATTCCCCCCAATTGAATTGCGGGGATCAATTGTTAGAAGAAATAACGCAGGTGTAAACCAAACGCATCTTCACCTATATCGCTGCCATTCGCATCTTTCTCTGTTTCTGCCAGTTTATACTCCGCAGCTAAAACTAGTTTTCCTGGAGTCCACTCGGCACCCAACAAGCCATAGGAAAGCTCACCAATGGAATCCTTATCTTCTAAATAGTTATACCCTCCATATAATGCAGTATTACTTGTTGTGTTATACCGAACATAAAGCTCTGAGCCTAGACTTCCAGTCTGTTTATTCGAGCTAGCGGCTACACCATCAAAAACGTGTTCATTTTCATACTGCCCTATTGTTGTAGCAATATACCAGTATTGACTGGTATATTTTGCACCAAATAGCATTGCAACAGTGTCCACATCATCTGAATATTTGGTTGTGGCATAGGTTACACCGAGTTTAATACCCGAATCAAAATCAGAAGCTAATGCTAGTTGGTAACCATAATCTCTATCTGCAGCACCATTTGAACGGTGTTTTTCTTCAACCTGATATTGTGCTCCAATTTGTATATTGCCAATTTTATGACGATAAGTTAAAGCGTCATCAGCTCGCCCTTGACCAGAATCACCGCCATCAAATCCATATCGTCCATCATAGAAGCCAGATGCAGAAGCTCCCCATATCCAAAATTGATCCGTCATTCTTGCAATGTCGCCATAAACAGACCATTGTTTACCTATACGAATAGAGCCAACTTCACTGTTGACGAAACCATAATTAGCTAGACGATTTACAAGATTCAAACTATTCGTTGTTGAATCTTGATTTTGCCCGTCAAATCCCCACTCAACCTGAGCAGATCCTACCCAGTTATCCGTGATTTGATGTTGGAAAGCAAAACGGACACGAGAGTAATGATCTTTCAGGCCACTTTCATTTGGGTAAGCTGATGTATCATCACCAGAAAGATATAAACTGGCGGCTAAGTAACCTTTTATGTCGGCTTTTGTTGAACCATCATCATATATATTTGCAGCCGAAGAAGAAAAGGAAATTAGGCTAGTTCCAAGAACAAGAATTGCTTTATTCATATTATTTACTCAAAAATTTCAGTCACAGCCCACACAGGATGATAGCATTGACTTAGATGAAGGAATTAAATTAATTACATTTTACATCAACTTGACGGCCAGAGGATGTAACGTTGATATTTTTTATTGATCAATATATTAATAACCATTCTCAATACTACGAGGATGTAATAGTGTGACCTCCTTATTTACAGGACAAGTTGATGAACTCAGACCAAGAAATGTAATCAAAATAGAACTAGAAAGTGGCGTTAAAGGGGTTGGTTTCATAATACTCTCTTCTACTTTTCTTTTTATTAACTACGAAGAGTGTAAAGTAAGAATAGTTGCTACCTGGTGATGTTGTTCACATAATTAAATTAAATTTAGACTCAGAAAAAAAGCATTTCCCTTTTAAGTTGTAAATATTTAGATATTTGTAAAACGTATTATGAATATTATCCATAGCATTTGTTCTGACCATAAATTCAGACGAAGTTGGGAACGGAGCATACTTTGTTGAAGTGCATTAACGCTGCTTATCCAAGCAGACAGCTGCGAAGATAAGTACAGCATTTTTTCTTTAGTTAAACGGTGCTGACTGACATGAACTATGTTATATGATTGCGTGACAACCACTTGTTATGGATTTTTTATAAAGTGGGCTACGGCCCGTCATTCATTGAGTCAATAAACCGCTTCCGTTAGGTTTTTATAAATATTTTCGCAGCAAAATTGTTTATTTCCACATCAAGACATAAGGATTGGAATACTTATCGCGTTGAAAATTTAATGGCCATGTAATTACACTGAGTGAAAAGCTTGCATGATCATAACTCATAGGATAACTTTGCGAAAACACCTCATTTCCGTGTGTTACCTGATCCAGAAAGGTATTCTAGAATAGAATTAAACATCAAGACTTGATAAGGTAGACATATACTCTGACATGAAGTCGATGAAACATTTTACTTTAGGTGCAAGATATTTACGTCTTGGGTAAACGACATAAACCGTCAACTCTATATTCGCATTCCATTCAGGAAGCAGTTTTATTAAGTTGCCGGTCTCTATTTCGTCAGTAAGCAAATAAGTTGTCAAATAAGCAATTCCGAGACCAGAACAGGCGGCGTCGAGTAAAGCTGGTGCATTATCAATACGGAAATTACCTTGGACGAAAGCTGATTGGTGAACACCATCACGAGTAAATTCCCAATTTACGTATTTTCTTTCCCGGCTCTGGTAAGTGATGCAGTTATGGTAACGTAAATCACTTGGCGTCTTAGGATAACCATGTTTGCTTAAATACTCAGGTGAGGCGACAACGGCAAAATTACAATCAGCCAACCTTCTGGCAACCATGCCTTCGGGAAGGTACGTGTGTTCGCGAATTGTTAGCCAGCAGTCATAACCTTCTTCAAGCAGGTTAGGGCGATGATCAAATAAGCTCACTTCGATCTCAAGTTCTGGGTGAGCTTTTTGGAATGCAGCAAAGGCCGGTATAATGTGTATATTGCCAAATGACTGTGCGACACCAATCCTGAGAACACCTTTAACTTCATTGCGATAACCTGCGATCATTGCTTCGGCTTCTCCTACCGTATCAAGCAGTTGTTGACCATATTCAGCATATTGAATACCTTGCTCGGTTAAAACAACAAACCGCGTATTCCGCTGTACTAGCTGACAACCCAATCTCTCTTCCAGAAATCGAATCTGTTTACTGACTTGCGACTTTGATATATCAAGGTGTTCTGCTGCACGAGTGAAATTCTGCTTATGTGCAACTGTTGCGAGAATAATCATTTGTTGAAGATTATCGAGCATAAGGGAGCTGTTAAAACTCATTGTCAAATTACCTGTTAACATATGAAACTAGGGAGTTGATGGATGTCAATTCAGTATCCTTAATATCTAAGCCTTCTGTCCTGGATTCTGCTTTAAGATAGTTATAGATAAATCGGAAGATTTCTAACCATTGCACCATGGTTTCGCACTTAATTTTTCGGTGATAGGTAACTGGAAGCCACTCTATGTATTGTTGCCAGAAGTCATGATTCCAGTCAGGTCTTGTTAGTATCGGATTATTTTTTATGGGTTTTGTTAGATAGCCCAGTGCAATATTCCAATGCAGCTTATGCCATGAATAAGCTTGTTGAACCCACCTCTCGTTCCACCAACCCAATATCCGTTGTTTAGCTTCATCTGATGTTGAGGTATGTACTTCCTTATTACAGGCGGCGTGATACAGATAATATAACTGACAGTTCCCTGTTTTTACTTGTTCGCTGAAAGCCCATATACATGATCCTCGTAAAAAGCTTTCATGTTCCAGAATGATCGATAACTTTTTTACAGGATTGAACATGGCCTGCAACAGCTGAAAGTGGCAGTGTGCACCATAAACAGGTCGTAATAGCGCACCTTCTTTGGTCTTACTTCTTGATTCAGAACAGTAAAATAATTCGTCAAACTGCCTTCGACTCATGATCTTATGATAATTCTTTTCAGCCGTTTTTAATAAATTTTCTGGGATAACTTCAATTTCCTGCTCAAGAGCATTGGGGTTATATACCCCCTTAGTTTGTTGATCACCTAGAAGCAAATTGCTTGTCTGAAGAAATTGATAACCTGTCTTGGCATCAGTTGTAGAAAGAAACCAAAGATCAACACCATGGCTTCCAGTTACTCCGGCGCGACAACGGACTACCTGAGAGTGAGTCATCAGCGTAACGTTTCGGGCTACAGACAATCGACATTGTTCCTGAATCCTTGAAAAATGTCGTAATAGTGCACTTAGCTGCCCCAGAGATTGATAAAACTTTTTGCTGTGCATCTGGCTACACTTGATTAAATCTTGGGGCTTTTCTCCGCTGACCAGAAGATCAAATAAGTGTTGGAGTTTTCTTGTCATTTGCTCTGTATTGAGCAAGCTGAATATTTTTCCACAGGATGCACACTTTCTCCTTTGTGTTCCTGCGGGTGTCACCCCATAGGATAATACTTTACTAATTGCAGAGGATTTATAAAGAAAGTTAGGCTTGCATTGAGGACACGCCGCGAGTTTTTGCTGCAAATGTTGCTGGTAGTTCTGTTTGATTAACTGACCAATAGGCTCATTTTCAAGAACAGGCGGATACGACCCGCATAGTGGGCAGTGAAGAGCTGGATAGCCCAATCTGTCAGAACGAGAGTATCTGGCAGTTTCACTCTCTCCCAGATTAGGGCAACCAAAGGATTTGCAGCCATTAAATAATTGACTGAAGACTGACAGCTCTTGAGGATATAGATTGGACATAACATAGTGCGCCAGCAATGGCTGGCGCGCTCCTTCTTAAGTAACGACCAGTTGTTATCTATCGACTTACATCCACTTGTCTTCCTAACCCAGGTACGTTGATCTGCTTGGTTTCACGGAAATAATCAACCAAGTGTTGTGTCACAGATTCGCCATTAGAAAGTAATTTACCCTTCTCAAACATAGTATACCCATCGCCACCACTAGCTGCATAAGAGTATGTCGCCACCTTATAGTTCCCGTCATTTTGTACCTGCTGTCCATTTACTTTTAATGTCAGTAGTCGCTGTCCTTCAGGTTTAGTGCTGTCATAAGTAGATTTAATACCTGAGAATTGAGCCAGGCCATAAGGTAACTTATAACTGTACTCCAGTAGCTCTTTTAATTGGCTACCAGTCATGTCAACGACAGATAGCGTATCGGTGAATGGGAAAAGGTTCATCACATTTGCCACTGTCACGGGGCCGGAGTTAAGATCAACTCGCAGGCTGCCTGAACTGATCATCGCAATATCCGCTTGACCTTTTTTCCGCATAATATCAGCAACTAAATTACCAATGTTCGACTCGCGGTAGTAGCGACGGTATGCAGTTGAGTCAATACTTGCTATTTCCTCTGCCAGTTCAGGGCTATCATTTCTATACTGTTCAATAACTTGGCTTGTTTTTTTATCTATCTTTAATTTGTCTGACTCAACCGGAATTAATTTACCTTCCAGTAGCTTAACCTCATCAGTGTCAGTATCAATTCTGAATTTTGTATACCCAAGGTATTTACCCTGACCAAATGTCAGGCCGATAACAGTACCTGTCTTCGGATGCACAACCGGTTTCCAAAGGCCATGATCAGAATGCCCGCCAAAGATGACATCTACCCCTTTTACTTTTCCGGCTAATTCATAGTCTTCATCAAAGCCGCGTTGGATTTCGGCATCCGCCTCTTTGTCGGTTTGCATTGGTGCCGTTTTATTCTGATGGGTTAAGGCGACGATCATATCAACCTCAGGGCGTAATTTATCCGCCCACTTTTGCACCTCTTCAGCTGGATCGCGAACTTCCAACCCTTTACGGTTTCCTTTCCACATTGTGTTGTAGAAAGCATCTATCCCCATCACGCCAATCACACCGATTCTGACACCATCTTTTTCAAGTATGGTGTAAGGCTGCGCCAACGGAATGTCAGTTCCTTGGTAATAGATATTAGCATTAAGGACAGGGAAGCTTGCGCGTGGCATGGTGTCACGTAAAGACTCCCAACCATATTCAAATTCATGATTGCCCAACGTGATGGCGTCATACCCCATAGCACTGTATATATCGAAAACTACTTTTCCTTGCGTTTTTTTTGACAATGCGCCAGTGTAAATATCACCGGCATCAAGCAAAAAGCTAGTGCTACTTTCCGCTCGAACCTGCTTTATCAATGTCGCTAGATAAGGAATACCACCAATGTGTTCAATATCATTATTCCAGAAAGCCTCAACAGGCTCATAAACACTTTCAATGTCATTGGTATGCAGTAATGTGACCTCCTTAATTTCAGCCCATGCTAGGGGGGATATGCATAGCGCCGCGAAAACGGACACTGCTGTTAACGACTTTTGCACTCTTGTTGTCATAACTTACTCTTCATTCTGATAGTACATCGGATGCGTTAAATATATAAACTCACCAAATGTTTCAGCATGCTTGCGATCACAGTTCGTTCATCATTTGTGAGCACTTAAAAAAGTATTTCCTTTTCGTGTTGGATTTAATTGCAAATAAAAAATAGTTTAATTAAATCTATCATGTTGATTTAAAACGACTTGGTTTACCAAAAGCAGTATCAATAAGTCATGGCTATTATCCCTTCATCACTTTTAAAATGGAATATACCATTTAGCCGAAGTCATTTATTATGATGTTATTAACTGAAATTAAAGATACAACAATGAAATTAATAACTTTCGTTGAAGGACAAAAGACCTAGAAAGTGAAGTTTCCAGATATTTTGTTTATTCAGAATCCGCTAATACAGAAAGAGAAGTAGCACAACAGATTAGTTAGTCAGAAAACCACAGTACGTATATTTCCAAATTATCCAACATGCTGTTGGCCGCTAATTATCCTTAGTATCGAATTCTAAGTAAGACTCGACTGTCATGACCTGATTCATCTTGGCACTGACGAACTTGAAAAGGTTCTTAACGCGGGAGTGTTTGAGCTGACGGCGATACATGATGCTCTAGCCCGTTTTGTTGTTAAACTACAACAAAAATAGCTTATGCACGCTTATTGTGCCAATTATGTACGGTATTAGGGAAGATATGCAGGCTTATGGTGCAAACTACAAACGCTAGATGGGTGGAAGCCCCCACCAGCCACATCCCGGCACACACGTCACCTGCTGCGGTTGCTCCCTTCCGGGCCTGGCCGAGTTCACAGGTTAGTGTTGCGGGAGGACC
Source organism: Photobacterium sp. (assembly GCF_033720175.1). Taxonomy (GTDB): domain Bacteria; phylum Pseudomonadota; class Gammaproteobacteria; order Enterobacterales; family Vibrionaceae; genus Photobacterium. Next base: position 8,287 of record NZ_JAWWDA010000006.1, read on the forward strand.
AATGGGGGCCTCCATAGATTCTTTGTCTCTGTTCGAGAACGGGAGAGATTATCCAACAAGGCAGAACACAATGCAAGGTGATAACGCTCTGCTGCATGTCAACTGCTGGTTTATTGCCCAAACTGACTGCACGTCTGTTTGATGTGAAAGAATTAATCGTTTTCTGCCGCCTTCATCCCTGGTTTACAGCTCTTCTTCAGGCTCATCGAGCAGGAACTCTCCGAGCAATGCCGCCCCCAAAACCAGCAACCAGGCGACTAACACCGGATTCGGGACTTCAAATTGCGGTGTGAGAACCAGGGTTGCAAAACCGACCGCCGGTAAAATCCAGACTAAGCGTGGAACCCAATCACCGAGCTTCACTTTCTTCATACCTTGCAAGGCTGCTATCAGGCCAGTAATACATAACGCCACCAGCGCGGCATGCTCCATGCCTCCTACCCATAGCGGGACCACCAGAAACAATGGCCACCAGGTATTACCGTCTACATAACGCCAGTTTCTGGCTGTATACCACATCGCGGAAACAGCAACAATCTGAACGACCGTCGCCCACACGCTGCCAGCAAGCTTGCCTTCGCTCTGCAGTGCCATCAGCCCGACATCCATCGCGAGTACGACCGAGAATAATAGCGCCCCCAGCTGCCAATTGCTTTTGGGCGAGAAAGCCACTGAAAAAATAGGTAACATCATAAAGATGCTGATGGAAAGTGCGAGTGGCTGTTCTGGCATTACAACACCAAAAGACGCGAGTGCTATCAGTAACAGCCAGGCAGCAACGCCACCTTGCGGCAATAACCAGAGCGCGGGTATAGCAAGGGCCAGTGCGGGCAGATCACCCTGACTAAGACCAAGTGCAATAACACCTAATACAGTCAGCACTATGCTGACCAGAACGAGTAACGCGGCATACAACACGGGCAGCACCTCCTTGCGTTATCCGATAGTGCGAAGGAGAACTAATAGAAGCCAGCAGCTATCGGTATGTTTCTTATTTTTTTATTCAGGTTTAATATGAACGACTTTCCCAGTCAAATCTACACCCAAATTCACCAAATTCCTTTCGGCAAAGTCACAACTTACGGGGATATTGCTAAATTTTCCGGCTTTCCCGGTTATGCACGCCAGGTCGGCCGCTTAATGGCCAATTTGCCAGAAGGTTCAACTTTACCCTGGCATCGCGTGGTTAATGCGAAAGGGCTGATCTCTCTGACTGGCAACGATTTGACCCGTCAGAGAGCAATCTTGCTGGCGGAGGGCGTAGAAGTGTCAGAAACCGGCAAGATTTCGCTGCAAAAATACCGTTGGAATGGCGTGTCAGTCTCAACCGAAAAAGTAAAAAGCTGATTGTTTACTTTACTTTAACCAACATTAAATTTAGCTTGTTTGTGGCGCCGGGATCGGTGATCACAGGGTTGGCAGTATCGGTGATAAAGATCAGCTTGCCATTGATTTCGATACGTGCGCTGACTGTGTAGGTATGATTTGGCTTAACTTCATCCAGTTTATAGTCCAGCTGGAAGATAAAAGGCACTTGTTTCCCGTCAGCAATGAATGACTGGCTGCTGATCACCTCTGCAGCGGCGTCCATTTTAGACACATCAGCTAAAGTCACCGTAATGCGTGCATCGTCTGGTAAAGCAACCGGCTCAGCGTAGGTTAGTGAACCTTCAACACTGCTCATATCAGTGTCGGTCTGAATCAGATTAGTACAAGCCGTAATAACAAGGGCGACGACCAATGCAAACATTAGCGCAATAATTTGTTTCATGATGATCCCGGATTAAAACCAAAACACAATTTAATAAAAGTATGATTACTATTAAATAGCACTTGAATTTGTGCTGTAGTGTCGTAATAACACCATTCCTACTGAGTAATTGAGTCTTCACTCAGCAGCGGTCAATAATAACATGGTAATTGGAGCCACAATGAGCAAAGAACTGAATGAACTTCTCAATCTGTTACATTTAGAGCCTCTGGAGCAAGGGTTGTTCCGCGGCCAGAGCGAACATTTAGGCTTACCTCAGGTGTATGGCGGTCAGGTTATCGGTCAATCATTATCTGCCGCAAAAGAAACGGTCGACAGCCAACGCCATGTTCACTCTTTTCATAGCTATTTCTTATTACCCGGCGATCCTGAAAAACCAATCATCTATGATGTCGAAAAACTACGCGACGGCAGAAGCTTCAGTACCCGCCGTGTGAAAGCGATTCAGAACGGACGGCCCATTTTTTATCTCACCGCGTCTTATCAGGCAGAAGAAGAAGGATTTAATCACCAATCAACCATGCCCGATGTTGCCGGACCTGACGGGCTCGCTTCTGAAAAAGAGCTGGTTCAGTCAATTGCACACCACCTGCCTAAGCAAGCCGTCGATACCTTTGGCCGCGATCGTCCGATTGAGGTTCGCCCTGTTACTGTAATTAATCCGTTGAAACCACAAGCCTCGGAGCCAAAGCAGTATCTCTGGATCAAAGCCAATGGCGAAATGCCTGATGACCCGCGGATCCATCAATATCTGTTAGCCTATGCTTCTGATTGGGGATTTCTGGTGACGGCACTGCAACCTCACGGCGTCACCTTGCTGACGCCTAAGATGCAAGTTGCCACGATCGACCATTCAATGTGGTTCCACCGCCCGTTCCGCCTCGATGAATGGCTGCTGTATGCCATCGACAGTCCCTCTGCCAGTGGTGCCCGTGGCTTAGTACGTGGCGAGATATATAACCAGAAAGGCGAGCTGGTCGCTTCCGCTATTCAGGAAGGCTTAATGCGCCAGCACCAGCCTTAACCGTGCCTGCGACAGTGGCGGTCTATGCCGGCTGCTGTCGCACCGACTCACACAACCTCAGCGCCGGTTTCATCTTCTTCTAGCTGGTGTAAATGCTCACTGGCCTGCTGCAACTGATACATTTGCCAGTAATGGCCTTGCTGAGTCAGTAACTGGCGGTGAGTGCCACGTTCGGTAATATCACCGCGATGCAATACAATAATTTCATCGGCTGCCATGATGGTCGATAAACGATGGGCAATAACCACGACACTCATGTTCTGACGCAGCACATCCAGTGCTTGCTGGATCTTCTGCTCCGTCCCGGAATCAATGTTTGCCGTCGCCTCATCAAGGATCAGAATTTTAGGTTGTGCCACCAGCACACGAGCCAGTGCCAGCAACTGTTTCTGGCCGGCGGACAAATTAACCTCTCCCCCGCCAAGGCGGGTATCTAACCCGTCTTGATACTGATGAATTTGCTCTGCCAGGCCGATTTTTTCCAGTGCATGCCAGATCACCTCATCAGCCACGCGACGGCCAAGGCAAATATTATTCCGTACCGTATCATTCAGCACATGGGGATCCTGCTGCACCATGGCGATCCCCTGGCGCAAGACTTTCTGACTCAGCGTTGTCAACGGCCTGCCATCAACCAGCACTTCACCTTGTGTGACCGGATAAAAACCCATCATCAGCGAGGCCAGGGTACTTTTCCCGCTACCGGTATGCCCGACCAGCGCGAGAAATCCTCGGTGCTTCAAGTTCACCGCAATCTGGTTCAGAACATTTTGTTTGCCGTCATAACTAAAACTGACCTGTTGGCACTGCAAATCGCCAGATGCCAATGGCTTGGTGTCATCGCCGTATTCCTGCTGTTTGGCATCAATGAGACCAAAGATCCGCTCACTGGCAACCAGAGCCTGTTGCAACAAAGACAACTGTTGGGTCAGTTCAATTAATGGTTCCGTCACCCGCCCGAGATAACTGATAAAGGCGTACAGCACACCGACACCAATTAACTCAACCCCACTGACCCCAAACACGGCAACCAGCGAAATCAGTGCCACCCCAGAGATAAAATCGATTAATGGACGCAATAACAGCCCATTCAGTTTCATTACTCCGATCTGTGACTGTAAGTGACGGCTCGTCAGGGATGAGAACTGATCGCTAAACTCTCGCTCCTGACGCATCAGCTGGATCAGGCTCATGCCCTGAATCGACTCGCTCATCGAGGCATTTATATCGGTCAGTAAGTCGCGCATTTTCCGGTAAGCACCAGCACTTTTTCGCTGGTAGACCACCATAATGCACACCACAACAGGCAATAAGATCAGCACCACGATGGTTAACCGCCAACTCAGCATTGTCATCACAACCAACATCACACTAATCAAGGCGATATTTTTCAAGACGGTTGAAATAACAAAAACATAAAAGTCTTTGATCGACTCGGTATCGTTGGTGATCCGGGATATGAGCTTCCCTGCCGGCATGTAGTCAAAGGCGGATAACGGCTGATTCAGTATTTTACCAAACAGCTGTTTACGCACGGTCTGTACCACACTAATCGCAATTTCATTAAAACGGATCGACTGGGCATATTGAAACCAGGCCGCGAGGCACATCAGGCCAATATAAGCCGCGGCCAGCCCTGCCAGCCCCTCGATGGAATAGTTATCTTTAGCAATATAGTTATCGATAAAGTGCTGGATCAACCACGGGCCGGAAACATCTGCCAGCGAAGCGACAATTAACAGCGTTGCCGCAATCGCCAGTTTTTTCTTATCATGCAAGGCATAACGCAACAGACGCTTGAGCACTGCTTTGTTAACGGCTTTCTCACTCATTACGCCTCCTCAATGGCACGTTCTAACTGCTGGTAACGGTGCATTTCTGCATACCAGTTATCATTCTGGATCAATGCCTGATGTTTCCCTCGCTCTGCGATCTGGCCATGCTGCAAGACAATCACCTCATCGGCTTGCTCTAACGCCGTCAGGCGATGAGCTATCACAATCACCGCTCGCGTACTCTGCCGGGTTCGCAGATTCTGCAGTATTATATGTTCGGTTTTCCCGTCAACCGCTGACAGGGAATCGTCCAGCACCAGTATTTCAGCCTCCAGTAACAGCGCCCTGGCTATTGCGATACGCTGCTTCTGCCCCCCCGACAAGGTAATACCTTTTTCACCCACTAAGGTGTCGTACCCTTCTGGAAACTGCATGATGTCCTCATCCACACATGCCAGCTTAGCGGCCTGACGGATCTGATCTTGCGTTGCCTCTGGGAAACCAAGGGCAATGTTGTCGGCTATTGAGCGGGAAAAGAGAAAAGGGGCCTGACTGACAACGGCAAACCGGCTGCGCCAGTGATTGAGATCCGCTTGATCAATGGCAACATCACCATAGTGAATCGAGCCATGTTGCAATTCCTGCTGACGCAGTAGCAGTGATAGCAAGGTCGATTTACCGCTACCGATTGGCCCCGCAATGCCCAGCATCTGTCCGGCTGCCAGTTCGAAATTCACCTGTTGCAGGGCTGGCTGAGCCTGCTGGTTCCAGCAAAACTGTTGAATAGCAACATGCAGGGTTTGCCGAGGTTGATTCAATGGTGTGTCACCGCTGACGATATCCGGCGTTTCATTAAATATGTGCTGGATACGCTGCCAGGCGGCAGAGCCACGCTCCAGAATATTAAACAGCCATGCCATGGCCAGCATTGGCCATATCATCAACCCCTGATACAGAGTGAACGCGGTGAGATCTCCCAGCGTTAACCGCCCCACAGAAACCAGATACCCGCCACCCGCGACACTGAGAAAAAATGACATGCCGACGGTTATTTGAATGACCGGATTGAACTTGGCATCAATCTTCTCAACCGCTAAATTTTTACGCCCGGTTTCATCGACAACGTCATCAAACTCAGCTTGCTGACGCTGCTCCAGCCCAAAGGCGCGGATCATCCGCACCCCATTGAGCGATTCCTGGGTTTTATCTGTCAGGTTCGAAAAGGCGGCCTGCGATTTTGCAAACCTGACGTGTAATTGTCGCCCGAAACGAAACACCACCAGTGTCATGACAGGCATTGGTAATAAAGCCAGCAGAGTCAACTGCCAGCTGAACTGAGTCGTCATAACGACTAATACCGCCAAGCCGGTGATCAGGGAGTCGGCCGCAGTCAGCACCCCTTCGCCAGCAGTCATTACGACGGCGTTGACATCATTGGTTGAGCGCGCCATTAAATCACCGGTTTTATAACGCTCAAAAAAAACCGGGGAGTGTGACGAAAAATGACGGTACAGGCGATTACGCAGTACCGTACCCAGCTTGGCTGCCGCGCCGAATAGCCAGACCCGCCAGATCACCCGCAGAACATAGATCAGGAACCATAGTCCTATGATGGTGCCCAGCCACACCAACATCGTCGCAACAGACATTTCGCCCTCGACGACCCCGTCGACAATCCAGCCAATGGCGCGCGGCGGGATCAGTTCAAATACCGCGACGACACACAGAATTGAGACAGCGCCGCCGTAGCGACGCCATTCCTGACGAAAAAACCATCTGAGTTGCCAAAATATCTGCATGTTTCCTCCGCCGATGTACGGCTTTTGACCAGAACGGGCCATCGGTATTATTGATACCAATATGATGAACTAACTGGTCATTTCGCGAGAGCAAGCTGTCACTTAAAGTGCTTGATTTTAAAGCTCATTATCGAAGGTTAAGCGACGGATTCAACCATAAAGTCGTGGTTGAATAAAATACAGCGATTAATCCTGTATTTACTGATGAAAGATTTTATAAATTCTCTTTTATGCCGTGAACTAAACCGGTAGCGCAGTGGTATATTTTAGCGGTTCCATTGCAAAGGTAGAGGTCACATTTGTCAGCCCTTCTACGCTGTTAACCAGTTTCTTATAGAACAGATCAAACGCCGCCATATCGGCGACCTGTACTTTCATCATGTAATCGTACTCCCCTGCCATGCGATAGAATTCCATCACTTCCGGAAACTCCGACACCGTTTCGACAAAGCAGTGATACCACTCTTTTGAGTGATTACTGATTTTAACCTGCACAAAAGCCGTAAAAGACAACCCCAGTTTGACCGGATCAAGCAGCGCAACTCGCTGGCGTAATATCCCGTTTTCTTCCAGCCGCTTTAAGCGCTTCCAGCATGGCGTGGTGGTCAGATTAACGGCATCGGCCAGCTCCGCTAGCGCCGTGGTACCATCTTGCTGTAATAGTCGAAGTAACGTTCTGTCTATGTTATCCAAACCGCTCATCAATTTCCCTTAAATCAAAATCATGGAGAAAAATATTCTCCATAATAGACCGACTGCAATATACAGCAACCTGTTTTTCCTTCTCTGCAATCGCCTTTTGACAAAATTGGCCGGCTGTTTTATGCCTGATCTGATTGATAAAATCCCCCTCATCCGGCCCGGAGCCTTTTCTCTCATGCAGCTCTGAGGTAGCATGGCCCCCGCCAGCAGATCACGCTCTGATTGGTATTATCTTATTTAATTATTTATAAATCAGATAGTCGGTACCGACTGTTTTTCGGTAAGGCTACATAACACAGGACACCCCCCATGCGTAAAGCCGTAGTAGTATTCAGTGGCGGTCAGGATTCCACCACCTGCCTTATTCAAGCAATCGCCAACTACGATGAGGTGCACTGCATTACTTTTGACTATGGCCAGCGCCATAAGCAGGAAATTGAAGTTGCGCAGTCCATTACCAAAGAGCTGGGTATTGCCGCCCATAAAGTGATGGATGTCGGGCTGCTAAATGAGCTGGCAATCAGTTCGCTGACCCGCGACAACATTGCAGTATCACACGAACTGCAAGCCAATGGATTGCCCAATTCGTTTGTTCCTGGCCGCAATATCCTGTTTCTCACCCTGACCGGGATCTATGCTTACCAGATCGGCGCTGAGGCGGTGATCACCGGTGTTTGTGAAACGGATTTCTCCGGTTATCCGGATTGCCGTGACGAATTTGTAAAATCATTGAACCAGTCGCTGGTACTGGGGATGGATCGCCAATTAAACATCAACACCCCTCTGATGTGGCTGAATAAAGCACAGACCTGGGCGCTGGCGGATCAGTACGGTAAGCTCGACTTTGTTCGTGAGAAAACCCTGACCTGCTACAACGGTGTGATTGGTGATGGCTGCGGTGACTGTCCTTCTTGCGATCTGCGCCGTGCAGGCCTGGAAGATTACCTGAATAATAAAGAGACAGTCATGGCTGAGCTTAAAGCCAAGCAGGAAAAAGGCGACGCCTGATTTAAATGCCCTAATTTGAAAGATAAAAAAACCGGAGTGATTACTCCGGTTTTTTAATGTCCGCCATTCATCGATTAATCGCGATAAATCGAAAACTCGTCTTGGCATTCAAGCAGTTGTTCACGGGTCATCATAAATACCCCGTGGCCGCCATTTTCAAATTCAATCCAGGTCAGCGGTAGATGCGGATATTGCTCTTCCATGTGAACCATGGAATTACCCACTTCACAGATAAGCACACCATCGTCTTTCAGGTAATCAGGGGCGTTAGCAACAATACGACGCATCAGCTTCAGGCCATCAGTCCCCGCAGCCAGACCCAGTTCAGGCTCGTGGCGGAACTCTTCGGGCAAGCTTTCCATATCTTCCTGATCGACGTACGGCGGATTCGTCACGATAAGATCGTATTTATCTTTTGGCACATCACGTAACAAATCCGAGCGCAGCGGGGTTACCTGCTGCTCCAGACCGTGATCTTGAATATTCTGTTCAGCAACATCAAGTGCATCCGTCGAAATATCAACCAGATCCACTTCCGCATTAGGGAATTCATATGCACAGGCAATACCGATACACCCACTGCCGGTACACAAGTCCATAATGCGCGTTGGTTCTTGCTTCAGGAATGGTTCGAAGTGATTTTCAATCAGTTCGCCAATCGGTGAACGAGGCACCAATACACGCTCGTCAACGAAAAATTCCAGGCCACAGAACCACGCTTTATTGGTCATATAGGCAACAGGAGTATGATCGTTAATGCGCCGGATCACACGCTCGACCACACGCAAGCGTTCGCTGCTTGTGAGGCGCGAGAAACGGACTTCCGATGGAATATCTATCGGTAAATACAACGTTGGCAACACCAGTTGTACTGCCTCGTCCCACGCATTATCAGTGCCATGACCATAAAAAAGACCTGCGGCATTGAAACGGCTGACCGTCCAACGTAGCATGTCCTGCAAAGTATGAAGTTCGTTGACAGCCTCGTCGACAAAAATCTTATCCAAAATAGCCTCCGAATAACGCTACAATACCGCCATATTGTTGTTGGAATTTCATTATGAGTAAAAAAAATCCAGACTTAGAAGATGATTTTGCACTCTTCCAAGATGCGGTAAAAGGCGTAAAAAAGTTGACGCATGATACCATAATCACGCCACGTCGACAGGGAACAAAAGTTGATAAGGCGCAAGTCTTGACCAAAGAAACGCAAAACCATGAGTTTTATTTTTCTGATGAGTTTGAACCGCACCTTAATGAGCACGGGCCGACCCAGTATGCCCGTACCGGAATCTCTAAGTACGAAGTGAAAAAACTGCGGCGGGGGGTGTATGTTCCCGATATGTTCCTGGATATGCACGGAATGACCCAGCAAGAGGCCAAGCGGGAACTTGCGGCTTTAATTGCGGCCTGTATTAAGGAAAGTATTTTTTGTGCCTGTGTCATGCATGGCATTGGCAAGCATATTCTGAAACAGAAAGCGCCCCTGTGGCTGGCACAGCACCCTGACGTGATGGCCTTTCACCAGGCACCACTGGAATTTGGTGGTAACGGTGCCCTGCTGGTATTGATTGAGATTCCGGAGAGATAGACGTTGAGATGAGATGCGAGTCGCTAGAACCAAGGAAACAGGTTCTCGAAACTCGCCTCTCGTTTTCTGTCACTAATAAACATATTTAGCCAGCGCGCCAACATTAAGCACCCGACCATCCTGAATCAGGGTAACTTCACCGCTGTCACAGATCTGCATCCGGGTCTTCAGCGCACCCTCGCTGTAATAATGCTCACAAGAGCCATTACGGGCACTGTCGATACGCGAGAAAATAGTGATCCCGCCGGGGCTTAAGATATTGGAAGGTGCGGAAAAAGTTAATGTACTGCCGGATGTCGAAATATGCATTTCTTCACTGACACCATTTGCCCATTTAATCGCACCATTAGCATTGATACTGACTGTTTTTGGTCCCATCACACAACCTGCTAACAAGGCTGAGCAAACAATAACGAATAATTTACCTTTCATTGCAACGCTTTCTTCTGTCTTTGATGCGTGAATCATAACAAACCCGACAAGCGAATAAACGGTCTCAGGTTGGATAATCCGCATAAGAATACCCATTAATGGATGAATAAATGAATTTGCCCAATGGCCCGTTATCCCGCAGGGATATCTTGCCATAAAAATTCAGAGGCCTCTGTATCGGGATTATACTCAATCGCAGCCATAGCCGATGTCTGGAACATTGGCGGTGGCATGCCAGATACCACTTCTGCCGTCAGGTAACCAACCAGAGGTAAATGTGAAACCAGCAATACGGTTTCTGGCCGTTCAACCGCAATGGTCGCTTTAAGGTACGCAGCGACTTCTTGCGCTTCGCCATATGGCGTAATTTCATCAATGTTCAGTACCGCCTTAGCCGCAGGCAGCAGATCGGCCATTGCTTGCCAGGTTTGCTGAGCACGTAAATACGGGCTGACCCATACGATATCCAGCGTCTCTCCCAGATGAGACGCCAGCTGGTTCGCCATCTGCTGTGATTCCAGTTTGCCACGCGTCGTCAACGGACGTTCAGCATCGCTGGGAGCAAAATTCTGTGCTTCACCATGACGCATGATAAAAATTCGCATATTTCTTATCCAAAAATGAATATTTCTGTCGGTATGCTAACAACTCCTTTACTGGCTGAATACCGATTCTGACATTTCTCTTCCTATTCCGTGACCTCGTATTAATAAAAAGGAATAACATTGGATGCGTGCGGGGAGGTCTCAATTTCAACAGAAATGATTACCGGGTCTGAAACGTCTCTTCCTCATTCACCTTAAGCGCCGTAAATTCTGGTTGTTTTATGCTCAAGTCATTTTAAAACTGAGAATCTCATATCAAAAATGGTTGAGGGGATATAATGCCAGGATTTGCCAGCCCGCACTCTGAGCGTCATACTTAGCCTAATTTCCTTAGAAAGTAGGCCCTTCCTGTGCACATTAGTCCAAACGATAACAAGCAGTACCGCTATTTGACCTTAGATAATGAGCTCAAGGTACTTCTGGTGCATGACATTGATGCACCTCGTTCTGCTGCAGCACTTTCTGTCAAAGTCGGGCATTTTGATGATCCTGCCGAGCGGCAAGGTATGGCCCATTTTCTTGAGCATATGCTGTTTCTTGGCACAAAAAAATACCCGAAGATCGGTGAGTTCCAGACGTTCATTAATCACAGCGGCGGCAGTAATAATGCCTGGACAGGCACAGAAAACACCACTTTCTTCTTTGAGGTAAGTCCGCATACTTTCGAGGAAGGGCTGGATCGTTTCGGCCAGTTTTTTACCGCGCCGTTATTTAATGAAGAAGCGGTCGAAAAAGAACGTCAAGCCGTTGATTCTGAATATAAAATGAAATTAAAAGATGATGTTCGCCGTATTTATCAGGTACATAAAGAGACCATCAATCCAGCCCACCCCTTTACTAAGTTTTCGGTGGGGGACCTGACCACGTTGAATGACAGAAACAATCTTTCTGTCAGGGAAGAGTTGCTGGCCTTTTACCATACGCACTATTCCGCTAACGCTATGGGCCTGGTACTGCTTGGGCCACAATCGCTAGACCAATTAGAAAACTATGCCCGGACGAACTTCAGCCACATTAACAACACGGGCGAGGCTAAACCTGTCATTACCGCCCCGCTGGTAACCGAAAAAGAAAGCGCTCAATTTATTCAGATCGACCCCATTAAAGAGGTGCGCAAGCTGACGCTGTCGTTTTCGCTGCCTTCCGTTGATGCGTTTTATCAGCAAAAGCCGCTTTCGTACCTGGCACATTTATTGGGCAACGAAGGCCCGGGCAGCTTAATGTCATTGCTCAAAGGCCGGGGGCTTATCAATACACTCGCGGCAGGCGGAGGCATTAACGGCAGTAATTTCCGCGAATATACGGTCAGCCTCAATTTAACCCCCAAAGGACTGAATGATGTCGATGCCATCGTGACGTCAGTTTTCCAGTATATCGCCCTGATCGAGCAACAAGGCCTCGATGCATGGCGCTATAAGGAAAAACAATCGGTTTTAGAATTGGCTTTCCGCTATCAGGAAAAAAGCCGCCCGCTTGACACGGTCAGCTATCTGGTGATGAACCTGCTCCACTATGATCCGGAAGATGTCATCTACGGCGATTATATGATGACCGGTTATAATGAACCGTTACTGCGTGACTTATTGGGATATCTACGCCCCGATAACATGCGCCTGGTACTCGTCGCGCAAGGACAACATTACGATAAGATCGCGCAGTGGTACCACACCCCATATTCGGTAACACCGTTTACTGCAGCACAGTTATCCCGCTGGCAGCAGGTCAAGCTGGATCCTGAGTTGTTACTGCCACCACAAAACCCCTACATTTGCGAACAATTAGATCCCCATGCTCTGGCGCCGGGCTCTGAACTTCCCCCGCAGCTGATCCAGGATCTGCCGGGGTTCCGCTTATGGTATAAGCAAGAGCATGATTTCCGGGTCCCCAAAGGGGTGGTCTATGTGGCGATTGACAGCCCGCATGCCGTCAATTCTCCGCGTAACATTGTCAAAACCCGTTTATGTGTCGAGTTGTTGCTTGAGTCGATCAACGAAAAAGCTTACCCGGCTGAAATCGCAGGCATGTCGTATAACCTGTATGCCCATCAGGGCGGTGTTACCCTGCAGCTCTCTGGCTTCAGTGAAAAACAACCCCTGCTGATGAAGCTAATTCTCGATCGCTTTGCCAACCGTTCATTTAATCAGGACCGCTTTGATAACATTAAAGCTCAGATGCTACGAAACTGGCGTAATGCCGCGCAAGACAAGCCGATTTCTCAGCTGTTTAATGAGCTGACCGGGCTGCTGCAACCCAATAACCCTCCTTACCCGGTGTTGATTGAAGCGCTGGAGTCGGTTGAAATCGATGAACTCCCGGCCTTTGTCGAGGCAATGTTCGCCGAGCTCCATATCGATACCTTTATCTATGGCAACTGGCTGAAAGAGGATGCGCTGGCACTGGCTGAAACACTGAAAAATGCATTCAGAGTAACCGATCAGCTTTACGGTGAATCACAGCGTCCGCTGGTCCGGCTGGCACAGTCAGGTACCAGAACGCATGAAATCATCTGCAACCATGCTGACTCTGCTATTTTGATGTATTACCAGTCGCGACAAACCACCCCGCGCAAGATTGCCATTTACACTCTGGCCAGCCATCTGATGTCGACGACCTTTTTCCATGAGTTGCGAACCAAGCAGCAGTTGGGCTATATGGTCGGCACGGCAAACCTGCCGTTAAACCGCCACCCGGGGTTGATCTTCTATATTCAGTCGCCTGTTGCCGGGCCGAAGTATTTGTCCGAGGCCATTGATGATTTCGCCAATGCCTTTGCCTTGGTGTTATTAGAGCTCAATGAAGCCCAATGGCAGGCCAGCAAACAGGGGCTGATTGCACAGATTTCGGAGCCGGATACCAATTTACGCAGCCGCGCTCAGCGCTACTGGGTGAGCATCGGCAATAAAGATAATGAATTTAACCAGCGAGCAAAGGTGGTTGAAGAATTAACCGCCCTGAGCCGTGTCGATATGGTGCGTTTTATTGTCGATATCATTAAGCCCCGAACGTCCAACCGCCTGGTTATGCACTGTCAGGGCCAAGCACATGCTAACCTTGAGCCATTAGATATTGGCCAGCCCATTGAATCAATAATGGAATTCCAGCAACAGGCGAGGTAATCCAATCCTCAATGCCCCCTCCTGCGCTAAAGCAAAAGGCCTGCAGATGCAGGCCTTAAATCTAGGCAGGGAATAAATTATGCCTGTTGCAAGCTTCGATCGTTGAAAAAAGCGTTAGCCGTAAAAAGAGAGTTCTTCGTTGGCCATTGCCACCAGCTTTTCACAAGGCGTAAAGCGCTCGCCATATTTATCAACGTGCTCTGTGAGCAGTTCAACTACCCGTTTAGCGCCGAGTTTATCCATATGGCGGAACGGACCACCAAGGAATGGCGGGAAGCCAATCCCGAAGATGGCCCCGATGTCACCGTCGCGAGGTGATTGGATGACCCCCTCATCAAGACAACGGGCCGCTTCATTAAGCATCATCAGCGTACAGCGCAGTGCAATATCTATCCCGGCAGCCTTTTGCTGCGGCTCCAGAGAAAGCAGCTTATACACGGTTTTATCGACTTCTTTCTTCTTGGCCTTGCTCTGCTTCGCATTGTAAAGATAGAAGCCTTTACCGCTCTTACGCCCTTTTCGGCCATCATTAAGCAATATGTCAAACACATCCGGCGCTTTAAAGCGTTCGCCAAGCTCAGCCAGCAGAATAGGACTGATCTTAGCACCAATATCCACCCCGACCTCATCTAACAAGGTGATAGGGCCGACCGGGAAGCCAAAGTCCAGCAACGCACTATCGATATGTTCAATCGGCTCGCCGCTCAATAAAACCGATGCCGCCTCATTCATATAAGGCGCCAGAATACGGTTAACGTAGAAACCCGCTTTATCGGCGACAACAATCGGGGTCTTGCCCTGTTTTTTCGCCAGCGCCACCACCGTTGCGATAGTTTCTGCCGATGTCGCAGCTCCCGTTTCAGTCCCCAGATGTGGGATCACCTCGACCAACGGCATTTTTTCTACCGGGCTAAAGTAATGTAAGCCGACCACATTTTCAGGACGCTCTGCCGCAGAGGCTATCTGGTGGATCGGCAGTGATGACGTATTGGTCGCAAAAATGGTGGTTGGCGAGGTTTCTTGCTCAACATCCCGCACCATTTGATGCTTCAGATCCAGATCTTCAAATACCGCTTCGATCACAATATCTACATTAGCAAAACCTTTAAAACTGGTTCCACCGGTAATTTTCATCATCTGGCTTTGCAGTTCAGCCTTGCTGATAATTCGACGTTTGCACTTTTTATCCAGTAACTTGAAGTTATAGGCCAGTGCATTCTGAATACCATCGTTGGCGATATCTTTGATCCGTACCGGGTAACCGGCCTTGGTTGCCGTGACGTGGCTTATCCCACCGCCCATCAAGCCACCGCCCAACACCCCGACCTTGCTGATTGCTGCCGGTCTGGCTGCTGAGCCTGTTTCTTTTTTCATCGCTGTCGTGGCAAAGAAAATACTCCGTAATGCCGCCGACTCCGGTGTCATTACCAGCTCGCCAAAACGCTTGGCTTCTTGTTGCAGCCCTTTTTTCACGCCATGCTGTAAGCCATATTTGATAACCGCCAGGATAGCGTCAGCGGCAGGATAATTGCCGCGGGTTTTTTCATGGGTCTTTTTCGCGGCCTGATCAAAAACAACAGAGCGGCCTAACGCATTGCCCCCCATCGCCCAGTCCTGAAACGAATGCTTACGCTTTGGCTTCTCGGCTAAAGCTTGCTTCTCCGCGACCTCAAGCAGAATGCTCTGCGGTACGACTTCATCAGCCACCCCAAGCTTCTTCGCCTTTTTTGCCCGAAGCTGCTTACCGGTCAGGATCATATCCAGCGCGTTAGCCACTCCAATCAGGCGAGGCAAACGCTGGGTTCCTCCTGAGCCGGGCAGCAAACCCAGCTGGACTTCAGGCAGGCCCAATCGGGTCTTGTCATCATCACTGCAGACGCGGCTATGACAGGCCAGTGCCAGCTCAAGCCCTCCCCCCAGACACGGACCATGAATTGCCGCAACCACATGGAACGGCAGCGATTCTAACTGCGCAAACAGCTCCTGCCCTTTCGCTGCGAGTTGCTGGGCCTCTTCAGCCGTCGTACAGGCATCAAGCATCCGAATATCGGCACCGGCGATAAAGTTATCCGGTTTGCCGGAATACACCACCATGCCTTTGATATCTTTCTTGGTGTTCAGCTCAGCCAGCACGTCAGAGACCTGGTCTGCAAACGCTGACTGCAAGGTGTTCATCTTCTCGTCAGGCACATCAATCTTGAGCCAGGCGACACCATTGTCACTGTATGACAATGAAAATGCAGAAGGTCGTTCATTTGAAGATTCATACTGTGTCATTATTCTGCCTCCAAGATCATTGCTGCGCCCAGTCCACCTGCGGCACAGGCCGTATTGAGTGCCAAACCGCCCCCCCGACGCTGCAACTCACGCAGGGTTTGGGTGATCATCCTTGCACCCGTTGCGGCAAACGGGTGACCGTAAGCCAGAGAGCCGCCAAGGACATTGAACTTATCCATATCAATCTCACCGATAGCCTGCCGGCGTCCTAATTTCTCTTCAGCAAATTTCTGCGAACCAAACATTTTCACATTGGCCAGCGTTTGAGCCGCAAACGCTTCGTGCATATCAATCAGGGTAAGATCTGCCAGCGTGATCCCGGCACGATCCAGCGCTATCGGAGTCGCATATGATGGCCCCATCAACATGTCTTTTTCCACGCCAATGGCAGAAAATGCATAAGAGCGGATATAGCCCAGCGGCGTCAATCCAAGTTCTTTGGCCCGGCCTTCACGCATCAATAAAATCGCGGCGGCGCCATCGGTCAATGGCGTACTGTTCGCGGCCGTTACCGAACCGAATTTGCGGTCAAAAGCCGGACGGAGTTTGGCATAGGATTCAAGCGTTGATTCTTCACGAATATTATTATCTTTATCAATCCACTGACGATACGGTTCAGGGAAAGCCGTCATCACTTCATCGCGTATCAGGCCATCGTTCCAGGCTTTTGCGGCCAGGGTATGAGAACGGTGTGCCAGTGCATCTTGCTCTTGACGGCTGATCCCATACGTTTTAGCCATCTGCTCGGCAGTTTGGCCCATGCTAATCCCCGTTGAATACTCAGCAACCGCCGGGGGCACCGGCATCAGATCTTTTACCTTCAAATGACTGAGTAGTTTTAAACGCTTCCCTATGGTGCGTGCTTTGCTTAACGCCAGCAAGGTAGCCGCTAACTGTTTAGATACGCCGATAGGCAACACAGAAGAAGAGTCTGCCCCGCCAGCAATACCAATATCGATGGTACCTGATAGGATGCTTTCCGCGATATTGGCTGCCGCTTGAAAACTGGTCGCACAGGCCCGGGAGACGCTGTAGGCATCCGTGCCGATATTCATGCCTGTACCCAGAACAATTTCACGTGCAATATTAGGGGCTTCAGGCATTTGTACCACTTGGCCAAATACAACCTGTTCAATTAATGCCGGGTCAAAATCAAGCTCTTGAAGCATTTCATTGACCACCATTTTCCCCATATCCAGAGCCGGCACACCATTGAAGGCGGTGGCTTGACGAGCAAACGGGGTACGTAATCCACTTACAATGGCGATGCGCTCACCTTGACGGGTGGTGAGATCCTGGAGACGTGTCATCGCTACTCCTTATTGTTAGGTTATAGGGCACAGAGATGTGCGCCAGAGGTCAGACCACAATAATTGTAATTGAGCTGTTATACATTTCAAATAAATGTTTCATTTTTGTGGAAAAGAACAGAAAAGAGCGAGCAGAGGCGAGAATGTTGCAAAAACGAAAGATTAGAAGCGCTATACTTTGCTTTAGATAAAAAAAAACCATACCTATGGGGTATGGTTGTAATTTACGCGGAAAGCTATTTACCAAAGAAATAAGCCATCTACGTAAAGATTGTAAGTCAATTAACATAAAGCCAATTGCAAATCAGGATAAACCTGATAGGAGAAAGTAAAGTCAGCCTTCAAAGGAAGTTGTCATCTTGCTCAACAGATAGTAATTTTTGAAAACAATGTCTGATCCTCAGAACTTGCTCTCTCTGACCACTACCAGATGACAGTCACTACTATAGCTTCCCGACCAAGACACAATTTGAACCAGATCAATTTTAGGGCTGATTATCTAATTATTCGCACCATCGCTGAAAAAACTAACGAAAAAATCGGTGCCGCGGTTACCATTTTATGGGTCAAACACCCTATTGACGGGCAAATTTATGATTAAGCAATTTTTTCGCAAGAAAAAGTCAGATGCCTCGGTCTCTGTTGATATGAATAAGCAAAGACGATATGAAGCCCTTGTCAGGGCATGGCATCGAGATTTATACCGCTACGCCTATTGGTTATGTCATGACCCTCATATCGCCGAGGATCTTGTACAGGAAACCTGTTTGCGCGCCTGGCGATCCCTTGATAGCTTGCAGGATGACAAGGCAGCAAAATCATGGCTGATCACTATATTACGCCGGGAGAATGCGCGTCGCTTCGAACGCAAGCAGCTGGACTTAGTCAATATTGACGACCATCCTATTGCCGATACCCACCATCAGGGAACGGAAAGGGATATTGAACAGCAACTGCTGCGCCGCCAAATCATGAAATTAGCCCCTGAGTACCGAGAACCTTTAGTGTTACAGGTCATGTCAGGCTTTAATGGCGATGAGATAGCGGAGATATTGGGGTTAAACCGCAATACTGTAATGACGCGCTTATTCCGCGCCAGAAATCAGCTAAAAGATCAAATCGAAAAACAGTCCGAGCGGAGGGGTCAACAAAATGGACGATCTTGAATTCCGTCGCCGTATCCTGTCTGATCCTAACGACAACAGCCCAGATATGGCAACGGCCAGAAATTCTTCAGTGAACAACCGAAAGTTAGCTGATGAATTAAAGCAATTAGATGTACAAATCGACAATATCCTTAAAGTGGATGTACCGGATGATCTTGCCGATCGCATTTTATTTCATCAATCGGGACAATCTCACGACAAACCGAATAAAGCCCGCTTCCACTTGGCTATTGCTGCGTCTGTCGCTTTTGTTTTTGGGATATTATTGGGTCAATTCAATCCCCAGAGACTGCTGCCGGCTGAAGTTACCGGGATGGGACAGATCGCCTTGCAACATATACATAATGAAGCCTCTTTTATTGAGGGGGTAAATGAATCGGTTAGCCTCAGACAAGTTAATGCCAAGTTGCAACCTTTTGGAACCAACCTGACCGACCTGCCAGGCCATGTGTACTATGTTAATCACTGTGGTTTCGGCGATCAGAGTGCGCTGCATATGGTTATGGAGACTGAAAAAGGCAAGGTGACAGTTTTTGTGGTGCCAGAAACAAGCACAACCACTTTACACTTTAACGACAGCCGAATGGAAGGGGTTGTCTTACCGCTTCAGCATACCAGCTTAATTGTGGTTGGCGAAAAAGGTCAGGACATCACGCCGATTGCCAACACGATAAAATCAGAGATGCGCTGGAAAATTTAACCGCTTGAAAGCCACAGCCAAAAGCCATTATCAGAGCTAATGATAATGGCTTTTTTATGCTATTGAAAGATATAGCTCTTCTTGTAATACCCCTGCTGGATACTTGAGATTTCATTACTCCGCCGTGTACTTTGAATTCTATACACTCGATCGCGAAACTGTTCATTTCACAATAACAATCAACGAAATAACAACTGGTCAGATTTGATAGATCAAGTTACAGACCTACAATCTTCCGCGATCTGTCAACATAGACAGGCACTTATGCACGAAAAAATTAGGAATAATAATAAATATGAATAAGAAGCGTCTGTTTACACAATCACTGATTGCTGCGGCAATTACTCTTGCAGCATCTCAGCAAGCCCTTGCTGCAGGTTTTCAGTTAAATGCACAATCGGCGACAGGTCTGGGCCGTGCTTTTGCAGGTGATGCCGTTATCGCTGATAACGCCTCTGCGATGTCGCGTAACGCGGCTGCAATGTCCCTTTTCGATGCACCAGCGATCTCGCTGGGTATCAATGCGATTGATACTGATATTAGCGTGAAGAATGCAAGCTACACCAATGCAATCTCACAACAGTCCGGTTCTATCAACGATCAGTCAGTCGGTGACATCTCCTATGCTCCTAACATCTATTACATCCACCCTATCAATGAAAAGTGGACGGTAGGTGCGGGGATCTACTCAAATTTCGGTACCAAGACTGAATTTAGCGATGACTATGCTGCAAATGAATACGGTGGCATGACTGACGTTAAAAGCGTTAACTTTGCGCTAAGTGCCTCTTACCGCATCGATCAGCAATGGAGCGTCGGTGGTGGCTTAGATGTTATCTACGGTGCAGGCAAACTAAAACGTTCTGACAAAGCTCTCGAAGCCGCTCTACCTGGTGACGGTCCCCTTCTAGATGTTGATGCTGATGGTGTTGCTTTCGGTTGGAATATCGGTACCGTTTATGAGCTTAATGAAGACAACCGCTTTGGCCTGTCTTATCGCTATAGCCCAGAATTGGAAGCTGAAGGTGATATGTACTATCAGCCAGGCGGCGGTGATATCAGCAACGAAAAACTACTGATGCCACTACCTGACATGGCTGAATTCTCAGGCTTCCACAAACTGAATGACACGTTTGCAGTACACTACAGCGTACAGTGGATTGGCTGGAGTGCATTTGACAAGCTGGAAACAACCGGTGGCAAAGAGTTGAATTCCTATGAGTGGAAGGACGGCTGGCACTATGCACTGGGTGGTACTTACTACCTGAACAACGACTGGACCCTGCGTGCCGGTTATATGTATGACACCAGTGCTCAAGATGAAAAAACATCAATTTCCGTGCCGGATTCAGATCGCCAATGGTTCTCAAGCGGCTTTACTTACCACCTAGATGCGAAGTCCAATATTGACTTTGGTATTACTTATCTCGTAGGTAAAGATATTAACGCAAGTGAAAGTACAATGGTTCCAAATCAGGGTCAAGGTCCTGCCTTCATTGAAGCAAGTAGCGTAACTGCAACAACCCGCGCTAACGCCTGGTTATACGGTATTCAGTACAGCCGTTCGTTCTAATTTCAGCGAACAATTGCTAGCGATGTAATTAAGGGAGCCTCTGGCTCCCTTTTTGTTGATTGACGCTTTAATCGCTTTTATTCACTTGATACCCAAAGCATTTCATTTTAGGCAAAACCTCATTATCACCTTTTTTCAGTGAACACATGATCGCTGAAACCCTCCAATTCAGACACAACTGTACGCTGAAAACAGATCTGACCAGAATAATCAGAACAAAAATTACCACTTATTAAACCTATAAGAAGAAAACAATCAGCATAAAACACTAAAACAGAATTAAAATCCAAGAAAAACTTAAAGAAATTGCTCTAAAGCGTATGATCCACCTATTAGTATTTCAGCGAACAGACATAACCATGAATAAAAATAAAATCACATTAGCCTTAGCGTTAGCGTTAACACTTGGGATGAGCGCTAATGCCACTGCAGCAGGTTTCCAGCTGGCAGAATATTCAGCAACTGGTCTGGGCCGTGCTTTCGCAGGTGAAGCGGCAATGGCCGACAATGCTGGCGTACAATTCCGCAACCCGGCGATGATGACCTATTTGGAAGGAACACAACTGTCTATCGGTGCTATTTACGTTGACCCGAACATTGATGTTGAAGGTAAAGTAAATGGTGTTAAATCTACCGAAGCAACAGATATTGCCGGTTCTGCCGTGATCCCTAATTTCTACCTATCGCACCAGCTAAACAACCAGTGGGTCGTCGGCCTGGCACTCGCGACTAACTACGGTATGGAAACCAAGCTCGACGGCGACTACCAGGCGACTCAGTTTGGTAACCAGGCGATGGTAAAATCGGTGGAAATCAATCCCAATGTGGCGTACAAAATCAATGACCAATTCAGCATCGGTGGTGGCGTTCGCTATGTGATCGGCGAAGGGCATTTTGGTGCTGCAGGTTCGTCCCTAACAGAACAGGCAGGCTTAATACCGGCAGGAACTGACATTAAATACATGGAAGGAGATGATACCTCATGGGGCTGGCAGCTGGGTACTGCCTGGCAGATCAATGAGTATAACCGCATTGGGGTAAACTACCGTTCAGCTGTTGATCTGACCTTAGACGGTGAGGCTTCAGGTCTCCTTTACGGCAACAAAACCCTGCCTGGGAGTATGGATCTGACATTACCGGCAACCGCTGAAATCTCCAGCTTTCACCAGCTGACTGATAAAGTCGCTGTACACGCCAGCTTTAACTGGACCGACTGGAGCAGCTTCGAAAAACTGGAAGCTAATATTCCCGCATTTTCTTCTAAGCCAGATTTGATTAAAGAAGAAAATTGGGAAGATAACTACCGCCTTGCCGTTGGTACAACTTACCAGTACACCGATACGCTGGCTCTGCGTAGCGGTGTTGCCTACGATACGTCGGCCGTCAGTGAGAAACACCGTACTCAGACGATTCCTGAGACCGATCGCCTATGGCTGAGCCTAGGGGCGGGCTATACATGGTCTGAAAACCTGACTCTGGATGCGGGCTTGGCCTATATTTTTGCCAAAGATGCTGCGATGAATGAACAATTAAAAGATGCCAATGGTAATGTTCTTTCAACATTCGAAGGTGAAACCACCGGCGACATCTGGCTGGTCGGCGTTCAGGCCAGCTACCGGTTCTAAAATAGTCGCGAGGGATGAGAAACGAGTTTCTCGATTCTCATCCCTCGATAATTAAAAAGAGAGCCGCTTATAACAGCGACTCTAGTTTTAATTTTTAATAATTATCAACTTCATCTAAGAAGTCATCAAGATACTCTTCATTGACAGGCTTTTGTTCAGAGACTTCGCCATCACTGGCTTTGAAGTTTTTATGCTGAATATAAGCATCACGAGTGAACACATACGGATCAGGCGAGTCTCTCAATATAGATTCCTGAGATACCAATGCTGCACGATCTTCCATCCCTTCAATCGCCCACTTACCTAAGCTTTGCCAGAATGTGAGTAAGTTCAGTGGAAAATAAAGGCCATCAGCTGTATCACCGACCCCTTCACGTAAGGTGACCGGCCCGTAGAAAGGCACCATGAAATAAGGGCCGTTACCGACACCATAATAACCAAGGGAATCACCGAAAGCGCGACTGCGAGGTGCCGTAATATCAGCTGCTGTCGCAATATCGATAACACCCGCAAGACCAAACACCGTATTAATCCAGAAGCGGTTAAAGTGGGTAACAGCATCCCTCGGATTTTGCATGATAATACTGTTCACCATACTGGCGGGTTCATCTAAGTTCGCAAAAAAATTAGAAAGCCCGGTACGCAGAGGACCAGGCGCATAATCCACATAAGCCAGTGAAACAGGTCGCGCGATGTACGGGTCGAGATAGTTATAGTTCAGATCCCACATTGCGCGGTTAAAGCCTTCTAACGGGTCATAGACATCGCCATATGAGCCAGACTCCTCCAGCTCGATATAATCCGCTACGTTTGTAGTATCCGTTTCTGCTTTCGGATCCTCAGGAGACCCAGCACAGCCAGCCAGGGTGATCAGCAGAAAAACAGAAAAAATAATACTCTTATTCAAGGGGTTATTCACATCCAATAAAAAAGCAGACGGGACATGATATCCAGCCTGCTTCATTTGTGCCAGTGTTGTGATTAATATTGTTTATTGATTGTCACAATTGTTGAACCGCCTAATTGTGTTTCACCGCTCTGGCCGTACCAATCACCTTGCTTGGTCATGACATTGCCATCGGCATCAATCCGAGCTTTCACTATCATCGATGGCAATGACGATAACTTACGCTCAGGGATCATGCTGTCGTTGTCGTCTAACGTCACGGTCAACGGAAACTGGCTAGACAACGAAAGCCGGCGGGCTGCCACAGGCATTGGAGATCCGTCGGCGGGGTGCACCGAAATAATCACTAGCCCCTGCGCTGGTAATGAAACGCTCGGATCCAAATTTACTTTCACCGTTACGCTGGTTGCAGTATTGACCGCGTTACCTAAGCGCGATTGAGCACGCTCAATACTGCGGTTTAACATATTGGCACGCGGATCATCTTCACCAATCAGATTTTTCATCATGGTCCAGTACGAAACCGCCTGCTGATAGTTTCCGGCTTCAAACGCATCAAATGCCAGCAAAGACAGCGCACGGATATTGCTGTGATCGCGCTTAATCACTGAACGTAATAACTGACGGGCATAATCACTTTGTCCCGGATCGCCGATCAACATCAGCGTCTGGGCATAGCCTAGCTGAATCTCCAGATCGTCAGGTGCAAGAGCATAAGCCCGCTTCATCGCGCCCTGCGACGTTTCAGCATCACGGTTAGCCATACCGATACGTCCCAGCAATAACCACCCCATAGCATCATCCGGGTTGTTATGCAGCCGGGTACGCAGTGCCAGAGTCAGATCCACCATTTCCTCATCGGTTAGTGGTACTGTGCCCTGTTCATCCATCAACCGTTTTGACAGTTCTGGCAAGCGTGAAGCCGTCTGCTGCCAGCTTTCCACCTTATTGATATTGCCAACAGCGAAATACATGCCATAGCAGATACCGACCAGCAGAATTAATCCCGGAAAGAGCATTAACGGGCTCACCGCTACAGCTTGCTGCTTCGAGCTGGCAGGAACATCATCCAATAGTGACTGTTGCAGCTCCACAACCAACTCTTGCGGGTTATCGACCAAGCCTTCGCTGTCTTCTTCGTTCAATTCGTTAATGCGATCTTTAAAGAATGCTTTATTCAGCTCATCACGGCTTGCAACGTCATCCTGCTCTTTCCCAACGTACATAGGGGCAACAAAAATGACAGCGGCTATCAGAACCAAAATGACCGTTAGTATCCAAAACAGCGTCATCATTTCACCTTACCGTTTTTATTCGGATTTTGTTGTTCTATCTCTTCTAATAGCGCTTGTAAACGCTGCTCTTCTTCAGCTTCCAAGCTAACCTTGCCTTTCGCGTCATCCGTTTTACGTGAACGCATAACCAAGATGGTAAATCCGATGATAATGAACAGAACTGGGCCAAGCCACAGGATCAGCGTCGATGCCATGAATGGTGGATCATAGGTTACAAAGTTGCCGTAACGCGCAACCATGTAGTCAATCACATCTTGCTGACTCTTACCTTCGCTCAACAACTCGAAAGTTTTCTGACGCATATCTTGTGCCAGGGTGGCATTGGAGTCGGCGATGGTATTGTTCTGACACTTTGGACAGCGCAATGTCGCCGTCAGCTCCTGAAAAGCCTGTTCCTGTTCAACATTCTTAAACTCATAAACATCAATCGCCGCTGATGCCGGCATCGCTGCCGCAACGATAAACCCCACACCGGCAAGCAGGGCAAATAAACGTTTCATCATCCTTTCGCCTCCTCTTGCAGCGCTTTATACATAGGCGCTAATGTGCCTGACCAGTTACGCTCATTCACATCACCGACATGGCGATAACGAACAATACCTTTAGCATCAATCAGAAATGTTTCTGGCGCACCATAAACCCCCAGATCCATGCCCAGCATACCGTTACCATCAAACAGGCTATGGATATATGGGTTACCCAGTTCATTTAACCAGTTGACAGCTTTCAGGCGTTCATCTTTATAGTTAAGACCAATGATTTTTACCCCTTTGCCCGCTAACTCATTAAGGTAAGTATGCTCTGCATAACAAGTCGGGCACCAGGTCGCCCAAACGTTCAGCAGCAAAGGCTCGCCAATAAAGATATCCTGCTGATAGACCTTGCCCGCTTCAACCAGATCTTCAAGCTTAAATTCCGGAACCGGTTTGCCGACCAACACCGACTCCAGCTTGGTGGGATCATCGCCGTCGGCATTGCGGGTCAACTGGATCATAAAGACAACCGCAAGCCCAAGAAACAGGACTAGCGGTATAAATAACAACTTCTTATTCATCAGTTCACCTCTGCCTTTTCAGCTGCTGTCACTGTGCCCGCTTTCGTTTTTTTCCGGAAGCGGTAACGTTTATCACTGATCGCGAATGCACCACCTAATGCCATTAACGCAGAACCGAACCAAATCCAGTTAACAAATGGTTTGTAGTATATACGCACGGCCCAGGCGCCATCACCTAGCTTCTCACCCAATGCGACATACAGATCACGGGTTACACCGCTATCGATAGCCGCTTCTGTCATCATCGAGCCTGCCGTGCTGTAAAACCGTTTTTCCGCATGCAGGGTGGTCACGGACTTGCCGTTTTGAGTGATGTTGAAATCGGCAATATAGCCATCATAGTTAGCGCCATCGGCATTGCGCAGACCGTCAAACGTAAAGTCATAACCCTGCACCTGGACTGTCTCCCCCGGTGCCAGGCGCACATCACGCTCAAGATCGTAGTTGGACACCAGCGTAATACCGATAACAGATACCGCCATACCGATATGACCCAGCATCATTGCCCAGTGACTACGGCCAAGTTTACCCAACCCAGTAATGAAACTGTGGCGGTGAGTCGCACGCTGGTAAAGCTCAAAACCGTGCATCACGATGATCCAGGTTGCCATCACCAGACCAAGAACCGCCATTGGCTCAAGCGTATCGGAAAACACCAGCAGAGAAATAAATGCAAACGGCAGGGTTACCACGGCGGATATCAGCATTTGCTTGCTGACATTAGAGACCTGATCACGCTTCCAACGCACCAGTGGACCAATACCCAGAATAAAAGCAAACGGGATCATCAGCCAGGTAAACAGCATATTAAAGAATGGAACACCAATCGAGACTGAACCCAGGCCGATCTGTTTATGGATCAGCGGCAATAGCGTACCAATCAGTACAACCAATAACCCTGCGACTAATAACAGGTTATTCGCCAGCAACAGGTTCTCTCGCGAGAACAGGGTGTAGCTGCCACGCGAACGGATTTGACCGCCTCGCAAAGCGTATAACAGCAACGAGCCGCCAATCACCACGATCAAAAAGCCGAGAATAAACATACCGCGAGCAGGATCAGATGCGAAGGCGTGAACCGAGACTAAAACACCGGAACGCACCAGGAAAGTACCCAGCAGGCTTAAAGAAAAAGCAGAAATCGCCAGTAGTACCGTCCACGCTTTAAAGGTACCGCGCTTCTCCGTCACCGCTAACGAGTGCATCAGAGCTGTACCCGCCAGCCAAGGCATGAAAGAGGCGTTTTCGACGGGATCCCAAAACCACCAACCGCCCCAGCCGAGTTCGTAGTATGCCCACCATGAGCCCAGCGCAATACCCAGCGTCAGGAATGACCAGGCTGCAATTGTCCACGGGCGAGACCAGCGAGCCCATGCCGTATCAAGACGCCCCGTCATCAGTGAGGCAATCGCAAAGGCAAAGGCTACCGAGAAACCCACATAGCCCATATACAGCATAGGCGGGTGGATAATCAGACCCGGGTCTTGCAACAACGGGTTAAGATCACGCCCATCAATAGGAAAATAAGGCAAAGTACGCAGGAACGGGTTGGAGGTTACAATAATAAACAGCAGGAAGCCGACCGATATCATGCCCATTACCGCCAATACACGGGACACCGATTCTAGTGGCATATCACGGCTAAACTTCGCAACAGCCGCTGCCCATCCAGCCTGGATTAACACCCACAACAGCAACGAGCCCTCATGCGCTCCCCAGACCGCGGTGATACGGTAATACCATGGCAGTAAACTGTTGGAGTTACTGGCAACGTAACTCACGGTAAAGTCATTGGTATAGAATGCCCAGCACAATGCAATAAAAGAGAGCGTCAACATGCCAAACACGCCGTATGACAACGGCCGAGCCATACGCATCAATGACTGGTTGCCGACAGAGGCACCGTACAGCGGATAGATACTGGCTAAAACCGAGAGGCCAAGCGCAGCAATGAGGGCAAAGTGCCCTAATTCAGCAATCATTGAACACTACCTTGTTTTTGTACATCCGTGTATTCAAGAGGCGCATGCGTTTTCTCCATCGCTGCCGCGACTTCAGGAGGCATATACTCTTCATCGTGTTTGGCTAATACTTCATGCGCTTCAATCGTTGTCGGGTTAAGCAGTACACCTTGTGCCACGATGCCCTGTCCTTCACGGAACAGATCGGGGAGAATACCATTATATGTAACCGTCACTGCCGGACCGACATCGGCCACGTCGAAACTCACTACCAATGACTGGGGATCACGCTTAACCGATCCCGTTACCACCATGCCGCCGATACGCAAACGCTGGCCAACATGAGGCTTGGTTCCGTCAGGCTTGCCTTGTACCAGTTCGGTTGGGGTGTAAAACAAGTCCATATTCTGATTCAACGCATACAGCATCAAACCTACGGTTGAGCCGAGGCCAAAAACCAGCGCCAGTACTAAGGTCAGGCGCTTTTTACGTCTCGGGTTCATAATGTATTCTCCAGTTTTTTCGCGGCTTCAATACGTTGTTCACGAGCCATTTTATTTTTAATATCAGCCAGTAAGCGGCGCTTTTTACTTAAGCTCGTCAATAAAATCCAGACCATTGCGGCAAAAGAAATCCCGTATGCACTCCATACATAAGGTGCATACCCTCCCATCGCAAAAAAGTCACTCAATGATTCAAAATGCATTCTGGCCTCACTTCACTAAGTTACGTACCCAAGGTCGATGACTTTCACGGGCTATGATTTCATTACGCAGGCGCACTAGCGTCAGTGCACCAAAGAAACAGGCAAAACCAATGGCATTAATAAGCAGTGGCCAGAGCATGCTGACATCCATTGATGGTTTATCAAATTTAGTGATCGTGGCCCCTTGGTGCAGGGTATTCCACCACTCGACGGAAAAATGAATAATAGGCAGGTTAATCACCCCGACAATCGCCAGAATACCCGCCGCTTTGGCCGCCGTTTTCTGGTCGTCAAATGCGCTATGAAGAGCAATGACGCCCAGATAAAGGAACAGCAAAATCAATTCAGAAGTCAGCCGAGCATCCCAAACCCACCAGGCACCCCACATAGGTTTGCCCCAGATAGCACCAGTTAATAGCGCTATCACCGTAAAGACCGCTCCGATTGGGGCCATTGCTGCCGCCGCCAGATCTGACATTCTGATTTGCCAGACTAAGCCGATAAATGCCGCTATAGCCATTGACATATAAGCGCCCATTGACCAGATTGCCGCAGGTACGTGCAAATAGATGATTCGGAAACTATCTCCTTGCTGGTAATCAGTTGGTGCAAACATCAAGCCCCATACGGTACCGACAATAATCGATACCAAGGCAATGACAGAAAACCACGGTAACAGCTTGCCGCATAAACGGTAACAGTTTTCGGCTTTAGCATAGGGATGTAACCACTTCCACATAACTCTACTCTACTCAGTTTGAAAGTATTTAATAATAATAGGTTATCAATTAACGCTTATGCGCAACGACGCCGCTACGGCAAACGGGGCTAATGTCGCAGAACCTACCAACATAGCCCCCATCAAGGCCAGCTGTCCGTTATACGGCATACCCAGACTGGCGGCATCAATCGCTGATGTGGCGAATATAAGCACGGGAATATACAACGGCAATATGAGCAAGCTCAATAAAACCCCGCCTTTTCGTAATCCAACGGTTAACGCAACTCCTATCGCCCCCAGAAAACTTAACGTCGGAGTACCGATAAGCAACGTCAATACCACGGCTTTCCATGTTGCCCAGTCTAACGATAATAAAATCGCCAGTAACGGACTAATCACCAACAGCGGGACGCCGGTCAGCAACCAGTGGGCAATCATTTTGGCCAGCGCCAGAATCGAAAGTGGCGTTGGCATCAATAGCATCTGCTCTAAAGAGCCGTCGACATAATCGTCCCGGAACAGGCGTTCCAGCGATAAGAGTGCCGCTAATAATGCAGCAACCCAAACAATCCCCGGCGCAATACGCGCCAGTAAGCCTGGTTCGGGACCAATCCCTAACGGAAACAGGGTGATCACTATAATAAAAAACCACAGCGGGTTAAATACATCGGCCTGACGGCGAAAAGCGATCAGTAATTCGCGGCGAATGACTTGTGAAATGGCATTCAACATCCTTAGTACAGCCCCAACCTAATTTTGCGTAAATGGTTACTGTCTGCAAACATATCCTGATGGGTGGTTAGAATCACTATTCCGCCTCTCGCCACGTGTGATAAAAATAGGCTTTCAAGTACTTTCACCCCTTGCTTATCAATAGCCGTCAGGGGCTCGTCAAGGATCCAGAACTTATGATTGCTGACCCACAATCGCGCCAAGGCGACTCGTCGTTGCTGGCCAGCAGATAACTGCCCCGCCGTCACATCTTCCCGTCCGGCCAAGCCGACCTGGGCCAGCGCTTGCCATAAGCAGTTATCACCTGAAACTTGCGGCTGGCCAGTCAGACCCTGATCGGTCTTATCAGTGTGCATCGCCTGAAAAAAAGCCAGGTTCTCATAAGCCGTCAGCTCGCGTTTGACTCCGGTCTGGTGACCAAGAAATAATAAATCCTGGTGGTAATCTTCTCGCGCCGATTCGATATTCTCGTTATTCCAACAGACCTGACCACTATCCGCACGGCCCAAACCGGCAATAATTCTCAGCAAAGTCGTTTTACCGGCACCATTATGGCCTTCAATCTGAACCAGTTCTCCGCTCGATACGGTAAAATTCAAATTGTCGAACAATACCCGCTCATCACGAACACAGCTTAATTTATCCACTGACAGCATATGTAATGATGCATCCTAAGTGACACAATTGAGAACTCATATTACCACAATCACTTGCAATTTGGTTAGACTCCGGGTTGTATAGATTGGTGACGAAAATAAGTAAATGTGAAGTAAATGCGTATCTATAACCCCGCAGTAAACGCCCCTCTGAAAAATACCCGAGCAGAAGGGCAACAAAAGACAGAGAAAATGCCGTTAAAAGCTGGCGTTTCGGGTAATTTTCAATCAGTTAAAGCCTTATCGGGAACGAACAACCAGACCACACAGTTAACCCAGCTGTTATTCCGGCTTGATGCGCTGCAACGCTTATTTACAATATTGTCACTGGCTGCGTCATTACCGGGACGCTCACCCTCCCCCATCACCGCGTTTTTGCCGCAATTATTACTCCCGCAACATCAGGGACTGCTGGTTACCTGGCTTAAACACGGCGCTGGAAATAAAGTGCTGGGTGAAATGATCTCGCAACTTGCCAACCCGCAAAGTACATTAAGCCAATGGCTTCACGCACTTCCTGAAAACCATCAAAATGATGTCAAAGCACTATTGCGACTCGCTGCAGAGCAACGAGTCGCTGAATTGCCCCAACAGTTAGATGATACCGCGATTCAGCTCCACTTCCCGCAACCAAGCGGGCGAGAGATTCAGCTTAAAATTCGCCAGCAACAGGCAAGATCGAATAGCAAGAAGAAAGGCCAGCCCAGAAAATGGACGGTAGAATTAACGTTGCCTGTCGGCCCGTCTGACGCATTCAAAGCAACGGCAATATGGTGCGACGATCAGCTGAGTCTGGCCTTTGAAAGTGAAAATGCCGCAATGATAGGTCGAGTAGAACACCTTTCTCCCCTTCTGCTAGAGCGATTAGGGGCGATGGAAATCACAACCAACACGGTTCACTTTCGAGCGGGAAAATCCGCCAGCGTGCCTTCTTCAACCGAAGGCTTATTGATAAAGGTCTAATAGAGTTCAACGCGTATATGAAAAGCAGTAAAAAGGCGATAGCCCTAACCTACGATGGACAGCAAGCTCCGCATGTCAGTGCCAAAGGGTTTGAACACCAGGCTGAACACATTATTGCGCAAGTAAAACAGCAAGGCGGGCTGGTTCATAAAGACGAGGTGCTCGCCCAGTACTTAAGTCAGTTTGAACTCGGGGATGAGATCCCTGAAACCTTATATCAGGTCATTGCCGAATTGATTGCATTTTCCTGGTACCTAAACGGCAAAACCCCTCCGGGATGGGAGGGGCTTAAATGTATCAACCAGAAAGTCTAATCTCGGCAGATTGGCAAAAACTAACGGCGCCTTTGCGTCGTCATTTGTTGCTGAAGCCTTAACAATAGTTCTGCTTCGGCTTGCGGCAAGTCGCATTCTTCCATTAACTCGTTAACGTCAGCACCTAATTCAACCATCTTACTGGCGCGGCTATAGAGTTTTCCATCCGGATCCTGCATTGCCATTTCACCTTGACGATCAGCGACATCTTCAAGATGAAGGGCCATATCAGCCATTTTCTGACTCATCGCCATTGTGCCTGCACGTAACTCATTAAACTGCTTTAACAAACTTTCGTGTTGCTGACGGGAATTTTTCGATACCAGCTCAATCGCCTCGAATTTAGTCTCGAGTACCCGTCGAGCTTTTTGCTCCCGTCGAACCAAAGCAAAAGCGGCCACGATGACTAGCACCGCAATCACAACAGGCGACCACTGTATGACCAGGTTAAGCATTATAGGTACGCCATGTCATCCCATTCTTCATCTGACAATAGCTTGTTCAAATCAACCAGGATCAATAGCTCACCATCTCGGTTGCTGACACCTTGAATGAACTTAGCACTTTCTTCGGTACCCACACTCGGCGTACTATCGATTTCAGAACCTCGCAAATAAACGACTTCAGCAACACTATCAACAAGAATACCAATCACTTGCTTTTCTGCTTCGATGATCACAATACGTGTATTGTCAGTAATTTCACCTTGCATCAAACCAAAACGCGAACGGGTATCGATAACCGTGACCACATTGCCACGAAGGTTGATAATACCCACGACGTAATCCGGCGCGCCTGGTACAGGTGCAATTTCTGAATAACGTAATACTTCACGAACCTGCATTACGTTAATACCATAGGTTTCATCTTCCAACTGGAAGGTAACCCACTGTAGTACTTCATCTTCTTTCTGAATCTCGGCGACACTAACCTGCGACATGTTTTTTCCTCTTTGACCCATCGTCACATAATACCCTTAACATCTAAACCCTCATTCAGCATTGAGATAAGAGCATTAACATGAATTAGAGCACACATTTTTTCTTTAACCATTCCAGCAAGCCAAGGGCGCTTTCCTGCCTTTTCCCGCCAGCGGACACTTTGCTCTGTCAGGGTTTCAGTGCCGTGGAGCTTATCACAAGCCAGCCCCCACTTACTCTCACCTAACATCACGATATAACGATAATTTTCCTGGTATTCATCCGTACCTAGTTTTTCTGGCATCACCCAGCAAGCCGTATCCACCACATCGAACTGTTTTTCTCGATTGGTCAGCAGCCCTAAATACCAAGCGGGACGGCCAAGCAAATGATTCAATTCACCCATTTGGTGAATACCGCCCAGCTCATTCAACGCCACGGCAAACGTGACGCCATTAACCTCGAAAAACAATGCTTGAAATGCCTGCTCAGAGCCAAGCTTACGCCATTGCTCAGGCGGCTCATCTCCACCTTCTTTTACCTGACGTAACGTTGACACGCCAGGTTCAAAATCAATCTGTGACTCTTCCGGTACAACAGGCTCAATGTCCGGTTCTGTTATTGCAGGCTGAAGCGCCACACTGTCGGTCTCAGCAACAGCCAGAAACTCCGCTTCCGTCTGTGTGGCAATCAGCCCATCACTTTCCAGCTGGATCTCTTGTTGCATCCGGCTCATCTGACTCAGCAGCCGTTGAACGCCTTGTAATTCCGAACGTTCATTATCGAATACTGCGGTTGCCGGTGAACGATCGCTCGACTTCGGTTGCAACTTGGCAACTGGCTCTGCCTGGAGCACCCATCCCGATGCCTGGCTTCCTCTTGTCGGCCCAGCCCCTTCAGAAACGATTGCACCAAAACCAACGCCAGCCTCTGATAACGCATCCGCCGAACCTGATCGCGCTTCTAATCCATCAGATAAGTTTGCTATCTCGCCAGATAACTGGTCAAAATCAAACGGCGTCGCGGTTGGCCCACAGCCATTATCAGCCTCAGCACTCTGCAGATCTTGGCTATCCTGCTGTTCCGCAGGGTGATGGCCTTTGGCGAGCGCCGAATCTTCGCTGAGATTGCCGCAATGATCGCAATCTTGCTCGATAGCAGGGGCAGAAGAAAGTACACCTGCACTTTCTTCAATGACAGCTGTCTTTTGTTCTGCCGCTGCTCCCTCGTCAAACAATGACGGTTCAGCCAGCAAATCAAAAAAATAATCGTCCAGCGCTTGTTCGCTGGATAACCGATTTTTATCGTTCATCTTGTTCTAATCGCTCAAGATAATTTAATAAGGTTTTATAAGCAAAAACACCGCGGCAATTACGAGCAAACAAGGATGGCGGCATATGTTTGATGCTGGCATCACGGAACTTGGTATCAATAGGCACAGCCGAGGCCCACACCTGGTCGGGAAACCTGACTTTAAGCTCCTGCAATGTCTGCAATGATGCCCGGGTTCGCTTG
Source organism: Photobacterium sp. (assembly GCF_033720175.1). Taxonomy (GTDB): domain Bacteria; phylum Pseudomonadota; class Gammaproteobacteria; order Enterobacterales; family Vibrionaceae; genus Photobacterium. The sequence goes on from NZ_JAWWDA010000006.1 coordinate 42,505, forward strand.
TCGTACATCGTTGGCACAATACAGACCTTAAAGCCTGCAGGTTTGGATTTCTGCATGATCTGCAATGTGCGCATCATCCGTTCCAGCCCTTTCATGGCCAGAAATTCAGTTTGTACCGGGATCAGAATCCGATCACTCGCGGCCAAGGCATTCACCATCATGACCCCCAGAATCGGCGGGCAATCGATCAACACATAGTCATAGTCATCAACCAGAGTCTGCATTGCCCTTTTCAGCACCAACCCCATACCACCCCGATTTCCCATTACCCTGTCGAGTGTTGCCAGCGACATATGGGCAGGAATAATATCGATCCCTTTAAACGCTGTGCTCAATATTAATGGCTGTACGGCGGAACGAGATATTGCAGGTAGCTGGAACAGGTCAAATAAACTGGCTGGTACATGATCAGCATCAAAATTCAAATATGTGGTCAGCGAAGCATGGGGATCAGTATCAACTAACAATACCCGCTTATTTCGCTCGCTTAACAAGCCAGCTAAGGCCACCGTCGTTGTCGTTTTACCAACGCCGCCTTTTTGGTTAGCAATACTCCAGACTATCAATGCCCGCTCCTTATCCCAGTCCAACCTCAACCAGAATACGCTCTGCAATACGTTCCAGCGGCAAATCTTCGCTAGAAATCCCCGCTTTAGCAACTGCTTGCGGCATTCCATAGACCACACAACTCTCTTCATCTTGAGCCCAAATGGTCGAGCCATTTGTTTTCAGCATCCGAGCACCTTCCCGGCCATCAGCCCCCATGCCCGTCAATACCATAGACAAGACTTTGTCGTGGTAGACTTTGGCAGCAGAACCAAAGGTGACATCAACACATGGTTTATAATTCATGCGCTCACCACCATCAAGAATGCGAATACGTGCTGCTCCCGGACGTCCTTCCACCATCATTTGCTTACCGCCTGGTGCCAGATAGGCAACTCCGGCTTGTAAGGCATCGCCATCCTCTGCTTCTTTGACTCCGATCTTACAAAGGTTATTCAATCGCGCAGCGAATGCCGCGGTAAACGTCGCTGGCATATGTTGGATCAATACAATTGGATACGGGAAATTGGCGGGAAGCCGGGTCAATACTTTCTGCAGTGCAACAGGTCCTCCGGTCGACGTCCCGATAGCCATTAACTGGTATTTTTTCCCCGAGGCTTTAAAACGAGCCAGCGGCTTAGCCGTTGCCGGACGCGCTAGCGGACGCGTTGCCGCCGCGGGTTTCAATGACGTCTGAGCAACTGCCGCACGTCCAGTCGAAAGAGGCTTCGTCAGCTCACGAGCGGTATTGGTCGCAGGCGCTGCCGTACGAACAGCACGACGCATAAATAAACGCTTACGGGCTAATTCGGCCACGCGCTTTTGTAATAAACCGATCGCTTCGTCGCGATTGCGCGCGATGTCTTCAAATTTTTTCGGCAGAAAATCCAATGCACCTGCATCCAGTGCATCTAACGTTGATTTTGCGCCTTCGTGAGTCAGTGATGAGAACATCAAAATCGGCGTTGGCGCAATTTTCATGATTTCACGGACCGCCGTAATGCCATCCATTACAGGCATTTCAATGTCCATGGTAATCACATCAGGCTGCAACTTCTGAGTTAACTCAACAGCTTCTTTACCGTTAACGGCATTACCAATCACTTCAAGACGAGGATCCGCATTAATGATTTCACTTACTCGGCGACGAAAAAAACTCGAATCATCTACCACCAATACTTTTACTGCCATTTAGTATTTATCTCGTCGTTATAAATTACCGGATCTTAATGATCAGTCAGGGGCCGGAGATCCTGACTGACTCATACAATTAATCAGTCACTAACTAGTGACCAACGTAATGCTTCAGCAGATTCGGAACATCAAGGATCAGTGCAATGTGACCATCACTGGTGATGGTTGCACCAGCCATACCCGGCGTGCCCTGAAGCAGAGCATCCAGCGGTTTGATCACGACTTCCTCTTGGCCGATTAAGGCATCAACGACAAACCCAATTCGCTGGTGACCAATCTGGACAATCACCACATGTCCATGAGCGCGCTCATTTTTTGATACGCGAGCTCCCACCAACCAGTCTTGCAGGTAGAACAACGGGATTGCCTTATCACGAACAATGATCGTTAACTGACCGTCTACGGTATTTGTCTTACGCAGATCCAGATGGAAAATTTCGTTAACACTGGCCAGAGGCAAAGCAAATGGCTGATCTGCCACGCCTACCATCAGAGTTGGCAGAATGGCAAGTGTTAGTGGCACTTTAATATCAATCCGGGTACCTTTACCAAGCGCTGAATCAATATAGATAGAACCGTTTAACTGGTTAATTGCCGTTTTGACGACGTCCATCCCAACACCACGGCCAGAAATATCTGAAATCTCTTTCTTGGTCGAGAAGCCCGGTGCGAAGATCAGGTTATACGCTTCGTGATCAGAAATACGAGAAGCTGCATCTGCATCCATCACACCACGCTCAACGGCAATCGCTCGCAGTCTGTCCGCATCCATACCACCACCATCATCTTCGATCGTGAGTAAGATATGATCCCCTTCTTGGGAAGCAGAGAGCAGTACGGTACCCTCGCGCGGCTTACCGGCTTTCTCACGGACATCCGGCATTTCAATACCGTGATCGACAGAGTTGCGCACCAGGTGAACCAATGGATCGGCTAGTGCCTCAACCAGATTCTTATCAAGATCGGTTTCTTCTCCGCGCATTTCCAGCACGATATCTTTCTTCAATGTACGCGCGAGATCGCGAACCACGCGAGGGAAACGACCGAAAGCTTTCTTGATGGGCTGCATACGGGTTTTCATCACCGCACCCTGCAAATCGGCGGTCACCACATCCAGATTGGATACAGCTTTTGACATTTCTTCGTCGTTGGTATTCAAGCCAAGACTAACCAGGCGGTTTCGTACCAGTACCAGTTCACCCACCATATTCATAATGGTATCGAGGGTTGAGGTATCAACTCGCACGGTTGTATCAACTTGTGGTTTCACTTTATCTTTCGCAGCCACTGGCTGTGTTTTACGTACGGCAACTGGCTGATTTGTCGGCGCAGGAGTAACGGGCGTAACCGGTGCTGGCGCCGGACTTGTTTCAGCGATCAGATCAGCAACGGATTTCGTCGCCATCTCTAATTCTTCTGCGGTAGGACCTTTGCCACTACCATGCAGTTCATCCAACAGACGTTCAAATTCATCGTCTGACATCAAGTCATCGCCAACGGCGCTCGAACCACTGTAAGCAGGAACTGATGACGCCGTCTCCGCCTCTGGCACTGAGGCGACAGGGGCAACTGAAGCACTCGGACTATTCGCAGGTCCGTTGCCACTGCCATGCAGTTCATCCAACAGACGTTCAAATTCATCATCCGTAATGTCGCCAGTTTCAGCCTGGAGTTGAGAAACCACATTCTGATTTGCCGAAGATGGTGAATTCATGGCTTGCGATTGCTCCACTGACGGACCTGAGCCTTGCCCGTGAAGCTCATCAAGCAGGCGTTCAAATTCATCCTGAGTCATGTCATTAACGGAACTGCCCGCCATTGCAGATGCAGCAGCGGGCACTTCGGCTACCGGTGCAGGATCTGAGGCCGGTTCTGCTGCGATGGATTCTGCCACCGCGGACCCGGCTAACTCAGCTTCTGTCGGCGGATGGCTGAAACGATGCAATGCATCAAGCAAGCTTTGATCTGCCGGAGCCAGGGGTTCATGTTCCTGAACCTGAGCAAACATCACATTGATCGTATCTAACGCTTCTAAAATCACATCCATCAATTCAGACGTAACCTGGCGCTTGCCAGTACGAAGCAGATCGAACACGTTTTCCGCACCATGGCACGCATCAACGAGTTCAGCTAAAGAGAGAAAGCCTGCGCCACCTTTAACAGTGTGAAAACCACGGAAAATGGCATTCAACAACTCTGAATCATCAGGGCAGCGTTCAAGCTCTACCAACTGCTCAGATAGCAGCTCAAGAATTTCTCCTGCTTCAACCAGAAAGTCCTGCAGGATGTCTTCGTCTAAATCAAAGCTCATAAATTTCCCTTAAAATCCAAGACTGGATAGCAAATCATCAACATCATCTTGAGAAGCCACCACATCAGAGCGTTCTTCGGCATTGACGATTGGTCCTTCAGCAGCAAGCGCGTTCACTTCCTTGAGGGATTCGGTTCTGTCATCTTGTTCCATGCCAAAAGCTTTCAGGATATCAACTAATCGATCTTCAACTTCATGCACCAATTCAATCACCCGGCGAATAATCTGACCGGTAAGATCCTGGAAATCTTGAGCCATCAGGATTTCCGTTAAATGGTTTCGAAGCTCACTGCTATCACCTTCAACCTGTACCAACAGATCATCAATGCCGTGACAGAGCGTTTTGAACTCACTGAGTTCAATCTGCCCGTTCATCAATTGTTTCCACTGTGGCTGAACTTGCAGCAAGTTCTGATGCAGTTTGTCAGCAATAGGTAATGTGATTTCAACCGCATCCATTGTTTTATTTGCTGCCGCTTCGGTTTTGTCTATCACATAGGACAAACGGCCACGAGCATCAGGTATTTCGGTCTTCGCTAAGTCATTAATGCGTGGATCCAGGCGAAAATTGGCCAGCGAGTCATGTAACTGTCGGGTTATTTTGCCCACTTCCGCAAACATAGGATCATGACTATCGGAAACCAAAGTCTGCACAAGCAAGTTGGCATCGGCCTGTTTGCCTTGCTCCAGCAAACTGACGAGCTGTTTTGCCTGATCGAGTGAAATCATTATTATTATTATCCTTTTAGCATCCGGCTAATGATGATTACTGCAACCGCTCAAAGATCTTCTCTAATTTTTCTTTTAGTGTTGCGGCGGTAAATGGCTTAACAATGTACCCATTTACACCGGCTTGTGCGGCTTCAATAATCTGCTCGCGCTTTGCCTCGGCCGTGATCATCAGTACCGGCAGGCGTCTTAATTCCTCATCGGCACGAATGTGCTTCAGCAAATCAATGCCTTGCATACCCGGCATATTCCAATCGGTAACGACAAAGTCAAAATCACCTTTCTTCAGCATTGGTAGTGCAGTCAATCCGTCGTCCGCCTCAAGGGTGTTATTAAAGCCCAAGTCACGTAGTAAGTTTTTAACGATACGGCGCATTGTTGAAAAGTCGTCAACAATGAGGATTTTCATGTTTTTGTTCAAAGTTGCCTCCACTGAGGTCACAGTGTTTTTATCTAGGTTTAATTTAGTAATACTAAACAGTATTAAACAGCCCAAGCTTTCAGCTTGGATCGTAAACGTTGCATAGCCTGACTCTGAATCTGGCAAACTCGGGATTCACTTACCCCGATAATGGCCCCGATCTCTTTAAGATTGAGTTCTTCATCATAATAAAGAGACAGAACCAAAGCCTCTCTTTCAGGTAATTCCTTAATGGCTTCGGTCAATGATTGACGGAAATTATCATCTACAACGCCCTGAAAGGGAAGATTTTCTTCCAGTGACTCTTCACTTGCCACTGCATCTTCTGACACGCCGAGATCATCCATCCCAACCAGACGCCCACAATTAACATCATTTAACGCCTGATGGTACTGATCGAGTGTCATTTCGAGATATTCAGCGATTTCCTGATCATTCGGGTCACGCCCCAGTTCATTTTCTAACCGGGAAATGGACTCGCTGATACGTCGGCTATTTTTATAAACAGAACGAGGAACCCAGTCGCCACGACGAAGATCATCGAGCATCGCTCCCCGAATACGAATACCGGCAAAGGTTTCAAAGCTCGCCCCTTTGGTCGGATCGTAGTTTTTTTGTGCTTCCAGCAAACCGATCATGCCGGACTGAATCAAATCTTCTACGAGCACGCTTGGAGGAAGACGACCCATAAGATGATGGGCAATGCGTTTAACCAACGAGGAATAACGCTCGATAAACGCTTGCGGACTTTCTTTGTAGCGTCCGTAAGTGAGTGCTTTATTCACCGACCAACACCTCAACAGGCGCTTTTTTTACGATTAACCTCTCAACAAAAAACTCCAGATGACCACCAGCATGGCTGGGAATGGGCCAGGTCAGCGCTTTGTTGGACAGAGACGTTAATGCTAATGATGCCGGACAACGAGGGTATGCTTCAACGACGATTTTCTGCCGCTTCACAGCCTGGCGGACGCAATCATCCAGTGGTACACAGGCCACCAATTCCAAGTTTGCATCTAAAAAGCGCTCTGTTACCCGGGTTAACTTGGTGAATAAATCACGACCTTCACGATAACTGCGTACCATATTGGCGACAATTTTAAACCGTTGAACATCATATTCACGGCTCAATAATTTGATTAGTGCATAAGCATCTGTAATTGAGGTCGGTTCATCGCACACCACTACCACCACATCCTGTGCGGCGCGGGAAAAACTCAGAACCATATCGGAGATACCAGCGGCCGTATCAACGAGCAGCACATCAATATCATCCTGCAAGTTGCCAAACGCGCGGATTAAGCCGGCATGCTGTGCTGGGGTTAATTCTGCCATATTTTGCGTGCCGGATGATGCTGGCACGATTTTTACGCCATAAGGACCTTCAACAATAATATCCTGAAGCTCACATACCCCCGCCAATACGTGCGACAAATTGCGTCCGGACCGTAACCCTAACATAATATCGACATTGGCCAGACCTAAATCAGCATCGAGCACCATGACTTTCTTACCCTGACGGGCCATAGATATCGCCATGCTTAGCGTAACATTGGTTTTACCAACCCCGCCTTTACCACCTGTTACTGTAATAACCTTGGTGGATGATAACTTTGTCATACGGCGCAGGCCGCTCGCTTGATCGTGCATTATGTTCTCAATCATAAAAATCCGCCGCCTGATCGTCTGAGTTATCACTACTCCAGAAATGAGATTGCTGACTAATTTCTTGTTCTAATAATTCATTCGCGCGTGAAACAAGATAGTTACCGGTGGCAACTTTAATGTCTTCCGGCACACGTTGACCGTCTGCTAAGTAAGCAATAGGCAAGGCATTTTGTATTGTTACGCACATCACTTCGCCTAAACTTAACGACTCATCAAGTTTTGTCAGCACACACCCTGAAAGCGGTATCCGACGGAAATGTTCAATCGTCTCCTGCAACACCCGACGTTGTGCCGTTGATGGCAAGACCAGGAAACTACGGATATGGGCACCACTGTTTTGCATCAATGTATCAAGTTGCTCAGATAAACGAATATCCCGCTGCCCCATACCAGCAGTATCGAGTAGTACTAAACGGCGATGTCGCAACTGATGAAGTATATCGGCAAGTTCTTCGGCATCTTTAGCAACTCGTACCGGACATCCCATAATTCGGCCATAAGTGGCTAATTGTTCATGAGCACCAATACGGTAAGTATCAGTTGTAACCAGTGCAATCTCATCAGGTCCGAAGTCCATTGCCGCTCGTGCTGCCAGTTTTGCAATGGTGGTGGTTTTACCGACCCCTGTGGGACCCAGAAGCGCCACGACGCCACCGGTTTCTAAAATGCAGTCGCTGGTGGTGATAATCTGATCTGACAATAAATCTAATACTGCCGGCCAGGCTTCATGGGCCGGGACATCTTCCGGAATATAACACGCCAGCTGATCTGAGAGTTCCGGTGATAATCCCATTTTTTCTAAACGTTTGATCATCATGGCGCGCATTGGTTCACGGCGCTCAACTTCCTGCCACATCAAACCAGACAGCTGATGTTCCAGCAACCGGCGAATGGATGCCATTTCATTGCGCATCACATCAAACTCATCATTCTGACGGCCGGATTTTGAGTCATAACGGGTAGGATCAAGGCGTGACTGACTCGTCCGCTCGGCACCACGGCCCAACTCAGATTGCGGGTTATGGCGCGAAGCAGAAGAACGATGAAAATCACCGCGGTCCATGGCAGAGTTTGTCTGGCGCTGTCCCAGACCTGCAGATCGAGACTGGCGCTCATCAGCACCGCGTCGAGCGGATCCTTGCCTGAAACCATCAGCATTCAAGTTTGTTTTTTGAGCTTGTCGAGGTTCGTTCTGGCTGTAACCGTGACGGTTCGGACTCATGTTATTGCGATTCTGACTGCTGCCGCTACGATTAAGGCTATTACGTTCTGGCTGCGCACCATGCTGCTTCGACTGGCGCTTTAACAACGCTGATAATGAATCAATTTCACTCGGGTCTTGGGCCTCATGATATGACTCGCCCGCTTGCGGTTTATCGCCGGTATAGTTTTGCAGCACATTGGCAAAGCGGCTAACCGCCGACGGCTGTTTTAACTGCACCTGATCATCGGCCAGCTTACGCTTAGCTTGTCCGAGGCGGCTGGCCAGTGCATCGCGAGTCGCCTGAAGGGCTTTCGGCGGCTCATTGGCGACGTCTGTATCAACGGCGGCAACAATTTCAACCCCCCCTGTGACTTTCTTATTCGACATGATCACGGCATCAGCACCGAGCTCTTCTTTCACTTCGCTCAGTGCAGTCCGCATATCCTTGGCAAAAAATCGTTTAATTTTCAATTTTGTCTTCCCGTCAGATGGCGCTTCACCATGCTTGTACGTTTTACTCAATTACCGACTTGTTCAGTTGTCTACTGACTCAGCCACAATCTGTTTCGTTGCTACGGGCTTAGTTACCCACCGCATTCACAATACGTATTTGTTTTTCATCAGGAACTTCCTGATAGGACAGTACGCGTAAGCTTGGAATGGTGTTTTTAACAAACTTCGCTAAGGTGGAGCGTAAGACCCCAGAAGTGAGCAGTACTGCAGGCTCCCCTTTCAGCTCTTGCTGTTGAGTCGCCTCGGTGAGTGAACGCTGTAATCGCTCTGCCAAACCGGGTTCAATGCCTGATGATTCACCACCGGCAGACTGCATGGTTTTATGCAAAAGTTGTTCCAATTCTGGAACCAATGTAATTACCGGTAATTCAGGCTCTATTCCATTGATTTCTTGTACGATTAGGCGCTTTAAGCCGATTCTGGCTGCCGCTGTCAGTATGTCAGGATCTTGACTCTTCGATGAATATTCAGACAAAGTCTGAACAATAGTTCGAATATCACGCACCGGTATGGCTTCATTAAGCAGATTCTGCATCACTTTCACCACAACACCCAGAGATAGCTGGTCCGGTACAAAACCATCGATGAGCTTAGGCGTTGATTGCCCCAGCATCTCAAGCAGGTTTTGTACTTCTTCATGGCCGAGCAACTGAGACGCACTGTTGGTTAAGATCTGGCTTAAATGGGTGGCCAGCACCGTTGCCGAATCCACCACGGTATAACCCAGCGCCTGAGCATGCTCCCGCTGGGCTTCCATGATCCACACGGCTTCCAGTCCAAAGGCCGGATCGGTCGTGTTTTCCCCGTCAATGGTACCGAATACCTGGCCCGGATTAATTGCCAGCTCCATATTGGGATGAATATCCGCTTCACCACACGCGACCCCCATCAAGCTGATACGGTAGCTATTCGGCGGCAATTCCAGATTATCGCGGATATGGACAGGCGGAATGAGAAAGCCAAAATCCTGGGATAGCTTTTTGCGGACCCCTTTGACACGGTCAAGCAACTCACCGCCCTGCTCTTTATCAACCATCGGGATCAGACGGTAGCCGACTTCAAGGCCGATAATATCAACCGGTTGAACATCGTCCCATGAAAGTTCTTTTTGTGATGGTTGCAATGCCAGTTCGGTCGATGGTGCCTCTTGTTCAACCAATGCCGCCTCTTTTTCTTTTTTCGCGCGCCAATAGGCAAAACCACCAATCATCATTGCAAACAGCAGAAAGGGAATATGGGGCATGCCTGGCACAATGCCCATGACAAATAAAATACCACCGGTAATAATCAATGCTTGCGGGTTATTGAATAACTGGAAGTTCAGTTGCTGGCCCATGTCCTCGTCAGTATTTTGACGGGTCACCATCATGGCCGCACCAATCGACAGTAATAGTGAAGGGATTTGAGCGACCAGACCATCACCGATAGTCAGCAAGCTATAAATTTCAATGGCATCGCCAAATGACAGGCCGTGTTGGCCCATACCGATAATCAGCCCCCCCACGATATTGATCACCAAGATCAAAATACCGGCAATGGCATCACCTTTTACGAATTTAGACGCACCATCCATCGAGCCGTAAAAGTCGGCTTCTTTGGTTACTTCAAAACGGCGGGTACGCGCTTGCTCCTGATCAATCAGTCCGGCATTCAAATCAGCATCGATTGCCATTTGTTTACCCGGCAAGGCATCGAGAGTAAAGCGGGCACTCACTTCAGAAATACGTCCTGCACCTTTGGTGACAACCATGAAGTTAATGATCATCAAGATAAGGAATACCACCAGGCCTACAGCATAGTTACCCCCAATGACCACGGAACCAAAGGCATCAATCACCTGGCCTGCAGCATCAGAGCCTTCATGGCCATACAGTAACACCACGCGCGTCGACGCCACGTTCAGTGCCAGGCGAAGCAACGTCGCAATTAACAGCACGGTGGGAAATGCGGCAAAGTCCAGGGGGCGACGTGTATAAATGGTGACCAGCAGTACCACTAAAGACAAAGCAATATTAAAAGTAAAGGCCATATCCAATATCAGGGGAGGTATTGGCAATATAACCATTGCTAAGGTTGTAAGCACCATGATTGGTGCACCAACAGCAGGTATAGACTGTAACCGGGATAACTGTAATTTATCCGTAAAAGGTATCAAGAACTTCATGAAATATAATTATTCGGCGCGCTACTGAAACTGCTATTGAAAGGCTCTTTAAAATGTTTGAGCCTGATTAGGAACCATATTGAAAGCAAAAATCATGCCCTAAATTACTGCCATTTTTTTGACCTCGAGAGAGACTAACAGAAGTCTGGATAAGCTACGAGAAACCGGATGCGTTTTGTGACATTTGGCAGGCTTTAAAATGGTTATAACCTTAAACAGAGCGCGGTAACACAGGCGCATATGAGACATGTTCAGCATCAGTGACGTAACTCGGCAGGAATATCCATTGCTTCTTTTGCCAGCATTGGTCTTTTGCCTCGTCCTTTTCGGTACTGCTTCAATTGGAACACATACGCTAATATTTGCGCCACGGCGGTAAATAACCCGTCAGGGATCTGCTGTTCCAATTCTGTCGAGTGATAAATCGCTCGTGCCAACGGTGGTGCCGGCACGATATCAATACTGTGCTTATTGGCCACTTCACGAATTTTAAGTGCCAGATGATCGATGCCTTTCGCAATAACAATCGGCGCCTTATCAAGATCTGGATCATAACGCAAAGCAACCGAGAAGTGTTCCGGGTTGGTGATCACCACATCGGCGGTAGGCACATCTGCCATCATCCGACGCTGTGCCATTTCCCGCTGCAGCATACGAATACGCCCTTTCACTTCCGGTTTACCTTCAGAGTCTTTATATTCGTCCTTAACTTCCTGTTTGGTCATTTTCAGCTGTTCGCTGTGCTGCCAGATCTGATACGGCACATCAATCGCCACAACCACCAGCAGCGAACAACAGATCAAAATGACAAAGTTCAGCAAAATATCTAACGCATGGAAAATATTAGTCGGATACGTTTCAACGCTGAGCTGGAAAAAATCGTCAAGACTGGCGTACATCAAGTAAAATGCCATACCGGCAACTAATCCGATTTTGAGTATTGATTTTATCAGCTCAATCCAGCTTTGACTGCCAACCATCCGCTTCAGGCCACTTAGCGGGCTCATCTTTGACAACTTCGGTCTTGCCGCCTCAGCCGAAAAACTCACCCCGCCTAAACCCGCAGCACCAATTAACGCCGCAAAAAAAAGAAACAGCAACACTAAACTCAGCGGTAATGCGATACGCCAGACCGACAGGCTAATGATCGAGAACAGCTTATTCAGGTCAAAAATGTCATCTCGGCTTAACGAAAACATTTTCGACATAACCAGAGCAAGCGACGTTCCCAGTCCTTCACCAAACCACATCAGCGAAACGGCACCTGCTACCAACACGGCAACTGAAGCCAATTCTCTTGAGCGCGGAACCTGACCTTTCTCCCGCGCCTGCTCCAGCCTTCGCGGGGTGGCGGATTCGGTGCGTTCCTGACCGTCTGAATCTGACATTTAGATATCTTCTCGTTATAAGGTTCTAGGAAAGCGTTTAATCCGCGCGTTGAGCCCATATTTAACAATCGACTCGAACCAGACTGCATATTTGTTCAAAACCAAACTGCCAGTTGTATTCATACTGCGGCAGCATCCCCATCACCAAAAACCAGCTGATCAACAAACCAAGCAACAGGGCCAATGAAAAACCAAGCGAAAAAATATTCAGCTGAGGGGCAGCCCGGGTCATAACACCAAATGATAAGTTCACCGTCAACAAGGCAATAACGCCAGCCAACGCCATATTTAATGCTGCTTTGAACATATGGCCAAACCACTCGGTCAACTGATAATAATCCACCGGCTGTAACATTGCCTTGCCAATCGGTAAGGTTTTAAAACTGAGTACCACTAGATTGAGCATGGCCAGATGACCATCGGTCGACAGAAACAACATGATCGCCAAAAACAGATAGAGCTGGCCGAGTACCGGGGTATTCTGCCCATTCGCCGGATCGACCATAGAGGCGAAACCGAGACTCGATTGCATACCAAGGATCTGCCCCACCAAGACAAAAGTCTGGGTAACAAACTGCGTCACCATTCCCATCGCGACGCCGATAATCACTTGCTGGGTGGTCGTTAGAAAACCTTGTAAAGACAATAAGGCAAGATCTTCGGGCACCTTGGGCAAAACGGGCATCACCGCAAACGTGATCGTTACGGCCAGATATAAGCGAATTTTAGGAGATACAAACCGGGCACCAAAAAAGGTCATCGCCATCATCATGGCCGAGATGCGGGTTAGGGGCCAAAAGTAATTGGCGATCCAGTCAAGCAGCAGTTCGGATGGATAGGCCATCAGGTTACTCGCCTGTCTCTATGCGGCATGTTTTTTTCGTACATGACACTCTGATATGCAACCCTTTGATATAAAATCCAGCTTTCATATACTGACTACCTTTTTCCGCCGGACTAATATAACAGCTGAGGAATTTGTTCGACGATCCGGAAAAAGTAATCCATCAGCATCTGCGTCATCATATGGCCGAAAAACATCAAGGCCAGTAAGGTAACGATCAGGCGAGGCAAGAAGCTCAACGTTTGCTCATTAATGGATGTCGCGGCCTGAAAAACCGCGACCACTAAGCCAATCAGCAAGCCCGGAACCACAATTGCGCAGACCATCAGCAACACCATGTACAGGGCTTCCTGGAATATTTCGACAAACGCTTCAGGTGTCATAACATTTCCTTTTGAATTGGTATCAGATACCAAAACTCCCCGCCAAGGTAGACAAAATCAGATTCCAGCCGTCAACCAGCACAAATAGCATCAACTTAAACGGCAACGATACAATCATCGGCGACAACATCATCATCCCCATCGCCATCAGTACCGATGCAACGACCAAATCAATGATTAAGAAAGGTAAGAACAACATAAAGCCGATCTGAAATGCCGTTTTCAGTTCAGAGGTAATAAATGCCGGGATCAGTACCGTCATCGCAACGTCTTGCGGATCGGTTGCCGTTGAACCCGACATATTAACAAAGCTTTCCAGATCTTTGACCCGGGTCTGTTTCAGCATGAACTGCCTCAGTGGCTGCTGGGCTGCGTCGAAAGCTTGCAGCGCGGTGACTTCTTCGTTGATATACGGTTGGATAGCATCGGTATTGATCTTATCGAGTACCGGCGACATGATAAAGAAAGTCAGGAACATCGCAATACCGATAATCACCTGATTCGACGGTGTCTGCTGCAGGCCCATCGCCTGCCTTAAAATCGACATCACCACCACAATACGGGTAAATGATGTCATTAAGATAACAATTGCCGGCAAGAAGCCTAAGGCTGTCATCAATGCCAGGATCTGCAGGGTTACCGAGTAATCTTCAGTGCCGTCAGGATTGACGGTAACAGAAAAAGCCGGAATACCGCCGCCACTGCCTTGGGTCAATAAACGAGATGCACCTTGTTCATTTTTCATCGCGCTGGCCGTAACACTCTCAGCACCAGCCGACAATGCTGGTAACGCATTGGCCGTGGTTTCCGCCATGACCGAAAAGGCAAAGAAAAAGGCAAAAGCCGCCAAAGTGGCGGCAATAATATTATTTCTTATCATTTATTTTCAACAACTTGCTTAGGTGGTTAGAAAAATCCCCACTTTGCTGCTCCCCCATGGGCAACGGCTCTTCTAATTTGGTTAGCAGCGAGATATTGTGTTGCGTTACCCCGACAAGCACTTGCTCGTTGCCGATCTGCAATAACACAATGCGTTCCCGCTGACCGATAGGCAACTGCTTCAGCACCTTTAACGAACTGTCCGACCCTTGAATACCGGGTAATTTCATTCGTCTTACTAACCAGGCTAAAAACAAGATAAGCAACACAACTAGCATCAACGAGGCTAACGTCGTCGCGACATTGATCTCGGGTGCCGGTGCAGCCAGTACCGGTAGGCTTATAAAGGCAGATCCTACACCAGCGAATAAAGATAGCGGATATTTCATGGTTAACCTTAACGAAGTTTCTTAATGCGCTCGGTCTGACTGATCACGTCTGTCAGACGAATACCAAACTTGTCATTAACCACAACCACTTCGCCGTGAGCAACCAGCGTACCGTTAACCATGACATCCAGTGATTCACCGGCAATACGGTCTAGCTCCACCACAGAGCCCTGATTCAATTGCAGCAAGTTACGAATACTGATTTGAGTGCGGCCCACTTCCATCGAAATGGTTACCGGAATGTCCATAATCGAATCGAGCTTACGCCGTTCATCATCCGAAATTGGCGTGCTTTCATCGGTGAGCTCTTCAAGAGGAGCCGGCTGTGCGGCTTCTTCAACCACCTGCTCTGCAAGTGCAGCAGCCCAATCATCAGCAATTTGTTGGTCATTTTGAGACATAACTTACACCCGTCATTTAATTGTCTGATTTATCTCTATTAATTTCTGTCAATGCAGAACCTAACTCATCACGGTCAAGAAAAGCCAAATCGGTTTTCATCATATCCGGACGCTTGAGTTTCTCGGTTACCTTCAAGGCGATGTTATCGCCAGATTTCCCCATTTTAGCACGGTAGGTTGGCAGATCTTCGACAAAAACAATCGCCGATTCCGGCAAATCAATCGGAATAATATCGCCCGCCTGCAGCTCCATCAAATCACGCAATGATAAATCAAGATCCAACAGGTTGGCGCGAATATTCACTGGCACATCCATGATTTCATCACGCAGGGCTTTGCTCCAGCGTACATCGGTATCCATCTTGTCGCTCTGCACACCGGCATCGAGCAGTTCCCGGATCGGTTCAACCATGGAGTACGGCATCACAACGTGGAAATCTCCCCCACCGCCATCCACTTCAATATGGAACGAACTGACGACAATCACTTCTGTTGGGCTAACAATGTTGGCCATGGTCGGGTTGACTTCTGAGTCAAGATATTCAAACTCAACGCCCATCACCGGCGACCAGGACTCACGGTAGTCTTCAAACACCAGTTTCAGCAGCATCTGGACTATGCGACGCTCTGTCGGGGTAAACTCTCGCCCTTCGATCTTGGCATGGAACCGGCCATCACCACCAAAGAAATTTTCCACCAGGATAAAGACCAGACGGGCTTCCATAGTAATTAATGCCGTACCTTTAAGCGGCCTGAAGCGCACCATGTTCAAACTGGTCGGAACGTACAGTGTATTCTGGTACTCACCAAATTTGATCATCTGCACGCCGTTAATTGATACTTCTGCCGTTTTACGCAGCATGTTAAACAAGCTGATACGCATATGGCGGGCAAAACGCTCGTTGATCAGTTCCAACGTTGGCATTCGGCCACGAACAATTCTGTCCTGAGATGAAAAGTCGTAATCGGCTACACGGTTGTCACCGGCAACCTCGCCCTCTTCATCTTCTACGTCATCAACACCATGTAACAGGGCATCGATTTCGTCTTGAGTTAGTAAGTCACTCACATTAAACCTATTGCATTACGAAACCAGTGAAGAGCACACGCTCGACGACTTGGTTACCGGAGACTTTCATCATCGCAGATTGTATCGCAGACAGTGCCTGCGTACGCAAGTCAATACGACCACTTGGGGTACGTAGCTGTTCTACCGTTGCCGCACCAAATGCTTGTAATAACGTACTTTCAATCAACGGGGTATGTTGCATGGCCACAGCTTCATTACTATCACCACGTACCATTAACTGTACTTTGACTTGTACCAGGCGATCGCGTTTATCGCCCGTGACATTAAAAATAAACGGTTGCGGAAGGATAACGTAATAAGCCGGCTCAACCTGAGTCGCTTGCTGTGTGGCGGCAGCGCTCTTTTCCGGCTCAGGGGACTCATCCCCCAGCAGTAACCATGCACCGACGCCGCCACCCAGTAGCACAACGACGAGTGCAATGATAATAATAAGCTTTTTTTTGCTTCCCGTATTTCCAGCGCCTTCGGCCATTCTTTCTCTTACCCTTTATTATTTATAATTTTATTTAAAATCAGAAGCTTAAATGTCAGCTTTTTATTCGACGCCTCTCAGCATCCGCATAGGGGACTAGTCTAAGTCTCGCTATTTCTTAAGCATAATAATCCACCCGATCATCAGCCTGCTTGACAAACATTTCTACCGCTTCTGAGCCTGAATGCCCCATTTCCGATTCGCCGCCTGTATGGTCGCTGCCGCCAGATTGTTGCTGGGTACCACCTTGCTGACCAGATTGGCCTAGTTGTTGACGCGATCCATCTTGTTGTACCGTGCTTTGTGCTAACTGTAATCCTTGCTGATGAAGCATCTCACGTAATCTTGGCATTGCCTGTTCAATCAGATCTCGGGTTTGCTGATTACCGACCGTAAACTGGACCGAGGCCTGATCCTGGTTGAGCGAGAGTTTAATCTGCAACTTACCTAACTCGGGTGGATCTAAACGGATATCAACATGTTTGAGGTTTTTCGACATCATCATGTTAACTCGCTCAGCCACTTGATCGCCGGCTTGTTCTTTAGACAACTGCAACGGAGTTTGTGCCTGCGCTAAGGCTTCACTTTTTGCCTGCCCGTTAATACTTTGTTGCCCGGACAATGAGCTGATCTGATGTGCAATATCAGCCGGTTTCGTCTCGGCATTGAGGTTAGCGCTCCCTTCGACCGTCGCGGCCAGAGCAGCACTGTTAACCGCCGAATCCACCAAAGCCGTATCACCTGTTGTCGGATCTGCCACTCCAGCGGTGGTCGTCACCATTGCGCCCGCCAGCACCGACGATGCCTGAGTGGTTGCCCAGGGTATCACCGTCGCGCCGTCTACCGGGGCTGCCATAACGGTACCATTGACGACGGTTGCGGGTGCAGCCGCTAACGTCGTTGCCAACGCCCCGCCAGATGTCGTCAGTGACAGCTTACTTAGGCCTCCGATATTGTCAGCTTCTACCTGCGACGGCATATCTGCCGGTAACAGTTGCGCAGACAACCTGACTTTGCCTGCGACCGCTTGCTCACCATCGGTTGTCACCGCCATCCCGGCCATCACTTGAGGATCTATCACCTGAGAAGCGATGTCTTCACGGTTCGGTAAAAGTTCACTCGCTTGGCTATCCGACCCAGCTACCTGTGCAGATGACGCGGCAAAAACATTCGCCAGTTGCTCAGGACTGAGATCCGATTTGCTCTGAACGTCCGCTTCAGAGAGAGGCAGCCCTGCAGGATCCTGCGTACCAGCCGCCATCGTAGCTGTTGCCGCCACACTGCCAGTGTCGCTCGACGCATCAGTTGTTGTGTCACCCGTTACCGAGCCCATCATTTGGCTCATCAAGGGCTTAGCCGTATCACTGGTTGCTGCATCTGGCGGCAACGTTTTGCCAGCAGCCGAATGGGACTCCGACAGTTGCTGATTGGCTGCCGACAAGCGGTTAAGTAATTCTTCAGCGTCCGCCATTATCTGATGCTTATCTTCCGGATCAAGCGCTGTTTCTTGTGAGTCGGCTTGCTTGCCCGAGATTTGTTCGCTCTCGGTAGCAGATGCGCTCAATTTGCTCACGTCGACGATCTGTTCTATCTCAGCAAGCTGAACATCATCGCTCACTACATCTGAATCAATTTCGGTACTCAGGGTTTGTGCGGAAACAAAACCAAGCACCTGATTTTCTGGGTCAATGTTATCTGAACTGACCTTTTTGGCCGCACTCGCTGGCATGTCTTGCTTATCGCTGATTACGTCGTTCAGCTCGCTGGCAAAACGGTCTGCTCCATTGCTAGCCGCAGATGGTTGCAGATCGCCCTTTACGCTTTCAGCCGTCGCTTTTCCCTCAACGGCGATTTTACCGCTCCCCGAGCGAGGTAATGATGCTGAAAAATCTGCTGACAATAGACTAGACGAATTCATTGCGACTCTTTACATTGAGAATACCGGTAAGAATTTCATGCAAAAAACGCACCAGATTATACATTTCAGAAAGCGAATAGCGCGTTTCAAACCTCTCGCCCCTAACGCCTGCGAGCAAACTGCAGGGTCGAAAATTCATCCATCATCTGTTGTTCTTGCCGATCGAGCTTTTGCTGCCGTTCCGTCTTTTTTTTGTCTAACAGCCATTCGATCGAACGACGCTTTTTTCTTACCTCGTGCCAATGTTCGCTGCACTGTTCCACCTGAAAGTCAAACTGATAGCCGGCTTCTTTTTGCTTAGCAAGCGTCTCATCAAGCTGAGTCAGGAATTTTTGTAAGTGACTATACGAACTGGCCGTTAATCCTTGCTGACCACGCACTGAAAACTGTTTACAGTAATCCAGCCGGTACTGTTCTATTTGCTGCAGCTGCTGAAGATAATTTCCCTGTTCTAACCGGGCCTGATTCAACGCAAGCGATGCCTGATGTTCTTCATCTTTGGTTTTATTTAAAATCAGTTCTAATGCACTGTCTGACATAGCCGTTCCAATTTGCTCAGGCCATTAGCCTTGGGGCGCTTGTTTATCTTTCAACATAATTGCGGTGTCTTTGTGTTTGATTAGCCACTTAAGGTTGAGCGCAACATATTGACGCACATATCGTATGGTACAGACTCTTTCATCTCCTGCTGCAGATAAGCGTCTAATTTTGGCTTGAAGATAAAGGCCTGGTCGATACTGGGATCCGTTCCGGGTTTATACGCACCGATTGAAACCAGATCCTGATTCTTGCGGCAAATGGACAATATCTGCCGCACGGCTTTTGACATCAACATGTGCTCGTCACTGACAATCGCAGGCATTACACGGCTAACCGAACGTTCAACATCGATGGCCGGATAATGTCCGGCATCGGCCATTTCTCGGGATAAGACAATGTGACCATCGAGGATCGCCCGCGAGGCATCGGCGATGGGATCTTGTAAATCATCTCCTTCGGTCAGCACAGTAAAGAAGGCTGTAATTGACCCCTGGCTCTCGCTGCCGTTCCCCGCCCGCTCTACCAGCGCCGGTAACTTGGCAAATACTGAGGGCGGATACCCTTTGGTCGCCGGAGGCTCGCCCACCGACAAGGCGATTTCACGCTGGGCCTGAGCAAATCGAGTCAGTGAATCCATCAATAACAGAACATCTTGCCCCTGATCTCGGAAATATTCCGCGATTGTCAGAGCAGTCTGACACCCTTTTAAACGCATTAAAGGTGACGCATCAGCAGGTGCCGCTATTACCACGGCACGCTGGCGTCCCTCTTCACCGAGGATCTCGTCAATAAACTCTTTTACTTCCCGGCCACGTTCGCCGATCAACCCGACTACAACAACCTGGGCTGTCGTGCCGCGGGTCATCATGCCGAGGGTCACCGACTTACCGACACCTGAGCCGGCAAACAATCCGATGCGCTGGCCTTTGCCAACCGAAAGCAAACCATTAATGGCTTTAATACCCACATCAAGCGGCTCTTTGATCGGCTTACGCGCTAATGGGTTGATCGGCGCGGCATTAAAAGGGGCGCGGGTGGCGGTAAATATCTCGCCCAGACCATCAAGTGGATTACCGACGCCGTCGATCACCCGGCCTAATAATTCCGGCCCGACAGGTAAGCCGCTGTCCTGTAATACCGGCGTCACTCGGGCGCCAGGCATCACTCCGGTCAGCTGTTCACTGGGCATCAGAAATAAGGTTTCACCCGAGAAGCCAACAACTTCAGCTTCCATCTCACCGTTTAAGGTTTCCACGCGGCACTGACTGCCAACAGGCGCACGGCAGCCAATGGCTTCTAACGTTAAACCGACAACGCGGACCAGTCGTCCGGAAGCAACAGGGCGACACGCTAAGCCTTCAGTCTGGTATTGAGAGAGTCGCATTGCCAATGACGAAGACATTACTGCCCTCCTGACGGCTGGCTGTTGGCTCCACTAAATTGTTGCAATAAATGGCGAATACGATCTTCAATAAAATAATCGACCGTGGAGTCCTGTGATTTCAACTGAAGATCACCACGACTGAGTGACGGCTCCGCCTGTAATGACCACTTTCGCTCGGTCAGATCCTCTTCGCCATATGCTTTGCGCACCACGTCAAGATCATCAGGGTGAAGACTTAACTTTGTCTGGCGCTCGGCTATCGGTAGAGTAGCAATCACTTCACGGATGGTATTGAGTATAACTTGAGGATTAGTCTGTACTTCCACCCGAATTAATTCACGGGTCAGGCTGGTTACCAGATTCAGAACCTGATTTTCCACATCGGTATCGATTTGTTGCAATGGCGTGGCAAGCTGCTCAATCAACTGCATAAGATGCGATACCTGCTCACTAATTTGGGTTTGCCCCTGCTCCAGCCCTTGTTCCAGCCCTTGCTCACGGCCTTCCACCAGCCCCGTTTCAAGTCCTTCGGCCTTGCCGGCCTCGAAACCTTCAGCGTGCCCGGCTGCTTTACCCTCAGCAACCCCTTCGTCATAGGCTGATTGACGGATATCTTCTAAGTCAGAAGCCGTTAACGGGGGAGGCCCTTGTTCTTCTTCCTCTTCAAGCTCCTCTGACTGCCAGCTCGGATCGTAGTTAAGGGCATTATCACTGGGTGCCTCTCGCTGCTGGCTGTAGTCAGGGTACGCCCAACGTTCAAGCTCCTGAGCCTGATGTTCAGATACGCGAAGAAAACCACGGCGGCGTTCATTCGTCATACTGATAACCTAGGACAAGATCTGATTAGCTTACAGGAATTCATCAGCACCACCGCCACCTCCGAGCATTAACTCACCGGCATCGGCCAGACGACGGGCGATAGAAAGAATTTCTTTCTGTGCCGCTTCCACATCGGCCACACGGATAGGACCCATTGCTTCCAGGTCGTCTTGCAGCATTTCTGCCGCACGTTTTGACATATTACGGAGAATTTTCTCACGCAGGGTATCATCAGCACCTTTAAGGGCTTTCTGCAGCAGATCTTGCGGTACGTCACGCAGTAACAACTGGATTCCGCGATCGTCCACCTCAACAAGATTTTCAAATACAAACATCAGATCTTGGATTTGTGTTGCCATATCCTCGTCATTTTCATGGATCTGATCCATCAACAAGCCTTCGACATTGTTATCGAGGTAGTTCATGATTTCAGCCGCTGCTTTCAAGCCGCCAATTTTGGCCGCCTGAGTACCAGCCTGACCGGCAAACTGTTTCTCCATGATGTCATTCAGTTCATGCAATGCTGCTGGCTGAACTTCTTCAAGATTGGCAATACGCATCATCAGATCAAGCCGGACACGCTCTGAGAACTGAGACATGATTTCGGCAGACTGCTCAGGCTCCAGGTATGACAGTACGATAGTCTGGATCTGCGGGTGCTCGTTAAGAATAATGCTGGCAACCTGCCGCGGATCCATCCACTTCAATGAATCCAGCCCGCGAGAACCACTGCCCATCAGGATCTGATCAACCAGGTTATTCGCTTTATCTTCACCTAACGCAGCAATCAGGGTATTACGGACAAAATCTTCGCTGCCCGTACCGATACTGCTGTACTTCTGAATATCTTCGAGGAAATGGCGATGTACTGCAGAGGCCTTCTCCTGACTCAAATCTGCCATACTTGCCATCGAGCTACCGACTCGCTGGACCTGTTTCGGTTCAAGATGACGAATAATACTGGCCGCGTCCTGTTCACTGAGGCTGAGCAATAAGATCGCTGCTTTCTCAGTGCCGCTTAAGGTCATGACATCAAATTTTTTATCTTCAGTGGTTGCAACTTCATTAGCCATCTTCGTTTAACCAACCTTTCACTACTTGCACTGCTAAATCTTGCTCATTTGCCACCAACGCTCTGACCGCTTTTAGCAGATCTTCATCTTTATGCAGGTTTGGCAAATCTATATTACTGCTACTCAATTCAAAACTTTCCATACCATCGAGCTCAGCACCAATCAAACCAACCCCCTCTTCGCCATTGGCAAGGATCGGTAAGCCATTTGCATCAAGCGGCGTACCATCTGAGGCCTGGTTCGGATACAACAATTTTTTCATCGCCGGACGAACCAGCACGATGATTACGACGATAATCACCAAAGCGGCAGCCAGCCAGCGTATCCAGTTATTGAAATTCGGATGCTCCCAAATAGGCAAATCAACCAATTGCATCTCTTCCGGTACCGCGAATGCAACTGAGATGACTTCCAGCAGATCACCCCGTGACTCAGCAAACCCAACCCCGCCCATTAACAACCTGCGGATTTTAACCAAATCAGCTTCACTGACCGGGACGCGGGTAATTTCACCGGTTTCAGGGTTAATCACTTGCTTGTAATTGATCGCCACAGATACGGTCTGACGACTGATCGTGCCTGATTGGGCCCGCTTATGACTAATCGTGGTATCTAGTTCGAAGTTACGGGTGGCTTCACGGTGAACAGAGCCGTTGTTTGACCCCTTGCCTGACTGCATATCAGCAATGTCTTGCGGGATAGATGAGTCTGCAGGAGGCTGATTACTTAATGCGCCGGGAATGCCTGCAACCACATTGCCGTTATTGTAATCTTCCAGCGTATATTCACTGCGGGTTGATGGCGTCGCAGGATCAAACTGTTTACGCGTTTCTTCAATCGCACTGAAATCCATCGAGATATCGACCTGAGAGGTATAATTTCCCAGCCCTAAAACAGGAATTAAAATTGCGTCAATTTTTTCACGCAAGGTTTTTTCCTGTTTACGCTCTAATTCATATTCTTTACGCTTCGCCGTCGCACTCGGATCTTCAGTGCCCGAACTCAACAGCCGACCATGTTGATCGGTCACCGTCACTCGGGTTGGTTTCAGGTTAGGAACAGCCGTTGCCACCATATCAACAATGGAGTCAACTTCTTGCTGACCCAGCATGCCATTTGATGACAAGGTCAGAAACACCGTTGCTGACGCTTCCTGATTATGACGTACAAACACGCTTTGCTTAGGCATCGCCAAAAGCACCTGGGCTTTGCGTACCTGACGGATCTGTTCAATGGCACGAGCAAGCTGACGTTCCCGACTAAGCTTTAACCGCTCACGTTCAAGACGCTGGGAAACACCAAAGCCCATGTCTTGCAGCAAAATATCATCGCCTTCGGACACCACCGAATTTAACCCCGTACGGGTTAAGTCCAGCTTAATTGCAGCAAAATCATCAGCCGGAACACGAATCGTGTTCCCTTCCAGTTTGTAGTTCACCTTCTTCTGATCAAAATGATCAAGGATCGGAATAAGTTCATCTGTGGAATAGGTGCCGAGCGGACGCATCTCGGGCTCTTTTATCCACATCACCACCATGACAATTAATGCCACACAGATAGCAACAGACAGCACAAGAATAACCTGGCGTAATAAGTCCAGGTTGCCTAACAGGCTATCAACACGAGTGGCGCTTTTTTCTTCTGCATCGGGGTTATGCAGATCGAGTTCACTGTCTGTGACAACAGGAGCCGGTGCATTTCCCGCTACAGCTAATTCGTGGTTTGGTGTTTGTTCCGACACTAACTATATCCTGGATTACACTGGCATATTCATTAATTGTTTATAAGCTTCCACCAGTTTATTGCGAACCTGTACGGTAGCTTCAAAAGCAACACTCGATTTATTTCTTGCAATCATCACATCGGATAACGATACACTGCGATCCCCTTGATCGAACCGGGTGCTGAGATCGCTCGATTGCCCCTGAAGCTGATTAACCGACTTAACCGCATCGTTAAGCAATGCACCAAAATCGGCACTGACCTGCTGTCCCGTTGCCGGGCGAGAGGTATTTTGCGCTTCCAGCTTCAGGCTTTGCATTTCTGTTTGTAGTCCATTGACGTTCATTGTCTTCCTCGCGCTGTCATTATATTGACGATGGTGTCGATTAGCACTGCTTTTGCTCATTAAATGGCAAACTTAACGCCAGTTTTATTAATAAGCCGTAATAAATCACGCTTAATCTTATCAGAGTGGGATCTCAATTCCGGCATCGCGCATTTTTGCTAACTTGTAGCGCAATGTTCGCGGGCTGATGCCCAATTGTTCAGCCACGTCTTTACGTCGGCCTTCACAGCTTTTAATGGTATCGAGAATAATGGTGAACTCCTGCTCGCGAAGTTCATTTCCTAGTCCGTCGCGTGACGCTGCAACCGAGACAGGTTCAACAGTGGGTCGTTCTGCAGGTAATTGCACTGTCGTATGCAATTGTACCGCGGATTGCAGGCTGTGCGCATCCAGCCAGTCCAGCCCTTCCAGTAAAATATGTCCGCTTTCAATACTGAGGCTGTCACATAAAATTAATGCACGCTGAATAACGTTATCAAGCTCACGTACATTGCCCGGCCACCCGTATTGCTGCAATTTCACTTGCGCACTCTGGCTCAGTACCGGTACCGGTAACCCTTGTTTCATACAATGGCGTTCAGTGAAATATTGTGCCAACGGCACGATATCACCTTTACGATCTGTCAGCGCCGGCCAGACTAACGGAAACACATTCAGACGATAATACAGATCTTCGCGGAAATGTCCTTGCGCCACATACTGTTTTAAATCGCGGTTGCTGGTTGCCAGAACACGGATATTCAGCTTGATACTTTTACGACTGCCCAAGCGTTCGACTTCACGCTCTTGCAACACCCGGAGCAATTTTGCTTGCAGGTTTAAATCCATCTCACTGATTTCATCCAGTAAAATAGTGCCGCCCTGGGCTTGCTCAAATTTTCCCGGACACGCTTGCACGGCCCCGGTAAATGCGCCTTTTTCATAGCCGAATAACGTGGCTTCCAGCATATTATCCGGGATCGCCGCACAGTTAATGGCAACAAATGGGCCTTCGCTGCGATTGGAGTGATCATGGATGTAGCGCGACATAACCTCTTTACCGCAACCGCTCGGGCCTAGCACCATTACATTGGCGTCCGTTTTCGCGACCTTATCAGCTAAAGCGAGTAGTTTGAGGCTCTTCTCATCAGCGACAATAGCATGGCTTGACTCACTCTTGACTGGCGCATAACGACTCACCATGTTGAGCAGTACTTCGGGGGCAAATGGCTTAGCCATATAATCAATCGCCCCTTCTTTCATTGCTGATACCGCATCTTCAATGTTGGCGTAAGCGGTCATTAACAAAACTGGTGTCTTCGGCCAGTGCAGTTTGATATTACGTAATAACCCCAAGCCATCCATACCGGCCATCTGCACATCAGAAACGACAATATCAACAGGTTCCGATTTCAATATCAGTAAAGCTTGTTCTGCACTGTCTGCTTCTATCCATTGGTACCCCGCCAGCGCTAATGTATCAATCAAGGCTTCACGCAAGCCTTCATCATCCTCTACGACTAATACACGGCTTTGATTCATCGAAATTCTCCTAGCGCTGCCTGCTTCAAGGCCTGTTGTTCACTGTCCGAGCAGGTATTAACCTGCAGCGGTGCCTGATTTTCCGCAAGGGGAACCTTTAAAGTAAAACACGCCCCGTGGCCTGGTTCTGACTTTAATAAAAGGTGACCTTTATGGGCATTTGCTACCATCTGTACCACCGCCAGCCCCAATCCGGTTCCTTGCTGACGAGTCGTGAAAAACGGCTCTAATATTTTCGCCTGCATATCAGCCGGGATACCCGGCCCGTTATCGGTTACCGACAGATAGACATCACTGTTATACCGGGTGCAACTTACCGCGACTTTACATTGTTTACCCGACATCTGAATCGCGTTGGTGATCACATTACTTAATGCACTGGCCAGTGCATTGGCATTGCCCAAAATCATTGCACTTTCATCATCGCAATCAATACTGAAGTCGACCTGGTTCGCCACCACCTGCGCCTCCACCATTGGTTCCAGCTCGTTAAGCAAGCTCTCGAGGTCAAAGCGGTTTACCACCTTGTTGTCTCCGCCCTTGGCAAACAGCAACATATCATTGACTTGCTTCTCCAGGTCGTGAAGGCGATCAACTAATTTCGTCTGAAAGCGCTGTCGGGTCTGGGTATTCAGGTTAGGTGCCGATAAATTAGAGGCATACAGCATCGCACTTGATAAAGGGGTACGCACTTGATGTGCCAGAGAAGCGACCATTCTCCCCAGAGATGATAGCCGTTGCATTTCACTGAAACGGGATTGCAGCAGACGAGTTTCGGTCATATCGGTGATCAGAATCAGCTGACCGGCATCAGAAGCAGAAATCGCTAATTTAACCTTACGTCCGCTACGTAAAGAGACTTCATGACCGTCATCCTCCTGAGGAGCAAAAGCACGCTGGATCACCGAGAACCAGCGCTCTCCCTCAAGCGGCTCTTCTAACAGCCGGTGAGCCTCTGGGTTTGCTTCACATACGCACCCCATCGGATCAAGTAGAATCACTCCCGCAGGCATGACATCCAGTACTTGTTTATAACGGCTGATTTGCTGAGTTAACGTTCCTAGCGGAGATTCGATTTCACCCATGCGATACCTAACAAAAGTACATAAAATGCTTAATTAAGCATTTTCCATGCCAAATTAAAACCAATAGTATCAACAGGTTGAGTAAGAGGAAAGGGCTTTGGCAGGGTCAATAAAATGACACCCGCCCTAAAAAAGTGACAATTTAACGTAATTCTTCTTTGTTTAAACCATACTTACGCATTTTCTCAACCAGAGTCGTTCGACGCATACCTAACATATCAGCGGCACGGGCAACAACCCCCGACTGAGCTTCAAGTGCCTGGCAGATCATCTCTACTTCAAGTTCAGCCAGCATCTCTTTCAGGTTTACCCCTTCCGACGGCAGATCATTTAAGCCTAAGATTTCTTCCTGTTCACTATATGAAGAGGCGAACATATCGGCTAATGCTGCACGTTCCTGATCTTCTGTCGACAGAAAATTCTCTTCTGGCTGGAAGTCAGGAATATGGCTATAGCGATATTTCACCGGCAAATGATTCACATCGACCATTTCCCCCGGATACAGGATAAGAAGGCGTTCAACCAGATTCGCCAGTTCGCGAACATTGCCTGGCCAGTCATGCTCCATCAATGAAGTAATCGCCCGCGGCGTAAAGTGGATTAACTTCGCGCCTTCCGCTTCCATTCTTGCCAGCAGTTCTTGCAGCAACAGCGGCGTATCTTCAATACGTTCACGTAACGCCGGCATTTCAATAGGGAACACATTCAAGCGATAGTATAAATCTTCACGGAAGGTATTCTCGAGGATCATTGCATCGAGATTACGGTGTGTCGCCGCAATAATGCGGACATTGGTTTTAATGGTCGCATTTCCCCCCACCCGCTCAAAACAACGCTCCTGAAGCACGCGCAGTAATTTCACCTGCATCGACATCGGCATATCACCGATCTCATCGAGAAATAACGTGCCTCCGTCAGCCAACTCAAAACGTCCCTTGCGCGAAGAAATCGCCCCGGTGAAGGCCCCTTTTTCATGGCCAAACAATTCACTTTCAAGCAGATCCGGTGGAATAGCACCGCAGTTAACTGGCACGAATGGGCCGTTGCCACGAGAAGAGTGATAATGAATATTGCGCGCAACAACTTCTTTACCGGTACCGGATTCCCCAAGGATCAAAACACTGGCATCTGTTGATGCAACTTGCTCTATAAGGTGTCGTACCTGGCTGATGCTTTCACTGCGCCCCACCATGCTGCGGAATAACACATTCTTGCGCCCGATCTGAGGCACCTGAAAAGTACGCTTACCAAGAAACTCCTGACAATGGCGTAATGCACCGGCTAACTGACCGTAATTTAGCGGTAACTCTAACTCACCCACATAGTTGGTCAGCCCTGCTAAGTCGCGGGCATGATCAGATAAGGCAATCACCGGGATATGATTATGAATGCGTAAGTAGTCCAGAATTTTCTTAAGTGATTTATTGGAACTAATTTTACCCAGTAAACAGGCACCCCATGCCCTTTCCCAAAGTGGGTTTTCTACTTCATCGGTTGATACTGCTTCATGCTGTTCACCAACAAAGTTAAGAATCACACTGAGGTCATGACGGTGCTGCAGATCGTCATCAATAACGAGGGTCTTTGCTATACCTTGCATAGGACTGATATTGCCTGCCTTTATAAGAATTTTATATTTTGTGGCGTATTCGAGAGGAACAGCAACCAAAAGTTATGGGCTGCTATTGTAATAAAAGCACAGGAGAAGGCAACCGGGGACGCATAAAAGCTGTGACCCCAGTACAAAGGAATAAATAAACTAAGACAGGTTTTGGCTAAAATTGGATCTATTCAGGGGATTTCTGTAACTATCTAGCAATCCCCATTGACTATAGACGATAAGAATAACGACTACACATCAAGCTGAGTCATGTTGTGATAATCCACCGGGATCTGTTCCCATGCTGATTTGATCTCACGTAGCATATCGATCACATCATCAATCGGCTCAGGCTTGTTTTCCTGGTTTGCCAGGTAAATTTGCTGGATCATGAAGTCGTACAATGCGTCAAGGTTGGCCGCAATCTCACCGCCGTCTTCCATCGACAGGCAGCTGCGTAAACTGATAATAATATCGAGTGCTTTACCCAAACGTTCGCCTTTGATAGCAATCGAACCTTGCTGCATCGCGGATTTACCCTGGATAAGGCGCTCTATTGCACCGCCCATTAACATCTGGATCACCCGATGAGGAGATGCCGACGTTAACTGACTGTCTACTGAGACTCGTTTGTAAGCCTGTAGCGATCCTCTCATTGCCATTTTATTACCTTACCGAAATTTATTATAAACCTGCATCGAGCGTTGCCCGTGCTGTAGTCGTTGTAGTTGGCTTGCTGACATATCTCTGTGGTGACGGATCCGCGCAAGCAAACACGTTGTCCGTTCAACCGCAGCCTGCCACTCCTCTTTATTTAAGCGTTCAGGCTCAGCCATCAACTGTTGTAAAAGAGACTCGCGTTGCTGCAATAACTGTTGCAACTCATCAGAAGCAACGTCACCTTCAACAGCTAAAATCGCCTCCAGTTCATTGTCTAACTGATTTAAACGTTGCATAAAGGCTCTCTTCAATCATTACATCTGGGGCATCATGCTCATCATAGAACCAAGCTGGCCCTGCATTTTACCCATTGCTGAATCCATCGCCGTAAACTGATCATGGGTGCGCTTTTGCACGCTGTCCATGCGACGATCTAACTTCGCCTGATCAGAATTTAAACGCGTTACCTGATCTGTTAAGCTGTTTTCCCGCCCTCTGATACTGCCAGTGATCCCGGTATGCGAGTGGATCAAATCTTCAACCCTGCGCGCAAAACCATTAGGACCACCAAAAAATTCGCCGACATCGGAAAAATTCTTATCAAGCTGTTTGTCCAGCAGATCATAATCGACCTCCAGCCGGCCGTTCATACTCGTGGTGATGCCCAGTTCCGTCAGGGTTTTAACCGACGCTGGTGCATCATCGACCGGCGTCGAAAAAGCGGCTCGCAGTTGGTTGGTGACAGCACGGATAATGGTGTCACCCATTAAAGGGCCTTTTTCCTGAGTTTGTGGATCAAACTTGCCAAGTTGCTGGCTGACATCAAAAAACTGGTTATAAGCATTCACAAACTGCTCAATGGCGCCACCGACCTGGTTACGATCATAACTCACATCCACGACAGCATGGGGCGTTTCCAGGCCATCGGTCAACTGAGCTAAGTTCAGATCAACCCCTTTAATCGCATCTTCAATCACGTTCGTACTGCTGGTGACAACCGCCAACCCATCAATCAGCACGCGGGCATCTTTCGCCGGCTGCATTTCAGTCATGGAATTAACGTCATGGTTGCTGTTGAAACCAAACTTTTGCAACGTACTGAATGAAGGCGCATCGACTTTAACCTTGATGCTATTTTCTTCACCAGGTTTATCAGACGCCAACACCAAACGCGCCCCGACATCATCTTTAATGATGGATGCCATCACTCCGGGGTTAGATGGATGTCGGTTTATCAGCCGAACAACATCGATAATTTTGCTTTCATCTTCCGGGATATCAACCGTAAACGGCGTACCTGCCAGGCCGATAGCAAGTTTTCCCGCTCCCAATTTCTCTTTTTCATCAAAAGAGCTTGAAACAATTTTGTGAGATTGGGCGAGTTGTTGAACGTTAACCGTATATTTACCGGGAATGGCTTCGGGTGAGGCTGAAGCGGTTAAAACATCAGTGTCGTTAGAACTCGCCGTTCGCGCAGATAATACATCATTGTGACGAAAATCCGCCATCAGGTTTTTCATGGTATCTAACGAACCTTTCAGCCGCCCGTAGGCACTGAGACTGACATCAACTTTATCTCGCTGCTGATTGATACGCGCTTCTTTTGGAGCCCGTTCAGATTCAACGATCTTATTAACCATGTTGTTAATATCAAGACCTGAAGCGGTGGCTGATGCGCCTATGTTCATTGACTACCTCAAATGATACCAGAGTTACACTTTTGTCGTTACCAGCCCCCCGGAATGCGATGCTAGCTGCCGGGAAAGTTCCAACATATCTTCATCAGGGATCTGCCTGACCACATCACCATTTCGTTTTTCATAGACAGTGACAACATCACGACCAGATTCTTCATCGATACGAAATGCCAGGCCTTTATTCAAGGTGCCGACAAACTCTTCGATTTTTTCAACCATTTTCTCAAGCTGTTCGCGTTGGATCTCACCATGCTTTTTCAGCTCCGTCGATTGCTCTACCCGACGGACGTCCGCTTTACCTTTATCACTGCTGTGATCAAGGTCTGCGGCATTAACGGGGTTAGATGCTGATGGCAAGCCCCGAGAATCGTCTGAAATACTAGCAACATTTGTGCCATTTCTTGATAGCGATGAGGGCTGAGATGAAGTTGACACGGGTTTTATATCCATAATCATTCACCTTCTTACTTTTCTGAAAGCTGCATATAGCAGAAAACGGCAAGGGAAGGCCCCTTGCCGTTTTTAATGGAATTAACCTAGTAGGCTAAGTGCAGCTTGTGGCGCTTGTTTTGCTTGCGCAAGAATTGACGTCGCAGCCTGAGAAAGGATCTGGTTCTTGGTCATATTCGTTGTTTCTTTCGCAAAATCAGTATCACGAATACGGCTGTTAGAAGCAGAAACGTTTTCGTTAACGTTGTCTAAGTTGTTGATGGTGTGGTTCAGACGGTTCTGAGACGCACCCAACTTCGCACGGTCAGAGTCAATTTGCTTCAGGGCGTTATCAAGAATGGCGACGGCCTGCTGTGAACCACCTACCGATTCAACGTTGATCTCCTGAACAGATGCACTGCCCGCACCGGCTGCAGCATCTGCCAGACCTAGCGCAGCCGTTGTTGCTCCGCCTTCAAATGTGATCGCGGTATCTGAATCAGAAACAACCTGTAGCGCTAACTTTTCAACATCGTTGCCATTGGCATCTTGTTCAATAATCGTTGCAACAGATGCATTCACACCATCAACACGACCATTGATCTTGGTCGCAAGCTCTTCAATGTCATCGCCTTCTTTCATCTGAACAGCTGTGCCATTGATTTTAAGATCTTCACCAGCCATCGCAGCAGACACTTGCCAGTCAGAACCAACGCCAGCCGTTCCTTTCACTGCGGTGCTACTCATCGCATCAGCACGAGTATCAGTCAGAGTAAGCTGTACCGCTTCACCTGAGTCGGCACCAACCTGAATAGAGCGACTGCCAAATGTACCGTTCATCAGCTTGGTACCACCGAAAGAGGTGGTTTCGGCGATACGGTTTATTTCATCTTTCAGTGCTGTCACTTCTTCCTGGATAGCAACACGGTCATCTTTAGAGTTAGAACCGTTAGCAGACTGTAGTGACAAGTCACGCATGCGCTGCAGAATGTTAGTCGTTTCCTGCATTGAACCTTCTGCGGTCTGTGCCATAGAGATACCGTCATTGGCGTTACGTACCGCAACATCCAGACCACGGCTCTGGGTCATCAAACGGTTAGATATTTGCAGACCTGCCGCATCATCTTTCGCACTGTTGATTTTGCTACCTGTCGCAAGACGCTCCATAGATTTGCCAGTTGCTTCAGTTGCCTGGCCTAAGTAACGCTGAGCGGTCATTGCAGAAACGTTAGTGTTTACTGTAACTGCCATAATGTATCTCCTTCAGTATTCAAAATGGCTTGACCAGCCCAGCCGGAAAAACCTTGTTATTCTTAGTACATGAGTTGTAACGGCATGCTCAGGAAAACCTTTAAGTTTTTTTTTAGAAAATTTTGAAAACCGTAAGAAGTGTGATCAAGTTAATAAAAATCAACCCGATAATGTACAAAATCGTTCTGGGGTTCGGGAGGCCAGGAACAGGCAACAAAAAACGGCAAGGGATTGCCCCTTTGCCGTTTTTTATTTCAATGCGGGAAGACTATTGCAGCAGCGTCAGTGCTGCCTGTGGTACCTGCTTGGCCTGAGCCAGAATCGAGGTGCTGGCTTGCTGCAAGATCTGATTTTTAGCCATCTGCGTCGATTCCTTGGCAAAGTCCGTATCACGAATACGACTGTTCGAGGTCGATACATTTTCGGCAGTATTGGCCAGGTTGTTGATGGTATGGCCGAGACGGTTCTGCTTCGCACCCAGATCCGCACGCTGAGTATCGATATACTTCAGTGCCGCATCAATCGTACCGACAGCCTCCTGGGCACCGCCAACCGTGCCTACATCAACTTTTTGTACCGTGATTGACTGACTTGCTGAACCACTAAACAGATCCACACTTGCGCCCGCCGCATCTTTGCCTTGCGCGAGCTTTGTTGTGCCATCAATGGTGACGGCTCCGTTTTCGGAAAAAAGCTGAAGCTCACCTTTTTCACTGACAGAGGCGACAACGGCGGTTTGTTGCCCATTGATTCGCGTCGCCACTTCTTCAATATCATCACCGGCAATCATGTTAACTGAGACAGGATCGGTAGAGCCCGCAACCTTAATGACCAGTTGATCACCTGCAGCCGCTTGCCAGTCAGCACCCGCCATCCCTTTGGCCTTGATGATATCGCCCCCCATGCGCGAGTCATCGGCACGGACGCTGGTCAGGCCCATGATGATCGCTTCACCGGAATCTGCACCAATCTGAAACGCCGCTTCGCCGAACTGACCATTCAACAGTTTACGACCACCAAACGCCGTCGTTTCCGCAATACGGTTCAGCTCGTCCTGCAACGCTGAGACTTCTTGCTGAATTGCCTCACGATCATCATCTGAGTTGGCGCCGTTGGAAGACTGGAGTGACAGATCACGCATACGCTGCAGAATACTGGTGGATTCTTGCAAGGCACCTTCTGCCGTCTGGGCAATCGAAATACCGTCATTGGCGTTGCGTATGGCAACATTCAGACCCCGAGTTTGCGCCACTAGACGATTGGAAATTTGCAGACCCGCGGCATCATCTTTTGCGCTGTTGATTTTGCTACCCGTGGATAGACGCTCCATCGATTGGCTAAGCTCACCAGATGCTTTATTCAGGTAACGCTGCGCAGTCATGGCAGACACGTTGGTGTTTACAGTTACACCCATTTTGCTCTCCTTTGACTTTCGCTTTCAAGCGAAACAGCCTACCCGCAACGAACAGTTCAAAAGACAGTGAAGCGGGGCCAGCTATAAATTAATTTTCATTGGCAATAAATTTGCCACCGACCAGAACAAAGCAAACAACGTGCCAACATTAAAATCGTTATATAACATAATGTTAATGATGGGTGGCAACGGCAATATATAAAGGCGGCAATAACGTGCCCTTTAAGTCTATCGGGTAATTCCAATCGGAATAACAGTCGAACCATGCAGCAAGAGTAGGGGGCAGAAAAAGAAAAAGCCTTTGCATCAACAAAGGCTTTTCTTTTTCCAGACAAACCATTCGAGACAATCAAATATAATTGAACAGGTTCAAGTCTTTGGTTTTAGCAAAGGCTTGCTGCGATGCCTGCAATGCCATCATATTTTCATTTAGTTCAATGACGGCACTGGCATA
This sequence comes from Photobacterium sp., assembly GCF_033720175.1. Classification (GTDB taxonomy): domain Bacteria; phylum Pseudomonadota; class Gammaproteobacteria; order Enterobacterales; family Vibrionaceae; genus Photobacterium. The sequence continues at coordinate 77,014 of NZ_JAWWDA010000006.1, forward strand.
ATCTAAATCTTCCAGTGTGCCGCGAGCCTGGCTCATTACGATTCTAAAATCCTGGTGCATATCTTCCTGACGATCTAAGGTTTGCAGGCGAGTACCCACCTCTGAGCGTGTTCGGTTTATATGCTTGAACGCTTGCGACATCTCTTCTGCGACCTGATGCAATTCTGCACTGGCTGAGGCATCAGACACATCTTTATCCGCCAGCTCAATACCCCGCTTAAAGGCATCGAAAACACTGATATGCTCCTGGCGATTTAATGTCAGACTATCACCATCTGTCACCTCGCCTTCCAGATCAATTTGCAGTGTTCCCCATTGGATTCCGGTTTGCGGATCAAAAGGAGCGCTATTAACTAACGTGCCATTTTGAAACAGTTCGTATGATGTTCCGGCTCCGGACGTTGAAAACGCCACCCGATATTCAGACTGATCAGTATCGTTAGTATTGCTGGCCTGTGATAACAGCAATAATGAACCGCTCTGCAGAGCGTAATCAGCCTGGTAGTCACCATATGGATTAGCGACTTCCATGAAGAGTTTATCACCGGCATCATTGACCGGAACATCGACCGAAGGGGCCACTTTTGCCATCCGCTGATAACTGTCACCAACATAGGTCACATGGCCACTGTTATCACGGAAAAAAGGCTGCTGGCTGTATTGGGTGCCGGCAAAAACAAAATTACCTGACTCATCTTTGCTGTTAACCAGATTCATAAATGAATCGTATAACCCCTGCATATCCTGTTTATGTGCAACACGGTCATCACCAGACAATGAACCATTCACCATCATCATGGATTTACGCTTTGCCTCATCCAACAAGTTTTCAACTTCAGCAACAGCGGTTTCTTCATTGTTCAGGCGATTTCTCGCCATGGTAATACTTTTAATCGACTGATCAATGACGGTATTCTGTTGATCGAAGTTCTGAATATAGATTGATGACACCGGGTCATCACCGGCCGTTAGCAGGCGTTTTCCCGATGCTAATTGCTGGTGATTTTCCTGAACCCTCACTTGCTGACGATTCATATCATTGGCCACTGAGCGATAATTATGGAAGCTGGCAACACGGCTGATCATGACTTATGTAACTCCTTATCGTGACGCATTGAGGAGGGTTTCAAAGGTTTCATTTGCCACCGTCATAATACGTGACGATGCCATATAGGCTTGCTGGAACTTCATCATATTGGCCGCTTCTTCATCCATGTTTACCCCTGCAATTTCTGCAACCCGGCTTTCAGCCGCATCTTTTTCAACTAATCCGACTTCCTTCAGGCGTGCCGCCGAGGCCTTTTGCACCCCTATCTCGGTATTGAGCCCTTCATACACATCAATCACCGTTGAACGGCCGTTATTCATGAGTTTTTGTGACTGTAATTCCTGCATTTTTATCAGGTTACCATTATCACCAGAAGCAGCGTTCAGGTTAACCGCAAAGAGATCGCCCCCGATTGCACCTCCGGTTAAGGTGAATCGGGTTCCTCCCACGTTTACCTCTGTGGCCGGCGGATAAGCTTGCGGGGCCTGCAGAATATTGCCTTTCATATCTAGCACCGCAAACTGGCTGGCATCCGGCGACACTGCAACCTGAAACTCATTCAGCGTGCCTGCCGCAATAATACCGAGATCAGCGTTGCCATTAATTTTCGTGGCGGAGCTTAAATAACTTTGTGCTGCAAGCTGGGCAGGATCGCCTAAAGTCACCCGTATTTCACCCGCCGCATTCCGGGTCGGCCGTAGCGCTATATGCTCGCCAGCCCCAATCGGTACATCCATCTCCACCCGGAAGCCATCCATCGAGAAAGTCGGTGGCGTACCGCTAGGGATCACGTTCTGGCGGGCACCGTCAGGAGAAATCAGCGTGTGCTGACTGCCATCAAAGGTTAAATCGTATTCACCGATTTTTAACGCATTAATATCTTCGATATAGACTTTTAAATCGGCACCAGAGCCGGTAGGTATTCTTGCTCGGGCAGCTGCCGAGCGGGGGTCATTGACATCATGAAACAGGTTGGCACCGATCTGGCCGTTGAGATCGAGACCTTGCGATTGCAGTTCATTAACGGAATCGGCAAAACCGATAGCAATGCGTCCCATCTCATCCATGCCCTGTGACAATGTTTCATCGCGATACTGAAACAGTGCCGCCAGCTTGCCACCAATGTCATCATTTCGGATGGTTTTTAAAGACTTACCCTCAACAACAGCCAACTGTGTTTGCTGTGGATCCGGCTTGCCGCTGACCATACGCAGCTCGCTGGACTCAATACCCGAAACCAGAGTATGACCGCTGCCAATCATAATATTGAAGACTTCATCGTTTTTGCGGGTCACGGTGACTTTGGTGTATTGCGACAATTCATTAACCAGGTTTTGATGGCGATCCATCAAGTCATTATCAGCGCCTGAAGCGGGTGTTTTCACTAAAGCTTTATGAATATCAACCAGTTCTTTTCCGATATCATTGACGCGATCCAGGGTACGCGCCAAGACGTCATTAGCGACTGTTTTTTGCTGTGCCAATATTGTGTGGTTATCGTTAAGCCCGGCGGCAACCAATTTCGCCTTTTCAAGCACGACTTTGCGTGAGCCCATATCATTAGGGCTGTCAGACAGGGCTTTTACCGCGTCATACCATTGATTCATATCTTCAGGGATTTTTTTTGCACTGTTTGCCAGCATATTATCTAAACGGCCTAACTGCCCTTCCCGCTCAGTGGCATAACTTAAGTTGGTGGTTGTCAGGTTAAGCTCATTGGTGGCAAATTGATCGTAACCGCGGCGAACTTCTGCCGCGTGCACCCCAGTACCGTACTGACTACCGCCCCACCATGTGGGATCATTGGTTTCCTGAACCACTGACTGACGGCTATACCCTTCGGTATTAACGTTGTTGATGTTATGGCTGGTAGTATTGAGCTGCCGCTGTGCAGTAAGCACACCTTGAGAGCCCAGACTGAGCAGATCAAAAGCCATAACGCCTCCCGTTAGTATAAGGTTTGGTAAATCAAATAATTACCTGATTGCAATGCAAAAATCATTCCAATATAGAACTTTAAAATTAAAGTATTGATTCTATTTGGTTTTAAAATAATCCATGACAGAGGGAAGCGGAAAGGGGCAAAGGATTGCCAGAGAGGGAGAAAGCATCGCTTTCTCCAAAACAGGTTTATTTCATCAATGATTTTACAGTATTCATGACACTGATAACTTTATCGGAGTAGTTGGGATCGGTCGCGTAACCGGCCTGGTGCAAGTTCCGAATAAAATGGGAGGGTTCGGCAGGTTGTTCTAACGCTTTCGAATAACGCGGGTTATCGTTCAGAAAACGAACGTAATCATTGAAACTGTCCTGATAATTATCATAGGAGCGAAACGCCGCTTTTTCTTGCACTGCAATACCTTGGTGAAACTCTAAGGTATTGGTCGCCACTTTGTTGCCAGACCAGCGTGGATCGGCTTTGATATTAAACAGGTTATTACTGGATCCTGCCGCATTTTTAATGACTTTCTTCCCCCAGCCTGTTTCAAGGGCTGCCTGAGCAATGAGCACGGAAGGATCGGTCCCTATCGCACGGGCCGCTTTTTCGGCATACGGGCGCATTTTGGTGACAAAATCTTGCGGTGTATCGAACGTTTGTTGCCTTTTGGCTGCCAACATTGGCGGTTGAGCGATGTTCATGGTGCTGGCCTGCATCGCTTTGAATACGTCATCCGCCGCTTGATCCACCATTGCCTGATCCGGTTTTTTACCCTGCCCGTCGACGGGCAGACGCAGTGGCCCATCATGCACCGCATTACGTAGCACTTTATCTGTCTGCTGAGCGTCTTCACCGCCCAGTTGCGCGACAATCATGTCGGCTAACCCCAGCGATCCCGTAGAACTTAATTCACTGGCCATCTGCTCATCATGCATCTGCTCAAAGAATTTCGTGTTCTGGCTACTCATCAGATCAGATTCAAACGCTTCGTTGGCCTGACGCATCGACTTAAATAACATCTGAGTAAAAATCGACTCAAACTGCTCGGCGGCAGCACGTAGTGAGCCTGCCTCGTCCCCGTTGATGCCTGCTCGTAACCTTTCTAAATTTGAAATGTCATGGACAAAGCCAGTGTCGATATTTTTCATTGATGTAATTTCAGTCCTGAGTATTAGGTTCTGTGGTCGGGCATGCCCTTAAATAATAATGAGTTGGCCTTCAATGGCTCCCGCCTGCTTTAATGCCTGCAAGATAGCCATTAAGTCTGAAGGGGCTGCTCCAACCTGATTCACAGCGCGCACCAGCTCGTCTAAAGTGACGCCCGGTTCAAACTTAAACATACGAGAATCTTCTTCTGTCACTTCAATATCGGAGTTAGGCACGACAACCGTTTCCCCGCCGGAAAAAGCATTGGGCTGACTAACCTGGTAGTTTTCCTTAATTGAAACGGTCATACCACCATGAGTAATCGCAGCCGGATTCAGCTTCACGTGCTGGCCTACCACAATGGTTCCGGTACGTGAATTTACTATAATTTTGGCCGCGCCGTCAGCAGGGTTGAACTCAATATTTTCAATCGTTGATAAGAATGCAACACGCTGGCTGACATCGCGAGGGGCACGAACGCGTACCGATGTGGCATCCACTGCGGCCGCCATTTGCGGGCCTAAAAACTGATTGATTGCATCAGACATGCGCTGCGCGGTTGTAAAATCCGAGTCGAACAGGTTAAAGGTAAGAAAGTCACCACGACCAAATGGGTTAGGCACTTCCTGTTCAACAATCGCACCATTCGAAATTCGTCCTACCGTCGGTATATTACCCACCACTTTCGAACCATCGGCTCCCGTTGCACTGAAGCCGCCAACCACCAAACTGCCCTGTGCCACTGCATACACTTTGCCATCCAGACCTTTTAGGAAGGTTTGCAGCAAGGTACCGCCACGCAAGCTCTTGGCGGAACCGAGTGATGACACCGTTATATCAATAGACTGGCCTTGCTTGGTAAAAGGCGGCAGTGAGGCGTTGACGGCAACCGCAGCAACATTTTTGGTCTTTGGCTTAGTACCGGCAGGTAACTGAATACCAAAATTTTGCAGCATCGCGTTAAAGCTCTGATCGGTAAAGGGGGTCGTTTCGCCTGTTCCCGGCAGACCGACAACCAGCCCATACCCCACCAATTGGTTACTACGTACCCCGGCGACTTCTGACACATCTTTAATGCGTGCAGCTTGCAGTGGCAATGCCAGCATCAGTGTCAGACTCATGCAAAAAGTACGTAATTTCACTTTGGCGCTCCGCAATTCACTATCGAATAATTTAAAATTTAAATAACCTTGCAGCGAGTGGAATTGCTGCTAGAGGCTGACGTTAAAAAAGCGCGCCAGCCATCCCTGTTCTTGGGTATCTTGCCTGTCACCGGTGCCTGAATACTGAATACGGGCATTTGAAATACGGGTTGAGGCAATGGTATTTTCCTGGCTGATATCATCCGGACGGATCGTACCACTGACTCGGATATATTCATCACCCGTATTAAGGGTTAGCCATTTCTCGCCTCGAACCATCAGGTTGCCATTCGCCAGTACGTCAATCACTTCTACCGAAATAGAGCCCTTGATACTGTTGCTTTGATCGGCAGAGGTACTGCCGGCAAACTTATTGGCGTTCGCCACTTCATAAGAGAGGTCGCGATCGCCAATTGTCAATGGCTTGCCACCTAAAACCAGAGGATCCATCGATAAATCCGTTGATTTATCAAGATCGGTACTGGCACTTTTTTTCGCCTGGGTTTTCTCTTCTAACAATACCGTGACGATATCACCAATACCGCGCGGCTTAGTGTCATCATACAGATCTTGTGCCTGTGCCAGGCTAAACAATGAACCCGTTGCCGTTGCATAGTGCTCGGGCTTAGGTTGCGGTCGAACCGTGTTCCAGGCCGGGTCGCCTGCCTGCGGATCCTCCCGACGCCGGAGCATATCAATTAAATCCGAACCTTGACCAGCCGAACCCTCGACGGCATCAACCGATGTTGTTGCTTGGGCAACATCGGACGCTTCCGGAACCTGCGGCATAATTTCACAACCGGAAAGCATGACCACCAGACATACCATTAACTTTTTCATGTTAATTTAGCTCCCCGTTACAACTGCTGGTTCACGTAGCTCAGCATCTGATCAACGGTAGAAATCACTTTCGAGTTCATTTCATAGACCCGCTGCGCTTCAATCATGTTAACCAGCTCTTCGGTTACATTCACGTTTGACGTTTCCAGCATCGACTGGCGGATAGCCCCCATTCCATCAAGACCCGGAACACCTTCCTGGGCATCACCGCTCGCCCCTGTCGGCAAAAACAGGTTCTGGCCAATAGGTTCAAGGCCACCTGGATTGATGAAATCAACCGTCGTGATTTGTCCTAATACCTGATTTTCCTGCTGGCCACGAATTCGCGCTGATACTTCACCATCATTACCAACAGTAACGCCCACCGCATCCTCTGGTACAACAATTTCAGGTTGCAGCACATAGCCGGATCCTGTGGTTACCATCTGACCTTCGCCATTGATGGTAAACTGACCATTACGGGTATAACCCATGTTGCCGTCTGGCAAGAGGATCTGAAAGAAGCCATCCCCTTCAATCATCATGTCCATGGCGTTATTGGTCGTTTGGGTATTCCCCTGGGTAAAGACCTTTTGTGTTGCCACCACTTTTGAACCCGCCCCCAGCATCAGGCCGGTAGGTAATTGGGTATCCTGCGATGATTGACCACCAGGCTGATTAATATTCTGGTAAAACAGATCTTCAAAAACCGCACGGCTTTTCTTGAAGCCCACGGTCGAGGCATTCGCCAGGTTATTTGAAATGGTCGAGATATTGGTTTGCTGGGCGTCAAGACCGGTTTTACTTACCCATAGAGCTGGATGCATATTCGTTTCCTTTTATCGGATTAGCCTAAACGCAGCAGGGAAGAAGACGCCTGGTCCATTTCTTCTGCGGTTTTCATTATCTTGACTTGCATTTCAAAATGACGCTGAAGATCGATCATACTGGTCATTTCCCCCACCGCATTAACATTGCTGCCTTCCAACGCCCCTTTCAGTAAGGTGACACCCGCATCAGCATCAAATACCTGATCCGGTGTTTTCGATTTGAACAGGCCATTGACGTCTTTATACAACTCACGATTATTCGGGCGTACTAACTTCAACCGATCGACGACTTCCATCGCTTCCGGTGGCGCACCCTGGGGTAATACCGAAATCGTACCGTCGTTACCGACTTCAATTTTGCTGATTGGGAGAGGGATAAAGATCGGGCCGCCATTTTCACCCAGCATCAGATTGCCGTTGCTGTTTTGCAGCATACCGGTTTGGTCTATTTTCAGGTGGCCTGCACGGGTATAGGCTTCCTGACCCGAGGCATCCAAAACCGCAAGCCAGCCATCACCTTCAACGGTAACATCAAGATCGCGCCCGGTTGTCATAACGGAGCCTTGCGAAAAATCTTGCCCGGGACGTTCTGTCATCGCAAAGACCCTAGATGGCAAACCTTCGCCGTATGCCTGCATACTACGCGCTTGCTCCAGATCAGCTCGAAAGCCCGTTGTTCTCACATTGGCAAGGTTGTTGGCATGTAACTGCATACCATACATATCTTGCTTGGCACCACTCATGGCTAAATACAGCGCACGATCCATTATGACTCTCCCATCTCAACTCTACAAAACAAAGCAATAAGTATGCCAATGATAATAATTGAATATTAATCAATATCTTGATGAGTTACAGGCGTGATGAATAAATCAGAAAGGGCAATTTTATGACGGATAGGAACAAACTTTGCCGCCTGATGGTCAGGCGGCAAACTGTTTTATGGTGCCAAGGCCGGTTTATCTTTCAACAGAATTGCTGCAATGTTGAAAAATAAACCGGTCCTCTGATTGTTATCGGATTTGCAGGATAGTCTGTTGTAGCTGGTTATCCACTTCCAAGGCACGGGAGTTGGCCTGGAAGTTACGCTGAGCGGTAATAAGATCAACCAGCTCCTGGGTCATATCAATATTAGACTGTTCCAGTGTGCCACTTTTCACGGCACCAAATGCGCCCTGACTGGCTTCTCCCCAGATAGCAGCGCCAGAGTCCTGGCTTGTTACCCACTGCGTGCCGCCTTTAGATACCAGCCCCTGCTCGTTAGGTACGCGTACCATACCCACTCGACCCAATGTCACGTTTTCACCATTACTGTAGGTAGCAACAATAGAGCCTTTAGAATCGATATCCACCTTCGCCAGATACCCGGTGGTAGCGCCATCTTCGCTGAAACGACGCATTTCAAACGGGGCGGCATACTGGGTTGGCTCATCAAAATTGATATTTAAGGTCTGGGTATCGTCGGCACCATTTAGCTCAAGTCCCGCCCCGCCGTCACCTTTCCCCAGACTCTGGGTCACGATTTTCTGGCCATTATTCACCGACTTGACAGACCCGTCGGTATTAAATTCAATATAGGTACCAATATGGCCACTGCTATCAGGTGCATTTGCAGCACCAGTTGCGACTTCACCATCACCTTCCGGTGCGGTATTAACACTCACTTGTTTCTCACCGGTGGCATCCGTTACGGTATAGAAAGCCGCCCAGCGGTTTGCAACACTATTCGCTGCGTCATCTGCCGCCGCAGAGCCAGCATCTTTAACGTAATAGGTCGTCATTTTATATGGCTGACCGAGTGAATCATACATGGTCACAGATGTTGATTTGTTATAGGTATCTGAATCATTAAAATCAAATTTCTGTGCATCTTTTGCTTCAGCCGCGGCAGGTAAATTAACCCCGATATCAATGTTTTTAGAAGCTCGTGGCTGACCAAACTGATCCGGTACCTTCAGCGCCTGTGATTCGTAAGACATCACCTGATCCGTTTCCTGATCAACGCCGTAACCCAGCAGGTACTGACCTTCGGAGTTAACGATCTGGTTCTCTTTGTTAAGGTGAAAAGCACCATTACGTGTCAGGCTATTATTCTGAGGTTGTAGCTTATCATCAGCCACCGCAAAGAAACCGCTACCAGAGATACGGAGATCCATCGGGTTGTTCGTGTAGATACTCGACCCTTCATGGAATTGCTGTGCGACAACAGACGTCTGCACACCACCGCCTGTCGTGGTCTTGGCATTTGAAAAGATTGAGCTGGAGTACACATCACCAAATTCAGCACGTGACTCTTTAAATCCATAGGTATTAGAGTTAGCAATGTTATTACTTGTGGTGTTCAGATCTTTCTGTGACGCACCAATACCGCTCAATGAAATATTAAATCCCATGTTCTGAATCTCCTAATACCTGTTTAGACCTTGCCGACTTCTAACACTTCAGCAAGTTTAAATGGCGAGTCAAAGCCCGCGAGGTTAAGCATGACATTGCCGTCACCATTACCAAGCAACACACTGTTGACATTCGCATAGGTAGACACATCAAATTCTTGGTTTTTACCGTTAACTAAACCAGCCACTTTCAATTTATAGCGGCCTTCCGGCAACTGATTGCCATTTTCATCGGTACCATCCCACTCAAGACGATGTTCACCAGGAGGCTTGGCACCAAGATCAAACGATTTAATCAACTGGCCCTGTGCATTTTCAACGCGGACCAGCGTGTTATTAAGCGCTTGGGGTAACTTAACCATGCCGGTAATACCACCGTCAGCTTGTTTCACGCCGGTGGTGCTTGGGATCAATACATCACGCCCGACCAATGAAGACGCTTGCAGCGCCTGATTAGACGTCATGGCGGAGTTCAAGCTGCCAAACTGTTCATTCATCTTGGTGATACCGTCTACCGTGGCAAATGATGCCATCTGGGCAATCATCTGATCATTACCCACCGGTTTAAACGGATCTTGCTGGGCAAGCTGCTTGGTCAGCAACGACAGAAAGTCTTCTTGTTTAAGCTCGTTCTGACCCGTTACTTTTGACTGCGATTCTTGCAGCTTTTTCTCTTGCATCCCCTTGAGTTGATCAAGGTAGGACAAGTTGCTTTGACCTGTGCCTGTAATACCGGTCATAACAGTGGCTCCTTAACCCTTATTTACCCATCTTCAGTGTACTCATCAGCATCTGCTTACTTGCATCTGCAACCTGAACATTGCTCTGATAAGAACGAGACGCCGAAATCATGTTAGCCATTTCTTCCATCACATTGACGTTAGGTTTGTAAATATAACCTTCAGCATTCGCCATTGGATGTTGCGGATTATATTCCGCACGAAGTGGTTTCTGGCTTTCAACAATACCTTTGACCTGTACCGGTACACTTTCCTGGCGCTGAGCACCTGCATTTTGCAGGGCGGCGGCAAAGATCGGATGACGCGCTTTATAGGTTTCTTCCGCAGAGCTACTGACACTATTAGCGTTAGCAAGGTTACTTGAAGTGGTGTTCAGACGAATTGATTCTGCGCTCATGGCAGATCCTGTCACATTAAACACATTAAACAGGCTCATCGATTACTCCCCCCTCAGTGCCTTGCTCAGATTCTGAAATTTAGAACCTAAAAAATCCAGTGATGCCTGATATTCTAGCGAATTTTGCATAAACAGATTTTGCTCTAATTGTGCATCAACCGTATTACCGTCACCTGTATCAGGTTGGGTCGGAACACGGTACATCTGCTCACCCATAATTTTTGTAGAGGCAGAGATATGCCGCCCATCGGTTCGGCTCAGGCCAATGTTTGCCCCTGATGTTGCCGCTTTTAATGCACGCTCAAAGTTCATATCTTTGGCTTTATACCCCGGGGTATTAGCATTCGCTATGTTGCTCGCCAAGGTTTCAGCACGCTTACCGCGTACGCCAACCGTATGCTGGTGAACACCTAGCGCTTTATCAAAAGAAATGGACATACTCGCCTCCAAAGTAACTTGATATATGTAAAGCAATTACAGTGCCAAGTTTTACTTCAAGAAAGGGTGAACAGAGTTCGGGGAGAGGTAGAGAGTAGAGAGTAGAGAGTAGAGAGTAGAGAGTAGAGAGTAGAGAGTAGAGAGTAGAGAGTAGAGAGTAGAGAGTAGAGAGTTTCGAGACGCTAGTGGGCTCTTTCCAGAACCTAGCACCTCGAAACTCGAATTTTTACTTCAACTTGTAGATAATCCCTGGATTACAACGGATCATCTCAAACTTATCGGTTAGCCCCGTCAGCGATTCAGATGCCCCTAAGAACAAATACCCTCCTGGGTTTAAACTGGCGGCCATTTGGTTAAGCACCTTAGCCTTCATATCAGGAGAGAAATAAATCAATACGTTACGGCAGAAGATAACATCAAACTTACCGAGTAACGCATAGCTATCCTTTAAATTTTGCGGACGGAAGCTAACCATCCGTTTCACTTTGTCATTTACCCGCATACGGCCATCGCCATTATCTTCAAAGAAAATACGACGACGCTCTGGTGACAGACCGCGACTCAGGGCCAGGTTGTCATATGCTCCAGCACGACAGGTATCTAACATGGTTTGAGAAATATCCGTCGCAGTGATCTGCACCCCTGTCGGCAACATTCCCGGACGACGGTTCTGAAGTTCCAGTGTTGTCATCGCAATGGAATAGGCTTCCTGGCCTGAAGAGCTCGCCGATGACCAAATCTTAATCGGACGCTTGTTAGCGGCTAACTCCGGCAGAATTTTGTCGCCCAGGACAGCGTATGGGTAGGAATCCCTAAACCATAACGTTTCATTGGTTGTCATGGCATCAACAGCGGCGATACGCAACTCTCGATTTCGACCACTTATCACTACTTGCAGTAATTCAGATAGAGATGATAGCGAAAATCGGCTGACTAATGGACTCAGGCGGCTACGCACTAAGTACTGTTTACTATCGCCAAGTACAATACCGCATTGAGCTTCCAGAAAACGGCAGAAGTCTCGGTATTCTTGGTCCTTTATTGTTATAGCTGTCATCTACTACTCTTTGCTTTGTAAGATTATTCCGGCATCGCAGCTTTAACCGCAGCCCCCAGCTCATCTGGGTTAAATTTAGGAATAAATGCGTTTGCACCGACACGCTCAACCATTGCCTGGTTAAATACTCCACTCAAGGAAGTGTGCAGGATAACATGTAAATCTTTTAAGTTGGCATCATTACGTATTTCAGCCGTCAGTGTATAGCCGTCCATTTCCGGCATTTCTATATCTGAAATCACCAGCGCAAGCTGCTCATAGATACTGCCTTCCTTTGCCATCTCCCTCAGTTTATTGATCGCTTCTTTACCATCTTTCACTAAGACACATTCACAGCCAATCGCTTCAATCGCTCGCTGCACCTGCTTACGCGCCACACTGGAATCGTCGGCAACCAAGACTCGGCGGATCTCAGGCGAATCACTGATTAACTCTTCAAGCACCGTACCGGTAATGTCAGTATTGACTGGCGAAATCTCATCAAGGATTTTTTCAACATCGAGAATTTCAACCAGTTCATTGTCGATTTCGGTTACCGCCGTCAGGTAGTTTGCTTTACCTGTTCCTTTTGGTGGCGGCAAAATTGCCTCCCAGTTCATGTTGACAATCCGCTCAACAGAAGTGACTAAGAAGCCCTGAATAGAGCGGTTAAACTCAGAGATGATCACAAAACAGTTATCAAGATCATCGATCGGACGACCACCTGTCGCCAGGCTCATATCTATCACAGAGATCGTCTGGCCGCGAATATGCGCAATCCCTTTCACCAATGGGTGTAAATTTGGTATGGATGTTAATTTCGGGCACGGGAGTACCTCTTTCACCTTGAATACGTTTATTCCGTAGCGCTGACGTCTGTTAAGCTTGAATGTCAGAAGCTCCAAACGATTTTGACCAACGAGTTGGGTGCGCTGATTAACCGAATCAAGTATCCCCGTCATAAGGTGACTCCATGTTATGTATTTTTATATTTAGGAAAGTGAAGACGAGAAATCTTATCTGTAATCACATACTATGAGCATTAAGACTACCCATAGTAGCCCCATAGACTGTTAATAAAGAGTAAAGTCGTGAGCCAAAGAACACATTTAAAACTCTTCAAATTGATCTTCGGCCTGTTACCGATTTTCTTTAGCACTATTCTTTTCGCAGCACCGCAAACTGTACTTGAGACGGTACGCAGTGCTGCAGAAGATCATGTCTCACAAATCATTCCAATACCAGCTAATGGACAACTCAAAATTACCGCTTCGCCATTAGACTCCCGGCTAAGACTATCACAATGCTCAGCCTTACTGGAAAGCTCTATTCCCGGTAAACAGTCACTCTCTGGCAATATCACGGTATTAGTCCGTTGCTCGCCGGAAAACTGGCAAGTTTATGTTCCTGTTAATGTACAACTATTACTGCCACGAGTGGTTGCCGCCAAACCTCTGCCACGCGGCTCTTTACTCACCGCATCACATTTGAACGTTATGTTGGTAGAAAGCCGTTTTCAGCGAGGAATCGTCTTTGAGCATCCTTATCAAATTATTGGTTCAACCGTAAAACGTGCCGTTAACATGGGCGAAGCTGTGCAAGGTGGGGATATCTGTCTGGTTTGTCGAAACGACACCGTGATGATAAAAGCAAATGGCGGGGGCTTAAATATTGTGACTAAGGGTAACGCTTTAACGGATGGCTCGCTGGGTGAACAAGTCCGGGTACAAAATAGTCAGTCGAAACGTATCATTGATGGTATTATTACCGGAGTTGGTGAAGTAACCGTAAATTTTTAAAAAAAGACTAAAGTTATTATACCCGCCAGCCGATATCATGGTTGTCTCTAGTTTATTGTTCAAAGGCTAAATTTATGGCAAGTATTGATCAACTACGTTCCGGTCAACCAATGACAACGGCACGCAGTCATCAGAACAATGTGTCAAATTCATCATCAGCGCCATCAGGGGCTAAGCCACCTGTAGCACCGAGAGGGCAACATGACGCCGTGTCATTAAGTTCTCAAGGTAAAGCGGTTGGGCAAATTCACCAGCAACTTGCTGCTGAACCAAGCTTTGACAGTGCAAAAGTCTCAGCAATAAAAAAAGCTATCGCTAGCGGTGCTTATGTTGTTGATGCTGACAAGCTGGCATCTAACATGATGAAATTTGAAGATGAGCTGCGTGGGCTGTAAATCCGCCCATTGCTCTCTTTTTCATTCGTTTGCCGACTGCAACCAGTGAGAACCGAATGTCCCAGAGCATAGAGCAATTACTAGAACTTCAGAACGCGACGCTAATCTCGCTCTCACGCCTGCTTGAACAAGAGAAAGGTGCCATTGTTAACCGCCAGTCAGTCGAGATTGATCGTCTGGCGAAAGACAAACTCGCACTGATTAATCAGATCCAACAGCAAGATCACCTCATTGCCAGCCATACCCATCGCCAACAATTAGTTGATAATCCAGAACTTGTGCAAAAAGTCGAACAGATAAAAGTGATTGTGGCACGCTGTAAAGAATACAATGCCGTTAATGGTGAAGCGCTGCAGCGCGCACAGCTCAGTTTCCACAAACTCAATAACTTATTTCAGCAAAGCCGTGGCAAGCAGCAGATGACCTACAACAGTGAAGGGGTTGCACAGAATATCCGCTCTTTAGGGACGAATATAAAGGCCTAGCCTAGGTGCTAAGTACTAGATATTCGATACTACAAGAAGACATCACTTCTTAATCAAAATAATGCCTTTTCTTTTCCTAGCCCTCTTAGACTCGATTCTCGGTCTTTCTCTACTCTGTAACTTAAAACATCGTCTCTTGATTGGACGGCAAATGGAATACTTCGCCATGCTGCTTCAGCTTCTCCATTTTACGTAAATCTAATTGCATTTCAGTTACATAGCTATCCCCTACCGGATAACTGCTAATGACCTCTGCGCCTCGAATAATACCATCAACGGCACCATCCGTACTTTCAAGACCCAACTGTTGATCATCCATTTCCGCACGCGCACTAATTCGCATGCCATAGACCTGTTCAGTCAGTTCACGGTAGGCATCAATTTTAGACGCACGCATCGCACGCATACGCTTTTCTTCATGAGTACGGCCTCGCTGCTCACTGATCGTTGCATATCCAACAGCGGTTATTTTTTCATCACTGCGCATTTCGGTTAAAGGCTGACAACCCGCTAACAGTAGAAAAATCACCATCATCCAGCAACGCATAACAACTCCTAAGGCTTCAGAACTATAGTATTACGATCAAATTGTGTGGTTTCAGAACGGATAATAACACCATTTTGGATTCGCATTTTATTCAAAGAGTCGAGATCACGTCCAATACGATCTGCAGGCAAAAAACCCTGGGCAGAAGCAATCACGACACGAGAACGCATACCTATAATACGGGCATTGACCAGGACACCTGCGCCCTGACGCAACATGGTACCGGTTAAGACATAGTCAACAGGCTGCTGAGCGGCAAGCTCTTTCCAGTTCCGACTAATAGAAAAATCACCATCAGGGGTCACTTTTATCGCTCCGGTCGCTTTATAATCAACAACGGTGTATCCCCGTTGCTGCATCTGAAACATAAAGCTTTCCGTCACCGAATTACCCAGCCAGTTTGTTTCCGTCATTTCTTGCAGATCAACAAATGAAGTCACGGCCAGCGGCGTTTTGGCGGTCAGGTACTGGTTCGAATTGATCAGCTGTTCGGTTAACCCTTCAACAAAAAAGTCCATCGTATGGCGAGGGGTTTCCGTTAACATAAAAGCACTCCCCGTATACGGTTCTTTGCCATTGTAAATCGGAGAGTAGGTACATGATACCGTCAGTAGTGACAGCAGCAAGACTATCCATTTTTTCATTCTAACCAGCTCCGGATGAAAAAAGACTTGTAGCCTGTTATCGCCCATTGAAAGAAAAACTTTATCCATAATTTCACTATTACCATAGAAAATGTTTTTAGGAACACTCTTTGCATACGCTCTTGCGTACTCGCAGTGTTGTCATGTTCAACGATTCACTTAAAATAGCCAGGCAAGCATGAACACTAACTTGAGATAGGAAACGGCAAGTTTTATCTTCTGCTAATCGACATACAAGCAAATTCCATACCTAAGTTGAGAAAATATGAAAAGAAACATAATAAGATGCTTAAGTAGTCTGTGTTTAATTGCTTCATTCTGCGTGAATGCTGCTTGGCTTGAGGTCACCGGTCAAGCGGCTATGCTTGAAAGTGAGAGTACGGCCCGAAGCAACGCCCTTGAAGATGCCATCTATCAGGCCATGCTATATTCCGGCGCTGATATATCAAGTTTCTCTCATATCAAGCCATATCTAGTATCAGAGCGTGAAGAATATCAGTTCAGCGGCAATGAAGTTCGCCATGTCATGGTGTTAAAAACCCAGAAAAAAAGCGGCAATCTTTATGTGACCGCGCGCATTGATATCTACCCATCGGCAAATACTTGCCACAAAATCCAATACAAAAAAGGAGTACTGCTCGGCCAGTTCGACATTGTCTCGCCTCAACATGCCGCTATGGGTGGGATTTATCAGCTGGGTGATGACTTCACCGCGATGCTTCAACGTCAGATTGAAAGAAAATCGCAGAGCTTTGTTGTCTCTGGGATCACTCGAGTACCAATTCGACCTGAACAGCCTGACGCAATGACCATGCTGGCGGAAGACAATGATGCCCAGTACATTATCAATGGCCAAATAACCGATCTCACCTCAACATTAGATCAAAAGCTCATAAGAAGTGATCAGGTAAACCGACAGTTTGCCGCAACAGTACAAGTGATGGACGGCAAAACCGGTGAACAACTCTTTCAGAATAATTATCGGGAGGTTGCCGAATGGCCTTTTTCACGAGTCAGTCAGGTTGATACTAAAAGTGCACGATTCTGGCAATCCAGTTACGGCCAGGCGGTACAACGAATTAGCCGTAACGTAATGCTCGATTTGGAATCTTCCCTGTCTTGCCGTACCAGCTTACCGGAAGTTGTGAATGTTAATGGTAATACCGTACAAGTTAATGTGGGCCGTATTCATGGGGTAACCCGAGGAGATCAGTTACAACTCTGGCATAGCGCCGGCTTTATTGATCAAATGGGGATCCCGCGTAACCGTATGGTTCAGACAGACATCACCCTAACCGTCGAACGTGTCTACGAGAAGTCAACCGAGTTGTCAGTTAACCAGACCGATCTGGCCGGCAGCATTCAAGCTGGTGATTTACTGACCAGGCAAATACTCCGATAGCAGTAATTACTTAAAATCAGAGAGAATTTAGGTATAATGGCCTTCAAGCACTTAGCTTGAAGGCTCCCTTAGCTCAGCTGGATAGAGCGTCCCCCTCCTAAGGGGAAGGCCGCAAGTTCGAATCTTGCAGGGAGCGCCATTTCAACGTAGCTAATCTCCAATTATCTTAACTACCCTCTACCTGCTTTCCTTCATTTATTGATAATGCCATCCAGTGCCAACTTGCCATGCACAAAAATCATAAAATAAAAACCAGGCAGAAATCGAACATAATGAACTGACAGACATAAAAAAACCTCACCGAGGTGAGGTTTATCATTCTGGCAATTATCGCTTTCTCATAATTAAGACAAAACGATAAAAAAATTTGGTGGAGCTAAGCGGGATCGAACCGCTGACCTCTTGCATGCCATGCAAGCGCTCTCCCAGCTGAGCTATAGCCCCAAATAACAAACCAATATTAAAAACATAATGAATTCATGTCAATACCTTCAATATTCACATCCTCACATATTCCACAATTCTGCCAACTTGATCAAATTTGTGCTGTTTTTGAAATTTTGGAAATTTTATAAGGTCTCTTTTTAAGCATAAGGAAGCCACTGCTTATTAAGATTTGAAAAATATGATCCTGTTCTATGCTCTCAAATGAATGGGATGTAAACATTCATTTTTATGCGATAAATGTAGGATTTTGTAGGTTCAATTATAACACCTGCAAATAACAATGAATTGAAACTTCAACGGTACATGGGAGATTGCGTATGAAAAAGTTAACGATTTTTGTTACAGCAGCATTACTATCAATGAGTTTTAACTCAATGGCATTTACTCTTGCTGGCACTCCACTGGTTATAGACCAAGATGCTTTCAGATACTGCGCTGGTGCAACCAACTTCAATGTTTGTATAGAACGTTATGAGTTAATACATAAATCGAAGAAATAATTTAAGTCTTTATCTAGCGATAACAAGCGGAATGAACAATCATTCCGCTTATTCGTTTATGCGTTAGCTTCACGCTCGGCAATATAAGCCAAGGCCATGTTAATTCGAGCAATCACGCGCTCTTTACCCACCATCATCATCACCGCATCAACAGATGGTGATTGCCCCTGGCCAGTAACAGCAACACGCAGTGGCATACCCACCTTGCCCATGCCGACTTCAAGCTCTTCGCAGGTTTCAGCAATCACTTTATGCAAATTTTCAGTTGTCCACTCAGCTAATGTTTCTACTTTGGCCAGTGCCAATGCCAATGCATCTTTTGCGACAGGTCGCAGGTGTTTCTTCGCTGCCCCTGCTTCAAACTCGCTGAAGTCTTGGTAGAAATAGCGAGATTGCTCCGCCAGTTCAATCAGCGTATTACAACGCTCGCCAACCAGTTTAATGACATCCGTAATCGCAGGACCATTCGCGGTATCAATTCCTTTTTGATCTAAATGCCATTGCAGGTATTTAGCCACGTACTCAGGCTCTGCTGTTTTAATGTAGTGATTGTTCAACCACAGTAACTTGTCGGTATTAAATGCAGATGGAGACTTACTGATTGAACCGAGGCTAAACAGCTTAATCATCTCTTCCATTGAGAAGATTTCCTGATCACCGTGTGACCAGCCCAGGCGTACCAGGTAATTCAATAGCGCTTGCGGCAGATAACCTTCATCACGATACTGCATAACACTTACTGCACCATGACGCTTAGAGAGTTTAGTGCCGTCATCACCTAAGATCATTGCACAGTGTGCGAACTCAGGTACCGGTGCACCCAAGGCTTCATAAATGTTGATCTGGCGGGGGGTGTTGTTAATGTGGTCTTCACCACGCACAACTTGGGTAATACCCATATCCCAGTCATCGACAACGACACAGAAATTGTACGTCGGGCTACCGTCGGTACGACGAATGATCAGATCATCGAGTTCACTGTTAGCAATTTCGATATGACCACGAACTTTGTCATCAAAAACCACCGTCCCTTCTTTCGGGTTACGGAAGCGAATAACAAAAGGAGAATCTTCCGTTGCGGCAGCATTGGCGGCAACAACCTTCGGGTGACTTGCATCGTAACGCGGCTTAAGGCCGGCTGCCATTTGTTCTTCACGAAGTTCTTCAAGCAGCAGTTTCGGGCAGTAACACTTATAAGCTTTATCTTCAGCCAGTAGCTGATCGATTAGCTGGTTATAACGATCAAAACGTTTAGTCTGATAGTAAGGACCTTCATCCCAATCCAGCCCCAGCCACTCCATACCTTCAAGAATGGCATCGATCGCTTCTTGTGTAGAGCGCTCAAGATCAGTATCTTCGATTCGAAGAACAAATTCGCCATCCATATGCTTAGCAAATAACCAAGAATAAAGTGCGGTACGGGCACCACCGACATGGAGAAAGCCTGTTGGACTTGGAGCGAAGCGAGTTTTAACCGTCATGAAAGAACCTTAAGTAAAAATGATGAGCCAAATAGTAGTGCAACCGCACCACCTTCATCGATATTGACGCATTTTACCACCAGCCCAGCAATCCACAATACAGTTATATGGCCAAACTACCTCAAAATGCGAGATTCATAGCGACTTCCGCTAACTCAATTCAAGCGATATGTGTGGGAATACCATTCACTTTAAACACATTTGTGAAGAGAAGGCTGAGTATACAGTGGGCTGTGTCACTAAAAAGTATGCGTCTTATTATATTTCAGCAATCAGAGTATCAGCTGAAATCCAAGAATTTAAAATGTTTAATATTTTCCATATCACTACCATCACAAAGAAGAACAAAATAACACCCTCTAAATTTCACGTCACGATGCTTAATAAAGTTAACTGACGACTTTTACTAAAAAATCATGTGAGCCAACTCTATTATGTTTGATAATTAATTAAAAACCAATCACAAACGTTTATCCTTACGTTATCATCTCTAATTAAACACACACCGATGACTATTTAAAAAAAGGTCTATTTCAATGAAAATTAAAAATATTGTTACTTGTAGTATGATTAGTCTATTTTCATTACCAATTGTAGCTGACGTTACATTAGCACTTCCAAAAGAAGTGACTGTTTTATCGGTCAATGGAAAAGAAGGGAAAAGTGGATTGCTTGAGTTTATTAACTCTTCTCCTGATCACATTAATCTACCTAATGGTAGCAATCAGATCGTTTATGATGTCAGAAAAGTTTACAACAAAGGGTCGAGTCAAGGTGAGAAATATCAATCCCCACTTATGGTATTGAGTTTCAACAGTATTGACTCTGCTGTATTAATGAGATTACCACAATTAAATACATTAGAATCTGCCCGTAAATTTGATAGGAACTTAACTATCAGCTTAACAGATGAGTCCGGGGACTTCATTGATCACAGGAACACTCAACTACCTTTAGATGGATTATCGATTAATAAAAATTATAGTCAGCTATTAGCAAGCTATAATAAAACTCAGACTCCAAAAGTTAAAAACGTGGCTAATATTGATAATAAAAAAATAAATAGAGAAAAATCATCATCTGAAATAACCATACTTCAAGATATTTTCACAAAAATGGGTCAAGAAGAAAAGCGAGATTTTCTTACTTGGGCCATCAAAAATATCGATTAACTCAGTAATCAGCCATAAAAACCAGGTCATTTAATGACCTGATAACAATTCTTCAAGAAATACACTTTGGTTTTAAATGTTATTATCTGAACCATACTTTTTTCTATCGTTTTAATTCTTACTACTTGATTGTATATCATAAATATCCATTTCATCTAAACAATTACAAATAGAAAGGCTTCGGTAAAAACGAAGCCTTTTAAACACATTGACACTTAAATCCAAAAAATTAGAAGTACCATTCAGTACCAATACGTACCATGGTATCACCTTCGCCATCGTTACTATGCTCTGCAACGCGTAGGAAAGTGTATACAGAGTTAAAGCTATAGCCAAATTCTGCCGTTAGTGTTTCACGATCTAAATATGCATCTGTTTTAGAGTCAGTCTCACCCGTTTGATTTGCATAACCCAGACGGAAATTTGCACTACCCATATAGTAGTTAGCTTGAAGTGAGTAAGCTTCGATTTCACGTTTGTCGTATGCAAAGCCACCCTTGTCTTTCGCATCATATTCACCCGTTTTATACGCACCGGCAATCATTACGCTGTCCATTGGACGTAACTCGAAACCAGCAAAGAAAGAGTCCGTATCGCCGACTGAATTAGCTTTAGCGGGCTTAGCACTTCCATCTGGTAATAATGATACATCTGAACCAGAGTCAAAGATGGTATCAGTTGCTGTTTCAAATGCGGCGTGAAGGGTTAGCATCTCAACCGGGGTAATAGAAACTTTAGCCCCGTAGAATGTAGAATCATCGGTCTTAGAGCTACCATTACCTACCGACACACTAAAGTTAACCATATCTGCATAGTTAATTGAGTCAAAACGTACTTGCTGACTCTTACGATCAAATAAGAAACGCTCACCGCTACGCCATCCGCGGTCAAACGTTGTACCCATGTTAGATGCACTGTAAGGCCAGTCAACCAGTTCATACATTGGTGTTAGCATGCGACCAAAGCGTACCGAACCCCAGTCATCACCACGCATACCGACGTAGGTATCACGGTTACCTAACTTGGCACCATCATCTAAAACCCAACCGGATTCAATCTGGACAAAAGCTTCTACACTGTCTGTCATCGCCTGTGAAGCACGAAAGCCAACACGGCTCTCGTTCTCTAATTCAAAAGTACCACCTTTCGCACCGTAATCTACCGCCGAAATAGAAACGATACCATAAACCTCAACCTTAGAATCATTCGACTCACCGATGGTATATGCATTGGCAGAAACTGAAGCCATCGCAGCTGATGCGATTGCCGCACCCAGCAATGTACGCTTGAATGTCTTATTCATGGAAAACTCCTAATAATCGAATAAATAGCTGTTTTATGTGGACTAACCTCAGTTGGCCGCCGAAGATCAGCACACATAATTATGTTTAAGTGTTTTGAACAAGGGCAAGACTACAAGCTTTTTTCGATACGTGAAGATAGTGAAAAACAAACTATGACGACCTTCAAACCAGTGAAACCTAAAAAAAAATAAAACAATTAAAAACAACAAGATAACAACAAAACATAAGAAAACACAAAACACAGAGTACATGCATTAATGTGCGCTCAATCGCAAGATTGCGTACGGTACGGATAAAATTAGGCTTCCAATGAGAGTTTATGAGAGGGCTATAGATTGATTCATGTTTATTTTGACCAGAATCGTGATCTTCATCCCGTTTACTTAACGGGCCAATGAGCTTACTTCCGATTATCCACTTGTTTTTACATCACAATAAATCATGTTGAGCCAATATTGCTTAATCACTTACTCCTAACTAAAAATTCGAAAACACAACTGATGAAAACCAAAACTTGCAGATAAATATATAAAAAACATATGAATTTAATTAAATAGCCAGAGGGTATATATAGTCTGGCAATTAATTTCATGGTTGTGACTGATCTCTGATTACGACCATAGAGAGAGTAAATAAGCTTTTTCACACCAGAGCAGCAAAGTAAAATCGTAATGTAAAATAACTTTCCACAGGACAGCCGCTAACAGGTTAAGCTGCCCCTTAAAGGAGTCTTTAATGAAGGTAAAACAACTTGCTCTAGTAACGATGTTACTACCGTTGGCATCAACAGCTGGGGCGCAGGTTACGCTGGAAATACCGAAGGGAATTCAACCTTTGGTAATTAACGGCCAAGATGCCGGTTATTCCATATTTGGCTTTGATCATAAGCCGGAAATTGAATTGCCAGATGGTACCAATCAGGTGGTTTTCCGTATTGCTAAAGTTGTCAGAGAAGCAGGCAGCTTAAAAACAAAATATAAATCCACCCCTGTCATTATTCGTTTTGATGGAAATAATACCCAGCTAAAACTCGAGATTCCGAACATCAAGACAATCGATGAAGGCCGCGACTTTGACAACACGCCTTCGTTTACGGTTACAGAATCTGGAAGTGATTACCCATTCGTATTCGACACAATGCCCATTGGCTTTGATCTTGCCCCTGATTTTACTCGTGAAGTTGAAAAGTATAATAAGAGTGGAGCAATCGCCAGTCTCATCGCTTCCGTTGCTCTGCCCGAGAAAGTGGCATCTAAAGCCGTTGTTGAATTGTCAACCGACACCGTAATACCAACCCAGCTCACAGAATCCAATAAGGCTGAAATGATGCTGCAGCACTGGTTCCACCAGGCCGATGATAAAACAAAGAAGAAATTTTTAAGCTGGGCTGTCACCAATATCAATTAACTCTTTAATCCCAATAGGGATAACAGCAAAAAGGCTCATTCATAATGAGCCTTTTTTAATGGATTTGGTTTTATACCAATTGTCACTTTTTATAAAAAAGTAAAAAGCCGACTGATAAACAGTCGGCTTTAACGTCATATTATGCCATGTTTCTGTTAGACAAAATGCCTATTAGAAGTAGTATTCTACACCGACACCAGCACCAAATTGGCTTTCACCATCGCGAGTGATCTGGTATGGACGTGCATACACAATAGCTGATGGGTCTAGGAAGTACGTCGCATCAAAAGAGACGATATCTTCAGCACCAGCAGTCGTTTTAACATTGCCTGTTTCTAAATCTTGCTGAGCGGCATAACCTAAGCGGAATAGCCAGTCTTCCATAGAATAAGAAACACCGACTGAGTAAGCAGTCTGATCCTGGTCGGCTGAATTGTCATCATATTCAGCACCCATAATTTTATAAGCGCCGTGAACGCCAAATGAACCGAATGTTGCCTCAAAACCTGCAATGATCAGCTGAGTATCAGAACCAACGCGAGCCACAGTCTCATCATTCGGTGTATCTTTGTCATCTTTTACAGCTTTAGTCACTTCGCGGTCAGTACCGAGTTCATAACCAAGATGGAATACCGCTGGACCGGCTTTAATATGTGCAGCCGCACCATAGAAATTATTTCCATCTTCAGTAACGTTACCTTTACCAGCCGCTAATGAGAAATTCACCGCACCAAACTGAGCAGAATCAAAGCGGATGCTGTCACCATGACGATCGTAGTTTACACCGCCCTTGACATCAGTTACCCAGTCAAAGACTTTACCACGTGCTTGACCTGAGTATGGCCAGTCAACAATCTCATATGCTGGTGTTAATACACGACCGACGCGTACTTTACCGGCATCAAATTCAAAGCCGATATAGGTATCACGGAAACCAAAGTTAGCTGTATCTACTGAATCATCCTTAATCTTGGCATCGCCATCACCTACGTTACCGCCTTCCATCTGCCAGAAGAGCTTAGGACCTTTTTCCAGATCTATACTACCACGTAAACCAAAACGTGATTCATTCACAACATTTAAAGTATCACCTTCAGCCTCGCCGCCCCATACTGAGACAGCAATCTGACCATACAGATCCACAGTATCGGTTGCAGGTTTTGCTTGAACCGCGACTGAAGCCATTGCTGCAGCTGCAACAGCCACACCTAAAACTGAACGCTTAAACATGTTTTTCATGGAATAACTCCTAAAAAATACTAGCTGTTTACTTGTGTCTTATTGGTTGGCCGCCGAAGACACCAAGTAACTCTCCCGATATGCCAGCCGAAATCTAAATTCGACTAAATCATATTTTTTTAGTTCTTTATGAACCGCTGTGAAACTTCAGGTACAAGACTACTTTCGCAGCGCAAAACATCAACCATAACTTAATTAATTCTTTAAAAAATATGACTCAGTGCAAATTTAACGCGCTACAGTGATCAAGATCAAATCTCACTCAAAGAACTTGTAAACAAACCTAAAAGTTGATTAAAAACAACAATATAAATAAAAACAAAAAACATAAAATGAGAAGTGTCACTAAAAAATAGCCCGCCATTTTTATATTTACAGCTTGAAGGCTGTCAAATTTCTAAAAATTTAATTGAACTATTTTAGCCACGTAAAATATCTAAGGGGAATAATTTGAAATGAGAAATAAAGGCAAGGGGAATAAGTGGGTATGTTCATTAATATGGAAATAAGAACATACCCGGGGAGAAGGCGGTTAACGATTCATGAAATCAACAAGCGTTTGTTCATCCCAAATTTCAATGTCAAGCTCTTGTGCTTTGGCTAACTTAGAGCCCGCCGCTTCACCGGCAACCAGTAAATCGGTCTTCTTGGAGACACTGCCCGTCACTTTAGCCCCCAAGCTCTGTAACGCCGCCTTGGCATCAGATCGGGTCAGTTGCGATAGGGTACCAGTTAAAACAACAACTTTTCCTTCGAGAGGCAACTCCATGTCTGTATCCGGCTTTTCTATCGCAGGCCAGTGAATACCGACAGCCAGTAAGTCAGCGATCACTTCCATGTTATGCGGTTCACGGAAGAAGTTGAACAGGTGCTCAGCAACAATATTGCCGACGTCCGGAACCGTAATTAACTGTTCTTTCGTTGCCTTAGCAACGGCCTCTAAAGTTTCAAAATGGTTAGCCAGATTTGCAGCAGTGGCTTCCCCCACCTCTCGAATACCGAGTGAATACAAGAAACGTGGTAGCGTGGTCAACTTTGATTTATTAAGGGAGTCAATCAGTTTTTGGGCAGATTTAGGCCCCATACGCTCAAGCACTGTCACCATACCAGCCGACAATTTAAACAGATCCGCAGGGGTCGATACCATTTCCCGATCGACCAGTTGCTCGATGACTTTTTCGCCACAACCATCAACATCCAGCGCTTTACGGGAAACGAAATGTTTAAGGGCTTCTTTACGTTGCGCCTGACAGAACAAGCCGCCAGAGCAACGCGCCACCACTTCGCCGTCAACACGTTCTATTTTCGATTGACACACCGGGCATTCTGTTGGGAAAACAATCGGCTCGGCCCCCTCTGGCCGACGTGACTCAACCACAGAAACGACTTGAGGGATCACGTCCCCCGCCCGGCGAATAATCACCGTATCGCCAACCATCACGCCTAAGCGGGCGATTTCATCGGCATTATGCAGTGACGCGTTACTGACAGTGACACCACCGACAAAAACGGGTTTTAACTTCGCCACCGGGGTTATCGCCCCTGTTCGCCCGACCTGAAACTCAACATTGTTAAGTACCGTCATCTCTTCTTGGGCCGGGAATTTATAGGCAATCGCCCAGCGAGGGGCTCGTGCTACGAACCCAAGTTGCTTTTGTGTCTCAACATCATCAACTTTAATTACGACACCGTCGATTTCGTAAGCCAGATCCTGGCGACGCAGGCCAATATCCTGATAGTAGGCAATCACATCATTCAGAGTCTCAAGCTGCCTGATTTCAGGGCACATCGGTATCCCCCAGCCTTTCAATTGTACCAGGCGATCATACTGGCTTGGAGCCAATTCAATACCATTGACAATGCCGACAGAATAGGCATAGAAACTTAACGGGCGGGTTGCGGTAACCTTCGAGTCTAGCTGGCGAAGGCTGCCTGCCGCTGCATTACGCGGATTAACAAAAGGTTTTTCACCTTTTTTTAGGGCACGTGCATTCAGCGCATCAAAGCCTTTCTTAGGCATGAATACTTCGCCGCGAACTTCCAGCCGAGCCGGCCAGCCTCCACCTTGCAACTTCAGGGGAATGGAACGAATGGTACGTACGTTGGCGGTTATGTTTTCCCCCGTACTGCCATCACCCCGCGTTGCCGCCTGAACCAGCACACCGTTTTCGTACATCAGACTTACCGCCAAGCCGTCCAGCTTTGGCTCACAGCAGTAACTCAATTTCCCCGCAGAGATCCGGCGATCCAGCATCCGTTTTTCGAAAGCCCGCAGATCTTCGTCATTAAACGCATTATCAAGCGATAACATAGGTAGTTCATGCTTTACCTGGGTAAAAACGTCAAGTGGAGTACCGCCAACTCGCTGGCTAGGAGAATCAACCGTCACCAATTCCGGATATTCGGCCTCTAGATCCAGTAACTGTTGCATCATCCGATCATATTCAGCATCAGGGATTTCTGGGTTATCTTCTACATAATAACGGTGACCGTGATATGCGAGTTGTTCACGCAACGCGGCAATTTGTTGCTGAATGTCGGTACTCATTACTCTTCCTACCTAAAAAATAAGGCTCCTCTGCAGGAGCCTAATAGAAACTATCTATCTTAACTATGGAGCTTAAATCTGGGTGTACAGCTTAGCTTTTTCACGATATTCATCGATTCGGTTCGGGGTGATCATCGTTCGCTCATGATCAAGCACATCGGCATTTAATTCATCGGCAATCTGCTGAACCGTTTGTAGCATCAAATTGAAATTCTGATCAGCACGACCATAACAAGGCAGCATCAGATAAAAAGAGACGCCCGGTGTTTCAAAGTCGTCTGCGCCTCCTTCAGGGAAGTTGCCCGGATGGACCATATTAGCGACAGAAAACAGTACCGGTTCAATACCAGCCAGATCGGCATGACGGTGATAAACCGCATTATCGCCAAAAATCAGATTGTGTTGCTCAAGGCAACCAAATAACCTTGCCCCTTGCAGCATCTCGCCATTACGGGCATGGACACTCAGGGCCAGATAGCTCGGTTCAAGTTCCGGCTCTGGTTCTTCAGGTTCAATAAGCTCTGCAACCTCTTCCGAGATATCGGCCACAACCGGTTGGGCTTCTACACTGCTGTTGGGTTCAGCGTCAGGTCTTGTAGACAGCGCTGTATCCGCTGTTGCTGGCTCAGCGTTGACGACTTGAACAGGCTCAGCCTGCCCTTGCGGTTCAACAGACATTCTCTCCGCTGATGGTTCAGCAACCGGCACCGCCTCAGGCTTTGATTGGTCTGTATCGATACTCGCTGGCGGTTCAATTTTTTCCGCGGTTACTGATATTGTGGGCACATCAGCCCCATCATCGACAAAAGGTGCATTATAGGCAGCATCAAGCAGCGGATCAGCTTGCAACTTTTCGCCAAAATGTAATTCAGGCTCGGTACGTTTATGGGCTTTTTTCTCAGCTTCTTCTGGTGCATTATTGACCACCCGAACGAAACCAACGCCATCTTGATCAAAACCATCGGTATCTACATTGTTAGTATCCCCTAACTTACCTAACGGTTTCTCACCAAATTTCGCGGGCTTTTCTTTTCTGCTGGTCCAAAGACCGTGTAAAAGAAGCGCAGAGATAGCCAGCGCACCAACAATAATAAGAACCAGACGCAATTCCTGCATTATGAATACTCTGAATTAACTCGTTATCCCTTACGGGGTAAATGATAGTAAAAATGTCACAGGTCTTACAAAAGCACCTGAGCTGATTAAAAGCTAACAGGTTTAAAGCCTACTATTAACTTAATGTACCAAAACTCAATTAATAATGAGAAGATGAATATCGGTATTCGTGCAAGATAGTGCTACCGAGCACAAATTTGCACAAATTTCAGACAAAATAACCACCAAACTTCCCTCTTATAGCTATGACAACAAATTGGGGATTTGATTCTATACCGTTCTCCCCGTTAACATGCCCGGTATCCCATAGAAGAAGATCAACGTCCGCCTCTCTGGATGAGAACTTTGTGTAAGGAGTATTTAATGTCAAAACCGCAAATCATCCAAGCCCCAATCAGTGGCGCAGGATACTTTTTCAAAGGCATGTCTTTAGCCATGCAACCGGGAACCCGGCGATTTGTCATTCTGCCTCTCTTAATTAATGTGCTGTTGTTTGGCAGTGCATTTGGTTTTGTCTTAAGTCAACTCAGTGATTGGATTAACAGCTGGTTAGCATCATTACCGTCATGGTTAGATTGGCTGTCTTATGTGCTATGGCCACTGCTTGCGATAGCAACGCTGGTCATATTTTCATATCTCTTCAGTACCATCGCCAATTGGATTGCTGCGCCGTTTAATGGCTTACTGGCAGAGCACCTCGAAGCAAAACTGACCAATAAGCCTGCACCAGATGCGGGGCTAAAAGAGATAATGAAAGATCTGCCGCGGATCATGAGCCGAGAATGGACAAAAATTAAGTACTATCTGCCAAAAGCTATTGGCTTGCTCATCCTGCTTTGGATTCCGGCTATCGGCCAAACCGTTGGGCCGGTATTGTGGTTCTTATTCAGCGCATGGATGATGACCATTCAATATGTCGATTACCCGTTCGATAACCATAAAATTCCTTTTGGATCGATGCGTGATGCCTTGAAACTCAAACGCGGTAAATCACTCAGCTTTGGCAGTTTAGTCATGCTCTTTACCATGACACCCATACTGAACTTATTTGTTATGCCAATCGCCGTATGCGGCGCAACGGCGATGTGGGTCGATCATTACCGAGAGCAGATGATAGGTACTAAACACTAAGCAAAAAGGAGAGGAAACTCTCCTCTTATTTACAATGCGGTGGGCAAGATCAGGCTTGCTAAGCCAATTAATGTTTCAAAAACAATCGACTTACTTATCCTACCGCATATAAAGCCCAAGAACCGTTTTCACCGGTTATATACCCAAGTGGCACTCTTTCCGTAACCGCACTTCTCTCTCGATCCTCAAAGCTAGAATTTAGGGTCTTCTTTTATAACAATAAGATATAACAATAAATTACTTTCCAAATACTAATGACGGTTTATGCTTACTCTATCTGAAATTAGAACGTGTCATGAAGGAACGACAAGCATGAGCAAGATTTACGAAGATAACTCCTTAACGATTGGTAATACTCCGCTAGTACGTCTGAACCGCGTAAGTAAAGGTAACGTTCTGGCGAAAGTCGAAGCCCGTAATCCGAGCTTCAGCGTTAAATGCCGAATTGGCGCTAATATGATTTGGGATGCCGAGAAAAAAGGCCTCTTAAAAGACGGCGTTGAACTGGTTGAACCGACTAGTGGTAACACCGGTATTGCCCTGGCTTTCGTTGCTGCAGCACGCGGTTATAAGCTAACCCTGACCATGCCTGAAAGTATGAGCCTCGAACGCCGTAAGCTGCTTAAGGCTTTGGGGGCGAATTTGGTGCTGACCGAAGCACCAAAAGGTATGAAAGGTGCGATAGATAAAGCAGAAGAGATTGTAGCATCAGACCCGGATAAGTATCTGCTACTGCAGCAATTTAACAACCCTGCCAACCCTGAAATTCACGAAAAGACAACAGGTCCGGAAATTTGGGATGCGACAGATGGTGACGTTGATGTCTTCGTCTCTGGTGTCGGAACCGGCGGTACGCTGACAGGCGTTAGCCGTTTCATCAAGCTGCATAAAGGCAAAGCCATTACCACAGTTGCCGTCGAACCTTCCGAGTCTCCGGTTATTACCCAGACCCTGAACGGTGAAGAAGTAAAACCGGCACCTCACAAAATTCAAGGGATCGGCGCAGGCTTCATTCCAGGCAACCTTGATCTGTCTCTGATTGATGAAGTTGAACGCGTCAGCTCTGAAGACTCTATTGCGATGGCGCGCCGCCTAATGGAAGAAGAAGGTATTCTGGCTGGTATCTCTTCCGGTGCCGCCGTGGTGGCTGCAAACCGGATTGCTGAACGCCCAGAGTTTGCCGGTAAAAATATTGTTGTTGTGCTGCCAAGTTCAAGTGAGCGTTACCTGTCCACGGCTCTGTTTGCAGGTATTTTCACCGACAAAGAAACCCAACAGTGATCACACTTTTAAGTAATCCATAACTAATTCTTGCCTTATAAAGCTCCTGCGGGGGCTTTTTTGTTGCATTTTCCCTTTACGTTTAATATAAACTTGCAACGCTTTAATTTAAGCATCGAATTAAAAGGTTAAATTTTGACCTTAAAGATGCAACCAAGACAAACAATCTCACGAAAACTTGACTTGGGTTAAGCTAAAACGACGAACTGTTGGGTAGTTTATACTAAGTATTGGCAAGCTAAGACTACACACGTTAAGCTTTCTTTCAGTTACATAAATATTAAATAAATATTATATCGATAATCGGGGTGAAAAATGTATCAGAAGCAAGTTGAAATTACTGCAGAAAACGGTCTACACACTCGTCCAGCGGCTCAGTTCGTTAAAGAAGCTAAAGGATTCGACGCCGACATTACTGTTACTTCTAACGGTAAGAGCGCAAGTGCAAAAAGTCTGTTCAAACTACAAACACTAGGTTTAGTTAAAGGTACTCACGTAACTATCTCTGCTGAAGGTGCTCAGGCACAAGCTGCAGTAGACCACCTGGTTGCTCTAATGGACACGCTGCACTAATCCGCCGTCTGTTTGTTACGTTCCCTAGTTTTTTAGTTAATTTAAGGTAAGGCTATGATTTCAGGTATCCTGGCATCTCCTGGTATTGCTTTTGGTAAAGCACTGCTACTACAAGAAGACGAGATTGTTATTAGCAAAACTCCAATCTCTGCAGACCAGATCGATAACGAAATTCAATGTTTCTTCGACGCTCGAAAAAAATCTTCTGAGCAACTAGAAGTAATCAAAGAAAAAGCACGTGTCACCTTCGGTGAAGAGAAGGAAGCGATCTTTGAAGGTCACATCATGTTGCTGGAAGATGAGGAGCTTGAAGAAGAAATCATAGCCTTCATTAAAGACAACAAAGCATCTGCAGCCCTGGCTATTCACTCTATTATCGAAGAGCAGGCAACAACGCTAGAATCTTTAGATGACGAATACCTGAAAGAACGTGCAACGGATATCCGCGATATCGGTAGCCGTTTCGTTAAAAACGCATTAGGTATCAGCATCGTTAACCTAAGTGCCATTAACGAAGAAGTGATTCTGGTTGCAAACGACCTGACGCCTTCTGAGACAGCACAAATCAATCTGGATTACGTACTGGGCTTCATTACTGATATCGGTGGCCGTACTTCGCACACCTCTATCATGGCACGTTCTCTTGAGCTACCTGCAATCGTGGGTACCAACGATATTACAACTCGTGTTCAAAATGGTGACATGCTGATTCTTGATGCAATCAATAATCAAATCGTGATCAACCCAACACAAGCCGAGTTAACCAAATTCAAAACGATCCGTGACGAGTATCAGGCTGAGAAAGATGAGCTTGCAAAACTGAAGGACCTACCTGCTATTACCCTTGACGGTCAGCAAGTAGAAGTTTGCGGTAACATCGGTACCGTTAAAGACTGTGACGGTATTAACCGTAACGGCGGTGAAGGTGTTGGCCTGTACCGTACCGAGTTCCTGTTCATGGACCGTGACTCTCTTCCAACCGAAGATGAGCAGTATCAGGCATATAAAGACGTTGCTGAAGCAATGCACGGCGAATCAGTAATTATCCGTACCATGGATATCGGTGGTGACAAGGATCTCCCGTATCTGGATCTGCCTAAAGAAATGAACCCGTTCCTGGGCTGGCGTGCAATTCGCATCAGCCTGGATCGTCGTGAAATTCTGCGTGACCAGTTGCGTGCAATTCTACGTGCATCGGCACACGGTAAGATCCGCATCATGTTCCCGATGATTATTTCTGTAGAAGAAATCCGTGAACTGAAAGCAGCTATTGAAGAATACAAAGCTGAACTGCGTACTGAAGGCCTTGCTTTTGACGAGGAAATCGAAATCGGCGTAATGGTGGAAACACCTGCAGCAGCCGCTATCGCACACCACCTTGCTAAAGAAGTATCCTTCTTTAGCATTGGTACAAACGACTTAACCCAGTATACTCTTGCAGTTGACCGCGGAAATGAGCTTATTTCTCATCTATATAACCCGCTATCACCTGCCGTACTGACTGTGATCAAGCAAGTTATCGATGCTTCTCATAAAGAAGGTAAGTGGACTGGCATGTGTGGCGAGCTAGCTGGTGACGAACGTGCTACCCTATTGCTATTAGGCATGGGTCTGGACGAGTTCAGCATGAGCGGGATTTCAATTCCACGCATTAAGAAAGTTATCCGTAACACTAACTTTGCTGATGTTAAAGCCATGGCAGAGCAAGCACTTGCTCTACCTACGGCGGCTGAAATCGAAGCACACGTAGAAAAATTCATCGCAGAAAAGACCATCTGCTAATAATATAGCTGCAGATAGAATAACAACGCTTAGGAGCAACGATATGGGTCTGTTTGACAAATTGAAGAAGCTGGTTTCTGACGACAGCAACGAAGCTGGTGCCATTGAAATTATCGCACCACTTTCTGGCGAAATCGTAAACATCGAAGATGTGCCAGATGTTGTTTTTGCAGAGAAGATCGTTGGTGACGGCATCGCTATCAAGCCTACTGGAAACAAGATGGTTGCACCAGTAAACGGTACAATCGGCAAGATCTTCGAAACCAACCACGCCTTCTCTATTGAGTCTGACGATGGTATTGAGCTTTTCGTTCACTTCGGTATTGATACTGTTGAGCTGAAAGGTGAAGGCTTCACTCGCATTGCAGAGGAAGGCCAAACTGTTAAAATCGGTGACACTGTTATCGAATTCGATCTTGCGCTACTGGAAGAGAAAGCAAAGTCAACTTTGACTCCTGTTGTTATCTCTAACATGGACGAGATCAAAGAACTGAACAAACTTTCTGGCGCGGTGACTGTGGGTGAAACTCCAGTTCTACGCATCAAGAAGTAAGATTGTCTCAGTCTTAACAAAAACGCCACCTTCGGGTGGCGTTTTTGTTTATGGGTGCAAAAAATAGAGACGAGTATCTAGTGTCGAGATATTAGAATCTATAGTCGTGTAAGCACGATTTCAAAAACCTAAATGAAGTGTCAAGTTCTTGATCTTCCCAGAGCCTGTTTTTCCTAGGCGCTTAAAGCGTCTTATCCTCGCCACTCTAAAATCGCACCTAGTTTACTCGAAACAGTTTATCTGCCGCTCCTCAGGGCCATAGAACCGCTTTAAACCGCGCTTACCGTTTATTACAAACTTTCCAACATCTCAACCGGCGGTGCAAAGAAGTATGCGCCAGTGACAGCCTTCGTAAAACGTAGCATCTGATCCGATTGACCATCGCTATCGCCGTACATACTCTTTAACATCGCATTGAAATTATGCTGAGTATGGCAATAGGCAATGAACAGCAAGCCATGATCGCCGGTTACCGTGCCGTACGGCAGGCTGTGGCGCACAATCTTAAGGCCTTTGCCTTCTTCTTTAAGATCAACACGGCCAACGTGAGAAGCTGCGGGAACATCTTCCAACTCAACCGAGCCCTGTTTAGTCCGACCAATTACTTTTTCTTGTGCCTGAATATTCAGACGATTCCAAGCAGGCAGATTATGCACAAATCGCTGAACCATCACGAAACTACCACCTGCGAACTCACCACCTTTGATCAAAGCAACATCACTACGGGCTTCTGTCGTTTTCGGATTTTCCGTGCCATCAATGAAATCAATCATGTCTCGAGAGTCTAGGTACTTAAAACCATAAGTCTCGTCTAACACTTCAATGTCTTTTGCAACAGGTTCAAGAAAGCAACGTAAGGTGTAGAAGTTCAAATCATGACGGCTTGAGTTTATATGAAGCAGAATATCACCTCCCGTTACAGGTGCCGTGATATCACCGCTACCAAGCGGAGTAAAATCTTCAAATTCTGCTGGACAGCCTTTATCTAAAGACAGCCAGAATGCTTTGCCAAAGGCCAGGCTGGCACGAAGATTGCCATCAGGCTGCTGCTCGTTCAGTGTTGCTAATGTATGATGCAGCGATTTACACTGAGCAATAACCGCGTCCTTGCCTCCGATAACCTTCATTACAACATAAAGGGCAAAAGGGCCGGCTTCTGGCAAAATTGCGGGTTGTGCGATAGCCATATGATTCTCCTGAATATTCTTCAACGTCAATCTAGAGAAATGATTATAACGTTTCCGGCCATAAAAAACGCTCCCGACAGGAGCGTTATATTATTCAATCTTAAGCCGGTGAACGTTATACCGAAGTCACTTCGACATGAAGTTTTACCTGTTCATGGGAACGGTCATCAACCGTTTCAAATGATGTAGGCGAATTCAAACCCGTTGAAAGTGTAGGTGAAATAATGGTACGCCACTCACCATCATCCAGACGCTCTTGTACCTTAAAGGCTATTATCACTTCTTCCGCTGATACTTGCAGCAACTCTGCACTGCCAACCAGCTCACGGGCACTGCTCCCCTCTTCTGATGTGCCGAAAAAAACCGTTTCTTCACCAGGTAGCAGAGACAGTGATGTATTTACCGTCTGCTTGGTATCTAAACCGGTCAGTTCAAAGTTAACGTCTAATAACCAGTCAGCCATGGCTAAAGGGCTTAACAGTGCACTAAAGAGCACTAAACCTTTACTCCATTCATTCATTTGCTTTACCTCTCTATAGGCCTATCTGCAAATGTATTCCTGACTCGGGTGCTTCTCATCAAATACAAACTGAACCACAGGGTAAGCAACATCGTCGTTGCGCGAGTCCAGCTGAATGCACCATGAGTGAGCGACAGGTGATACAGTTGCAGTAAACAATCGGTGATATAGGCAGCAAGTAATAATTTTTTGCCGTGCTGCCATAAAAAATTCATTAAGTTGTAGTTTTTATATCGCAGGCCGGATAACCACATCAATAGTAGTGCGGGTAACCCTATTGCCATTCCGACATACAAGCTTTCTCGTAATGGATAGAAAATTGTCAGTATTTGCGACCCCTGATCGCGGCTGGCTCCAGCCATTACAAAGACAATCCACGCTTTAGCGCTGAACGCCAAAACTAACCACAACATCATCGAAGGCTTTAGCAAGCCATGCTTGTCATAAGCATCCATTGGATAAAACAAAGTGTTTCCTCACACATTCTCTCTCTATGAGCAATGGTGGCAAACCATACCAAATTCAACCAGTTGAATATAATGTACATTGTATTTATTGTTTTAATAAGATAATTCATCT
Organism: Photobacterium sp.; assembly: GCF_033720175.1. Classification (GTDB taxonomy): domain Bacteria; phylum Pseudomonadota; class Gammaproteobacteria; order Enterobacterales; family Vibrionaceae; genus Photobacterium. The sequence continues at coordinate 113,037 of NZ_JAWWDA010000006.1, forward strand.
CGATGAAACAGTAACCTCGCCGTGGTTAATTCTGTGGTACACCGCACTTTTCAATTATTCATCTTGTAGCCAAGATCACGCTTTATCTTCAAATAACCACACAAATTCTGTTTTATTACGAAAGCCTCGGTGTCAGAACAATTTAGGAAATGTTATAAAAAACAACCATATCTGACAAACATCAACGACTTAAACACTTGCCAGCAGTAGGCGAACCGAGAAAATTTTATTCATTAGTTGAAATATTCCTACACATCTCACCATTATACTCTCTGGAACAGACTCCCCCCCAAGTTAGGGACAAGGTATAATCACAAAAGCACCTCTATGATCAGACCATTGAGCGGAGTTAAAATGACCACCCAGAAAAACCCCAATCCCCCCTCACCAGAAACGCAAGCTGAAGCACTACGCATTGCGAAAGCGACGCAAAAGCCAGGCCAGACCAAAGATCAGACTAAACTGGTTGCGGTCGGCATTCAAAAAGGCATCGAACTCTATAAGAAACAGCAAAAAGTCAAAGCGCGTGAACGTGACAAGCTGCGTAAGAAACACGTCAGTAACCAACAGGAGCAGCCAAAAGAAGAGGCTCCAGCGACTCCTGAACACGTTGTCATTCACAAACAACATTGGTTGCCATGGGTGCTACTCGTGGCATCATGGGTAGGGTTTGCCGTTTTTCTAATGCAATCGTGACACAACCATAAATCTACTCGTATCAGATCACACAAAAAACAGGATGGCAAAAATGAAGCTTCAATTAATAAAGCCACTATTTCTGCTAGCAAGCACCGGAATTTTGTTCGGTTGTTCGAATGCCGACACTGATAATGTGTCATTTCCTGACAGATCAATGCAGCCATGCCGAGAGAGGCCAAATTGTGTCTCAACCGCTGATAAAAGGGAGGAATATCATTTAGCGGACTTTGTTCTGAGCGAAGCTGGCCTCAACAACTGGAAGCGTATTACTGAGCTGGCTCTTTCACTGCCTGGCGCCAGCTTAGGTTCTCAGAGCGAGGCGTATATTCGGGTAGAGTGCAGAAGTAGCCTGTTTAAGTTTGTTGATGATTTTGAAGTACGCCGACAAGACAAGCAGCTGATGGTACGTTCAGAATCGCGAGTGGGTTATTCCGATTTTGGCGTTAATCGAAAACGAGCAGAACTGTTCCGCAGTATGCTCTCTGAAGCCGGTTATATAGAACCTTAATATATAAACAAATTGTACGCAGAAAAAAGCCACGTCTCTCAGACATGGCTTTTTATTTCTTTTTTACACGGTAGTCACTAATGACAGCCAGGGGGGGCATCAGATATTTTTATCTTTACCCAACGCCAGTACGCCTACCGATATTGCAGCGACAACAGCAAACCCCGTTAAAATGATAACAGGCATTGCGGCATAACCTAGCGTGTGCCAAATAATCGACTCTAATGTGCTCATCGTCTTCTCACCTTGTTGTTATTACCAGCCTTCAACACCTTTCATATCAGGTAATTTATGTGCAATACCTTTATGGCAATCCACACATGTTTTCTCACCCGATGCCAATGCCGTTGAGTGCTGTTTAACACTACGTGGACCTTGTTCTGAAAAGTCCATGTATTCAAAGTTATGGCAATTACGACATTCCTGCGAATCATTTTCTTTCATCCGATGCCACTCACGGTTAGCAAGGTATGCACGGCGCTCTTTGAATTTTTCTTCTGTACCGATAGTCCCCATCGCGAAAGCCACCAGCTCTTTTGATGCCTGTACTTTACGAACGATCTTATCTGTCCAGTTATGCGGTACGTGACAGTCAGAGCAAATCGCACGCACACCCGAACGGTTCGAGAAGTGAACCGTCTCACGGATCTCTTTCACAATCGGCGCATGACAGCCTGAGCAAAACTCTTCCGTATTGGTTGCTTCCATTCCGGTGTTAAACGCCCCCCAGAATAACAAGCCGCCCATAAATCCCATAAACAAGACGACACCAACGGCCACTTTACTTGGCGATGTCAGTCTTCTCCAAAATGCCTTTAAAATGTTCATATATAGCCTCTCTTTTTATTGTGGCTATAATTAGCGCAGAGCATCAACACGTTGGAAACTGTTCTCAACCAATGGCTTTGCATCAGCCTGAGGAACGTGACACTGCTGACAGAAATAGCGACGTGGTGAAACATCTGACAATACCTGACCTTCACGGGTCTGGTAGTGGGTTACACTGATTTTCGTAGCGCCCATTTCTTTCGCATTTTTCCAACTGTGGCAAGCCAGACATTTATTCGCATTTAATGACACTTCGTAGTTACGAATGGTGTGTGGGATCAGCGGTGGCTGATAGACATAATCGCTATCAATCGTACCCTGATCTCGTGGGTAACGTTTAAATGCATCAGCCGGGCGGGTGGTTTCCAGCTCACTGACACCGCGTAATGATTCTACGCCACCAATCCCCCCCGGATTGGTAACAGCTTGGTTGTTAAGCTCATCTGCACTCTGCACGGTACCGGTCAATAACATACCAACAGCCATGACCGCTAAAACTAGTCGTTTCATTGTATTCTCCGCCTTTGGGCTAAATTCGTCTTAAGAACGTTAGCTATCCCGCCCTGGCCCAGTCGCTCACTGAGTGTGAACTCGATAGCTAACGTCATACGATTAATTAAACTTTAGTGATCTTGATTGGGCACTTCTTGAAGTCTGTCTGCTTAGACAGCGGATCAGTGGCATCCAAAATCAGTTTGTTAACCAAGATGCGAGCATCAAAGAATGGTACGAAGACCAAACCGACAGGAGGGCGGTTACGGCCTCGCGTTTCAACTCGGCAACGAACTTCACCTCGACGAGATTCCAATAACACTTCATCACCACGGCGCAGGCCACGGACTTGGGCATCATCAGGGTGGATATAACAAACCGCATCAGGCACGGCTTTGTACAACTCTGGAACACGGCGGGTCATGGTACCGGTATGCCAGTGTTCTAATACACGGCCAGTACATAGCCACATGTCATAATCTTTATCTGGCATTTCAGGTGCTGGCTCATACGGTGCAAAAATGATATTAGCTTTACCGTCTGGCTTACCATAGAAATGAAAACCTGAGCCTTCCGGAACATATGGATCTGAACCTTCAGCAAAACGCCATAGCGTTTCTTTGCCATCAACAACCGGCCAGCGCAGGCCACGCACTTTATGGTACGTATCATAGGGTGCTAAATCATGACCATGACCACGACCAAATGCTGCATATTCTTCAAACAGGCCTTTTTGCAGATAGAAGCCTTGCGCTTTTGCATCATCGTTAAGCTCTTGCGCTTCAGAGAGCGGATACTTATCTACCTGGCCATTGCGGAACAGTACTTCATACATGCTCTTACCGCGGTATTGCGGCATTTTCGCCAGCAGATCATCCCCCCACACTTCTTCAATCTTGAAGCGTTTAGAGAATTCCATTAGCTGCCACAGATCTGATTTTGCATCACCCTGCGCTTCAACCTGCTGATACCAAGCTTGGGTACGACGCTCGGCATTACCGTAAGCGCCCTCTTTTTCTACCCACATAGCGGTCGGAAGGATCAAGTCTGACGCCTGAGCCGTTACTGTAGGATACGGATCAGAACAAACAATGAAGTTTGCCGGGTTACGGTAACCAGGCAGACGCTCTTCATTGATATTCGGCCCCGCCTGCATATTGTTATTACACATTACCCAGTAAGCGTTTAGCTTACCGTCTTTTAGCATCCGATCCTGGACAACCGCGTGATAACCCGGTTTTGGCGGAATTGTACCTTCAGGCAGTTTCCAGATTTTTTCTGCAATCGCACGGTGCTTGGGATTTGCAACCACCATGTCGGCTGGCAAACGGTGAGAGAACGTACCCACCTCGCGGGCTGTACCACAGGCTGACGGCTGCCCAGTCAACGAGAACGGGCTGTTACCCGGCTGCGAGATCTTACCGGTTAATAGGTGAATATTGTAAACCAGGCTGTTCATCCACACACCACGGGTATGTTGGTTCATCCCCATGGTCCACAGTGACATCACTTTTACTTTCGGATCAGCGTACTGCTTTGCCATTTCCAGCAGCTTTTCTTGGGAAATCCCAGACATTTCAGAGGCTTTTTCTAACGTATACTCTGCAACCGACGCTTTATACTGCTCAAAGCTCATTGGGTGCATTTTGCCGACGTTCGGGTTTTCGGCCTTCTGCTGCAGTGGATGCTCGTCGCGAAGACCGTAACCAATGTCTGTCGTCGCACGCTTGAAGTGAGTATGCTTATCAACAAAATCCCAGTTCACGGCATCATTTTCGATGATGTAGTTAGCAATGAAGTTCGCAATTGCCAGATCGCTCTGCGGTTCGAAAATCATACCGTTATCAGCCAGTTCAAATGAACGGTGATAATAGGTCGACAACACGTTTACTTTGACATGAGGGTTACTTAAACGGCGATCAGTAATACGTGTCCATAGAACCGGGTGCATTTCAGCCATGTTTGAGCCCCAAAGCACAAACGCATCGGCATGTTCGAAATCATCGTAGCAGCCCATCGGCTCATCGATACCAAAGGTACGCATGAAGCCACCAACAGCAGACGCCATACAGTGACGCGCATTCGGGTCGATGTTGTTAGAACGGAAGCCGGCTTTCATCATTTTTGAAGCCGCATACCCTTCCATGACGGTCCACTGACCAGAGCCGAACATACCCACACTTGTCGGGCCTTTCTCTTGCAGTGCAGCTTTCCATTTCTCAGCCATGATATCGAAGGCTTGATCCCAGGAAATAGGGGCAAAGTCGCCGTCTTTATCAAACTTGCCGTTTTTCATCCGCAGCATAGGCGTTTGCAGACGGTCTTTTCCGTACATGATCTTAGAGAGGAAATAACCTTTGATACAGTTCAGGCCTTTGTTGACAGGCGCTTCCGGATCACCCTGAGTGGCAACGACTCGACCATTCTGCGTACCTACCAGTACCGAACAACCTGTACCACAAAAACGACACGGAGCCTTATCCCATTTAATTTTGGTTTGATCAGAACTCACAATTAAGTTAGTTGCTGACGCTGGCAAGGTAATACCAGCAACAGCTGCCGCTGATGCAGCCGCGTTTGCCTTAACAAACGCACGTCTTGTCATTTTCATGAATCATCCTCAGATTGCGGATCAAAGTGTTCAATTTGGTGGTACACTAAAAAAGTGATTAAAACATGGTCTAGGTTGTTAATTTTATCTATAGTATCAGTCACATACCCTTGATTCGCCGTTTCCAGAACGACAATGAGCTTTCCTTCTTCGCTCTCACCATGAATCTCCGTATCAGGAAAATCAAGTATCTGATTTTTAACGACTTCTAAATATTCTGGTTTTACATGTACAACCAGGCTAGAGATATGAACTTCCTGTTGCGCCATAAACTATTTCTCTTCTGCTTCGTTAATCACCATGGCGATTGCTGATGTCGGACAAACCGATAGACAGGCACCACACCCCGTGCAATCTTCTGCATTCAGATCCGGCAGAGCAACTCCGCCAGCTTGCGGCCTGAAATGTATTGCTTGTACTCCGCACATATCACCGCAACTACGGCATTCAATCTTGTTATATGCCAGACAACGCTGATTAATCTGAGCTTTCAGCTCCCAGGGGGTATCTGTTTGTGGATGAAACAATGACTCTGGACAAGCCTCTGCGCAGCGGTAGCAAAAAGTACATTCACCATCACCGTGGTTAAAGTCGATAGTTGGAAATCCCCCGTCACCTTTTACAATAACCTGGGGTTCACACGCACTGATGCATTTATTGCAGCGGGTGCAGCTCTCAGTGAAAAACGCTTCATCAATAACCCATGGCAAACGCTGCAATTCAGGATTGCGACGACGCTTAAACATATTACGGCGTGAACGATCGAACATGTGTTAACACCTTTGGTAAAATAATGTAACAATGAGCATTTTACTGACAGCAGCCAATACGCTAAGACGGAATCAAACTTGTCACAACTCTTCATCTTTTTATATGAGTAGTTTAAATCCAGTAATAATTGCTTAAATACCCCGTAAGGGTTAAATAGAGGTGAAATTGTTTTAGATCAATAAAGTGGGATGATATAACTTCCACTATTCGACTATGGGCAACAAACCCCAGTTTCGCTTTAATATATCGAACACCATTTAATCTATTGTTATATAAGGAATCTAAGTGCAAAACAGGCCCCTTAAGTCAGTGACTACAACCATAGCCCGGGCCATGCTGGCTATCTTGTTATTGTCAGTGGCGACCACCAGCTTTGCACTGCTTACGCTTGCTTCCAGTTTGAATGACGCTGAAGCAATCAATGTTTCCGGTTCGCTGCGTATGCAGAGCTATCGCTTAGCCTACGATATTCAAACCGAGTCACCTCAATTGTCAGATCACTTGGATCACTTCGAAAAATCGCTATTTTCACCGTCAATGGCCGCACTGGAACACTGGACCGTGCCTACCGACATTAAAACGCACTATTACGGCTTAATTGGTCGCTGGGAAAATCTTCATCTACAGCTCGAGACCTCCGATCGCCAGCAGTACTTAGAGAATGTCGCCAGCTTTGTCGATCGCATTGATGGCTTTGTCTTTGAGCTGCAGGAATTCTCTGTCATTAAACTGCAGGTGTTGTCGGTAATCGGTGGTATTGGGTTAAGTCTGATCTTACTCGTTGCCTTATTCACGATTCATTTCACCCAGCGAAAAATCGTTTCCCCTCTGAATCAATTAGTCACAGCCAGTGAACATGTCCAAAATGGCCTTTTCGATGTTAGCCTAGATATAAAAAGTGATAATGAGTTAGGCTTACTGGCCGATAATTTTTATAAGATGTCTTCTGAACTCGGAAAATTATATCGGGGGTTAGAGAAGAACGTGAATGAGAAAACACGTCGCCTGCGTCACGCCAATGAATCACTCCAGGTACTCTATAACTGCTCACAAGAACTGTCAGTCAGCCGGTTAACCCCGCAAAATTTCTCTGCCATGCTAGACACCCTGGTGGCGGTGGAAGGATTAACGGCAGCTAAACTGATTATAGAAGAAAACAGTGGCGGGCGGTCTGAGCTAACCGCCGGAATTGAATCTACCCAACCATGGCATTTTCAGGATTTAGCCATCGACGGGCAAGTGCTTGGCCAGCTATGGTGGCAATATACCTTGCCCTGCCCGGACCAAACGTTGATCGATAATATATCGCGCATATTAGCCCGAGGGATCTATTACAACCGGGCCCAAAAGCAGAGCGAGCAATTGCTCTTAATGGAAGAGCGGGCCACCATCGCACGCGAGCTACATGACTCCTTGGCACAATCATTATCTTATCTGAAAATCCAGATGACCTTGCTAAAACGTCAATTAGCCAGTAATGACACCGATAATGCTAATCAGATTCTGGCCGATATTGATAGCGGGTTGTCAGGCGCGTATACCCAATTAAGAGAATTGCTGAGCACCTTTCGCCTCACGATCAAAGAAGCCAACTTTGGTGAAGCCTTGGTAGAGATGCTTAATCCACTGGAAGAGCAGACAGATGCGCTGCTGATCATTGATAACCACTTGTCATCGCTCAGCCTCGATGCCCACCATCAGGTACATCTACTGCAAGTGATCCGTGAAGCGGTACTCAATGCGATAAAACATGCCCATGCTGACGAAATCATCGTCTCTTGTGAGCAAAGAGGTGATCATGTAGATATAAAAATTCGTGATGATGGGTTAGGTTTCGATCCTAACAGAAAAAAACTAAACCATTATGGTTTAGCCATTATGACCGAGCGAGCATCACGCCTACATGGTGATCTTCAAATAAATACAGTGCCGGGCGCAGGCTGTGAAGTGAGCCTCACCTTTTCACTTCAGATTTAAGGACATTAATATGACGTCTTGGAAAATAATGATTGTAGATGATCACCCGTTAATCCGACGTGGGATCGGCCAGCTATTAAGTTTTGAACCCGATTTTGAACTGATTGGCGAAGCCAGCAATGGTGCTGATGCCATAGCACTGGCGAATGAGAAAAACCCCGACCTGATCCTGCTCGATTTAAATATGAAGGGAATGTCGGGCTTAGATACCCTCAATGCGCTGCGGGCTGAAGGGAGCAGCGCCAGCATTGTTATTCTGACCGTCTCTGATAGCCGTTCCGATATCAAAGCGTTGGTTGCTGCAGGGGCTGATGGCTACTTGCTAAAAGATACCGAACCCGATGAACTCATCAGCCAGCTAAGGCAAGCGTTATGTGGCGCCAAGGTCTACAACGATCTAGTTCGGGATTACTTAGAAGATACCAGCGAACAAGATTCTCTGCTAAACACGCTTACAGACAGGGAAATGCAGATTTTACAAGAAGTTGCCAAAGGCTATCGAAATAAACAAATTGCCGATGCATTATTTATTTCAGAAGCGACCGTAAAAGTACACATGAAGAGCCTGCTAAAAAAACTACAGGTCAAATCACGTACCGCGGCAACTGTTCTTTATCTGGAAGCACAAGGGCAATAATGAAAAAGAATCTGATGATAGTACTGGTATCTTTGTTCTTATTCGGTTGTGAAACAACACGGCTGAACAACGAAAGCAGAGATATACAAGTTGTGTGGAATAATAGCGGAAAAATCAACCAATGTACCCACAAAGAAACCATCACAAGTTCTGAGGGGCACTGGTATACATTTTTGTTTATCGGCAATCAGGAGTTAACTGAGGGGGCACTTAACGCACTGAAAAATCGTGCCAGTGCACTTGGGGCCAATACCATCGATTTGTACGCGCCACGAACATTTAGTACATCCGTTACCATGATGGGTAATGCTTATGTCTGCCCACCACCGCTTAATTAACGTCCCATTCATCGTCCCCCTTCAGAAATGGAAAAACCGCAACAAGTGCGGTTTTCATTTATACCGAAAGGTATTAGCTCGCCAGTGAAGTGATCAGATCACCCTCCCGATCTTCAACCCATTGCAGGTCGAAAGGCCCCCAGTCACTTAACTGGTAATAACCATCATTGTGTCGCTTACCATCCTGAATAAAGGTGAGCTCTATCCCTAAACCAGGTAACGCTTTTAATACATCCTGAATGGTACGACGTGGCCATCCCGTCTGTTCAATCAGCCTTGGGACGTTTGGCCTTTCGATATGCTCGACAAGTAATGCCAGATAAAGACGACGAGCAAAAACCGGATTCAGTTCCATTGAGACCTCCATAATACTAATTTGAGTAATCATCGGGCCTGTTACGGATTGACAGCCGAGCTTTATTCCCTCATAGCCGATCTATATATTCAGCATGCCCTAGGTATCTACTCACCGCCACAGCCAAAATGACAACGGATCGAGCAACGACATACAGATGACTATTCAAATTGGTATAAAAGAGGCTTCATTATTCAGAGTAATAAAAATGAAATGTTGAGTTTGATCAAGATGGGAGACGGTTTAGCCACCAATACAGAACAGAAAGCGATTCAGATCTCATTTTTGTGATCTTGCATGTAGGCTCACCACCTCCCTTTCAGCCTCCACACCTCCATAAAGAGTCAGTAATTCTGAGCAAAGCTCACGAATCCAGCATTCCGGTGCATTGTGATCGCCTTACGTATCCATTAAGGTTGCCTATATATTCATCATCACCCGAGCACTTTATCTTTGTAGTGGCACTGTACTATGTTAAAGCCATGTAATGCCAATTGATATAAACCCCATTGCTAAGCCTGTGTAATCTCGCTATAAAGGAGAGCTAATTTGATAAAAAAGTCAGTCAGCTCAACTATGAATACAATTGCCTACGGTATTAAAAACTGCGACACCATCAAAAAAATGAAAAAGTGGCTGGATGCAGAGAACCAGGATTACACCTTTCACGACTACCGCGTTGACGGTCTAGATCAAGCCATGCTGGAGCAGTTTGAATCAGAATTGGGCTGGGAAGCAATGGTCAACAAACGCGGTACCACTTACCGTCAGCTTACTGACGACCAAAAGGCAAGCCTCGATAAAGAAACGGCTATGACGCTAATGCTGGAATACCCGGCAATGATCAAGCGCCCACTGCTCGTCCATAACGGTAGCTACTACCTGGGCTTTAAGCCCGCCCAGTACCAAACAATTTTTCAACCGTCACTTTCTACTCAGAAATAAAGGATACAAGGATGTCAGACAGCCCGGTAATTGCACTGGCAAAAGATCTTATCAGCCGCAACTCCGTTACCCCGGAAGATGCAGGCTGTCAGGACGTGATGATTGCCCGTCTTGAAAAACTCGGCTTCACAATTGAAACCATGGTCTTTGAAGATACCACTAACTTGTGGGCTCGCCGTGGAACGAAAGCCCCCCTGTTTGTTTTTGCCGGCCATACCGATGTGGTTCCAGCCGGATCATTAGAGCAATGGCATACCCCACCGTTCGAACCGACGATCATCGATGGTTATCTGCACGGTCGGGGAGCCGCCGATATGAAAGGCTCATTAGCCTGCATAATCGTCGCCGTTGAACGTTTTCTGGCAGAAAATCCCGACCATCCAGGTTCCGTGGCACTGCTGATCACCTCAGATGAAGAAGGGCCCTTTATCAACGGGACAACCCGTGTAATTGATACCCTGGAAGCACGTAATGAAAAAATCGATATGTGTATTGTCGGTGAGCCATCCAGTACTCATGCGGTCGGCGATGTCGTCAAGAATGGTCGCCGGGGGTCGCTCACCGGTGATTTGACCATAAAAGGCATTCAAGGCCATGTCGCCTACCCGCACTTAGCTGAAAATCCCGTTCATGAAGCGCTGGCGGCATTGGCTGAACTGGCGGGGACGACTTGGGATAACGGTAATGCCTACTTCCCCCCTACCAGCTTCCAAATCGCCAACCTTACCGCAGGAACAGGTGCCTCGAACGTTATTCCGGGAGAGTTTCATGTTCAGTTTAATTTTCGCTTCAGTACCGAGCTGACGGATACCGACATTCAGCGCCGTGTTCATTCGATGCTCGATGCCCACGGTTTAAACTATGAACTAAAATGGACACTGAACGGTTACCCGTTCTTAACCGATGAAGGTACATTGGTTGAAGCCGTGGTCGCCGCCGTTGAAGACGTGAATCATACCAAGCCAGAACTGTTAACCACAGGCGGTACCTCTGATGGTCGGTTTATTGCCCGAACCGGCGCGCAGGTTGTCGAGCTTGGCCCGGTCAACGCCACGATCCACAAAGTCAATGAATGTGTCAAAATTGCGGATCTTGAGAAGCTGACTGATATGTATCAGAAAGTGTTAGAAAAAGCACTGCGATGATCACCTCTACTTCTGCTCGGCAGCTTACTGCCGAGCAACTCACAGGCAGAAACAGCGGCCACTTAGTGGGTCATCAAAACTTCCAGTTGCATCACCTGATGCAACCGGCTTTCGCTGCGCTGCAGCAAGCCGCCCAACAGGCTGGGTTTGATATGCAGCTGGCCAGTGCATTCCGCCCTTTTGAACGCCAGCTATTAATCTGGAACAACAAGTTCAACGGTATCAGGCCATTGCTTGATAGCCAATGCCAGCCATTAGATACCAGCAAGCTCTGTGAACTGGACAAAATTATTGCCATCATGCGTTGGTCAGCCTTGCCGGGCGCCAGCCGCCATCACTGGGGCACAGATGTCGATGTCTATGCACAGAACTGTTTGCCCGTCGATACGCAATTACAATTAGAGCCATGGGAATACGCATCAGGGGGTCATCAGGCAGAATTTTATCAATGGCTTAAACACCATATGGCTGAATATGGCTTTTATCTGCCCTATGCAGAGGATCGCGGCGGGGTCGCTATAGAGCCCTGGCATATCAGCCACCATCCGGTAAGCCGGGAGTTGTTGGCACAACTGACACCTGAGCTGCTCTACCGCACACTTAATCACAGCCAAATAGCAGGAAAGTCGCAGATACTGGCAAACCTTGATAACCTCTATACTAGGTTCATTAACAATATCTGTGAGGTCTAGATGGAATGGTTACTAAACCCTTGGGTGATCTCAGCCATCGTTCTCAGCGTCGTGGTCAGTAATATTATGGCCTTAAAATATACCGCGAACATGAAGTTTGGCTACCGTGACAAGGCCAAATACCTCAAAGAGAAGCACGACCGTGAAAAGGCCGAGAAGGAAGAGCAAGATCCGAGTGATTAAATGCGAAGACCTAGAAAGAAACTAGTATCGAGTATCTAGAATCTCGATACTAGATTCTCGACTCTAGATACTCGCTCCTCGCACCTTCAAACTACGGGCGTACGAGGTAATTCGCTTGCCCTACCCACTTGTAGCTGGTCAGCTCTTCTAAACCCATAGGGCCACGGGCGTGCAGCTTCTGGGTTGATACTGCAACTTCAGCCCCTAAGCCAAACTGCGCACCGTCAGTGAAACGCGTTGACGCATTCACATAGACAGCCGCAGAGCCAGCCGCGTTAACAAATTGCTCTGCTGACTGAATATTATTCGTCAGAATCGCATCAGAATGGCTGGCATTGTGCTTACGCATATGAGCAATGGCTTCCTGCACATCGTGGACCACTTTGACGCCAAGGGTATAACTTAGCCATTCCGTGTCAAAATCACCGTCAGCAACACGGCGCAACTCAGCCGCCTTACCTTCAAGTAACTCATAGGCGGCCTCATCGGCGACTAAAGCAACATTACTGCTATTTAAACGCTCGGCCAGGCGAGGCAAGAACGCTTCGGCCACTTGTTCACTCACCAGCAGCGTATCTAATGCGTTACAAGCTGATGGGCGTTGTACCTTGGCATTCTCAACAACGTCCAGTGAACGGGCGAGATCTGCCGAATGATCGACATAAACATGACTAATACCGAAGCCACCAATAATGACAGGTATCGTACTGTTTTCCTTGCACATCTTGTGCAAGCCAGCACCGCCTCGCGGGATGATCATGTCGACATACTGATCCAGTTTGAGCAATTGTGACACCAGCTCACGGTCCGGTTTGTCAATATACTGTACCGATGCCGCAGGTAAGCCCGCCTTCTCCAGCGCTAGCTGGATCACTTTGACCAGTTCCATATTCGAATGGAACGTTTCGCGGCCACCACGCAAAATGCTGGCATTACCGGTTTTCAGACACAGTGCTGCAATATCGATCGTTACATTCGGACGTGCTTCATAGATAACACCCACCACCCCCAATGGCACACGACGGCGACTCAGGCGCATCCCGTTTTCCAGTACACGGCTATCTAATTCAGCGCCAACCGGATCACTTAAGCCGATCACATTGCGAACATCGCTTGCAATACCGCTCAGCCTGGCTTCATTGAGTAACAGGCGATCAATGAGTGCGTCTGTCATTCCGGTTTCACGCGCCGCTGCGATATCTTTGGCATTGGCAGCCAGAATTACATCTTTATTCGCTTCCAGCTCATCAGCAATAATCGCTAACGCCTGATTCTTTTGTGCTGTGGCTGCAGTAGCCAATTCGAAAGCCGCTTGCTGCGCAGCTTTACCCATATGTTCAAGATTCACAATTCTTCCTCTATTAACCAGAATGTTTCAATGGTTCAGGTTTAGATCACAACAAGATCATCACGATGAATGGCAACAGGGCCATACTCGTAGCCTAAAACCGAGTGGATATCCTGGCTGTGTTTTCCGGCAATCTTAGCCATATCCAGACTTGAATAGCGACAGATACCACGGGCGAGCAAGACGCCGCGAGTATCAAAGATACGGGCCACTTCACCACGCTCAAAAAGCCCATTGACTTGCGTGATACCTTTAGACAATAAGCTACTACCACGCTGTTGCACAGCGATCGCCGCACCAGGATCAATAATAATATCCCCCGCAGGCGGAGGACCCGCTAATATCCAGCGTTTACGGCTTTCCAGAGGGGACTCAAGAGGCAGGAAACGTGTCCCCACAGAATCGCCATTGGCGATATCTGAAATAACATCGGGGCGACTGCCTGCGGCGATAATCACTTCAATACCGGCCCGGCGTGCCACATCGGCAGCCTGCAGCTTCGTTGCCATGCCGCCAGTACCTAAGCCGCCAACACTACCACCGGCTAACTTACGTAACGTTTCGTCAATCGTATGGACCTCACGAATTAACTCCGCCTCTGGATTATGCCGAGGATCGGCAGTAAACAGGCCAGGTTGATCGGTCAACAACAGCAATTTATCTGCTCCGCCTAAAATACCGACCAAGGCCGATAAATTATCGTTATCGCCGACTTTAATTTCTGTTGTGGCAACCGCATCATTTTCATTGACGACCGGGATGATTCCGTTGTCTAGCAAGGCATTAATCATATCGCGGGCGTTAAGGTAACGCTCACGATCATCTAAATCTGCACGGGTTAGCAGCATTTGGCCTACATGCAGGTTATAGATACCAAACAAGCTCTCCCATTCCTGGATTAGGCGGCTCTGGCCAACCGCCGCAAGCAACTGCTTACTGGCCATCGTTTTCGGCAATTCAGGATAGGCCAAATGTTCTCGGCCTGCTGCAATCGCACCAGATGTCACAATTATGATTTTATGACCCTGACGACGCAAATAGGCACATTGACGAACTAACTCGACCATGTGAGCGCGATCTAGTTTCAGCGTTCCGCCCGTCAGCACACTGGTGCCGAGTTTAACGACAATAGTCTGCTTGACTGTATGGCTTTGCTTTAGGGATTGGGCCTGCCTCTCAACTCGAGAGTGTTCGCCCGCGAAATTCTGCTCTGTAGCATTCAAGTGATTAGTATCTACCATTGGGATTAAACAAATAGAGTGATAAATATTGATCTAATTGTTGTATCAATCCCATAGCCAGATCACAAGAAAAATGCTGCATTAGAAGGCAGAATTCATAAAAAATAGGCCAGACAGCCCTGATCTTGCAATTATGCCATCGAACCTAACGCCGCTTCTTTCAGATCATCCGCCGCAGTCACTTCCAGTCCACACTCTTCCTGTAATAAATTTGTCAGCTTGGAATAGAAGTCGCCAATAGTCTGGACAACCGCCTCTGCATGTTTGGCTGGCACTTTATCCTGGTTCCAGTTACCTTCACTGTCATAGCGACCAAAGTAATAGCGGTATTCAAACCCTGAGTCGGTCGCCGTCAGCACCAGCCACCATCCCCAGAATTCACGCTCTTCGGGTGATTTTTTCGCACTGATGCAACTGGCCAGACAATCGAAGAAAAACTCCCCTTCTTTTGAATGCTGTTGCCGCAGATAAGGCCCCAAGGCAGTCAATTTAGTCATTAAACGGCCATGAGGCGGAAAAACAGTGTTCGTCGTCATTAGCGTATCCCCATCCATAGTTATACCGAACAACAGTCATTCAGAAAAAACAGCCAGAAGCAAAAAAAGCAGTTACCACACACAACCGCTCAATCACGGACTTAAAGGCATATTCCAATTCGGCAGTGATACCATTTAAGCCACAAAGCCCTTTGCATAGCAACATTTTATTTACATCACATGCTCTTTCCGCCACCAGATTAAGTAAGCTTCTCCTTCAGCCAGTCAACAACGGTTGTCATCGCGCGATGATAGCCGTCATGCAGCGGCGTGTCGGGTAAGATTATCGCCTTTCCGCCCCGGCTCGACGTCGCAATCAATTGATTATCCATTTCGGCGCAAACCGGATCGTTATTCAGGCTAATACCCAACATCGGTATATCCACTTTTCGTCGACCAAGCAACCCTTGTTGTTTCAGTGACCAGGCTGATAAGTGTGAGGTCAGGCTGGCTTTTGACACTCCGTTTTTCCCCATTCTCGATGCAATGACATCCAAGGTCATCCGTGGTATCGCCTCCAACATTTTCGGCTGTGATAATATCCCATGAATCATCCCGCCTAAACTGACACAGGTTTTCAGTCTGCTAGGCTCCAGAAAGCCTAGACGAATCGCGGCATTACCACCAAAACGCAAGCCCAGCATGGCAACATTATGGTGATCAACCCAGGGCACATCGCGGATCTGCTGTAGTAAAGCCTGATGTAGCCGACTGGTATCTTCGGTTAATGGCCAATGGGAACTGTGACCGACCGAGGGCATATCCAGGGTGACCATCGCAAACCCTGCCGGCCCTAGATAATCCCTATATAGTCGCCACAGATCCGATTGCAAGGTATCTAAACCACCGCTGACAATCACGGTTGGCAACAACTTGTCGGTGCGAGGCAAATGAATATACGCCTGGAATGTCTTACCTTCATATTTTACATCGATGGTTTTCATCTGATGGGGCATTAATGCCATCGCTTCCCGGTAAGTTTGACTGGCCTTCACTTCAGCCTGTGCCGCCAGCGTATCCCCTTTTATGTGCGGATAAGCAGCAACACTGTAATACATACTAGCACTCAATAAAGTATGGGCCGCTTGCTCTTTTTTACCGGCATCGGCTAATGTGCGCGCATTTTTGAGGTAGCTCGCCCCCGATTGCGCCCACTCATAAATCCAGTTTCCCGGTTTATAACCAATCACAGTGTCAAGAAGCTCATCATTGGTTCTGGCTGCATCGGAGTTGGCCATTCTGGCAAAAATAGCTTCCATCTCGATGGGATCAATACCTTGCCATGCCCATTGAGGACGACGTAAAACGCGGTACCACCCATTTTCACTATCGCCATCAATATCGTTATGAACAGCAGCAGCACTAATATGGGCTAACTTCACCAGACTCGACGTTTCTTTTGAGGTTTGGCGAGGAGCAAAGAGCTTTTCAGATAAATTCGTTTTTGAAGGGTCAGACACAGTTGGCTCCAGTGATCAAAGTCCTATTTCCTGCACCATTAACCGGACCAATGGTAAATAAGGCCAGTGATAGCCAGCTCTGCAATAATTCGATCTATACAAAACAGATCTACAAAATACTGGTCTACAAAACACTGATCTATAAAAGCCAAGCCACAGCCTAAGGAGAATACTGACGGCTAATGTCAGGAATACCATACAGCCTATAGTATACCCAAACCACCTCAAGATGCAGGGGTCAGTGTCAATTCATTCGCTTTTAGTCAAGGCTGCCATTTCAGTGAATAGTGATTCTATTTATCTTTTCCGCTCAACAAAGATAACCAATCTCAGGACGGAATAATTGATACAAAAAAAGAGGCGTCATCTCTGACGCCTCTTTTTAAATGACTTATCGACAAGGTCGACCGTGATATTACTGCTTGGAAACTGGATCGACGTAAGTCACGGCCATGTCCCATGGCTGCTCAATCCAAGTATCTTGAGGAATATCAACAACGTAATCATCAACCAGATGTTTACCTTCCGGTTTCGCACAAACTGTGACAAATTTCGCTTTAGGGTACATAGCACGGATCATTTCAGCAGTACCGCCAGTATCGACCAGATCGTCAACCACTAAGAAGCCTTCACCATCTCCCTCAGCTTTTTTAACCACCTTCATTTCACGTTGGTGGTCGTGGTCATAGCTTGAAATACACACTGTATCAACGTGACGAATGTTAAGCTCACGGGCAAGGATCGCAGAAGGAACCAAACCGCCACGGCTAACTGCAATAATACCTTTCCACTGATCAGCCGGCAGTAATTTTTCTGCTAACTGACGCGTGTACATTTGCATGTTATCCCATGTGATAACGAACTTATTACTCATATCCGATGAACCTCTGTGTTAGCGAAATCAATCGCCGATAGTATTTATAAACTGCTATAAGAAAATAATTTTAGCAAGAAACAGGGCTGCAATAACCCATACGCTGATATTAACATCTCTTCCCTTGCCACTCATCACCTTAACGGCAGCATAAGTGATAAAGCCAAGACCGATACCCTCAGCGATAGAGTATGTTAATGGCATTAGCAAACAGACAACAACAACCGGGGCCGCTTCAGTCAAATCACGCCAGTCTATACTCACCAGACCTGACATCATCAGAATCGCCACGTAAAACAGTGCTCCTGCCGTTGCATAGGCGGGCACCATACCTGCCAGCGGTGCAAAGAATAGTGCTAAGAAGAATAATACACCAACGGTAACGGCTGTCAGACCGGTACGCCCGCCAACAGCAACACCTGCCACACTTTCAACAAATGATGTCGTGTTTGAGGTACCGAGTATCGCCCCCACAGACGTCGCCGTACTATCTGCAAGCAGTGCACGGTTCAAGCGCGGTAGCTTACCATCTTTATCGATCAGATCGGCTTTTGTTGCCACGCCCACCAGTGTTCCGGCAGTATCAAACAGATCAACAAATAAGAAAGCAAACACCACTGAAATCAGCCCAACCTCAAGTGCACCGCTGAAATCCATCTGCATGAATGTGGGTGCCAGGCTTGGTGGCATAGACATAACACCACCGTAAGTGATATCGCCAAACAGGATACCAAGCACAGTCACGGCAAGTATCGCAATCAGTACCGCGGCTTTATAACCGCGATGAACTAACCCAATCGTCAGGAAAAAGCCCAATGCCGCCATCATAGCAGGAAAACTTGTCAGATCTCCAATATGCACCAACGTTGCAGGGTGACCAACGACAATGCCCGAGCTTTGCAACGCAATGAAAGCTAAGAACAAACCAATACCTGCTGAGATACCGGTACGTAAAGCCATTGGAATCGCATTGATGATCCACTCTCGTACTTTCAGGAGGCTTAAAAGAATGAAACAAAGACCAGACAAGAACACCGCGGCCAAAGCCACTTGCCATGTATGTCCCATCCCGAACACTACGCCATAAGTAAAGAACGCATTCAGCCCCATCCCCGGAGCCTGGGCAACTGGGTAATTTGCGACAAAGCCCATAATGAAACAGCCGACCATCGCAGCCAGACAGGTTGCAACAAACACCGCCCCCTGATCCATCCCCGTGCTTGCCAGCATAGTTGGATTAACAAAAATGATATAAGCCATTGTCAGGAAGGTCGTCAGACCGGCTAACATTTCGGTCTGAACATCCGTTCCATGCTCTTTCAGTTTGAATAGTTTCTCAAGCATTGCTCTCGATTCCTTGGAGATAATACGCGCAGTTCAAAAATAAGGATTTAAAATAGAGAACGTTTGCGTCGCTCTATTTTTGGGGTGCGATTATATGCTGCTCAGCAAGCAATTTCCAGAAAATAACTCAATCATCAATAAAACAATGAGGGAAACGAACAAAAACCCAACCACAAACCCGACAGCAATAAATATAAGCAATTAAAATCAAATAGTTACAGTTAATTTGTGGTGTTCACTTTTTCACCACCATACAATCTCAACCTTGAAGCAAACGTTAATATGAGTGACATGATTGTTAAATTCAGTCGTTACAGGCATATGTAATCGAATACATAGAGAATCCAATGTATTTCTCTAAATCTGCAGATAAAGAGATCGTCACTCCTATACACATTTCGTTTCAAAGGGGTTGTCATTCCAGCACACACTTCGCTCGAGCTTAATTCCCGGAGGAAGTTCTGAATTTCGTATCTTGAGATGGTTTGGGGATATGAGTACAGATAAAAAAACGCCACCTCAGGTAGAGGTGGCGGCAGAATGTGGCAAATAACCAGATCCGATTATTTCAATATTCTAAATTTTGGGGGGTGAACAATACTGTTCGGCAAAGCAGTGTCAGCAAACACTACTTCACAAAAATTAATAGCCGAAAGAGCTCGGGTAAGTGAAGTTACCTGTATAAACAGAGCGGTTATTCCAGTAGTTTGCAATAGAATCAAATGCTTTCATTTTTATCACCTTAATCATAAGTCATTATAAAGACCATCTTTGGTCTCACTTAATCTCGGTTCCATGGAGGCGATATATCGGGCTCGTCCTGAGCAGTTCAGTGTATTTTCTCTTCCTCACCTGAGGAGTGTGTAAACTATACTCAATGCGTAATTAGATTACAACCATTTATTTTAACTCCGTCACACTTTTCAACTTTAAGTGATGCAGATCTCACTAATTTGTAATTTTATTACATTAATTGTAGTGTGGCGTATTGCTTGTAAAAATTACAATTTGACGTTCCAAACCATTTGCCTTTACACCGCATAAACATAATCTGGCTCGACTGGCGGGGCTAGCTATTATGTGTGCAGCGAGTTAAGCAGATCAAAGCAACCTGCCAGTGTCGGCCTGAAAGCGGGCAGTCTTAATTCTCATCTTTCACATTTTAATATTTAACTGTCACCCCCGTTTTCACAGTGGTATGCTGAGCCAGTTCCGATAGATATTTCTGCTATCATTTTGGCCAATCAGGCATTGATAATCCTGATTAATCGCCCTAGCCCAAGATTGTATAAGGGAGACTGCTGTGTCTGAAATCAGTCAACTGTCACCACAACCCGTGTGGCAATTCTTCGATCAAATCTGTGCCATTCCTCACCCGTCAAAGCATGAAGAACAACTTGCTCAGCACATCATCAAATTCGCTGAAAGTGAAGGTTTGGCGGTACGACGCGATGATGTTGGCAATGTCTTTATTAAAAAGCCAGCAACACCGGGAATGGAAGACCGCAAAGGCGTTGTTCTGCAAGCACACATCGATATGGTGCCACAGAAAAACGAAGATACCGATCACGACTTCGAAATAGATCCAATTCAGCCGTTCATTGATGGTGAGTGGGTAACCGCCAAAGGCACCACTCTTGGTGCCGATAACGGTATGGGCATGGCAACCTGTCTTGCAGTACTTGCGGCAAAAGACATTGAACACGGACCGCTGGAAGTCTTGCTGACCATTGATGAAGAAGCGGGCATGACTGGCGCATTCGGCCTGAAAGAAGGCTGGTTAGACGGCGATATCCTGCTGAACACTGACTCTGAGCAAGAAGGTGAAGTGTACATGGGTTGTGCCGGCGGTGTTGATGGCGCTATCACGCTTGATACCCGACGTGAAGCGATGCCTGCTGACTACCAAGCGGTGAAGCTGGTTATTAAAGGCCTTAAAGGTGGCCATTCTGGCTGTGACATCCACACTGGCCGCGCTAATGCGAACAAACTGCTTGGCCGTTTCCTTTTCTCACACGCTGAAGAATTAGGCCTGCGTATTGCTGAGCTAAGCGGTGGCAGCCTGCGTAACGCGATTCCTCGTGAAGCAAATACTATCGTTGCCCTGCCCGCAGAGAATGTGGATAAGCTGAATACACTGTTTGCCCACTACCAGGAGATCCTTGTTGCTGAGCTGAGCCGTATCGAAACCGGCATTACTTTATTTACAGAAACAGCCGAGCAACCTGATAACATTATTGTGACTGCCGATCAGAAACGCCTGCTAGCCGTTCTTAATGCTTGCCCTAACGGTGTTATCCGTATGAGTGATGACATTGAAGGGGTGGTTGAAACGTCTCTGAACGTGGGTGTGATCACCACGGAAGCTGATAAGATCACGATTCTGTGTCTGATCCGCTCACTGATGGACTCTGGTCGCAGCAATGTTGAAGGCATGCTAAAAGCTATCACCGAACTTGCCGGTGCGCAGTGTGAGTTCTCTGGCGCTTACCCAGGCTGGAAACCCGATGCTGACTCAGAAGTGATGAAGCTGTTCCGCGAAACCTATAACGATATTTACGGCAGAACACCGAATATCATGGTTATTCACGCCGGGCTGGAATGTGGCCTGTTCAAAGAACCTTATCCGCAAATGGATATGATTTCTTTCGGCCCGACCATCAAGTTCCCACACTCGCCAGACGAGAAGGTGAACATCGAGACGGTTGGTCTGTTCTGGGAACAAATGGTTGCGATTCTGAAGAATATTCCGGTTAAGAAGTAACGCGCGACTGAGTTTCGAGTAAAAAGATACGAGTGACGAGAGGCGGGTTCATAGGGACTCGCCTTTTTTGTATCTGGTTCCTGGTGGTCCTGTGGTCCTCCAGGCAAGTTTTCCTAATCCTGCTTGAACATCAAGCTCTTCGCTTTTCCTCGCCACTTGAACCTAGGAACTCAACACGGTTTCTCCATAGAGCCTCAGGGCCATAGGTCCGCTCTTCCCGCTCTTAAAACCCTTCAAACGATAGCTGTTGCGCTTTGATACCATAATCTAAGCCGACGCCAATACCTATCAATCTGATCTCACGACCTTTTTGCCGAGTAAGCGCTTCTTTTAATAAACCAACAAACTGAGATTTATCTAATGATGGCAGACTATGCTCAACCGTTGTTTGCTGAAAGTCGGCGAACTTCACTTTTATACTTTGCTTGGCAATATTCATCATCGGACGTACTCGCTTCAGGCGATTTTCGAGTTCCGGGTATAACGCTTCCACGACTTGCCAGCATTGTTCGTAATCGCTGATATTACGAGAAAATGTACGCTCTACGCCGACCGATTTACGCTGCCGCTCAACCACCACTTCACGATCATCTATCCCATGCGACCGCGACCATAGCGACTGACCGAATTTGCCAAACTGCTGCAACAATAAATGACGGTCATATGCCTGTACATCCTGCCCGGTATACAAACCTTGCTCATGCAGCTTCTGAATCGTTACTTTGCCAACGCCTGGTATTTTTTCTAACTTCAGGTTAGCAACAAATGGCCCCACTTCATCAGGCGTCACTACATATTGTCCGTTTGGCTTATTGAGATCCGAAGCAATTTTGGCGATAAATTTAACCGGGGCTATACCGGCAGAGGCCGTAAGATGAAGCTCCTCTTCTATCGCTCGCCGGATGTCTTGTGCAATCAGAGTCGCCGAGCCATGAAATAACTCACACGCAGTGACATCAAGGTAGGCTTCGTCGAGCGACAGTGGTTCAATTTTATCGGTATAGCGCTGAAAAATGGCACGGATCTGCTGTGATACTTCTTTATAAACCCCCATACGACCCGGCACCAAGGTTAAATGCGGACACAATTTCATTGCCTGAGCGGTCGGCATCGCAGAGCGTATCCCATATTTACGGGCGAGGTAGTTACAGGTACTAATAACCCCTCGTTGCTCGGAGCGACCGCCTATTGCGATAGGAATATTTTGCAGATCCGGGTTGTCACGCATTTCGACCGCGGCGAAAAAACAGTCCATATCAACGTGGACTATTTTCCGTTGCTCTGGATAGGTATCCGGCACAATTCCTCTCAACAAACAGGCTCTGACAACTGTCTTTATATACAGTAATTATTATATACCCAAACGCCCTCAACATGCGAGAACCAGAAGTAATGCTGATACCCAATCCATGACTTATCAGCTCAGTTATGCGAGAGTTAACATGCTTTTAGCCAAGAAGATAAATTAAAGACATAAAAAAGCCTGAGCATACTCAGGCTATTTGATCAATCGATGCTATCTATTTCGGCACTGTTAGCAGACTAAATAGCAATTCATTAAACGATCATCGACTAAACGATCTGATTTTTCTTCCACTCTGCTTGCTTTGCAGCCCGTGCTTCACGCTTTTTACGTGCATCACAAGGTTCGGGACAATTACATTCCTTCGCAATACCGATGCCGTCCAAACCACCACAACTTCCGCTTACTGATTTACGCTGAAAGATATAACCGACTGCCATCGCGATGATAACCAGCAGAAAGACCGCAAAGGTTGTTAGATATACTGTCATGATAACTCTCTATTTCTTTTGTAGATAAGGAGCAAATGCTTCTGATGCATATTCCTTGTAACCTTGTTCCGTTTTTACCACTAACAGAACAGGTAAATTTTCTGTTTCCGCTAACGCCAGTGCTTTTTCTTCTCCCATTACAGAGAAAGCTGTCGCTAACGCATCTGCCGTCATGCTGGATGGGTGCAATACAGTCACCGATACGACGTGATTGGCAATCGGTTTACACGTTTTGGGATCAATCAGGTGCGAATAGCGAACACCGTCTTCTTCGAAGTAATTACGGTAATCACCCGATGTTGCCACAGCCATATCACCTGGTTCAATAATTTCCTGCACTGCGCGGCTACCGTCATCAGTTGGTTTCTCTACCGCAATACGCCACGGCACACCTTCGAGGTTCACGCCTTTCAAGCGTAATTCACCACCAATTTCAACCAGGTAATCAACAACATTCAGCTCATCAAAATAGTCAGCAACAACATCAACACCAAAACCTTTCGCAATAGACGATAAGTCTACATAGAGCTCTGGGATATCCTTCGTCAGTGTATTTCCATCAACCGACAGGTGATCAATGCCGACAATTTTACGGCGGGCCGCTAATTCTTCATCTGTCGGGATCACTTCGGGACGCGCTTCCGGACCAAAGCTCCACAGATTCACCACCGGGCCAACAGTGACATCTAAGGCCCCGTCAGTAAGCTTAGATAAACGAATCGCTTCTTTCACCACTTTTGCGGTATCTGCAGAGACAGCGAATGGCTCATTCGTAGTCTGCAGGTTAAATTGACTGAGCTCGGAATGCTTACGATAGGTCGACATCTGATCGTTAACTCGCTCTAAACGACGATCAATCTCGGCCTGAATATCCGTCGCACTCGGTAAGCCTTCCTGCTTAATCAACTTAACAGAATAGTAGGTGCCCATTGTCGCACCGCTTAAATGGATCAACTCTCGTTGATCACCACAGCCAGCCAGGGTTATGGTCATAACAAGCAGCATTACTGCTCGGGTAAGGAACGTCTTCATTCAACCACTCCTCAAAAAGTAGAGGGACCCTCTATTACTGGGTCGCTAACAGCTGTCTGTCAATAACCACAATAGAAAGAGTATTATTATAATGCTGGTACGAAAAATGGCTGACCCTATCGGATCAGCCATTTTAATTATGTGTGAAAGGCTAATTAGCCACCGAAGTCATCCAACAGGATGTTTTCGTCTTCAACACCAAGATCTTTCAGCATACCGATAACAGCAGCATTCATCATTGGTGGACCACACATGTAGTATTCACAATCTTCTGGCGCTTCGTGATCTTTTAAGTAGTTCTCATAAATCACGTTATGGATGAAGCCTGTATAACCATCCCAGTTATCTTCTGGAGATGGATCAGACAATGCTACATGCCATTCGAAGTTCTCGTGCTCAGCCGCTAGCTTATCGAAATCTTCTACATAGAACATTTCACGCTTAGAACGCGCACCATACCAGTAAGTCATCTTACGGGTAGACTGCAGACGATGAAGCTGATCGAAGATATGCGAGCGCATTGGCGCCATACCGGCACCACCACCGATAAAGACCATTTCGTTGTCTGTATCTTTAGCGAAGAACTCACCAAACGGACCAGAAATAGTACACTTATCACCCGGCTTAAGTGACCAGATATACGATGACATCACGCCAGGCGGTACGTCAGGGTTATTTGGCGGCGGTGTCGCAATACGAACATTCAGTTTGATCAGGCCTTTCTCTTCTGGGTATGAAGCCATAGAGTAAGCCCGGATAGAATGCTCTTTCACGATTGACTCGTAACGGAACAAGTTAAACTTATCCCAGTCTTCGCGGTACTCTTCCGGTACATCAAAATCAGCGTATTTAATGTGGTGAGGCTCAGCTTCAATCTGAATGTAACCACCTGCACGGAAAGGAACTTCCTCGCCTTCAGGAATTTTTAGCACCAACTCTTTAATGAAGGTTGCTTCGTTATCATTCGAAAGAACTTCACATTCCCACTTCTTCACGCCGAAGATTTCTTCTGGCAGCTCGATCTGCATGTCAGATTTAACGCTGACCTGACAAGCCAGACGTTCGCCTTCGCGCGCTTCACCTTTAGTCACGTGGTCAAGTTCAGTCGGCAGAATATCACCACCGCCAGACTTCACTTTTACACGGCACTGACCACAAGAACCACCGCCACCACAAGCCGATGATACGAAGATACCATGAGCAGAAAGGGCATTGAGCAATTTGCCACCGGCAGCGGTTGTAATCGCTTTTTCCGGATCGTTGTTTACTGAGATAGTAATGTCGCCTGATGGTACCAGCTTAGATTTAGCGAACAGGATCACTAAAACCAAAGCCAGGATAATCAAGGTGAACATAACTACGCCAAGAAGAATAACATCCATTGACTATTCCTTATTATCCTGATTACAGCTGTACACCGGAGAAGGACATGAAGCCCAACGCCATTAGACCAACAGTGATGAACGTAATACCCAGGCCACGCAGACCCGGCGGTACATCAGAGTACTTCATCTTCTCGCGGATACCCGCAAGTGCCACGATTGCCAGCATCCAACCCACACCGGAACCGAAGCCATAGACAACAGATTCAGCAAAGTTGTAATCACGCTGTACCATGAAAGATACACCACCGAAGATGGCACAGTTTACGGTGATCAACGGAAGGAAAATACCTAACGCGTTATACAGCGGCGGGAAGAATCGGTCCAGAACCATTTCCAGGATCTGTACCAGTGCCGCGATAACACCGATGAACGTGATAAAGTTCAGGAAGCTCAGGTCAACGCCTTGAACGATAGCACCATCTTTCAACAGCAGGTTATAAACAAGGTTGTTTACCGGTACCGCAATCGTCAATACAACGATTACTGCAACGCCCAGACCGAAAGAGGTTTTTACTTTCTTAGATACGGCAAGGAATGTACACATACCCAAGAAGAACGAAAGTGCCATGTTCTCGATAAAAATCGAACGAACTAAAAGGCTTAGATAATGTTCCATGTTCCCCTTACTCCTTCGCTTCGACTTGTTCTGGACGGATAATCCGGATAGCCCAGATCATGAAACCAATCAGGAAGAAAGCAGATGGTGCTAATAGCATCAGACCATTTGGCTGATACCAGCCGCCGTCTGAAACCAGAGGCAGAACCTCAACACCGAATAGCTTGCCTGAACCCAGTAGCTCACGGAAGAAGCCAACAGTAATCAGTACGAAACCGTAACCAAGACCGTTACCAATACCATCGATAAACGACGGCAGTGGAGACGATTTCATTGCATACGCTTCTGCACGTCCCATTACGATACAGTTAGTAATGATCAGACCAACGAATACAGAAAGCTGCTTAGAAATATCATAAACATAGGCTTTCAGTACCTGGTCTACCACGATTACCAATGATGCAATGATTGCCATCTGCACGATGATACGCACACTGTTAGGAATATGATTACGGATTAGTGATACAAAAAGGTTAGAAAATGCAGTAACAAACATTACTGCCAGCGTCATTACAAACGCCGTTTCTAATTTTGTGGTTACTGCCAAAGCAGAACATACACCAAGAACCTGAAGCGCAATCGGGTTGTTATCGATAAACGGCGCAAACAGGATCTTTTTCATTTCTTTAGTATCAGCCATTATTCAGGCCCCCCTCACGAACCTTAGCCAGGAAAGGACCGAAGCCCATCTCACCTAACCAGAAGTCGAAGGTGTGTTGTACACCATTACCCGTTAAGGTTGCACCAGACAGACCATCGACACCGTGTAGATCGCCAGCAGGAGCACCACCTTTAACAATACGAATTGCTGGTTTGTTATTGTCGTCAAACAACTTCTTACCAACAAACTGAGCACGCCAGTTCGGGTTCTCAACCTCACCACCAAGTCCAGGCGTTTCACCCTGATCGTAGTAAGTGATACCTGCAACCGTGTTACCGTCAGTTTCAACCGCAACGAATGCATACATCATTGACCACAGACCATTACCGTGAATCGGTAAGATTAGCTTCTCAACATTGTCATTCGCATCTTTCACCAGGTAAACAGTCGCGATATTTGCACGGCGAATGATTTTACCAAGATCTTTATCAGCCTTTAGCTTAATAGACTGGCTTGGATCTTTCGCTGCAGAACGCTGTTTGTATTGAGCGGCAGTTTGACCGGCTTCGGTCTGTGCAACGAACTCACCCGTGTTGAGATCAACCAGCTTAGGCTCGATGAACTGCTCATAAGCTTCCGTTACGTTAGTGCCGTCTTGCAACAGACCTGAAACTGAAAGGATATTGCGCTGAACGTCAAGAACCGCATTGGCCTGCTGTAATGGACGCAGAACAACCGCAGCCGTTGATACCACGATAGAGCACACTAAGCTCAATGCGATAACAACAATCAGCGTTTTCTTAATGCTATCGTTATTACTTGACATGACGTGCTAGTCTCCGCTTGATGTTGCCCTGAACCACTAGGTTGTCAAATAGAGGTGCGAATAGGTTAGCGAATAGAATCGCCAGCATCATACCTTCAGGGTACGCAGGGTTAACCACACGAACCATTACTGCCATTGCACCAATAAGTGCGCCGTACCACCATTTACCTTTGTTAGTAAATGCAGCAGACACCGGATCGGTCGCCATGAACATCATACCGAACGCAAAACCACCCAGAACCAGGTGCCAGTGCCAAGGCATGCTGAACATTGCATTGGTATCAGAACCCATAATGTTAAACAGGGTTGCCGTCACGATCATACCAAGCATGGTACCCGCGATGATGCGCCATGAAGCAATGCCCATGTACACGATCATTGCGCCACCAAGGAGGATGAACAGCGTAGAAACTTCACCGATAGAACCAGGAATACGACCAATAAAGGCATCCATCCAGCTGATTGCTTCGCCAGTCACTACATTGATTAGGTTCGCATCACCGCCTTGTGCCCATTGGCTTAGCGCCGTCGCACCGGTAAAGCCGTCTGCCGCTGTCCATACTGCATCACCAGAGATTTGAGCTGGGTATGCGAAGAACAGGAATGCACGGCCTGCCAGTGCAGGGTTAAGGAAGTTACGACCGGTACCACCGAATATTTCTTTCGCAACAACAACACCAAAGGTAATACCCAGAGCTGCTTGCCAAAGTGGTAGTGTTGCCGGAACGATAAGCGCGAAAAGAATAGAAGTAACAAAGAAACCTTCGTTAACTTCATGCTTACGCACCATACAGAAAAGGACTTCCCAGAAACCGCCCACGGCAAATACAACTGCGTAGATAGGCAGGAAGTAAGTCGCACCCAGTAGCATTTTGCTACCCCAGCCAGAATCGGCCGATAAAGTGCCACCTAACATTTCTGTCAGCCAGTAATGCCAGTCGCCACCGATAATAGCAGCTAACTGATCACCCACATACATGTGGTTAAGAGCAGAAACGGCCTGGTGACCCGTGTTGTACATACCCCAGAACATTGCCGGGAATACTGCAAACCACACCATGATCATTAGGCGTTTTAAATCAATGCCATCACGAACGTGTGAACCAGTGCGTGTCACTGTTCCGGGTGTATACATAAGAGTTGCAAACGCTTCATACAGCGCAAACCATCTCTCGTGCTTACCACCTGGCTCAAAGTGATGTTCAACCTGCTCGAGTAAATTCTTGAGACCCATGAATTACCCTTCCTTCTCAATTTTGTCCAGGCACTCACGTAGCAGTGGACCAAACTCATACTTACCTGGGCATACAAACGTACATAGAGCCAGATCTTCTTCATCAAGCTCTAACGCACCCAGCAACTGCGCACTGTCACTATCACCCGCACACAGATCACGAAGAAGCAGTGTTGGCTCAATATCCAGTGGCATCACTTTTTCATAGTTACCAATTGGCACCATGGAACGCTCACTTCCGTTCGTCGTTGTTGTCATATTGAACAACTGACCAGAGAAGAGATGACTAAGGAAAGAACGAGTCACTGAGAACTTGTTTTTACCCGGTACGATCCAGCCTAAGAATTCTTTTTCATAGCCTTCACGCAGTGCCGACACTTGCAGGTGGTAACGACCAAGGTAAGCGTGTGGACCGGTCGCATGAACACCATTGAGAACAGAACCAGACAACACCCGAATATCACCAGGCATCATTTCTGAATCGGTCAACTGCTCAATTGAAGCACCGATCTGAGTGCGAACCAAACGAGGTTTATTCACAACAGGGCCGGCAAGCGCTACAACACGATCGGTATATAGCTCACCGGTTAGGAAAAGCTGACCGAATGCAATGACATCTTGATAGTTGATGTGCCATGCAACGTTTGCCGCGTTTGCACCGAACAACATGTGAATGTGAGTACCAACGATACCAGCAGGGTGTGGACCGTTAAATACATGCTCTTCAACATTTGCTTCAGAACTACGAGGTAGGCTCGCTCCAGATTTACAAACCAAAACTTTCCCGCTAGTCAGACGCGATAGTAGCGTCAAACCGGCAACAAAAGCGTCGCTTTGTTCATTAATGATAACTTCTGGATTGGCTGCCAGCGGGTTGCTATCGATAGCTGTTACAAAGATTGCCTTTGTTTCAGAATCGATTGGGGCAACCTTGCTAAATGGACGTGTGCGAAGCGCAGTCCACATACCAGATTCAACCAATTGCTCAACAATCGCAGGACGATCTAGTTGTGATAATTGATCTGCCTCATAGCGTTTGAACGTGATTTGCTCATTACCTTCTGCATCTATCACAACTGATTGCAGAACACGCTTAGCACCACGGTTGATTTCCACTACCTTGCCACTGGCTGGAGCAGTAAACTTAACGCCAGGATTCTTCTTATCTTCAAAAAGAACCTGACCTTTTTTTACCACTTCCCCAACACGGATATGCATTGTAGGACGCATACCAACATATTCTTCGCCAAGCAAGGCGACTCGTGTGATGGAATTACCATCATTTATCGCCTGGGTAGGAGTCCCTGAAATTGGGATATCCAGCCCTTTTTTTATTGTAATCATACGCACTTGCACTACATTAAAGGGAAAAAGAATTTTCTATTGCGCAATCAAGACTCGACTTTTCATCATCCGAAGCCAGCCTACTTTACGCTACCGAAACCGCAACACCCTATTAACTAGCTCGTTACTATATTGATAACGAGTAATTTTAAGGCCAGTATTCTAGCATTAATGCACTCGTTTTTACTATGCCAAACCATGCTAATCGGGGTGAAAACAAGCGAACATCTTAAAGGCAATAGATCGTAAGTTTATAATTTTGACCTGACCCACAAATGTGAAAATATCATAAATTATCAAAATATCTTCACCGGGAAAACATTGTTAACAAAAAGCAAACGCAACTAAAACACCCAGAACAATGGGGCAACAACCCCTCTATTCTATTTGTTTCAGATTTGTCTCGATGTTAATCGATATTTACATCGGCATTATCGGAAACTCGCCCATACCATCGGACATTGATTAAAAAACGACGGTAAGACTCATACACTTTTTGTACTGACGGTTCGGCCTGACTCATCTCTTGCATCAAATCCATTGTCAGCTTCTTGAACTCAGCTAATACGTCCTCAGGAAAAGCTTTGAGTACCACATCATGCTCATTAACTAAAATGTCCAGAGCCTGGACATTTTTCATCGTGTACTCATCAAGCATATCTTGATTTATCGCGCGGGCAGTGACTTCGACAATCTTTTTTAAATCATCAGGTAGCGCTTGAAACGCATTCTTATTAATCAGGAATTCCAGTGTCGTACTCGGCTCTTGCCACCCCGGGTAATAGTAGTATCTGGCAGCATTATGTAAACCAAACGCCAGATCATTATAAGGCCCCACCCACTCTGTCGCGTCAATCGCACCGGTTTCTAATGCCGTAAATAGCTCGCCGCCAGGCAAGCTTACAGGGATCCCGCCCGCACGCTTCAGCACCTCTGCGCCAATGCCAGGCAATCGCATTTTTAACCCTTTCAGATCGGCAAGAGTTTTAATTTCTTTATTAAACCATCCCCCCATTTGCGCGCCAGTATTCCCCCCGGCCATAGGTATAATCCCATAAGGTGAATACAATTCTTGCCACAATTCAAGCCCGCCGCCGTAATGCAGCCAGGCATTCATTTCTTGGGCTGTCATACCAAAAGGAATAGAAGTAAAAAGCGGTGCGGCCGGGATTTTTTTTTGCCAATAAAAGGCCGCCGAATGCCCCATTTGCGCGGTTCCTTTTGAAACGGCATTAAACACATCAAAGCTTGGTACCAGCTCACCTGCGCCATACACTTCAATCGTTAACCGCCCCTGACTCAACAGTTTAATTTTTTCCGCAAAGCGTTCAGGCGCCACCCCTAGTCCAGGAAACCCTTTCGGCCATGAGGTAACCAGCTTCCATTCAATCACCGCTGCTTGCTCTGCATTGTTTTCTTCACCCTGCCCGCCACAGGCAACCATCAGCAGAGATGCCAAAAGTAAAACAACCGCTCGAACACCAGCTTCTATCATTTGGCTCTCCTTTACTGTCTGACATCCTGTCATATGGTTCGGGATAATCATTGAGTCGATTTCAACACGTCAAGCTTTTCACAAGTATAGCCAGCCATTCTGATTCATACTTGCTCCCCTGTTTCCTGATGGGGGCTGAGTCATCATACGACAACCAAAACATCAATGTTGCTTTATAATTCAAATATTACGCCGAAAAAAACCGCAATAAGTGCGGTTTTTATAACAAAAAGCCACAGAGGGGGCTCAATCGATTTTTGAACCACCTCGGCAGGACGGTGAGACGGGCGCACCATCCAATAAATTTTGCCATTCATTTTGCGTATAAGTATGTATCGCCAGAGCATGGATGTCATTCGCAAGCTCTTGGGCAAGCGCAGCATTCACAGCACGGTGACGGCCAATTAAACGCAGGCCTTCAAACTGCCCACTAACCACAATGACTTTGAAATGGCTTTCAGAGCCTTCAGGCACGTTATGCATGTAGCTTTCATTGATCACCTCCAAATGGGTAGGCGATAATGCTTCCTGTAACTTTTCTTTGATGCGTTCCTTAATCATAACTCTTACTCACGGGGCGGCTAAATAGGTTCACCGGAAGACTTAAGTTAATTATTTAAGTCACCTCTTATTCAAATAGCAGCAGATAAAAGGTGTAAATTCCGATATTGGGTTTGCAGTACACGGTGGTTCTGCGAAAATACATTACTAATTAGCAAACATACCTGAAAGTTATCTGTAATGAAACCAGCGCTAACTCTGCACGAGCGTACGTTAAACCTGACACGTTTTCCGGTGCGAAAAATTGAAACACTGCAAGCATGGGATGCTGCAGATGAGTACCTTATTAGCCATACTCACAACATGGAATTGGATCCACAACGCCCTATTCTGATCTTCAATGACAGTTTTGGCGCCCTAGGTTGCTGGTTTTCTAATCAAGGGAACGTGACTAGCGTTACTGACTCTTTCATTGCAAAACAAGGTTGTATTGCAAACTTACAAGCTAACCAGCTTCCACCGATCAATATTATCGATTGCCTGGCTGAATTGCCGGAAAACCCACAATTGGTTTTGATTAAACTTCCCAAAAGCCATCGTCTGCTTTCCTGGCAGTTACAGCAACTGTGTAACCACCTTCCACAAGATTGCATCGTGATTGGTGCTGCTAAGGTTAAAGAAATTCACACATCAACGCTGAAGTTATGTGAAAAATATTTAGGCGAAACCAGAACCTCTTTAGCCGTAAAGAAAGCACGCCTGGTCTTTATCAAACCAAATCCTGCACTTGCGCAACCCATGCAGGCACCGAAGACGTGGGATGTACCAGAGCACGGTATAACACTAACCAACCACGCTAATGTATTTTCTGGCGAAAGCTTAGATATTGGCGCGCGCTTACTGCTTAAGCATATTCCTCAGAAATCAAAATACACCGATATTATCGATTTAGGCTGTGGTAATGGCGTGATCGGCATTAAAGCCGCGCAACTTAATCCACATGCCAACATCACTTGCGTCGACGAAAGCTTCATGGCGGCAGCCTCTTGTGAAGCCAACGCCAAACTCAATTTAAAAGTGCCCGATCAAATTAAAACAGTTGTAACCAACTGCTTAGAAACAATTCAATCTAACAGTGCCGATCTGATCCTATGTAACCCCCCGTTTCACCAGCAAACGACCATTACCGATCATATTGCCTGGCAAATGTTCTGTGACGCAAAGCAAGTTCTGAGACCTAAAGGTCAGTTAATAGTAATTGGCAACCGTCAGCTGGGATACGATGAAAAACTCAAGCGATTGTTTGGTAATGTCGATATCATTGCGCAAAATGACAAATTTATTGTTTATCAGTCAGGCAAGTAACGCCTCCAGTTAAGGACAGAAATAACCATGAAGAAATTTCTTTTCGCTGCATCAGTTTTGGCTCTCACCGCTTGTTCGGCACCATCTGAACCGCAGCTGTCTCTGACCCCAACGCCGGTTATTGCGAGCCAGGCAACAGCCCATGGCCAGTCTATGAGCCTGGAAAGCCGAGACCTGCGTACGGCACAGTTTATCGCTGTGGTTGACAGCGGGCGCAAAAATGTACAACCCTTACATGCCAGCCAGAATCTGCGTGTCACATTAGAAGATGCGTTATCTCGCCAACTTCGTTCGCAAGGTTATCTCATTACAGAAGAGGCTGAAGGCAAAGTACGCCTGGATATTCTGGAAGCGATGGTCAATGTAAAGCACAGCGTAATAAGCCATGATCTAAGCAGTAAACTGCAGCTTCAACTGGTGGTTGAAACACCAAACGGTAAGTTTGTAAAACGTTACTCAGGCAAGTCTGAAAAGACAGGTACAATGAGTGCGTCTGTTGAAGACATGGAGCAAAGCATCAATAACCTGATGACGGCGGTACTGAAAGATATTTATACTGATACAGCATTAAACCGTTACTTGCAGGAGAACCTGTGATGCGTCGCTATTTTATCGCTATCTGCTTGCTGTTAGCCTTACCTGTCAGTGCAGCAACTCAGGTGTTGGTGACGACTAACCTGGGCGAATTCACCATTCAGCTAGATGAAGAAAAAGCACCCATTTCCAGTGCCAATTTTCTTCGTTATGTTAACGATGGTAGCTATGTCGACACCATTTTCCACCGTGTGATCCCGGGGTTTATGGCCCAGGGGGGCGGATTTGACCGAGAGCTGAAACGCCGCCCGTCTTATGAACCGATTAAAAATGAATCCAACAATGGGCTGGAAAATATGCGGGCAACGGTTGCTATGGCCCGCACCACTGATCCTGATTCGGCAACACGTCAGTTCTATATTAATTATGAAAATAACAGCTTCCTGAATGCACAAGGCAGTCGTCCGGGTTATGCCGTGTTCGGAAAAGTTGTGAACGGCTTTCCAATTATTGAAAAAATGTCTTCTGTTCCGACAACAACTATACGGTCTATGGGTATGAAAGATGTCCCTCAGCAGCCTATAGTTATTAAGGCTATAAACATTATTAACAAGTAAGACAACGTCACCTGGCCGTTTTCTTACGACCAGGTGACTATTATGCTAACGTTAATCTCATCGCAGCCAGATATTCCCTCTGAAGTGGTCAGCCAACATATTTCCGACCATGCACCAGCCCTCGCTTTAAGTGCATTAGGCGTAATAAGCGGTGAAGTCAGTTGTCCATCACTCAAGCGCACCTGTACCGAACACTTCCATGAATGGTGGAAGCTGTCTGTTGCGGCAGGTACACCAAACGGTAAATATGAATCGGTATACTGGTATTTACTACAATTATTAGAAACACAGGAAGACTATCAGCTGCTCGGTAACAGTTTTGTTCAGTTCAAAGTCACCAGCTGTGCGCAATTTCTGCTTGGGATCGGCCCAGCCCCAGAAAAAATGCAAGGCATCAGACCTTAAGATATCTGTATCTAGGAGTGAGTGGCGTCCCCCTTCGATTCCATATACGTTCCTCACTTTACAAAATGACAATATTTGATGGCTAACCTCGTCAAAAATTCTGTGATGTCGTACAAGTACTAAATACCTGACAAGAAAACTACCTGACTCTGTTACCTTACCTTTATAATCGGTAAAACCAGCGGCGACGCTATCAAGATTTAGAGGTAATAATGGAGCAATCGATAGAGAATAATAACGAACAGGGTTGGCGGGTGTACTTAGAAAAAAAAGTACTGATCATGCTGGCCCTTGGGTTTTCTTCCGGATTACCTATCTTATTAGTCTTTGGTACTCTGTCATTCTGGCTTCGAGAAGCCGAAGTCAGTCGAACCGATATCGGTTTTTTTAGTTGGGTCGCATTAGCTTATGGCTTTAAATGGATATGGTCACCACTGATTGATCGTTTTCCTATCCCCATCTTTTCCCACCTATTCGGGCGCCGCCGTGGCTGGATGCTATTCTCGCAAATTTTGATCATCCTCTCTCTATGTGGCATGGCCATCAGTAATCCGCAGGTTGATCTTGTTCAACTGGCTATTTTTGCCGTTATTGTCGCCTTTGCTTCTGCGTCTCAAGACATTGTCATTGATGCTTATCGTATTGAACTGGCGACCGAGCGCTTACAGGCGGCACTCGCTGCCGCTTACATGACAGGCTATCGCTTAGCAATGATCATGGCAGGCGCTGGCTCACTGGCCTTCGCCGCCTGGTTTGGGTCTGACACCGTTTATGATGTCACGGGCTGGAAAGCCGCTTACTTTATCATGGCCGGTTTTATGCTGGTTGGGATCGTGACTGCGCTCTGCATTAATGAACCCAATATTGATAGCAGTGCAATTGATAATACTGAGCGTCTATACCGCCAGCAATTGCGCAATAAAGGCATGGGCGCACGACAGGCAAGACTGGTGGCTTGGTTCTATACCGCCGCTCTGATGCCTTTTCAGGATTTTTTCTCTCGTTACGGACGTAATGCGTTACTCATTTTGGCGCTCATTGGCTGTTACCGCATTTCCGATGTGGTGATGGGGGTCATGGCCAATGCCTTTTATGTCGATATGGGCTTCAGTAAAACGGAAGTCGCCTCTGTCTCGAAGATATACGGTGTCATTATGACATTAGTGGGAGCCGGCCTCGGAGGGATCCTGGTCAGTAAGTGGGGAACCCTGCGTATTCTGGCATTAGGTGCCATTCTGGCCGCCTGCACTAATTTACTCTTTATGCTCTTTACCTATATAGGCAATAGCCTGCCGATGCTGACAATCGTTATCTCAGCTGACAACTTAAGTGCCGGCATTGCCACCGCGGCATTTATTACCTATATGTCGAGTTTGACCAATGTTGCGTTCTCGGCAACTCAGTACGCCCTGTTCAGCTCGATCATGCTGCTGTTCCCTAAATTTATTGCCGGATTCTCTGGTATGTATGTTGATACCTTTGGTTATAACACCTTCTTCTTTACCACGGCATTGATAGGCCTGCCTGTTCTGCTGCTCATTTACTTAGTCGCAATAAAGTCGGAAAATCGGGGTGACGCCAGCGAATCGCTATCTTCATCGTAATTCTTTCTCACTATTATTTTCCTCCGGCTTAAATCTGAGGGGTATTCTGTTGATGCGGAACCCCCCTCTTTTTTTATCACCACCTTTCATCACTAAAACCCGCCTTAACTGCAGCCATGTAACGTTTCATTTCTCACTTAGCTCTGAAAAAGTTCAATCAAATCGCCAAAAAACCCAGTTCAGATCACGCAAACAAACAATCTGTAATCGATTACAGCCGATCACGATCACACTCTGCAAAGGATTGCGCAATCGTTACATTCACAACCGTGACATAAAGCAATAGAATGCTTGCATAAATTCAGGCAGCCCAATAATAAGCCTGGTCTTATCTACACAATTAGCGAGTACATACCATGCGCAAAACATTAGTAGCACTAAGCGTTCTAGCAGCAACGGCTTTACCAGCTGTGGTAAATGCAGCCGATTATTCTGACGACATTCACAAGAATGATTACAAGTGGTCACAATTCAACCTGATGTATGCTTTCGATGAGAAAGGTGCAGGTGCAGAATCATCTCACGACTACCTGGAAATGGAATTCGGCGGCCGCTCAGGCATCTTTGATCTGTACGGTTATGTTGATGTATTCAACCTGACCAGCGACAAAGACAGCGACAAAGCTGGTGCAGAAAAAATCTTCATGAAGTTTGCTCCTCGTGTCTCTCTTGATGCGCTAACCGGCAAAGACCTGTCTTTCGGTCCGGTTCAGGAGCTTTACCTTGCGACTCTTATTGAGTGGGGCGGCAACTCTGGTGTGAACAACCAGAAGATCGGTATTGGTTCTGATGTAATGGTTCCATGGCTAGGCAAAATCGGTCTGAACCTAATGGCTTCATACCGCGGAAACGACAAAGAGTGGAACGGTTACCACCTTGCTACTAACTGGTTCAAGCCATTCCACTTCTTCGACAACGGCAGCTTCCTGTCTTACCAGGGTTACATCGATTTCGAATTCGGTATGGATGATGACGCTGCTTTCCAATCTAGCACTGGCACCGGGATGTTCAACGGCCTGTACTGGCACTCTGATCGCTTTGCTGTAGGTTACGGTCTGAAGCTATACGATAACGTTTACGGTTTCGAAGATGGTCAAGCTCTACCATGGGCACCAGAGGCAGAATCTTCAGGTGTAGGCCACTACGTAGCCGTTACTTACAAGTT
The DNA here is from genome assembly GCF_033720175.1 of Photobacterium sp. Lineage (GTDB taxonomy): Bacteria > Pseudomonadota > Gammaproteobacteria > Enterobacterales > Vibrionaceae > Photobacterium. The sequence goes on from NZ_JAWWDA010000006.1 coordinate 151,303, forward strand.
CTAAGCAATTCCCATTGCTGAACGAACGTTAAAAAGGCGCCGCTGGCGCCTTTTTTTATTGCTAAAATCCACTACACACCTGCCATTTCTCAGAAATAAGACAATTATTACTTCCAATATTCTCTTCCCTTGTACTTCATTTCTTTAGCAGATTTCCCAGCCCTGGTCCTCTCCTGGCGGTGAATAACATCTTATCGGCGAGAGAGAAAAAAAAAGGTAAGAATAAACACTAATCTTTGCTGTAGGAGTTCAACATTTATTTTCATCGCGCTCCAATTTAACTTAACGCTCTTTAGCCTTCACGCTCACAGACAGAGTGTGATGTCACAAAGAGCATATCAATACAGCAGTGGCAACGGTTAGCGAGATCCCCCATGAACAAAACACTCACAGCTCTCAGTGTCAGCTCGGCTCTGGCCCTTTCGGGCGCAGTATTTGCTGTCGATTATTCCGATGATATCCACAAAAATGACTATAAGTGGATGCAGTTCAACCTGATGTACGCCTATGAAGAACTTCCCCGCAGCCCGGATGCACATACAGGCCATGACTACCTGGAAATGGAGTTTGGTGGCCGTTCCGGGATCTTTGATCTCTATGGCTACATTGATATCTTCGACCTGACCGAGCACGATGCGAGTGATAAAAACGGCAAACCCAAAATATTCATGAAATTTGCCCCGCGCGTATCGTTAGATGCCGTGACAGGCAAAGATCTGTCATTTGGCCCGGTTCAGGAACTTTACTTTGCCACCCTGTTTAATTGGGGAGGCGGAACAGAAGCCGATTTCGACCCCAATAATTCTTTCTGGGGGCTTGGTTCTGATATCAACGTGCCGTGGTTCGGTAAAGTCGGGCTTAATTTCTATGGGTATTATAATATTACTGCCAAAGACTGGAACGGCTATCAGATTTCAACAAACTGGTTTAAGCCTTTTTATACCTTAGAAAACGGCAGCTTTGTCGCCTACCAGGGCTATATTGATTATCAGTTTGGTGCAGACGATACCTTCAAAGGAAATACTCAGGCTCAACACGGCGGTGTGATGTTTAACGGTCTCTATTGGCACTCAGACCGCTATTCCGTCGGCTATGGCTTTAAACTGTATAATGATGTGTATTTGATAGAGGATACGAATACATTCGAATCAACAGGTATTGGCCACTACGTCGCTGTAACCTATAAATTCTAAGCTAAACGCTTCGCTTTGAAATCACCATCATATTCAGAGTACCTTGCAGTGCTCTGAATTCTTCTGCCGGTCGTTATTGTTGACTCGCGCAAATGTGCCTGTGTGTTATGATTTTCGAGAGAAAATGAATTGAGATTTGCACGTGAAAATAACACTTTTGGGCGCAGGTGCTATTGGCGGCCTATGGAGTTGCCAGCTAGTAAAACAGGGACATAAACTTCAGCTGTGGACCCGCAAGGATGTCAAAACAATCAACCTGGCGTTTCAAGGCTTAAACCAAACCGAAACGGAGCTGTTTACCTTTCATTGTAATGATAAAGCCGCTGTCACCGAGAGTGACTGCATAGTGATCACCGTTAAAGCCTTTCAGGTTGAGCAGGCACTGCGTGATATCCTGCCCTTTATCAGCCCCGAAACACCTGTGGTGATCATGCATAATGGAATGGGAACCCAGCAGATGGTACACCAGCGGCTGCCCAACAACCCGATTATTTACGCCACCACCTCACAGGCAGCCTTCAAACCCCATCCGCGGCAAGTCAATCATACCGGTCTCGGGCCAACCTGGATGGGCGCAGAAAACAGCGCGGGCAAAAATTTCGACTTTCTGGCCGAAGTCTTCAATCAGGCGTTAGCACCTTGTCAGTGGCATCAGGATATTGCCCAGCCCTTATGGCACAAGCTGGCTATCAACTGCGCTATTAACCCTTTGACCGCTAAACATCAATGCCAGAATGGCGAACTTGCCCGGTCCGAGTTTAACTATTTACTTTCTCAAATCTGTCAAGAAGTGGCCGCGGTAATGAGCGCGGAAGGCTATCGGGTGACAGCTCGGGAATTAAAACAACACGTTGACAGGGTGATAGCAGCGACAGCGACAAATTTTTCTTCTATGAATCAGGATATTTGCCAGCAAAGGCCAACCGAGATCGACTATATTACGGGCTACCTGATAGCTCGGGCGAAGGTGCATGCTATTCCGGTCCCGATCAATACCCAGCTATGGCAACACATTAAACAACTGGAGCAAGACAACAATGACGAATGACCCTCAAATCAAAGTGGCCGTTTGTATCGCCCCCGGCACTGAAGAAATGGAAGCCATCAATACCATAGATATTTTAATTCGGGCCGGGTTTGATGTTACCACTGCCAGCGTCGCATCAGATGGTGCCTTGGTTGTTGAAGGCTCTCGTGGTATTAAGCTGGTTGCTGACGTTGCTTTGGTTGAAGTGGCAGACGCCCCCTTTGATTGCGTGGTGCTTCCTGGCGGCCTAGGCGGTTCAGAATGTTTCCGCGACAGCCCGCTGTTGGTTGAATTTGTTGCCCAGCACAAATATGACGGCAAGCTGATTGCGGCAATCTGCGCCGCCCCAGCCGTGGTTCTGGAACACCATAACCTGTTTCCGACCGCACTGATGACTGCGCATCCCGCCTTCCAAGACCAGATCCCCGACGCTCGCCGCCGCGTAAAACGCGTTGTTTTTGATACTAACAACAACTTACTAACCAGCCAGGGACCCGGCACGTCACAAGAATTCGCTTTAGAAATCATTGTACATTTAGCCGGTAAAGAAAAAGCGGCGGAAGTGGCTGCACCGATGGTGGTATGGCCGAATATGCATTACGACGTGTTGCCGAAGCAATAGGGTTGAGATTCGAGGTTCGAGGTTCGAGCAAAAGAAAATAAAAAAACGAGAGCCAAGGCTCTCGCTTTTTACTAGACACTCGAATCTAGGGACTCGTCTCTAGGATCTTGTCCCGGCTGTTACGGCCGATAAACTTTAACGTTACCGAAACCATTTTCTTTCAGGTACAACGCCTGCAAACGGCTCATTACGCCACGGTCACAGTACAGCAGGTACTCTTTACTCTGATCGAGATCGCCAAACTGAGTGGCCAGCTTATAAAACGGTAGATGCTTAACTTCCACACCGTCGATAATAAGCGGGCTTTCATCTTCTTCATCCGGGCTACGGATATCCAGCACGATGGCATTGCTATCAATTTGATCAACCAGCTCAATTTCAGGCGCTTGTTCCTGGCTCTGCTTCTCGATATCACGAATATCCATCACCCGTGCTTCTTCAATCACACGATCCAGGATAGCAAAATCAAACTTGGCTTCTTCTGCCTCAAGTTTCCCTTGCACCGCTTTCACTGTCGGATTCTTCGAAATCACACCACAGAATTCAGGCATGGTTTTCGCGAACTCTTCGGTACCAATCTCACGCGCCACGTTGATAATATCTTCTTTGTCCCAATTGATTAAGGGACGAAGAATCAAGCTGTCAGTCACGTTATCGATCATGCGCAGATTTGTCAGTGTCTGGCTCGACACCTGACCTAACGCTTCACCGGTTACCAAAGCTTGAATACCAAAACGTTCGGCAACCTGACCTGCAGCGCGCATAAACATACGTTTAAGCACGACACCCATCTGGCCGTTCTCTATTTTCTCTAAAATTTCAGCGACTACGGGCTCAAAATCAATCGAAATGAATTTCACTTTTGCCGACGAACCGTACTTCTTCCATAAGAAGTGTGAGACTTGCTTCACACCGATCTCGTGAGCAGGGCCTCCTAAATTAAAGAAGCAGTAATGAACTTTACTGCCACGCTTAATGTGCAGGTAGCTCGAAACACCTGAATCAAAACCGCCTGAAATCAAGCTCAGTACATCTTCCTGAGTTCCCAGAGGGAAACCGCCCAGGCCCTTATGGCGAGCAAGTACCTGTTTAAGAATATTGTTTTCGACTTCAATATTAACCGTAACATCCGGCTTTTTCAGTTTAACCTTGGCTGATTCGACTGCTTGGTTCAAACCACCACCGACATAGCGTTCAAGTTCAATCGAGGTAAAATCATGCTTGCCAACACGCTTCGCCCGTACACAGAATGTTTTCCCCTCGATATCCTTACGCACCAGCTCCAGTGTTTTCTCATAGATATCGTGCATGTCAGTGAAGTCGGTTTGATTAACTTCAAGCACATGGTGAATACCCGATGTTTGTGTTAACACAGCCAGTACCTGCTCACGAATCGTCTCATCTTTCACCGTTACTTCAATGTAAGTACGGCGGTTGACGACCGACACAGAATCAGACAAACGCTGAAGAATAATGCGAATATTGCTGTCTAGGATTTTGGTAAAGCGCTTACGAATAGATTCGCTCTTTACAAAAATCTCTGGATGGGGTTTTACGATAAATTTCATAACACGCTTCGCTACACAGGGCCAAACTAAAGGCGCGGATTATACAGCAAGCTTGCTGTTGCTGAAACAAAGATATAACCAAACCATCTCAAGAGACGAACTCTCGATCTTGAGATGGTTTCGGTCTACAAGGCAATGTTAGCCCCCTTGTACCACTAATAATAGCTATCCGGGATTATTCTGCGTGTCAGAACTGATGACTTCATCTGAATAATGCGCTTTGCCCTGCATGATCGTAATCTCAACCCGGCGATTTTCGGTACGTTGTTGCTCTGTTTTATTGCCATTTAACGGGGCGGTACCCGCCAGGCCAACAACCCGCAGTCGCTTATTGTCAAACCCCTCGACCTGCTCCATTTCCTGGGCAACCGAAACGGCGCGCTGGGCCGAAAGATCCCAGTTTGAACGGTATAGTTCAGAATCAAGTTTTTGATTATCGGTATGACCGGTAATTCGGATCACTCCCGGAACCTCTTTCACTAAATCGGCTATCTGGCGAACCAAAGGTCGGAATTTTGGCTGTAAAAAAGCCGATCCCGCAGGAAATGCCCCCTTTTCTTTAATCCGAATCACGACCTGCTGCCCGAAGTTTTCGACTTCAAGTGCGCCATCTTTAATTTCTCGGTCCAATGCTTTTTGCAACATTTCAAGCAATTGCGCTTGTGATTCAGACATCTCAGATTCGTTGTTCTGATTGCTTTCGGTGGATATATCCGCGCTTTTCCCCCCCGTCAGCTTGCCCGCTTCACGCTTGGTACCGCCAGCCCGATCGGATTCCCCATCATGGAACTCTAACGTTCGCTGGGTCATATCAATCGTCTGCTGCATAATCACTTCAATCGGCGTCGGCTCAGGCCGCCCCGGGCGAAACTCCTGGGCGATAACACTTGTACCTTTCGGAATGTCTTTAACATCCAGCATGTTCTGAACGCCAAAAGCAAATTTCATTGACCCCGCAATCTGCTTAAACTTCAGCACATCCATCTCAGAAAACGACAGCAGCAGAACGAAAAAGCACATCAGTAATGACATTAAGTCTGCAAAGGTACCCATCCAGGCAGGTAGCCCCGGCGGTGGACACTTGCAGCTCTCATCTTCCATCATTAAGCTCCCATTAATTTGAATCTACATCAAAAATTCGTTTTTTCTCATTGAGGTAGTTCCTCAGGTAGCTATCAATCACACGCGGATTCTGGCCATCTTGAATGGCCAGTACCCCATCCATGATCAGACGACGGTTAAGCTTCTCTTGCTCGCGACGCAGAGATAGTTTGTCAGCGATGGGGAAAAATACCATGTTCGACAAAACGGCACCGTACAGTGTCGTCAGAAGCGCCACCGCCATGGCCGGGCCGATAGATTTAGGGTCATCCATATTTGAAAGCATCGCAACCAAGCCAACCAGCGTACCGATCATTCCCATCGCGGGTGCTACGTCACCGAAAGCTCGAAATACCCCAGAGCCTTTTTCATGTCGCTCATCAGTCAATGCAATATCTTTCTTCAGCGTCTCCCTTACCACGTCTGCATCATGACCATCGACCAATAAATCGATGCCTTTTTGCATGAAACTATTGGTAATATCCATTTCTTCAAGTGCAAGAAATCCGCCTTTACGCGAGGCATCGGCCATTTCGACCACTTTAGCAATCAGGTCGATAGGCTCATCACATTTAAACATGAAAGCTTTGCCTGCAACTTTACTGGCACCGAAAAATTGCCCCACTGTGAATTTCATCAATACAACGAAGGTTGAACCACCGACTACAATCAAGATGGAAACCGGATCGATGAACATACTAATGCTGCCACCAATCACCATTGCCATGATCACGAAGGCAAAACCACCAATTAAACCTATTAACGTAGCCAAATCCACGAAGCGTTCCCCTTTTGCGACTCGCAAGATACTAAAGAGTATCAATTTTATACGGCTTTATTTTACAGAACTCGAAGTATATCGGCACCTTTCGTTTATGATTTAGCTTTCTTGCTTCAAAAGGCGAAAATTACTGTCTGCAGCACAGAATATTGTGACATAATTTGACCCAGAATAATCTCTACGTTATTTTTCCTGCACTTTCAGAATAGTGAGCACTTTATGGCAGCTAAAAAACCAGAAAATATGGCGTTTGAAGCCGCACTTGATGAGCTCGATACGATTGTCAATGAGCTGGAGTCGGGTGACATTGCACTAGAAGACGCGCTGAAAAAATTTGAGCGCGGTATTGCACTGGCACGTAGCAGCCAACAAAAACTCACCCAAGCTGAGCAACGTGTAGAAATTCTGCTGCAAGCGGACGATGAAGCCCCCCTGACTGAATTTGATGCTGACAATGAATGACATCCGGTCTTTAACACCCTCTCTAAAATACTACCAAGAGCGTAGTAACCAGCAGCTAGCACAATGGATTGCGGCTCAACCTTTTGCCGACCATGCGCTGATAGAAGCCATGAAGTATGGCACTCTGCTTGGTGGTAAACGTGTTCGCCCATATCTGACCTATGTCACCGGGCAAATGTTAGGGGCAGAGTGTGTCGATCTCGATACCCCGGCAGCGGCCGTCGAATGTATTCATGCTTACTCGTTAATTCACGATGATCTGCCAGCAATGGATGACGACGAACTTCGGCGCGGTCAGCCAACCTGTCATATCGCCTTTGATGAGGCCACCGCCATTTTAGCCGGCGATGCGCTCCAAACCCTGGCATTTGAAATTCTTGCTGATGGCCCGCTAAGCCCAGAAGGGCATACCAGACGAGTGGCGATGATAAAAGAACTCGCTCAGGCATCCGGTGCGGCAGGTATGTGTATGGGTCAAGTGCTGGATTTAGAAGCAGAAGGTAAACATGTCGATTTACAACAACTTAAATCGATTCATAAACACAAAACCGGGGCTCTTATCCGCTGTGCTGTTCGTTTAGGTGCATTGGCCGCAGGCCCCAAAAGTGTAGCTGTATTACCCCAGCTTGATCAGTATGCTGAAGCGATTGGCCTGGCCTTTCAGGTTCAGGATGATATTCTCGATGTAACCAGTGATACCGAAACTCTGGGTAAACCTCAGGGTTCAGATCTTGCTCTGGAAAAAAGCACCTATCCGGCTTTGCTCGGATTAGAGGGAGCTAAAGAGAAAGCTCAGCAACTTTATCAAGAAGCGCTACAAGCATTGGATGCAATACCCTACAATACACACCAATTAGAAGTTTTCGCCCGATACATCATCGAGCGCAATAACTAAAATCAGTAAAAGCGCCGAAATGTTATGACTCTGGATATCTCAAAATACCCCCATCTGGCTCTGGTCAACACCCCAGATGAATTACGATTACTGCCGCTTGAAAGTCTGTCGATGGTATGCGATGAGTTACGTACGTACTTACTCAACTCCGTCAGTCAGTCAAGTGGACACTTTGCCTCCGGCCTCGGTGCTGTTGAGCTGACTGTTGCCCTGCATTATGTGTACAACACCCCATTTGATCATTTGATCTGGGATGTTGGCCACCAGGCATACCCGCATAAAATTCTCACTGGGCGCCGGGATCAAATGCCGACCATACGCCAGAAAAACGGTCTGCATCCGTTCCCATGGCGTGAAGAGAGCGAGTATGACGTACTTTCTGTCGGTCACTCTTCAACCTCGATCAGCGCCGGCCTGGGCATGGCGATTGCGTCTGAAAAAGAGGGGCTGGGCCGTAAAGTCGTCAGTGTCATCGGCGATGGTGCCATTACCGCGGGCATGGCTTTTGAAGCCATGAACCATGCCGGTGATGTTCACTCCGACATGTTAGTGATTTTAAATGACAATGAGATGTCTATCTCTGAAAATGTCGGTGCCTTGAATAATCATTTGGCACGTCTGCTATCCGGCAGCCTTTATACCACCATTCGCGAAGGTGGCAAAAAAGTGTTGTCTGGTGCGCCCCCCATCAAAGAACTGGTGAAACGCGCAGAAGAACATATAAAGGGCATGGTTGTACCCGGCACCATGTTTGAAGAGCTTGGCTTTAACTACATCGGCCCTGTTGATGGCCACGATGTCGCAGAGCTGGTCAAAACACTGAAGAATATGCGCAACCTGAAAGGGCCGCAATTTCTTCATATTATGACCAAAAAAGGAAAAGGTTACGCACCGGCAGAAGCCGATCCGATTAACTACCATGCGGTACCAAAATTCGATCTGAGCCAGAACCCACTACCGAAAGCGAAAGATGCCAAGCCTACTTTCTCTAAGATCTTCGGTGACTGGCTGTGCGATATGGCCGTTGAAGATGAAAAGCTGATGGCAATCACGCCGGCGATGCGCGAAGGCTCTGGCATGGTACGCTTCTCGAAAGAGCACCCGAGCCAGTACTTTGATGTCGCTATTGCAGAGCAACATGCCGTCACACTGGCAAGCGGGATGGCTATTGGTGGCTACCATCCGGTTGTCGCGATCTACTCGACCTTCCTGCAGCGTGGCTACGATCAGTTAATCCATGATATCGCTATTATGGATCTGCCCGTCATGTTCGCGATTGACCGTGGCGGCCTGGTCGGCGCGGATGGCCAGACGCATCAGGGAGCCTTTGACTTGAGCTTCATGCGCTGTATTCCCAACATGGTGATCATGGCACCCAGTGACGAGAATGAATGTCGTCAGATGCTTTATACCGGCCATAAGCACCAGGGACCCAGTGCGGTTCGTTACCCTCGAGGTACCGGTATGGGGACTGAAATCCAATACCAAATGACGGAGTTGGAAATTGGCAAAGGCATTGTTCGTCGTCAGGGCGAAAAAGTCGCTATTCTAAGCTTTGGAACAATGTTGTCCTACGCCCTGGAAGCCGCAGAAAACCTCAATGCAACGGTGGCTGATATGCGTTTTGTTAAACCCCTTGATGAAGCCCTTATTTTGACGCTGGCGGCAACACATGATGTACTGGTAACGGTAGAAGAAAATGCCATTGCCGGTGGTGCTGGCAGCGGTGTCATTGAGTTTATGATGAAGGCAAAATGCTTGAAACCCGTCCTGAATATCGGCCTGCCCGACCAGTTTATTGAACCGGGCACACAGGCAGAATTGCACTCGTCACTGGGTATTGATGGCCCAGGCATCGAGAAACAAATTCGCGAGTATCTGAAGTAAAGAGCAAGTAACTAGAGGCGAGTTGCTAGGATCGAGTAACTCGCTTCTGATTTCTAGGCACTAATAGTGAGTATTTAAAGCTCCAATGCCTATAGTAGCTTTTCCTTACCCTTTTCAGTACCGCTCCCTCATACCCGCCAAGCTTGATATGGCCTTGATTCAGAAGTAGGAAAGTTTTGGGAGAGGTAAAAAAGCCGCGCGGTTGCACGGCAGATTAAGACTTCTTGACTCTGCTCGATTCCGGAGCACTGCGGTTACCAGCCCTGCCAGTATCCTATGCCCCACAGGGCAATCATCGCCATAAAGCCCGCGAGAATGTCGTCAACCATGATGCCGAAGCCACCATGAACATGCTTATCAAGCCAACTGATCGGCCACGGTTTGACCATATCAAAGAAGCGGAACAGAATAAAACCAGCAAGCACCCATTGCCAGCTCAGTACCGGGGCTATTGCCATGGTGATCCAGAAACCGACAAATTCATCCCACACGATACTGCCGTGATCGTGCACCCCCATATCATCAGATGTTTTCTGACAAATTGTGATCCCGATAATCGCAGCGATAATCGTGATCAGAAGATAGGCAGCAAAAGGCAGCTGGACCATCAGCAAATAAAACGGGATCGAAGCAACGGTACCCACGGTTCCCGGTACGATGGGCGATAAGCCACTGCCAAACCCGGTAGCTAACAGGTGCCAGGGATTTTTCAGGTTGATTAAATCTTTGGGATTACTCACGCATTACTCCGAAAAATGGTCATAACCATGTAATTGCCACGCCAGCAACTCATCACGTCGCATCAGCTTAATACCCGTTCCGGTCCGCAGCTGGCCAATACAGGTCGCTTTCACTCCGGTATGGGCCAAAGCGGTATCAAGCGCACCACGGTTCTGTTCGGGAACAGTAAAGCATAACTCGTACTCTTCGCCACTGGCCAGCGCCAATTGCTGCGCTTTGTCCAATTCAGGCTCAAAGGCTAGCAGTTCGGGTGACAAGGGTAATTTATCAACATCAACGGTTGCAGCAAGCTGTGAGCGTTTCAGAATATGGCCAAGATCAGAAATCAAACCATCGGAGATATCTAAAGCGGATGATGCGATACCACGCAGGGCCTGACCGGCAAGAATACGGGGTTGGGCTTTATAATGGCGTTCTATCAAGGTCGCTTTCAGCGCTTCATCGGCCACGGTGACTTCGCCCAACAGCACAGCCAAGCCTGCGGCACTATCACCTAACTGACCGGTAACATAAATCCAGTCACCCGAGTTGGCGCCACTGCGGGTGAGTGCCTGCCCTTCAGGAACAAACCCATGTACCGTTAAGGTAATACTGAGTGGTCCTTTGGTGGTATCGCCACCGATCAGCTGAACATTGAAATAATCCGCTAATGCAAAGAAACCGTCACAAAAACGGCTGAGCCAAGCTTCGTCAGGAGCCGGCATGGTGAGGGCCAGAGATACCCAGGCCGGGGTCGCTCCCATTGCCGCAAGATCACTCAGGTTAGACGCTAACGCTTTGTGCGCCACCAGCGCAGGATCGGCACCGGCAAGAAAATGGGTTCCGGCAACCAGTGAGTCGGTACTAACCGCCAGATGGCTGCCAGCAGGGACATTGAGCAACGCACAATCATCACCAATAGCCAAGGCAACATCACGACGATTGACATTTTGATGCTCAAAATAACGAGCGATGAGGTCAAATTCGTTACTAGCCATAATTCTTATTTTATTAAGTCATTCTTTGCTTATTGGACACAGAAAAAAGGCCAGCAAAGCTGGCCCCATAGCATCGTTTCCGATTATTTCTTTCTGCGAAGAGTTGGTGCGGCTTTATCCAGCACACCATTCACAAATTTGTGGCTATCTTCTGCACCGAATATTTTTGCAAGTTCGATTGCTTCATTGATAACGACTTTATAGGGAACATCTTCGCGCTTAACCATTTCGTACATCGCTAAGCGAAGTAACGCAAGTTCCATCTGGTCCAAATCTTGTAACGGACGAGACAGGTATGGACGCATCTTGCTATCCAATTCCTGATGGTTAAGTACGACACCCGTTAACAGATCGCTAAAATAGCCGACGTCTGTATGTGGTGCAGCAAGAACAGGAGCATCAGCTTGATGCTCTTCTTCTTCAAATTTATGATCAGTTAAGAAATGTTGCTCAATATCAGCAACATTGCCTTTCGTGATCTGCCAAGAATAAATAGCTTGTACAGCAAACTGACGTGCATTACGACGCGCGGCTGGTTTCACATTAACCCCCATCAGGATTCAATTTGGGACAGAACATTAATCATTTCAAGCGCGCTTAGTGCTGCTTCTGCGCCTTTATTACCAGCCTTGGTACCGGCACGCTCAATGGCTTGTTCAATAGAATCGACAGTCAGAACACCGAACGCGACTGGAGTATTAAACTCGAGTGCGACCTGAGCCAGACCTTTATTACACTCACCGGCAACATAATCGAAGTGTGGGGTTCCACCACGAATCACAGAACCCAGAGCAACAATCGCATCATAGCGATCGCTTTTAGCAACCTGCTGTGCAACTAACGGTAGCTCGTAAGCACCAGGACAACGAACAACGGTGATATTGTCATCGCTTACCTGACCTTGACGTTTCAGCGCATCTAGTGCACCTGAAAGTAAGCTTTCATTGATAAAGCTGTTGAAGCGTGCGATTACGATAGCAACTTTTGCGTTTGGTGCCGCGATGGCGCCTTCAATTACCTTCATGGGCCTTCCTGTGACTATGTCTTTCCGGTTTGAGAAACCGCGGGAGTCTATCACACTTTATACAAGTGTCGCTACGGACAACCGGCGGTTTCACCTGATTAGTTAAATTTATATCCCTCCGCCGCGATCGATATGCGCAGAGACGTATAGCGTTAGCGAATCCTGCTTCAGCAGGACTGTTATCCGTTTACGCCGGATTATTCACAAACGTACTCAACAATGTTCAGGCCAAAACCTGACAGCGAGTGGTAACGTTGAGTACTGGATGATAACAAGCGCATATCAGACACCCCTAAATCAGCCAGAATTTGCGAACCGACACCGACCTGGCGCGATTGATCTTTCGGATTCAATTTTACTTTCGGTTGACCGTTAGCCTGAGCCGACAAATTTTTCACCTTAGTAATAATTGTGTCATGGCTTTCCTGCTTGCTCAGCACCACCAGTACGCCACCGTCTTCGGAAATACGCTTCATCGCGGCAGGTAACGTCCATTGAGATGCACCTGAATGCAGAATATCTTTAAACGTATCTTGCAGGTGAACACGTACCAGCGTGGCCAGTCCCTCTTTTATTTCACCCTTACGCAATGCGTAGTGGATCTCGTTATCAATGGTATCACGGTAGGTGATCATATCGAACTCACCGTACTCGGTTGGCAAACGACATTCAGCAATGCGTTCGATGGTGGTTTCGTTGTTATTGCGGTACTCAATAAGATCGGCAATCGTCCCCAGCTTCAGATCGTGCTTTTCAGCAAACACTTCCAGTTGCGGGCGACGGGCCATGGTGCCATCTTCATTAAGGATCTCAACGATCACACTGGACGGTTCCAAACCGGCTAAACGTGCGATATCACAGCCCGCTTCAGTATGGCCTGCACGAGTTAATACCCCGCCTTCCTGTGCCATCAGCGGAAAAATATGGCCCGGCATCACAATATCAGCAAAGCTTGCATTCGGTGCGACTGCTGCCTGCACGGTACGGGCGCGATCGGCTGCAGAAATACCGGTGGTCACCCCCTCTGCAGCTTCAATCGATATCGTAAAGTTCGTGCTGAACTGCTCGGTATTATCTTGTACCATCAAGGGGAGATTCAGCTGCTTACAACGTGCATGAGTGAGTGTTAAACAAATCAGTCCACGACCATGCATCGCCATAAAGTTAATAGCTTCAGGGCTGATTTTTTCGGCAGCAATGATCAGATCGCCTTCATTTTCACGATCTTCATCATCCATTAAGATAACCATCTTACCCTGACGAATATCATCGATAATTTCTTTTGCACTGCTTAAAGCCATAACAATACCCTTATTCTAATCTTTATCCTAAAAACCCAGTTTTAGCTAATAAGTCCATGGTCACTTCTGATTTTTTATCAGCTGCTTTTTCACCTAACATCAAACGCTCTAAATAGCGGGCAATAACATCCACCTCTACATTCACTTTACGGCCCGCCTGGAATGACTCCATTGTCGTCTCTGCTGCAGTATGAGGCACGATAGTCAATTTAAACTCATTGCCACGAATTGCATTGACCGTCAGGCTGATACCATCAATAGATACCGAGCCTTTTTCAGCAATGTACTTAGCCAGATGGTCTGGGGCTTTTACCCAAAACTCAATCGCACGACCGGTATGGTCACGGGCAATAATTTCCCCAACCTCATCAACATGGCCTGAGACCATGTGACCGCCAAAGCGGGTCGTTGCCAGCATGGCTTTTTCCAGATTCACTTTCTGGCCTGATTTATAATCAGTAAACGCTGTTCGCTTTAATGTCTCGAGGGATAAATCAGCCACATAGCCTTTGCCGGTCAGTTCAACGACCGTCAGGCAAACGCCATTGGTGGCAATACTGTCACCCAGTTTGACATCTGACAGATCAAGCGTGCCTGACTCAACAGTAACAGAAATGTCTGCACCTTTTGGCGTCAACGCAGTAATGGTGCCTACAGCTTCAATTATGCCGGTAAACATATCTAAAAATTCCTTGATTTGCTCTATACGTTAAACGCGAGCAATAATACGTAAATCAGGGCCCACCATGCGAACGTCGGTTATCTCAAGTTGAGGTACCTGAGACATCGCAGTCAGCCCTTGTAAATCAATTAACCCGCGGCTATCGCTACCCATCAGTTTGGGTGCCTGGTAAATGATCAGCTCATCAACCAATCCAGCAGACAGCAACGCACCAGCCAATCCCGCCCCCGCTTCCACCCAGATATGGTTAATCTCTTGCTTTGCCAGTGCAGCCATCAACTGCGACAGATCCAGCCGTTCAGAGTCTGGCTGACAGGGTATGATCAGTTGATCCACAGAATCGGGCCATACTTCCTGTCCGGCTTTCGCCCGCGCCAGATAAGCCTGCCCCGGCAAACTGAATAGCTGATGCTCAGGCGTCACACGATTCTGGCTGTCGATAATCACCCTTGATGGCTGGCGCAATGCCTGTTGTGGGTATTCGGTCTGGATCTGCTCACCCAGCTCATCCCACCGCACATTCAATGACGGGTCATCCGCCAATACCGTCGCACTGGTCGATAAAATCGCTCCGGCGCAAGCGCGGAAGCGTTGTACATCCGCGCGGGCCTGCGGGCTGGTGATCCACTTGCTTTCACCATTGGCCAATGCTGTACGGCCATCAAGGCTTGATGCTAATTTTAGCTGCACATAAGGCCACCCGGTTTTCATTCGCTTTATAAACCCGGCATTCAGTGCTTGGGCATCGGCTTCCAGCAACCCCGTCTGAACCTCAATACCGGCGACTTGCAGCATTTCAATACCCCGGCCGCCGACTTGAGGATTGGGATCAACCATCGCGCAGACAACACGAGAAACGTTGGCATTAATTAGCGCCTGGGCGCAAGGAGGAGTGCGACCAAAATGAGAACAAGGCTCTAGCGTCACATAAGCAGTAGCACCATCGGCATGCTCGCCAGCAGCTCGCAGAGCAAACACTTCTGCATGTGGTTGCCCGGCCTGATAGTGGTAACCTTCACCAACAATGGTCGTACCCTGTGCGATAACACAGCCGACATTAGGGTTCGGGGCTGTTGTGAAACGGCCGCGTTTTGCCAGTTTTATGGCACGCAGCATCATGGCATGATCAATGGGAGAGAACATCTGACTTTGCATTCATTTAGCTTAGAGGTAGTGGAATAGCTCACCGTGACTCATTGCACCATGAGCTAAACAATCACTTTTATTTTTCTAACTTGGCGATTTCTTCACCAAATTCACGAATATCTTCAAAACTACGGTAGACCGAAGCAAAACGGATATAAGCAACTTTATCCAGATCTTTCAATGCTTCCATCACTAAGTTACCGATCATATCAGACGGTACTTCGCGTTCACCCGTGGCGCGCAAGCGGGATTTAATGGTGTTAATAGCACGTTCGATATCATCTGCGCTTACCGGCCGTTTCTCCAACGCGTGTTGGATACCGCCACGAAGTTTATCTTCGTTAAACGGTTCACGATTACCATTGGTTTTTATCACCCTTGGCATCACCAGCTCAGCGGTTTCAAACGTTGTATAACGCTCATTACACGCTAAGCATTGACGACGACGGCGGACTTGATGGCCATCGGCAACCAGACGGGAATCGATTACTTTGGTGTCATTGGCACCACAAAAAGGACAATGCATCATGCCTCCTAATTTTCGTCGACTCAGTGTAACCCATTTCAACCACAGATAGAGAATTTAACCACGGTTTTCTTTGTAATCAGAGATCAAAACAAAACACTTTGCATTCTGACTCGCCCCAAAAAACAAAACGGCACTATAAAAGTGCCGTTTTTCCAGATGCAACATTACGCGGTTCCAGGCTCTAGGAGCAAAGCGTACTCGTCACCCGATTAAGAGTAGACAGGTAGACGCTTACAGATTTCGAGTACTTTCGCTTTCGTCGCTTCAATCACTTCAGGCTTGTCGATGTTATCCAGTACATCACAGATCCAGCCAGCAAGCTGCTTGGTGTCGTCTGCGGTAAACCCACGACGCGTGATCGAGGGCGTGCCAATACGGATACCAGAAGTCACGAACGGGCTGCGAGGATCATTCGGTACACTGTTTTTGTTCACTGTAATATTCGCCGCACCTAATGCCGCATCCGCTTCTTTGCCGGTAATGCCTTTGTCGATGAGATCAACAAGGAACAGGTGGTTTTCAGTACCGCCGGAAACGATGTTATAGCCACGCTCAAGGAACTCACCCACCATGACTTTGGCATTCTCAACAACATGCTGCTGATAAACTTTAAATTCAGGTTCCATCGCTTCTTTGAATGCGACGGCTTTTGCTGCAATAACGTGCATCAGGGGACCGCCCTGACCACCAGGGAATACTGCTGAGTTCAGTTTCTTATAAAGATCTTCACCTTCATTAGAAAGGATCAGACCGCCGCGTGGGCCGGCCAGCGTTTTATGCGTCGTTGTTGTTACCACATGTGCATGGGGCACCGGGTTAGGATACACGCCGGCCGCAATAAGACCTGCAACGTGCGCCATATCAACGAAGAAATACGCACCAACTTTGTCTGCGATTTCACGCATGCGTTTCCAGTCAACAACTTGAGAATACGCAGAAAAACCACCGATGATCATCTTCGGTTTGTGCTCTAAAGCAAGAGCTTCCATTTCTTCGTAATCAATCTGGCCATTCTCATCGATACCGTAAGGAATAATATTGTAAAGCTTTCCCGAGAAATTGACCGGTGAACCGTGCGTTAAGTGACCGCCGTGTGCCAGGCTCATACCAAGAACAGTATCGCCGGGATTGAGTAGTGCCATATAAACGGCATTGTTCGCCTGAGAGCCCGAGTGAGGCTGAACGTTGGCATACTTAGCACCAAACAGCTGGCAGGCGCGGTCGATAGCCAGTTGCTCGGCTTTATCAACATATTCACAACCGCCGTAGTAGCGTTTGCCTGGGTAGCCTTCAGCATATTTGTTAGTCAACTGAGAACCTTGTGCTTCCATTACACGCGGGCTCGTGTAGTTTTCAGAAGCAATCAACTCGATGTGCTCTTCCTGACGTGCAGTTTCTTCCTGAATTGCTGCAAAAAGTTCCGCGTCATAGTCGGCAATATTCATATCGCGCTTTAGCATCTGTCTCTCCTGACTAAAATAACCACAAGTTGTTGGTAACAACGAAATTCGCAAAGCTAGGCCCCACGGGGACGCAAACGTTTTCGTATCACCCATAATTAACGCTGCATTTTACAGAAATTGATCTAAATCAGATACCCCTAAAATAACTTTTTATTACATTTTATCCATGTTTATTTTCGAAGCAGCGATGAATGTTTTTCATCTTTATTCAATACCGGATTACGGACGAACACTCTATCAGAATAATATCAAGGAAAAATCAAAAAAATCGATTTACAAAAACGTATATTTATATTTACAAGTCCATTCTATCCCTTTCCCGCCCAAGCTTCTTTATCAACCTGAACCCTATTATCATCGCGTTCATCAATATAAGGAGTTTTCTTTTGAGCGGTAACAAGCATTCTTTGAATGAAAATATCATTGCCATCCTAACTGGCACCTTTATCGCTGCGCAGGGCGTTTTTTTTCTCCAGCAAGCTGACTTGCTGACCGGGGGCACAACGGGACTGGCACTATTACTCAGCCAAGTTGTTGATGTCTCTTTCGGTAAACTGTACTTTCTGATGAATACCCCTTTTTACCTGATGGCCTGGTTCCGCATGGGCAGACAGTTTGCTATCACCAGCATCATTTCCGGAGGATTGGTCTCGATCATCACCGACAACCTCCACTACGTGCTGGAAATTAGCCGACTTGATCCGATTTACTGTGCTGTCATCGGGGGGTTACTGATGGGCCTTGGCATGCTGATCCTCTTTCGTCACCACACCAGCCTCGGTGGATTCAATGTACTGGTTCTCTACTGCCAGGAGAAATTTGGCATCGCGGCGGGCAAAATGCAGATGTGCATCGACATTGGTATTCTGATTGGTTCTTTCTTCTTCGTAACGCCGGTGATTTTGATCTTATCAGTACTGGGCGCCATCGTACTGAACCTGGTGCTGGCAATGAACCATAAACCAGGCCGCTATAATAATTTAGCCACACAACAGCCATAATACAGAGTAAAGGCTGTAGGAAAAGCGAGATGTCTGACATTTCGCTTTTCCCTAGCCCCCGCTTTTCCTAGGGACTAGAGCCCGCTCTTAAATGGCGTCTTCGTCTTCCTCGCCAGTCCGTATGCGAACAACGCGCTCAACATCAAACATGAAAATTTTACCGTCACCAATCTTGCCAGTCTGGGCGGTTTCGATAATTGTATCGATACATTGTTCGGCAACTTCATCTGCGACTACTATTTCAATTTTTACTTTTGGCAGGAAATCGACCATGTATTCGGCACCACGATATAATTCAGTGTGGCCTTTTTGGCGACCAAATCCTTTCACTTCAGATACCGTCATACCCGTGATACCGACTTCAGCCAAAGCTTCACGAACATCATCAAGCTTAAATGGCTTTATAATGGCTTCAATTTTTTTCATTTTTCATCATCCTTTGCTGAGCAGAGGTTTACCAGTTAGTACCTTGATACTATTCTAGCCACCTGATTTACTGTTTTTTTATTATCGCCGATCTGACCAATTAAATTAAGCGCTATTAAGACTTTTCAGTCTTTATGATGCATTGAGTAACGACTCAATGAGAGTTGTTCTGCCGAGAGTAACCTCACATTAGAGTCCATCATTTCGATATTTCATCCTTGATATGGCATTTTGAAAATCGTCGGACAATCTGTGATCGTCATCTTTCTCTGCTTCCTGTCTGCGTTGGCATCTGGCAAATAAAATAACCCATCGGGATAACCATTATATTAATGAATTCGCCGTCAACTGGACCAGATCAACGAATCCGTCTAATGAACGAACAACCCGGGTATTCGGATTAGCTTGTAACGCGTTACGATTTAACCATACCGATTTCAAGCCTGCTCGCTGGCCGGCCTGAGCATCGCGCTGGGGGTGGTTACCGATATACCAGCATTGTTCCGGGCTGACCTGGCCCCTTTGGCATGCCGCCTTAAAAATCCCCCAATCAGGCTTTGCTACGCCCGCCTGCTCCGATGTCATCACAAAACGAAAATAGTGGCGAATACCGGTTTGCTCTAATTTGGCCTCTTGCTGGTAAATAAAACCATTACTGATCACTGCAAGGGGGGCGGTATCTTTTAGCCGCTGCAATGCCGGCTCCACATCCGGAAACAAACGCCAGTGCTGTTGATAGATGTTAAAATACTCGGTGAAGAGTTGATCGGCTTGTTTACAGGTTAACGGGCGCTTAAATAACTCACTGATACGGGCCCGGCGCTGCTGCTCAAAATTCAGTTCGCCAGCCCTCCAACGGGCACGGTGCTTATCTGTGATCTGCCGCCAGATCACTTCTGGGGTATCTGTCAGTGCAATCACCTTGTCATGATACCGTGAGACAAAGGTACGGATTGCATCCTGCTCCGCACCATCATGATCGAGTAACGTATTATCAAGATCGAAGAAAATCATATAGCCTCTTCACACTCACCAACCATTGTTCCAAATTAATAACAAATTATCTACAAGGCGAGAAAAATCGAACATCAAGGCAGATAAAGGCTAATTCAGCCGGCTTTTTGGCCGCTTTCACTCCGTCTGATTATAAAAAAGCCGCGACCTAATCAGATCGCGGCTTTTGGGGTACTTGGACGTTTGCGTCTACATCAACCGATATTAACGCGCGCGTTGCGGAACATGCGCATCCACGGGCTGTTTTCGCTCCAGTCATCCGGGTGCCATGAGTTGGCCACGGTACGGAATACGCGCTCTGGGTGAGGCATCATGATAGTCACACGGCCATCCGTGGTAGTCAGGCCCGTAATACCGTTTGGCGAGCCGTTCGGGTTAGCCGGATAATTCTGGGTAACATTACCGAAGTTATCCAGGTAACGCAGTGCCACCGTACCGGATTGCTCAATGGCATTGAGGTGTTCACCGTTACGAACTTCGACACGACCTTCACCGTGGGAAACCGCGATAGGCATACGCGATCCCGCCATTTCATTAAAGAACAATGAGTCACTCTTCTGCACTTCAACCAGGCTAAAGCGCGCTTCAAAGCGTTCTGATTCGTTACGTACGAAACGAGGCCATAGATCAGCACCCGGGATCAAGTCATGCAGGTTTGACATCATCTGACAACCGTTACAGACCCCCAGAGCCAGGGTATCGTTGCGGTGGAAGAAGGCTTCAAATTGATCTCGTGCCATGTTGTTGAACAACACTGACTTCGCCCAGCCTTCACCGGCACCTAATACGTCACCGTAAGAGAAACCGCCGCAAGCGACAAGGCCATTGAAACCATCCAGCTTCACGTTGCCAGAAAGAATATCACTCATGTGAACATCTCTCGCATCAAACCCTGCACGATCAAAGGCTGCTGCCATTTCCACATGGGAGTTAACGCCCTGCTCTCGCAGAATCGCCATTTGCGGTTTCGCGCCCTTGTTAATAACAGGAGCGGCGATGAATGGCGCAGCAACATCTTTGTTAATGTCAAAAGATAGCTTGATGTTCAAACCAGGATCGCTGTTGTCTTTCTTGGCCTCAAACTCTTGCAATGCACCTGCCGGGTTATCACGCATCGCCTGCATCTGATACGTGGTTTCAGCCCAGATAGTACGAAGTTCTGTCCGGCTCTGCTCTAAAACGCGGTCGTTGCCATTCCAGATACGAACCACATCTTCATCAACGACAGTACCAATCACATGGCTACAGGCTTCCAGGCCGTTTGCTGCCAGTACCGATTGAACCGTATCGAGATCTTCCGTGCGAACTTGCAGTACCGCACCTAGCTCTTCGTTGAATAACGTTGCCAGTACATCGTCGCATTCATCAAATTCAGAGGTGTTGATATCCACTTCAACACCGGTGTGACCGGCAAATGCCATTTCAGCCAGGGTGACATACAAACCACCATCACCACGGTCATGGTAAGCCAGTATTTTTTCATCTCGGACCAGAGCTTGAACTGCGTAGAAGAAGCCTTTTAGTCGCTCTGGGCTATCAACATCAGCAGGCTTGTCACCCAATTGCTTATAAACCTGTGCCAGTGCTGTTGCACCGAGGCGGTTTTGACCACAGCCGAGATCAATCAATACCAGGCTTGATTCGCCCTTATCGGTACGGAGCTGAGGCGTGACGGTCTTACGGACGTCTTCGACACGGCCAAATGCGGTAATAACCAAGGATAGCGGAGAAGTAACTTCCTTGTGTTCACCGTCTTGCTCCCACTGGGTCTTCATCGACATCGAGTCTTTACCCACCGGAATGGTCAGGCCAAGCGCCGGACACAGCTCTTCACCGATCGCTTTAACGGCTTCGTACAGACCCGCATCTTCGCCTGGGTGGCCGGCAGGAGACATCCAGTTCGCAGACAGGTTGATACGCTTCATGTCGCCGATATCAGCACTTGCGATATTGGTAATGGCTTCACCGACGGCTAAGCGTGCAGACGCACCGAAATCAAGCAGGGCTACGGGCGTACGCTCACCCATTGACATCGCTTCACCATGATACGTGTCATAGCTCGCAGCAGTTACGGCGCAGTTAGCAACCGGTACCTGCCACGGACCAACCATCTGATCTCGTGCAACCAAACCTGTTACCGTACGGTCACCAATAGTGATCAGGAAGGTCTTCTCAGCAACAGCTGGCAGACGGAGCACACGGTGGGTTGCTTCTTCTAGCTTGATCGCACTGCGGTCAATGGCCTGACCTTGCACTTTTTGCGTCTTAACGTCGCGATGCATCTTCGGCGCTTTACCCAACAAGATATCCATCGGCATATCAATTGGCGTATTGTCAAAGTGACTGTCTTCCAGCGTCAGGTGACGTTCTTCGGTGGCTTCACCCACGACGGCGTATGGCGCACGCTCGCGTTTACAGATCGCATCAAATACCGCCATGTTTTCTGGTGCAACCGCCATAACATAACGTTCTTGCGATTCGTTACACCAGATCTCTAACGGGCTCATACCGGGCTCATCGTTAGGTACATCGCGCAACTGGAACTTACCGCCACGTTCGCCGTCATCAACCAGCTCAGGCAGTGCATTAGAAATACCGCCCGCCCCTACATCGTGGATAAAGGCGATTGGGTTGTTTTCACCCATCTGCCAGCAACGGTCGATCACTTCCTGGCAACGACGTTCCATCTCTGGATTTTCACGCTGTACCGACGCGAAATCTAAATCTTCCGCAGACTGACCCGATGCCATGGATGAAGCGGCACCGCCGCCCAGACCAATGTTCATCGCTGGGCCGCCAAGGACGATTAATTTGGCACCTACCGGGATTTCTTTCTTCTGTACGTGTTCTGCCCGAATATTTCCCATGCCACCGGCAATCATGATCGGCTTGTGGTAACCACGGATTTCTTCACCGTTGTGCGAGATCACTTTTTCTTCGTAGGTACGGAAATAACCTAACAGGTTAGGACGACCGAATTCGTTGTTAAATGCAGCGCCACCTAGCGGCCCTTCGAGCATGATATCTAATGCGTTAACGATACGCCCCGGTTTACCGAAGTCGGTTTCCCATGGCTGTTCAAACCCAGGAACGCGCAGGTTAGAGACAGTAAAGCCCACCAGACCCGCTTTTGGCTTACCGCCGATACCGGTCGCGCCTTCATCACGAATTTCACCACCAGAGCCGGTAGAAGCGCCAGGCCAGGGAGAAATGGCGGTTGGGTGGTTATGGGTTTCTACTTTCATCAGGATATGTGCTGCTTCCTGATGGTAGTTATATTGACGAGACTCTGGATTGGGGAAGAACCGGCCGACGTCTGAGCCTTCCATGACTGCGGCATTATCTTTGTACGCAGACAGAACGTGCTCATGGTTCTTTTCGTAGGTGTTCTTGATCATTTTGAACAATGACTTTTCCTGAACGACACCGTCGATAGTCCAGTCAGCGTTAAAGATCTTATGGCGACAGTGCTCTGAGTTTGCCTGAGCAAACATCATCAGTTCGATGTCGTTAGGGTTGCGTCCTAATTTAGTAAAATTTTCGACTAAGTAGTCGATTTCATCTTCAGCCAGTGCCAGACCTAGCCGCCGGTTCGCCTCTTCCAGCGCTTTTCGGCCGCCAGCTAAAATATCAACGCTCTGAACTGGTGCCGGCTCAGCTTGGGTAAAGAGTGCAGTCACAGCATCTAAATCAGTGAAAACCACTTCCATCATCCGATCGTGGATCAGACCTTTGAGTTCGGTTAGCTGTACATCCGTCAGAGCAGCCGTTGTGTCTACATAGTAAGCCGTACCGCGCTCTAGGCGCTTAACGTTATTTAACCCACAGTTATGGGCGATATCAGTCGATTTAGAAGACCATGGAGAGATAGTTCCCGGACGAGGGGCAACCAACAGCATCGTGCCTGTCGGCTCATGCTCAGCAATCGTCGGACCGTAGGTTAGCAGGCTTGCCAGCTTGCTTTGTTCATCAGCATTCAGGGGAGCCAATACATCAGCAAAATGCATAAACTCAGCGTAAATGCCTGACACAGGCAGATCTAACTCGCGGCAACGCTCTAGTAGCTTATTAACGCGAAACTCAGACAGTGCGGGTGAACCACGCAAAATTTCCATGTGCGTACGTCTCTCGATTAGCAGTTGAATGAAGGTGATATTGGCCTAACACCCAGTTCAGCCACTGGGCTAATTACGTCAATGCCACCTTTTTCACCAAATTGACCCGATAAATCGAAGCGACGGAAGGTCAGCGGGCCCTAGTATAAAGGAATTTTTTTTGTGACGTAACTCTTGACGCAACCGTTTGCGTGTTTTTTTTCGATCCCGCCATCATATGAGGAAAAAGACACCATCTGGCCATTGTCGATGGCAAAATGAGTAATTCTTCCCGAGATCAGGGCAGAGTCACTTTGCTGAGTTGTCTAGCTTTGGTATAAAGAACCCCAAATTATAACAATGAGCATTTTTTGTTGAGCAATGATCTGTTAATCACGAAGATTCGATACCTCTTCATCATCTTCCTGACATTTGTGCTACTCAGCGGATGTAAGAGGCAGGAGAGCACGCAAAGCGATCTTAAACAGATCCGCGAAAGTGGTGTTCTTCGGATTGGTACGCTAAACAACCAGCTGTCATATTACATTGGCCCCGACGGCCCGACGGGGCTCGATTATGAACTCGCCCAGCGCTTTGCCAGCAAGTTAGGTGTCAAACTTGAAATGCAGCCAATGTTTGCCCTGTCTGGCCTGTTTCCCGCTTTACAACGTGGCGATGTCGATATCATTGCCGCAGGGTTGACGATCATCCCTGACCGTTTGGTCTCATTCCATGCGGCACCGGCTTATTATTATGCCAGCCAGGTCGTGGTGTATAAAAAAGGACAATGGCGACCTCGCACTCCGGCCGATCTTGCCCAAAACAAAGGTCGCTTAACCGTCGTCAAAGGCTCCAGCCATGAAAAACGCTTACTCGAACTGAAAGCGGTGTATCCTCAGCTGACCTGGGAATCTGTCGAGGAAATAGACAGCGATGAACTGCTACGGATGGTTGCCGCGGGCAAGCTCGATTTCACCCTTGCAGATTCAGTTGATGTTGCCCTGAACCAGCGTATTCACCCTGATATTGCGCTGGCGATGGAGCTGACCGAAGATGAAGCGATCAGCTGGTTCGTCAATAGCACAACCGATGACAGCCTTTATGCGCTGTTAATTGAATTCTTCGGCGAATTGCAGCAGAGCGGTGAATTGGCCCGGCTGGAAGAAAAGTACTTTGGTCACGTCGACACGTTTGATTATGTTGATACCCGTGCATTCTTACGAGCGCTCGAGAGCAAGTTACCTCGCTGGGAGTCTCTGTTTAAGAAGTATTCCAGTGAACTTGACTGGCGTCTGATCGCCGCGTTGTCTTATCAGGAGTCACACTGGAACCCACGCGCAGTTTCACCCACCGGTGTCAGGGGCATGATGATGCTGACGCTACCAACCGCAAAATCGGTTGGGGTCAAAAACCGGCTTGATCCTGAGCAAAGTATCCGTGGCGGTACCCATTACCTACGCAAGATGATCGGCCGTATTCCTGACAGTATCGAAGCTCACGAAAAAGTCTGGTTTGCCCTCGCATCCTATAACATTGGCTTCGGCCATCTGATGGACGCTCGCCGTTTAACCAGACAACAAGGCGGAAACCCTGATGCCTGGAGTGATGTTAAACAGCGCCTGCCATTGTTACGCCAGCAGAAGTACTACAAACAAACTCGCTACGGTTATGCCCGCGGGGATGAAGCCCTCAACTATGTTGAAAATATCCGCCGCTACTACCAGAGCATTATTGGTTACGAACAAGCGCATAACCGTGAGCCGCAGAGCGACGAGATTCAGATGATTGAT
Source organism: Photobacterium sp. (assembly GCF_033720175.1). GTDB lineage: Bacteria > Pseudomonadota > Gammaproteobacteria > Enterobacterales > Vibrionaceae > Photobacterium. The sequence goes on from NZ_JAWWDA010000006.1 coordinate 177,027, forward strand.
GGCTTGCAAACTATCACCCCGATCTTACCGGACAAACAGTCCAGTGATCAGAATGTGCTCAGTAAGACAGAAACGATAAGCGAAGTCAGCCAGTAGCCTCATCGCTATAGGTTCACATACTCCCCAGCAGCCCTACGTCATGTAGGGCTGTTTATTTTTCGAGCGAAGCGTTATAGCAATCGGGATAAGTATCAAGGTGAGATCTGGATCATTCTTAATTTCATATAATTACGTCACAATCCGAGCAATATACAGCATCATCCGGTGCTTACTGTGAATCAGTGTTTGACTGGCACATCTTTTCAGAAGAGAAAATAATGAGATTCTCGAAACAACATTCGGCAATGAAGCGTTTAAGACAACGCCTTACATCGGCAGCAACCCGCCGTAAACGTCTAAGTATCAATACTCATCGTAAAACACTCTGGCGCCAGCGTACTTACATTGTTGCCGCTAACATTGCCAGCTAATACCGCGGGCTGATTTCAGATACGATTGGTTTCAGATGGGTAATAATAAAGCTCGGTCATTGTTTTTTACCGGTATTTCCGAGCTTTGTGATTGGCAGCCTTATCATCTTAAGATTTAGCTTGCGCTGCCTGTCTGGCTTTTTTCTCCGCTTTTTTTTCAGCCCGGCGACGCTTAAAAAATGCCTGCAGTTGCCCCCGGCATTCCTCGGCCAGTACACCTGACTGACAACCGACATGGTGATTGACCTGATCATAACTCAGCAGGTTCATCAGACTGCCTGCGGCACCGGTTTTCAGATCATGGGCACCAAATATCACTTTGCCTATCCGACTGTGGACCATCGCCCCCGCGCACATCGGACACGGCTCCAACGTTACGTACAGTGTGGCATCAATCAAACGGTAGTTCTGCACCACTTTTCCAGCCTGACGCAATGCCATGATTTCTGCATGTGCCGTCGCATCATGCTGACCAATCGAACGGTTCCAGCCTTCACCCACAACCTGACCGTTATACACGACCACTGCACCAACCGGCACTTCCCCTTCGGCTTCCGCCAGAGACGCCAACTCAATCGCACGGCGCATATACAGTTCATCTTGGTTTATGTCTGTGTTCTGATCTGTCACGGGCTTTCTCAAATACGGTCATTTATCTGCGCGGCCGATTATATACCCAAGCCACCTCAAGATGCGAGATTCTGCATTGTACGTGGTTGGGAATAAGCCACGTTAACGCCTATGCCAATTGTCCCGCCAGATAATCCACCAGCATCCGCACTTTAGGGGATAAATGGCGGTTGTTGGGATAGAGAGCCCATATCCCTTCTTTCGGCTCCTGATAATTATCCAGCACCGATATCAGGTTGCCGGCTTTAAGCTCCTCGTCAACATAGTAATCAGGTAGCTGTACCAACCCTATCCCTTTTAACGTCGCATCGAGTAAGCCATAGCCGCTATTACAGATCAGCGTTCCACCAACCCGCACGCTCTTTTCTTTCCCTGCTTCCTGAAAACGCCAGTAATCGTGATTGCCTACTAAACAGTTATGGTGGCGAAGCTCAGATAAAGAGTGAGGAACGCCATATTTTTCCAGATATTCAGGTGCGGCGCAGACAAACTGGGTCCGGTTGGCGAGACGTTTCGCCATCATGGTAGAGTTCGATAACTTGCCTAAACGGATCGCCAGATCGTAGCCCCCTTCAACCAGATCAACCTGCCGGTTGGTGAGATCGACTACGACCTCAACCTCAGGGTAACTCAGCATAAAGTTACTTATTAGCGGCATAATGTACTTTTCGCCATACGTCACGGGCGCTGTCAGCTTCACGATCCCTTGCGGAGTGTCACGCAGATTACTGATAGCCCTCTCCGCTTCTTCCAGTCCATCCATGATCTGACGGCAATGGCGGTAATACACCGTTCCTTCTTCGGTCAATGACACCTTACGGGTCGTGCGGTAAAACAGTTTTGTACTCAGCCTGTTTTCCAGCGCACTAATTTGCCGACTGACTTGTGCGGTGGAAATGCCCAGCCGCTTCGATGCCGCCGTAAAGCTACCGGTCTCCGCCACGGCCACAAACTCGGTTACCCCTTCCCATAAAAACATTGCACGACCTGCCTGCTGACTCATCCAGCCCTGATTATTACACACTGGTAAAAGTAATTTGCATTTCAAGCTAATTATCATCCATCAGGAAACAAATACAATAGCTTCCATTGAAACAAACCACGCAGCACCACAAAGTTATTCGTTGTTACCAAAATTCTCTCCTACTGTGTATGGGTAGGAACAACAATCAAAGGCTCAGAGCCTGAACAGAGAGAACGAAAATGTCTGATCAATTTATTAAATCCAAAGCCGCAATCGCTTGGGGTCCGAATCAACCCCTCTCGGTTGAAGAAGTCGATGTGATGCTACCTAAAGCCGGTGAAGTCTTAGTGCGTATCGTCGCGACGGGTGTTTGCCATACTGATGCCTTTACACTTTCCGGCGACGATCCTGAAGGGATCTTCCCGGCAATCTTAGGCCACGAAGGTGGCGGTATTGTTGAGCAAGTCGGCGAAGGCGTCACAAGCGTACAAGTTGGCGACCACGTTATTCCCCTTTATACGCCAGAATGTGGTGAATGTAAGTTCTGTAAATCAGGCAAAACCAACCTGTGTCAGAAAATTCGCGAAACTCAGGGTAAAGGCCTGATGCCAGACGGCACGACCCGCTTCTATAAAGATGGCCAGCCTATCTTCCATTACATGGGGTGTTCGACATTCTCTGAGTACACGGTACTGCCTGAAATTTCACTGGCAAAAGTCAGTAAAGATGCGCCACTGGAAGAAGTCTGCCTGCTAGGCTGCGGAGTCACCACCGGCATGGGTGCCGTTCTGAAAACTGCCAAAGTTCAAAAAGGCGATACTGTTGCTATCTTTGGTTTAGGCGGTATCGGCCTGTCTGCCATCATTGGTGCAACCATGGCTGGCGCCAGCCGGATCATCGGGATCGATATCAATGAAAGCAAGTACGAACTGGCGAAAAAACTGGGCGCAACGGATTGTATCAACCCGAAAGATTTTGATAAGCCCATTCAGGAAGTGATCGTTGAGATGACTGACGGCGGCGTAGACTTCTCGTTCGAGTGTATCGGTAATGTTGATGTCATGCGCTCGGCGCTTGAGTGCTGCCATAAAGGCTGGGGCGAATCGGTCATCATTGGTGTTGCTGGCGCTGGTCAGGAGATTTCAACCCGCCCATTCCAGCTAGTGACAGGGCGCGTATGGCGTGGTTCTGCTTTCGGTGGCGTAAAAGGCCGCTCTGAACTGCCAGAAATCGTTGAGCGTTACATGGCGGGTGAGTTTAAGCTGGATGATTTCATCACCCATACCATGGGCCTTGAGGCGATTAATGATGCGTTTGATCTGATGCACGAAGGTAAGAGCATCCGTTCAGTGATCCACTACGACAAATAATCGTAACCACGACAAGTTAGCGCTGCTCATGCAGCGCTAACTGTTTGCATCGTTGTTAACCTTTGATAGCCATTAAGAGTCCCTCATGACCCTAGACAATATCAGCGCCAGCAAATGTTTTGGTGGCTGGAACAAGCAATACACCCATCGTTCTGCAGTATTAAATTGTGAAATGCGCTTTGCCATTTTCCTGCCGCCACAGATCAGCAAAGGGCAGAAAGTCCCCGTTCTTTACTGGCTGTCAGGGCTGACCTGCACCGATGAAAACTTTATGCACAAAGCCGGCGCACAGCGTATTGCCGCAGATCTTGGGATTGCCATCGTCGCACCAGATACCAGCCCGCGCGGCGAAGGGGTCGCCGATGATCCCGATGCTGGTTATGACTTTGGTTTAGGGGCCGGCTTCTACGTCAATGCAACTCAGGCGCCCTGGAACCGCCACTACCAGATGTATGATTACGTGGTCAACGAGCTGCCGGATCTGATTGAAGCGCACTTTCCGGTCACGCAGCAACGGGCGATCAGCGGTCACTCGATGGGCGGCCATGGGGCACTGACTATCGCCTTGCGTAACCCGCAGCGTTACAGCTCGGTATCTGCATTCAGCCCTATCTCGAATCCGATTAACTGCCCCTGGGGACAAAAAGCATTTACCGGTTACTTAGGCCAAGACAGTGAAAGCTGGAAACAATATGACGCATCAGAATTAATGAAGCAGGCTGAAACCAAGCTACCGGCTTTGATTGATCAGGGTGATCAGGACGGTTTCCTGGCAGAGCAGCTCAAACCTGAAGCGTTAATCGCAGCAGCGCAAGCCAGCCAATATCCGTTAGAACTGCGCATGCAGGAAGGTTATGATCACAGCTATTTTTTCATGGCGAGCTTTATCGAAGATCACCTGCGTTTTCATGCCAGCCACTTCGCGGCATAATTCAACGCCTGCTAAAAAGCCCGGCACCTTGCCGGGCTTTAATAGTTTCCACTGAAAATATCTCAGTAAAAATCACATGCTATAGGTGTACGGAGCCTGAATACCCAGCGGAATACCGAGTGCCCAGTAGGCCAGCAGGAAGAGGGTCCAGCCAATCAGCATCGCGATAGAGTAAGGCATCATCATTGATGCAAGAGAACCAATACCGGAGCTCTTCACGTAGCGCTGCATATAAACAACAACCAATGGGAAGAAGACCATCATCGGCGAGATGATGTTCGATACCGAGTCACCGACACGGTAAGCAGCCTGTGTCAGTTCAGGAGAAATACCGACCGCCATTAGCATCGGCACCAGGATTGGACCAATCAGTGCCCACTTCGCCGATGCAGAACCCACCAACAGGTTTATCAACGCAGTAAGCAGAATCATACCCACAATTGTCACCTGACCAGGCAGGTTCATCGCGTGAAGCATCTCGGCACCAGAAAGTGCAAGTAGCGTACCCAGGTTAGACTGGCTAAAAGCAACCAGGAACTGGGCAATGAAGAATGCCATCACCATGAAACTGCCCATGCTGCTCATTGTCGCTGACATTGACTTAATGACATCGTCGCTCGACTTGAACGTACCAGCTACTTTGCCGTAAACCACCCCGGGGATCACAAACAGAATGAAGATCAACGGCACGATAGACTGCATCAGTGGTGCTTTAAAGGCGGTAATTTCACCTGCCGGCGAGCGCAGTGGCGAGGTTTCAGGGAAGACAGCGGCAATCAGTACTACAATACCTGCAACCATTGCCCAGCCAGCACGCGAGAAGGCTTTGCTTTCGGTTTCAGTGAAAGAGCCCATATCCGGCGCTTCTTCCGCATCGTCATCAACCGCGGTATTCGCTAGACGTGGTTCAATGATTTTCTCTGTCACATACCAGCCAATAGCCACAACTAAAACTGAAGATAACCCGGTAAATAGCAAATTAGATAGCGGGTTAACAATATAGGCAGGATCGAGAATTTGCGCCGCAGACTGGGTAAAGCCAGCAAGAAGAGGATCGATCCCGGAAGGAATAAAGTTTGCAGAAAAACCACCGGAAACACCCGCGAATGCCGCAGCGATACCCACAAGAGGGTGACGGCCTGCCGCATGGAAGATGATACCACCGAGCGGGATAACCAAGACATAACCCGCATCCGCCGCAGTGTGCGATACAATCGCCACTAGGATCAGCATCGGTGTTAGCAGTTTCGCCGGGGTGAAGTTAAGCATTTTCTTCAGGCCGGTATTGATAAAGCCAGACGCTTCTGCCACACCAACACCTAGCATCGCCACCAAAACAATCCCCAGAGGGGCAAAACCGGTGAAATTCTTCACCATATTTGCCAAGAAACTGGCAAATGACTCACCCGTTAGCAGATTTTTCACTTCAACAGCCTGTCCGGTTACAGGGTGAACAAAACCAAAGTCAAATTGAGATAATATTGCGGACAGCACCCAGACAATGATTAGTCCCCAGAAGAACAGCAACGCAGGATCCGGAATTTTGTTTCCTGTTCGCTCAATTACGTTTAAAAATTTATTCATCGCACTGGAAGGTACATCCGGTGCTTTTTGTACGGCTTCGTTACTCATGGGAGCTCCATGCTCTTGATGATGTTGTTAATTTGCGGCGGTGTATTTACCTGTCGGGGTCGGCAGGTATTTTGATCTTATCGCCAGTCAATCTGATACTTTCTTGATATGAAAAAGCCACCATATATTGTAATAAAAACAACCACAAAACAAGCATGTTAAACCAATTAATCTTACAGGCTTGCTAGGTTGTATTGTAAATAAATATTAATTAAAAACATAACCCTAACAACCACAAAACAATAACACCTCACTGCTACAACAATAGGTGCTGCAAAAAAATTGCTAAATGGCTCAATTATTAATGGCATTAGTATGATTTGCTTAAACGGAATTCCCGGAGCACGCACTTATCGTGTGGCAGAAACCAAAAAAGACACCCGCAGGTGTCTTTTGAATTCATGCTTGCCGAATTGGCTCAACCAGCACGATGTATTTTACTTTCGTCGCAAGTTCATGCCAAACGCGACATCAACCCGCAAAGAAAAATTATTCCCACTCGATCGTTGCAGGCGGTTTACCCGAAATATCGTAAACCACACGCGAGATCCCATCGACTTCATTGATGATACGGTTCGAAACCTTACCTAAGAAGTCATATGGCAGGTGTGCCCAATGCGCGGTCATAAAGTCGATAGTCTCAACCGCACGCAGAGAGACAACCCAGTCGTATTTACGACCGTCACCCATCACACCAACAGAGCGAACAGGCAGGAATACGGTGAATGCCTGAGACACCTTGTTATAAAGATCGGCGTTGTGCAGCTCTTCAATGAAGATAGCATCCGCACGACGTAGCAAGTCACAATACTCTTTCTTCACCTCGCCAAGTACACGCACGCCCAGACCTGGCCCCGGGAATGGGTGACGATAAAGCATGTTGTAAGGCAGGCCTAACTCTAACCCAATCTTGCGCACTTCATCTTTGAACAGCTCTTTAAGCGGTTCGACCAGCCCCATCGCCATATCGTCAGGCAGACCGCCCACATTGTGGTGCGATTTGATAACGTGTGCTTTGCCTGTTTTCGATGCCGCTGATTCAATCACATCCGGGTAAATGGTTCCCTGAGCCAACCATTTAGCATTTTTCAGTTTCTTTGATTCTTCATCGAATACATCGATAAACACATGACCAATGATCTTACGTTTTGCTTCAGGATCGTTCTCGCCAGCCAATGCATCTAAGAAACGGTCTTCGGCTTTAACATGTATAATATTCAGACCGAAGTGGTCACCAAACATGTCCATAACCTGCTCACCTTCGTTTAAGCGAAGCAAGCCGTTATCAACAAATACACAGGTTAGCTTGTCACCGATAGCACGGTGAATAAGCATCGCGACGACGGATGAGTCAACACCACCAGACAAGCCGAGAATAACTTCATCATCACCTACCTGCTCTTTGATATCCTCAATAGCATTTTCGATGATATTGGCTGATGTCCAAAGCTTCTCACAGCCACAGATATTAAGAACGAAGTTCTCGATAATACGCATGCCCTGACGGGTATGGGTAACTTCCGGGTGGAATTGCACACCGTAGAAATGCTTATCTTCGTTGGCAATTGCCGCAAACGGGCAAGTATCAGTTTGCGCAACCTTAACAAAACCAGACGGGATTTCGACCACTTTATCACCGTGGCTCATCCACACATCCAGCAAGCCATTTCCATCTTCGGCTACTGCATCTTCGATATTTTTCAGGAATGATGTTGGTTCAATGATTTCGACTTGCGCGTAACCAAATTCACGCATTGAAGAGCCAGCAACTTTACCGCCAAGCTGCTCAGCCATGGTTTGCATCCCGTAACACACACCAAATACAGGTACACCCGCTTCAAACACATACTGTGGTGCGCGAGGTGATTCATCTCCGGTTACGCTCTCTGGCCCACCAGAAAGGATGATACCGTTCGGGTTGAAATCACGAATATCGGCTTCATCAACGTCCCAGCTCCAAAGCTCACAATAAACACCAATTTCACGGATACGGCGCGCGATCAGCTGAGTATATTGAGAACCAAAGTCCAGAATAAGGATACGTTGGTCATGAATATTTGTAGATGTAGTCATTATCGAGAAGTCTCAAAAATAAATAAAAATAGTGGGGGCAATAAACGCCCCCGATCTTATACAAGTTTCCCGCTCAGGCAAACGTTTTCGTTACGATCGAATGATCTGTAAACAATTAACGCATACGGTAGTTGGGTGCTTCTTTCGTAATGGTCACATCGTGGACATGCGACTCTTTGATACCAGCACCAGAGATACGAACAAACTCAGTTTTAGTACGCATGTCCTCAATCGTCGCAGAACCGGTCAGACCCATGCTTGAACGAAGGCCGCCCATCTGCTGATGAATGATTTCTTTGACATGGCCTTTGTAATCAACACGACCTTCAATACCTTCCGGTACCAGCTTGTCTGCGGCGTTATCAGACTGGAAGTAACGATCAGAAGAGCCTTGAGACATCGCACCGAGAGAACCCATACCGCGGTAAGATTTATAAGAACGGCCTTGATACAGTTCAACTTCGCCCGGGGCTTCTTCAGTACCCGCAAACATTGAACCGACCATTACGCATGATGCGCCCGCAGCAATCGCCTTACACAGATCGCCAGAGTAGCGGATACCACCATCGGCGATAACAGGAATACCAAAGTCTGATGCTGCTTCGACAGCTTCAGAAATAGCCGTTAGCTGAGGAACCCCCACACCGGTAACAATACGTGTGGTACAGATAGAGCCAGGGCCAATACCCACCTTAACCGCATCAACACCGGCATCGATGAGTCCGCGCGCACCGGAAGCAGTCGCTACATTACCACCGATGATTTGTAGTTCAGGGAACGCTGCACGGGTTTCACGAATGCGTTGCAGAACGCCTTCCGAGTGACCGTGAGAAGAGTCGATAAGCAGCACATCAACCCCCGCTTCGACCAATGCCTTAACGCGTTCTTCGTTCCCCGCGCCAGCACCTACCGCAGCACCAACACGCAGGCGACCTAGCTCATCTTTACATGCGTTAGGCTTACGTTCCGCTTTCTGGAAGTCTTTCGCGGTGATCATGCCTTTAAGCTGGAAGCTATCATTCACCAATAGCACTTTCTCTACACGGTGCTCTTGCATGATGGCTTCAACTTCTTCACGCGAAGCACCTTCTTTCGCTGCCGCCAACTTATCTTTTGGCGTCATCACTTGTTCAACCAGCATCGAAAGATCGGTAACAAAACGTACATCACGGCCAGTAATGATACCAACCAGCTCGTTGTTGTCAGATACAACCGGGTAACCAGCAAAACCATTAATTTCAGTCAGTTCTTTCACGTCAGCAATCGTAGCCGTTGGTTGAACCGTCACAGGTTCAGACACCACGCCAGCCTCGAACTTTTTAACCATGCGAACCTGAGCCGCTTGCTGTTCGATAGACATGTTTTTGTGAATGAAACCGATACCACCTTCCTGAGCTAACGCTATCGCGAAACGTCCCTCGGTCACTGTGTCCATTGCAGCAGAAACCATAGGAATGTTGAGCGTAATTTTCTTCGTTAGTTGGGTGCGCAGATCGGCAGTGTTAGGGAGAACCGTAGAGTGTGCTGGAACCAGCAGAACATCATCAAAAGTTAGAGCTTCTTGTTTGATACGTAACATTGCAATATCTCACACCGAGTTAGGGTTTATAGAAGGATAAAATATTGCGAACGAATTATACGTAGGGTGCAATCGTTTGGCTACAAAAAAATAATATTTTTTTATTGACACTTTTTACTTGATACGTAATATATGTCGGTTAAGTTTCCGGTGCTGCGGTCAGCCGTGTACGCCCATGATCTGTCTATAGATCTGCCTGTACACTTTTCATTCTCTTCCAGCACTTCAGTTTGCCTTTCGACAACAGGTGTCTCACCTCGTGACTATGTTCGCCCAACAGACCCAATCAAACGATCGTATCTATACCGTTTCCAGCCTGAATGCCGAAGTCCGATTATTACTCGAAAATGAAATGGGTATCGTCTGGCTGGTTGGTGAACTGTCAAACCTGTCGATACCGGTTTCCGGCCACTGGTACTTCACCCTGAAAGATTCCCGCGCTCAGGTAAAATGTGCCATGTTCCGCGGTAACAACCGCCGGGTAACCTTCAAGCCAGCCAATGGCAGCCAGGTACTGGTTAAGGCGCGTTTGTCACTGTATGAACCGCGCGGTGATTACCAGCTGATTATCGAAAGCATGCAGCCGGAAGGAGATGGTCGCTTACAGCAGCAATTTGAACAGCTAAAGATGGCCCTTGCCGCTGAAGGATTATTTGCCCAGTCACTGAAAAAAGCACTGCCGGAGCAGCCCAAGCGAGTGGGAATTGTGACCTCGAAAACGGGCGCGGCACTGCATGATATTTTGAACGTTTTACAACGCCGCGACCCAAGCCTGCCGATTGTTATTTACCCGACGATGGTACAGGGAGAAGGCGCTGCTATCTCGATAGCACAAGCCATCGGGCGTGCCAATACCCGCCAGGAATGTGATGTCTTGATTGTTGGGCGAGGCGGTGGCTCGCTGGAAGATTTGTGGGCCTTTAACGAAGAAATTGTGGCCAGGACTATCGCCGCCAGCCAGATCCCCATTGTCAGTGCGGTCGGCCACGAAGTCGATGTATCTATTGCTGATTTTGTTGCCGATGTCCGCGCGCCGACACCCTCTGCGGCGGCAGAACTGGTCAGTCGCGACATGACTCATCAGACGCAGAAGATCAACCAGAAAAGACAACAGTTACACCATGCCTTCCGTCACTATATAACGGGACACTCTGCCCGTCTGGTGCAGCTACAGCACCGTTTGGAACGCCAGCATCCGCAATTGCGATTAAACCAGCAACAGCAGCATCTGGATGATATTTCCAGCCGCCTAGAGCGCGCAATCAATAAGCTTACCGCCGGGCATCAGCAGCATTTAGATCGAATCGAATACAAACTGGCTTTACATTCGCCGGCACAAACAATTAAACACAATTCGACCCGACTGAAACAGACCGAACACCGTCTGCTCGATGCCATGGATCGCCGCCTGCTCAATGCCAGCCACAAGCTGGCCATGGCCGCTGAAAAGCTGGAAACCGTCAGCCCGCTGGCAACCCTTGGCCGCGGTTATTCCATAACCCGGGACACCAAGAATAATGTGATCCGTCGAGCTGATCAGGTTAAGCCCGGGGATGAGTTACGCACGAAAGTCGCAGAAGGCGAAATCCGTTCTGTGGTCACGGAATAACCGCAAAATACCCCGTATTCCCGCGCCAAAAACAGCGGTGCAAACGGTATTTTTTCTTTCTGAAGGCATGATAAGCGTAGATAGACTACGCTTTTTCAAACCGGATTTTAACCCGGGACTTAGATTTTAACTCATTGCAACTATTGCAGAAATAACTCGCTGAACCACATGCCTGAAGCTTTTCCATTTCATCATTGCAGTCGGGGCAAAAAGCCCTTTTCTTCACAGCATGCTGACACGAATCGCAATAATAACCATCGTTCTTCCAGCTCAGTTCTCTTTGACAGCTGGGACATAGATTACCGCTCATAACACCCTCTTTCTTTAAAATGATCTTTCCATACCTCAGGGGATCATATACCCAAACCACCTAAAAGAGCAGAGTTCAGCAAGAATTGAGCTTGTCCGGTCTATTATCAAGCGCAAACAAAATCCGGGTAACACTTCCGCCGCTTGATCCTACTTAGATACATCCACTTTAATGATCATGATCACGCAAACAGAAAGAAATGAAACCGGTTTCTGTAACCGGTTTCATTTTTCCGTTACTGTCGGTTCACTCCTTTCAACCACCTAAAGGTAAACGTGCCATGCCGAGCAGTAAAATCGTTTCAGGCTTTCCGGATAACTTCTTATGGGGAGCGGCTTCTGCAGCCTATCAAGTCGAAGGGGCTTACAATGTTGACGGTAAAGGCCCGTCAATCTGGGATAGTTTCTCGCACCAGCCAGGTACCACACATGAAGGAACTAATGGTGATGTCGCCGCCGATCATTACCACCGCTTCAAAGAAGATGTCGCTTTGATGGCAGAGATGGGGATGCAGAGCTACCGTTTTTCTATTAGCTGGCCACGTTTATTTCCTAAAGGTCGCGGCAAGGTTAACGCGGCAGGTGTAAAGTTTTACAGTGATTTGATTGATGAGTTGCTCACGCATGGCATTAAGCCCATGATTACATTGTATCATTGGGATTTGCCGCAAGCCTTACAGGATATCGGCGGCTGGGAATCTCGTGAAACCGTCGATGCCTTTGAGCAATACGCCCGCCTGTGCTATCAGGCATTTGGTGACCGTGTCGAGTTATGGTCAACCTTCAATGAAACGTTAATCTTTATCGGTATGGGTTACTTTACCGGCGCCCACCCTCCGGGTTTACATGATCCCAAGCGTGGCATCCAAGCCTGTCACCATGTATTCATTGCGCATGCCAGAGCCGTCAAGGCATTCCGCGAATACAAAAACACAGGACAAATACCGGTAAATGGGCAGATCGGCTTTGTCAACGTCATGCAACCCCACGACCCGATCACGAATAGCCCTGAAGATGTTGCGGCTTGCCATGTGGCAGACGATCTTCTCACCCATTGGTTATATGATCCGGTATTAAAAGGCGAATACCCCGCCCATATTCTCAACATCGCGCAACTGACCTGGGGCGTGCCGGAGTTTGCACCAGAAGATGAAGCGTTGCTCAAAGACAACATCTGTGACTTTATCGGCGTGAATTACTACAAACGCGAATGGGTTGCGGCGAATCCTGATGTTGATAACACCAAAATCAATACCACCGGCAACAAAGGTTCCGGGCAAGAATTTGGTATTAAAGGCCTGTTCAAATTTGTTCATAATCCCAAGTCGACCTATACCGATTGGGATTGGGAAATCTACCCTGAAGGACTGTGCGTTGGCATGATGCGCTTGAAAGAGCGTTATGGTGACATTCCGTTCTACATTACGGAAAACGGCCTTGGGGCTAAAGATCCGATCATTGACGGCGAGGTTATTGATCAGCCACGCATTGATTATCTTTCCAGCCATATTGATGCGGCTGAATCGGCCATCAAACAAGGTATCGATGTACGCGGTTACTACCCGTGGTCTTTTATTGATTTACTCAGCTGGTTAAATGGCTACCAGAAACAATACGGTTTTGTGTATGTCGATCGTGAGAATGATTTGCAGCGCAAGCGTAAGAAGTCCTTCTTCTGGTACAAAGACGTCATTGCCTCCAATGGCAGCAAACGTTAATTCACTTTGTTGATTTATATAATTGCCCGACGACGTTCGGGCTTTTTATTCGTCTCACAACACGCGGAATGAAAATCGATGGCAACCATCAACGATGTATGTACGTTAGCAGGGGTCTCGAAAGCCACTGTCTCACGGGTACTAAACAATACCGGCCAAGTAAAGAAAGCCACTGCCGAGGCCGTGTATCAGGCGATGAAATCCCTCAACTATAAACCCAATAGCCTTGCCCGTGCTTTAGCAACCAACAGTACCAATACCCTCGGTTTGGTGGTTTCTGCCTTTGAGGGGGCATACTTCAGCAGCCTGATGGAAAGAGCATCAGAAACAGCAGCTGAGGCAGGAAAGCAGCTGCTGATCATGGATGGCGGCCACAGCAGCAAAACCGAACAACAGGCCATTGAGAGCCTGGTTGAGCGTAAGGTCGACGGCATTATTCTTTATACCCGCAAGATGCCAGAAGATGCGCTAAAACAGCTGCTGATAAACTTACCGATCCCTTTGATTGTTATTAACCAACAGGTTGAAGGTTTCGAGGAACGCTGTATCAGCTTTAATCAATACCAGGCCGCACAGCAAGCCACTGAATTTCTGCTCAGCAAAGGCCATAAGGAAATCGCCTGCATTACAGGGCCGGATTCGTCAGTCAATTCCAGCCTTCGCCTGCAGGGCTTCAAAGACACGTTAGCCGCCCACAAACTCCAGTCCTGCGGTATCTATCGCGGTGATTACTTCAGGCAGAGTGGTTACCGTGCTTGTAATGACCTGCTAGCAAGCAAACAGTCTTTTAGCGCCATTTTTAGCGCAAACGACGATATGGCCATGGGGGCGATTCGTGCACTGCACGAAGCAGGATTGCGAGTACCGCACGATATTTCAGTCTTCGGTTTTGATAATGACCCGGCAGGCGAATTTACGATACCGAGCCTGTCTACCGTTATGGTGCCGATCGAGGAAATGGCACGCTCTGCTATCGCACAGGCCTTACGACTTATCAACGGACAAGAGATCAGCACTATTGCGCTTTTTTCGGGCAACTTGATCGTGCGTGAATCAGTTGATCATTTGTAAAAACTACCGCGTTCAGCGATCTGGTTCCAAAAGAACATTTATCAATACACATCCCGAAAGCATAAGTTACATGTGCTGTATATGGATTTTAAGCGATATATTACACTACTGAATGGCATTTTAATCAATGGATCCAGCAGTAGCCAAATATCATGATGTTTAAAGGCAACCTCTCATAACCCCAGTAATAATAGGCTTCCTGCCTGAACTCCCAGGATCAATGAAATCATTGGCAGCATGGCAATAGTGGCCGTTTAACGCTGTTCCAGCGACTCGAGGATGGCCCCGGATCCCAGCCTTTGATCAAAAAAATCGCCGGAAGGCGATCTTTCTTTCTAGTATAACGTGCTGTGTCATACCAACCGGTATGATGAATTTATGCTTTTGTATGGGTGATCATGACAAGCTCCTGCTCACTGGTCAGTTGAAGCTCAACAAATAGCGCACGGTACTCGGCAAGAGACTGTATATGGGTGCCACCACATGGGATCTCGATAACCTCCCCCTCTTTCAAATCACATTGCCAGAAACGGGAATCGGTTAGCGCCGGCCCCTCGCGGCGCATAATCACGGCCGCACCATTCTGACGCCAGGCCTCTAGCTGCTGGTTTATTCGCTCGCTGATATTGTTCAGGTTTTCCAGCATATCGGCCGTATTCAAACCTCGTTTACGTAACGTTTTACCCAAGCGGTAGGTATCGGTACTGCAATCTTCACTAACGATGCTTTGCTGCTGAGCATAACCATGGAAGTCATAATGCCCGAGTTCATCTTTGCGCGATGCATCTTTACGCCAATAATCACTATGCAGTACTTTATTTAACGCCAGAGATGAGAGATGACCCGCACTGTGGCCACGGCTTAATGCTTGCTGATGGGGTTTATCAACACTCAATACCACACGCTCACCCGCCTGGCACTGAACATTCTCTGCAAGATGATGAACGACGACAAATGCCCAGCCAGCTTCATCGCGCTTTACCGGGATATCACTGCCGACATAAAGCATATTGGTTGCTAAATCGACAGCACCGGTAAAACAGCCTGCAACCGAAAAACTGACCTCGCCAACAGCAATCGTCCCCTTATCTGCAGGGTGATCGGGCCATATATGGCTCACCGGATGAAAAGGTGTCTGGTTGGTCACAATCCAGGTTCCTCCTTGCCTTGCTGAAACACATAATTGAACCTCCGCTTCTGATTGCCACTGCGGAACGCTAAACAACACATGAGTAGGGGTAACAACAGACATCTTCTTTCCTTCACATTAAGTCATGAACGACTATTTTAATACCAGCCAGGATCATACCAAACTGATCCACGGCAAATCAGAATACAAACCAAAATATTTGCCTCACCACAGCTAAAAAAATACCCAGCATACAGGCTGGGTATTTTTCTATGACTCTTAGCTGGCAATATTACTTGCGACGATCTTTAATCGCACCAGTAAGTCGCTTACGTTTACGCTCTTGAGAAACGGTTAACTTCTGCTTAGAGGTTTCAAACGGGTTGTCACTGCTCTGGAACTGAATACGGATCGGTGTACCCATCATCTCCAGTGAGCGACGGTAGTAGTTCATCAGGTAACGCTTGTATGAACCCGGCAACTCATTCACCTGATTACCGTGAATAACGATAATTGGCGGATTATAGCCACCTGCGTGGGCATACTTAAGTTTCACACGGCGACCGCGAACCAATGGCGGCTGGTGATCATCCTGTGCCATCTGCATGATACGTGTCAGCAATGAAGTACTGATCCGCTTCGTTGCCGATTGGTATGCTTCCTGTACGGATTCGTACAAGTGACCCACACCCGTACCGTGCAGCGCAGAAATAAAGTGAATACGGGCAAAATCGACAAAACCCAAACGACGGTCAAGTTCAGACTTAACACGCTCTTTTACTTCATTATCAAGGCCGTCCCACTTATTTACCGCAAGCACCAGAGAGCGCCCTGCATTAAGAACAAAGCCCAGTAAGCTTAGATCCTGATCGGAGATGTTTTCACGTGCATCAATGACCAGCAGTACCACGTTGGCATCTTCTACGGCTTTGAGCGTCTGAATAACAGAAAACTTCTCAACAGCCTGATTCATATTTTTACGACGACGGACACCCGCTGTATCAATCAGGACATATTCCTGACCATCACGTTCCATCGGGATATAGATAGAATCACGAGTTGTACCGGGCATGTCATACACAACAACACGCTCTTCGCCCAGAATACGGTTCGTAAGTGTCGACTTACCGACATTTGGACGACCAATAATCGCCAGCTTGATCGGCTGTTCCTGCAGGCGTTTGTATGCCGCTTCTGCATCTTCTTCAGTCAGGTTCGCATTTTCAATGTCTTCAACCGAAGTCAGATCAACCAGACCTTCTTCAGCTTCATCTGCCTGCATTTTTTCAGCAAACGGTGCCAGTGCACGTTCCATCAGAGCCGTTACACCACGGTTCTGAGCCGCTGCGATTTGATACATCGCATCAACACCTAGCTTCCAGAAATCAGCACAAGCGCTGTCAGCATCAATGCCATCGATCTTGTTCACAACAAGGAACGTCGGCTTTTCACGACTGCGAAGGTGTTTGGCGATAGCTTCATCCGATACCGTTAAGCCCGCACGACCATCAACCAAAAATAACACCACGTCAGCTTCTTCAATCGCCATTAGCGATTGCTCAGCCATTTTGGTTTCTACACCTTCTTCCGTACCGTCAATACCGCCGGTGTCGATAACAATAAATTCATGCTCTTCGAGCTCAGCTTTACCGTATTTACGATCCCTTGTTAGGCCAGGAAAGTCCGCTACCAGCGCATCCCTTGTGCGGGTAAGACGGTTGAATAACGTCGATTTACCCACATTCGGGCGCCCGACAAGGGCAACAACAGGAATCATAACTACCTCTTACTTATAATATTTTTACTGATACTAAGTCCATTCATTGTTGTCTTCGGCAGAATCACTATTCGGCCATCAACCGACAATAATTTAGGGAACGGATATAACAATAACGGCCCCTGACTGTATAAACAGCAGGAGCCGAGATTCAATCTTAACACGTAAAGACTATGGCGTTTGCATTTTATTTATGCTGCCGTCACGCGTCACGACCAGGTAACCATCACTCAGTTTCACAGGCGGAATGGCAATACCGCTACCATCCGTTTTCTGCTGAGCAACAAACTCACCGCTGTAAGGGTCTAACCAGTGCAGATAACCTTCGCTGTCACCCAGCACGACATAGCCAGAAATCGAAGTCGGCGCACTCAGTAAACGGTATTCCAGTTCTTTGTTCTGCCAAAGTTCGGTACCACTACGAATATCAACCGCAACAATATGATCTTTATCTGTCACTAAGTATAACTGGTTACCATCAATCACAAAATCTTTTGCCGACGAGTAACTACGCTTCCAGGCAATCTTGCCCGTTCTTAGCTCAATCGACACCAGCGCACCGTTATAGCCCACCGCATACAGACGTTCGCCCGCAATCACGGGAGTGGCATCGACGTCAATCAGACGATCGATTTCAGTCGCGCCTTTCGGTGAACCAATCGGTTGCTGCCATAGCAACTGACCGGTATTGATAAGGGCACCAGCCAGACGGCCGTTCGCTTGTCCCCAGAAAATACCGCCAGAGATAGCAACCGGAGAACTGTCACCACGTAATGTCAGGGTTGGAACTTCATTACTGAGCTGCCATTTCTGTTCACCAGTATCAGCATCCAGGGCCTGAAGTACGCCACGGCTGGTATTGACAACAACCATCCCCTCGTCAACAAGAGGTGCGGCAAGCACTTCGCCTTCGACGTTGGTACGCCAGATTTCTTCGCCAGTCTCTTCATCTAAGGCAATAACCTCAGCGTTTTCGGTGCCAATGAACAATTTGCCATAGGACAACACAATACCACCCGACAGTTTTGCGGTGACATCGGTTTCGAGATCCTGTTGCCAAAGCACCTTACCGGTTTCCGGGTCGAGTGCTTTTACGATACCGTTTCGGTCGGCGGCAAAAATTTTGCCATAGCCTTCAGCCGGAGACAGATTAGAAAAGTAACCTGAGACTCCGTCACCGACGGTTTGGCTCCAGATTTTAGTCGGCGAGAAAGCACTCTCGACAACCGGTAATGGCGCCATTTGAATCGAATCTTCCTCGCTGGCACAACCGACGAGAACACCAAGAGTCAGCGCAACGGATAATGCTTGCTTGAACACCTTTTGCATATTTACCCGCCTTTACTGCGCTAGATCATCAAGCTTCATTTGCAATGCTGGCGAGGCGCCTAACTGCTGTGCACTCACGTAAGCTTCACGGGCAGCAATGGCATCACCTTTTTGCAGAAAAATATCACCTCGCAGCTCAGAGACTTTCGCCTGCCAGCTTGCAATCGTGACTTTGTCGAGTTCAGCCAACGCCTCATCGAATTTCTGCTGTTCGGCTAAAATACGTGCTAAACGAGTTGTTGCTAAAGGTAAGATTGCTTCATCCTTGGTCTGGCCAACAACCCAAGTAAGTTGCTCTGCCGCACCATCCAGATCGCCTTGCTTCACTTGCGCTTTAGCCAGCTGAAGTGCAGCAAGTACTGAGTACTGGCTACTCTCATTGGCCGCAATAAATGCTTTTACTTCAGCAATCGCATTTTCACTGCCACTGTCTAACGAATTCATGGCTTGCGTATAGGTTTCAGAAGCCTGCTCTTTCGCTGACTGAATCTCACCTTGATAGTAACGCCAGCCGTACAGACCACCCAAACCAATCACAGCACCCAGAACAACGGCTTTGCCGTTCTCTTTCCACCACGACTTAATCGCTTCAACCTGCTGTTCTTCGGTCTCGTAGACTTCCACTTGCTGTCCTCTCTTAAATCAATTCTGTGAGCTGCACTGCGACGTCATCCTGAGCCATGGTTTTTTGCTCACCACCACGCAGATCTTTTACTACCACAGTGTTATCGGCGATTTCGTTTTCACCAAGCACTAAGGCAATGGCCGCACCAACGTTATCAGCGCGTTTAAACTGTTTCTTGAAGTTACCACCACCGAAGTGGCTCATTACCCGCAGGCCCGGTACTTCTTCGCGTAGCTTCTCAGCCAGCTTCATACCTGCCATCATGGTGCCTTCACCAGCGGTAACAATGTATACATCTACTGCACGACGTACATCGGTCAGCTGAAGGGTTTCCATCAGCAGAACCAGACGTTCCAGCCCCATTGCAAAACCAACGGCTGGGGTTGATTTTCCACCGAGCTGCTCAACCAGACCATCATAACGGCCACCCGCACAGACGGTGCCCTGGGCACCCAGGCTGTCGGTGATCCACTCAAAAACAGTACGGTTATAATAATCCAAACCACGCACAAGACGTTCATTTACTTGATATTCGATACCAGCAGCGTCTAATAGTTCACAGAAACCGGCAAAATGTTCTTTAGATTCGTCATCTAAGTACTCAGAAAGCTTAGGTGCATCGACCAGAATTTCCTGTACCGCTGGGTTTTTAGTATCCAGAACACGCAGTGGGTTGGTATGCATGCGGCGCTTACAGTCGTCATCAAGCACATCAAGATGCAGCTCAAGAAAAGCGACCAATGCATCACGGTAGTTTGCACGCGCTTCCAGTGAACCGATAGAGTTCAGCTCAAGGCGAACATGCTGGTCAATACCCAGCTCGCGCCACAGACGTGCCGTCATCATGATAAGTTCAGCATCAATGTCAGGCCCGTTCAGACCAAAAACTTCAACCCCAACCTGGTGGAATTGACGGTAGCGTCCTTTTTGCGGACGCTCGTGGCGGAACATCGGACCGATGTACCACAGACGTTGCTCTTGGTTATAAAGCAGACCATTTTCGATGCCCGCTCGGACACACCCGGCAGTCCCTTCAGGACGCAGAGTCAGGCTGTCACCGTTGCGATCATCAAAGGTGTACATTTCTTTTTCAACGACATCCGTCACTTCACCGATTGCACGCTTAAACAGATGAGTAGATTCCACGATAGGCATACGAATTTCGCTGCAGCCATATGCGCTAACGACTTGCTTAATAGTCCCTTCTACTTTTTGCCAAAGAGGAGATTGCGTTGGTAGGCAGTCGTTCATGCCTCGAATTGCTTGAATTTGTTTCGCCACGTTTGTTCTCGTTAACCAATGGGGAATTAAGTCGAATATATAGGTTCTAGCAGAAATAGTGAACCACGCCCTGAGATTCAAGGCGTGATTTAAGGTTATTTCGCTATTTTTCCGTTATATCAATGCGATTATTGACATCCAGCATTGCTGCTTTTGCTCGGATTTTGGTTTCCAGCTGGTCGATAACGTTACCATTGTCAAAGCGCTCTTTCTGGCGGATACCGTCTTCATAGAAAGCACTCTTGCGATTACCACCCGCAATACCAAGGTGTGAAATCTCAGCTTCGCCCGGGCCATTCACCACGCAGCCGATCACCGACACGTCCATAGGCACCGTAATGTCTTCGAGTCGCTGTTCCAGCTCGTTAACAGTGCCGATAACATCAAACTCCTGGCGCGAACACGTCGGGCAGGCGATGAAGTTAATTCCACGAGAGCGGATACGCAGAGATTTCAGGATATCAAAACCAACTTTGACCTCTTCCACGGGATCAGCAGCCAGTGAAACACGTAAGGTATCACCAATGCCTTCAGCTAAAAGCATACCTAAACCAACCGCAGATTTGACTGCCCCGGCACGTGCCCCTCCCGCTTCGGTGATCCCCAGGTGCAATGGTTGCTTTATCTGGGCTGCCAGCCTACGGTACGATTCTACGGCCAGGAAGACGTCTGAGGCTTTCACGCTGACTTTGAACTGGTCAAAATTGAGGCGGTCAAGAATGTCAACATGGCGCATGGCTGATTCAACCAGCGCATCCGGTGTTGGCTCACCGTATTTCTGCTGGATATCTTTTTCCAGTGAACCGCCGTTGATCCCGATACGGATCGGAATATTCCTATCCCGGGCACAATCAACCACGGCACGAATACGGTCTTCATTACCGATATTGCCCGGGTTAATGCGCAGGCAGTCAACACCGTACTCAGCGACTTTCAGCGCAATACGGTAATCGAAATGAATATCGGCCACTAAGGGGATATTCACCTGTTGTTTGATTAGCTTGAATGCTTCGGCAGCATCCATCGTCGGCACAGAAACACGAACAATATCTGCCCCGACTTTTTCCAACGCCAGGATCTGTGCCACGGTTGCTTCGACATCAGTGGTTCGCGTATTGGTCATTGACTGTACGGCAATAGGCGCACCATCACCAATAGGCACATCACCGACATAGATGCGGGTTGATTGACGACGTATGATTGGAGATTCGTTATGCATTAGATTTACTCTTTACAGCGGCAGCTTGAGCTTTGCTACTTTCCCTGCAGGGTACTCACTCAGATCGACCGGTTCGCCTTTGTAGTTGATTTTTACAACACCCGGTGCTCCAAGCACGACTTTAAAGGGTGCTGTTCCATTTAGATTCAAAACATCGCCCGATTGTTTTATCCCGGTATCCAGACGCTTGCCATCTGCATCGCGTATATCAACCCAGCAGTCTCCGGCAAAGGTGATGTTCAAATCCGCGATAATCTTCGCCACATTGGCTGTGGTGATCTCTGCAATTAATTCGGCCGAATCAGGCTCAGTACTAAAACTGTCGGCGTCCGCTGTATCTTCAACCAAAACAGGGGGCTCAGTTTCATTAGTCGCAGGAAGCAAATCGGTAATTGTATCTACCAGCTCTGTGGATTCGTTGTCGATGCCAGCAACATCACCTTCTGCCACAGAGTTGACATCAGGTGCTGATATGTCATTGCCCGTTGCATCAGATAAATTTGAATTGCCGGGTGATTGACTCAGAGGCTGAGATTGCTCTGCGGCCACCGCCGAAATCTCATCGGTTGGCTCCATTTGTAAGCTCTGCCACCACCATATTGCCGTTAAACCAACAAAAATGGCCGCCAAAGCCCAGGTCAGGCTCATAATGCGACTATCATGCGCTTCACGCTTGGTACGGCGCGAAAAGCTCTGCATTTCCTGTTCTTTCGGCTGGGCGTGACCAAGCTTATCGAGCTGTTCCAACATAACCTTGGCGTCTAAGCCAACAAATTTGGCATAAGAACTCACATAACCACGGGTAAATGTGGCCAATTGTGATTTGGCAAAATTGTTGTCTTCAATGTCATTGATAACTGAAACTCGCAAACGCAGGCGGCTGGCAATATCCTTTTGTGAATAGCCGAGCTGCTCACGTGCCTTACGTAGCGTATCTCCGGGACGAATGACTTCTTCTGTTGCTCGTTCTTCGTTCTGTTCAGTATTCATTGGCTAGATATTTCTGATATTGCTGAGAGTCCGGGAATTGCTGCTTGAGCAAATCGGCGTATTTATCTGCCTGAGTTAGTCGTCCAGCCTGATTTTCTAACTGAATGAGTAACCACAAGCAATCCGCCTTGTACCCATATCTCTTATTAAATTTAAGCAGCATAGCGCGCGCGTCTTTGTAATTCTGAAATTCAATTTTCATCTGCGCCAGCTGCAACATTGACTTCGGCCGGTATGGGTCATGAGACAGTGCTTTCTCAAAATACCGTAGAGCCAGCTGTTTATTGCCGTTATCCAGGCTGCATAGCGCTGCATTCTCATAACTGGCTGATGTCAAATAGTAATCCGGTTGCTCTATCGCCTTTAAAAAGGCGGCAGTGGCTTCGTCGTAACGCTGCTCACTACACAAGAATACACCATAGTTATTCAAAGTATCGCCACTTTTAGGGGAATCTTGTAAGGCTTGCTTATACATTGCCTCTGCAGCATCCGGTTCATCGACTCGTTGATAGTAATACGCCATGGCATTTTGCGCCCGATAATGCTTAGGCCCGTATATTAAGGCCTGCTCAAGGTTTTCGCGAGCACGCTGCCATTGACCCGTTTCTAAATATCGAAGACCAAGAGCGATCCTGGCCTCTGATGCATCGATACTATTAAACTCTTTTTTATTGCTTGTTTCTTTAACGGTGACGCAACCAACCAATAAACTACACAATAAAGGGTACACCGTCCATCGTACCATATTTTTCCCAACCCAACGTCCATGCCTAATCTATGCTTATGTTTTTAGGCTGATTTTAACTTTTAGACTGCTTTTACCGGAATTTGTTCAGCATTGTTCAGTTTTGCTTGTGTCCGTTTTGTGCGGTCAATCACATCACCGACCAATTGACCACAGGCTGCATCAATATCGTCACCCCGTGTCTTACGTACTGTGACGGTAAAATCGTATTCCATAAGGGTTTTCATGAAACGATCAATCCGGGAATTGCTCGGCTTGCGATAAGGAGACCCCGGATAAGGGTTAAATGGGATCAAGTTAATCTTCGCTGGTGTATCTTTCAGCAGTACTGCCAGCTGACGCGCATGCTCCATGTCGTCATTAACATGATCTAACAAAACATATTCGACGGTAACACGTCCGCGGTTCGCATTTGACTGTGAAACATAGTTACGAACCGACTCTAAAAATGTCGCGATATTGAACCGGTCATTGATTGGCATGATTTCAGAACGCAGCTCGTCGGTGGGTGCATGCAGCGAAATCGCCAGTGCAACATCGATGGTTCCTGTCATCTGGTCAAGGCCAGAAACAACACCCGATGTGGATACGGTGACACGGCGCTTAGACAGACCAAAACCAATATCATCCAGCATAATTTCCAGTGCCGGGATCAGGTTTTTCATGTTAAGCAATGGTTCGCCCATCCCCATCATAACGACGTTAGTGATCGGGCGGCGACCCGTCTCTTTTTCGATACCAATTTCTTTTGCGGCACGCCATACCTGGCCAATGATCTCAGACACACGTAAATTACGGTTAAAGCCTTGCTGTGCTGTTGAACAAAAAGTACAAGCCAGGGCGCAACCAACCTGAGAGGAGACACATAGCGTCGCACGGTCACCGTCAGGGATATATACCGTTTCGACATCTTGGTCGCCAACGCGCATCGCCCATTTAATGGTGCCATCAGTAGAGTGCTGCGCTTCAGAAACATACGGGGCGCGAATTTCAGCAACCTGCTTCAGCTTCTCGCGTAATTTCTTGTTGATGTTCGTCATTTGATCGAAATCATCACAACCGAATTGGTAGATCCACTTCATGATCTGATCGGCACGAAAGGCTTTTTCACCCAGCTCGTCAGCAAAGTATTTACGCAGCCCTTTGCGATCGAAATCCAGCAGATTGGTTTTGACTGTTGTCATCGGTTGTTGCCTCATTGTAAAACGACTGATTCTATGCCTTGGCAACCCACTGGCTGCATGTCACAGGACAATTCAAGGCGCGAAATTGTACAGCCTTTGCCCTTTAGTTTCCACTGTATCCCAAAACTACCTTAAGATGCAGGATATCGCCTCTATGGTTATTTTAGCAATGGATCATAACCCCGCAGGGAAACAGACCTGAAACGGTCAGACATAACAACGGGAAGCCGAAGCTTCCCGTTCGTAATTTGCTTTATATGGTATTCAAGCGCAATTAGTCGCGCGGACAGATTTCATCATCAGCAAAGAAATAGGCAATCTCTCGTTTAGCCGATTCAGGGCTATCTGAACCGTGCACTGAGTTATAGCGCATGCTTAACGCGAAATCTGCACGGATTGTCCCGCACGCGGCTTCTTCCGGATTGGTTTTTCCCATCAGTTCACGATAGCGATAAATCGCACCTTCACCTTCCAGCACCTGTACCATTACCGGGCCTGACGTCATGAACTCAACAAGTTCGTTAAAAAACGGCTTGCCTTCATGTTCTGCGTAAAAGCCTTGCGCTTTTTCCGCATCTAAGCGAACCATTTTCGCCGCAACAATATTCAATCCCGCATTTTCAAAACGCTGGTAGATTGCACCAATTAAGTTTCGCTTTACCGCATCGGGCTTTACGATCGAAAAAGTTCTTTCTATTGTCATTATTCTTCCTTTAAGTCTGTTCGGTATTGCCACAGTATGTCACAGCAAGCTTACCCAGCCTGCTCCGCCACGGTTATGACAACAACAATGCGGCGATATTGGCTACGCCCAATCCTGTAGCGCCTGCTGCCCAACGGCTATCTGCGCTGTCTCTAAAACAAGAGGCTAAATCAAAATGCACCCAACGGCTGGTTTCGCTGTCAACAAAACGGGACAGGAACGCCGCGGCATTTGATGCACCGCCCATACCGCCACCTTTCTGCGAGCGGCTGTTGGCTGTATCAGCATAGAACGACGGGCAATTTGCCTGGTGCCATTTCTCTAATGGCAGTGACCATGCCGGTTCATTCACCAAGTCTGATAACTGCTGGGCCTTCAGCAATAGCTGCTTATCAAAACCAAAAATGGCATTGTAATCTGTTCCCAGAGCCATCATTGCTGCACCCGTTAAGGTCGCCGCATCAATGATTAATGGGGTATTGGTTTCACTGGCTGCAATCAGTCCGTCGGCAAGTACCAGCCGCCCCTCGGCATCAGTATTAACCACTTCTACGGTCAAGCCGTTTTTATACGTTAACACATCACCTAGCTTGTAAGCGTTACCGGCGACCATGTTTTCTGCGCAACACAAGATCAACTTCACACGCTGATTCAAACCTTGCTCAATGGCATAACCGAGCGCTGCCGTTACTGTTGCCGCCCCTCCCATGTCACACTTCATGGTCACCATACCGGCACTTGACTTCAGACTGTAGCCGCCAGAATCAAAAGTGATGCCTTTCCCTACCAGACAAGCAGCAACCGGAGCATCGGCATCACCTGTCGGGTTATAGTCCAGCTTCACCATCACGGGTGGACGGCTGCTCGCACGACCCACACTGTGAGTACCGATCCAGCCATGATCAAGTAACTGATCACCCGTTAACATTGTGTGGCTAATTTTGCCTCCCGCAATAGCAGACAAGAAAGCAACAGCGTCATTGGCCAGCTTTTCCGGATACATATCTTCCGGTGTCGCGTTGACCACCTGACGCACCCAGTCAGCACTGCGGCGGCGAGCATTCAATAGCTCCAGTTCATCATCATCGATTGATGCCCACTTGAGCTCAACCGATGTCATGGTTGCCGCAAAACCACAGTAGAACGCCCACTGACGCTCATAGCTCCACCCTTCCCCCTCAAGGCTCGCTTTT
The DNA here is from genome assembly GCF_033720175.1 of Photobacterium sp. GTDB lineage: Bacteria > Pseudomonadota > Gammaproteobacteria > Enterobacterales > Vibrionaceae > Photobacterium. The sequence continues at coordinate 203,558 of NZ_JAWWDA010000006.1, forward strand.
TCGGCACCTTGTGATTGCAATTGGCGTGCAGCCTGTTGAATACGGCGCAACGGGAAGTCACCACTGTAATGAATCTCTGCGCCATCGTCTTTGTAACTCAGCAGTGCCTTTTCTCCCCAGACACCAGCGCTGGCTTCAGCTGATAATGTGATCCGTAACATGACAGCTCCCGTATTACGCTTCTGAAGACAGAATATTGGCTAGTGTACGCACACCCATCCCGGTTGCGCCCGCACCCCATTTGTCGCTGGCGCTCTTACGGTATGCTCCGCTGCAGTCGATGTGCATCCAACCCTTTTTATAGTCTTCAACGAAGTAAGATAAGAAAGCGGCCGCTGTACTGGCACCCGGCATAAAGTCACCGCTAGAAATATTGGCCAGATCAGCAAAGTTAGACGGCATCATGCTACGGTGGTGATCCGCTAGCGGTAGCGGCCATAGGCCTTCTTGCTCTTCACTTGCCGCCAGCAAGGCTTGCTGTGCCAGCTCATGATCAAAACTGAATAAGGCATGGTAATCATTACCCAGTGCATTTTTCGCTGCGCCAGTCAGGGTGGCACAGTCGATGATCACTTCCGGATTTTGCGAACTAGCGTAGATAAGACCGTCAGCCAAGACCAGGCGACCTTCAGCATCGGTATTGAGTATTTCAACAGTCTTACCATTTTTGTAAGTAATAATATCGCCCAGTTTAGCCGCACGACCTGAGATCATGTTCTCTGCACAGCACAGGATCAACTTAATACGCTTATTCGTACCACGCGAAATAGCCAGAGCCAGACCACCGGTTGCGGTTGCCGCGCCGCCCATATCGGCTTTCATTGCTATCATGCCAGCAGAGGGCTTCAAGCTGTAACCACCTGAATCAAAAGTGATACCTTTGCCTACCAGGCAAGTATGTACCGGAGCATCAGCATCACCTGTTGGATTGTAGTCAAGACGTAACATTGCGGCCGAACGCTCTGAACCACGGCCTACGGTATGCGTCCCCATCCAGCCTTCGTCCAGCAGATCGTTACCCTTAATAATTTTATACGTCACATGCTCAGGGGCCAGTGACTTGATAAACTCACCCGCGCGAGAAGCTAACTGAGATGGACGAACCACATCTGCTGACTGGTTAATCACTTCACGTACCCAGTGAGTGGCTGTAATACGCGCTTTCAGTTCCGCTTCATCTTCATCAGCTAACGCTTTCCAGGAAACTTGATTACCCGGCTTGGCATTATGGTGGCCTTGAACAAAGGCCCAAATTGCATCCAAATCCCACTCATCACCAACCAGTGATATGTGCTTGATCCCTTGCGCATCTAACTTACGACCAGCACGCTGTAGCGCACTATGCTGATATTCGTCCGTCAGGTGAATAGTAACGCCATCGGCAACAAAAGAGATAAGGGCATTTTTACCCCATTGCTCGGCTGCTGCTTCATGAGATAAGAATACAGACATACAGGCAGACATGAAAAACTCCTTGGGTTCTGATGCCAAACTGATCCGTTTGATGATCTCAGTTTGGTATGAATTTAGGTTTCAGCGTAGGTAATTCCAATCGGGATAAGACAGACATGGGATAGCGATTCCCCACCAAATCATTTTCCCCTTCAATCGCGAACTGAGAACACGTTCGCTCGACATCGCCGACCCGGTAACATCTAAGGAACATATGAGGAACATTCGTTGCTTCGCTGTTACTCGTCCTTCAACAAGTTATGGGGGTAACGGTTTGGAATTACAAGATAATAGCTGGCTGAAATACAACAAAGCGGACCATTAGGTCCGCTTTTATCTCTATTTCGTTCACTTTGCCCTTTTGCTCATCTATAAACAAGTTGTTTACATCAAGACTAAGAGCAAGATCATACTAGTCAGCTTCTTCCATCCAGCACAACTGCACAGCTTCTAATACACGCTCACCACTGTGGTTTGGATCATCATCGAAATCATCTAAATCGATGATCCATTGACGAAGATCGGTAAAGAGAACCGTTTGCGGGTCGATGTCAGGAAAACGTTCAGACAGTTCAATCGCTATTTCTCTAGAATCCGTCCATTTCAAGCCCATGATACTGCCTTCTTATTTAATATAACCGTCTTACGAGAAGTCTAGCCTGTCTGTTTGGAAATGCTTACTCAGACTAGTGTTTTTCTGACGCCAGATTAATCGTGTAACGTGGAATTTCAACCACCAGATCATTGTCTGCCACTTTAGCCTGACAACCCAGCCGAGACTCAGGCTCCAGACCCCATGCTTTATCGAGCATGTCATCTTCAAGCTCATCACTTTCTTCGAGAGAATCAAAACCTTCCCGAATAACAACGTGGCAGGTCGTGCACGCACAAGATTTCTCACAGGCGTGCTCAATACCGATACCGTTACGTAGCGCGACATCAAGTACCGTTTCACCGGTTTGGGCGTCTAAAACTGCACCCTCAGGGCAAAGTTCTTCGTGGGGTAATACAACAATTTTAGGCATGCCTAAACCTCATCAATCGATTGACCAGCCAGTGCCTGACGAATGGATTGATCCATTCGACGTGACGCAAATTCCTGGCTTGCTTTATCTGTTTTCTTTATACCTGCTTCAATTGCATGGGCATCAGTACCCTGACGCAATTGCACAAGCTCCATCATTACGGTTTCCAGATCTTCACGCTCTTGTTTCGATAGCAAGGTCTCACCATCGATAGCCAGCGCGGCGATCAGCCCCTCAAGGACGCGATCTGCTTCCACTTGCTGCTCGGCAAGTGTACGTGCATCTTTATCTTCCTGGGCATGAGTCATCGACTCACGGAGCATTGTTGCAATTTCATCATCGGTTAAGCCATAAGACGGTTTCACCTGGATCGATGACTGCACACCACTGCTCTTTTCCATCGCCGTTACCGACAACAGGCCATCCGCATCCACCTGGTAGGTGACACGGATATGCGCAGCACCTGCTGCCATTGCGGGAATCCCCTGCAAGGCGAATCGAGCCAATGAACGGCAATCACTCACCATTTCACGCTCACCTTGCACCACGTGAACAGACATCGCTGTCTGACCGTCTTTGAAAGTAGTGAACTCTTGTGCGCGAGCGACAGGAATCGTGGTGTTACGAGGAATAATTTTCTCGATCATTCCGCCCATGGTTTCAATGCCCAGAGACAACGGGATCACATCAAGTAATAACATGTCTGAATCTGGCTTGTTACCCGCTAAGATATCAGCCTGAATGGCAGCCCCAATCGCAACGACTTTATCCGGATCAATCGATGTCAGTGGTTCTTTTCCAAAGTAGCTTCCGACCATCTCACGTACCAACGGGACACGAGTCGAGCCTCCCACCATAACAGCTTCGATCACACCGTCGATCTCAATGCCGGAATCTTTAATGGCACGTCGGCATGACATCAGGGTTTTCTTCACTAACGGCTGGATCAGCGCATTAAACTGCTCCCGGCTCACGGAGCCCTGCCAGCCAAGCACATCGATCGGCGCTTCTTCGGCATCTGTCAGAGCCAGTTTTGCATCCGTGGCGGCATCTTGCAAAATACGTAGCTGCTGCGCGGTTAAATCATTGGAAAAACCCGCTTGTTGTTTGATCCAATCCGCGAGTAAGTGATCAAAGTCATCGCCTCCCAGTGCTGAATCACCGCCGGTCGCCAAGACCTCAAAGACCCCTTTAGACAGGCGCAGAATAGAAATATCGAACGTGCCGCCGCCTAAGTCATAAACCGCAATCACCCCTTCCTGACCTGAATCTAAGCCATAGGCAATCGCTGCCGCTGTCGGCTCGTTCAAAAGACGAAGTACATTCAAATTTGCCAGCTTAGCTGCATCTTTTGTGCCGGCACGCTGGGCGTCATCAAAATATGCAGGAACCGTGATCACCACGCCTTCCAGATCACCGCCTAAGGTCGCTTTCGCGCGCTCGCTCAGTGACTTCAGGATCTCGGCGGAGACTTGGATCGGGTTGACGTTTCCGCCTCGAGTCACAAGCTGCGGCAAACCATTCTCTGATGCTTCAAACTGATACGGAAGATGAGGATAACGCAGCTGGATATCCGCCATCGAGCGGCCGATCATGCGTTTTACTGAAAAGATAGTATTGACCGGATCTTGCTGAGCAAGCTCTCGTGCATCATGACCAACAAGCAGGGCTTCTTCACCGTAGTGAACAACTGAAGGCAGAATAGAACGGCCATGCTCATCGTTTAACGTTTCTGGAACGCCGCTGCGCACGGCAGCAACGAGAGAGTTTGTGGTACCCAAATCAATACCCACCGCCAATCGATGTTGATGCGGTGCAGCACTCTGACCGGGTTCAGCAATCTGTAACAGTGCCATTATCGTTCCTGTAGAGTTAGTGCGCGAGTGAGAATAGATTAATCGAGTAACGTCTCTTCAAGACGTTCAATTTCATAACGCAGCTTATCAATAAATTTCAGCTTACGCACGGCATCTGCCGCCAGTTGCCAATCTTCCTGATTTAGCCATTCTTCAAGCTCTGCAAGCCGAGATTGATACAGTGCTGAAATTTGCTTGTCAAAATCACATAGCGCATATTCAGGATCACTGGCAGACGGAATATCTTCGAGTGCTTCTCGCAGTTCCATCTGCTGCATTAAGAACTCAGGATCATGTAACGTCTTTTGCTCGCCACGAATATCGATGTCTTTCTCCGACAGCATATACTCTGCGCGTAATATCGGATTCTTTAGCGTTTGAAATGCATCGTTAATTTGCGCCGCTTTCTGAACCGACATCAGGCGATCGCGTTCTGACGCTGTGGCGAAATTGTCAGGATGGAAACGACGTTGCAGTTCCCGGAACTGAGTTGCAAGAAGGCTACCATCCAGTTCAAATTGGAAAGGTAGCCTAAATAATTTGAAATGATTCATATTGCATCTGGTATCTGTAGGTTCTAACCCTGGCCGCCACTTACTGCGTAGCGACCAGGTTCAGTGGAAACAACTTTAGCGACTATACGTTGAAGCTTTCACCACAACCACACTCACTTGATACGTTCGGGTTGTTGAATTGAAACCCTTCATTTAGCCCTTCTTTGGCAAAATCCAGTTCGGTACCGTCAAGATAAACAAGGCTTTTCGCATCAATCACGATTTTTACGCCCCGCTCTTCAAATACCTGATCCTCTTCATTCACTTCATCGACAAACTCGAGCACATAAGCCATTCCTGAACATCCTGAAGTACGGACCCCTAAGCGCAGGCCAAAGCCTTTGCCGCGGTTCTCAAGGAAACTAGCTACGCGACGTGCCGCCGCCTCAGTAATAGTAATGGCCATACAACAACCTCGGAAATTAATGTATTCAGCAGACTTTCGCTGCTGTTCCGCTCGCGGCTATTTCAGTCAAGAGCAAAGAAAATGGGGCACTTTATCAGAATAAAGTGGCATTTTCGATCTCGCAATTGAACGAAATAGCAATGCGGTAAAAGTTACTCTTGGTGTTTCTTTTTGTAATCACTGACTGCGGCTTTAATTGCATCTTCCGCAAGAATTGAGCAGTGAATTTTTACCGGTGGCAGCTCAAGTTCTTCAGCAATAGCCGAGTTTTTAATTGCTGCCGCTTCATCAAGGCTCTTACCCTTCACCCATTCGGTGATTAATGAGCTTGAAGCGATAGCTGAACCACAGCCGTACGTTTTAAACTTCGCATCTTCAATGATGCCGTCATCGGACACCTTGATTTGAAGTTTCATCACGTCGCCACAAGCAGGAGCACCTACCATGCCGCTACCGATGTTTTTGTCGTTTTTATCGAATGAGCCCACATTACGCGGGTTCTCATAATGCTCGATGACTTTTTCACTATATGCCATGATAATTTCCTCGACATGTCTATGTCACAAGTTTATGACCGCAAGATTAGTGGTGTGCCCACTCAACGGTGTTCAAATCAATGCCTTCCTGGTACATATCCCACAATGGAGACATTTCGCGTAGTTTCTCTACCGCTGTACGGATCTGGCCGATTGCATAGTCAACTTCTTCTTCTGTCGTAAAGCGACCGAAAGAGAAGCGAATCGAACTGTGTGCCAGCTCGTCATCAAGACCAAGTGCACGAAGTACGTAAGAAGGCTCCAGGCTTGCAGATGTACATGCAGAACCCGATGAAACAGCAAGATCTTTCAGTGCCATCAATAACGATTCACCCTCGACGAAGGCAAAACTGATATTCAGGTTACCGGCTACACGCTGTTCTAAGTCACCGTTAATATGAACGGCTTCCATGTCTTTAAGACCATCAAGCAGACGAGTGCGTAAGGCTAAAGTATGCTGACGATCTTGTTCCATCTCTTCTTTAGCAATACGACATGCTTCACCCATACCGACGATCTGGTGAGTTGCAAGGGTGCCGGAACGCATACCGCGCTCATGGCCACCACCATGCATTTGCGCTTCCAGACGAATACGTGGCTTACGACGTACGTATAGAGCACCAATACCTTTAGGACCGTAAATTTTGTGCGCAGACAGAGAGATAAGATCAACTTTCATCTCTTGCACGTCGATAGGTAATTTACCTACAGACTGAGCGGCATCGACGTGGAATATAATTTTGTTTTCACGACAGATTTCACCAATCGCGGTGATGTCCTGAATGACACCGATTTCGTTATTGACGTGCATGATTGACATCAAAATTGTATCTTCACGAATGGCATCACGCAGCTTCGCAAGATCAAGCAAACCGTTTGATTCAGGCTCCAGGTAAGTCACGTCAAAACCTTCACGTTCTAGCTGACGACATGGGTCGAGAACAGCTTTATGTTCAGTTTTACAAGTAATAATATGCTTACCCTTCTTGCCATAGAAGTGTGCTACACCCTTAATTGCCAGATTATCGGACTCAGTTGCGCCTGATGTAAAAACAATCTCACGCGGGTCGGCATTGAGCAAATCAGCAATATTTTCACGGGCTGTATCAACAGCTTCTTCTGCCTGCCAACCGTAGCGGTGAGAACGAGAAGCCGGGTTACCGAAGTTACCATCCATCGTCAAACATTGCATCATCTTCTCTGCAACGCGAGGATCTACTGGGCAAGTAGCGGAATAATCAAAATATATAGGCAGTTTCATTATCATCTCCGAAAACACGGACGTCTGGTCTCTAAGAGCGGACATCGACACCTATTGTGGCGCTGTCGTGTGTTTTTTTATGTCCAAATGACGTTTTTTGTAGAATCTGATCCTGGCGACCAGAAATTTCTTTTACGTCATTATCTGTCATCAACTCACCAAGAGTGATGTTGTTCAAAAAGCCACTGATGCGAGAGCTAAGATCATGCCACAGAGTATGTGTCAGACAGCGCGTACCGCCCTGGCAGCCACCTCTTCCATGGCATTTAGTAGCATCAACCGATTCATCAACAGCTGCGATAACCATACCTACTGCTATGTCATTCGCATCTTCGCCTAAGCGGTAACCACCACCCGGGCCACGAACACTAGCGACCAGACCGGCTTTACGCAGGCGTGAAAAAAGTTGTTCTAAGTAAGACAGTGAAATACCTTGGCGCTCAGAAATATCAGCTAAAGGTACTGGACCACCTTGAGAATGCAGGGCGACATCTAGCATCGCGGTTACCGCATATCTTCCTTTTGAAGTCAATCTCATAACACACCGCTACCCACTTATGTATATGGTGGCAGTGTTACATACCCGACTAAAATGGTCAAGTATTTACCTGACTATTTTAGTCAGGCTTTTAACCTTGTCTCTAATAAGGCTATTTTTCGTCTTTTGGTAAGATTCTTTCGACGGAAGTAAGTATGCCTCGCAAAATATTTAGCTCCTGCTGCTCGGGACGAGCGCGAGTAAATAAACGGCGGAGTTTGGCCATGACCATGCCAGGGTGTTTCTTATTTATGAAATTGGTTCCTGAAATGACTTTTTCAAGGTGTTCGTAGAACAATTCCAGCTCTTTTGCACGAGGATACTCTTCAACCGTCGTTTCACCAGCGGATTTTTGCTGCTCAAGGTAAGCCATTCGGATTTCATAGCTGACGGTTTGGACGGCCATCGCCAGGTTTAAAGAGCTATATTCAGGGTTAGCCGGTATGTAGACATGGCAGTGACATTTTTGTAATTCATCATTTGTCAGGCCTGTACGCTCGCGACCAAACAGAATCGCAACCGGATGAGACGCCACTTCATTAATTGATCTAATCCCACATTCACGTGGGTCAAGCTGTGGCCATTCCAGAGTTCGAGAACGGGCGCTTGAACCAATCACTAAACCACAATCAGCAACTGCTTCATCTAACGTCTTAACAATCTTCGCATTGGCAACAATATCTGCTGCACCCGCCGCCAAAGCAATGGATTTTTCGTCAATCTCACAAGCGGGGTCAACCAGAACAAGATTCGTTAAGCCCATCACCTTCATGGCTCGGGCTGCCGAACCAATGTTTCCCGGATGGGAGGTACCAATTAAAACAACGCTGATTTTATCTAACATGGCGTAGCATCTTTCCGACTATATTTAAAAGCGTGGAGATTTTAGCACAGCCTCTAAAAAAGTGGGGAAAACATGCAAAACTAACCCGTGTTTTTGTGAAACTTTTGACACAAGGTGAGCTCGACCAAAAAATAACCACTTCCCTTTTCCGTAAGCTCTGTTATACTCGCCGCCGCTTTTTAGTTCTTTAACATCCGTTGGGAAGATCCTATGCATCCGATGCTTAATATCGCCATTCGCGCTGCGCGAAAGGCTGGTGACCATGTCATTAAATCGTTAGAAAAACCTCAAGGCATTGAAGTTGCCAATAAAGGTAATGATGTTGTTACCAACATCGATCATGAAGCTGAAGCTATCATTATCGCCTCAATTCTTAAGTCTTACCCTGACCACTGCATCATTGCAGCAGAGTCTGGTACTAAAGAAGGCCGTGACAAAGAGTGTCAATGGATCATCGACCCACTGGATGGCACCAAAAACTTCGTTCGCGGTTATCCTCACTATGCTATTTCAATTGCACTGCGCATGCGCGGCCGTACTGAAATTTCTGTAGTCTACGACCCGTCTCGTAACGAACTCTTCACTGCTACTCGTGGTTCAGGCGCTCAGCTTAACAGCCAACGCATCCGAGTTTCTCAGCCACGCGATCTAACGGGTACAGTTATAGCAACAAGCCTGCCTTTCGCCGCTAAGCAATTCTCTGAAAGCTACTTCAAGATTCAAAATGCAATGTTCGTTGAATGTGACGACATGCGTCAGTCTGGTTGTACAGCACTTGATCTTTGCTACCTGGCAGCCGGCCGTGTTGACGGCGTATTCAAACTAGGCCAGAAGGCTTGGGAATTAGCTGCCGGTGAGCTTATTGCACGTGAAGCGGGTGCTATCTGTACTGACTTTACTGGAAACACTAACTACCTGACATCTGGCAATATCGTTGCTGGTAATGCTCGCGTCGTTAAGCCAATGCTGGCTAAAATCCGTGAACACGGTAGCGAAGCATTAGCTAAGTAATCGCTCATAACGATTCAAACATTTGAAAGCCCCGGCAGCAATGCCGGGGCTTTTTGTGTTTAAGGTCATAGGTATCTAGGGACGAGTGGCGAGTGGCGAGTGGCGAGAAAAAGGGTCTAAAAACGAATAATACTATCAAGTTATTGCTGCTACCTTCCCAAAACAGAAACCCTGCTCTTTCGAGAATCTCGTAACTCGTATCTTTTCCATCGAACCATAGATCCGCGTTTTCTGCTGTTTCCATAAGGTATAGAACAAAAAAACGGAGCCTTTCGGCTCCGTTTTTATTCAGCTCAATCTGGCAAGTCTCGTATCTCGACACCCGCTTCTCGAAACCGAATTAAGGCATCGCATCAAACTCCTCGCCTTCTTTCTCAACTTGCGGCGGCATCAGGTGTTCACGAGTGATACCCAATTTCAGAGCCACTGCCGAAGCAACATAGATCGACGAGTAAGTACCGACCGTAATACCGATAAGCAACGCCGCGGCAAAACCGTGGATCATGGTGCCGCCTTTCATAAACAGCGCAATAACCACAAATAAAGTCGTCGCTGATGTGATCAAGGTACGACTCAATGTTTGGGTGATTGAGCTGTTCATAATGTCAGCGGGCTCACCTTTACGCATCTTACGGAAGTTCTCACGAATACGGTCGAAAACAACAATCGTATCGTTGAGCGAGTAGCCGACAACGGTTAGCAAGGCTGCAACAATCGTCAGGTCGATTTCAATCTGAGTGAAAGAAAAGATACCGATGGTAATGATCACGTCGTGAGCCAGTGCCAATACCGCACCAGCAGCCAGACGCCATTCAAAACGCATCGAAACATAAAGCAGAATACAGATCAGCGCAGCCAGAATCGCCAGCCCCCCCGCTTCTGCCAGTTCATCACCCACATTAGGCCCAACAAACTCGATACGGCGCATTTCAACGTTCTGGCCAGTGCCCACTTTCAAAGCATCGATGATCTGGTTGCCCAGCTTCTCACCTTTGGCATCTTCTCGCGGTTGCAAACGGACGATCACATCACGTGCAGTACCAAAGTTCTGCACGATAGCATCGCCAAAGCCTGCACCTTCCAGCGACTCACGGATACGTGATAAATCTACCGGCTGCTCAAAGCCCACTTCAATCAGGGTACCGCCGGTAAAATCCAGCCCCCAGTTAAGCTTTTGAGTCGCAACGGTGCCAATTGCCCCCACAATCATTAAGATCGAAAAAACAAAAGCCACTTTCGACCAGCGCATAAAGTCGATCGCGTTACCCGCTTTCAATATTTGAAACATGTCAGCGTCTCCTTAGATCGACAGCTTATCTACGCGCTTACCGCCATAGATAAAGTTAACGACAGCACGGGTACCCACAATCGCAGTAAACATAGAAGTCAGAATACCGATTGAAAGAGTAACAGCGAAGCCTTTAATTGCACCTGTACCTACCGCAAACAGAATAATTGCAGTAATTAAGGTCGTGATATTAGCATCGGCAATCGTACTGAACGCATTTGCGTAACCTTGCTGAATCGCATGCTGAGGGCTTCGGCCCTCTTGTAGCTCTTCACGGATACGCTCAAAGATCAGTACGTTAGCATCAACGGCCATACCGACAGTCAATACGATACCGGCAATACCCGGCAGGGTCATGGTTGCCCCCGGGATCATCGACATCACACCGATAATCAGTACCAGGTTCATCGCCAGTGCCATATTGGCAATCAGACCAAACTTACGGTAGTACACTAGGGTAAACAGCATTACTGCAATCATGCCCCAGATACATGCCTGAATACCCATATCGATATTCTGCTGGCCCATAGACGGGCCAATGGTACGCTCTTCGACAATAGAGATTGGCGCAATCAATGCACCGGCACGCAGTAACAACGCCAGGTTATGTGCTTCAGCCTGTGAATCAATACCGGTAATACGGAAGTTACGGCCCAGTGCCGTCTGGATAGTAGCCTGGTTGATCACTTCTTCGTGCTTCTGAAGAATAACCTTGCCATCCGGATTACGTTTACCGCTGTCTTTATACTCGGTAAACACCGTTGCCATCAGCTTACCCACGTTGTTACGTGAGAATGCTGTCATCTTGCTACCACCTTCGCTATCTAGCGAGATGTTAACCTGAGGACGACCATATTCATCAGCACTTGAGCTGGCATCAGTGATGTGAGAACCCGCAAGAATAATGCGTTTCTTCAGTACTGCCGGACGCTTGTCACGGGTGTACTTCACTTCACTTCCAGCCGGCACACGACCAGCAGCGGCAGCCGCAAGATCTGCGGTACTGTCCACTTCCCGGAACTCAAGGGTTGCTGTCGCACCAAGAATCTCTTTGGCACGAGCAGTATCCTGAACACCAGGCAGTTCAACAACAATACGGTTTGCACCCTGACGCTGTACCAGAGGCTCGGCAACGCCTAACTCATTAACACGATTACGAAGAATAGTAATATTCTGATCGACGGCGTAGTTACGGACCTCTTTCAAACGCTCTTCAGTAAATACCGCCGTCAGTACAAAACGGCCATTGCGGTCACTGTCAGTGAACAGCATATCCGGATGCAGTTTAGCCAGCGCAACTTTCGCTTCATCCAACTGCTCTGCATTTCGCAGACGCACCTCTACCGATGAATCAGTTTTGCTGATGGCGCGATAGCGCACTTTGGCTTCACGCAGTTCGGTACGGAAAGTCTCTTCTTGTTGACCAAGCAATTTTTCCATCGCCGCGTCCATATCCACTTCCATCAGGAAGTGCACACCGCCGCGCAGATCAAGGCCCAGCTTCATTGGCGTCGCACCAATGGATTCAAGCCAGTCAGGTGTTGATGCAGCCAGGTTCAGCGCAACAACATAACCTTCGCCAAGTTGATCATTAAGAATATCGCGAGCACTGATTTGAGTATCAGTATCGTGAAAGCGAACCAGTACAGTACCGTTTTCGAAAGCGACAGATTTATAGGAGATTTGGCTTTTTTCTAAATCTTCGGTGACAGTATCCAATGCAGACATATCAACCGAGGCGCCACGCGCCCCGGTGATTTGAATCGCTGGATCTTCACCGTAAACATTGGGAAGTGCATAAAGCAAACCGATAAGCAGTGCAAACACCACCATCAGATTCTTCCACAAGGGATAACGGTTTAACACTGCTGTGATCCTTCAAAGCGAATAAACTATAGAGATTTCATTGTGCCTTTTGGCAGAACTGCTGTAACAAAATCTTTCTTGATTGTCACTTCAGTGCTGTCATTCAGGGCAATAACAATGTAATCGCTCTCTTCAGAAACTTTAGTGATTTTACCAAGCAAACCACCACTGGTTAGTACTTCATCGCCTTTGCCCATAGCAGACATCAGGCTCTTGTGTTCTTTAACACGCTTCGCCTGTGGACGATAAATCATAAAATAGAAAATAACTGCGAAAAGACCCAGCATGATGAATAGCTGCATGCTGCCACCCTGTGGAGCACCTTCAGCTGCGGCGTGTGCCTGAGAAATGAAAAGACTCATTTAGTAACGTCCTCGTTGATTGTTAAGCGTTTTTTAATGGTGGAACTTCACGGTCACGACGCGCGTAGAATTCTTCTACAAACGCATCGAAACGATCTTCTTCAATCGCATTACGAATACTGGCCATCAAACGCTGGTAGTAACGCAAGTTGTGGATTGTGTTAAGGCGCGATCCCAGGATTTCGTTACACTTATCCAGATGATACAGATATGCCTTTGAATAATTACGACAAGTGTAACAGTCACAATGTGGGTCCAGAGGGGTTGTATCCGTTTTATGTTTCGCATTACGGATCTTGATCACACCACCGGTCACAAAAAGGTGTCCATTACGGGCATTTCGGGTCGGCATTACGCAGTCGAACATGTCGATACCACGGCGTACACCTTCCACAAGGTCTTCCGGTTTGCCAACCCCCATTAGGTAGCGAGGCTTATCTTCAGGCAGTTTAGGGCAGGTATGCTCTAAGATACGATGCATATCTTCTTTTGGCTCGCCAACCGCCAGACCGCCAACGGCATAACCGTCAAAACCAATGTTCGTCAGGCCTTCAACAGAAACGTCGCGTAAGTCTTCATATACACTACCTTGGACGATGCCAAATAGCGCATTTTTATTTTCTTGCTTGTCGAAATGGTTACGGCTTCGCTGTGCCCAGCGCAGTGACATTTCCATTGACTGCTTCGCTTCGTCATGTGTCGCGGGATACGGTGTACATTCGTCAAAGATCATAACAATGTCAGAACCCAGGTCGTACTGAATTTCCATCGACTTCTCAGCGTCCATGAAAATCTTGTCACCGTTTACCGGGTTACGGAAATGTACACCTTCTTCGGTGATCTTACGAATATCACCAAGGCTAAACACCTGAAAGCCGCCTGAATCAGTCAGGATAGGACCTTTCCACTGCATAAAGTCGTGCAGATCACCATGCATTTTCATGACTTCCTGACCAGGGCGAAGCCACAGGTGGAAAGTATTACCGAGAATGATCTGCGCACCGGTCTCTAGCACTTCTTCCGGCGTCATGCCCTTAACCGTACCGTAAGTACCCACAGGCATAAATGCCGGCGTTTCAACCGTACCACGTTCAAACTGCAGGCGACCGCGACGTGCGCGTCCCTGAGTTTTATCTAATTCAAATTTCACTCAACCTCCAAAAGCCAGAGAAACAATCTGACATCAATTCCCACTAAAGGACTTAAGCACAACAGGTCATTCGCCTGGTGTACGTATTACATTTGTCGCCACGCCATAAAGCCTGGCGGAAGAAAATTTAAGAGTCATGGCAAATCTGCCATCGCTCTTTTGTCGATGCTATAAACCGACAAAGGCTGCGATTTTAACAAAAGCAGCCTTAAGAGACACTGAATTAACACCCTAAGTTCAATTATTTGTTTTTTCGAGTGATGAACATCGAGTCGCCATAACTGAAGAAGCGGTATTTATTTTCAACCGCCTGATGGTAAGCATTCATGGTATGTTCATAGCCTGCAAATGCACTTACCAGCATAATAAGTGTTGATTCGGGCAGGTGAAAATTCGTTACCAAAACATCCACTAGCTGGAATTCATAGCCGGGGAAAATAAAAATATCGGTATCGCCGAAAAATGGCTTCAGCTCAGTTCCCTTTTTCAGCGCATCCTGAGCGGCACTTTCAAGTGAACGGACGGAAGTCGTTCCCACCGCTACGACACGGCCGCCGTTGGCTTTGGTTGCATTGATCGCATCAACGACCTCTTGCGGTACTTCGACGTATTCGGCATGCATGTGGTGATCGTCAATATTATCAACGCGTACAGGCTGGAACGTTCCGGCCCCGACATGCAGTGTTACAAAAGCGAAATTAACCCCTTTCGCTCTGAGCGCATCCATCAAGGTATCATCAAAGTGCAGCCCCGCGGTCGGAGCAGCAACAGCCCCGGGCTTGGCATTATAAACCGTTTGATAACGCTCTTTATCGGCATCTTCGTCTGGACGGTCAATATAAGGCGGTAGCGGCATATGCCCGACATCTTCCAGAATTTCCAACACTGTTTTATCGCTATTAAAACGAATTTCAAACAGCGCATCATGGCGTGCTACCATTTCTGCCCGATATTCGTCATTTTCACCCAGCAGCAACTCATTGCCCGGTTTTGGCGATTTTGATGCACGTACATGCGCCAGGATGCTCTTGTCATCTAACATCCGTTCAACAAGGACTTCCAATTTTCCGCCAGAGGCTTTACGGCCAAATATCCGGGCAGGGATCACACGGGTATTATTAAAGACCAGCAAATCACCAGGCTGAACCAGATCAAGCACATCTTTAAAGCCTTTGTGCTGGATCTCACCTGTATCGCCAGTGAGTTGCAGAAGGCGACTCGCTGTCCGCTCAGGTTGTGGATAACGAGCAATAAGCTCATCAGGAAGGTCAAAATGAAAATCAGAAACTTGCATCGTTATATGCCTCAAATTACAGCAGGCAGGTAGTATAGGCTGCCTTACTGCAATTTCAAGGAAAGATGGGATTTGCAGGCTAATTTGCGGATATTATCTGTTTATTCTCGCCCCCGTGAAACTCGCCGCCAATAGACCACCAACATCAGTAATAGCAAACTTATCATTCCGACACTGCCGCCGCTGTCTGATTTTACGACTGGCACCCTACCGGCATTACGATAATCCGACAGAAACGGGTTAATACTAAAGTCCCTTTCGGGTAATGTGCCAATCGTGCTCCCCGTTTCATCTTCAATCCAGGGAATATAATACGCCACCTCGGTATACACTCCGGGCAGATCGCTCGCACAGCCTTCGCCGAAGCTGACCAGACCGATTAACCGTAAACCAAAATCACGGTCACCGGCTGCCTGCGGATCTTGCCAAACCAAGGGGCCGCCCGAGTCACCAAAACAACTATCCCGACCTAACAGAGGTGAGGGTGAACTCGCGCATACATAAATGCTGTAATCACTTACAGTGATATTTGACTTCCACATAACGTCGCAGGTGGGATCAGGTACGCCGGATAGCAGCGTCTGCATTAACAACGTTGACGATGTGCCACTACCATCGGTACTTCCCCAACCAGAGACCAGTAAATTAGCAGGTCGGTCACTGTTTGCTACCCAACCATTCTCAAATTCATTATCCGCTCGCTTCTGGGTTTCCGTATTGGCAACCTGAATCGGTATCGCACCGGCTGACGCCGGTTCCGACAGCACTAATAGCGCAATATCATTCCTAAAACTGATCGGATCAAAATCAGGATGCCGGACTCTTTTGTCCACCGCAATTGCGTTGGTGCTACTGGCACTGAAAACACTGGTAATACCTGCCCATACCTGGATATTTTCAGTTGACACGAGCGCTGAACCATTTTGTATACAGTGCGCTGCAGTTAGCACGACCTTAGGGGTAATCAAGACACCACCACAAATGAATGTCTGCCCCCCCGCAGAGCCAGGAAAAGTCAAGTTAATGTAAACCTGCCAGGGAATTTCATTGGTGGATGATTCAATTCCTCCAATTATTTTAGGGGTCACCGTCTGCTCAGCAGCAAACACTTGAATCGCGAACAGCGTATTCCAATACAACAGGAAGCCTAGCAACAACTTAGCCATGGAATAATACCCATTGGGGATACCGTTCATTGATTATATGACACAAATCACTTTTTAACCGTCAAATAACACAGCCCCTACCAAATGGTAACTTTGCGTTTTTTTGACTATGGTCATAGGTAGTTACGTCAATATTCGCTACATTCAGAGAGGACAAGGAAAGAATAATTTTTGTCTTATTGCAGCTGGAGGTTTGTATGTTTACTGTCTCAGATATGATGACTCCTCATCCTCATACGCTTAGTCCCTCTCATACCCTGGCCGATGCCAAAAAAATGATGGCAGAGCAAGGGATACGACATATCCCCATCACCAATGATGAAAACCAGCTGGTCGGTTTAGTGACTCAGCGGGATGTATTAGCCGCTCAGGAATCAAGTTTAGAGCATTTTAGCAAAGCCAACGCGATCTCCACCTTGGATGTCTCGCTGGATCAATGTATGAACCGGACATTGCTCAGCGTCAATTCTCATGCAGGCTTAAAAGAAGCGGCCACCTATATGCAAAAGCATAAAATTGGTTGTTTACCTGTTACTCATCAGAAGAAACTGGTGGGGATCATTACCGATTCCGATTTCGTGTCTATTGCAATTAACCTGCTAGAAATTCAGGAAGAAATTGAACCGCTGAATGAAGACGAAGCCTAATTGGTTTTAGTTTTGTTATAAATCGCGAATTTCCTAACTCACGGGCATCTTGCTGCCGCTAAACAGCAACGCAAACGCCAGTTGTCATATATCTAACCAGCTCAACATACAGCGAAAGCCCTGAATCTCGTCTCTTGAGCTGAGTTGGAGATAACCCCCATAAAAAAGGGGGAGCAACGAGTGCTCCCTGACTTACCAAAAACGATAACAACGATTTGCTAGGATAGATTGTACAAAACCAGTCTGGTTAGAATTGATCTTCTTCCGTTGAGCCGGTCAGTGCGGTGACTGACGACTGGCCGCCCTGGATGGTATTGGTCATTTTATCGAAATACCCCGTGCCCACTTCCTGCTGGTGTGCAACGAAGGTATAACCACGCTCAGCAGCGGCAAACTCCGGACGCTGTACCTTTTCAACATAGTGCCGCATGCCTTCACCCTGCGCATAAGCATGCGCCAGCTCAAACATGTTGAACCACATGTTATGAATACCTGCCAGTGTTATAAACTGATACTTGTAGCCCATGTCTGACAGCTCTTGCTGGAACTTAGTGATCGTTTCAGCATCAAGATTTTTCTCCCAGTTAAAAGACGGCGAGCAGTTGTATGCCAGTAACTGATCCGGATACTGAGCATGAATGGCTTCGGCAAACTTACGCGCCTCTTCCAGACAAGGTTTTGCGGTTTCGCACCAGATAAGATCAGCATATGGTGCGTAAGCCAAGCCACGAGAAATAGCCTGATCTATGCCCGCACGTACACGGTAGAACCCTTCCGCGGTACGTTCGCCAACAATAAAGTCGTTATCATATGAATCACAATCTGACGTTAACAAATCAGCCGCGTTAGCATCAGTACGGGCAATAACAAGTGTCGTGGTACCTGCCACGTCAGCGGCTAGGCGTGCTGCAACTAACTTTTGCACCGCTTCCTGGGTCGGTACCAGTACCTTGCCCCCCATATGACCACATTTTTTCACTGAAGCAAGCTGATCTTCAAAGTGTACCCCTGCCGCTCCGGCATCAATCATATTACGCATCAATTCATAGGCGTTCAGCACCCCGCCAAAACCGGCTTCGGCATCTGCGACAATCGGCAAGAAATAATCAATACCTTCTTCCGGGCTGCCGCCATTTGCCCACTGGATTTGATCGGCACGACGGAATGCATTGTTAATACGGGTTACGACGGCAGGTACGGAATCAACCGGATACAATGATTGATCAGGGTACATAGTCGATGCGGTATTATTATCAGCAGCAACTTGCCAGCCTGATAAATAAATCGCTTCAATGCCCGCTTTTGCCTGCTGAACCGCCTGACCACCGGTTAGCGCCCCCAGACAGTTAACATATCCCTTTTTCGCCGAGCCATTGACCAGATCCCACAGCTTATCTGCACCGCGCTGGGCAATCGTATTAGCCGGGGCAAATGAACCACGTAGATTTATCACTTCCTCTGCGGTGTAAGTACGCTTTACGTGCTTCCAACGTGGATTTTCAGCCCAGTCTTTTTCAATAGCTTCAATTTGCTGCTGGCGAGTCAATGTCATAATGATGTCCCTCGTTTCATTTGGCGATAATCAACTTAACGCAATCGTTAATGTTTATTTTCTTTGGCAATGATTACGGTAAGTATTCATAGCCGGGTACAGTCAGGAAATTCACCAATTCATCACTGGTCGTGATTCGCGACATTAAATTCGCCGCTTCCTGATATTGTCCTTGTTGGAACCTGTCCCGTCCCAGTTCCTGTTCCAACACGATCAACTCTTCTTGTAACATCTGTTCAAACAAGGCCTTCGTCACAACGCTACCGTTGCTCAGCGACTTTCCGTGTTTAATCCACTGCCAGATTGATGCCCGTGAAATTTCCGCGGTGGCGGCATCTTCCATCAGACCGTAGATCGGTACACAGCCATTGCCGGTGATCCAGGATTCGATATATTGCACCGCAACGCGAATGTTATGCCGCATCCCCTCTTCAGTACGTTCGCCTTCGCAAGGTTCTAGTAATTCGGCAGCGGTAATTGGGGCGTCTTGTTCGCGGCTAATGTCCAACTGGTTGCTACGATCACCCAGCACTTTGTCAAAAACGGCTTTTGCCGTATCAGCCAGCCCGGGGTGTGCAACCCAAGTACCGTCATGGCCATTTTTCGCTTCCAGTGACTTGTCGGTCTGAATTTTATTCAGCACCCATTCATTACGATCAGGATCTTTGGACGGAATAAAGGCCGCCATACCGCCCATCGCAAACGCCCCTCGCCGGTGGCAGGTCCGAACCAGTAATCGTGAGTAAGCATTAAGGAAGGGTTTTTCCATGGTGACCACCTGACGATCCGGCAAGACCCTGTCAGGGTAATTACGTAATGTTTTGATATAGCTAAATATATAATCCCAACGCCCACAATTGAGGCCTACAATATGTTCTTTCAGGCTGTAGAGAATTTCATCCATCTCAAACACTGCTGGCAAAGTTTCAATCAATACCGTGGCTTTAATGGTGCCGCGAGAAAGACCGAATTCATCTTCGGCAAAACTGAACACATCACTCCACCAGGCCGCTTCCTGATAAGCCTGCAGCTTAGGCAGATAAAAATACGGACCACTGCCTTTAGCCAGCAACTGTTTGTAGTTATGGAAAAAATACAAGGCAAAATCAAATAATGCCCCGGGGATCGGCTCCCCCTGCCATAACAGATGTTTCTCAGGCAAATGAAGGCCGCGAACCCGGCAGATCAGCGCCGCAGGATCATCGCAGAGCTTGTACTCTTTCCCATTTTCCGGATTGGTATAACTTATCGTTCTATTGATCGCGTCGCGAAGGTTTCGCTGCCCATCCAGCACCTCATCCCAGGCTGGTGAAAAGGAGTCTTCAAAGTCAGCCATGAACACTTTCACGTTCGCATTCAGGGCATTGATCACCATTTTCCGATCAACCGGTCCGGTAATCTCGACCCGGCGATCCTGTAGATCGTCGGGGATCCCCTGAATCGTCCAGTCACTATCACGAATATGCGAAGTTTCAGGAAGAAAATCCGGTAACGTACCGGCATCGATTGCAGCCTGACGAGCCTCGCGGGCAGCTAGCAGTTCAGGCACTCGGGAAGCAAAGCGCTGTACTAAGCGCTCTAAAAACTGCAGAGCCTCATCGCTAAGGATCTCTTGTTGTTCTGATGTCAGCGTCGTCTGTAATGACAGCTTAACATGGTGATTCGGTATACTTCCTTTATCCGTCATCGCTCCCTCCCCTACCTTCACTTGTAACTTAATCACTACTTTTATCAGTAATGACCGCAATTACTCTTATCCCACCAGCTACCTTAACGGCTTCTTTACGTTGCCGTAACAAATCTGCAAAAGCAAGTAGATATTTTTTGCTCACATCAAACCAACCACACCTGATGGCAATAAAAACAGTAGCTTAATAAGTGTAGAGCAAAAACTCAAAACGCCAAATTAAAACAAAAATCAGGAAAAAGTTCGGTAGGCATTATGCTCACCGAACGACGGTATATTTGTAATGAGTTACGTAATTAAATTACACAAAAGGTGAGATCTAACGCGAAATAAAAAACCGTTTAAAACATGGGATAAGTAAAACGAGTCTAAAAAACAAACAAATAACAGGCACTTATAAATACAATCTGCTCACAATTCATACCAAAAAAGCATACCTGCTTATTCACCCTGTTTCATTTATTCGCGAAGCGAAATAGAATAAACCTACAAAATGGCAACCTTGACGCCCCTTTCAGGAAGATGAAATATACCAATAAATGCTAAATTAAAAGAATATCATGCTGTCAAAAAGGAAGGACTGACAGCACGGCCTCAACATTGCTACAAAAGCCCTTCAACAATATCTGCCAAGCCATTAAATGTCTGAATCCGACTGGACGTCGGCCGCCAAACCAAGCCAATTTGACGATATGCTGCCTGGCCCGGAGGTTCGACAACGACTAGGTTTTGATTATCCAGCAAACCATGATCAATCGCCATCTGGGGAATAAAGGTAGTGCCCAAACCATTGGCCACCATTTGGACTAAGGTATGTAAACTGGTTGCGGTAAAAGGATTAATTTTCTCTTTGGTTGTGAGTTTGCATGCTGAAACCGCGTGTTCAGTTAAGCAATGTTCTTTCTCCAGCAGGAAAACAGATTCATCGGGTAAATCAGCATATCGAAGTGGAACGTTCACTTTTTCCGCCTGATTTTTACTGATCACCATTTTGAACGCATCACGGCCAACAATCTTGCTATGCATACCGTTAATCTCAATGGGCAAGGCGAGGATCAAGACATCCATTTCACCATTTCTCAGCGCTGCCAGCAGATTCGTCGTGGTATCTTCTCGTAATAACAAGTGAAGGTTTGGATGCAGCCGGTTTACCTCTTGCACTAAGTCACACAGAAGAAAAGGGGCGATCGTCGGAATACAGCCCACCCGCAACTTTCCTTCCATACCATCACCGGTACATTTAGACAGTTCCATTAAATCCTGGCTACGCGCCAGTAACTCACGGGATCGGGTAACCACCTCTTCGCCCATAGAGGTGAAAACCAGAGATTTATTATCGCGCTCGATCAGTTGACTACTCAGCAACTCTTCCAGGTTCTGAATACCAGAGCTCAAAGTAGACTGACTGACAAAGCATTTTTTTGCCGCCTCACCAAAGTGACGGGTTTCAAACAGCGTCACCAGATAGTGAAGCTGTTTTAGAGAGGGAAACTTTGTCATCGTTTTTTCCGATTGCTTCAATCTGTTTATTCCGCTTTTTTCAATCTACCAGTTTCGCTATAGTTTGTCTCGTCCAAACAAGGAGCCCACCGAAAAGGTCGGCACCAAAACGAATATTGTAGGAGCACCAAAATGGTACTAGTAGGTCGTCAAGCACCAGATTTTACTGCTGCAGCTGTTTTAGGTAACGGCGAAATCGTTGATAACTTCAACTTTGCAGAGTTTACTAAAGGTAAGAAAGCGGTAGTTTTCTTCTACCCACTAGACTTCACTTTTGTTTGCCCATCAGAGCTAATTGCTTTTGACAAGCGTTTTGAAGATTTCCAGGCTAAAGGCGTTGAAGTTATCGGTGTTTCTATCGATTCTCAGTTCTCTCATAACGCATGGCGCAACACGGCTGTTGAAAACGGCGGTATCGGTCAGGTTAAATACCCGCTAGTTGCGGATGTGAAGCACGAAATCTGCAAAGCGTACGATGTCGAGCACCCAGAAGCAGGTGTTGCTTTCCGCGGTTCTTTCCTAATTGACGAAGACGGTGCAGTACGTCACCAAGTGGTTAATGATTTGCCTCTAGGCCGTAACATTGACGAAATGCTACGTATGGTTGACGCACTTAATTTCCACCAGAAAAACGGTGAAGTTTGCCCGGCACAGTGGGAAGAAGGTAAAGCGGGTATGAACGCATCGCCAAAAGGTGTTGCTGACTACCTGTCTGAGCACACTGCAGACCTGTAAGTCTCAGCAAGCACAAGAATGCTACAAGCAGCACCCCGCTCAACGGTGTTGTGGCAACAAACGCGATAGCGTAAAGCCAAAGTCAGCCGCAAGGCAAAAAAATAATGAGGCCCGGACCACCGGGCCCTTTTTCGATCTAAGTTCGGGGTTTCGAACGACTACTCCCCAAAGACTCTCGCATCTTGCATCTCGCATCTCGCATCTCGCATCTCGCATCTCGCATCTCGCATCTCGCATCTTAAGATAATATCTCGCGCTTCCTTGTCGCCACTCCTTAAGCAATGAATTACACTGCCAATATGTTCCCAACCGTTTTGTATCACTATGATTAACCATATCGAAGTCTGTATCGATAATCTCGAATCGTTGCATTATGCCCGACACGGTGGCGCAACCCGCATTGAGCTTTGCTCATCATTAGCGCTTGGCGGCTTAACCCCCAGCCTCGGTTTTATGAAGCAAGCCATAAAACATGTCCATATTCCTGTGTATGCCATGATCCGCCCTCGTCAGGGGGACTTTTTGTTTTCAGATGATGAAATTGAACTGATGCTGGAAGATATTCATGCCGCCAAACAAGCTGGCCTGCAAGGTGTCGTGGTCGGTGTTTTAACCGCCCAAAGCCAGATCAACCGAGATGTACTGGCAACGCTGGTAAAAGAAGCCAAGGGGTTAGGCGTTACTTTCCACCGCGCAATTGATCAGTGTCTGGAGCCTTTTGAAGCCCTGGATACGATTATGTCGGCAGGTTGTGAGCGAGTACTTACATCCGGACTTAAAGCCAATGCTCTGGCAGGTGCTGATACTATTGCCCGTATGGTGCAGCATTGCGGAAATCATTTGAGTATCATGGCCGGAGCCGGTGTTACGGCGGAGAACGCGGCGGAAATTATCGCTAAAAGTGGTATCAAAGAAATCCACCTCTCCGGTAAAAGTACCCGCCCCAGCCATATGATCAACGTTGCCCGTCAGGCACATATGGGCAGTGCTGATATTGATGACTTCCTTATCCCGGTAACCTCTGCCGAGAAAATTGCGGCGGTGGTAAAAGCAATTCGATAATAATAGCGATTTAATCACCCGCTAACAAAGAGCCTGAAATTGCAGGCTCTTTCATCTATACGGTTACCAGCCAATCACCTCTTTTGCCGGATACCGGGCATCCAGCATTACCGTATATGTCTTAACGGATACATCATTAATCCTTATTTATTCTTTTTCGCATCAACAATACAGAAAGACCTACTAATAGCTGATGTGAATTTGTCACAACGTTTAATTCGTCACCGTGCTGATCTGGCATTACTCTTAATAACAATGAGGAGTGTAATAACTGAGCGGAGTCTGACATGACCAATAGTCCATCAGCCAAAAAACTAAAAAAGAAAGATTATGATCGTGAGCTCAAACGGTTACAGGTTGAGCTGGTTAAGCTGCAGGAATGGATTAAGCACCGCGGGCTTAAAGTGGTCGTCATTTTTGAAGGGCGGGACGCGGCGGGAAAGGGCGGCGTGATAAAACGGATCACAGAAAAACTTAACCCTCGGGTATGCCGGATCGCAGCCTTACCCAAGCCAACCGAGAGAGAGAAAACCCAATGGTATTTCCAGCGCTATGTCGCCCACCTTCCCTCGGCAGGAGAAATCGTGCTGTTTGACCGCAGCTGGTACAACCGGGCAGGAGTCGAAAAAGTGATGGGGTTTTGCAGCGATGAGGAATACGATGAGTTTCTCCGTTCATGTCCTGAATTTGAGTGCATGCTGCTGCGCTCCGGAATTATATTGCTGAAATACTGGTTCTCAGTTTCCGATGAAGAGCAGGAAAGTCGCTTCCTTAAGCGCATTCATACCCCGATAAAACGCTGGAAATTTAGCCCGATGGATCTTGAATCACGAGGCCGCTGGGCTGAATACTCAGCCGCGAAAGATCGCATGTTTGACCATACCGATACCAGGCAATGTCCGTGGTGGGTGGTAGACGCAGATGACAAGAAAAAGGCGCGGATCAATTGTATCTCACACCTGCTGTCCCATATCCCTTATGAAGAGCTCCACTACCCTCATATTGAGCTGCCGGAAGTCAACAAGGAGCGATATATTCGAGCCCCTGCAGACAGCCAGACCTTTGTGCCCAACCGGTTTTCCGATCATAAATGATAAGAAGAAAAGTGAGAAATAACACATCAAGAAATCGAAGCAAACCGGATTATTTTAAGACATTTTCGAACTCATCCGGGTTAGTGTGCCGTATATCTTTGCCTTTAACGAAATAGATAATGTATTCGCAAATATTCTGACAGCGATCACCGACACGCTCGATTGAACGTGCCGACCACATCACCTGCAGCACATTCGGAATAGAGCGTGGATCTTCCATCATATAGGTCATCAGCTGGCGAATAATGGCCTCGTATTCCCGATCAATGCGATCATCCTCTTGATAGACTTCAATCGCGGCTTTGACGTCCATACGGGCGAAGGCATCTAATACCTCATGCAACATTTTAACCGCATGCTGACCCAGAGACTCCAGCGATACCAATAAGGTGTACTGCTTATTGGTAAAATTCTCCAGCGCCACTTTCGCAATGCTTTCCGCGACATCGCCAATACGTTCCAAATCCGTAATGGTTTTGATAATCGCAATCACCAGGCGCAAATCACTGGCGGTTGGCTGACGTTTAGCAATAATACGGGTGCATGCCTCATCAATCGCCACTTCCATGGCATTGACCTTGTGATCACCTTTTATAACCCGCTTAGCCAGTTCAGCATCTTGCCGGTGCATCGCTTTCAGTGCATCTGCCAGTTGCTGTTCAACCAGTCCTCCCATGGCTAAGACATGGGTACGTATACTTTCTAACTCGGCATTAAACTGGCCAGATATATGTCGGCCCAGGCTTAAATTATCCAACATGTTGCGACTCCCTAACCGTATCGGCCGGTAATGTAATCTTCGGTGCGTTTCTCTTTCGGAGTGGTAAAAATATCGTTTGTATTGCTATATTCCACCAGCTCTCCCATATGCATGAAGGCGGTTTGATCTGACACCCTTGCGGCCTGCTGCATATTATGAGTCACAATGATCACTGTATATTTGGTTTTCAATTCATTGATCAGCTCTTCAATCGTCAGCGTTGAGATCGGATCCAGTGCTGACGTTGGTTCATCGAGTAATAATACCTCGGGCTCAATCGCTATCGCCCGGGCAATTACCAAGCGCTGCTGCTGACCACCCGACAAACCAAACGCATTCTCATGCAGGCGATCTTTCACTTCATCCCACAAGGCCGCGGCCCGTAGCGAGCTTTCAACTGCATCATCTAAGACTCGGCGGTCGCGGCTCCCCTGCAGCCGCAGACCATAAACCACATTTTCATAAATTGATTTAGGAAACGGGTTAGGACGCTGAAAGACCATGCCAACCCGACGGCGTAACGAAGCCACATCGACCTTGCTATCATAGATATTCTGGCCATGAAGCATGATTTCCCCATCAACACGACAGCCTTCAACCAGCTCATTCATCCGGTTGATACAGCGTAATAAGGTTGACTTACCACACCCCGACGGGCCGATAAAAGAGGTCACCTGGCCTTTGGCAATCCGCATATTAATATTAAACAGTGCCTGCGTATTACCGTAATGCAAATCCAGCCCTTTAATCGACAGCGCGGTTTTCTCTTCGGGCAACGAGGCTAAATCTAATGGCTTAAAAAATCCCATTGTAGTGTTAACTGAAAGCATGTATTTACTCGCTATTGCTCGACTCGTTACTGCTCCAAAGAGCGGAACTTCTCACGCAGATGATTTCGAATCCCGATCGCGGTTAAATTCAACCCGACAATCACCGTAACCAATAAAAATGACGTTGCGTAAACCAGCGGGCGTGCCGCTTCAACATTGGGGCTCTGAAAACCGACATCATAAATATGATAGCCAAGGTGCATAAACTTACGATCCAAATGCACATATGGAAAATGACTGTCGACCGGCAGGGTCGGTGCCATTTTTACCACCCCCACCAACATGAGAGGGGCGACTTCGCCGGCCGCTCGGGCCACGGCTAAAATTAACCCGGTCATGATTGCCGGACTGGCCATTGGCAGTACAATACGCCATAAGGTTTCCGCTTGGGTTGCCCCTAAAGCCAGAGAGCCATGACGTACCGAATTAGGAATTCGAGCTAACCCTTCTTCGGTCGACACAATCACAACAGGCAACGTAAGAATCGCCAGGGTTAACGCCGACCACAAAATACCCGGTGTGCCAAACGTTGGCGTCGGCAGTTGATCCGAGAAGAAAACGTCATCAATGGTTCCCCCCACCATATAAACGAAGAAGCCTAAACCAAACACCCCATAAACGATAGAAGGTACACCGGCAAGATTAATCACAGCGACGCGGATCAGTTTGGTAAAACCATTTTTACCCGCGTACTCATGAAGGTAAACGGCAGCCATGACACCTAATGGGGTCACTATAATGCTCATCAGTAACACCATGAATACGGTGCCAAAAATTGCCGGAAAGACACCGCCTTCAGTATTAGCTTCGCGCGGATCGTCGGTCAGGAACATCACCACCTGACTCCCCCAATGGGCGACTTTGCCGCTGAATGTCAGATCGTTCGGATACCAGACGTCTAAGATCTGCTCCATTGGAAGCTTGACCTCAACACCGTCCATGTCACGTACAATTAATGCATCGTCCACCAGCTTTTGTTGTAACGCAAACAAGCGCTGTTCAATCCGGCTGTAGTCTTGTTGCAGCTGTTGCTGCTCCTGCGCTATCGCCAACTTGGCTGTGTCAGTAAGCTGGTTATTGAGCAACAGCTTGTGCTCTTTTAACCTCAGCTGCTCCAGCCGCCGGTTAATATTGCCAATGTCTATTTGCTGCAAGTTATCTCGCTCAGTGCGAACCTGCGCCGCTTCGGCCAGCCTCTGTGATAACTCACTGACCTGACGTGGTTGATTCTCATTGATTAAGCCAACCGGGTAACCATAGAATTTACCGTTTTTATCACGATCTATCACCGCAATATTATCAGCGAGGGCCTGATGGTCTATCTGAAGATCCAGCAGGGTTATAAAGTCGAGTTCGACCCGCTCTCGGTTACCGGTTTTAATCAGATAACGGGTAACGCTGTCCCCTTCAACCGCAGAGACATCAATCCCCGCCTCCTCTAATTGCTTAATCGGGATACGCTGGCGTTCATAGATTTCTCCGATGATAACCTGCTTATTGCCATCGAGCGTGACATCAAACTGATACACAGGTGCCGGCCAGAAGAAACTGAGTCCCTTCCAGCCAATCAGCAATAGCAAACCTAATACCGCAATCAGACTCAAACTTACGGCTCCGGCCGTTAGCCATATCCAGGGCGAACCTGATTTAAACCATTTCCCCATCAAGCATTCACTTTAATCGTAGTCATTGCACATATTCCGCTAACTGCTCAGCCAGGTGAACAGCGACATTATAACGAACTGTATTTTTCGCGCAGCCGCTGGCGAACCAGCTCGGCAATGGTGTTAAAAACAAAGGTAGCAATAAATAACACAAAGGCCGCCAGGAATAATACCCGATAGTGAGAGCTGCCCACCTCAGACTCCGGCATTTCAATCGCAATCGTCGCCGACAAGGTCCGTAACCCTTGCAGCACATTCCAGTCCATAATCGGGGTGTTGCCTGTCGCCATCAGCACGATCATCGTCTCACCAACAGCCCGTCCTAGTCCCATCATAATGGCCGAAAAAATCCCCGGGCTGGCCGTTAATAACACGACCTTGGTTAAGGTCTGCCAGTGCGTCGCCCCTAATGCCAGCGAGCCATTGGTCAGATGGCTAGGCACCGAGAAAATCGCATCTTCGGCAATGGAAAAAATAGTCGGGATCACCGCAAACCCCATTGCGATACCAACGACTAGGGCATTGCGCTGATCGTAGCCAATTCCCCATTCATTGGTGAGATAAATACGGACATCACCGTCAAACAACCACTGTTCAACATAC
This sequence comes from Photobacterium sp., assembly GCF_033720175.1. Classification (GTDB taxonomy): domain Bacteria; phylum Pseudomonadota; class Gammaproteobacteria; order Enterobacterales; family Vibrionaceae; genus Photobacterium. The sequence continues at coordinate 232,301 of NZ_JAWWDA010000006.1, forward strand.
GGACTCGCCGTAAAGCAGGCATATCCCAACAACACTATCATCGGCGTCAAAATCGCAATATGCAGGCCATTGGGTAATTTATGACGCCATTGCCCCGGCAGCACAGACCAGCTCCACCCCATCAGCAGAATCATCAGCGGTAACATGACCAGACTCATGACGATCCCCGGCAAGAAATCTTCAACAATCGGCGCCAGCCACAAACCAGCCAGAAAGCCTAAAATCACGGTGGGCAGCGCTTCCATGATCTCAACCGTCGGCTTAATCACACTTCGCATTGCCGATGACATAAAATAGGCGGTATAAATTGCGCCAGCCAATGCCAGCGGGATAGCAAAGAACATCGCATACATCGCAGCTTTCAATGTGCCGAATATAATCGGGACTAAGCTAAGCTTAGGTTCAAACTCATCACTGGCAGAGGTAGATTGCCAGACATAATCCGGTTCGGGATACCCTTCGTACCAAACTTCCTGCCATAACGATGAAAAACCTATTTCCGGATGGGTATTGTGAACCGCATAAAGATGCCATTCATTCCCCGTTACCGCCAACAGGCGATCAGCCCGGGGGGAAATAGCCACCGTGTCCGGCGCTGCGGTAAACAGCTTACCTTGATACAAGGCACTCTTATCCGCAGTGTAGTAGGCCGATAAGCTCCCATTTTTCTGAATAGCAAAAAAACCTTTGCGATAATATTCCGGCACCAGCTGTACTAACGCACTATCTGATAAAGTAAATTCCCGTGCTTTTACCAGCGATCGTTTACCCTTGGCCAGTATTTCAAACCACTGCGACACCGTATTGTCATCAGTGGTGATCAGTAACGAGTTGGCGCCTGATAGCAAATCAATTTTTAAAGGCTTGCCCTGACCATCACTGACATCAACAACCTCTCGAGTTTGGGAGTCCGAACCGTTAATGGCCACCACGTAGAGATAATTGCCGCTCAGCAGATACAAGGTACGCCCATCAGGCGTAACCGCCAGATCGGTAATCTTGTGCGGGGTATTACTAATTTCAAATACATCGCTCTGCCATTCCAGCTGGCGGGTTAACAGGTTATCTTGTCCGGAAAATGTCATCGCAACAAGACGGTGATCAGCCGTCTTGCCGACCACAAGGGCGTTTTCTGTTCGTACCGATACGGCCAGTTGCGTAATGGCCTGCCCCAGTGGATCGAGTAAGAAAGAGGGTTGTCCTAGCGGGTAGTCAATCTCAGTCGTCGTGACTCTTTGGTTGTTTGGAAATGTCACCCGAAATACGGGCTTTACAATAGTGACCCGTCCATCCCGGTTACCATATGCAAATACAGCGTCACGCGGTAAACTCTTAGCGAAGCTTGTGGGGTATTGAGCGACGGAATGTTGGCTAACGATCTCGCCAGCCTGGTCTTGTGGCATCAGCCGAACAAAACTCAGCTCACCCTGCTGTGACAGCCGGTAAGCCAGATCATTATGCTCTTCGATACCCATTGCTGCCGTGGTATCAGTGAACGGAAGGGTAAAAGTCTGCTGCTGCTTTACGGTCACCGAAGAGAAGATGGGCACGGTAACATACAGTAAATAGAAAAAAATCAGTACTAAGGTAAGCAAGACAAAAATGCCACCAGCAGTCACTCCATAACGCGCAAACCGGTCTTTTAAACGTCGACTACGGCTTTCTCCCATCAAAAATGCGCTGGCGTCTGCCATTATTACCTCAAACTTTTTTCATGTTTACTTATGTATCTAAGCCGACTCAAGATGCAACAGTTCTGAGTCTCAAAATGACTTGAGTATATTATGTCTTTTTAATGACATTTTCGTGACAATTATAACTGTATTCAGTCCACCAGTTAGCCGTCAATTAGAATGACATAAAGTGACCATAGAATATCATTATTCTTAACCCTTTAAGACCTCAGACTGATTTAAATCACAGGATTCTCTATCGATCTGGACAGAATCAAAACATGCTCTGATAATGAATTAGTGTCGGATATAAACCGTTGACATACATATTTGCCTATCACGGAAAAGGAAATTCGTTATGAAGCACCTCATCATCACTGTTATTGGTAAAGATCGTCCAGGCTTAGTGGAACTGCTTTCAGATACGGTCTACCAAAATAATGGTAACTGGCTCAGTAGCAGTCTCAGTAAACTGGCGGGGCAATTTGCCGGTATCCTGCAAATCGAAGTCGCCCCCCAACACATTCCGGAGTTAAGCAAAGCGCTATCTCACATTGATGAGCTTCAGATCCACATTGTCGAAGATCAAAGCCAAGCACTACCATCGCTGACGCTGCATCAGCTCACAGTCACCGTTAATGATCGCCCCGGCATTGTCAAAGAGGTAACAACTCTGTTCAATCAACTGGGTATCAACATCCATAAACTAAAAACCGACACCCAAAGTGCACCTAACTGGGGCTACCCTATTTTTAAGGCTCACTTCCTATTAGAACTGCCTGCCAACCTTGAACTCGGTTTTGTCCAGCAAGAGCTTGAAAAACTGGCTGACGATCTCACGATCGATATTGATGACAGTGTACCGGCATAAGTTGTGAAACAGACAAATGAGTACGGACCCCCTTTATATTGAGAAAGAGCTAAGTTGGCTTTCATTTAATGAACGTGTTCTTCAAGAGGCTGCCGACAAGTCTGTTCCTCTGGTAGAGCGCGTCCGTTTTTTAGGGATTTTTTCCAACAACACCGATGAATTTTATAAAGTCAGGTTTGCTGATATCAAGCGCCGTATATTGATCAGTCAAGTACAGGGGGGGGACGAAAATGCTAAGCACCTGCTCAGCAAGATCCAGAGCCGGGTACTTAAAATGAATCAGGATTTTGATACGTTATATAATGAAATTCTGCTGGAGATGGCAAGGCGCCATATCTTTCTGGTCAATGAACTTCAGCTTGAAGAATATCAGCAAAACTGGCTACGCCGATATTTCCGCAATACGATTTTGCCTCATGTCACTCCGATCCTGCTCACCGAAAACATCAACCTGTTGCAGTTCCTAAAGGATGAATACTCGTACCTGGCGATTGAAATGCAACAAGGGGAGAACAAGCGTTACGCGTTAATTGAAATTCCGACCGACCAGCTACCCCGCTTTATTCAGCTTCCCGAGCCAAAGGGCAGGCGTCGCACCACTTTAATTCTGCTAGATAATGTCATCCGTTTCTGCCTCGACGATATCTTCAGTGGCTTCTTTGAATATGACAGACTTGAAGCCTATTCAATGAAGATGACCCGTGATGCGGAATATGACTTAAGCCAGGAGATGGAACACAGCCTGCTTGAGCAGATGTCGGAAGGCCTGAACCAGCGCCTGACCGCGATGCCGGTCCGCTTTGTCTATCAGCGAGAGATGCCGGGGAATATGATCGATGTTCTGTGCAGCCTGCTAAAAGTCTCCAGCTATGACAGTATCATTCCCGGTGGCCGCTACCATAACTTCAAAGACTTTATCGACTTTCCGAATGTCGGACGAAAATACCTGGAAAACCCAGCCTTGCCACCGCTCCAGAGCTATCAGTTTACCCGTGCGCGCAATGCCTTTGCTGCTATCAAAGCGCAAGATATTCTTCTCTACTATCCCTATCACACCTTCAATCATGTCACCGAGCTGGTGCGTCAGGCGTCTTACGATCCCAAGGTCTGCAGCATAAAGATTAGTCTTTATCGCGTCGCCAAACATTCGCGGATCATCGATTCAATGATTGATGCCGCCAACAATGGCAAACAGGTCACCGTCGTGGTCGAACTGCAGGCACGATTTGATGAGGAGGCCAATATTGAATGCTCTCGCCGCCTCACTGAAGCCGGGGTTCATGTGGTATTTGGCGTTCCGGGATTAAAAATTCACTCTAAGCTGTGTTTGATCACCCGCAGGGAAGACGACAAGCTGGTGAGGTACGCACATATCGGTACCGGTAACTTCAATGAAAAAACGGCCCGGATCTATACCGATTTCTCATTAATGACCTGTGATCAGGAACTTGCCAATGAAGTCCGACAAGTCTTCGGCTACATTGAAGATCCTTATCGCCCGGTACAATTTTCGCACCTGATCGTATCGCCACTCAATTCTCGTGCGCGCCTGTACGATTTGATCGATCGTGAAATCGCTCATGCTCGGCAGAATCTCTCATCCGGTATTACACTTAAGGTAAATAATCTGGTCGATAAAGACTTGATTAACATGCTCTATCAAGCCAGCAGCCATGGCGTAAAAATCAGGCTAATTATACGTGGTATGTGCGCGTTGATCCCCGGTATCAAAGGGATCAGTGACAATATATCAGCAATCAGCATTATTGATCGCTTCCTTGAACATCCTCGGGTCGCGGTTTTTGAAAACAATGGCGATCCGGATGTCATGATCTCTTCCGCCGACTGGATGACCCGTAATATCGATAATCGCATCGAGGTCGGTTGCCTGATCCGTGACCCGGCCCTGAAGAAAAAAACAATCGATATTCTGAATATCCAGCTTACCGACACCGTGAAAGCACGAGTACTCGACAAAGCGATGAGCAACCAATACGTACCGCGAGGCAACCGACGGAAAATACGGTCGCAGTTAGCCATTTACGATTACCTTAAGCAAAGCGAAAAACAACTGAAAAAACAGGCCGAAAAAGCGATGAATAATAATGATACCTGATCACAGCCAGCGCCCTCGAGAAATAGCTGCTATCGACTTGGGCTCGAATAGTTTCCATATGGTCGTCGCCAGAGTTGTCGGGCAAAGCCTGCAAATCATCAGTCGGCATAAGCAACGTGTTCATCTGGCCTCTGGGCTGGATGCGCAACAAAACCTTGATCTGGCCGCCATTCGACGCGGTTTGACTTGTCTGGCAATGTTTGCGGAACGCCTGCAAGGGTTTGAACCGGAAAATGTTCGTATCGCTGCCACTTATACCTTACGCCAGGCCAGGAATGCGCATCTGTTTTTAAAACGAGCTGAAAGCATCATGCCCTACCCCATTGAGATCATTCCGGGTACCGAAGAAGCCCGCCTGATCTATTTAGGGGTCGCTCACACTCAGCCGGAAAGCGGTCGTAAGCTGGTGGTTGATATCGGTGGTGGCAGTACCGAACTCGTTGTTGGCGAAAACTTTGATACCAGGCTGCTCTATAGCAAGCACATGGGATGCGTGAGCTACAACCTGCACTACTTTACAGAAGGGAAAATCAACGGTGAAAATATGGCTGCAGCCCAACTGGCGGCTCAGCAAAAAATGGAAAACATTGCCAGCCAATACCATAAACAAGCCTGGGGTAAGGCGATTGGGTCATCCGGGACCATTAAGGCCATTCGCGAAGTGTTGATTGCTAAAGGATACAACGACGGGGTGATCACCAATAAACGGCTCAAGCAGCTGGTTGAACAGGTACTGTCGTTTAAAAATAGTGATGAGCTGGATTTGCCCGGGCTGAATGCCGATCGAAAACCGGTATTTGCCGCCGGCCTAGCCATATTAGCGGCCGTATTCCAGTCGCTGAAAATTGAAGAGATGGTTTATTCTGACGGTGCTTTGCGTGAAGGCCTGTTATATGAAATGGAAGATCGGTTCCGCCACAGCGACATCCGAACCCGCACCGCGAGCGCAATGGCAAGCCAGTACCATGTCGATCTTGATCAGGCGGCCCGAGTCAAAGTGTGCGCAGAAGATCTTTATGCTCAAATCGAACCACAACCGGGACCGGCTACATCTGAACTCTCAACGTTGCTCGGCTGGGGGGCATTGCTACATGAAGTCGGGCTAAGCATCAGTTACCCCGGCTTTCACCGTCACTCTGCGTACTTACTGCGACACAGCACCATGCCAGGGTTTAACCTGGAACAACAGACGGTACTGGCAACCCTAGCCCGCTTTCAGCGCAAGGCTCTTAAGCTGGAAGAAATGCCGGAACTCAGTATTTATAAACGCAAGCACCTTTACCCATTGATCCGTACCCTGCGACTGGCTGTTACGTTAAATGGCCAGAGAACCGATGAGCCGCTGCCGAAGATACTTGTCAAAGCAGATAGAGAATCATGGGAGTTAACCCTGCCAGCAGGCTGGCAAGAAAATAACAAGCTGCTGGCGGCTGACTTACTGAGAGAACAAGAGTATTGGGCAAAGGCCGGATGGGAACTGGCTATTGATTCATAATGGGCAATTAAGCGAGCACATGCTAAAGCCCTAAACGCGCTAAATTCACGCCCACAATTGTGGCAGGTAAAGGGATATAACCATCTTTCTCGACAATCTGCTGACCATTACGAGACAGGATGAACCGAATAAATTCGGCCTGAATGGGAGGCAATGGTTTGTTCGGGTGCTTATTGACATAAAGATAGAGATAACGCGCCAGCGGGTAGTGACCATTAATCGAATTCTCGATGGTGGCATCAATATAATCAGTCCCTTTTCGGGCAATCGGAATAGCGCGTATTCCAGTGGTTTTATACCCGATGCCAGAATAGCCGATTGAGTTTAGAGAGGTCGACACCGACTGAACCACCGATGCTGATCCCGGTTGTTCATTGACATTATTGCGAAAATCGCCCTGGCATAAAGCACGCTTCTTAAAATAACCATAGGTGCCAGATACCGAGTTACGACCAAACAATTGGATATCACGCACTGCCCATTTTCCCGTCAGGCCTAATGCCCCCCAGCGAGTGATCGGCTGCGTCCCCCCACATCGTAACGTTCGGGAATAAATTGCATCGAGCTGTTCGAAATTCATCCCCTGCAATGGGTTATCTTCATGAACAAAAACCGCCAGCGCATCAATTGCAACACGAACCGCTGTTGGTTTATAACCATATTCACGTTCAAAAGCCTGAATTTCTTTCGACTTCATCTGCCGGCTCATAGGACCCAGCTGAGCCGTCGCTTCAGTCAAAGCCGTCGGCGCAGTGGATGATCCCGCGGCCTGAATTTGAATGTTCACATTCGGATACTGGCGTTTAAACTCTTCCCCCCAGTAAGTCATCAGATTCGCCAGCGTATCAGAGCCAACCGATGACAGGTTGCCGGCAATACCGCTCACCCTTTGATAGTCCGGCAATTCAGCCTCTACAGCCCAGGCCGAACGGCCGAAAAGCAGGGCCAGCGATAGCAATACAAGGCGAACCATTCTCTCGGAGGTTCGGAACATCATTGTCATAAAACAGGCTTTATCCTTTTCGTGATTGTTGTGACGCAACGACAACATTGACCGTCACTGGCCGCCGCGATGTTCCGCCCTTCTTGCGGAGCATATTACGCCACCTTCTTCACCAGCCGCTGCGGCAAGGTGAACGAGAAAGTACTGCCTTCGCCTAGCACACTTTCAATTTCAAGTTGCGAGTCATGGTGGCTTAACGCATGTTTCACAATTGCCAGACCTAAGCCACTGCCCCCGGTCTCTCGGGAACGCGCTTTGTCCACCCGATAGAAACGCTCCGTCAGGCGATGGATATGTTGCGGTGCAATGCCCTCACCACTGTCGGTCACTTCCAGCCGCGGTCCGGCAGCCGTTAAATACCAGCGAACCGAAATGGCGGCATTATCGGGCGTATGCTTCACCGCATTGTATACCAAATTAGAAACCGCACTGCGCAGTTGTTCGGCATCACCGAGTACATGCAACGACTTATCGACATCAAAAGTAAACTGCTGGTTCTTGTCGCCACTTAGCGAAATGGCTTCTTTCTCTAAAATGTCCAGCATTGCAGGCATATTGATCGTTTCTTCAAGCTCAATATTCGGGGCGGCTTCAATTTTTGATAACGTCAGCAACTGGGCGACCAGAGAATTCATCCGTACCAGCTGTTCGGTCATAACCCCATGCGCTTTGTCCCACATCGGCCCCACCAGCATCTCAGGATCTTTCGACATTTCCAGATAACCTTGCAACACCGTCATCGGCGTGCGCAGTTCATGGGAGACATTGGCAAAAAAGTTACTCCTCATGCCTTCCAGCTGCTTCAGCTGCGACACATCACGCACGACCATCAGGTACTCACCTTCGGTATAGCGCATAATTCGCAATTCCAGAGTGCGGTCGTAATTCAGCGGGGAAGTAATTTCGAGCGGAGACTCAAATTCCTGTTTCGCAAGATAGCGAACAAAATCAGGACTGCGGAGTAAGTTGCTGATCGGCTGACCCGCATCATCAGGCCAGCGAAAACCAAGCAGGTGCTGAGCCAGCTTATTACACCAGACAATATTCCCTTCACTACGAAAGACCACCACAGCATCAGGCAGGGATTCAGCACCATTACGGAAGCGACGAATGAGTGTTGCCAATTCTTTGCGGCGACGACGGTTTCGTTGTTGTAAGCGGTACATACCATTGAATAGCGGCTCCCAGCTGCCAGAGCCGGAAGGGGGGGTCAGACTACGCTCATTCCATAACCAGTCAGACATTTTTAATTGATTATGAAAATGCCAGATCAGCTGGATCCAGGTTGCAACCAATAAGAACCACGGCAGATAGCCGAAAATCTGCCCGAGAATTACCCAGGGCAAGTAAAACAGGATCAGTTCCCAAACCAGCTTTTTCCACGACAGCCTTTCGACCATTCACAACTCCATGATAACGTAAACGCTCGTAGTATCTCAGTTACATTCGTGTCGAGAATCGGTAACCCGCACCGCGAACGGTTTGCACCATCTTATCATAACCCCCCTCTTCCAGCGCTTTGCGCAAGCGGCGAATATGAACGTCGACAGTACGGTCTTCAACATACACGTTGGTTCCCCACACATTGTTCAATAGCTGTTCCCGGCTATAAACTCGTTCCTGGTGAGTCATAAAAAAATGCAGCATTTTGAATTCAGTTGGCCCCATATCCAGAGGCTCATCATTAGACGTAACACGGTGGGAAACAGGATCCAGTTTTAAACCCTGAACATCAATCACGTCATCCAACGATGTTGGAGAAGAGCGGCGCATTACCGCTTTAAGGCGAGCCATCAGCTCTTTGGGTGAAAACGGTTTGGTAATGTAGTCATCGGCACCGACTTCCAGCCCTCGGACCTTATCTTCTTCTTCACCACGAGCCGTCAGCATGACCACCGGGATCTGACGAGTCATCTCATCACGCTTCAAGTGTTTAATCAGATTGATACCGGAGCCTCCCGGCAACATCCAGTCCATCAGGATTAACTCCGGATAAGGTTCGCAAATCTTCTCCAGCGCACTGTCATAATCTTCAGCTTCGATTGCCTGATAGCCTTTTTGCTCTAGTACAAAACACAACATCTCGCGAATTGGTGCTTCATCTTCTACAACAAGAATCCGTCTTACCATAGCTATATTTACCTAAGTAGTTGCAGTCTTCTAGGGCCATTATGTTGGTTAATTATGACACTTTTGTGACCCGGTGAGATAAAATCCTATTGAAGAATTCATCAATTCGCAATGCATCTGATACCTTATTGCGCTAAGTACAGGTCAAATAATTTCAGAGACTTAAATTTCACCCCCCTTAATAGCCATCTGATTAGACGACCACCAACCGGTTCGACTGCGGACTGGATGCCGATATGTTCTCCCGCCAGGCAGTATTAGCTGTATATAAAAGCGGGATCGCTTGTATCCCACCGACCACAATATTGGAGATCACTCAAGGCAGAAAAATTGCGACAAACCCAGAGCAATACAATAAGATTGTCAGCTAAATGCACAACCCTAGGATTTTTAACAGACATGATGTGGTTTAAAAACGTATTAACCTATCGCTTTACCCGTGAAATTGACCTCACCCCGGATCTGATTGAAAAACAACTGGAAGAGTTCCGCTTTACCCCGTGTGGCAGCCAAGATATACAGAAATTCGGTTGGGTTCATGCACTGGGTAAACATGGCGATATGTTCACACATGTGGTGGGCGACAATATCCTTGTCTGTGTACGTAAAGAAGAAAAAATGCTGCCTGCATCGGTCATTAAAGAATCCCTTAATACCAAGGTGGAAATCCAGGAACAAGAGCAGGGTCGTAAACTCAAAAAAAGCGAAAAAGACACCATCAAAGATGAAATCGTGATGGATTTACTGCCACGCGCCTTCAGCCGCCACTCGCAAACCTACGCATTGATCATGCCGAAAGAAGGCTTCATCATCGTCGATGCCGGTAGCTACAAAAAAGCTGAAGACTTACTGGCACTATTGCGTAAGTCGATTGGCTCTCTACCTGTTGTACCGGTAACGCCAGAAAAACCAGCTGAACTGACCATGACAGAATGGGTACGTTCAAATATCTCGCCAAACGGCTTTACCGTGGGTGAAGAAGCAGAGCTTAAAGCCATCTTAGAAGACGGTGGCGTGATCCGCTGCAAGCAGCAAGATCTGAGCTGTGATGAAATTCTGGCGCACATCGAAGCCGATAAACTGGTAACCAAGCTGGCCCTTAACTGGCAAGATCGTATCGACTTCGTGCTTGAAGCGGATCTTGGCATCAAACGCCTGAAGTTCTCTGATGAAATAAAAGATCAGAATGAAGATATCGACCGCGAAGAAATCGCAGCACGTATCGATGCCGATTTATCATTGATGTGTGGCGAATTCTCAGCCTTCCTGCCCAATGTATTTGAAGTACTTGGCGGTCTGGAAGTTAAAGAATAATTTTAAACGAGCCGAGGTACGAGTGGCTAGTTTCGGGTCTTCGTACCTCCCATCTTCGACAACCCCCCTCCAATCGCATCTCTCTACCCGAATCTAAACCCAGTTTTAATTGCCTTTGAGGTAGTGATCACAGTAAAATCCTGCCTCCTTCCGCATCACCAGGTGATTGCGGCCTGATTTGCAATCAGACACTGAGAATTAGAGCTATGTTTAAACCTGAATTGTTATCCCCTGCTGGCAGCCTTAAAAACATGCGTTACGCATTCGCCTACGGCGCTGATGCAGTCTATGCCGGACAACCCCGCTATAGCCTTCGAGTTCGTAATAACGAATTCAACCATGAGAACCTGAAGATCGGTATCGACGAAGCTCATGCCCAAGGAAAAAAATTATACGTGGTGTGTAACATTCAGCCGCATAACTCAAAACTGAAAACCTTCATTCGTGATCTGAAACCAATCGTCGAAATGGGCCCAGACGCGCTCATCATGTCCGATCCGGGTCTTATCATGATGGTACGCGAGAACTTCCCTGACGTAGCCATTCACCTCTCTGTTCAAGCAAACGCTGTGAACTGGGCGACCGTAAAGTTCTGGTCTACCCAAGGTGTTGAGCGTGTGATTCTTTCCCGTGAATTATCACTGGAAGAAATCGAAGAGATCCGCGAACATTGCCCAGACACAGAACTGGAGATTTTCGTTCACGGTGCACTGTGCATGGCTTATTCAGGTCGTTGCCTCCTATCTGGTTACATGAACAAACGCGATCCGAACCAGGGTACATGTACTAACGCTTGTCGTTGGGAATACAAAACAGAAGCGGCAAAAGAAGACGATAATGGTCAAATCGTTGAAGCGAAACCTGTTGATGCTAGCGTTCAAGTTCAGGAAGTAGAAGTTCAAGACGCTCGCCCTGACAACACACTCGGTCTTGGTAAGCCAACCGATGAAGTGGTACTGCTAAGCGAAAGCCACCGCCCAGAAGAAAAAATGGCGGCCTTTGAAGACGAACACGGCACTTACATTATGAACTCTAAAGACCTTCGTGCTATCCAGCATGTCGAGCGTCTGACGAAGATGGGTGTGCACTCACTGAAAATTGAAGGCCGTACCAAGTCGTTCTACTACTGTGCGCGTACTGCTCAGGTTTACCGTAAGGCGATTGATGATGCTGTTGCAGGCAAGCCATTTGATGAAAGTCTAATGGGGACGCTTGAGAGCCTGGCACACCGCGGTTACACCGAAGGCTTCCTTCGTCGTCATACACACGATGCATACCAGAATTACGATTACGGTTACTCTATTTCAGATAGCCAGCAATTCGTCGGTGAGTTCACCGGCAAACGTCGTGGCGATCTTGCTGAAGTGGAAGTAAAGAACAAATTCTTGGTTGGCGATAGCCTTGAAGTCATGACCCCGCTGGGTAACGTTATCTTCAATCTTGAAATGATGGAAAACCGCAAGTCTGAAACCATTGATGATGCGAAAGGTAACGGCCACTTTGTCTTTATTCCAGTGCCGGCGGATATGGATCTCGATTATGCCCTGCTAATGCGTAATCTAGGTGCAGGCCAAGATACGCGTAACCCTCACGGTTCAGAAAACGGTAAATAATCGTTATGGCATTGCTCATTACTGAAAAGTGCATCAACTGCGATATGTGTGATCCTGAATGCCCTAACGAAGCGATCACCATGGGTGCAGAGATCTACGAGATTGATCCGGATAAATGTACAGAGTGTAAAGGGCACTATGACAAGCCAACCTGTCAGTCGGTTTGCCCTATTACCAACTGTATTATTATGGATCCAGCCCATATAGAAACCGATGACGAACTACTCGAAAAGTTCGTCACCCTGCAGGGGCTGGCTTAATTGTCAGTATGATTAAAAAAAGCGCCGAAAGGCGCTTTTTTATTAGCTCAAACATTCCATAAGAGCAATCACCACGACTAATTTTGATTAAATCTGACTACTTCATCTGCTGGTCCAGATTGAGAATCGTCAGTGCATTACTGACACTCGTTGCAAGGACATCGACAATGCCAGAGCGTAGTGCCCCCAATAACGCCAATGCCTTACTGTTTTCTGCTGCAGTAACCACCACCGTTGGAATATGACGCAACTCTTCCATACTAAGGCCAATAACTCGATCACTCATCATAGTATCAGCCTGTTGACCCTGGCTATCGAAAAAGTCATAACCTGCAATATCACCGACAACGCCTTTACGAATTCGGGCTTCAACAATCTCTTGGGGCGTAAACCAACCCAGCTTTACCATATGGCTGTTTTCATTCATATCACCGACCCCCACTAAAGCCACATCAGCACGGCGAGCACGATCCAGGGTTTCCTTCACGGTACCGTTCTTCATAAATGACTCTTTGACTTTGATGTCTTCAACATAGGCAGGGGCATACAATGTCTCACTAATGCCATCGTATTTTTTTGCTAACTGACGGCAGATGTGATCGGCATTAATCGCATTACCAGAACGATGAGTGCCACCAATACCGCAAACGAAGCGACATTTACGGTGAGGCACGACACCAACATGACTGGCGATGGACGCAATATTCCTTCCCTGACCGACAGTCACCACCATATCGTCAGCCAAAATGGTGGATAGATAACTGGAAACAAGACTTGCTACCTGTTGTCGCTGAGCTTCTTCATCCGGCTGATCAAGTGCAATCAAAGCCCGCTTAAGGCTAAATCGTTCAATTAATTGTTGTTCAAGCTTTTCACTAAATACCGGGTGATATTTAACCGTAATTTCAACCACCCCCTCATCTCGTGCACGACGAAGCAAACGGCCAACTTTGGCCCGAGACATTCCAAATTTCTGCGATATTTCTTCCTGGGTAGCACCATCCTGATAATAAGCAATGGCAATCTCGGTAAGTAAATCACTATCAATGTTTGTGTTGTCATTTGCATTTGCGCTCATCGCACTATCCTTTCTAACTGCAATTCAGTTAATCCACTGCGGTCAATATTACTATATGCCAGCGTCGAAATGGATAAGAAAGCCCTAAATCTCCCTGATACATCAACAAGAAAATCGACGTACACCATTAACAGGCAAGATCACATAAAAGGTGCGCAAATTTTTAGTGATAGTGACATCACAGATAAAAAACTCATAAGCAATTGAAAATTAACTACTGAACAGCTTGTACAGCTTTTTGATCATTGGAAGCTAAAAGCTAAATAGGGTATACAAGAATAAAGAAACTAGACATTTGAGAACTGTTGAAATGGAAACACGGTGCTATGGATTCCCTATCTCGCTCGTGCCTCGCTGTAGGGAATGACGCCGTTTTTGCTTTTGTTCAAACGTAAAAAAGCCCCAGTCGTCAGACTGAGGCTTTAATAAGTGGCGGAGTGGACGGGACTCGAACCCGCGACCCCCGGCGTGACAGGCCGGTATTCTAACCAACTGAACTACCACTCCGCAGTGTCTATTCAGCATGAAGCAATTGGGCGCCTGGCGATGACCTACTCTCACATGGGGAGACCCCACACTACCATCGGCGCGACTGCGTTTCACTTCTGAGTTCGGCATGGGATCAGGTGGGGCCACAGCGCTATGGTCGCCAGACAAATTCTGTTTA
>NZ_JAWWDA010000007.1:0-246239 GCF_033720175.1 Photobacterium sp.
GTTGAAGCATAAATTGACTGTGCCAATATCATTCCTCTGCAGGAATCATACTGTTCGGTCACTCAGTTCATTGATAAATCTTTCGACTTAACTTTTTCACGAGTGCCCACACAGATTGCATGGTCAAATTGTTAAAGAACAAACTTAACTAGGAAGCTAATACAATTCAGTATCGCACTCCATCATTAAGTGGACGGTCATTCTAGCGAATTAAGTTAACGTGTCAAACACTTTTTAAAACTTAATTTTCACTGGACTTTCATCCTACCGAAGGCTTGCAAACTTCTTATAAGAAGAAGGCGCTATCCGTATCGGTGAGGCGGCATTATAGGGGGTCATTTGACATTGGCAAGGGAAAATATAAAAATAAACACCAAGTGACCGAATAGCAACCATATAACGACTTTTAGGCTACTTTAACAACAATAGCCTACAGAGATCATTACCTCCGTCTTTTACACGACGGTAAGAGTCAATTTCTACTGTGTGATAGTATTGATCATAATTGATCGTGTTACAGCAAAATAATGTAGGACGGTATAGCACACAAAGCGAAGGGCTCACCAAGTCTTCATACTCTAAATATGGTCTGATTAAACTTGCTGATTTCGTTTCTAAATGATCTGTATATTCTGAATATATACACGGACAGGTGGATATTTCCGCTCAATATTATGAATGGTTTCAATTGTTGGCCATTGGAAATAATATGTCAGGATATTCAGGAAAAAAAAAGCCGAGTCTAAGACTCGGCTTTTTTAATTTAACGCGCTTTTGCTTATTCAGCAGCAGCTTCTTCCTGTGCTTCAGGACGATCTACAAGCTCGATGAAAGCCATTGGGGCTTTATCGCCAGTACGGAAACCGCATTTCATAATGCGAGTGTAACCACCTGGACGCTTAGTGAAGCGTGGACCTAATTCGTTAAATAGTTTCGCTACCACTTCGTTATCACGAGTGCGTGCGAATGCAAGACGACGGTTAGCAACACTGTCTGTCTTAGCTAGGGTAATCAATGGCTCAATTACGCGACGTAGCTCTTTTGCTTTTGGCAAGGTAGTCTTGATAATTTCGTGACGTACCAGAGAGCTAGCCATGTTGCTGAACATCGCTTTACGATGACTGCTGTTGCGGTTGAGTTGACGACCACTCTTACGATGGCGCATGACCTAATCCTTCTAACTAGATATCAGTAACTATTAATCTTCAGCGATTGATGCTGGCGGCCAGTTTTCAAGGCGCATGCCCAGAGAAAGACCACGCGATGCCAGCACGTCTTTGATTTCAGTCAAAGACTTCTTACCAAGGTTTGGCGTTTTAAGAAGCTCAACCTCAGTACGCTGAACAAGATCACCGATGTAATGGATCGCTTCTGCTTTCAAACAGTTAGCAGAGCGAACAGTTAGTTCAAGATCGTCTACAGGACGCAGTAGGATCGGATCGAACTCTGGCTTCTCTTCTTTCTCTTCAGGAACTCGTACATCACGAAGATCTACGAATGCATCCAGTTGTTCAGCAAGAATAGTTGCTGCACGACGGATAGCTTCCTCAGGATCAAGCGTACCGTTAGTTTCCATATCTATCACAAGCTTATCAAGATCAGTACGCTGTTCAACACGTGCTGCCTCTACGGCGTATGAGATACGGTCCACAGGGCTGTAAGTTGCATCAACTAACAGACGACCAATTGGACGCTCGTCTTCTTCAGTGTGAATTCGAGCAGAAGCCGGTACATAGCCACGACCACGTTCTACCTTGATGCGCATGCTAATTTCAGCATTGTCATCAGTTAGGTGGCAGATTACGTGCTCTGGGTTCGCAATCTCAACATCACCATCATGGGTGATGTCACCTGCAACAACAGGGCCTGCACCAGATTTGTTCAGAGTAAGGATAACTTCATCTTTACCCTCAACCTTAACGGCTAGACCTTTAAGGTTTAAAAGGATTTCGAGAACATCTTCCTGAACTCCCTCTTTGGTGCTGTACTCATGTAACACACCGTCGATTTCAACTTCACTTACAGCACAACCTGGCATTGAAGATAATAAAATGCGACGAAGAGCGTTACCTAGAGTGTGGCCAAAACCACGCTCTAGTGGCTCTAGAGTTACTTTTGCATGCGTCGAGCTAACTTGTTCGATATCAACAAGACGCGGCTTAAGAAATTCTGTTACAGAACCCTGCATTGTGTCCTCTCTTAACTATAGCCTTACTTAGAGTAAAGCTCGACGATCAGGTGTTCGTTGATGTCGGCAGACAAATCAGAACGTTCTGGAAGACGTTTGAACGTACCTTCCAGTTTGCTGCTGTCTACTTCGACCCAAGTCGGTAGTTCACGCTGAGTAGCAACTTCAAGAGCTGCTTTAATGCGTGCTTGGTTCTTAGCTTTCTCACGAATGCTAACAACGTCGTTTGCCGCTACCTTGAAAGAAGGAACGTTTACGACTGTACCGTTAACTAGGATCGCTTTGTGGCTTACCAACTGACGTGATTCAGCGCGTGTAGCACCAAAACCCATGCGGTAAACAACATTATCAAGACGACCTTCAAGAAGCTGAAGCAGGTTTTCACCTGTGTTGCCTTTAAGGCGTGCAGCTGCTTTATAGTAGTTACGGAATTGTTTTTCTAATACGCCATATGTACGACGAACTTTCTGCTTCTCACGAAGCTGAACACCGTAGTCAGACAGACGACCACGACGAGCACCATGTTGGCCCGGCGCGTTATCAATTTTACACTTGGTATCAATCGCACGTACGCCTGACTTAAGGAATAAGTCAGTGCCTTCGCGACGGCTAAGCTTCAGCTTAGGACCCAAATATCTTGCCATGTTCTTTCTCCAATATTCCTAGAAACGTTATACGCGACGTTTCTTAGGTGGACGACAACCGTTATGAGGGATCGGAGTCGCATCAACAATGTTAGTGATACGGAAACCCGCTGCATTTAATGCACGGATTGTAGACTCACGACCAGGACCAGGTCCCTTAACCATAACTTCCAGGTTCTTAACGCCATATTCTTTGGCCATTTCACCACAACGCTCAGCAGCAACCTGTGCAGCGAACGGAGTAGATTTACGAGAACCGCGGAAACCTGAACCACCTGCAGTAGCCCAAGAAAGAGCATTACCTTGACGGTCTGTAATGGTTACGATTGTGTTATTAAAAGAAGCATGGATGTGCGCTACGCCATCAGCTACTTGCTTGCGTACGCGCTTACGAGCGCGAGTTGGTTGCTTTGCCATTGTACTCTACCTTATCCGATTATTTTTTGATCGGCTTGCGCGGACCTTTACGGGTACGTGCGTTGGTTTTAGTACGCTGTCCACGTAGAGGTAGACTGCGACGGTGACGGATTCCACGGTAACAACCAAGGTCCATAAGACGCTTGATGTTCATAGAAACTTCACGACGTAGATCACCTTCTACTGTGTATTTAGCTACACCATCACGCAGTAGATCGATCTGTTCTTCAGATAATTCGCTGATCTTAACATCTTCAGCAATACCCGCTTCAGCTAAAACAGCCTTCGAACGAGTTTTACCAATTCCGTAAATCGCAGTAAGTGCGATTACAGAGTGTTTCTGATCAGGAATGTTAATGCCTGCAATACGGGCCACTATTCACTCCTAGTACTTTACAAGAATAACCACTGCAGAGCCCGTTTAGGATACGCAGTGGTGGTACAATTCTTTTGCACACACAAAAGATTGGTTGGCTAATTTAGCCAACCTACCTTCAATTTGCAAGAAATATTTCTGCTAATTAGCCTTGGCGCTGTTTATGCTTAGGCTCAACGCAAATTACACGCACAACACCGTTGCGCTTGATAACTTTGCAGTTGCGGCAGATTTTCTTAACGGAAGCACGAACTTTCATTGCTAAACTCCGTAAATGGATGATCTTAACGGCCATAGCCTTTAAGATTAGCCTTTTTCAATACTGACTCATATTGTTGAGACATCATATGTGTCTGAACTTGAGCCATGAAGTCCATGATTACAACGACTACGATAAGTAGTGATGTACCGCCAAAATAGAAGCGGACATTCCATGCAATCATCATGAACTCGGGGATCAGACAAATAAAGGTAATATACAACGCACCCGCTAGGGTTAAACGTGTCATCACTTTATCAATATACTTCGAGGTCTGTTCACCCGGGCGAATACCAGGTACGAATGCACCAGACTTCTTCAAGTTATCAGCTGTCTCGCGAGGGTTAAACACCAACGCGGTATAGAAGAAACAGAAGAAAATAATCGCAGTCGCATAAAGCATTACATAAAGCGGCTGACCTGGGCTTAGTGCAAGTGAAATATCACTTAACCAACCTAGGTTTTCGTTCTGACCAAACCACTGAGCCAGTGTGCCTGGAAACAGAATAATGCTTGATGCAAAAATCGCTGGAATTACCCCTGCCATATTAATTTTCAATGGCAAGTGAGTGCTTTGCGCGGCAAAAACACGACGGCCTTGCTGACGCTTGGCATAGTTAACGACGATACGACGCTGACCACGCTCCATAAACACTACGAAATAAATCACAGCGAAAGAAATTACTGCAATTAACAGTAGAAGAAGTACGTGCAATTCACCTTGACGTGCTTGCTCTACGGTCTGTCCAATAGCCGGTGGCAAACCTGCAACGATACCAGTGAAAATAATCACCGATATACCATTACCAATGCCGCGTTCTGTAATTTGCTCACCTAACCACATTAAGAACATGGTACCAGTAACCAAACTCACAACTGCAACAAAGTAGAATCCAAGGCCCGGATTAATGACCAGGCCAGGGATCATACTTGGTAACCCCGTCGCAATACCAATTGCTTGGAAGGTTGCCAAAACAAGCGTGCCGTAGCGAGTGTACTGGCTGATCTTACGACGACCAGATTCACCCTCTTTCTTCAATTCGGCCAAGGCCGGATGAACTACCGTTAGCAGTTGGACAATAATAGAAGCCGAAATATACGGCATAATGCCCAACGCTAAGATAGAAGCACGCTCAAGTGCACCACCAGAGAACATGTTAAACAGTTCAATGACGGTACCCTTTTGCTGTTCGAACAGATCGGCAAGTACAGCAGCGTCAATACCAGGAATAGGCACAAAAGAGCCTGCTCGGAAAATCAAGATAGCACCTAATACGAATAAAAGGCGAGTCTTAAGCTCTGCTAGGCCACCTTGTGCGCTACGAAAATCTTGTCCTGGTTGTTTAGCCATCTGTACCTCATCCTCGAGTTAATTATTCCTCGATTTTACCGCCGGCAGCTTCGATTGCAGCTTTAGCGCCTTTAGTCACGCGAAGACCTTTAACTGTCACTGAACGTGCAATTTCACCAGAAAGAACAATTTTTACAAATTTAATGTTCTTAGTGATAATGTTTGCATCTTTCAATGTAGCTAGATCAATCACGTCACCTTCAAGTTTCGCTAGTTCTGCTAGACGAACTTCAGCTGTTACCAAGCTCTTACGAGAAGTAAAACCGAATTTTGGTAGACGCTGTTTCAAAGGCATTTGACCGCCTTCAAAGCCTGGACGCACAGAACCACCTGAACGTGATTTCTGACCTTTGTGACCACGGCCACAAGTTTTGCCCAGACCAGAACCGATACCACGACCTACGCGCTTCGCAGAAGGCTTAGAACCCGCAGCCGGTGATAGAGTATTCAAACGCATTCTGATTACTCCTCAATTTTAACCATGTAGTGAACTTTGTTGATCATGCCGCGTACGCAGGCAGTATCTTCAAGCTCAACAGTGTGGTTGATACGACGAAGGCCTAAGCCACGCAAAGATGCTTTATGCTTCGGTAAACGACCGATAGAGCTCTTTGTCTGTGTTACTTTAATTGTCTTAGCCATGTCTATCACTCCAGAATTTCTTTAACAGAAAGACCACGCTTCGCAGCGATCATTTCTGGAGAGTTCATACCACTCAAACCATCAATTGTTGCGCGAACAACGTTGATTGGGTTTGTAGAACCGTATGCTTTAGCTAGTACGTTACGGATACCCGCAACCTCTAGCACTGCACGCATAGCACCACCGGCGATGATACCTGTACCTTCTGATGCAGGTTGCATATACACTTTAGAACCAGTGTGGCGACCTTTAACAGCGTGGTGTAGAGTACCGTCGTTAAGCGCGACAGTAACCATGTTACGGCGTGCTTTTTCCATTGATTTTTGGATTGCAGCAGGTACTTCACGTGCCTTACCGTAACCAAAACCGATGCGACCGTTACCGTCACCAACTACTGTTAGTGCAGTAAAGCTGAAAATGCGTCCGCCTTTAACCGTCTTTGATACACGGTTAACAGCGATCAGCTTTTCATGCAAATCTGATTGTGTTTTTTCGTTAGCCATCTTCCGCCTACCTTAGAATTTCAGACCAGCTTCACGAGCAGCTTCTGCTAGTGCAGCTACACGGCCGTGGTATTGGAAACCAGAACGATCGAATGCAACGCTAGAGACGCCTTTTTCAATCGCGCGCTCAGCAATAGCTTTACCTACAGCTGAAGCAGCGTCTTTGTTACCGGTGCTCTTAACTTGCTCACGGATCGCTTTTTCTACGGTAGAAGCTGAAGCGATAACCTCAGAGCCATTCGGGGCGATTACCTGAGCATACACGTGACGTGGAGTACGGTGTATAACCAGACGAGTCGCGCCAAGTTCAGCAATCTTACGACGTGCACGGGTCGCACGACGGATACGAGAAACTTTCTTATCCATAGTGTTACCTTACTTCTTCTTAGCTTCTTTAGTACGCACGACTTCGTCGGCGTAACGAACACCTTTGCCTTTATAAGGCTCAGGGCTACGGTAAGCGCGAATTTCAGCCGCTACCTGACCAACAATCTGCTTATCGGTACCCGTAAGTACGATTTCAGTTTGTGAAGGACATTCAGCTTTCATACCGGCTGGCAATTCATGCGCAACTGGATGCGAGAAGCCCAAAGTAAGGTTAACAGTGCTACCAGCAACGTTCGCACGGTAACCGACACCTTTAAGGGTTAGCTTCTTAGTAAAGCCTTCAGTAACACCAACAACCATGTTGTTAACTAGTGCACGAGCAGTACCTGCTTGTGCCCAAGCGTTAGCAACACCTTCGCGTGGACCGAAAGTAAGTGTGTTTTCTTCCTGAGAAAAAACTACTGCCGGGTTAAAAGTGCGAACTAGTTCGCCCTTAGGACCTTTAACAGTAACTTCCTGGCCGTTGAGTTTAACTTCTACGCCGGCAGGAATAACTACAGGTGCTTTTGCAACACGAGACATGTCCTACTCCTATTAAGCTACGTAGCAGATAATCTCACCGCCAAGGCCGGCTTTACGAGCAGCACGGTCGGTCATAAGACCCTTGGAAGTGGAAACAACAGCAATACCCAAACCACCCATCACTGATGGTAACGCACCTTTTTTCTTGTAGATGCGCAGACCTGGACGTGATACACGTTGGATTTGCTCGATAACTGGGTTAGCTTCGAAGTACTTAAGAGTAACTTCTAGCTCAGGCTTAACTTCACCAGTAACAGTGTAGTCAGCCACAAAACCTTCTTCTTTCAAAAGAGTTGCAATAGCAACTTTCAGTTTAGAAGATGGCATTTTAACAGCAACTTTTTTCGCTGCCTGACCGTTACGAAGACGGGTCAGCATATCCGAGATCGGATCTTGCATGCTCATAAGTCAATACTCCGTGATTCTAAATTGGCAGCTGATTACCAGCTAGCCTTACGCAGACCCGGAATCTCGCCTTTCATGCAAGCTTCACGAACCTTGATACGGCTAAGACCAAACTTACGTAGGTAGCCGTGTGGACGTCCAGTCTGGTTACAGCGGTTACGCTGACGAGACGAACTAGAATCGCGTGGTAGAGACTGAAGCTTAAGCACTGCATTCCAGCGATCTTCTTCAGACGCATTCACGTCACTAATAATAGCTTTTAGCGCCGAACGCTTTTCAGCGAACTTAGCTACAAGCTTGGCACGTTTAACTTCACGCGCCTTCATTGATTCTTTAGCCATTAGTAACCCTTACTTTTACTTACGGAATGGGAAGTTAAAAGCAGATAACAGAGCTTGAGCTTCTTCATCAGAACTAGCAGAAGTTGTAATCGTGATATCAAGACCACGGATACGATCTACTTTATCGTAATCGATTTCTGGGAAGATGATCTGCTCACGAACGCCCATGCTATAGTTACCACGACCGTCAAATGATTTCGGGTTTAGACCACGGAAATCACGGATACGAGGAACAGCAATTGAAATTAGACGCTCGAAGAAATCCCACATGCGTTCGCCACGTAGAGTTACTTTACAGCCAATAGGGTAGCCCTCTCGGATCTTAAAGCCAGCAACAGACTTACGAGCTTTAGTGATTAGCGGCTTCTGACCTGCAATAGCAGTCATGTCAGCAGCAGCATTCTCTAAAAGCTTCTTGTCGTTGATCGCTTCACCCACACCCATGTTCAGTGTGATTTTTTCGATCCTTGGGACTTGCATGATACTCTTGTATTCGAACTTGTCAGCAAGCTCTTTTACAACAGTCTCTTTGTAGTAATCATGCAGTTTCGCCATAGTACTACTCCAAACTTACTTAATAGTTACGCTATTAGACTTAAAGAAACGAACTTTTTTGTCGTCTTCAAATCGGAAGCCTACACGGTCTGCTTTACCGGTTTCAGCATTGAAGATTGCAACGTTAGAAACATCAATAGCTGCTTCTTGTTCAACGATGCCACCTTGTACACCCATTGCCGGTACAGGCTTCTGGTGTTTTTTAACAAGGTTAATACCTTCAACGATAACTTTACCGGTTGCTAGAACCTTAGTTACTTTACCTTTCTTACCTTTATCTTTACCGGTAAGAACGATAACTTCGTCGTTGCGACGGATTTTAGCTGCCATTTTAGTTACTCCTTACAGCACTTCAGGCGCTAGTGAAACGATTTTCATGAATTTCGCATTGCGAAGTTCACGCGTCACTGGGCCAAAAATACGAGTACCGATTGGTTGCTCTGTAGTATCGTTCAACAATACACAAGCATTACGGTCGAAGCGAATGACAGAGCCGTCCGGGCGACGAACGCCTTTACGGGTGCGTACAACCACCGCCTTCAGAACATCACCTTTTTTAACTTTACCGCGAGGAATTGCTTCTTTCACAGTAATCTTGATGATATCACCGATGTGTGCGTAACGGCGGTGAGAACCACCCAGAACCTTAATACACATTACGCGACGAGCGCCGGAGTTATCGGCTGCGTCAAGCGTACTTTGCATTTGGATCATGTTAGTGCTCCGCTTATTTTAAACATCTAGACCCATCGCGGGTCGGAATGCCTTTACTTCAAAGGCGGCGAATAATAACACCATTTTCGACCGATGGGTAGACAAAAAATAAACGACCCTAAATTTATTCAGGGCCGCTTGATCATTTCGTTGTCAAATTCGCTTAAATGCGAGCTTTTTCAACGACGCGTACCAGAGTCCAAGACTTAGTCTTAGACAGTGGACGACATTCACGAACTTCAACTGTGTCGCCTAGGCCACATTCGTTGTTTTCATCGTGTGCATGAAGCTTAGTCGTACGTTTGATGAACTTACCATAAATCGGATGTTTCACCATGCGTTCGATAGCAACAACGATAGACTTGTCCATCTTGTCACTAACTACACGACCGAGCTGAATACGGGTTTCTTCGCTCATTATGCGCCAGCCTTTTCAGTCAGAACGGTTTTAACACGTGCGATATCACGGCGTACAGCTTTCAGATTGTGAGTCTGCTGTAACTGACCAGTTGCAGCTTGCATACGCAAGTTGAACTGTTCACGTAGTAGGCCCACAAGTTCAGCATTCAGTTCTTCAACGCTTTTTGCGCGTAGATCTACAGCGTTCATCACATTACCGCCTTAATTACAAATGTTGTCTTGATAGGTAGCTTACGTGCAGCAAGTTCAAATGCGTCACGTGCTAGTGCTTCAGGAACACCATCCATTTCATAAAGAACTTTACCTGGTTGGATTTGGGCTACCCAGTACTCAACGTTACCTTTACCCTTACCCTGACGAACTTCCAACGGCTTGCTTGTAATAGGCTTGTCGGGGAAAACTCGAATCCAGATTTGGCCTTGACGTTTAACATGACGAGTCATAGCACGACGTGCAGCTTCAATTTGGCGTGCAGTCAAACGACCACGGCCAACAGCTTTAAGACCAAAAGTACCGAAGCTTACATCAGTACCGTTCGCTAGACCGCGGTTACGACCTTTAAAAGTCTTGCGGAATTTAGTGCGTTTAGGTTGCAGCATCAATAAACTCCTTATTTACGGCCTTTGCGTTGCTTCTTAGGCTTGTCAGCCTTTGGCTCTGCAACTGGCATACCGCCTAGAACTTCACCTTTGAAGATCCAAACTTTAACGCCGATTACACCGTATTGGGTGTGAGCCGAAGAAGTTGCGTAATCAATGTCAGCACGAAGAGTGTGTAGAGGTACACGACCTTCACGGTACCACTCAGAACGTGCGATTTCAGCGCCGCCTAAACGACCACCTACTTGAACTTTGATACCCTTAGCGCCAAGACGCATTGCGTTCTGAACTGCACGCTTCATAGCGCGACGGAACATAACGCGACGCTCTAGCTGAGACGAAATGCTGTCTGCAACCAGTTGACCGTCTAACTCAGGCTTACGTACTTCTGCGATGTTGATCTGAGCTGGAACACCAGCGATCTTAGACACGCGAGCGCGTAGCTTTTCAACGTCTTCACCTTTCTTACCGATAACGATGCCTGGACGAGCAGTGTGAATAGTCACACGGATGCTCTTAGCAGGACGCTCGATAACGATACGTGATAAAGACGCTTTTTTCAGTTCTTTAGTAAGAAACTGACGTACCTTGAAGTCGCCGTCTAGGTTGTCAGCGAACTCTTGGCTATTAGCAAACCAAGTGGTATTCCAAGGCTTAACGATGCCTAGACGAATACCATTAGGATGTACTTTCTGACCCATTGCTTTCTCTCCTAGTCTCTTAGCGGTCTGCTACAACAACAGTGATGTGGCTAGAACGCTTCAAGATGCGATCGGCACGGCCTTTAGCACGAGGCATAATACGCTTCATGGTAGGACCTTCGTCAACGAAGATTTTAGCAACATTAAGATCATCAATGTCTGCGCCTTCGTTGTGTTCTGCGTTAGCGATAGCTGAATCTAGAACTTTCTTGATTAGTTCAGCAGCTTTTTTGTTGCTGAACTGAAGAATTTCTAGAGCTTGAGCAACTGGCTTACCGCGCAGTTGATCTGCAACCAAACGAGCTTTCTGCGGCGAAATGCGAGCAAAGCGATGTTTAGCGATAGCTTCCATTACCTACTCCTTAGCGCTTCTTAGCTTTCTTATCTGCAGCATGGCCGCGATAAGTACGTGTTGGTGCAAATTCGCCTAGCTTGTGACCGATCATTTCTTCAGAAACGAAAACAGGAACGTGCTGACGACCATTATGGACAGCGATGGTCAAATTGATCATCTGTGGGATGATCATTGAGCGACGGGACCAAGTCTTAACAGGCTTCTTGTCTCCGCTTTCCACCGCTTTCTCTACCTTCTTCAGCAAGTGCAGGTCAATGAAAGGACCTTTCTTGAGAGAACGTGGCATGGCTTATCCTCTGATAATTATTACTTATTACGACGACGTACGATGTACTTGTCGGTACGTTTGTTCTTACGAGTTTTGTAACCCTTCGTAGGAACACCCCAAGGTGTAACTGGGTGACGGCCACCAGATGTACGACCTTCACCACCACCGTGTGGGTGGTCAACTGGGTTCATTACAACACCACGTACAGTTGGACGAACACCGCGCCAGCGTGAAGCACCAGCTTTACCTAGCTCACGTAGCATGTGTTCTGCGTTACCAACTTCACCTAGGGTCGCACGACCTTCAGAAAGAACCTTACGCATTTCACCAGAACGCAGACGTAGAGTCACATATGTGCCTGAACGTGCAATGATCTGAGCGTATGCACCAGCTGAACGAGCCAGCTGAGCACCTTTACCAGGCTTAAGCTCAACACAGTGTACAGTTGAACCTACTGGGATGTTGCGCATTGGTAACGTGTTACCAACTTTGATCGCAGCATCAGCGCCAGACTGGATTGGATCACCAGCTTGGATGCCTTTTGGTGCAATGATGTAACGGCGTTCACCGTCAGCGTAAAGCACTAGCGCGATGTTCGCACTACGGTTTGGATCATATTCCAAACGCTCAACTTTCGCTGGGATACCATCTTTAGTACGTTTAAAGTCGATCATACGGTAGTGTTGCTTGTTACCACCACCGATGTGACGTACTGTGATACGACCGTTATTGTTACGACCACCAGACTTAGATTTTTTCTCTAGTAGTGGTGCGTACGGCTTACCCTTATGCAGGTCAGAGTTAACCACTTTAACTACGTGGCGACGACCCGGGGAAGTCGGCTTACATTTAACAATAGCCATTCTTCTTTGCTCCTAGCCTTACTCTGCACTACCAGCGAAGTCGATGTCTTGACCTTCTTTCAAGATAACATACGCTTTTTTCCAGTCATTACGACGGCCTTCACGTGCACCTTGACGTTTGGTCTTACCCTTAGCAACAAGAGTATTTACAGACTTAACTTCAACCTCGAACAGTTTTTCAACTGCCGCTTTGATCTCTTTCTTCGTTGCATTAATTGCTACTTTGAACACGATTGTATTCGCGTTTTCAGCAGCAGTCGTTGCTTTTTCAGAAATGTGCGGAGCACGGAGAACTTTTAAAATACGCTCTTCAGTGATCATGCTAGCATCTCCTCAACTTGTTTAACTGCTGCTGCAGTCATCACGATTTTGTCGAAAGCGATCAAGCTAACTGGGTCGATTGTCGCTGCATCACGAACGTCTACCTTGTAAAGGTTACGTGCTGCAAGGAATAGATTCTCATCTAATTCGCCAGTTACGATTAGAACATCAGTCAGATCAAGCTCTTTAAGCTTTGCTGCTAGTTCTTTTGTTTTTGGTGCTTCTACAGAGAAATTATCAACAACGATTAGACGCTCTTGACGAACTAGCTCAGAAAGAATGCTCTTCATAGCACCGCGGTACATTTTTTTGTTAACTTTCTGGCTGTGGTCCTGTGGACGAGCTGCGAAAGTTACACCACCTGTGCGCCATAGCGGACTACGAATAGTACCTGCACGTGCACGGCCTGTACCTTTCTGGCGCCATGGTTTAGCACCACCGCCAGAAACGTCAGAACGAGTTTTCTGAGCACGAGTACCTTGACGAGCACCTGCTGCATAAGCAACAACCACTTGATGTACTAGAGCTTCATTGAAATCACGTCCAAAAGTAGTTTCGGAGACAGTGAGCGCATCAGCGCCTTTGACTACCAATTCCATTACTAACTCCTCGACCTTACGCTTTAACAGCTGGTTTAACGATCACGTTGCCACCTGTTGAGCCCGGTACCGCACCTTTAATAAGAAGCAGATTGCGCTCAGCGTCAACACGTACGATCTCTAGGTTTTGAGTCGTTACACGCTCAGCACCCATGTGACCAGCCATTTTCTTGCCTTTAAATACACGACCTGGAGTTTGACATTGGCCAATTGAACCCGGAGCGCGGTGAGACAAGGAGTTACCGTGGGTCATATCTTGAGTACGGAAGTTCCAACGCTTAATTGCGCCTTGGAAGCCCTTACCTTTAGATGTGCCAGTAACGTCTACTTTTTTAACTTCGTTGAACAGTTCAACATTTAGCTCAGCGCCAACTGCAAACTCTTCACCATTATCTAGACGGAATTCCCAAAGACCGCGACCAGCTTCAACACCCGCTTTTGCGAAGTGACCTGCTTCTGGCTTAGATACACGGTTAGCTTTCTTAGCACCAGTAGTGATCTGAATTGCATTGTAACCGTCAGTTTCAAGTGTTTTAACTTGAGTTACACGGTTAGCTTCAACTTCAACCACTGTTACTGGGATAGAAACGCCATCTTCGGTAAAGATGCGGGTCATGCCCACTTTACGACCGATTAGACCAATCATTTCTTATCTCCCCTTAACCTAGGCTGATCTGGACGTCAACGCCAGCAGCTAGATCTAGACGCATTAGAGCATCAACAGTTTTATCTGTAGGCTCAACGATGTCGATAAGACGCTTGTGAGTACGGATTTCGTACTGATCACGTGCATCTTTATTGACGTGTGGAGAAATAAGAACAGTGAAGCGCTCTTTGCGAGTCGGTAGTGGAATAGGACCACGAACCTGCGCGCCAGTACGCTTAGCTGTTTCAACGATTTCCGCAGTAGACTGGTCGATCAAACGGTGATCGAACGCCTTTAGGCGGATACGAATACGTTGGTTCTGCATGAGACAGAGCTCCAGTAAAATTTACACAAACAATATCGCCATTCACGCTCAGTTAAACGAGGGAATGTCGATTGATTTATGTGAAACCGTAGTACCCCTTTTGGGTACGTTGTCAGTCAATTTAATGACTGCGAACATAAGTCAGAGTATACATTACCAAGTCGTTTATGAGCGACTTCTTCCTCAACGCTTATTGGTTCACAACTATCTTTAACGAGACAGTGGCGTGCATTATACAGATCACACTTTTAAGCGCAAGCCTTGATCGATAAATAATCGTTCGAGTTACGAAAACCGATCTGATCTGAAAGGAAGTCCATCATTAGGCTTCCCTATCTTATTTCATCAATACGTTGTTAGGGTATCGACACTGAACTTGTACGCTGGCTTTAACCTGAAATTTGTGTCTGGCTATAATTCGCATTCCCTATTTTTTCAATCAGGTCTAGCTGGGTTTCAAACCAATCAGCATGCTCTTTTTCTTTTTGCTGGATATCCCGAAACAAGTCACAGGTAACGTAATCATGAACTTTTTCAGCATAAGCAATAGCATCATTTAGATCGAGCATCGCAGCCATCTCCAACGCTAAATCGCACTCCAGCATATCCTGGGGATCTTCACCAATATTGAGCTTGCCTAAATCGGGCAGATCCGGCAATCCACCTAACAACAGGATGCGTTTAATCAAGTGCTCGGCATGCTTCCTGTCATCTCGCGATTCATGCGATTCCTTGTTGGCAAGACGCGTTAAGCCCCATTCCTTATATATTCTTGCATGCAGGGCGTATTGGTTGATGGCGACTAATTCATTGGCCAGCACTTCGTTGAGGTATTTAATGATTTTCGGGTCGGTTTTCATGAGAAGGGGGATACTTTTTTTTCAGGTCTTTTAATAGTAGAACCAATTTCAAGAGTGTCAAAAGAGAGAGAGCCAAGATTGACTCGATTTTTGTCGCTTATGATAAATACCGGCTCGATGACCTTCTGGACCATACCGATACAGTTCCCGAATTTCGATCTCAAAGTGGGTCGATATCAGTCAGGTTCGAGCAATTAACTCCTTACTACACAGTACTAATTTACAGGCATAAAAAAAGGGAGCCCTTAGGCTCCCTTTCTGTGTCGTTCAATTATTGCAAATTAAGCAACGATTGTAGCAACAACACCAGCACCAACTGTACGGCCACCTTCACGGATAGCAAAACGTAGACCTTCGTCCATCGCGATAGGCGCGATTAGAGTAACAGTCATAGAGATGTTATCACCAGGCATTACCATTTCAACGCCTTCTGGCAGTTCAATAGTACCCGTTACGTCAGTTGTACGGAAGTAGAACTGTGGACGGTAACCTTTGAAGAAAGGAGTGTGACGACCGCCTTCATCTTTAGAAAGAACATAGATTTCTGAAGTGAAAGTAGTGTGTGGAGTGATTGAACCTGGCTTAGCAAGAACCTGACCACGTTCAACTTCGTCACGCTTAGTACCACGTAGAAGAACACCAACGTTCTCACCAGCACGGCCTTCGTCAAGAAGCTTACGGAACATCTCAACACCAGTACATGTAGTAGTGATAGTGTCTTTGATACCGATGATTGCAACTTCGTCACCTACGCGAACGATACCTTGCTCAACACGACCCGTTACAACAGTACCACGGCCCTGGATTGAGAATACATCTTCGATAGGAAGG
Source organism: Photobacterium sp. (assembly GCF_033720175.1). Classification (GTDB taxonomy): domain Bacteria; phylum Pseudomonadota; class Gammaproteobacteria; order Enterobacterales; family Vibrionaceae; genus Photobacterium. The sequence continues at coordinate 16,093 of NZ_JAWWDA010000007.1, forward strand.
ATGAATGGTAGATCGATTGCACGCTCTGGCTCTGGGATGTAGTTATCTAGAGCTTCAGCTAGTTCAATGATCTTCTCTTCCCACTGAGCTTCACCGTTAAGTGCGCCTAGTGCAGAACCCATGATTACTGGGCAGTCATCACCTGGGAAATCGTACTCAGAAAGAAGTTCACGAACTTCCATTTCTACTAGTTCTAGTAGCTCTTCATCATCAACCATGTCACATTTGTTCATGAATACGATGATGTAAGGGATACCAACCTGACGACCAAGAAGGATGTGCTCACGCGTCTGAGGCATAGGGCCATCAGTTGCAGCAACAACTAGGATACCACCATCCATTTGAGCAGCACCTGTGATCATGTTTTTAACATAATCGGCGTGTCCTGGGCAGTCAACGTGTGCGTAGTGACGGCTTGGAGTATCGTACTCTACGTGAGAAGTAGAGATTGTGATACCGCGCTCGCGCTCTTCTGGAGCGTTATCGATAGATGCGAAATCTTTAGCAACACCGCCGTAAACTTTTGCAAGAGTAGTACAGATAGCTGCAGTTAGAGTTGTTTTACCGTGATCGACGTGGCCAATGGTACCAACGTTAACGTGCGGTTTTACGCGTTCAAATTTTTCTTTAGACACAATCGTGTTCCTTCCTAGTTAAGATACGCCCCCTACTAGGTTAGGGGACGCGTCCGAAGTTTGTATTTTAATGCGCCAACCGCAGTTGACGCAAATAATTCAATTATGTGCGCTCTGCGATGATGCCATCTGCAATGTTCTTAGGAACTTCAAAGTACTCATGAAATTCCATCGAGTAAGACGCACGGCCTTGAGTTGCAGAACGTAAGTCAGTTGCATAACCAAACATTGAAGACAGAGGGACCTTAGCATGAATGATTTTAAGGCCCGCGAGGCCATCATCCATACCTTCGATCATGCCGCGGCGACGGTTAAGATCGCCAACCACATCACCCATCCAGTCTTCAGGAGTCGTTACTTCAACTTTCATCATGGGTTCAAGAATAACAGGGTTTGCTTCTAGCGCACCTTTCCTGAATGCCATTGAACCTGCGATTTTAAACGCCATTTCGCTGGAGTCAACATCGTGATAAGAGCCATCGAACAGCGTCGCTTTCACGTCAAGAACAGGGTAGCCCGCAAGCACACCATTCTTCATTTGCTCTTCGATACCCTTAGATACTGAACCAATAAACTCTTTTGGTACAGCACCGCCGACGATTTCATCAACGAAGACGAAACCTTCACCAGGTTCAGACGGTTCAATCTTAAGCCAAACATGACCAAACTGACCACGGCCACCGGATTGACGTACAAACTTGCCTTCAACTTCTGTTTTACCACGAATAGTTTCGCGATAAGCAACCTGAGGTTTACCCACGTTACAGTCAACGCTGAATTCACGCTTCATACGGTCAACGATGATATCAAGGTGAAGTTCACCCATACCAGAAATTAACGTCTGGCCTGATTCATCATCGGTTTCCACTCGGAAAGATGGGTCTTCTGCCGCCAGCTTACTCAGCGCGACACCCATCTTTTCTTGATCAGCTTGCGATCTTGGCTCAACCGCGATCTGAATTACTGGCTCAGGAAACTCCATCCGCTCAAGAATAACTTTGTCATTCAGGTCGCACAGAGTATCACCAGTAGTTACGCTTTTAAGACCAATTGCCGCAGCGATATCACCGGCACGGATTTCTTTGATCTCTTCGCGTTTGTTCGCGTGCATCTGAACGATACGACCAAAACGCTCACGTTTCTCTTTCACAGAGTTGAAGACGGTATCACCAGTGTTTACAACACCTGAATAAACACGCATGAACGTCAATGTACCAACGAACGGGTCGGTTGCGATTTTAAACGCAAGTGCTGAGAAAGGTTCGTCATCGCTTGAATGACGCTCAACAGCATTACCTCGTTCGTCTTCACCTTTGATAGCTTTCACTTCGGTTGGTGAAGGGAGGTAATCGATAACTGCATCCAGTACTGCCTGAACACCTTTGTTCTTAAAAGCAGAACCACACGTTGCCAGCACGATTTCATTGTTCAGGGTACGATGACGAAGACCTGCCTTAATTTCTTCTTCAGACAGCTCACCTTCTTCAAGGTATTTATCCATTAGTTCTTCAGTAGCTTCTGCCGCTGACTCAACTAAGTTCATGCGCCATTCATCAGCAAGGTCTTGCAGCTCTGCTGGGATGTCTTCATGGGTGAAAGTCATACCTTGATCTTCTTCCGACCAATTAATGGTCTTCATTTTGATCAGGTCGATTACACCTTTAAATTCTTCTTCAGCACCAATGTTAAGCTGGATTGGCACTGGGTTCGCACCAAGACGGTTCTTAATCTGGTCAACAACCCGAAGGAAGTCTGCACCAGCACGGTCCATCTTGTTGACGAAAACCATACGCGGCACTTCATACTTATCAGCTTGACGCCATACGGTCTCAGACTGCGGCTCAACACCGGAAGCACCACAGAAAACTACAACAGCACCATCGAGTACGCGCAAAGAACGTTCAACTTCAATAGTGAAGTCAACGTGTCCCGGGGTATCAATAATGTTTACGCGATGCTCTGGAAACTGACCGTCCATACCACGCCAGAACGTAGTAGTCGCAGCGGATGTGATAGTGATACCACGCTCCTGCTCCTGCTCCATCCAGTCCATAGTAGCAGCGCCGTCGTGTACTTCACCGATCTTGTGAGATAGGCCTGTATAAAACAGGATACGCTCGGTAGTCGTTGTTTTACCGGCGTCGACGTGAGCACAGATACCGATATTACGGTAGCGCTCGATAGGCGTTTTACGAGCCACGGTTGTATCCTCTTACTAAGGTTAACCTTAGAGTATGGTTTAGACACAGCAGGAATCGCCTGCTGTGTCCATTTGCTATTACCAGCGGTAATGTGCGAACGCTTTGTTCGCGTCTGCCATACGGTGAACGTCTTCACGTTTCTTAACAGCAGTACCTTTGTTGTCAGCCGCATCAAGCATTTCGCCTGCTAGACGCTGAGCCATAGATTTTTCACCACGCTTACGCGCAGCATCAACTAACCAGCGCATAGCCAGTGCGTTGCGACGTACTGGACGTACTTCTACAGGCACCTGGTAAGTTGAACCACCCACACGGCGAGATTTAACTTCTACCGATGGACGTACATTTTCAAGAGCTTTTTCGAATACAGATAAACATTCTTCACCAGAACGCTCAGCCATAGTATCTAGTGCAGTGTAAACGATTTTTTCTGCAGTAGATTTCTTTCCGTCAACCATAAGGATGTTAACGAATTTTGCCAGCAGATCAGATCCGAACTTAGGATCTGAAAGAATTTTACGCTGACCGATTACGCGACGACGTGGCATGGATATATCTCCGTTGTCTTCTTCAGGTTATCCAAAACTTTTCAGTTTTTTCAAAATAATTTAAATGTTTGGCCTTACTTAACGGAATCCATTAAGACTTAGGACGCTTAACACCGTACTTAGAACGACCTTTCTTACGGTCGTTAACGCCTGCACAGTCAAGTGCACCACGAACGGTGTGGTAACGCACACCTGGTAAATCTTTAACACGACCACCACGGATAAGAACAACTGAGTGCTCCTGAAGGTTGTGACCTTCACCGCCGATGTATGAAGTAACTTCAAAGCCGTTAGTCAGACGAACACGACATACTTTACGTAGTGCGGAGTTCGGTTTTTTAGGTGTAGTAGTGTAAACACGAGTACATACACCACGCTTTTGCGGGCACGCTGCTAGCGCAGGCACGTTGCTTTTTACAACTTGCTTTACACGTGGCTTGCGAACCAGCTGGTTAATAGTTGCCATTAAATAGCTCCTGAAATATTACTTTCGTAAAATGTGAAAAATCTGCCTCCCAACAACAGGAGGACGCGAAATTTTAGGCGTCGCACAATAGGGTGTCAAGATGTATACAACGATCAATGATGTGATCATTTCTTAAACAATCATAAAAATTGACAGGCCATGCCGTATAAAGCGCGATTTCAGGCCCAATTCATCTGTGTTTCATGCTTGACGGAAAGCGATACAAAACCTTTGTAATCAATAACTTCAAAACAACAATCTACTTTTTCAATAATTCCTCGCGCCGAGAGATCTTCTTTCAGTAAATAAATTTTTACACCTGAATTTTTTATTGCCTCACACCAGAAATTTTCTCTTAATCCGGCGATTACTGCATCTTGGAGCAATAAAATCTCATCATCTTGGCTTATATAGCGTAGACAGCTTTGCAAAGACTGGGTATGAAAAGGGGATGTTGTGATGGTATGTAGCATGTCGCCCTCAGAAGCTTAGTATGCGTTGGCAATGTTGCAATTTTATCGTTATTTCGGCTTCATCCAGGACGGCCGCATCAATGATCAATTCTTCTTTTGCCATCCTCCGCTCCGCCATTGAGCGCCGACACACATAAATATTCTCAATATCGTATAAATCGAGCATTTTGAATGTTGCGATATAATCGCGGGATAGAATGGCGGCAGGCTGCTGCTTGTTCAGGAGCTGAAAAACCCCGTCGTCAAGAAAGAACAAATGTAAATCTTCACTGTAGGCTGATGTGGCCAATACCGCATCAAGACCTTCCCGACCACAGCTCTTACCATGCGGGGCACTTCGGAATACAAAGCCTAACGGTTTCATGTTGCTCTCTTAAAATAGGGCACTTAAAATTGAATCACACGATCAGCAGTCAGCAGCGCTTCCGCCAAACCGCCCAGTCCTGCCGATTCAAATCCTGCCGCCAGATTATTGCCCGGCAGCTGATTCTGTTCAGCCTCTTGCGCACTCACAATGCCACGACGCAATGCCGCTGCAACGCAGGTTTGCAACTCAATATTATGTTCTGCGGACAGCTGTTGCCAGGCGGCAACCAGATCAAATTCATCCGACGCGGGAGCTGTCAGCGCAGAACCATTATAAACACCGTCTTGATAAAAAAAGATCCGGGACAGTCGATGCCCCTGATCGATTACCGCCAGCGCAAATTGATAGGCTGAACGAGCCGATTGGCGGCCATATGCCGGACCATCAACCACCAAGACATAATTCAAGGTCATTTTTCGCCATCCTCAGTTTTTCGCTGACGAATATAGAGGTACACGGTGTGTTTGGAGATATTCAAGCGGTCAGCAACCCGATTAATGGCATCTTTAATATCGAAAATGCCCTTATCGTACAACTCCATCACAATTTGCCGGTTTTTGGCGTTGTTCGATACGCCTTTATCAGCATTAATTTCTTCAATCGTACGTTCGACAGTCTGATCCACCAACTCATCAACATCGCTGGCAAAGTTGACCGTTGAAGCCGCATGCTTCGCCTCATCGGTAGGCATGAAAGATTGCAGAATTTGTGAGAAAGGAGCATCGAGGTTGATGTTAATACACAACAAACCGATGATCCGCTTTTCACCGTTACGAATGGCAATGGTGATTGACTTCATCAAATCACCGCCTTTTGCCCGCGTGAAATAAGCACGAGAAAAATTACGTTCTGACCCTTCAATATCCCGTAACATCCGCAGCGCCAAATCGGTAATTGGCGATCCGACCTTACGCCCGGTATTTTCACCGTTGGCAATCTTGATTGCCGACGTATTCAGATCCGCTAATGAATGCAATACGATCTCACAAAACGGACCGATCAATGCCGCCAGGCCATCAACCACTGCTTCATAAGAGTGTAAAACAATATAGTCGTGCTCAGTGAAAGCGCGACTTTCAACCAAGTCACTTTCAATCATGACATCAGAACCAAAGTTATCTGTAGAGACCACTGTTCACATCTTCCTTGCAAATACCCATTACATTCATTATCAGCTCAACTTAGCGTCAATAGATAATCAATAGAATGGACATAAATTCAAACTTTGTTGCAAGTTTATCAGAATATCGATAAAAAAAGACCCGACACAAGCCGGGTCTTATCAAACTATTTGCAAAATTTATCTGTGATAAACACGTAAATTACTGCGTTTTAGCTTCCGCAGCGGGTTGTTCCGCTTTTACGATGTCTAGCAACTCAACTTCAAACACTAGCGTTGAGTTGGCAGGAATGCTTGGGTTGGCCTGAGATCCGTACGCCAGCTCTGGCGGGATAACAAACTTAAATTTAGAACCTACCGGCATTAACTGTACACCTTCTGTCCAGCCAGGGATCACTTGATTTAGCGGGAATGTCGCAGGCTGGTCACGCTTGTAAGAGCTATCAAACTCAGTACCGTCAGTCAGCATGCCTTTGTAGTGTACTTTGACCGTATCTGTTGCCGCGGGCTTTTCGCCTTCACCTTGCTTTTCGACTTGGTACAAAAGACCTGACTCAGTCTTTGCTACGCCGTCCTGCTTTTCAAATTCAGTCCGGAAGTCTTCGCCTGCTTTGAGGTTTTTGTCAGATTCCACTTTCGATTTTTCTGCTGCGATATCAGAAATACGCTTATCAAGCTCCTGCAGCGCCTGCTGTGTTTCTTCAGGCGTCATGCGGCTCTTGTTCGCAAAGACGTCACTCACGCCTGCTAGTACGTCATCACGGTTCAGTTCCAGGCCGAGCTCTTTTTGCTGGTCCAGGTTCGCCGCAAGGTATTGCGCAAGAGAGGCACCGATTGCATAAGCTGATTTTTGATCTTCAGAGGCAAACGCTTCTTTTGCTTGTTCAGCGGTTGCTGTATCTGCTGCTACCTGCTCTACTTTTGCAGGCTCAGCGGATTGTGTTTCCGCCGCTTTTTCATCTTGGCAGCCAACGGCCAGTAGGATTGTTGCAGCCAGAACAGACATCTTTAGAACAGGTTTCATGTATTTCTCCATCAGTCGATGAGGTAATGCCTCATTTTTTAGCTTTGCTTTCCACTGTAGGTGTGAAAAACATGCCATATCAATATACTACTACCAGTTTTATTAAGTAACTGCCTAACAATTGTGTTTGTTCAGTTATTTAATACGATTGATAGCATTCTTTACTTAGCAAAACAAACCGGAACCAGACCTTAATGCGTAAGATATTCCACAGAATTAGCATCATTTTGGTACTGATATTACTCAGTGGCTGTTTTTTTTCTGGTTCGGAAATCAAACGCTGGGTTTTAGCTCCTGAAGGCGCAACCAGTTTCAGCCTGAGCAGAGACGGACGATTTGCCCTTTTCAATTCAGCCCAACAAGGTATCGTGCTATGGGACCTACAGCAAAACAAAAGGTTAGCAGATTTTGGTTCTCAAGATCCACATCACAATACCGTCCTTTCCAGCACAATTTCTGACAACAACCGCTACGCTATTACCGCCACAGCACAGAACTTTGCGGTGTGGGATTTGGCCTGGGGGCAATCAGACGGTTTATGGTCCATTTCTGATGGCGTTATTCGCGATGTCGCTATTGCCAATAACGGTCAGCATATTGTCCTGGCGCTCTCTAACAGCAAAGCACTTTATATCGACTTGGGCACTGGACGTCGTCTAGAGTTCCTTGCACACAGAGAAAAAGTTAATTCTGTTGCTATTTCTGCCAACGGACAGTATGCCTTGTCTGGCGGCAATGATTATTTTGCGTATTTATGGGAAACCCGAACAGGCCAGATCATTTATCGTTTCGAACACACTTCCCGGATCAGCCGGGTCGCTCTGCAGCGTCATGGAAAATTGGCGCTAACGGCCGATGGGACCAATGATGTGTTTGTCTGGGATCTGACCAGCGGCAAGAAACAGGCAGAGCTTGCCGTACGCTTACGCCAACAGAATTTATCCAGCGCCCGTTTCTCCGAAGATGGAACACAGTTAGTCACAGGCACCCCTTCGCGACGCGTAGAGCTCTGGGATAGCGCGACGGGCAAGAATCTGGGACGCTGGGAAGCAGCCCCCCTACAAGATGCTAGACCACCGTCAGCAGTGGTGTATGATGTGGCCATTACAGCTTCCGGACAGGTGATCTCTGGTACCTCTGCGGGTATTGCCCAGGCTTGGACAACAGAATAAAACCAATCAGAGTCAGCTCTGGTTAGTATAACGTTTATTGGTATATAACCTCATGACTGATATTAAAAAACTACAGGCTCAGATTGATGAGCTGGAAATGAAGCAGGCTTTTCAGGAACAAACTATTGACGAGCTGAACCAGGCGTTAACCGATCAGCAATTCCAGTTTGACAAGATGCAGGTTCAGCTTAAATTCCTGGTTGGGAAGGTGAAAGGCTTTGAGACATCAAACATGGCCGAAGAATCTGAAGAAACCCCGCCACCGCATTATTGATCATCAGCAGAAGCGCGGTTCAAGCAACGAGGAATAAGGCTATCTTCTCGTAAACTGAATCTGATCCATAAAAACGGGAAGCCAAGGCTTCCCGTTTTTTATATGTTCTTAATTAAGACCCGCTCTTAACAAGCGTGCTTGTTAGTGAGAGCAGCCACAGCCGCCTTTTTCTTCGCCGCCGCAACAACCACCTTCTTCACCGTGGTCGTGATCATGGTCGTGGTCGCCGCAGCCACCGCCACCACAACAGCCGCCATCCTGATGGATGTGACCATGCTCGATCTCTTCTTCTGTCGCAGCACGCAATGCAACAACTTCCGCCGTGAACGTCAGCGTCTGACCGGCAAGCATGTGGTTACCGTCAACCACCACTTCATCGCCGTCGACTTCAGTGACTTCGACCGGGATTGGACCCTGATCAGTATCTGCCAGGAAACGCATCCCAACCGTAATTTCATCAACACCCTGGAATACGTCGGCTGGTACGCGCTGAACCATTTCCTCAACGTGCTCACCGTATGCATCTTCAGGAGCCACAGTCACTTCAAACTTGTCGCCGGCTTCACGACCTTCTAGCGCTTTCTCTAGGCCAACAATCAGATTGTTGTGACCGTGCAGATAATCAAGTGGTGCATCAGTAGTTGATTGATCGACTACGATGCCTTCTTCAGTTTTCACTTGATATGCCAAACTTACTACGATGTCTTTAACGACTTTCATGTTTACTCCGAAATTTGAGCCAGGTGTTGAGTTTGGTGTTAAGACGCTATAATACCTATCTTGGCACCATGATACTAGAGCCTGTTTATTCAGGTTTGAAAATGCCAATCACTTGCTGTTTTTTGTCTTTTCCATGCTGTTCGCTTTGCTCTACCGACTGGGGAAGACGACGGTCTGTATGCTGGCATTCAACACACTCGACGGTCTCAATATCATTTTCTCTCCACCAGCGTAAGGTGTCTTGTTTTTGACAAGCAGGACACTCCGCTCCAGCAATAAATCGTTTTTTCATAACCACTTCCATTTGCAAATCCAAACCACACAGTCTGAATTAATCCCAACCATTATGCCGATCACGCTCACCGCGCATCTCGCGATCAAAAATATCTTCCAGCTCTTTACGGGCCTCTTTCGACCGTGATGCCAGGTGAACATCTTCCGAGTGCTGTGGCAATAAATCCCGCAGCGCTGTAGTGTCAAGTTTACGGAAGTGTGCTTCTGCCCGTTTAGCTTTGTACGGGTGCATACCTAAAGATATGAGGGTTTGACGGCCTAAATCAAGCGCGCTGGCAAATGTTTCACGTGAAAAATTCTCGACCCCGAGGCTCAGTAACTGGTGTGCCTCGACCCGGCTCCGTGCACGCGCCAGCACTTTCAAGTTCGGAAAATAACGCTGGCACAGGGTGACGATCTCCATCACCTCGTCAGGTCCATCGGCGCAGATAATAATGGCTTCGGCTTTATCGGCCCCGGCCGCACGTAATAAATCCAGCTGTGTCGCATCGCCGTAATACACCTGGTAGCCGAATTTACGCAAAAACTGTATCTGGCTGGGATCCCGCTCCAGTACTGTCACCCTGATTTTATTGGCAAACAATAACCGCCCTACCACCTGGCCAAAACGACCGAAGCCGGTAATGATCACTCGCGGATCACGGTCAATAACATCGCTTTCCAGCGTCTCTGCGTCGGCTTTAAAAGTATGAATGAACCACTTCTTTTGCAGCAGCAGTATCAACGGAGTGGTCATCATGGAAATACTGACGACCACCAGAAGAAATGCGGTTAACGATTCACCCAGCAATCCATCCCCTTTCGCGGCGGTAAACAAGACAAACGCAAATTCACCGCCCTGGCTGAGTATTGCGGCCATCTGACTCCGTGACTTAGCTCGGATACCAAACAGTCGTGCCAGGCCATAAAGCAACAGTCCCTTGACGGTGACCAGCGCCACCACCGCCACTAAAATCAGCAGCGGAAATTCCAGTAACAAACCAAGGTTGACCGCCATCCCGACGGAAATAAAGAACAGCCCCAGCAACAAGCCCTTGAACGGTTCAATGGCAATTTCTAGCTCATGGCGATATTCACTCTCGGCCAGCAGCACACCTGCCAGGAATGTGCCCAGTGCCATTGACAGTCCGAGCGACTGCATCCCCAAACCAATGCCAATCACAAGCAGCAGGGCCGCAACATTAAACAGTTCGCGCACCCCGCTAAGAACCACCCAGCGAAACAACGGCCGTAGTAAATAGTGGCCGCCGACTAATAAGGCACCGATCCCACCGATCATCCAGGCAAAATCAAGCCAACTGCCGCCGCCGCCGCCAGCCAGCACCGGCAGGATAGCCAGCATAGGGATCACCGCGATATCCTGAAACAGCAATACCGCAAAACCGGATTGTCCGCTTTCACTGCCATCAAGATTTTGCTCTTCAATCACCCGCAATGCGATGGCCGTCGATGACAGCGCCAGCCCCATACCGACCACCAGCGCATCACGCCAGCTGATCTCAGGCAAAAACAGGCTGCCGGCCATGACAATCGCGGTGATCACAACGCTGGTCAGCACCACCTGACTACCGCCAAGACCGAGGATAGGCTTGCGCATCTGCCACAGTTTTTTGGGGTTTAGCTCTAAACCAATGAGAAACAACAGCAGCACAACACCAAACTCAGAAAAATGAAGGATGGCATCAACATCGGTGATCAGGCTCAGCCCCCACGGACCAATTGCGATTCCCGCCAGCAGGTAACCCAGAACCGATCCCAGGCCAAGGCGCTGGGCAATTGGCACCGCTACGACTGCCGCCGCAAGAAAAACCACACTGACGGATAACACATCATTCACCATTCGAATTCCCCTTATCCACGGTATAGGCATGTGTTCCTTGCTCGCTGTCAGCAAAAGGATCTGCCAACCAGGATCGGTAGGCCTGTGCATGTTGCTGACGTTCGCTAACGGGGATCCGCCGTGCCCAGTGCAGTACCAATGGCTCGATCCAGTTCATTTGGCACAAATCAGCGGTCAGCTCAAAGGGCTTAAGAATCTCAGCAATACTGCACCGGTTATAGCCATCCGGGGTATACGCCTCTGCCGCCCCTCCCGTTGTGACAACCGAACGCCAGTACTTACCTTTGGTAGATACCCCTTCGCCGTGGGCATAACCTTTGCTCAGTACCACATCAATCCATTCTTTGAGCAACGCCGGGCATGAATACATATAGAGGGGGTGTTGAAAAACGATGATGTCGTACTGTTCAATGAGTCGCTGCTCTTGCCCGACATCAATAAAAAAGTCAGGATAAGCACCATAAAGATCATGAATGGTAACATGAGGCAAGTCGGCAATACTTGCCAGCATCTCCCGGCTAGCAACCGATTCTTGCGGATCCGGGTGAGCAAATATTACCAGAATGTTAAGCTGGTCTTGTGTGGTCATATCTTTCCTTACCCCCTGCTTCCGGCGATCCTTTCAGGTATAACATTACCTTTATATACACATCATACATAATTGTTACTCGTGCAGATCGGATGAATCCAAATTCATAACCGCTTCTTTCTCATCATGCCGCATAATTACCACTGGGTTAGCAGTCATTGGCGGTTTGGTATAGACTGCCGCTCATTTCGTGCACTTTTTTTTGCGGAGCGGGCTACCCCCGACACTATCGATGATTACCTTTTCGGACATGCAACTTTTACGAGGCGGTAAAGTCCTTCTCGATAACGCCACTGCTACTATTCACCCCGGCGACAAAGTCGGGCTCGTTGGTAAGAACGGCTGTGGTAAATCTACCTTATTTGCTTTATTAAAAAATGAATTGAGTCTAGATGCCGGAAATTGCCAATTTCCGTCTAACTGGGAATTAGCATGGGTAGCACAGGAAACACCAGCACTTGAACGCAACGCCATTGAATATGTCATTGATGGCGACCGTGAATATCGTCAACTCGAACGTGATTTAGCAGCCGCAGAAGAGAGCAACGATGGAACGAAAGTCGCCGAACTTCATGGCAAGCTAGAGACCATTGGCGGCTACACGATCAATGCACGCGCCGCTGAATTGCTCGACGGTCTTGGTTTTTCCCAAGACCAAATGCAATGGCACCTAACCCAGTTTTCGGGTGGCTGGCGTATGCGTTTGAACCTGGCTCAAGCACTGTTATGCCGCTCCGATCTACTTCTGCTCGATGAACCGACTAACCACTTAGATCTCGATGCCGTTATGTGGCTGGAAAAATGGTTACAGAGCTACCGTGGTACCTTAGTACTGATTTCTCATGACCGCGACTTTCTTGATCCTGTGGTTAACCGCATCATTCATGTCGAGAACCAGACACTCAACAGCTACACCGGTAACTATTCATCGTTTGAAGTGCAACGCGCTGAAAAGTTAGTGCTGCAACAAGCGATGTATCAGAAACAGCAGAAGCAAGTTTCTCACATGCAATCGTATATTGACCGCTTCCGTTATAAAGCGAGCAAAGCACGCCAGGCACAAAGCCGAATTAAAGCACTCGACCGAATGGAAAAAGTGCTGCCAGCACAGCTTGATAACCCGTTTCTTTTTGAGTTCCGAGAGCCGCAAGCATTACCGAATCCGATCATGATGATGGATCAGGTAGCGGCGGGTTATAGCAATAATCTCATATTAGAAAAGATCCGCCTTAACCTGGTACCTGGTAGCCGGATTGGTTTGCTGGGTCGTAACGGGGCCGGTAAATCGACACTGATCAAGCTGTTATCTGGTGAGCTTCCAGCACAAGCCGGCGATTTAACCTACTCGCAAGGGGTGAAAATTGGTTACTTTGCCCAGCATCAGTTGGAAACATTGCGCCTTGACGATACGCCACTGCAGCATTTAGCACGGCTTGCCCCACAATCAACCGAGCAGCAGCTTCGCGATTACCTTGGTAGCTTTGGTTTCAACGGTGAAAAAGCCCTTGATAAAGTCGGGCCATTTTCTGGCGGCGAGAAAGCCCGATTAGTATTAGCACTGCTGGTATGGCAACGTCCTAACTTATTGTTGCTCGATGAACCGACTAACCACCTTGATTTGGATATGCGCCAGGCATTAACCTTTGCGCTGCAATCTTATGAAGGCGCCATGGTTATCGTGAGTCACGACCGTTATCTCTTAAGAGCAACGACGGATGACCTGTATCTGGTTCATGATCGTCAAGTTACCCCATTTGATGGCGACCTGACGGACTATCATAAATGGCTCGCCGAGCAGCAGCGTAATGAGCGTCGGGAGTTACAGGCCGCCAAACCTGACGTAACCAAAGAAAACAGCGCCGCATCACGTAAAGAACAAAAACGGCTGGAAGCAGAATTTCGCAAACAGACCGCGCCGTTGCGCAAGAAAATCACCAAGCTTGATCAGCAGATGGAAAAGCTGGGTGCTGATATTGCTGAGGCCGAAAACCAGCTCGCGGATCAGGCGATCTATGAAGCCGACAACAAGGCCCGGCTCCATGAGCAGCTAAGACGCCAGAGCGATGCTAAATCAGCGCTGGAAGAGGTCGAGATGGAGTGGATGGATCTGCAAGAGCAGGTGGAATCGATGGAGCAGGAATTTAACATTGGCGATCTTTAAGCCCGGCTATCTAACGCCATGACCTCGGAGTCATTACGCTTTTATCACCAGGATTTCTGGCAGTTCAGCCTGAGCCATTATGCTCAGGCTGGCGTCCAGTCAGCCTGTCTCTGCCTGCAAAATTGCTATCAGGGCAATGTTAACCTGGCCCTGCTGTTACACTGGCTCGACTGTCAGCATCAAAGCCTGTCGGACTATTGCCGACAACAACTCATCACCTGTCTAGGCCCCAGTGACAATCTACTGCAGCAGTATCGCACTATGCGTGATCAGTTAAAGCCACAACTGGGTGAAGCGGGATACAAGCAGCTACTGGCGTTCGAGCTGAAGCTGGAAAAAGGCCAGCAGCAGGCGCTTATCGCTCAGCTCAACCTCTGCATATTGCACTCTATGCCTCACCATGGCACCACCGATAACTTAAAAAGATATTGCAAACAGCTCGGTGCAAGCCAGTTATTCCCTCAGCTGACGGCAGTCACTCGCACCTAGGGCCAAGAACTGGAGTTTACCGCTCGATTCAGTCGCTATAAACTGGGGCCAGGCTTGCAGATACTGGCGAAAGTGTTAGAGAAAAGTCCAATAAATGATTTTCCCCTATAATGCCGGTGTAGTGCCAGACTAAAGTAACCAGCATAAGTTGAAAACATCACTTCAAACATGAGTGGAGCCATGATGCCTTTTAAGCCAGCGAACGGGCTGCGCAACGCCCATTTACAAACCCTGATCCCGCGATTCATCCGCCGCAAGCCTCTGTTTACCCCGGTGATTCAGCGCATTGAGACGCCTGACGGCGATTTCCTCGATCTGGCCTGGACAGCCCCTCCTGCTGAGCATCCCCGGAATAAACCGCTGATGATTCTGTTCCACGGCTTAGAAGGCAGTTTTAGCAGCCCCTATGCCAATGGCTTGCTCCATGCCGCCAGGCAACAAGGCTGGCTGGGGGTGATAATGCATTTTCGCGGTTGCAGCGGTGAGATCAACCGTCAGGCCCGCGGTTACCATTCGGGAGAAACCAGTGATGCCCGATTTTTTATTGACTGGCTGAAACAACAGTTCCCCGATGCCCCCTTATATGCTGTCGGGGTCTCGCTGGGCGGTAACATGCTGGTTAACTACCTGGCAGAAACAGGGGATGAATCTGGATTAACCGCTGCGCAGGTAATCTCCCCCCCGTTGGATTTAGAAGCTTGCTCAGAGCGAATCCAACAAGGTTTTTCCAGGATCTATCAACAGTACCTGCTTCACTCACTGAAAAGCACCTTAGCCAAGAAAATTATTGCCCTGCCTAATGCCATGCCCGTGGCAGCCGAGCAAGTACAGCATATTCAGTCATTGTGGCAATTTGACGATCAGGTTACAGCCCCCCTGCATGGCTTTAAAGATGCCGCAGACTACTACCAACAATGTAGCGGACTCAGTAAACTCCATCAGGTCAAAATTCCATTACGGATCATTCATGCGAAAGACGACCCTTTTATGACGCAGCGCGTTATTCCCCTGCAACCCTTGCCGGCGAATATTGACTATCACTTAACGGCAAATGGCGGTCATGTGGGATTTGTCTCCGGTTCCTGGCGCAATCCTGATTTCTGGTTGGAAAAGACGGTACCGGCATGGTTTAAGACGTTACCAGATCCCAGAGACTAGACTCGAGTCACGAATGTTGAGTACCGCTCTACAATCGATGAAATTAACAATATAATCAGCAGTCCAGTCAAGAACAGATGCAGTAACTATGATTATTCCCTGGCAAGATATCGACTCTGACACCCTAAATAATATGATTGAACACTTTGTGCTGCGCGAAGGCACTGACTACGGTGAGACCGAGCTCAACATGGAACACAAGGTGCAATATGTCCGAAAGCAGCTTGAATCCGGTGATGCGGTGATCGTCTTTTCTGAACTGCATGAATCTGTTGATATTAAACTCCGCAGAGATCTCAATTAGCGGATATCCTGCCCGCTTAAGGCCAACTTCTCCTTGACCCTGGCGCAACACCCTGTTAATAACTTTCATCGTAAACATTAACGACAGGGTATGTCATGTCTGCAAAACATCCGATTATTGCAGTAACAGGGTCTTCTGGTGCTGGCACCTCCACCACCTCAGAAGCATTTCGCAAAATGTTCAATATGATGAACTTCAATGCCGCCTTGCTGGAGGGAGACAGTTTCCATCGCTTCAGCCGTCCGGAAATGGATGTCGAAATTCGTAAAGCCAAAGAGCAAGGCCGCCATGTCAGTTATTTTGGCCCGCAAGCTAACGACTTCGCCCAACTTGAAGCCTTTTTCCGCCAGTATGGTGACGATGGCAGTGGTCAATTCCGTCGCTACCTGCATACTTTTGATGAAGCGGTTCCCTATAACCAGATGCCGGGATCCTTCACTCCCTGGCAGGAGCTGCCTGAAAATACGGATGTGCTCTTTTACGAAGGTTTACATGGCGGTGTTGTTGACGGTGAGATCAATGCTGCACAACATGTCGATTTGCTGATTGGGATGGTACCGATTGTCAATTTGGAATGGATTCAGAAGATCGTCCGCGACACACGTGACCGCGGCCATTCCCGAGAAGCTGTCATGGAGTCTATCGTCCGCTCGATGGACGATTACCTCAATTATATTACGCCGCAGTTTTCGCGCACCCATATCAACTTCCAGCGGGTGCCGACCATCGATACATCCAACCCATTCAGTGCCAAAGGCATTCCGAGTCTGGATGAAAGCTTTGTGGTCATTCGCTTTCGCGGCATTAAAAATGTCGATTTCCCCTATCTGCTCTCAATGATCCAGGGCTCGTTTATGTCAAGCCATAACACCCTGGTGGTACCGGGCGGGAAAATGAGCTTTGCGATGGAGTTGATCATGCGCCCGTTGATCCAGATGTTAATCGAAACCGGAAAGATCGGGTAAACCTGAGGCGAGTGGCGAGTAACGAGATGTGGGCTTCCCGTTACCCGACAGATATCTCCTGTGGTCCTGTGGTCCTGTGGTCCTGTGGTCCTGTGGTCCTGTGGTCCTGTGGTCCTGTGGTCCTGTGGTCCTGTGGTCCTGCAAGCAGGCTCTCCGAGCCATAGTTGGGGTCAAGTTGTGGTTCTTTCTCGAAACTCGAACCTAATGACTCGAAACTGTTTATTCGAAACTTAGCCCTTAACTATTTCATACGAATGCGTCATCTCTACCCCTTCGCCCAGCATCAGGCACACAGAGCAGTATTTCTGCAGTGAATCTGCGACGACGCTGGCAACCTTGGCCTCGTCCAGATCATAGCCAGTAACCACGAAATGCAGGTTAGCCGAGGTGAAAATACGCGGTGCCTGTTCACGGCGAACAGAAGAGATCTGCGCCTCACAGCCGGTGATTTTTTGCCCGGCAGACTGCAAACCGTCGACAACATCAACGGAACTACAGCCACCAGCAGCCATCAACACCATTTCCATCGGACTGGGGGCTTTTTCGCCCCCATTGCCATCCATAACGACACTGTGACCAGAATCTGTCTGGCCCAGAAAGGTCATCCCTTCTACCCATTTCACTCGTGATTGCATTGCTTTCTCCTTACTTTAAACAGGGTAATTATGCATTAACTAACAACTGTGTGATCATGTGCACACTTATGAGTACCAAATGGCCATATCTGATAGATCAATATCAAGAAAAAGGCGCCGAAAAAAGATAAACTCTCAAGTAAATATTCAAGTGAACTTGCAGCCTAGCGGCTGAATGAATATCCTAATCAGCGAACAATTCTATTGTTAGGCCCAGCCTTGAATTATATGGATGTCGTTGTTGGGCAACAAACGCAGAGGAAGTTAGAAATATGGTTCCAGGTAAACCTCAAACAGATCCAACTCTAGAGTGGTTTCTTTCCCATTGCCACATTCACAAATATCCGTCAAAGAGTACTTTGATCCATGCGGGAGAGAAAGCAGAAACTCTCTACTACATTGTGAAAGGTTCTGTTGCCGTATTGATCAAGGATGAAGAAGGCAAAGAAATGATCCTGTCTTACCTTAACCAGGGTGACTTCATCGGTGAGCTAGGCTTATTTGAAGAAGAGCAGGAACGTACCGCATGGGTACGTGCCAAGAGCCCTTGTGAAGTGGCAGAGATTTCTTTCAAAAAATTCCGCCAGCTTATTCAGGTCAACCCAGATATTCTGATGCGCCTTTCTGCACAGATGGCCAGCCGTTTGCAAATCACCAGCCAGAAAGTCGGCGATCTTGCATTCCTTGACGTCACAGGCCGTATTGCACAGACATTGCTAAATCTTGCAAAACAACCTGATGCAATGACTCACCCAGACGGTATGCAAATCAAGATCACCCGTCAGGAAATTGGTCAGATTGTGGGCTGCTCGCGTGAAACGGTAGGTCGTATCCTTAAGATGCTGGAAGAGCAGAATCTGATTTCTGCCCACGGCAAAACTATCGTGGTTTACGGCACTCGCTAACCGGCCTGCGAATAGGTTGATAAAAAGCCGCTGAATGCGGCTTTTTTTGTAACTGCGAAATATATAATTATCACCACAAGGCATAAAGAGATCGCAAAACGTATATTCTTTCGTACCCTTCACTGTTTATTCACTTGCCAATAATAACACCAGTGCTACATTGTGCATATTGACTACTTCAGAGGTGTCTTGATATGGATATCGAACGCTTTTCTCCACACACTCAGGTTCCTGCCCAGGCTGTCATTGCAGCCTTACCCGCGACTATTGAAATGACTGGCTTTAGCGGTCCTCGTCATTATCTTGAACAGCAAACCCTGTTCAGCCAGCGTCAACGCACCGTGCACGGTAAGGAGTTGTGGAGCCCTCCTTTAGATTGCCATCAAGCTAACCAATAACGGCAACAAAAAACAGCGGCCAAGACCGCTGTTTTCCCCTCGGTTTACTTTTACTGTCGCAATGCCTTACTCACTCGTACTTTCAAAGATCTTATCCGCCGACGCTTCAACAAACCCGCGGAACAGTTCACCATTCGCCTGAGGATAGCGCTTAGCAAACTCATAGAAGCCGCCCGGGATTATTTTTTCACCGTCAAGAAAATCGACCGCGACCTTGTCAGCCATCGTGGCCGACTGTTCCAGCATCACCTCTGGCCCCCCTTTCACTTCACCGCCCGCCTCATTAATTGCAAAACCATTGTGGCGCAGCAGATGGTTCACTTCACGGATCTCAGTGAACTGCTCAAGCTGGTTAATGCTGACGGTAAAATGATTGGCCCCGAAGCCATGTGCGGCGACCCAGCCCGCATACTCGCTTTCAGCCGATAACATCTCATACGTCGCCGAATCGATATCCCACAAACGGCCACAGCAAACAAACTCAGGATCATGAATTGCCAGCTCCGGTATTTGGTCAACCAGTCCGCGTACCGTCTCCTGCAACAGAGAAGAACACTGTCCCAGCAGCAGCTCGCTGATAAAGACTTTTGGTGCTAATGGGTTCGGATGCTCAAAATGCTCCGCATACAACTTTTTGGCTTCAAAATGATACTTACCACATGGCTTATAGCCAATGGCTATGAAAGGGGCGGCCAGCTTATCCAACCCCACTTTCGGCAGATTAAAGGTCCGCAGTGCGATGTGATCATTGAGCAGGGGTTCATCTTCGGTTAACAGATCATGTACCTTTGCTGCCGAAGGGCACAGACGTTGCGTATAGTCTTGCCACAGGGCATTAAACAATTGCTCCACTCTTTCCATGATGAATATCTCCCCTTGCTGATAATAATTGCCGTCATAAACGGGTATCGGTGATTACAGCTGAACCCCGGGTGACAGCTGTGCCGGCAGCTCTGTTTGTTCACCTTCCATCGATGCCATAGGGTAAGCACAATAGTCGGCGGCGTAATAAGCACTCGGACGCAGGTTGCCTGATGCACCTGGGCCACCAAACGGCGCATCACCGCTGGCTCCTGTCAACTGACGGTTGCGGTTTACAATACCGGCACGGATATGATCAATAAAATACTGCCATTCTGCATCATCGGTAGAAACCAGGCCGGCAGACAAGCCATAGCGAGTATCATTCGCCATCGCGACGGCCTGCGGCAGATCCTGATAACGGGCAACCTGAAGTAATGGGCCAAAGTATTCTTCATCTGGCAGCTCAGCAATCTGGCTCACTTCAATAATAGCAGGTGTGACTATCGCTCCCTGACCACGTTTCGCTTCAAGTAATAGCTTCCCGCCTAAACTTACCAGATTTGCTTGTGCGGCAATGATCCCGTCAGCCGCTCGCTCTGAAATTTGCGGCCCCATAAACGGTTGCGGTTCGGCAAATGGCCCATCAATTTTCAGCTGACCTGTCGCTTGAACCAGACGGTTCAGAATCGCGTCGCCTTCCGATCCTTGCGGCAGGTACAACCGGCGAGCACAAGTACAGCGCTGGCCGGCACTGATAAAGGCTGACTGGATAATCGTGTAGACCGTCGCATCAAGCTCGCCATAGGCTTTCGAGATCACCATCGGGTTATTGCCGCCCATTTCCAGCGCCAGCATCTTGCCGGGCTGTCCGGCAAACTGACGGTGCAGGATGTGGCCGGTATTGGCACTCCCGGTAAACAGCAAGCCATCAATCCCTTTCGAGTTCGCTAACGCCTCGCCCGTTGCACGTGCTCCCTGAACCATATTCATCACCCCTGCTGGCAAGCCCGCCTGTTGCCACAGCTTCATGGTTTCTTCTGCCACTTTTGGCGTCAGCTCTGAAGGCTTAAAGACCACAGTATTACCTGATATCAGGGCCGGCACGATATGACCGTTGGGTAGATGGCCGGGGAAATTATACGGGCCAAATACAGCCATCACGCCAAGCGGACGATGACGCAAAACTGCCGCCGTACCGGCGATATCTTTTTGCCTTTCACCGGTTCGCTCATGGTAAGCCCGCAGTGAAATGGCTATTTTACCGACCATGGCAGCAGCTTCCGTACGGGTTTCCCACAATGGCTTACCGGTCTCTTCAGCTATCGTACGGGCAATATGCTCACTGTGTTCTTTTACCAGCTCAGCAAATTTTTCCACAATAGCCTGGCGGTCAGCTAAACCTGTTTTACGCCAGCTCACCAGCGCTTCACGGGCACAGGTTACAGCCTGTTCAACCTGTTCCGGGGTTGCAGCCTGCCCTTGCCAAATCACTTCGCCACTAAAAGGGTTCAGTGACTGCATCGGCTCACCCAGCCCTGCCACCCATTTTCCCGCAATCCATTGAGTCATTATGTTCTCCTTTCTCTGCCCGTTATTTACTGGGCGATCAACCGCACCGGATCGCCGTTCTTAACCTGTAATGCTGCCGCCATTTCCGGGGTGACCAGCGCTACATTACGCTCACCATCGACCGCGATTTTGCCGACAGCAGCCCGGAAATTCGCAAACGAGGTATTACTCACCAGATAGTCATGCGAACTGCTGTGTGTACCGATTTCGACAGTACAACGCTGCGAATGGCGTACCGTTTCAATGTTGCGCACATCACACTCAACCGTCGGCCCGGCATCAAAAATATCGACATAACCACGGCAGCAGAATCCTTCGTTTTCAAGCAAACGCAGAGCCGGCCGGGTTTTCTCATGTACCTGACCAATCACCGCTTGTGCTTCCGGACTCAGCAGATTGACGTAAATAGGCAGTTTAGGCATCAAGTCGGCGATAAAGCCTTTTGCACCAATGCCGGTAAGGTAATCAGCATGGGTGAAATCGATCGAGAAAAAATGCTCTCTAAGCCATTCCCAGAAAGGCGAATGCCCCTCTTCATCTGACACCCCGCGCATTTCCGCCAGCACAGTTTCAGAAAAACGGTGCTTGTGCTCAGCCAACATTAAGAACCGGCACTTGGATAACAGGCGGCCATTCAAACCATGGCGCCATTCCGGCCGTAAAAACAACGTACAAAGCTCACTATTACCCGTGTAATTATTACCAAAAGTCAGTACTTTAACTACATTATGGACGCCAAGACGGCGTGAGGCATGTACGACCGTGCTGATGTGGTAGGTATAGAAAGGGATATCTAAGCCAATGGCGGCTTCTATTCCCGTCGTCCCTGCGATTTCTCCTGTTTCTGTGTCTTCAGCAACCATCAGGTAGCCTTCTGTGCCCGGCTCGGTAACGTCTTTGGCAAAGCTCTCGACTGAGTGGGAAATCCTGTTACGCAGAATTTCTTCGTTAACAGGCAGTGAAGTAAAACCATGACCTGACTCTTCTGCGCAGCGCATCAGCGCCGGATAGTCAGCTTCGGTAATAGGACGAATAACCAGCATCAAATTCCCTCCAGATGCAGGTGGCGGCAGGTGCCGCCAACCATAAATTATTGTAACGACATGCCTTGTTCTAACCACATGAATTGTTGTTACGACAGAATGTACTGTCTTCCTTCCCTTAATTTATGGGAAAGCGCATGGGAAAGGGGCAGTGCCAGGCTTTCCTGCCCATCACTGCCTGAGCAAATATCTTGACGATGTTACTGTGTATGAAGTTTAGCAATTGCGCGCTCTAAACGCGCCATTCCTTCATCTACGTCGGCTTTGTCTATCACCAGTGATGGCGTAAAGCGCACCACATTGGCACCAGCGACCAGCACCATCAAACCTTCTTCACCCGCGGCAAGCAGAATATCGCGAGCCCGGCCCTGCCATTTTTCATTCAGAGCGGCACCTAATAGCAGGCCTTTACCACGGATCTCCTCAAAGGTTGGGTACTTGGCATTTATTTTCGCCAGTCCATCACGAAACCATTGTTCGCGCTCTTTCACACCGGCCAGTACTTCCGGTTTGGTCACTTCATCAATCACGGCTTCTGCAACCGCACACGCCAATGGATTACCGCCATAGGTTGAACCATGCGTGCCGACTTTCATGTGTGACGCAAGCTCTGAGGTAGTCAGCATTGCACCAATAGGGAACCCCCCACCCAGCGATTTAGCAGTACTCAGAATATCCGGTGTGACACCCAACCCCTGGTAAGCATAAAAATCCCCGGTACGGCCGTTACCGGTTTGCACTTCATCAAAAATCAACAGTGCATTGTGTTTATCACACAACTCTCTGACCCCCTGAATAAACTCGGGGGTCGGGGAAATAATCCCCCCTTCTCCTTGCAACGGCTCCATCATCACCGCACAGGTGCGATCAGACATCAGCCCAGCTAAGGCTGCTAAGTCATTATAAGGGATGTGGGAGACGGCCTGTGGTTTAGGGCCGAAGCCGTCAGAGTAGGCCGCCTGCCCCCCCACCGTTACCGTAAAGAACGTACGGCCATGGAAACCCTGCTCGAAGGCAATAATTTCTGATTTCTCAGGGCCAAATTTATCCGCGGCGTAACGACGAGCCAGTTTCAGTGCCGCCTCATTGGCTTCAGCACCAGAGTTCGCAAAGAACACCTTTTCAGCAAAGCTGTGCTCTGTGAGCTTTTTCGCCAGACGTAAAGCCGGTTCGTTGGTCATCACATTGCTGAGGTGCCATAACTTATCGGCTTGCGATTTTAGAGCATTCACCATAGCAGGATGACAATGCCCCAGGCAGCTCACCGCAATACCACCGGCAAAGTCGATATATTCGCGATCGTCCTGATCCCAGACACGTGACCCCTGCCCCTTCACCGGAATAATCTGCATCGGGGAATAACAAGGAACCATGACCTCATCAAATAATTTACGTTCTACTTTTTGATCCGTTGCCATCACATTATCCTTCTGTGCACGCCGTCTTAAGCATAGTATTTACATTTTATTAACCAATTCCAATAGCAGAATATATTTTTTGTCTGACAAAGAAATTGCTTACACCCAGTTTATGTACATATTTATGCGGGATAAAGGAAAAGTTATTAAGTGGGGATTAGATAAAGCTGTTTTTCCACCTAGGAAACAAAGCGTGACGGAAAATAGGCGAGTGAATAAGATTGCTCGCAGTATTCAGCAAGAAAAGATAATAAAATGTTACAAATAGTGATAAAGATCGCGATTGTGAGGCCGATAAAAAACAGAAAAATGGCCATTCCTGCCTAAATCAAGTTATTTCACGCTGGAGAAAGTTCGCTAATAGCTGATGACCTTGCTCGGTCAGAATACTTTCAGGATGAAATTGCACACCTTCAATCGGCAATGTTTTATGGGCAATACCCATGATCTCATCAAACTGGCCGTCTTTTTCCGTCCAGGCCGTCACATCGAAACACTCAGGCAGGGTATCGGCTTTCACCACCAGAGAGTGATAGCGAGTGACCGTCAACGGGTTATTGAGCGAGTGGAAGACACTGCGGTCGGTATGGATCACCGGTGATGTCTTACCGTGCATAACCTGACGGGCACGTACCACTTCGGCGCCGAATACCTGAGCAATAGCCTGATGGCCTAAACAAACCCCGAGGATAGGTAGCCGGCCCGAAAAATGTTCAACCGCCTGGAGCGAAATACCCGCATCATCAGGGGTACAAGGCCCGGGGGAGATCACCAAATGAGTCGGATTGAGCGCAGCAATGCCGGCAATATCGATTTCATCATTACGCACCACTTTCACCGTCGCACCTAACTCGCAAAAGTACTGGTACAGGTTGTAGGTAAAAGAGTCGTAGTTGTCGATAATTAGCAGCATTGATCCATCAGCCCCGGGTGATTTGGCGGTCTATTTTGCTATAGGAAATAAGAAAGGCAAGCTTTACCAGACAACAGCGCTAAAAAAGGCCAGCATATGCTGGCCCCAATAATTACAGAATGCCCGTTATTACGGACGGGGAACGAACCCTACCGCTTCATACACTTTTTTCAGGACAACAGATGCGCGTGCTGACGCTTTCTCAGCACCTGCACTCATCACCTGATCTAAGAATGCGCGGTCTTCACGGTACTCTTTGTAACGGGCTTGCAGAGGCTCAACCATCGCCACAACGGCTTCTGCCGTATCTTTTTTCAGGTGACCGTACATCTTGTCTGCGTATTCTGCCTCGATCTGATCCAGACTCTTGCCTGTCACACCCGACATAATACCCATGAGGTTAGACACGCCCGGCTTGTTAGCAATATCAAACACGATACGCGCGGGATCTTCAGAATCGGTAACTGCACGTTTGATTTTCTTGGTGATCGATTTCGGGTCTTCAAGCAGGCCAATAACATTATTGCGGTTATCGTCTGACTTGGACATTTTCTTCAGCGGATCTTGCAGGCTCATGACGCGCGCACCAACCGGTGGAATATACGGTTCCGGAACCACAAACGTGTCGCCATACAGGTTGTTAAAACGGTTCGCAATGTCACGAGCCAGCTCTAGGTGCTGTTTCTGATCGTCACCCACAGGCACCTGGTTTGCACCGTAAAGCAGAATGTCTCCCGCCATTAATACCGGGTAGCTAAACAGCCCGCAATTGATATTATCAGCGTTACGCTGCGATTTATCTTTAAACTGGGTCATACGATTAAGCTCACCCATCTGGGTGTAGCAGCTTAGAATCCAGCCAAGCTGAGCATGCTCAGGCACATGGGACTGTACGAACAACGTGCTCTTTTCCGGGGTAACACCTACCGCAAGGCAAAGTGCCAGTGCGTCAAGTGTCGCTTCATAAAGTGCGGCCGGATCCTGACGTACGGTGATGGCATGAAGGTCAACCACACAGTATTGGCAATTGTAATCATCCTGCATCTGTTCCCACTGACGCAGCGCACCCATGTAGTTACCAATACTCAATTCGCCGGAAGGCTGCACGCCACTTAAAACAATGGGTTTACTCATGATGGGATTTTCCTATCTAACCTGACTAAGCCGCGACTCTATCGCCGCTGGCAGACATATCAAAAAAAGGCTTATTTCTAGAATCTAGATTCTAACCACTTCAGTCAGCTGGCTAAAGTGATCTAACACAATATCTGGCTCACTGGCACTGATTGGCTGGCCATAATTGTAACCATATGTGAGACCTACAACATAACATGTTGCTGCTTTAGCTGCCAAAATATCATTGCGGGAATCACCGACCATCAGCATCTCCGAGGCGGTCAGCTGATGTTTTTCCATCAACCAGTGCAACGCATAAGGATCCGGTTTCTTCAACGGAAAAGTATCGCCACCGACAACATCCGAAAAGTAATCACTGATACCATGTTGTTCCAGCAGGTGAGGAACAAACTGAGCAGGTTTGTTCGTCACAATTGCCATCGGGATCTTAGCCTGGTGGAAGGCAGACAATGTCTCTTTCACTCCGGGGTACAGGGCACTTTTGTGGTGGCCGCCCTCATCATAGAAGCGATCAAATAAAGCCCGGGCTTGTTGATGCAAGGCGGGATCAAGATCCGGCGCGACCTCATGGCTCAAGCTTAACGCCCTGCCAATCAGAATATCGGCACCGTTGCCGATCCAGAGGGTAACCTGCTCGACCGAGACGCCGGGACGGCCTAACGCTTGCATGGCCTTATCTGCCGCATCCGCCAGATCGGGAACGCTGTCGAGCAGCGTTCCGTCCAGATCAA
This sequence comes from Photobacterium sp., assembly GCF_033720175.1. Lineage (GTDB taxonomy): Bacteria > Pseudomonadota > Gammaproteobacteria > Enterobacterales > Vibrionaceae > Photobacterium. Next base: position 42,446 of record NZ_JAWWDA010000007.1, read on the forward strand.
AAGCAATAAATTTTATGCCTTCAAACAATTTCATTATCACTCAACCTTAGCCAGCTCTTCACGCATTGCATCGATCGCCGCTTTATAATCAGGTTGATTAAAAATGGCAGAGCCGGCAACAAACATATCGGCGCCCGCTTCTGCAATTTCGCGAATATTATCTACTTTTACACCGCCATCAATTTCTAGACGAATATTTCGACCTGATTCATCTATACGCTTACGTACTTCACGTAATTTATCCAGCGTGTTCGGAATAAAAGACTGACCACCAAAGCCAGGATTCACTGACATCAGTAGGATCATATCGACTTTATCCATGATGTGATCAAGAGAATGAAGTGGCGTGGCGGGGTTTAATACCACGCCGGCCTGACAGCCGTGTTCTTTAATTAGCTGCAGGGTACGATCCAGGTGTTCAGTTGCTTCGACATGGAAGGTGATCATCGTAGCGCCTGCCTTAGCGAAATCCGGAATAATTCGGTCAACCGGTTTCACCATCAGGTGCACATCGATCGGGGCTGTTATGCCATAATCACGCAATGCCTGACAGATTGGCGCACCAAACGTCAGGTTTGGTACATAGTGATTATCCATCACATCAAAGTGCACCACATCCGCACCCGCAGCCAATACTTTCTCAACATCTTCACCAAGACGTGCGAAATCTGCAGACAAGATAGATGGTGCAATCAAAAAATCCTTCATGTTCAGCCTCTATACGATACCAATGGTCACGGTTAAAATCGCCGCAATTCTACCCGATCCGGTTAACAATGTCTTAATAGATATATTCAAACGACGGTGATTCAGCATTAAGTGATGGTTTAGGTAGTAAGCTAAAAAGACCAGAACGAACGACTGGAAGGGAGAGAAAAATGCCGGAACAGAATGAAAACTCACCACCACAGAAAAGAAAAACAAAAAGAAGGCTGGCACTTAGCGTAGCTGCGGCTTTATTTGGTGTACAGTCAGATAAAAACCGCCAGCAGGACTTTAATCAGCGAAGTCCCTGGCCGTTTATTATTGGCGGTGTCATCGCCATTGTGGTTTTTGTCGCCTTGTTAATCGCGGTTACCCTCTCGGTCACCGCAATCCATTAATCGTTGTGCTGACAGTCTGTCGGTTTGAACAGGGCCAGTAACTCATCAACCTTATTACGCCCCGCACCATTACGACTGATCGTTCGCTTTACCTTCACCACCGACAAATCGGCGCCATGGTATAAACGCCGGGTCAGGGTGGTATCATGATTGGAAATCAATACCGGAATATCACGCTCGGTTGCCGCTTTTTCTGCCGCATCTGCCAGTGCAGCCTGATCATCCAGACTAAAGCCATTGCCCGCATACGACGTGAAATTAGCGGTAGTCGACAGCGGCGCATAAGGTGGATCGCAGTAAACCACACTGCCTTTGCGCGCTCGCGAAAATGTCTGGTGGTAACCCTCACAGACAAACGTGGCACGTTTCGCTTTATTGGCGAAATAATACATTTCATCTTCAGGGAAGTAAGGCTTTTTATAGGAACCAAACGGCACATTAAAGCCGCCTTTTTTGTTATAACGGCATAATCCATTAAAACCATGGCGGTTCATATAGAGAAAATACAGCGACCGCTGATAGGGATCCTGAGTCTGATTGAAAACATCACGAATTTCCAGGTATGCCCCTTTCTGGTTGTATTCAGGGGTGAACAGGGTTCTGACATCTTTAACATACTGATCTGGATTTTCTTTGAGGATATTATAGAGATTGATCAAATCCGGGTTTATGTCCGCCAGTAAATACTGTTCAAAGTCAGTATTCAGAAACACCGAACCCGCCCCGACAAAAGGCTCAATTAACTTACGCGCGGGTGGCAGGTGGCGTTGGATTTCCTCAACCAGAGAATACTTACCCCCAGCCCATTTCAGAAATGCACGATGCTTTTTCATTCAGCTAAACCTACCACCAATACCAAGACCCCTCGAAAGGTGGCGGATTGTACCTTATTTATCACCTTGTCTGATACCAATTACCGGAAATATCTACCACCAAACCGCAAGGATATTAAGATTATTTTACCCGTTCAATTTCGCGATGGATCTGGGCATAAGATTTTACCCAAGGCTGTACGGCCTGAACGCTTGTGGGCAGCTTGGTTTCAGCCCGGCGTGCGGTCACGATATCCAGGTAATCTCCGGTGATCACGATAAACCACGACTCACCATTACGGCGGGTTTCATACAGTGTGGTTATTTCACTGATATCATGTTCCGTGACAAACTTTTTTGCCGCCGCTAACGACTTCAATGCCGCCAACTGCAGCGTATAGTGACGACTGTCAATCGCCTTTAGCTCGCTGCCAAGCACGCTTACCGGCCGAAAGCCAGTTTCAGTCGCTGAAACCGCCGCAGGCTCTACCGTTTCAACCAGAGGCTCTGCTAACGTCGTCATTGCGGTTTCATTCGGTCGCTCTTGCTGATCGATGGTTTGCTGAGTAATGGCCTGTTCTCCACTGCCGCCGAGCGCTTGCTCCGATATCATGGCATCAACAACCTGTGATGGCACCACCACACGTTTGCTCTCATCATTACGCCCAACAGTTAAGCCTTCAAGCGACAGTTCAGGTGGCAATACATGAGAATCATTATTGATCCCATCTTGCGGTGACACAGGCTTAACGGTCGCCGGATCGCGTTTATCAGCTTCGACCAGTTCGGGTTCATCAAAACGGCCGGTGTTCAGGCTCGCAGATGATTCTTCTACCGCTGCCACATTGTCCGTATTAACGGCTGTTCTCATGCTTGTATTGGCTGTTGTCTCGTCATCGGCCGGGAACAGCCAAAAGACGAGACCCGCAGCAACAACCGCAAGCAGTACAATAAATAATGCGGCGGGTGAAAGAATACGCGATGACGAGTGGGTCATGTCTTTACTCTCTGTATGATCTAATTGCATTAAAGCACCCGGGCGAGCAGCCATGGTGGCGGCCTTTTCTCTGAGTACACGTCTTCCATTTGCATCCAGCTGATCGCCAGAAAGCATAACTTCGACAAAGCTTTGTACTTCTTGTTCAGTTAAATCAGAAATTTCTAACTCTAGCGGCAATTGCCCCTGACCATGAGAGACCTGATCTAAATATTTATTGAGCCGCCCGGGCTGACTCAACAGCAATACATTGATCTGCCACAGAGGTTCATTTTGCGCTTTTAGCACTAAAGCCCATAATTCAGCGATCATGGTAGGGCTGAGTAACTGGGCGTCATCAATCACTAGCAACACATGGCAGCGATTACCTTCCAGCATGCGTTCAAGGCTTTGCTCCAGGGGATCCTGGTCGTTAAACAATGGCTTGGCTACTAGCTGCTTCAATAAAATTGAGCGGTGCTGGCTATCTGTCTGGGTCGGATAACACGTCAGCAGTGCCTGATTGGTGTCGGCGGCACAATGCTCCAGATAGCGTTGTGCCAGCCAGGTTTTTCCTGCACCGTCACCACCAGTGACCTGAATGAGATTAGAACTAAAACGGGTTAAGAATTGAATTCGGGAAAGCAATTGGATCTGGCTGTCCAGATCCAATGTTCTAGCATTACTGTCGCTTGTCATTTCGGTTACAACTTAAGCATCAATCACACGACGCAGAACGTCGTGTGATACATCCGATACCACCTCTGCTGTACCAATTGATGTTGGTAATACCAGCCTCAACTGCCCTGATAATACTTTTTTATCTCGCATCATATGCTTGATAAAACTGTCAAAGTTCATCGAGTCCGGCGCATGAACAGGCAACTGTGCACGCTCATGCAGGCGGATAATACGGGCCACGTCACCTTGGCTCAGCAACCCTTGCTCGCAAGCAGTCTTTGCAGCTAACACGGTACCGGCCGATACAGCCTCACCATGCAACCACTGACCATAGCCCATTTCCGCTTCAATCGCGTGACCGAACGTATGGCCTAAATTGAGTAAAGCGCGGACGCCAGACTCTTTTTCATCGGCGGCAACCACATCGGCCTTGATCTGACAACAACGACCAATGGCATAACACAGCGCATCGTTATCCAATGCCTGTAGTTTTTCAATGTTCTGCTCTAACCAGACAAAAAATTCATAATCGGCAATAATGCCATATTTAATGACTTCAGCCATGCCTGCCGCAAATTCGCGTGAGGGTAAGGTTTGCAGGCAATAATTATCAATCACTACCGCTTTAGGTTGATAAAAAGCCCCGACCATATTTTTGCCCAGCGGATGATTCACGGCGGTTTTACCACCAACCGATGAATCGACCTGAGACAATAATGTTGTCGGTACCTGAATAAAATCTACCCCTCGCTGATAACTTGCCGCAGCAAAACCGACCACATCACCAACCACCCCTCCACCTAGCGCGACAATCACCACATCACGGCCATAATTACCTTCCAGTAAGAAGGTCATGATTTGGTTAAACGTATCTAACGTCTTGTATTGCTCGCCATCGGGTAACTCTAGCAGCGCAACCTCACACTCTAATGAGCGGATGGTTGTCATCACCTGTTCAGCATAAAGCGGCGCGACTGTCTCGTTACTAACCACGACGACACGTCGACCTGCACTGATTACAGGCGAAAACAACGCCGGGTTATTAAATAACTCGGCGCCGATAGAGATAGGATAGCTTCTGTCACCTAAATTGACGTTGATCCGTTCCATGGTCAGCTTCTCTTGTGTTATTAACGCTCTTCAATCATTTTGATGATTTGGTTAGCGACCACTTTCGCACTTTGATCGTCAGTGCGAACAACATAGTCAGCTACCTCTTCATACATCGGGTTTCGTTCCGCCGCAAGTGCCTCCAGCACTTCGCGTGGCTTGTCAGTCTGCAGCAGTGGGCGTTTTTTATCACGTTGTGTACGTGCTAACTGTTTTTCAATAGTAGTTTCCAGATAAACCACCACACCACGTGCAGATAAGCGATTACGGTTCTCTTTACTTGTTACAGAGCCACCGCCTGTCGCTAACACAATACCTTGCTCTTGTGTCAGATCATCAATGACAGCTTCTTCGCGAACGCGGAAACCAGCTTCGCCTTCAACATCGAAGACCCAACTGATATCAGCACCGGTACGTTCTTCAATGACTGTATCAGAGTCAAAGAATTCCATATGCAGTTGCTGTGCAAGATGTCTACCAATAGTACTTTTGCCGGCACCCATTGGGCCGACTAGGAAAATATTTCGTTTTTCAGCCATTTTTAGCAATTTTACGCGCGGTTAAGAAAACGACACCGCCCGCAGGCTATGAATAAAAGCCCGAGGCGCCAACTTCCTCACATATAATTCGTGATAAGACCGAAAATTATCTCAGGACTCACGACCATTTGGCAATAGCTAGAGCCCATCAAAAGCGAAGTTTACTGAAAAACGATCGTTGGAGTGACAAAAATCAATAACTCACGCTTACCCATTTCTTCCAAACTATGACGGAAAAGGGCCCCTAAAACCGGCAAATCACCCAATAATGGTACTTTTTCGACGGAGTTATTGATTTGCTGTTCATAGATCCCGCCCAGAACAACCGTCTCTCCATTTTCAACCAATATCTGGGTGCTGATGCGCTGAGTATTGATTGCGACGGCCTCTCCGGTGCCAGTACTGATTGTAGCACCCGGCTTATCCTGGGTAACAACCAGATCAAGCACCAGCTTATTATCCGGTGTTATTTGCGGAGTAACCATTAAGCTCAGCACGGCCTTTTTGAAAGAAACCGAGACCGCGCCACTGGATGCAGCCTCCAGATAAGGTATTTCCGTTCCCTGCTCGATATAGGCTGTTTGCTTGTTGGTCGTCACTAAACGCGGACTGGAAATAATTTCTGCCTTAGATTCAGCCTGCAGCGCTGACAACTCCAAATCGAGCAAGATATCGCCAATTTTGGCAACCTGAAAAGCAATACTCGATGCCCCGGTTTTCACCGCCGCTAAATTAACATTAAGAAAGTTATCAACGGTTGAGTCACCATCCAATAATCCGACGGAATCAAGATTATGTTCAATGGATCCCCCAAGCGTGAAGTCACCCTTTCGCTTCGAAAGCCCCCAGCGAACCCCGATCTCATCGACATCACCTTCATCCACCGTCACAATACGCGCTTCAATCTGGACCTGTTTTACCGGCCTATCCAGGGCGGCAACAATCGCTTTGATACCGTCAACACTGTCATTAATATCTTTGATTATTAATGCGTTGGTTCTCTCATCCACATGCAGGGAACCACGCGGGGACAACATGCTGATCCCCCCTTCACTACCTTGCAATAAGCTGGCTAAATCCGAGGCTTTGGCATAGCTCACCTGAATAAGCTCCGAACGCAGTGACGCCAACTCTTCTTCTTTGCGCTTTGCCTCCAGCGCTTTCTGTTCATTCTGTGCCAGCTCAGCCTTTGGCGCGATCAGCACCACCGATCCCTGAACTCGCTTATCCAGCCCTTTGGCCTGCAGAATAATATCCAGTACTTGTGGCCACGGCACATCATCGAGGCGCAGAGTCACATTACCCTGTACGGTGTCAGAGACGACCAGGTTAAAATCATTATATTCAGCAATAAGCTGCAGCACATTACGTACCGGCACATCCTGAAAGTTAATCGATATTGGCTTGCCTTTATAAGCCAGCTTCTGCTGTTGTACTTCGTCTTCCCTTTTTTGTCTGGCGCTGACCAACACGTCAAGCCTGGTGCCCTTCAAGGTATAATCATAGTTAAAAGCCGAGGTCATCTTAAGCACCAGCTTGACACCTTTGCCCGTCCGGAAGGTCTCTATCGAACTCACTGCCGTGGCAAAATCAGCGACATCCAGCACATAGATCATCTCATCCGCAATGCTGGTATCGACTATTTCAACGTGCAACTGGTTACCCGATTTCCGTATATCCACCAAAGTCTGCACTTTTTCCAACTGCACACTTAAACGCCCCCGCCCCTCCTTGTCGCGTTTAAAATCAATCTTGGTAACCTGATTATCCATTTTGCTGGCTGCGGCAACTGTCCATGCCATAGGAGCAATGCACAAACAGAGAACAAGCAGACGCACAATTTTTGCTGTCATGACTGTCGGAACATTTATTTTCATTCGTTTTTGAGCCTCTTCCTTGTCTTTAGGGCTGAGTCAGAGTCAGCTTCATTGGCCTTGTCAGCCAACAACCAACGCCATCGGGCAACGTTTCTTCAATCTCAATACTACGGGAACTAACACGCTGGACCTTGCCATGGTTTAAGCCGAGATAATGCCCTTCCCGAATTTTTACCAGCTTTCCTTCCGGGGTATAAATTAATGCCCAGAGCAAGCTGTCATCGCCAAGCACACCTTTCATCGTCAGTTGGCCGAGCGGATAGTTTTCCAGGGATGTTCGGGTTCGTTGTAAGTCCGGCTGCCAGCAGTCTTTGTTACTGCCCTCTTCGCGATCCTGCTGCTCAGGCCGAGGACGAACAAAGGGGATCCGGTGGCTGGTCATCACAAATTCGTCAGCAACAAACACAAACGGTTCGGGTAGCGGCTCAACGTTAGCTTTCGCCTCGGTATAAGCTTGTGAGATAAACGCCTGGATCGGTTCTTCATTGGCTTGGCACCCCAAAAGCAATAACGTCAGCGGTACAGTAAGCCATAATTTATTCATGGTGATCCCTGATAATTACTCGGAAGCTTTAAAGCGATAGGTACTGGCAGAGACTTTCAGCGACAACGTCTCTTGCTGCCCAGTTTGTTCGACCACTTTTAAATCAAAGTCTTTCAGCGTGACAATACGGGATAGCTTGGCAATCGATGCTGCAAACTGACCGATTTCCTCATAACTGCCGGTTAATTGCATATTCAGCGGCAGCTCGTAATACCATTGCAGTTCAATGCGCGGCGCCCATTGAATACGCTGGAACTCCAGCCCGTTTCTGATCCCGATATCATTGATGCCTGACAATAAGCTCGCCAGCTCTTTTTCTACCGGCAGCTGGTTGATCACGGTGTGGTAACGCTGCTCCAGCTCCTCAATCTGTTTTTTCAGTGTCGGCAACTCAGCGACCTGGGCGGCTCGGTCAATCAGCTTGACCCGTAACGCCATCTCTTGCTGCTTAAGGCTTACCAGCTCATGTTGCAACGGGGTCAGCCAGTACCAGTAACCAACTGCGGCGACAACGAGTGCCAGAAAGAGTACGACAACCGACTGCGGAATAATCGGCCAATCCGTGATTTCATCTAAATCTAAATCATGCCAGTCACTCACCCTTTTTCTCCTTGCGGGCGCTTCGGTTTAGGTTGCTCTTGCGCGGCAGCCGGATCCTCATCCGTGGCCCTGACCATGTTGAAAGACGCTTTGAAACGAGTGAGCTCCTCTGCATTTTTTCCTTTGGTTGCAATAATCGAATGCATCGCCACATTTTCCAGCCAGACTGAATGCTCTGCATTCGATAGCAGCGATGCCAACCGGCCATTCGACTCACCCACGCCATTGAGCGATACGTTTCCCGCTTTTAACGTTAAATCTTCCAGATAAACACCGGGAGGCACTAGTGCCGGTAACAGACTGAAAAGTTGAGTCACCCGATTCCGCTCTTGCTGAATATCAACAATCACCTGCAAACGCTTGTTTAACGCATCACGCTGTTTATCGAGCTCGGGTAAAAATGCCCGTCGCCGCTCCAAAACCGCAATCTCTTGCTGTAACCGCTGATTTCGTGACTGCTGTAATGCCTTTTGCTCAACGATATAACTGGCAGCCAACCAATGAACCGCCACAACCGTGGCGACGGCAACCACCAGCAGGGCGACAAAACGTTGCTTGTGTTTTTTCCGCTTATCTTCACGCCATGGCAGCAGGTTTAATTTATCGATCATTCGGCAAGTCCGCGAAGTGCTAATCCCGCCGCAACGGCATACTGGCTGTACCTTCCCGTAGAGATAACATCAAGTTTTCGACTGCTGGAAAAGCAACTCAACGGATTCATCCATACCGCCTCAATGCCCAGCCAGCGGCTGAGTAACTCATCAGAGACCACATCCTGGCCCCCACCACACAGCCAGAGACCTTTCAGTGCTGCTCGTGGATGGGTGGAGTTATACAGCTGAAATTGACGTTTCAGGTGATTGGCCAGTTGCTTGGTAAAACTTTCCATCACATCTGACGGTAATGAAGAAGGTTGTTCTGGCAATGAGAGCATCCGCATGTTGTCACCCCCCCCGACACTGGTGTCCGGGATCTGGCTGGTACCAAAGGCGATTTCTCGATGATAGGCCGCCGCGCCAGTGGGTTTAATACAGAATCCGGTCTGGCGCTTACCTATATCAACGACGCACCAATGATCATTCATTCCCGACGTTGTCCTGTAATGGTCGGCCAGCCACAGCAAAGCATGGGTTTGTAGCTCCATCACTTTCGGGCTTAGACCGGCTTTTTTAATCGCGGCAATACGACTATCGATGGTGTCTTTGCGTGAGGCAAAAACCTGATACGGTACCGTCATTGCCGGTGAGGCAAACGAATCGGAGACCAAGGGAAAGAAATCCATCCAGAGTTCTTCGACCGGAAAGGGTGACGAGGCTCCAAGTGCCTGAGAAACGGCAAACTCGGCCTCTTCGTCACTCAGATCAGCATCGAGCTGAATGACTTTACTGATCACTGCGCTATCGGGTAGGGCCAGCGTCACTTTTCTTGCGCCAAAAGGTAAGCGCTTTTTTAATTTACGCATCACTGACAATAAGGCGGTGGTGTTCACGCTATGCTGATCATTAATAATTCCAGAAGTCAGAATGATTTCAGCAAAGCCAGATAATTTCAGTTGGTCTTTTTTTTGATTCAGCACAACCGCTTTAACGCTGTGGTTGCCAATATCTATTCCGACACTTAATGGGTTACGAAACATACCGTGTTATGCTCCCTGATAACGGAAAAGCAAACTATTTCTAATAAACACCATCCAGTGGCATTAATTTTATTTCTGTTTATCTTTATACTATTGGTTGAAAGATAATGGATAATGACCGGTTGGACGATGGCGTAACGGGAAATCTCAAGTGAAGTTCATAAAGCGATTACTTATACTTGCAATGATTTGCATAACTCTTGGAGTCAGTACAATCTTTGGCTTTTACTTCTATGTAAAACCAGAGCTCCCAGATGTTGCAACACTAAAAAATATCGAGCTGCAAACCCCCATGCAGGTATTTAGTGCTGATGGACAGCTGATCTCACAATTCGGTGAGAAGCGGCGTATCCCATTAGAACTGAAAGACATTCCACCTCAAATGCTAAACGCATTTATTGCTACCGAAGACAGCCGTTATTACGAGCATCCGGGAATTGACCCGATAGGTATTGCCCGTGCCGCATTTGTCGTTGCCACTTCTGGTTCAGCCAAGCAGGGAGCGAGTACGATTACCCAGCAGCTCGCGCGCAACTTCTTTCTCTCTAACGAGAAGAAAATCATGCGTAAGATCAAAGAGATCTTTATCGCTATTCATATCGAGCAGTTGCTGAGTAAAGATGAAATTCTGGAACTCTACCTCAATAAAATATATCTCGGTTATCGTTCTTATGGGGTCGGGGCGGCGGCACAAGTATATTTCGGCAAGGAGGTCGGTCAACTGACGCTCAGTGAAATTGCGGTGATTTCCGGCTTACCCAAAGCCCCGTCAACCATGAACCCAATTTACTCGCTGGATCGTGCAACAACACGCCGCAATGTCGTCTTGGGCCGGATGTTTGATGAAGGCTACATTACTCAAAACGAACTGAATCAGGCGCGCTCTGAACCTATCACTGCTCGTTACCATGGCGCAGAAATTGAGTTGAATGCACCGTATTTTGCTGAACGCGCCCGTGCCTGGATGCTTGAACGCTATGGTGAGGATGCATATGTCTCCGGGATGCGTATCTACACCACCGTGAATGCAACCTTACAAAGGGCGGCGGAACGTGCCGCCATCAGCAACTTGCTAAATTATGATCAGCGCCACGGCTATCGTGGTGCCGTGGCGACACTGTGGCAACCCGGCCAAGCCGCATGGGGTACCACTTCAATCACCGAGCACCTGAATAAACAGCCTGCCTACGGTGACTTAGTCGCAGCCGTTGTCACCAAAGTAAATAGCCAGTCTGCCGAGGTTGTGATCAAAAGCGGTGAACACGTTAGCATCGAATGGGATGGCATGAAGTGGGCTCGTCAATTTATCACCGATACCCGTCAGGGTCCCGCGCCAAAATCTGCCACCGAGATCCTGACAACCGGTGAGCAAATCTGGGTACAGCAACAAACTCGCACCAGTGAAGACAATACCGAAAGTCAAGCCTGGATACTGAGTCAGGTTCCCGATGCCAATACCGCTTTTGTGGCCGTTTCACCGCACAATGGCGCAGTCTCGGCAATGGTCGGCGGCTTTAATTTTGTCCACAGTAAGTTTAACCGTGCTACCCAGTCAGTGCGCCAGGTCGGCTCGAGTATCAAGCCCTTTATTTATTCTGCTGCTTTAGATAACGGTATGACACTGGCGACCTTAGTCAATGATGCCCCCGTTAACCGCTGGGATCAGAGTCAGGGAACCGCGTGGCGTCCGAAAAACTCACCGCCAACCTATAATGGTCCGACACGTCTGCGCCTGGGCTTAGCCCAATCGAAGAACGTAATGGCCGTTCGGGTATTGCGGAGTGTCGGCCTAGATCAAACCATCAGTTACCTGACCCGCTTTGGCTTTAAACGTGAAGACTTACCTCGCGCCGAGGCCATCGCTCTGGGCGCCGGTAACTTAACACCGATAGAAATGGCACAAGGTTTTTCTGTTTTCGCTAACGGTGGTTACTATGTTGAGCCTTACTTTATTGAACGAGTTGAAGATCCCTATGGCAACCTGATCTATCAGGCCAACCCAAACATTGTGTGCAATAGTAAATGTCAGCAGGAACAACAGCAAGCAGGGGATCCTGTCGCGACCAGCCGAGCGGTGCTGAACGATATTGCCATTAGTGAGCAGGAACTGAGTACTGCCGGCAGTGATCAGGAACTCGATCAGCAGCAGGTTAACTACGCGCCTCAAGTAATTTCAGAGCAAAATGCATTTCTGGTGCGTGAGATGATGGAAAGTAATATCTGGGGCGGTGGTGACTGGCGCTATGGTTCTGGCTGGAATGGCACCGGCTGGCGGGGTCAGGTACTGAAGCGACGCGATATCGGCGGCAAGACCGGTACCACTAACGGATCGAAAGATGCGTGGTACTCGGGTTTCGGACCGAACATTGTCGCGACGGCCTGGGTCGGCTTTGACAGCCATAGCCGCGAGCTTGGCAGAGCGTCCTGGAACAATAATCTGGACAAAGAGCAGATTTCCGGCGGTGAGGCGGGGGCAAAAACAGCTCAACCGGCATGGGTCGAGTTCATGAAGGCCGCGCTGGAAGATGTCCCGGTTCAACGTAAGCAACTGCCGAATGATATCGTGACGGTGCGTATTGACCGTGAAACCGGCAAATTATCCAACCGTGATGATTTTAGCTCAATGTTTGAATACTTCACCAAAGGCTCAGAGCCAACCGAGATGGTGACTGAGGGCGGATCATACGGCGTGTTTGAATCAGAGAGCTCTGATGAACTGTTCTGAGTAACATCGGCTAATCAAGACCCACACAAAAAGAGCGCCGGAATGGCGCTTTTTTTGTACCTACTCCGCCAGCGCCGCAGGTATCTGCTCTTTGATCAACCACGCTATTTTTTCATAACGCTCCCGCAGCGGTGAGCCTGGCCGGTAAGCTAAGGTGATCAATCGGGTCGGTGCCGGATCATAAGCCCTAATATAACTGACACCATCACGACTGTGCGCTTTTGGTGTCGCCAGCTTCGGCAACAACGTAATCCCACTGCCTGCCGCTACCATGTTACGCAGCGTCTCTAAACTGGTCGCTTTAAATTGGCCGTCTTCTTTGGCGCCGGCAGCAAAGCAAAATCCCATCGCCTGATCACGCAAGCAGTGGCCATCCCCTAACATCAGCAAAGTTTCACCACTGAGGCTGGCCATATCCAGCGACGTTTTCTCTGCCCAGGGATGAACATCGGGAACAGCAACAACCATAGGTTCGTCGTACAATGGCAGCTCAATAAAATGTTCGGTTTCTTTTACCGCAGCCAGAATAAGGCAGTCCAGCTTGCCAGTTTCAAGCTGATGCACCAGCTGATGGGTTTGAGCCTCATGCAGGAACAATTCCAAATCGGGAAATGACTGCTTGAGGGTTGGGATAATCAACGGCAACAGGTACGGACCAACCGTTGGAATAAAACCGATATGCAGCGGGCCAGCCATACTTTCACCTTGCTGGCTTGCCAATTCGGTCAGAACTTTCACTTCCACCAAGACCTTCTGTGCCTGCGCCACCAGACTCAGCCCGGCATCGGTAAATAACACCCGGCGACTGGTACGCTCTAGCAACGAGACCCCTAATTCGTCTTCCAGCTTGCGGATCTGCCCGCTCAGCGTCGGCTGACTGACAAAGCAGGCTTCTGCCGCCTTTCTGAAATGTTTGTGCTCAGATAAAGCAACCAGATATTCAAGATCACGGATGTTCATGTGGCTTTTGCTCAACGATAGGAATTAACTATCAAAACCATAGCAGCAAACGATTGGAGCTATCAAGCCAGAAATCGCATAATCATCACATCAAAACGGAGAGCAGATTGATACGCTCCAATTGAACCAGACAAACAATTAAAATTTAAGGAATACGATTATGTTTACATCTAAAGAAGGTCAGGCTGTACCACAAGTTACTTTCCCAACCCGCCAGGGCGACCAATGGGTAAACGTGACAACAGAAGAGTTATTCGCAAACAAAACGGTGGTGGTTTTCAGCCTGCCGGGGGCATTTACCCCGACTTGTTCTTCAAGCCACCTGCCGCGTTACAACGAGCTGGCATCCGTTTTTTCTGAGCACGGTGTTGACGACATTCTGTGTGTATCAGTAAACGATACCTTCGTAATGAACGCATGGAAAGCCGATCAGGAAGCAGAAAACATCACTTTCATCCCAGATGGTAACGGTGAGTTTTCACAGGGCATGGGTATGCTAGTCGACAAAAAAGAGATCGGTTTCGGCCCGCGTTCATGGCGCTACAGCATGCTGGTCAAGAACGGTGTAGTAACAAAAATGTTCATCGAAAATGACGAACCAGGCGACCCGTTCAAAGTCTCAGATGCCGACACCATGCTGAACTACGTTGCACCAAACCACAAGATGCAAGAGTCAATCACTGTATTCACTAAGCCGGGCTGTCCGTTCTGTGCCAAGGCAAAACAGAATCTTATCGATAAAGGTCTTCAGTATGAAGAGGTAATCCTAGGTAAAGATGCAACGACAGTGAGCCTGCGTGCCGTATCAGGCAAGAGCACAGTACCTCAGGTATTCATCGGTGGTAAACACATCGGTGGCAGCGAAGAACTAGAAGCGTACCTAGGCTAATCCGGCCAAAGCAATAATAAAGTGGGTGGGGTGAGCGTACCCCACCATGACGGAGATTTAGGCCGGATACTGGCAAGACTTGACTGGAGAGAACCGAAATGAAAACCCTGAATGTTGATGTTGCAGTTATTGGTGGTGGTACTGCAGGCCTGGGCGCATACCGTGCAGCCAAAGCCCATACAGATAATGTAGTAATAGTTGAAGGCGGCCCTTACGGCACCACTTGTGCACGTGTGGGTTGCATGCCATCGAAACTACTGATCGCCGCGGCGGAAAGCGTTCACCAGATCGAAAAAGCACCGGGCTTCGGTATTCATCCACAGGGAGAAATCGTGATTAACGGCCGTGAAGTCATGGACCGGGTAAAGCGTGAACGCGACCGCTTTGTTGGCTTTGTGCTGGAAGGGGTTGATGAGATCCCTGCGGAAGACAAAATTTCTGGCTATGCCACATTTATCGACAACACGACCCTGGCTGTTGATGACCATACCCAGATCACGGCCAAGCGTATTGTTATCGCTACCGGCTCTCGGCCGGCTTACCCTGCAGCGTGGAATGAGCTGGGGGATCGCCTGATCATCAATGACGATGTATTTGACTGGGACGACCTCCCCCGCTCAGTGGCCGTATTTGGTCCGGGCGTGATTGGCCTTGAACTTGGTCAGGCGCTAAAACGCCTTGGGGTTGAAGTGGTAATGTTTGGCCTTGGCGGCCAGGTTGGCCCGCTCACCGACCCAGCTGTGATGGCCTATGCCGATAAAACCTTCAACGAAGAGTTTTACCTCGATGCCGATGTCAAACTGGACAGCATGAAGCGCCAAGGAGACGTCATTGAAATCAAATATTGCGGCAAAGATGGCGAGCTCAAAGAGATCACCGTTGATTACGTACTGGCCGCAACCGGTCGTCGACCTAACGTCGACAAGCTGGCGATTGAAAACACCACGCTTGAGCTGGATGAACGCGGTGTACCTGCTGCCGATCACTTCACTCTGCAAACGTCCGTCGACAGCATTTTCATCGCCGGCGATGCCAGCAACCAGCTACCGCTGCTGCATGAAGCTGCCGATCAGGCACGGATTGCTGGCGATAATGCCGGACGCTTCCCGGATATCCGCGCCGGACTGCGCCGCTCCACGATCTCGGCGGTATTTTCCGACCCGCAAATCGCAATGGTTGGTGAAACCCACAAGGAAATCATCACCCGCCTTGGCAACTGCGGTTGCTTCGAAACCGGTGAGGTGTCATTTGAAAACCAAGGCCGCTCACGTGTCATGCTGCGCAACAAAGGGGTGCTGCATGTTTACGGCGAACACGGAACCGGACGCTTCCTGGGTGCCGAGATGATTGGCCCGAATGCCGAACATCTGGCGCACCTGCTGGCGTGGGCGCACCAGAACAAGATGACCGTTGCCGAGATGCTGGATATGCCTTTCTACCACCCGGTGATTGAAGAAGGTGTCCGTACCGCCCTGCGTGACCTGAACGCCAGGCTGCACCTGGGTCCGGCAATGATTAAACACTGCCTGGACTGCGGCCCGGGCTGCTAATCAATAGAATGTACTGGTACCAGTAATACCGGTAAAAATATGCCCTCACCTGGTGAGGGCTTTCCGTTAGCGCATAGCTGAAAGTGTTTGCGCCTAATTAAGCGTACAATGCAGGTGTCATGGGGTGATTTGAGAACTAAACAATGGGATGTAACCGCTGCCGCAGTCGTGCTTTCAGCCAACAGGCGTTCAAACAAAAGTTAGGCCGTTGTCGCCAATGCATGGGGCAGCTAACCATGCTAAGTGGATTAAGTTGGGCCGCGTGGTGGTATTTCTACCGTAGCCAACCTGCCATGGTTGAATCTATCGCCCTCATCTTTGCCGCCAGTGCATTTTCACTGTTGCTCGCGGCCCACCTGCTGGTCGCCTTCATTCGGCGCCTACGTATCAGACCAACCGGGATGAAATAGTCTGAAATTCTTGTTATTAAAGAAAAAACCGGCTAATAGACCGGTTTTTATCTTTTAAGTCGTTTTATCCAAAAAGGCCGATAAATTCAGATTTAAGCCACATTCACGGTCGGAATAGCCAGTTCCTGATCCAGCCGCACCTCCAGTGCCACTTCATCGCAGGCATGCTGACGCGGGCAACGATCGCAATCTTTCATCACCTTTTCCGGCAGCAATGATTTAGATGTCGGTATAAAGCCCTGCTTCATAAAGAATTCTGGCACCCGGGTTAGGACAAAGACATTCTTAATCGCCATCTGGCGGGCCTTCTCAAGCAAATACTCGACAACCGCCTTGCCCTGCCCCTGATGCTGCCAGCCGGCTTCTATACCCAGCGAGCGGATTTCAGCCAGACCTGAATCATAAACATAAAGCGAGGCACAGCCTGTTACAGTACCGTGGTGTTCGGCGACCGCAAAAGAGCCGATATCGCGCACCAGTTCATTGCGTTTACGCGGCAGATTTTCACCCAGGCCAGCCCAGTAAACCACCATGCCTTCAATCGCGTCGAGATCAGTGAGACGAGCGCCGCGTACTTTCACCTCGGGTGAATAACGCTTCTCTAACCGCTTCTCAACCTGCCCAATCGCATAGTCGACCTGATTAGGCGCCACGCCTCCTAGCGCGCAACGCTTATCTAAGCATGACTCAATAGTCAGGATCGGATAGACATCCTCTTCAATTACCGCAGAAAATGCTTTCATCTCATCAAGTGACAGCTCTTCTAAGGCACATCCTTTAGCAATAGCGGCCACAACCGCTACCCCCACAATGTGGTGCGCCTCGCGGAACGGAATGCCTTTTGCCACCAGGTAATCCGCCAGCTCTGTGGCATTCGAATAGCCTTGCATGGCAGCTTCGAGAGTACGCTCTTTGTTAACCTGAATACCGTCAAAACAGAGTGCTGCCATTTCCATGCAGTCATTCCAGCTGTCTAGCGCATCAAAAAGACCTTCTTTATCTTCCTGCATGTCTTTGTTGTAAGCCAGTGGTAACGCTTTAACGGTCATCATCATACCCGTCATGGCCCCGTAGACCCGGCCACATTTACCTCGGATAAGTTCAAGAGCATCCGGATTTTTCTTTTGTGGCATCAGTGACGATCCTGATGTCACGGTATCCGCTAACTCAATGAAATTCGATTCACCCGAGTTATAGAAGATTAAGTCTTCCGCCATCCGTGACAGGTGCAGCATCGAAATTGACGCCGTCGATAGCAATTCCATCACATGATCGCGGTCAGAGACTGAATCTAAGCTGTTACGAGTCGCCCGTTGAAAACCAAGGCTATGGGCCAGCATTTCACGATCAATCGGATATGCCGTACCCGCCAGTGCGCCAGAGCCCAGAGGACAGGTATCAAGGCGATTTAACGCATCATGCAAACGCGAGTAATCACGCTCAAACATTTCAACGTAAGCCAGACACCAATGGGCAAACGTGACGGGCTGAGCACGTTGCAAATGGGTATAACCAGGCAGGACGGTGGCTTGATGCTCACGCGCCACCGACACTAGCTGATTTTGCAATTTATCAAGCATAAGAAGAAGCTCTTGCCCCTGCTGACGGCACCAAAGTTTCAGATCAGTCGCGACCTGGTCGTTACGAGAACGTCCCGTGTGCAGCTTCTTACCTAAATCACCGACTTTGCCGATTAGCTGTTGCTCAACCCAGCTGTGAATGTCTTCGGCATCAGAATGTAAAATCTGCTCCGGATCTTCCATCACGGCTAGTTTCAGCTCATTCAGCGCCAGCTCTAACCGCTGCTGCTCACCTTCCGTCAACACATCAACCTGGTGCAGTGCTTTTGACCATGCTATAGAACCAACGATGTCCTGCTCCGCCAAACGGTAATCAAAACGTAGTGAATCGTTGAACTGCTTAAACCGTGTGTCAGCTGCCTGACTAAAACGTCCGCCCCATAATGCCATGGTACTTCTCCTATGCTTCGCGACTCGACTTGCTCATTGCTTCAATGAAATTATTTTTGTTTTTTCAGTTCGTTCAACGCACGAATACGACTTGCCAGCGAGTAAAGACGAATAAAGCCGCCGGCATGACTGTGGTCATACACCTCATCTTCCCCGAAGGTCGCAAACTCTTCTGAGTACAAGCTGTTCAGCGAGCGTTTCTGAACCACAGTCGCCTGACCTTTATACAGTTTTACCACAACTTCGCCACTCACATCTTTAGCAAGTTCCTCGGCGGCGGCTAAAATCGATTTACACAGAGGGGTAAACCAGCGGCCATCGTAGATGAGGTGCGAGGCTTTCAAGCCGACCGTTTCACGGAACTCGTACGATTCTTTATCCAGCACGAGTTGCTCAACGGCACGCAGGGCTTCGTTCATGATGGTGCCACCCGGCGTTTCATAACAACCACGGGACTTCATGCCAACCAGACGGTTTTCAACGATATCGATACGACCGACACCGTGCTCGGCACCTTTTTCATTGAGATATGTCAGGGCATTAAATGGTGACATTGCCTTGCCGTCAACCGCAACGACTTCGCCTTTCTCGACCAGAATTGACACTGTTTCCGGGGTGTTTGGTGCGTCTTCCGGATCTTTTGTCCATACCCAGCATAGTTCATTCGGCTGGTTCCACGTATCTTCCAGCACACCGCCTTCGGTAGAGATATGCCATGCATTGGCGTCACGCGAATAGATTTTTTCCAATGTTGAAGTGCAAGGGATATCACGCTCTGCCAGGTAATCCAGCAGGGCTTCACGGCTACGCAGATCCCATTCACGCCAAGGTGCAATCACAGTAAGGTGCGGAGCCAGAGCAGCGAAGGCTCCTTCAAAACGAACCTGGTCGTTGCCTTTACCTGTACAGCCATGGCACAGTGCATCCGCCCCCACTTTCAGGGCACACTCGACCTGCGCTTTGGCAATGATTGGACGCGCCATGGACGTACCCAGGAGGTATTTCCCCTCATAAATCGCACCGGTTTTCAAGCTTGGGTAGATATAGTCTGCCACCATCTCTTCTTTCAGATCGGCGATATAACAAGATGATGCACCTGATGCGATGGCCTTCTCTTCAATGCCTTCAAGCTCTGCTGCGCCCTGGCCAACATCGGCAACGAACGCAACCACTTCACAGTCATAGTTCTCTTTCAGCCATGGAATGATTGCTGATGTATCCAGACCGCCGGAATAGGCTAATACGACTTTAGTTACCTTGCTCATGATGCTCTCCTCGTGCCCGCTCGACGGTCATCCCGTTCAGGCTGCTTTAAAATGTTCTGAAATAAATTGTTCTACAACTGTTTTTGTTAAAACCCCATTTCGACTGTACTGTTGGCAGTGACAGTGAATACAGGCTTTACACCGAAAATTTAGTACCGATACTCTGGCCATCAAATAATGCTGCCAGCCTGTCGGGATAACGCCAGGTGGCGACTTCAATCGGACGGCCTAAGGCTTTTGCCGCTTCAAAAGCCGCACGAACTTTTACGATCATGCCGTCAGTGATCACCGCTTGAGTGATCAAGGCTTCAGCTTGTTGCTCTGTTAGGCTCGGGATCAGGTGTCCCTTGCCATCTAATACGCCGCTGACATCCGACAGCAGTACCAATTCCGCATCGAGAGCGGCGGCGACAGCAACAGCCGCCTGATCGGCATTCACATTCATCAGTTCACCGTTGGCATTAAGGCCAATTGAACTGACGATAGGCAAATAACCCGACGCCATGATTTGGCTTACCAGGTCGCAGTTACCCGGCGCGGCCTTACCCACCGCCCCTAAGTCCGGATCCAATTCGGTGACCTGACACAGCCCGCCATCAGCCAGACTCAGCCCCACCGCCGAAACACCGGCTTTCATCGCTTGTCCTTGGAGTATTTTGTTCGCGGTTCCCGCCAATGCGCCGGCAATAAATGGGATCAGCTCTTTCGGCGTTACCCGAAGCCCTTCTTTCTTAACGGTCTCCAGTTGTAATTTCTTCATCAAATCATCAACCAGGTAACCGCCGCCATGTACGATCAGTAATGGACGCTGGGCGCTTTCCTGATAGTGATGAATGGCATCAAACAACTTTTCCAGCGTTTCATCACACGACAGCGCTGCACCGCCTAATTTAATAACCAAAGGGATCTGACTCATGGTGACGGCTCCTATACCAACGCAGTTAATTGCGCGAAGTCATTTCGAATATTTATGCACTGCACCGCCTGACTGGAGGCGCCTTTCCATAAATTATCAATCGCAGATGTTAAAATAATGTGCTGACCCTGTACTTTCCAGCCAATATCGCAGAAGCAGGTATTGACAACATTCTGGATACTGGCCGTTTGCTCACCCAGCAGCCTGACTGCATGGCCACCAGCAATCCCCGGATAGGCCATCGCCATTGCCTGCCCGACCTGCTCAGCCTCGACACCCGCCGCTAGCTTCGCGGTAATCGTCGCCAGAATACCGCGCTTGAAGCTGCCTAGGTGGGGAGTGAAAATCACTTCACTGCCGAGGTGGTTGGCAATTTCCGGTTGGTGGCGGTGACTGAACAGGCCATAAGCCTGTAAACTCACCTCACAAAAACTATTGATCATGGATGCTTTACGCCCTGCCCCCGACACCCCGCTCACCGCATTGATAACAGGCCATTGATTTACATCGAGCAAGTCAGCTTCAATCAGGGGTTTAAGCGCCAACTGAGAAGCCGTTGGATAACAGCCGGGCACCGCAATTAACTGGGCATGTTTAATCGCCTTGCTGTTCCATTCCGCTAAACCATAAACGGCCTGTTCCAGCCATTGAGGGTGCTGATGGACAAAGCCGTAATACTGATTATAGAACTCATCATCCTTTACTCTGAATGCACCAGATAAATCAAACACCTGACAACCGGCGGCCAGAAAAATCGGAGCCAGGTCATGGCTCACTTCATGGGCTGTTGCCAGTAAAACAATGTCCGCCTGCTCGGCAACCGCAGCCGGTTCAGATAAAGGTTGCAGCGGCAGATCCACGATACCCTTGAGCTGGCCATGCAGATCGCTGATGGGCTTATTGGCATCCAGGCTATTGGCCGAGACAAACAGGCCTGCCAATTGAAGATGCGGATGGACATGCACCATTTTTGCCAGCTCAGCGCCGGTATAGCCGCTGGCACCGATAATGAAGGTGTTCAACATAAGAAATTCCGTTTTATCTGCTTTGGTTTTTTGTAAAGCATTAGGTTTTGAAACAGTGCTGTTAACACAGCGAGTGATGGGGTGCACGAGAGGCACCAAGCGAATCAGACTTAGCGTCGTCGGAGGGAGTTCTGATTGTTGATCTTCGCTTGGTTCATGTTAATTTTTTCCTACTTCTGGCTTAAGAGCCCGGTTGCATTTGTTATCAATCAGCGCAAGAAAATACAAATAAATACTTATTCATCTTGCTTGCATTTATATTTTTACCGTCTAATCCTTAGGCTGTCAACAACAGAAGTAGAAAAAATGGTCATTTCAGGCTTTAGCTATGCTTATAAAGAGCGGATTTACCAATCGGTTCCTCGCTCTGCCAATATACGGTTCGAAGCAAAGCAATGAGACGGGCATATCTCTGGTCATCAAAAACGACAGTATTGCCGGAGGAAATTTTGCCGGCTTGCCATTTCACTGACAGTAAAATGACACAAATAATGTGCCACATGACACATATTGACGAAATAAACTTTCAGGACGAAAAGCAGAGTATGACCAAAATCAAGGTAGACTCGATTTATCGCCCGCAAATGCAATCACGGTTGACCTGAAAGTGGGATCGCGGATAGATTGTCACAATACTGTTGCAGATTGGATGTAACAAAATTACGAGATGGATACGATATGAAGGAAAAATACAGCGCGTTAAGAAGTAACGTAAGTATGCTCGGCCACATGCTGGGTAATACCATTAAGGATGCACATGGCGAGCCTCTGTTTGAGAAGGTGGAAACCATACGTAAGCTGTCAAAATCGGCTCGGGCAGGTAATGACGACGATCGCGCGAGACTGATCGATGAATTACAAAACCTCCCTGATGATCAGCTTCTTCCTGTTGCTCGTGCCTTCAGTCAGTTTCTTAACCTGACCAATATCGCCGAACAGTACCATACGATCTCACGCCACTGTGAAGAGCACATTTGCAGTCCGGATTCTATCGATTCCCTGTTTGGTAAGCTCAACGCCAATAATGTCAGTCAGCTTGACTCTATTCAGGCGGTGCGTGATCTGAACATTGAGCTGGTACTGACGGCTCATCCGACAGAGATTGCCCGTCGCACCATGATCCACAAACTGGTACAGATCAACAAGTGCCTGTCGAGCCTTGAGCTGAGCGAACTTTCTCACAGTGAACGCCTGCGCGTGGAGCAACGCCTAGAGCAGTTGATTGCCCAGGCCTGGCACTCTGACGTCATCCGCAAACAGCGACCGACGCCGCTCGATGAGGCCAAGTGGGGATATGCGGTGGTAGAAAACTCGCTGTGGCAAGCGGTGCCTGAATTCCTGCGTCAGTTTGACGAGAAACTGGTTCACCATCTGGGCGAAGGCCTGCCTCTTGATGCCTCACCGGTTAAATTTACCTCATGGATGGGAGGAGACCGCGACGGTAACCCGTTCGTGACCTCAGAAGTCACCCGAGAAGTGCTGTTGCTGTCCCGCTGGAAAGCCGCCGATCTGTACCTGGGGGATATCCAGGAACTGGTTAGCGAGCTGTCAATGGTCATATGCAACGATCAGGTTCGCGAGCTCGCCGGCGATGAGCATGAACCCTACCGTGCCATCCTGAAAAAATTACGCACCGAGCTGACCAACACCCGCGACGTGCTGGATGCCAAAATTCAGGGCCATGACGCGCCTAACCTTAAAGTGATCACTCATGTTGATCAGCTGTGGGATCCTCTGCACGCTTGTTACCAGTCTCTGCACGCTTGCGGCATGGGGATTATTGCAGACGGTCTGCTGCTTGACGTTCTGCGCCGTATTAAGTGCTTCGGCATTCACCTGGTCCGTCTTGATATCCGCCAGGAAAGTACCCGCCACTCTGATGTTATTTCAGAGCTGACCCGTTATCTGGGGATCGGCGATTACGATCAGTGGAGCGAACAAGATAAGGTGGCGTTCCTGATCCGCGAACTGGCGTCAAAACGTCCGCTGTTACCACGCGACTGGCAGCCCTCAGCAGAGGTCCAGGAAGTCATCGATACCTGTAACACCGTGGCCGAACAACCCCGCGAAGCGCTGGGCGCCTATGTGATATCAATGGCACGTACCGCTTCTGATGTATTAGCGGTGCACCTGCTGCTGAAAGAAGCAGGCTGTCCGTTCCGCATGGATGTCTGCCCGCTGTTTGAAACACTGGAAGATTTAAACAATGGCGCCGCCGTCATCAGGCAATTGATGAACATTGACTGGTACCGCGGCTTCATTCAGAACTACCAAATGGTGATGATCGGCTATTCTGACTCAGCGAAAGATGCCGGGGTGATGGCGGCAGGCTGGGCACAGTACCGCGCAATGGAAGAGCTGGTTGAGGTCTGTGAAGAGGCGGGGGTTGAACTGACTCTATTCCATGGCCGCGGCGGCTCTATCGGCCGTGGTGGTGCACCGGCACATGCCGCACTGCTCTCTCAGCCTCCTCGCAGCCTGAAAGGCGGCCTGCGTGTTACCGAGCAAGGGGAAATGATCCGCTTTAAGCTGGGCCTGCCGGATGTGGCAGTCAACAGCCTGAGCCTTTACACCAGTGCCATTCTTGAAGCAAACCTGCTACCGCCACCCGCACCAAAACAAGACTGGCGCGATCTGATGGACGTGCTGTCTGAAGTTTCCTGCGAAGCATACCGCAACGTGGTGCGTGGCAATGAGCAATTCGTGCCTTATTTCCGCGCCGCGACGCCAGAGTTAGAGCTGGGCAAACTGCCATTAGGCTCCCGTCCGGCGAAGCGAAACCCGAACGGCGGGGTCGAAAGCTTACGTGCGATCCCTTGGATTTTTGCCTGGAGCCAGAACCGCTTGCTGCTACCTGCCTGGCTAGGTGCCGGTGAGGCGATCCAGTACTCAATCGACAAGGGCCATGCCCAGCTACTCGAAGATATGTGCCGTGAATGGCCCTTCTTCTCGACCCGCCTGGGCATGCTGGAGATGGTGTACAGCAAAACCAATGTCGGCATTGCACAGTACTATGATCAGCGCCTGACAGATAAGTCATTGTGGCCGCTGGGTCAGCAACTGCGCGATCAGTTGCAACAAGACATTAAGACGGTGCTGAATGTTGAAAACAACGCGCACCTGATGGAGCAGGATCCGTGGGGTGCCGAAGCCATTCGCTTACGTAATATCTATGTCGAGCCACTCAACATGCTGCAGGCTGAATTGCTGTACCGGACGCGCCAGCAAGAAGAAATATCACCGATACTGGAAGAGGCGCTGATGGTCAGTATCGCGGGTATCGCAACGGGAATGAGAAACACGGGTTAATTTGCCGCACCGGAGAAAAAATCAGATAAAGGTCACTTCGTGTGACCTTTATTTTATCCTACCTGAACCGCCGTATCCCTGTTGAACACCATGATCTTATCGCCCAGCGTTTATTTTATTCTGACGCAATATTGAGACAAACGCCCAGCAATGTCTTGCACTAGAGTAAATGATGAACCTTGTGAAAGCAGGTGATGCAAAACCGATTGCAATGCCAGTCTGGATAAAGGTCACATGATGAGTAATTGACAGCCTAAGTGAATAAATTATTTATTCTGTCAGGTATCAGTATTGAGCATATTGATGATATCCTATGTGATCTCGATCAGGCAGTGCAACATGACGATTATAACAAACGCCAAAGAGCGAAGGGTAACGTCCGGTTGATTGTATTTTTTACTTTGCAGTATTTTATCGGATAGAAGAGATGTCACTACCACACGTAATTTTAACCGTGCTAAGCAATCGCGACGCAACCGGTTACGATATCACCAAAGAATTTTCACACAGCATCGGTTATTTCTGGAAAGCGAGCCACCAGCAGGTGTATCGCGAACTGAATAAAATGGCCGGCAATAACCAAGTAACCTGTCAGCTTGAACCTCAGGAAGGTAAACCGGACCGTAAGGTCTACTCGATTACCGATCTAGGCCGTCAGGCATTATTTGAATGGTTCCAGGAACCCGCTCGCAATCCAACGATCCGCGATGAGTTCTCGGCCAAGCTACTGGTTTGCGGTGTTCATAATTCAGAGCCAATGCAACAACAGCTTGAGGCGCTCATTGAAGAGTCTCACTCGCTAATGAACAACTATGAGGAGCTGGAAAAAGTCCACTTTGCTAACTACAAAGAAATGGATCGCCAGTCTCGTCTTGACCGCCTGACTCTTCGCCGCGGCATGCATAACCGCCAGGCGTGGATTAACTGGGCAGAAGAAGTTCTGGCTGAGCTGAAAGATCTGGATAGCGAAACAAGCAAGGTTGCGATCACCAAGTAACGGAATATCGCTATTTCGCCATACCGACTAAAAAAGCCGCTCAGAGCGGCTTTTTTATTGGCACCGATAGCATGTCCCTATTGGGATTAAGCCTCGACTCCTGGCTTTACGCCCAGGGTATGACAAATGGCATAAGTCAGTTCTGCCCGGTTAAGGGTATAGAAGTGAAAGTCTTTAACCCCTTCGCGGCTCAGAATTCGCACCATATCGATCGCATTGCTGGCACCAACCATCTGGCGGCTAAGCAGATCGTCATCCAGCCCCTGATATTGCTTCTCTAACCAGCCTGGAATTTTAACGTTGTTCGCCAGTGCAAATCGCTTGGCTTGCGTCATGTTGGAGACAGGCAGGATACCCGGCACAATTTCGACATCGATACCCGAGGCTGCACAACGGTCGCGGAAACGCAGATAACTTTCGACATCAAAAAAGAACTGAGTGATCGCACGGTTCGCCCCCGCATCGACTTTGCGCCTGAGGTTGATCAAGTCGGACTGAGCACTTTTCGCCTCTGGATGCACTTCCGGATAGGCAGCCACCGAAATATCAAAATCGGCCTCCTTACGTAGCAACTCAACCAGATCTGCAGCATACATATCAGGCTTTACGCCTTGTTGGGGTAAGTCTCCGCGTAATGCCACGATGTCGCGGATCCCATTGTTCCAGTAATCACGGGCAATGGTACGCAGCTCATCGCGGGTGGCATCAATACACGTCAGGTGAGGGGCCGCGATAAGCCCGGTTTGATCCTTAATCTCTTTAATAATGCTGTGAGTTCGATCCCGCTCACCCGAGTTGGCTCCATAAGTCACTGAGACAAATTTCGGCTTCAGCGTTTTCAGACGATGAATAGAATTCCATAGGGTTTCTTCCATTTTCTCACTGCTTGGCGGAAAAAATTCAAACGAAACATTAATGTCACCATTAAGATCTGCAATATTTTGATTTAACGAATCTAAGTGACTTGCGTGAGAATACCCCATAGTCAATCCCTTCCTATTCTGGCCTGCCCTCGGCCTATTCAGCAACAAATGTGACGTCTGAGAAATAACCGTTTAGACGTCTATATGTCTACAGAATGTCTTGTAACCAAATTAATGTCAACAAAGTGATCATGAATTTTTCTCAACTTCACATTGCATAAACTTCAACATCCCTTAAACACAAAAGCCCGCTACGGGCGGGCTTTTGATGGATATCTGGTGATTAATTCCATATTTGCGTTATACAGCGCTATATCCAGCCGAACAGGTCGCCGTTTGGCATACTCTATAACATCGCAGCCAGACGGTTAATATCAGATAACAATGCGCCGGCGGTAACATCACGCCCGGCTCCGGGTCCGCGGATCACCAACGGATTATCACGATACCAGCGGCTTTCAATGGCAAAAATATTGTCGCAAGGCAGTAAGTTGGCCAAGGCATGCTCTGCCGGCAACGCTTCCACCCCTACATGTGCTTTGCCATGCTTATCCAGACGCGCAACATAACGCAGCACTTTATCTTCTTTCTGGGCTTTGTTCAGACGTTCGAACAACAGCTCGTCAAGCAGATCGATCTGCTCAAAGAATCCGTCAAGCGTCAGCTCCGCCAGTTCTGCAGGCACTAGCGAGTCCACCTTGACCTGCTCCGGCTCTAACGCCAGCCCTGACTCACGAGCCAGGATCACCAGCTTGCGCATCACGTCGCTGCCGTCGAGATCATGCCGTGGATCCGGTTCGGTCAGCCCTTGCTGCCACGCCTGCTCCAGCAGTTGAGAAAAAGGCTGCGAGCCATCGAACTGCTGGAACAGCCAGGATAACGTTCCGGAAAAGATCCCCGATACCGCAATAATTTCATCCCCACTTTCACGCAAGTCCCGTACCGTGTGATTCACGGGCAGGCCCGCACCGACGGTGGCGTTATATAGCCAATGACGGCTGGTTTTGGCAAAGGCATCCTGCACCGCATGGTAATCGTCGCTCGAGGCTGAGCCCGCGACTTTATTCGCTGAAATCAGATGCAACCCATTTTCAGCCACACTGGGGTATTTGGCCGCCAGTTCAGCACTGGCCGTCACATCCAGCACCACCACGTCATCATAAGGGTTAGAGGCGAAGGTCGCGAGCAGCTCCCCGTCGGCGTACTCCACGGCTTCATCCTCGAACGCGCTAAGTGCACGCGTCGGTTCAATGCCCTGAAAATCAACCCAGTAACGGCAACTGTCAGCAACCCCGATTAAGGTAAAACTCATA
The DNA here is from genome assembly GCF_033720175.1 of Photobacterium sp. Classification (GTDB taxonomy): domain Bacteria; phylum Pseudomonadota; class Gammaproteobacteria; order Enterobacterales; family Vibrionaceae; genus Photobacterium. The sequence goes on from NZ_JAWWDA010000007.1 coordinate 70,576, forward strand.
CCATGGCGCTTCTCGAGCTGTTCTTTCTCGGCAGCAAACAACTCAAGCCAGCGGCTACCAATATTGCCTTTGCCGCACAACACCAGGCCAATACGTTTCTGAGCCTGAAACAGGCTCTGATGAATACCGGCAATCACGTTTTCAGTATCGACCTTACGCAGCACCGCAACCAGGCTCAGGCCGGATTCCGCTTCTTCCATAAACTCCACCGGCAGCCTTTTCAACTGCTGATAGAAGCCGTGGCAATGCACGGGGTTATTGACCACACCCGCCCCTACCGCGGCAACCATTGAGAAGCCTTCTCGCAACCTCAACTCGGCAGCAATCCCACTGTCTTGCAGCAGTGCCAATACGCCATTCACCACCTCGCTGGTATATGCCAGCAAAATACGTCCCTGATCGGCCTCAGTGCTCTGTGCCAGCGGTAACAGTTGCGCCCGCAGCAAGGTACGAACCAGCTCGGCCTTTACGGGTTCAAGTTCATGTGAACGCGGGACATCTATTTCAATCAGGCATATCTCGTCTAACGAGGTGACAATTTTGGCACCACGCCCGGAAGCTAATATCCGCTCTACTCGGGTCGAACCGGATTCCGGTTGATGGCTGCTGCGCAAGGTTAAACCAATCGCACTCTGGGCAACCGGCTGTAAGGTTCGGCTATGCAGCACGGGGGCCGCCAGGCGGGCCAGTTCATTGGCTTCATCCAGGCGCAGCAGAGGCAGCAGGCAGGCATCACCGACTTTGCGCGGATCTGCGCTGTATACGCCAGCCACATCGCTCCAGATAGTCACCCGCGACACCTCCGCCAGGGCACCGATCACCGTGGCGGAATAGTCAGAACCATTACGCCCCAGCAACACCGTTTCTTGCTGCTGATTACGCGCCATGAAGCCGGTGATCACAATACGATGCAAGCTGTGCTGGGCCAGCTGCTCTTTCAGCAACGGCCAGGATTGAGCACGATCCACTTCCGGTTGAGCCACCCGCTCTGCGCGGAGGAAGCTTCGCGAATCAAGGTAAGTCGCCTGCATCTCATGGTGATTGAGTAAGGCGGCCAGCAATCGGGCAGACCACAGTTCGCCATGGCCTAAAATTGCCGCGTATACCGGTTCTGTCATATCCTGCTCATTGAGCTTAGCCAGGTTACTCAGTTCTAGATGCAGCTGGGTCAATAGCGCATCAGCAACAGAGCCGGTCACCAGCGCTTCGATTAATCCTTGCTGATACTGGCGCAAGCTCTGCAACGTCTCATGGGCCTGCCGCCCGTCTTTGCCGAGTTGTTCAATCCACTCAATCAGCTTATTCGTTGTTTTTCCGGCTGCTGAAACCACAATCAGATCTTCAACATCGGAATACTCTTGCAGGATCGCGGCGACCCGACGATAGCAGTCCGGATCGGCCAGGCTACTGCCGCCAAATTTATGGAGCTGGCGATGGGCTGGCTGTGTCATCATGCCCCAACCTCCGCCGTTTGCTTAAATGCCTGCTCAAGATCTGCGATCAGGTCGCGAGGATCTTCCAGGCCAACCGACAGCCGTAACAGGGAGGGCTTAATACCGGCTTCGGCCTGCGCTTCATCGGACATCGCACGGTGAGTCATACTGGCAGGATGGGCAATCAGGCTTTCCGTGCCCCCGAGAGATTCTGCCAGTGAAAAACAGTTAAGAGCCGCGACAAATACTTCCAGCTGACGCGGGCTGCCTGCCAGTTCAAAGCTGAGCATTGAACCAAACCCCTGCTGCTGGTGAACGGCAATATCATGACCCGGATGATCCGGTAACGCCGGGTGATAAATCTGCCCGACCAGCGCCTGAGTTTGCAGGTATGCCAGCACCTGGGCTGCATTTTCTTCATGCATTCTCATCCGGGGCACTAAGGTTCTTAACCCTCGCAGGGTTAAATACGCATCAAACGGCGCGCCTGTTGCCCCGATGCAGTTCGCCCACCAGGCAATATTCTCGGCTTGCTCCGGATCTTTGGCAATCAGGATCCCCCCCACCACATCAGAATGACCGTTGATATATTTCGTGGTGGAGTGGACCACAAAATCAGCCCCCAATTTTATCGGCTGCTGCAAGACCGGCGATAAAAAGGTGTTGTCAACCGCAACCAGCGCACCAGCCTGTGCTGCATGCCGGCACAAGGCTTCAACATCAAGCACCCGTAACAGCGGGTTTGACGGGGTTTCAACCCAGATAATTTTAGGTTTTTTCGCCAGTGCCGCCGCAAGTGCGGCCGGATCGGACTGATCGACAAACTCAACCTTGAAATCACCTTTATTGGCACGGGTATTAAACAAACGGTAGGTTCCGCCGTAGCAGTCATGCGGGGCAACAATTAAATCTTCCGGGCCTAACAGCGCTGAAACCAATAAGTTGATGGCTGCGGTGCCGCAACTGGTGACCACGCCTCCGGCCCCCCCTTCCAGTTCTGACAAGGCATCGGCTAACATATTGCGGGTCGGGTTACCCGAGCGTGAATAATCGTATTGGGGAGGCTCACCGAGCTCTGGAAAGCTATAGGTGGAAGTAAGATAAATAGGTGGAACAACGGCATGGTGTTGGCTGTCTGATTCAATACCGGCACGTACGGCGATGGTGGCAAACTGCTTGTCACTCATAATAACCTTCCTTGTCTCGGGCTAAGCCCTGTTCCCGAATAAAATTGCAGCAATCACATTAACTACATTTAATTGAGCCGTCAACACTTCTAGACGTCTATATGTCTTTCCTTATGGCAGTAAATCCCGCTAAAATTCGGAGATATAGTTATTTGATCCCAACATCGCTGAGAAGGTATAACATGGCAGAGTGGAATGGCGAATACATCAGCCCATACGCGGAACACGGTAAAAAAAATGAGCAAGTTAAGAAAATTACTGTTTCGATTCCATTAAAGGTTTTAAAAATACTGACGGATGAGCGTACTCGTCGTCAGGTAAATAACCTGCGTCACGCAACGAACAGTGAATTGCTTTGTGAAGCATTCCTGCACGCTTATACAGGTCAGCCGTTACCAACCGATGACGACATCCGTAAAGATTGCCCTGATGATCTGCCAGCAGAAGCCAAAGCCCTGATGGACGAAATGGGGATCAAATACGAAGACATCAATGAATAATCGCACAGCTACGCGATCGTAAGCCACCCGCTATCTCTATTTACCGATGATAGACTGATATAAAAAAACCAGCCAATCGGCTGGTTTTTTGTTATCGGCATAAAGCGATCTGTCGGTATTCAGTTTGCCGCTCTATTTCAAGAGCACTTTTATTTGTCTTCCATGTAGCCAACAGGCATCTCAATCTGGGCAACGCCCGAATCAATCGCCGCCTGGGCGACAGCTTTGGCCACACGAGGAAGCAAACGTGGATCCATTGGCTTGGGAATAATGTATTCCATACCAAATGCCAGCTTGTCGACGCCGGCGGCTTTTAATACTTCCGCAGGAACCGGCTCTTTGGTCAGTTCACGAATGGCTTTAACTGCGGCCAGTTTCATTTCGTCATTAATTTTGCTCGCGCGTACATCCAGGGCACCGCGGAAAATGAATGGAAAACAGATAACATTATTGACCTGGTTAGGATAATCAGAGCGGCCAGTCCCCATGATAAGATCATCGCGTACCGCATGTGCCAGCTCTGGCTTGATTTCCGGATCCGGATTGGAACAAGCGAAAACAACAGGCTTATCAGCCATCAATTTAAGTGCTTCAGGCTCCAATAAATTCGGACCCGATACCCCGACAAAGATATCAGCGCCTTCGATAACATCTTCCAGTGTACGTTTATCGGTATTATTCGCGAACAGCTGCTTATATTCGTTAATGTCATCACGGCGCGTATGGATGACCCCTTTGCGGTCAAGCATGTAGATCTTCTCGCGCTGGGCACCCGACTTGATCAGCAGTTCCATACATGCCACCGCCGCCGCACCGGCACCTAAACAGACAATAACAGATTCACTGATCTCTTTACCTTGCAGTTCAAGGGCATTCAGCATTCCGGCGGCTGTGACAATCGCGGTACCATGCTGATCATCGTGGAAAACCGGGACGCTACAGCGTTCAATCAGACGTTTTTCAATTTCAAAACAGTCTGGCGCTTTGATATCTTCCAGGTTGATCCCGCCAAAGGTATCAGCGATGTTGGCCACTGTATCAACAAACTCATCAATCGTGCGGTGCTTCACTTCAATATCAATAGAATCGAGACCCGCAAAACGCTTAAATAGCAGTGACTTACCTTCCATTACCGGCTTCGAGGCCAGAGGACCGAGGTTACCTAAACCCAGAATTGCCGTGCCGTTAGTAATGACCGCAACCATATTGCCTTTACCCGTGTATTTATACACATTCTCTGGATTTTTGGCGATTTCTCGAACAGGCTCAGCGACACCCGGGCTATACGCCAGCGCCAGATCTTCAACCGTATCTGCCGGCTTAGTAAGTGCTACTGCAATTTTTCCTGGTACTGGGTAAGCATGATAATCAAGTGCTTGTTGGCGAAAATCTTCAGACATAGTGTTCTGGGTCCTAAGTAAAAAGGAGAGCTTGATCCTAAATGAAAATGATGTTCAGTTCGATCTTGAGAGGCAGATCATATTCTATCGCGATAGAAAATCCTAGTTCAGTACAACAGGTCCAGCCAATTGGATGCTCATTTAGGATACTTATGCCGAAAAGCGGGTGGGAATTGTGCTACACAGGAAGAAAGGAGAGATAACGCAGCCAGGATGACTTAATAAAACGGTCGAAAACTCGTGAGCAAAATGAAAAAAAGGGATGCATATGCATCCCTTTTTTCGGAATTCATCTGGCTAATATTATTTAGCAGAAAGAGCACCGAAACGCTTGTTGAACTTGTCGATACGACCACCAGAGCTAACTTCACGCTGCTTACCAGTGTAGAATGGGTGACATTTGTCACACACATCAAGGTTAACATCTTTACGCATAGTTGACTGGAATACGAAGTTGTTGCCGCAAGAACAACGAGCGTTCACTGCTGAGTAATCTGGGTGGATACCTTGTTTCATGGGATAACCTCAAGCTAAGGCCGTGTCGCTCTCCCGATCCAAAGCCGGGCACCACACGTCGTTAAATACAGTATGCCGCAAATGCGACAAATTAGGCGGCGTATAGTAATCAATCATGCAGCCTAGATCAACCAACTCGCTACTTTTTTCATCACATTATTCATCGCCTGCTTGCTATGGCTCGATTTATACCCAAACGACGTCAAAATAGATCAACCCTGCCTGTTGCAATTGCCGGGAGAACTGCTTGTTACTGACAACATATGCCGGGCTACCTCCGTTTATTTATCCGTTTGGGATAAAGCGCCGGGCAAGGTACACTTCCCTGATAACATAAAAGTCTTCCTTCATTATAGATCCTGCAGCCGTTCAGCTCTCTCGAACTGGATAGCTACAGCTTTTTCAGCGGTTAGTTATGACACCCAAGATTGCCAAAGTGGCCCTTCCAGTTCCACTGGATAAAGCCTTTGATTACCTGGTCAAACCCGGCACATTCCCAGTCGTGGGTGGTCGGGTACGCGTTCCATTCGGGCGGCAGCAGCTGGTTGGACTGGTCATCGCCCTGACAGATCACTCTGATTTCCCGCTTAACCAGTTAAAACCTCTTAATACGGTGATCGATACCGCACCATTGTGGCAACCCCCGCTGTTCAGTTTGCTATCTTGGGCCAGCAGTTATTATCAGTATCCATTAGGGGATACCCTGGCCAACGCCATGCCGGCGTTACTGCGCAAAGGACGGAGTGCCTCTCCTGCCACCCTGAAATTCTGGACGCTGACCGAAGCCGGCCGGGATCAACCGCTAACGGCACTCAAGCGTGCGCCGCGACAGGCACAAGTGCTGAATATTTTGCGCCACGGCAACACCAGCCATGAAGCCTTACTGGCCGAGGAAGTCAGCTCTGCAACGCTGAAAAACTTGACGGAAAAAGGCTGGATTGCAGAGCAACAGGAAAAACCGCGCCAGAACAACTGGCACAACGATTTTGCCCTGACCGAAGAAAAACCCCGCTTGCATGAAGAGCAGGCCCTGGCCGTCGCCACCGTCAATGCCAATCCCGATTTTGGCTGTTATTTACTGGAAGGCGTCACCGGATCCGGCAAAACGGAAGTCTACCTCAATCTGTTAGAGCCGGTATTAGCCGCTGGCAAGCAGGCACTGATCCTGGTGCCCGAAATCGGCCTGACCCCGCAAACCATAAACCGTTTTCGCCGCCGTTTTAATGTTCCGCTGGAGACCGTGCATTCTGGCCTCAATGATACCGAGCGCCTCTCTTCCTGGCTCGCGGGGCGCGATAACCAGGCAGGGATCATTATCGGTACCCGCTCAGCCTTATTCACCCCCTTTAAGCACCTCGGCATCATCATTGTTGATGAAGAGCATGATGCCTCGTATAAGCAGCAAGACAGCTTGCGTTATCATGCCCGAGATCTGGCCGTCATGAGGGCCAATAAAGAAAATATACCCATCGTATTGGGATCGGCCACGCCGGCGCTGGAAAGCTTGCATAACGCCAAAACCGGTAAATACCACCACCTGCAGTTAACCCGGCGGGCAGGCAATGCACAGGTCGCCCGGCACGGCGTCTTAGATGTCAAAGGATTGTATTTGGAAGCCGGGCTATCCGCCCCTTTAGTGGCGCAAATGCGCAAACATTTAACCGCGGGTAACCAGGTCATTCTGTTTCTCAACCGCCGCGGTTATTCGCCGGCGATGATCTGCCATGAATGTGGCTGGCTGGCTGAATGTGACCGTTGTGATGCCTACTACACCCTGCATCAGCAGTCGGGGCAGTTACGCTGCCACCACTGTGCCACCCAACGTCCGATCATGCATCAATGCGAGAGCTGTGGCTCGACCCAGCTTCATGCGGTCGGGGTCGGAACCGAGCAGCTGGAACAACAGCTGGCGACATTGTTCCCTGAATACAAAACCGTGCGTATCGATCGCGACAGTACCCGCCGCAAAGGGGCGCTGGAAAATTACCTCGAGGCCATCAAGAATAATGAATTCCAGATCCTGATCGGCACCCAGATGCTGGCCAAGGGTCACCATTTTCCCAATGTGACCTTAGTATCGTTGATTGATGTCGACAGTGCGCTGTTCAGCAATGACTTCCGGGCATCAGAACGCCTTGCCCAACTGTTTATTCAGGTTGCAGGCCGTGCCGGACGCGCCAGTAAACCGGGTGAAGTTCTGCTGCAAACTCACCACCCGGAGCATGCCTTGCTGCAAGCTTTGTTGCACAAAGGATATGATCATTTTGCCGATAACGCGCTGCTTGAACGCAAACAAGCCTTGCTGCCACCTTATACTCATTTGGCACTGTTTCGCTCAGAAGCCAATAATAGCGACCATAATGTCCAGTTTTTGCAGCAAGTTCGCAGTATTTTCGAGTCAAACCCGCTATTTAGCCAGACCGATGAACACCATAAAAGCTATGTCATGGGGCCAAATCCCGCCCCTCTGGCACGCCGTGCTGGTCGTTATCGCTGGCAGTTGTTACTGCAAGCCCCTGATCGTAAAACCCTGCAACGCATGTTGACCATTGCCAAACCCGCGATTCAATTACTGCCTCTTGCCAAGAAGGTTCGCTGGTCAATTGATGTCGAGCCACAGGATTTAACTTAAAACAAGCAATGCGATACAGATCACATTGTTAATGTAATTTATGCTATTGAGGGCATGTTTAATCGCACTCTTAGCGCCTACAATAACAGCCTTGTCGGCATAGGTATCAGCTCTATTTGGCTAGGGTCCTCCGGCAATATTATGAGAGAAATAATAGGAGGAACTGCAATTATGGCGACAATGAAGGATGTTGCCCAGCTTGCCGGTGTCTCAACAGCCACGGTTTCCCGTGCCCTGATGAACCCGGAAAAAGTCTCGGCCTCGACCCGGAAAAAGGTCGAACAAGCCGTTATGGAAGCTGGCTATTCGCCCAATTCACTAGCTCGGAATCTTCGCCGCAACGAATCAAAAACCATTGTGACAATTGTCCCTGATATCTGTGATCCCTACTTCACAGAAATCATTCGCGGCATTGAAGAAGCCGCGATGGAACATGGCTATCTGGTTTTACTTGGTGACAGTGGGCAGCAAAAGGTCCGCGAAAATTCCTTTGTTAACCTGGTGTTTACCAAACAAGCGGACGGCATGTTATTGCTCGGCTCCGATTTACCCTTTGATGTCAGTAAACCCGAGCAGAAAAATCTACCGCCTTTGGTAATGGCGTGCGAATACGCACCAGAGCTGGAATTACCCACCGTTCATATCGATAATTTAACCGCCGCGTATGAGGCCGTTAACTATCTGACTCAGATGGGCCACAAGCGTATTGCCCAAATATCCGGTCCGGATCAAGCGCCACTATGCCAGTTCCGATCTCAGGGATATCAGCAAGCACTCCGCCGGGCTGGCATTGAACTCAACCCGGCCTACACCATCAAGGGTGACTTCACCTTTGCCGCTGGTGCCCGTGCAGTCACGGCCCTGCTATCACTGCCTGAGCCACCGACGGCCCTGTTTTCCCACAGTGACGTCATGGCTATCGGGGCAATGCAGCAAGCAAAGCGCCTGGGATTGCGTGTACCGCATGATCTGTCAATTGTCGGATTCGATGACATTCAATTCGCAGAATACTGCGATCCACCGCTTACTACCGTTTCCCAGCCACGTTATGAAATCGGCCGTCAGTCGATGTTAATGCTGCTGGAGCTCTTAAAAGGTAAGGAAGTACAGGCAGGTTCTCGCTTACTGGATGCCAAGTTGGTCATACGGGAAAGTGCCGCACCGCCCGCACATTAAGTGGCAGTCAGATATACGGTGAGCTTATGAGTTTTGGCATAAGCTCACAAATATCTGCAACAGACCGACGTTTGCCCTCATCCAACGCCACAGAAACACTGGTCAGCCACCGTCCAAGTTTGTAACATAGGGTTATTATTTTGCCGTTATATTGTCATCATTGTGGCCACTAAAGATTATGTAAAACGCGGACGCTCGCCCAAAAAGCCAGCCCGCCACAATCGTAAAGCGCCAGTATCCAATGGCTTCCCTATTAAATGGGCCATCATTGCCCTGATCCTTGTCAGTGCTCTCGGTTATGGCTTGTATTTCCTATCTAGCTCACCGGCTCCCAAGCCAGCCCCTGAGCCAACAAAACCGGTAGCAGTGAAACCAAAGCCTAAACCACTGACTAAAGCCAAAGAGACGGCTTTACCGCCCAAACCAGAGGAAAAATGGCGCTATATTGAAGAGCTGGAAAATAAAGAAGTCCAGGTTGAATCAAAGCAAGCCCAGAAGCCAAGTCGGCCGTACCTGATGCAATGCGGAGCGTACCGCAGCAAAGATCAGGCAGAACAGCGCAAGGCGATGATTGCTTTTCAGGGGCTTGAGAGCCAGGTGAAAACCAGCCAGGGTGAAAAAGGCAACTGGTATCGCGTCATTCTTGGCCCATACCCACAAAAGCGTAAAGCCGAAAGCGATCGCAACATGTTACGCCGCGCGGGAATTGAGCCATGTGCTATCTGGTTTTGGGAGTGATCGCCGATCAGGCATAAGCCTGACCACCCCAAGCGCGACTTAATATCTTTACCAAAAGGATGCCTGAGCATCCTTTTTTGTTATCTGCGACCTCCAATTGACAACATCGTTTATCACTTTTGGCTTGAAAAATTATTCTTTCATCCCAACTATAGTAATAACATCGATACCGGCGCTGCGCCGGAGAGAACCAAAGAGGTTAGACCGTGACAACAATCGTATCTGTACGTCGAAACGGTAAAGTCGTTATTGCCGGTGATGGCCAGGTTTCCCTGGGCAACACTGTGATGAAAGGTAACGCGCGCAAAGTACGCCGTTTATACAACAACAAAGTTCTGGCTGGCTTTGCTGGCGGCACTGCCGATGCCTTCACTCTATTCGAGCGTTTTGAGCGTAAGCTTGAAATGCACCAGGGCCATCTTCTTAAAGCGGCGGTGGAACTGGCCAAAGACTGGCGCACCGACCGCATGCTGCGTAAACTCGAGGCCCTGCTGGTAGTCGCTGATGAAACCGGCTCATTGATCATTACCGGCAATGGTGATGTAATTCAGCCAGAAAACGACCTGATTGCTATCGGCTCAGGGGGGAATTTTGCCCAGGCGGCAGCAACCGCCCTGTTGGAAAACACCGATTTAAGTGCCCGCGAAATTGCCGAGAAAGCACTGTATATCGCTGGCGACATCTGTGTGTTCACCAACCACAATCATACCATTGAAGAGCTCGATACTAAGTAAGGAAGCCGCTATGTCTGAAATGACTCCTCGCGAAATTGTTCATGAGCTTGATCGCCACATTATCGGTCAGGACAAAGCCAAGCGTGCCGTTGCTATTGCACTGCGCAACCGCTGGCGTCGGATGCAGCTTCCTGAAGAGCTGCGGGTCGAAGTAACACCAAAAAATATTCTGATGATTGGCCCGACAGGCGTCGGTAAAACCGAAATTGCCCGCCGTCTGGCAAAATTAGCCAATGCGCCTTTCATTAAAGTAGAAGCGACTAAGTTCACCGAAGTCGGCTATGTTGGTAAAGAAGTCGAAACCATTATTCGCGATCTGACCGATGTTGCGGTAAAAATGACTCATCAGCAGGCGATGGAAAAAGTCCGTTTCCGCGCTGAAGAGCTGGCCGAAGATCGTATTCTTGACATCCTGCTACCTCCGGCACGTGATGCCTGGGGCAAAAATGAAGAAGCTGACAATAGTTCTGCGACTCGCCAATCATTCCGCAAGAAGTTGCGCGAAGGCAAGCTGGACGACAAAGAGATCGAAATCGATGTCGCAGCACCGCAGATGGGCGTTGAGATCATGGCGCCTCCTGGCATGGAAGACATGACCAACCAACTGCAGGGCATGTTCCAGAATCTTGCCGGTAATACCACCAAAAAGCGTACGATGAAAATCAAAGACGCAATCAAGGCGGCAACCGAGGAAGAAGCGGCAAAACTGGTTAATCATGAAGAGCTGAAAGAGCATGCGATCTACGCGGTAGAGAACAACGGTATTGTCTTCCTTGATGAGATTGACAAGATCTGCAAACGCGGTGAAGCATCCGGCCCGGACGTTTCTCGCGAAGGCGTCCAGCGCGATCTACTTCCTTTAGTTGAAGGCAGCACGGTATCGACCAAACATGGGATGGTAAAAACTGACCATATCCTGTTTATCGCTTCCGGCGCGTTCCAGATGGCAAAACCTTCAGATCTGATCCCGGAACTGCAAGGCCGACTGCCTATTCGGGTGGAACTTGAAGCCCTGACCAGCGGTGACTTCAAACGTATCCTGACAGAGCCCAATGCATCGCTGACAGAGCAGTACATCGCGCTGATGGCAACGGAATCGGTTAATATCGACTTTACTGAAGACGGTATCAACAAAATTGCGGATGCGGCATGGCAAGTTAACGAGCGCACAGAAAACATTGGTGCCCGCAGACTGCACACCGTCATGGAACGCCTGATGGAAGAGCTGTCTTTCGACGCGACAGAAAAGTCGGGTGATAAGTTCATTATCGACGAAACCTATGTTATCGACCGTTTGGGTGAGCTGGTTGAAGACGAGGATCTGAGCCGCTTTATCCTTTAGATCTGATCCATAAAGCTGCGATTGAAAATGCAGAAAACGGCGTCATTCGACGCCGTTTTTTTGTTCTTAAACAAACATTATGGCGATAAAGTTGCCCATCTCTGTGTTTTCGCCATAATACCCTTTCAACAATTCGCTAAGTAACGACATTATGAAATCATCTTCACTCGCAATCTGGCTTGATGCCGCAAGGCCCAAAACCTTGCCATTGGCCGTCGCATCGATTCTATGCGGCAGCGCAGTGGCAGGATGGCAAGGACGTTTTTCTGCATCAATCACAGGCCTCGCCCTGCTCACCGCTCTTTTACTCCAGATTTTATCAAACCTGGCCAATGACTATGGTGATGCTGTTAAAGGCACGGATAATGATGCCCGTCTTGGCCCGCAACGGGCTGTTCAGTCCGGCTTAGTGACGCCTGGTGCAATGCGTAATGCCATGGTACTGAATATTATCCTGACGATAGCCAGTGGATTGAGCCTGATTTTCCTTGCCTGTAATAATTTACAGGACATGTTTGGCTTTATGTTATTAGGTTTGATGGCGATTGCAGGCTCTATTGCCTACACCGTCGGCAATAAACCTTATGGTTACCGAGGCCTGGGCGATCTGTCCGTGCTGATGTTCTTCGGCTGGCTAGGTGTTGCCGGCACGTATTATCTGCAGGCCGGTTCGATTGATTCGATCATTATGCTACCCGCCACCGCGTGTGGCCTCTTGGCTGTCGGTGTACTTAACATCAATAACTTGAGAGATATCGAGAATGACCGAGCCTGTGGAAAGTTAACGTTAGCGGTACGCATGGGGCCGGACTGGGGACGCAAGTACCACCTGTTCCTGTTAGCCGGTAGCGTCGTCTGCTTAACCCTGTTTGCACTCCTGGAGCTGCACTCACCGTTTGGCTGGTTATTTATTTTCAGCTTTCCGCTGCTGTTCCAACACGGCAAACAGGTATTTCAATCAGCAGATGGCGCAGCACTGCGCCCGATGATGGCGACGATGGTGAAATGCGCGTTACTGACCAATCTCCTGTTTGCTGCGGGCGTCATTCTGGCTTAAGCGCCGTATTCATCACAAACGATCGCTGACACCGCACATACACTCAGGCAAGAATCAGTCATTAAGAATGGACGCCGGTTACCATTACATCCTTGTTGCAATGCAAGCACAGCTGGTTATAATTCCACCAGGCCAATGATGTTAAGTTAACCAATCTCCCCTTTTCTTTTGCCACAACAAGAAGCTAGCTTATGGAATATAATACCTCCGAACTATGCGATATTTACCTGGAACAGGTGGATGTCGTTGAGCCAATGTTCAGTTCTTACGGCGGGCGAAGTTCCTTCGGCGGCCAGATTTCTACAGTAAAATGCTTTGAAGATAATGCATTGATCCGCTCGGTACTGGAGCAATCCGGCATTGGCCGCATATTATTGATTGACGGTGGTGGCTCGTTACGGCGTGCATTGATTGATGCTGACATTGCCCAGCTTGCTGCTGACAATGAATGGGAGGGGTTAGTTGTCTACGGCTGCGTGCGCCATGTCGATGATCTCGATGAGCTCGACATTGGTATTCAGGCTCTGGCTTCAATACCGGTAGGGGCCGATAAACAAGGTGTAGGAGAAGCCGATGTTGCCGTCAATTTTGGTGGTGTCACTTTCTTGCCGGAAGACCACCTCTATGCTGATAACACTGGGGTGATCTTATCGCCTGAACCGCTCGATATTGAGTGACCCGCAGTGCCATCAAGGTACAAGATACCATCATGTACCTGAGATAAAAAAACAGAGCCAATCGGCTCTGTTTTTTATTCTACGTGATCCATCTTACCCAGCAGTGTGCGAACGCGCTCTTGCCATGCTTGATGATCATTCTGTAGTTTCTGGTTATCCTGCTCTAATACTTCACGGTTTGAACGTAGTTCTTGCGTTTCTGCAGTCAGGCTTTCGTTTGTTTCTTTTAATTCTTCAATTTCCATTTGTAGCAGAGAAATTGTATCAACAGCCATTTGTACTTTGGCTTCCAGCTTTTCCAACATTTCTAAAGACATATTGTTCACCTGATCTAAGCCCATATCATTCCCTTAAACCGTTAAGGTAATACCACACGAGCATGGTTTATATTCGTTGCTGCGCCTATTCTAGCGAGGCAGCCGCCATCTGGCATCCTCTAATCCATCCCTTTTTTGCAAATGGATGAATTTCACCCAATCTTGATAGAAATTGTACCTTGTTCTTCAAATCAAATTGCCTAAAAAAAAGCTTTGAGCTTCGCTGCCTTTGCCATTGTAACGGCCTCAGTAACAAAACAAGTTAATTCTCTGTTATAAAATTTCTATTTTTCTCTCCGCTCCAGTCTGTTGATCCCCCCGTGACTGGAAACTGGCCACAGCGCTAAAAATAACACCACCTCAGTTACAGAATGCTTGAAATTGCGATCTAACTCAATTTTCATGCAGCGCTTGCGTGCTAATTTTTATCGTGATCGTATCTCTCTTGGAGAAATCCAAGAACTTGCCCTCTTGGCATATCCGACCTAATTAAGGTCGGATTTTTTATTTTATCCAGTCATTTATACCAAAAAAAACCCCACCCCAGCCCTAAAACTCACATTCCATTAATACATATCAGCGTCAACTCACCAAAAGCGCAAACGATTGGCTTTCGCTCGGAATAACCCTCTTTTTATGCTCGAACGCACATTTTTAGTTCAATTTTATTCCAATAATAGATATATGCGGTACATTAACGCTCGAATAACAACTATAAAGCAATCCCCCTACAATCTATCGACAAAAGGACTGAGAAATGGCTAACTCGAAACAACACACGCTACTCGGTGAGTGTCTCGCCGAGTTTATAGGAACCGGTTTATTGATCTTCTTTGGTGTCGGCTGCGTTGCGGCACTGGTGCTGACTGGAGCAGAATTTGGCCAATGGGAAATAAGCATCATGTGGGGCTTAGGCGTCGCAATTGCCATCTACTGCACGGCGGGCGTATCAGGCGCACACATCAACCCCGCAGTCACTATCGCTTTAGCCCTGTTCCATGGGTTTGATAAGCGTAAGGTTGCCCCTTATATCGTGGCGCAACTATTTGGTGCGTTCTGCTCCGCAGCTTTAATTTACGCCCTTTACAGCAACCTCTTTACGGAATATGAAGCTACCCACCAAATTGTACGCGGCACCCAAGCCAGTCTGGCCACTGCCGGTATTTTCTCAACTTATCCGCATCCCGCGCTTTCATTCAGCGGTGCTTTTGCGGTTGAGTTCGTTATTACGGCAGTACTGATGTTCGCTATTTTAGCCATCGGCGATGAGAAAAACGGTGCGCCACGCGGCGCGATGGGTCCGCTGCTTATCGGTATCTTAATCGCTGTCATTGGTGGCTCTTTAGGTCCGCTGACTGGTTTTGCAATGAACCCAGCCCGTGACTTCGGCCCTAAATTCTTTGCCTTCCTGGCAGGCTGGGATGAAATGGCACTAACCGGAGGCAAAGACATCCCCTACCTGATTGTGCCGATCCTTGCACCAATCTGCGGTGCAGCCTTCGGGGGCTGGCTCTACCCTAAAGCCATCGAGCTTTACCTTCCTGGCAACAGATGCACCATTCCGAACCAGTGTGAAGGTGCTGACGGTCAAGAAACAGCCAACGCTTAATTACCTCTATACCCTATAATAAAAAGTTAAAGGACATTCATTATGACTGAACAAAAGTATATTGTTGCGCTTGATCAGGGTACCACCAGCTCCCGCGCCGTTGTGCTGGATCACGACGCCAATATTGTTTGTACGTCACAACGCGAATTCACCCAGATCTACCCTAAAGCCGGTTGGGTGGAACATGATCCTCTAGAAATCTATGCGACCCAAAGCTCGACTCTGGTTGAAGTTCTGGCTAAGGCGGGGATTCGTTCTGATCAGGTCGCTGGTATCGGTATTACCAACCAGCGTGAAACCACTATTGTCTGGGATAAGAACACCGGAAAACCCGTTTACAACGCCATTGTCTGGCAGTGCCGCCGTACCGCAAGCATTTGCGAAACCCTGAAAGAGCAAGGGCTGGAAGAGTATATTCGTGAGAACACCGGCCTGGTTGTTGACCCATACTTCTCAGGTACCAAAGTCAAATGGATCCTCGACAATGTTGAGGGCGCTCGCGAAGAAGCGGAAGCCGGCAACCTGTTGTTTGGTACTGTCGATACCTGGCTGATCTGGAAAATGACTCAGGGGCGCGTACATGTCACTGACTTCACCAACGCCTCACGTACCATGCTGTTTAACATCAACACCCTGCAGTGGGATGAAAAACTTCTGACGGCAATGGATATTCCGCTATCTATGATGCCGGAAGTAAAATCCTCTTCTGAAATCTACGGCCAGACCAATATCGGCGGTAAAGGCGGGACCCGTATTCCAATCTCTGGGATTGCCGGCGATCAGCAGGCGGCTCTGTTCGGCCAGATGTGTGTTGAAGCCGGTCAGGCAAAGAATACCTATGGTACCGGCTGCTTCCTGCTAATGAATACCGGTAAAGAGAAAGTCACCTCACACAACGGACTGCTGACGACCCTTGCCTGTGGCCCTAAAGGCGACGTCGCTTATGCCCTTGAAGGTGCGGTGTTTATGGGCGGTGCATCCGTTCAGTGGCTGCGTGACGAAGTTAAGCTGCTGGGTGATGCCAACGACTCTGAGTATTTCGCAGAAAAAGTGGGCAGTGCTAACGGTGTCTATGTTGTACCGGCCTTTACGGGCCTCGGCGCACCATACTGGGACCCGTATGCGCGTGGCGCCATTGTTGGCCTGACGCGTGGCGTGAATGCTAACCATATCATTCGTGCAACGCTTGAAAGCGTCGCCTACCAGACTCGTGATGTCTTAGATGCCATGCAGGCAGACTCCGGTATTAAGCTTGCGGAGCTGCGTGTTGATGGGGGCGCGGTAGCCAATAACTTCCTGATGCAGTTCCAGTCAGACGTACTGAACACTGAGGTTGATCGACCCGTCGTAACCGAAGTGACTGCGCTGGGCGCGGCTTATCTGGCTGGTCTGGCTGTTGGTTTCTGGGACAGTCTTGACGAACTGCAAGACAAAGCTAAGTTAGATCGCAAGTTCCTACCATGTGCAGATGATCAGAAACGTAACCGTCGTTACCGCGGCTGGAAACGTGCGGTTGAATGCGCGAAAGGCTGGGCACTGGAAGACGAAGAGTGATCCCGTGTTAGGGTTTTATTTAACAACGCGTTACTCAATAAAGCCTAGCCAGATCCATTAACCGGCCCATTTACGGTTCCGTTTAAAGCAAGGCCTGCAACTGCAGGCCTTTTCTTTGCACTGCTTTTTCGCCCTTCCCCCGCGGCGCAAAACAGTCGCTAAAATGCCTCGCTGTATTCGATTTGAAGAAACGCAAACGTTTCACTGTGAGCTATGATAAAATCGCCGCCAGTTGAAACACCAATCAAAGATACCTAAATATCCAAACCCACTGATTCTATTTCTGGAGTAACCATGAAGCGCGATTTAGCGATGGCATTTTCTCGTGTAACTGAAGGCGCAGCCCTGGCTGGCTACAAATGGCTTGGCCGCGGCGATAAAAACGCTGCTGACGGCGCGGCGGTAGAAGTAATGCGCACCCTTCTGAACCAAACCGAGATTGAAGGTGAAATTGTTATTGGTGAAGGTGAGATCGATGAAGCCCCTATGCTTTACATCGGTGAAAAAGTCGGAACCGGTGGTGATGCTGTCGATATCGCGGTTGACCCGATTGAAGGGACTCGCATGACGGCGATGGGACAAAATAACGCACTGGCAGTACTGGCTGCAGGTGAAAAAGGTTCATTCCTTAAAGCGCCTGATATGTACATGGAAAAGATCGTTGTAGGTCCTGGCGCTAAAGGGTGTATCGATTTGGCCTTGCCACTGATTGACAACCTGAAAAATATTGCCGACGCATTAGGTAAGACACTGGACACCCTGGTTGTTACCACACTGGCTAAACCACGCCACGACGAGACGATTGCCCATATGCAAGAGATGGGAGTACGCGTTTTTGCTTTCCCTGATGGTGATGTGGCAGCCTCTATCCTGACTTGTATGCCAGACAGCGAAGTTGACGTGATGTACTGCATTGGTGGTGCACCGGAGGGCGTGGTATCTGCCGCTGCCATTCGTGCGCTGGGCGGTGACATGAATGGCCGCCTGCTGCCTCGTCATCAGGTAAAGGGTGATAACGAGGAAAACCGCCGCTTAGGCCAAATCGAAATCGATCGCTGCCATGAAATGGGGATTGAGCCAAATATCGTGCTACGTATGGAAGACATGGCACAGAGTGACAATGTGATTTTTGCCGGTACCGGTATCACGAAAGGCGATCTGCTTGAGGGTATCAGCCGTCAGGGCAACATCGCGACCACCGAAACGCTGTTAATTCGTGGTAAGTGCCGTACGATCCGTCGTATTAAATCGACTCACTACCTGGATCGTAAAGACGAGGCGATCAAAGGGCATATTCTGTAATATCCCCCTCCAGATTACCAAGGGCGTGCTCAGGCGCGCCTTTTTTGATCCAGCAAAATATGGCAAGTTACTCTATTCTTACTAAGTAAAGCCGTTGCTTTATTTACCATGCTGGTTACATAATATAACAAACCTCCCCTCGGTGGTTTGGGTATAGCGGCAAGCAAGGAATAGACAGGTTGACATGAAAACTATAGATAAAATCCTCTATCATATGAAACGGGAAGGGGCTGTAACCGCCAAGGTGCTGGCACAGGAATTCAGCCTCACCACGATGGGGGTACGGCAGCATCTTCAGGGACTGGAGGATGACGGTTTGGTTGATTTTCAAGACGTAAAAGTCAAAGTTGGCCGGCCAACTCGACACTGGAACTTGACCGCCAAGGGACATCGCCGCTTTGCCGATCGCCATGGCGAACTCATTATTCAAATGATTGATTCTGTCGAAGATATCTTTGGCACCCAAGGCTTAAACCAAATCATAGAGCGTCGAGCGAATCAAACTTTTGAACAATACCAAAAGGCATTAGCAAGCCGTTCAACTTTAAAAGAAAAATTAGAAATACTGACTACACTGAGGGAGCAGGAAGGTTACATGGCTGAACTTCAGCAAGACGGTAACGATTTTATTTTGGTGGAAAACCACTGCCCGATTTGCCATGCCGCACTCCGCTGTCCTTCGTTATGTAAAACAGAACTCTCTGTGTTCCAGCGCCTGTTGGGTGATGAATATCAGATCGTAAGAAGTGAACACATTATTGCCGGAGAGAGACGCTGCGCTTATCGAATTCTTAGTTCTAAATAGTGAGGAGAATATTATGGCTGACTGGATCCCTGCAGAGGTAATAAACAACCGTCATTGGAACAATGACCTGTTTAGCCTGGTCTTACACGCTAACATCGAACCCTTTAAAGCCGGCCAGTTCACCAAGCTCGGCTTAGAAATCAATGGCAAAATGATCCAGCGCGCGTACTCCTTTGTCAACCCGCCGAGCGACAACCAAATCGAAATCTATGCCACCCGGGTAGCCGACGGCCTGCTCTCCCCTCGTCTTCATGCGCTTAAAGCCGGCGACACTGTATTTATTTCCGCCCGTGCCAGCGGCTATTTTACCCTCAATGAAATACCCGAGAGCGAGCACCTATGGATGCTTGCAACGGGAACCGCCATTGGCCCTTACCTGTCCATTTTACGTGAACAGGAAGTCTGGAAACGCTTCCGTAAAATTGTGTTAATCCATGCCGTTCGCTTTGCCTCTGACCTCAGCTACCAGGCTGAAATTAATGCCCTTAAAGAGCAGCATCCCGATCAGTTCATCGTCCAGCCTTTTGTCAGCCGAGAACCGGCTCCGCTGAGCTTGCCGGGACGAATTCCGCTGGCGATTGCTGATGGCATGTTAGAACGTCATGTGGGCCTTTCCCTTGAGCCAACACGCAGTCAGGTAATGCTGTGCGGCAACCCGGAAATGGTCAGAGACACCAAAGCGGCCCTGGAGGCAAGAGGACTGGTAAAAAACCTCCGTAGCAAACCCGGCCAGATCACCATGGAGCATTACTGGTAACGATCTCAAGTTATCCTGCCGTCTCATCTTGGTCCCATCTGAAATTCTCATAAATGAGTCAGCCTTGCACCCGCAGGCTGATCTACCTTAAATAAAAGAGAACAACCGCAACGATCAGCACTAAGATTAATAGTACCTGAGAGGATAACAGGCAGGGAAATCGCGATGCAGACATTACCGTCTTTTGATGAACTCAAAATAATGGCAGAAAGCAAACCAGAAGAATTGGAAGCATTACGGTTGCGCATGAGCGAAGAGATCATTGTCGGATCCAGCCCGTTGATGCAGCCTCGACTACGGGCGCAAATGAGCCATATCAACCAGGTAATAAACCGAGGTAAAAACCCCAATCACACCAATGTGCTATTGATGTCGGAGTTACAGCAGCATCTCAAGCGCTTTGCCCAGGCGCTCAATGCACCTGAAACCCTGACTGAACACCTGGCTGAAGTGAAGCCCTTCAATCGCCCCTCTCAGCCAAAGAACTGAACGTCAGCTGGTCCGGAAGATCTCCGGGGTGTATATTTATCAAACACCTAAAGCTCCGTTATACACTGACTTTCAAAAAGCACTCAGGATCCATATCTCGAATATCGATGGTTAAGCTATTAATCATACTGGCATGCTGCTCCAGAACCGACATTAAGTCCCGAGACAATTGCCGCTTCTGCTCAGGATGGCGACCCGCCAGCATGCTCAGCCCGAGATGAATAAAGGTTTTGCGATCGCCTTCTTCACCGAGCTGCCAGCTATGACAAGGATAAGAGCGGGACTTTACCGAATCCGGCTCAAACAACCCGCTGATTAACAGCGCCCGATGCAAATCTTCCAGTAACCCTTGTATATTGACACGCTCCGCAACCGGATCGGAATACTCCATCACCAAATTAGGCACAATTTCTCCTCCATGATCCCTCATCTGCTCACCACCGACGGCATAAGCTTACACGGCAAATACCTTACGTTGTGCAAAGTTTCACCTGCCAACTTACCCGATACCGAATCGATAAGCTAAGCTATTGGATGGAAACTCAGCCCGTGATCACTCTCTTTTTTGTCTGGAATAACCAGATAAAATAGTTTATTGAGGAAAAATTCGGCTTCAGGAGTTCACTTTTTAGCGGGAAAAAGGTACAACCAAACACATTAATGATTTTGAACAGTAAAAATTTCAACCAAAACTGTTATATTATTACGTAATAGTCTTTCCCAGTCCGATTAAATAACCACACATTCCGCACGTTATCGGGGTGTATCGTTACTTAATAAGATTGGTCTTAATTATTTACATTAAATTGATTTGGAGAAAAGCTATGCGCCATCCTGTAGTTATGGGTAACTGGAAGCTAAACGGTAGCAAGGAAATGGTCTCTAACCTACTTAAGGACCTTAACGCTGAACTTGAAGGCGTTACGGGTGTTGACGTTGCCGTTGCTCCACCTGCACTTTATATCGATCTTGCTGAGCGTGTGATCGCTGAAGGCGGTAACAAGATCATTCTTGGTGCCCAAAATACTGACCTGAACAACAGCGGTGCATTCACCGGTGATATGTCTCCTGCGATGCTTAAAGATTTCGGTGCAAGCCACATCATCATCGGTCACTCTGAGCGTCGTGAATACCACGCTGAGTCTGACGAGTTTGTTGCTAAGAAATTCGCATTCCTAAAAGAAAACGGCCTGACTCCTGTACTATGTATTGGTGAGTCTGAAGCACAGAACGAAGCGGGCGAAACCGTTGCCGTATGTTCACGTCAACTTGACGCTGTGATCAAAACTCAAGGCGTTGAAGCTCTTGAAGGCGCAATCATCGCTTATGAACCAATCTGGGCAATCGGAACGGGTAAAGCGGCAACAGCTGAAGATGCACAGCGTATCCACGCTCAAATCCGTGCTCACATCGCAGAGCAAAGCGAAGAAGTTGCTAAGAATGTTGTTATCCAGTACGGCGGTTCTGTTAAACCAGAAAACGCAGCAGCATACTTCGCACAGCCAGACATCGACGGAGCTCTGGTTGGCGGTGCCGCTCTTGACGCGAAAAGCTTTGCAGCTATTGCAAAAGCAGCAGCTGAAGCCAAAAAATAATACCGCTTTTAAGCGATAGTTATTTTCAAAGGCCACCTTCGGGTGGTCTTTTTGTCTCCGTATCGAGTGTCGCGGCTCGCGTTACTCGGCTCTGAGCCTAAAAAAAGCCGACTCGGTGAGTCGGTTTTTTATATATCAGCTTAAGCGATTAAATGCTTGCTTAGAACAGCTTATCCGCGAGTTCGTAAAGATCTTTACGGACCGGACGCTTCATATTTTCAATCGCATCGATGATGTCGTGGTGAACCATTTTTTCGTTCTGGATCCCCACACAACGACCACCTTCGCCTTTAATTAACAGCTCAACAGCATAAGCTCCCATACGAGAAGCTAGGATACGGTCAAATGCCGTAGGCTGACCACCACGCTGAATATGACCCAGTACGGTGGCACGGGTTTCACGGCCAGTTTCATCTTCAATGTACTTAGCCAGTTCATTCGCGTCAGTCATCAGCTCTGTGATCGCGATGATGGCGTGCTTCTTACCTTTGTAGATACCTTCTTTGATCTTCGCCAGCAACTGCTCTTTATGCAGGCCAGTTTCAGGCGTGATGATGTATTCACAACCACCCGCAATCGCAGACATCAGAGTCAAATCACCACAGTGACGCCCCATTACCTCAACAATAGAGATACGCTGGTGAGAAGACGATGTATCACGCAGACGGTCAATCGCGTCGATTACCGTATTAAGAGCCGTCAGATAACCGATTGTGTAATCAGTACCGGCAACATCGTTATCAATGGTACCCGGGATGCCGATGCATGGGTAACCCATCTCTGTCAGCTTCTTCGCCCCCATATAAGAGCCATCACCACCGATAACAACCAAGGCATCGATACCGTGAATCTTCAGGTTTTCGATCGCCTGAGCACGTACTTTTTCATCTTTAAACTCAGGAAAACGTGCTGAACCAAGGAAAGTCCCTCCCTTGTTGATCACGTCTGATACACTTGTGCGAGTTAGCTTTTGGATACGGTTCTGGTGGAGGCCCTGATAGCCGTCATAGACACCGTAAACTTCCAGGCCTTCTGATAACGCAACACGTACCACACCGCGAACCGCTGCATTCATACCAGGTGCGTCACCACCACTGGTCAAAACACCAATCTTCTTAATCATGGTTACCCTCTGACTTTGGGAATTGAAAAATCAAATCCGGCACGAGTTACCGAGGTTCCCCCTCTCGGCACCATAAGCGGTTTGACCGACTCATGCTCGCGTAAACTGTAACTTTCCTACTAATGTAGGAGTATTACAATTTTGATAATAAATTTTGTTGATTCATATCACGATCACTTCGGACTGAGGTCAATTGCAATATGAAATAAAACCGCCAGCAGTAGGATTGACAACTAACCTAAAAAACGCGATCCAACCGGATGGCTGGTTTCTTAAGTATATATTCTGTCGCCAAAGCCACCAGTAAAGCGTTAACAACAGGCGGTAACCGTGGGTACATCCATGCTCACCACACAATATTGACAAGCGCTTACGGGACAAACCTATGCGTATCTACTGCTTAATATCCCGCAGTATAGCTGTTTTGTGATGAAAATTAATAACAAAAAAAGTTTGTTGTGGTAATTAAGATAAACAAAAAAGACATTTGATAAACACAAAAAAGCCGCAACACGGGTTGCAGCTTCATTATCAGTATGGACCCACTTTCGTTTTTACTGGTTTTTTTCTGCCCAGCGCGCTTCACATTTAGCCCTGCGTTCTGACTGCAGCTGCTTATATTTTTCTTTCTGCTCTGGGGTCAGAATATTCAGCATTTTGTGACGATTTTCTAACATCGCCATACGCTGCTCTGCTTGTTCGCCAGACATCTTTTCGGCCAACTCCCGCACCGCGACATCATCAAAATTGTCAGCCAGCAGCAAAGCTTGCATTTGATCATGATTCGCCTGCATTGCCGCCCGCAGGCCCTGACGCTGCGTCATCATCGCGGATCTATTTGCTCCACGAAGTGATTTCACTTCATCTTGCTGGGCATCGGTCAGAGCCAGCGCGCGGAAAACTTGTCGCCCACCTTGTATATCACAAGCGTTATGTTTACCGCCGTTATGACCACTACCGCCGTACGCCAGTACTGACGCAGAGCCAAGTGTCAGTGGCAGTGCAATCGCCATGACCAGTGCTTTTTTGAATGTCATCATAATGTTCTTCTCCAAGTGACCTTAACCGGTATGTCATTAGCGTACGCCTTGTAAGGTAAAGTGCTGTCGAATGAACGTAAAACTGCGTAAAGCTTACTCACATTAACTTGGCTGTTAGTGAGAGTTCAGAGATACTGTCATTAAGCGTGTCACGTCATTAATGGCATGTATTTATAGCGAAACGAAAGGCGTAAGTATGGCAAAGATTCTATTGGTCGATGACGATACCGAGCTCACCTCTCTGTTAACCGACATCCTGGAAATGGAAGGTTTTGAGGTCATTGAGGCCAATAATGGCGAAGAAGGCTTGTTAAAAGCAGATAGCAGCGTCGATCTTATCTTGCTCGATGTGATGATGCCGAAAATGAACGGTACTGAAATGCTGCGAAAATTAAGAGAAAGCCATACCACACCGGTATTAATGCTGACAGCAAAGGGCGAAGAGATCGATCGGGTCATCGGGCTGGAGCTGGGGGCTGATGACTATTTGCCGAAACCGTTCAGTGATCGGGAACTGCTGGCACGAATGCGTGCGATTTTACGCCGATCTCAAAGCGCCGCCAATGACACCCGCTCTAGCGCACCGGAATGTTTACTCTATCAGGATATTAAGATCTATCCGGGCCGACAGGAAGTCTTCTGCCGTGAACGTTCGATTGAGATGACAGGCACTGAGCTTGCCTTACTCAGTTATTTTATCCAGCATCCGGGGAAAATCATTGCCAAAACGGAACTCAGTATTGAGGTGCTGGGTAAACGTCTTGCACAATTTGACCGTGCCCTGGATATGCATGTCTCCAATCTGAGAAGGAAACTCCCCGAGCGGGCTGACGGCAAACCGCGGATTAAAACCTTGCGGGGAAAAGGCTACCTGCTGGTTGAGGAGATTTAATGCGATTACCGGGCTTTTCGAGTTTATACGGCCGTATCTTTGCTGTTTTCTGGCTGACACTGTTGATTGTCGTGGTAACGATTGTGCTGCTACCCAACCTGGACCCCCGGGCGCAGCATACCATTGGGGAACGGCATCTTGGACGGATGCAAAGCTCGGCACAAGAGATCTCTCAACAGCTACGTAATGAAAACGGCCCGCTGCAAAGTAAACTGCAGCGCTTTACCGAGCGGGATCGCCACCAAGGCCTTCAGATCTATTTCACCACCACCGACGGCGAAATTATTACCCCTCACGGCCATAATAAGGCTCTGCGAAATTTTATTACCATTGCCGATGATCCCGCCAGCCCCAAACAAAGGTTGTACGGCCGCAGAATGATAGCGGGCCCCTTTGCGGTTACTGACCAACAACAAACCGCCCTGATGTATGTCGCCCGAATCTGGCGTCAGCCTCCTCCCTTTTTCGTCCAGATCCTGGATAAACCCTTCCCGCTCCTGCTGGTGACCATGCTGGTCAGCACCCCGTTGCTGCTATGGCTGGCATGGGCGATCAGTATTCCGGCCCGGCGCTTACAGCAAGCTGCTGAGCGCGTGGCGACGGGGCAGTTTAAAGCCGATCCGACGCTGGAAACCGGCCCGACAGAATTTAAGCAGGCCGGGGCGAGCTTTAACCAGATGGTGCAGGCCATTAACCAGATGATCAATGGCCAGCAACGCCTGCTCTCAGATATCTCACATGAACTTCGATCGCCTCTGACCCGCCTGCGCATGGCCACCGCACTGGCCCAGCGCAAGCAAGGGAAAAGCAAAGAGCTGAGCCGTGTTGATACGGAGGCAGAGCGACTGGAAAAAATGATCAGTGAATTGCTGGAGCTGTCCCGTATGCAGCTCACCAGCCATGAACATCAGCAAGCCACTGATGCCAGCAGCCTGTGGGATGAGATGCTGGAAGATGCCCGCTTTGAAGCTGAACAGAACCACAAAACATTTACCTGCGACACGCTTGAGAAGTGGCCGCTCAGTGGCAGTCCGAACTTGCTGATCAGTGCCTTGGAAAATGTCGTTCGTAATGCGATAAAGTACTGCAATGATGAGGTCACCGTCCATTTCAGCGAACAAAACGACATGCTACATATCGTCATTGACGATAATGGCGAAGGCGTGCCAGACGATGAACTGGATCGCATCTTCCGCCCCTTCTATCGGGTTTCAACCGCCCGAGACCGCAGCAGTGGAGGGACGGGGTTAGGACTGGCTATCACTGAAAGTGCTATTCGGCTGCATAACGGCACCATCACTGCCTGCCGCAGCCCATTCGGCGGATTGCAAGTAACCATCAGACTGCCACTGAACCGCTAGCGTGTGACTAAGCTCGAACTTGGTGAATAAGAGTAACAAGTAAACAATTTGCTTGTTACTCCCACCCTTGTCACAATAACCCAAATTTCCAGCAGCGCGCCTTCTAAAAAATATGTTTAATATTGCCCTTTACGAACCTGAGATCGCCCCTAACACCGGGAATATTATCCGGTTATGCGCAAATTGCGGTGCAAACCTACACCTGATTGAGCCTTTAGGTTTTGATTTGGAAGAGAAAAAATTGCGTCGTGCCGGTCTGGACTATCATGATCTGGCCCATGTCCATCGACATAAGGATTTTACCGCGTTCATGGCAGCGATGGCTGGCCGCCGGTTGTTTGCGTGTACCACGAAAACCACTAACTACCATACCAATGCCCAATTTTCAGAAGGCGACGTCTTGATCTTCGGCCCTGAAACCCGTGGATTGCCGGCAGAATTTATTGCAAGCTTGCCGCTTGAACAGCGTCTGCGTATTCCCATGCACCCTGACAGCCGTAGCCTGAACCTGTCCAATGCAGCGGCCATCATTGGCTATGAGGCATGGCGCCAATTGGGATTTAAAGGTTCGGTCTAAAAGGGGCGTGTATGAGTGACGAGAAGCGAGCGTAACTCGCCTCTCGTCTCTGGTTTATATCCCGTCACCCGCAATAAAGGTCTTGTCACTGCCATTAAATTGTTGGTCCATATCCATCGATGGCTTAGCACTGCTCGGGCGCCCCACAATTTTGGCCGGCACACCCGCGACCGTGGTGTGTGGCGGCACCGGATTGAGAACCACAGAACAGGAGCCGATTTTGGCCCCTTCCCCGACTTCGATATTTCCCAGTACTTTGGCGCCGGCACCAATCATCACCCCTTCACGGATCTTCGGATGACGGTCGCCACTTTCTTTACCGGTACCGCCGAGTGTGACGCCCTGAAGGATCGAGACATCATTTTCGATCACTGCGGTTTCACCCACTACGATACCGGTAGCATGGTCAAACATAATGCCCTGACCAATCGTCGCCGCCGGGTGCACGTCGACCTGACAGGTCACTGAGATCTGGTTTTGCAAATACACGGCCAAGGCGACACGATCATGCTTCCACAACCAGTTCGCAACACGGTAGCCCTGCAAGGCGTGATACCCTTTAAGATACAACAGAGGGATTGAATACATGTCTATCGCAGGGTCACGCTCGACCACCGCCCGGATATCACAGGCGGCCGATTCTGTGATCATGCAATCGGCCGCGAAGGCTTCCTCAATCACCTCACGAACAGCCATCGCCGGCATCGATGGGGTGGCCAGTTTATTGGCCAGAATATAACTCAGTGCTGAGGCTAAGTTATCATGCTTAATAATCGTCGCATGATAAAAGCTGGCTAACATCGGCTCTTGTTCTGACTGCTCTCTCGCTTCTTGCTTGATGGCCTGCCAGACCTCATGTTGTTGACATTCCCTCACATCGCCCTCTGCTTATCTATTTAATAATCTCGTAATAACTCATACTGTCAGCATAATCATCTGAACAAACAGAGAATGGTGCTGATTGGTGTCACCATGACCTTTTAACTTTAACGGGCTTAGAAAAAAAAACAACGCGTGCTTTTCAGCCCACGTTGCTTTTACTAACGAAGTAGCGATGCAAAATAGCCGCTATTCGAATTTTTTCTCACGAGCCAGCAAGTCTTTCGCGGCTTCCCGGGCATCTTTACCTTGATACAGTACCTGATATATCTGCTCGGAAATCGGCATCTCAACACCATAACGCTGAGCGAGGGCCCAGACTTCTTTGGTGTTGCGGTACCCTTCGACGACCTGACCAATATCGATTTGAGCCTGCTCGACCGACTTACCCTGCCCCAGCGCCAGCCCAAAGCGGCGGTTACGGGATTGGTTATCGGTACAAGTCAGTACCAAATCGCCGAGTCCCGCCATCCCCATAAAGGTTTCCGGCTGGGCACCCAGCGCAGCACCAAGACGACACATCTCCGCCAGGCCGCGGGTGATCAACGCAGTACGGGCATTGGCACCAAAGCCGATGCCGTCAGACATACCGGCACCAATTGCAATGACGTTTTTGACGGCGCCACCCAACTGCATACCAATAAAATCGGAATTGCTGTAGACACGAAACGTTTTGCTGCAGTGGATCTTCTCCTGAAGATCACGCACAAACGCATCATCCGGAGATGAAACCGCAATCGCGGTCGGCATACCCGCCGCCAGCTCTTTCGCAAAGGTCGGACCGGATAAAACGGCTAATGGCACCTTATCACCCAGCACCTCAACCGCAACGTCCTTCAGCAGGCGTCCGGTTTCAGGCTCCAGTCCCTTGGTGGCCCAACAGATACGTGAATCATCACGCAGGAAAGGTTTTACGTTAGTCAGTACCTCGCCAAAGACATGGCTGGGTACGACAACCAGTAAATCACGGCTTGCCTGTACGGCAGCTTCCAAGTCCGCTGAGATAATCAGCGACTCAGGAAACGGTACACCTGGCAAAAACGCTTCATTGGCACGATCCATTTCCAGCTGTGCCATGTGCTCCGGCTCATGCCCCCATAAGATGATATTGGCACCATTACGGGCAAGAGAAATGGCCAGCGAGGTACCGTACGAGCCGGCACCGAGTACGGTCATTGTGATCGCATTGTTCGTCGCGTTCTGATTCATATCGGCTTATAGTCGTGATTAAGCTTCAGTGCTTGTGGTATTAGGCTCAGCTTTATTGGCTTCAGCCTGATTTTGCAGGTAGTTCATGAACAGTGCGTCAAAGTTAACCGGCGCCAGGTTCAATTGTGGGAACGTCCCTTTCACAACAAGGCTGGAAATGGTTTCACGTGCATACGGGAACAGGATATTCGGGCAGAATGCACCCAGGCAATGTGCTAGCTGAGATGCTTCCATGCCTGCTACAGTGAAAATACCGGCCTGCTGAACTTCACATAGGAACGCCGTATCTTCAGCATTCTTCACAGTTACAGTAAGACGTAACACAACTTCGAAAGTACCTTCGCCTAATTCACGGCTTTGGGTATCAAGATCCAGTTTCACATCCGGCTTCCACTCTTTCTGGAACATGTCCGGTGAGTTAGGTGCCTCGAAAGAAACATCTTTCAGGAATACACGCTGGATCTGGAAGTTTTGTTGTGCTTCGTTGTTTGCTGCTTCAGCCATCTTTGAGTCCTTTTATCTTTACAATCTCATCACATGAGATGATTCATACATTCGCAACGGTGGCCTGAAAGCATCACAAGCTGCGAAAATTATTAACGATAACCTGATGTTACTTCCTGCCAGTTACTTCTTACCTTTGCTGCGGATAAGTGGCAGATTGGCTTCATTCCAGGAAATCAGACCGTCTTTTAGCAGGTTAACGTTTTCAAAACCGGCTTTACTCAGCAGATTTGCGCTCTCTTGCCCTGTCTGACCTGTTTTACATACCACAATGATTGGGGCCGATTTGTATTTTTCAAGATCAGTAATATTCTGTTCTTTAATTTGGCTTGGCAAAATGTGAAGTGCGCCAGCAATATGGCCCTGGCGATACTCGTCTCGAGAGCGAATATCGATAAACACACCATTTTCGCGATTGACCAATACCGTCGCCTCGTTAGGCGCCACCACGGTGTAGCTAGCGGCCTTTTGCTTCACAACTGACGCAATGATCGCCACAACCAGGCCAACCCAGGCAAGGGATAAAATAGGATTACTTGTAACAAAATCTATATATTGCTGCATGACTTTCGCTCTATATACCTAAAACTAAACATCCAAGAGTAGGGCTAAACTCGGCTCAAAAAGGAATCTGAGTATACCTGCGTCGCCTGCCTTGTAACAGCAGCAGTCCACAATTCCGCGCACTGGCTCACTTGCTCCCGTGCTCATATACCCAAACCACGCCAAGTTGCAGGATTCATTGGCTTTTAGGCAAGGCAGGCATTTTTATGAAGAGTGGTTCCTTTAAAAAACACCTAACGAATAATAAAAGCCAGTGATACTCGCCCTTCGGGCGCTTGTCTGGAAATGAAGTCAGTGTTAAACGAGATTGGCATAGAGGGCTAGACCTTTACTCGCTTACCTTGAACATCATCCCCTGAGGTAGCTCTGAACCAAGCAACCTGAGGCAGTTTGGGTATAGTATAAGAGGTAAACAAGCTCCTACCAATCAATGAAATAGAAAAAACTGTGACGCAGGGCTTACACTCAGAGCAATAAATGAATATATTTTATGTAGGAAGATAACAATTTATTGACAACATTGTTTGATCTTACCCTACAGTTTATGGCAATAGTTGTAGTAAAATTACAATCTTCCATACCCATTGCCTGAAACATTTTCCGTAACATCAGATGTTTAATGTAATTGGTATCAGATTTTTAACTTATGAGAGGACAACCTATGTCTGCTAAAAAGCCACTGGCTTTAGTGATCCTGGATGGCTGGGGCTATCGCGAAGACAATGAAAACAATGCAATTGCAAACGCTCAGACACCAGTAATGGACGCTCTGATTGCAAACGAAGCAAACACACTGATCTCAGCCTCCGGCTTGGATGTCGGTCTTCCTGATGGTCAGATGGGTAACTCTGAAGTTGGTCATACTAACATCGGTGCCGGTCGCGTGGTTTATCAAGATCTGACTCGTATTACTAAGTCTATTGCTGACGGTGACTTCTTCGAAAACGAAGCGCTGGTTAATGCCATGGATAAAGCAATTCAGGCCGGAAAAGCGGTTCACATCATGGGCCTGATGTCGCCGGGTGGCGTTCACAGCCACGAAGACCACATTGCCGCAGCTATCGAAATGGCCGCAAAGCGCGGGGCAGAAAAAATCTATCTGCATAGCTTCCTGGATGGTCGTGATACTCCGCCGCGTAGCGCACAGGCATCACTGGAGCGTTTCGATGCACTATTTGCAAAGCTGGGCAAAGGTCGTACGGCTTCCCTGATTGGCCGTTACTACGCCATGGACCGCGACAACAACTGGGATCGTGTCGAGGTTGCCTATAATCTGCTAACAGCAGCGAAAGCTGAGTTCACGGTTGATTCTGCGGTTGCGGGCCTGACAGATGCTTACACCCGTGATGAAAATGATGAGTTCGTTAAAGCAACTGAAATCCGTGCTAAAGGCCAGGAAGCGGCAATCATGGCGGATGGCGATGCGGTTATCTTCATGAACTACCGTGCTGACCGTGCTCGTGAAATCACCCGTGCTTTTGAAGCCGATTTTACCAGCTTTGAACGTGCACAAACGCCGGCATTGGCTGATTTCGTGATGCTGACTCAGTACGCTGCAAACATTAACCTTCCAGCAGCGTTTCCACCGGCAAGCCTGGAAAACACTTTGGGTGAATGGCTGTCGAAGAAAGGCAAAAAGCAGCTACGTATTTCAGAAACAGAGAAATACGCTCACGTGACTTTCTTCTTCAACGGCGGTGTGGAAGACGAATTTGACGGTGAGACACGCTCACTGGTCGCTTCACCAAAAGTTGCCACCTACGATCTCCAGCCAGAAATGAGTTCGCCAGAGCTGACCGAGAAGCTGGTTGCCGCAATCAAAAGCGGCGAATTCGATACCATTATCTGTAACTACCCGAATGGCGACATGGTTGGCCACACGGGCGTATACGACGCGGCAGTTAAAGCCTGTGAAGCGCTTGATAGCTGTATTGGTCAGGTTGTCGAAGCGATTAAATCTGTCGATGGCCAGCTGTTAATCACCGCGGATCACGGTAACGCTGAAATGATGATCAACCCTGAGACCGGTGGTATTCATACCGCGCATACCAGCCTGCCGGTACCGCTGATTTATGTGGGCAACAAAGACCTGACTCTGAAAGACGGCGGAAAACTGTCTGACTTAGCACCAACCATGCTTAGCCTGTCAGATCTCGAAATCCCAGCAGAGATGACTGGTCAGGTTCTGTTTGATCTGAAATAATCCCCCCATGCGGGATATGATCACACACCTAAACCATACTATCCGCGCCAGTGCATTATGCACTGGCGCTTTATTATGCCTGATGTTTTCTCAGCCAAGCGTCGCAACCAGTAAAAATCAGCTGGATGGCGTCAAACAGGAAATCTCACGCCAGCAGAACCAACTTGGCAGTAAGCAGACCCAGTTCAACACCCTGCAAAAAGAGCTCAGACAACAAGAGCTGGACATTGCACAAACGGCGAAGAAAATTCACCAGGCAGACAACCAGCTCAACACGCTCAACCGCTCCATCAACCAGCTTGAGCGCGATCAGACTAAGCTCCAGCAGTTACAGGTCGGCCAGCAGGAAATGCTGAAAGAATTGCTCGATACCCAATATCGGCAAGGAAAAAACGATCAACTGGCGAGCCTGCTAAGTGGCCAGCAAAGTACGGAGCTCGATCGGATGTCGGTTTACGCCGAGCGGTTAAGCCAGGCGCGGAGCCAGGCACTTAATGAGTTAGCGGCGACCAATACCGAGTTACAGCTCAAGCACCATGAATTAGCCCAGCAACGCCAGCAACAGCAGATCTTACTTACTCAGCTGAAAACCGAAAAAAGCACCTTAGAATCGAGGCAAAAGCACCGCAAGAAGACCCTTACCAGCATTAAAAATCAGATTAACTCCGATAACCACTACCTCACTGAGCTGCACGCCAACGAAAAACGCCTGCTGGCAGAAATTGCCAAGGCAAAAGCCGAAGCGAAAGCTGCCCGGCAAATCCCGATGGACGGTCTGGCCCAACATCAGGGTAAGCTGCCATGGCCGGTGAAAGGCGCCGTACTCCATACTTACGGTTCGGTTCAGAAAGGCGAATTACACTGGAAAGGGATGGTGCTCAGTAAACCTTCCGGCAGTCAGGTCAAGGCCGTGTATTCCGGAAAGGTGGTTTTTGCCGATTGGCTGCGCGGCTACGGCTTAATGCTCGCTATCGATCACGGTAAAGGTGATATGAGTTTTTATGGCTATAACCAAACCCTGCTGAAAAAAGTCGGCGACACCGTACAGGCAAGCGAAGCCATCGCCTTGGTGGGTGTCAGCGGCGGTCAGGAACGTTCGGGCCTGTACTTTGAGATCCGCCGTAAAGGGACCCCGACAAATCCAAGAAACTGGCTAACAAAATAACCCTAACAGCCTATCCTGATTGCAAAATCAGGGAGCCTAAGCTCAACCACAAAGATTACCAGGAACGACGACATGCGACGGAACGCAATTTGTTTCTCTTTTTTGATCATTCTACTTATGGCAAGGCCCGTCCCGGCGGCCAGGTTAGCGATCGTGATCGATGATTTAGGCTATCAGGCCATGCCGCTCCAGCTCTCTGCGTTACCACCTGAAATCAGCATCTCCATTCTGCCCGATACTCCTTTTGATTTGGCCACCGCGCATCAGGCCGCACGAGAAAACCGGGATACGTTACTGCATATGCCCATGCAGCCACAACGGCAGGCCCCGTTAGAACTGACAACACTGACCGCCGGTATGCTCCGGGAAGAACTACAGCAAACGTTGCGCCATGCTCTCAGCCGCGTCCCCAATGCGATAGCCATCAATAATCACATGGGAAGCGGACTGACCCAGAATACCCAAGCGATGGACTGGGTGATGACGGTGCTCGCAGAACAAGGCCTCTCTTTTTTGGATAGCCGAACCACCAGCCAGACCGTGGCATTCGACCGGGCGCAAGCCAACGGTGTGCCCGCACTGCGCCGCCATATTTTTCTCGATCACTTCCGCACCCGGGAATTTATCCGACAACAGTTAGCATCAGCCCTGAAACGGGCCCGGAAGGAGGGTTATGTGGTAGCCATTGGCCACCCCTATCCCGAGACTCTGGAGACGCTGCAACAGTGGTTGCCTGAAGTAGAGAAGCAGCAGGTCAGACTGGTGCGGCTATCAGAGCTGTATCTGCAGATGTAGCACCAATTTGACTCTTTACCATACTGTCAGCGGCGGGATATTAAAGGCCGACGACAGAGAAACCGGCTATTACGATACGTCACGCTGTACCTGATCACAATAATGCGACTCGAGCTGGAGCACCCGCTGTTTTCCTTCACTCGTCGTCAGAGGACGGACAATACTTAGCATCTGTAATACCCCTTGATAAATCACCCCTTTGGTGATTTTAGCGCCCGGGACTTGAGTGGTCTGATAACAAATCCAGCTCGATGCCACTAATTTTAGCGTGTTAGCCAGGCTTAACAGCTCATTTTCGTCCAGATCCAGCAGTCCACTCTCTTTGAAGCTGCTCATCAATGCCATGATATTGCTGTGTAATTCTTCCTGAGCTTGTAAATACTTCCTCTGCAACTCCTGATCACGGCTAAGAATATCTGGCAGGTTGGCGTAAAAAAAACGATAGCGCCACATCAACATAAACACGGCATCCAGGTAGGCCAGCAAACTTTCTGCCGTCGCATCAAATGCTGCCTGGGGCTGAAAACGAATACTCAGATCGCGGGCGTATTCATCAAAGATACAGTGTATAATCTCTTCCTTATTGCGAAAGTGATAATAGAGATTGCCGGGGCTGATCCCCAAATGAGCAGCTATATGGTTGGTGGTAACGTTAGGCTCACCACTCTCATTAAAGAGTTCCAGTGCGGCCTGAATAATTCTGTCGCGGGTTTTCATGCGCTTCTCACTTCCTTCACCCAATGGCTATCGCTTGATATTATCATAACTCATAACCGATATTTGTAACGGTGGCTAACGAAAGCCGTTCGATCAATGTATTAGCATTAGGATAACCCATGATTGTTGTAACTGGCGGCGCCGGCATGATCGGCAGCAATATCGTTAAGGCCCTGAATGAACAAGGTCATAACGATATTCTAGTGGTTGATGACCTCAAAGACGGCACTAAATTTGTTAACTTAGTTGACCTCGATATCGCTGATTACATGGATAAGGAAGATTTCATCACCCAGATCATGGCTGGCGATGAATTCGGCCCAATCGACGCCATCTTCCACCATGGGGCTTGCTCGGCAACTACCGAGTGGGACGGCAAATACATGATGCTGAACAATTATGAGTACTCTAAAGAGCTGCTGCATTTTTGCTTAGAGCGCCAGATCCCATTTCTGTACGCCTCTTCTGCTGCCACCTATGGCGGTCGCGATCACGGCTTCATTGAAGAAAAACAGTATGAAGGTGCCCTGAACGTCTACGGTTATTCAAAACAGCAGTTTGATAATTATGTTCGCCGCATCTGGCAGGATGCAGAAGTCCATGGCGAAACACTGTCTCAAATTACAGGCTTTCGCTACTTCAATGTGTATGGCCCGCGCGAACAGCACAAAGGCAGCATGGCGTCTGTGGCTTATCATCTGAACAGTCAGATTAAAGCCGGTGAAAACCCAAAGCTGTTCGAAGGTTCCGAGACCTTCAAACGTGATTTCGTCTATGTGGGTGACGTGTGTAAAGTCAACCTGTGGTTCCTTGAAAAAGGCGTGTCGGGTATCTTCAACTGCGGCACCGGCCATGCCGAATCATTCCAGGCCGTCGCCGATGCGGTGATCAAACACCATGGCAAAGGCGAAGTAGTCACAGTCCCATTCCCAGAGCACCTGAAAGGTCGTTACCAAACATTTACTCAGGCAGATTTGACCAAGCTTCGTGCGGCGGGTTATAACCAGCCGTTCAAGTCAGTTGCCGAAGGCGTGGCTGAGTACATGGCCATTTTTAATAAGTAACGTTGAACTATCCCGATGACAGAACATGATGACAAGCAAGCTTATAACCCGGCGTTTTCCTGGTCTTTCTTGCACCCTAAATACTGGGGAACCTGGCTGGCGGTAGCTCTCGCGACCCTGATCTGCCTGTTTCCTCATTCAGTCCGCCGGGCACTTGCCTCCGGATTTGCGAAACAAGCCGTGAAGCTAAACAGCAAAGCCAACCGCCGTGCCCGGGTAAACCTGCAAATGTGCTTCCCTGAAAAATCAGAACAAGAACGTGAGGCGATACTGCTGCAGAGCATTATCACCGCAGGTACCTTCCTGATGGGGTTTCCCTCGCTGTCGGTACGTAATCGCCAGTGGCTGGAGAACAACACCATTATTCGTGGTGAAGAGCACCTGACAGCATTAAAAGACCAAGGTCAAAATGCTATCTTGCTCGCTCCCCATACCTGGGCCATTGATGTGCCCGCAGTACTGCTTGCCTCTCGCGGCCTGCCCGTGGTGGGAATGATAAAAAAACAGAAAAACCAGGTTTCTGACTGGCTAATGCATAAACAGCGAGTGCAATATGGCGGGCGCGTGTATGAACGAAGCGCGGGGATTAAGCCCTTTATCCGCTCGATCAAGGAGGGCTACTTCGGCTATTACCTGCCAGATGAAGATCTCGGCCCGGAACACAGTGTGTTTGTCGATTTTTTTGCCACCACCAAGGCAACCATTTCGGGTCTGGGACGGCTGTCAAAACTAAGTAGAGCAAAGATTGTCCCACTGTTTGCCGTGTACAATAATGACACTGGCAAATACGAAATAGACATCAAGCCAGCACTCGCCCCCTTCCCGAGCGAGAGCGAAGAGCAAGACGCCCGTATCATGAACGCCTGTATCGAAGATTACGTTAGCGTTAAGCCCGAGCAATACATGTGGATTTTACGGTTACTGAAAACCCGCCCGAACGGTGGGGAAAATCCTTATCAGGTGACAAAGTAGTATGAATAAAAAAGCTATAACCCACTTTCTGATCCTGCTGCCTTTTATTTGGCTGTTCAGCGGAATGCTTGTGATGAGAAGCGGTGATAAACCCATGATCGCTATGATCGTCATTTCTATCATTGCAACATTAATAAGCCATGGTCTGGACTCGATTAAAGAGAACTTGAAGCGCGATAAAACACTGTGGGTAGTGTTAATCACGACCGGGTATGCTCTTTTCAGCTATCACTATCACGGACTAAGTTCACGGGAAATACGCTCATTGCTCGGCGCTTCACTATTGTTGCTCTGTTTCCCAAGACATTTACTAACACCCAGGCTCTTGCAAGGTTTAACCCTAATAGGTGCTATTGCATGTGCTGGTTTTGCCATTTATTACAGCCAAGTTGCTGAGTTGATTAGAAGCAACTGGCCAATAAATGCCATTCCACAGGCAACACTGAGTGCCTCTATTGGCATCATCGCCCTTGCGCAGGTCATGAAGCACAGCAATAGAACGGAGCTTGTTCTCTCAATTATTTCGTTAATATTTAGCCTTACTGCCATTATATTCAGTCAAACCCGCGGGATTTGGTTGGGATTTGGGATAGCTTCTGGCTTAATGTTACTGCTTCACTTCAGAAGTAAACAAATAAACTGGAAGTTTATTACAGTCGGACTGGCCATGACCTTTACGGCTGGTTTTGCATTAAAACCTCAGCTAGAGCAGCGTATAGAACAAACACAACATGAGGCAAAGCAGATAATTGCCGGCAACCTCAATACGTCGATTGGATTAAGGCTACAAATGTGGCAACTCAGCCCATACCTGTTGAGTAATGACTGGTTGCTCGGCACCGGCGATTCTCAAAGCGATAAATTTCAATCTTTGTACAAAAAGGAGTTAGTTTCCGAAACATTATACCGTTTTAAGCCTGCACACTATCACAACCAATATTTAGACCGCCTGATCAAAAATGGCGTGATTGGTCTGGCTTTAATGCTATTGATACTCGTTGTGCCCTTGACTCAGCTCAACAAGCAGCCATCAAGTAAACGCTATAAAATTATCGGTCTGGTAGTATTATTCGCGATAGCAGCCTTAACCGATGTCCCGCTAAACCATGGACAAACTCTGTTTATGTATCTGTTATTGGTTTGTGGTCTCGCCACATATTCATCAAAAGCTGAAGAAAATTAATTTATTATGATCGATATTTTTGTCATCAATTTAGAATCATCCACTGATCGCAGAGCTCATATATCTAAGCAGCTTGATGAACTTGGCGTTAATTATCATATTTTTTCTGCCATCAATGGACACAAAGGCCACCACCCATTGTTCGATATGTACGATGACGGTCTCAGTCAACTGTACCGAGGTAAATCATTGAGCAAAGGCCAAATTGGCTGTTATGCCAGTCATTACCAACTTTGGCAACAGTGTATTGAGCTCAATAAGCCTATTATTGTAATTGAAGATGATGCTCTGATTTATCCTAAGGCATTTAAGGCGTTCATCCAGCACCTTCCTCAATTAGAGGATAACTATGAATGTATACGTCTGTTTGATAACAAAAGAAAATGCTTTAGTTTCAATCCGGTTAAACAACTCGATTCAATAACGATTTGCAAGTTTAGCAAAGGTCATATGAGCGCAACAGGCTACTTCATCACACCAGCCGGGGCAACAAAGATGCTAAAGCACTCGACACGCTGGTACATGGCTGTGGATATCTATATGGATCGCTTCTGGATTAATGACGTGGAATGTTATGGTACGTCACCAGCTTGCCTGACCAATGATCCGATCTTTGAATCGGATATTGGCTATGGCAAAAAAGCCCCGAGAAGCTTCTTAACCCGCTGTAAACGCGAATGGTTTAACCTCACTGAGCTGATTAAACGCGAAATCCATAACTTACGATTCAAAATCAATAACAATAATAAGTGAGTGCTATGAAAATCCTAATTGCCAGCTCATATAATCATGCTTGGAACAGCGTACGCCCTGAAGCCGAAATGTTCATCGAAATGGTTAAGCAGGGTCATGAAGTGACGGTCTTAACCCAAGGCAATGCGCCATATGTTGAACGGTTTAATGCGCATGGAGTTAAAACCATTGACTGCTATCCAAAAAGAAAGGTCTGTTTAGACACCATTAAGAAAATGCGTAAAGAGCTGGTAGAGGGCCAATATGATATTTTCTACGCGTTTAACTCAAAAACCATTCCCAATGCAATTTTGGCAAGCATCGGAACCAAGGCAAAGGTTATTACCTACCGCGGAACGACGGGAGGATTATATCGTCATGATCCAAGTGCCTACCTGACCCACCTGAATCCTCGTGTAGACGGTATTATTTGTGTATCAGATGCGGTTCGGCGAGATGTAGCCAAACGGGTCTGGAAAATCAAAGATAATGTGATCACGATCTATAAAGGCCACCAACTGGATTGGTATCAGGTGCCGGCAACACAAAGAAGTGAGTTCGGATTAACTGACGATCATATTATTGCGGTGTGTGCCGCTCATGTCAGACCTAGCAAAGGCATCTCAGTTTTAATTAAAGCAACATACGCGATTAAAAATGAAAACTTCCATCTTTTATTGGTGGGCAGCGGCTTTGAACCTCATTTAGAAGAAATCGCACAAAGCCCGATGGCGGATCGCATTCACTTAGTTGGCCACCGCAAAGATGTCCCTTCAATTATGACTATGGCCGATTTTCAGGTTCAGCCTTCAATCAGCGGCGAAGGCCTGCCGCGCACCATCATTGAAGCCATGGCCAACGGTACGACTTCGGTTGTGACCACTACGGGAGGCTCACCGGAGCTGGTCGATGATGGCAAAACCGGCTTTGTTGTCCCTGCCGGCGATGCCGATGCTTTCGCTGATGCGATGAATAAACTCATTGCCGATAAAAATAAAATTTCTCAATTCAGTGCCGCCGCTAAGCAAAAACTGGATAAAGAATTCAATGCCGCACAGACCGTGAATAAGCACATCGCATACTTTGAAAAACTGTGTAATAAAGGCTAACAAAATCAAAAGCCGTAAGTACCGTTGCGGCGAGCCAGTAATAATTCAGTCTATTATACGAATAACTAAAAAGACTAAATAACAACTTTAAATACACAAATAATAACTTTCGGAAAAGAAAACATGGAAGCTTTTGTGATAAGCCTTGCAGATAACCTAAGGCGACGTAAAAAGGTAACAGATACCCTTGATAAACATCATATTAATTTTAATTTTATAGATGGCGTTGATGGCAGAAAAGGAAATCATCCTTATCTGGAAAGATACAATGAAAAAGAATTTCTATTCAATTATGGCAGAAAAGCAGCACCGGGTGAAATAGGCTGCTACGCGAGCCACATGCTGGCATGGCAGAAATGCGTTGATTTGAACCAGTCTATTCTGGTGTTTGAAGATGATCTATCGATTAAAGATGGCGTGCTTGAGGCTTTCAGTGCCTGTGAGAAACTCATCGATAAATACGGTTTTATCCGGATGGAAACAACCAATAAAAAACCTCAGTACAAAGTCGCTACAGTTGATGGTATGACATTATCTAATTTCCTGAAAGTACCACAATGTGCCACTTGTTATGCCATTTCTCCAGCGACGGCAAAGGCGTTTCTTGATAACAGCCAGGAACTTTGTCTTCCCGTTGATGTGTTTATCCGCAATGTCTGGATGCATAAACAAGCCATCTACGGATTAGAACCCTATTTTGTATCAGCCAGCGGAGAAGACTCAATCATTGGAAAAAGAAATAGAAGTCAGAAGAAGTCCATTAGCACTAGGGTTATCTGCCTGGCGTATAAATTAAGAAATATGGCAGGTAATTTCATCAGCCAGATTTCGTTTTACCTATCTCGATAAAATAAACCGGCTTCAGCATTTCCCGTACCCTTGCATTGACATACGATATACTTGGAGTTTGGCGGTTACTCTCTCCAAGTATACCTTAATGCCCATCCAAACAATGATACCGCAAGGCTTTCTATTGCTCTTCAAGAATGGTGGCACTATTTTTTAGTTTTGCTCTCTTGCTCAAGCAGCCATAGCCCAACATACTTATTAAAGTTCACTTGGGCATAGGTCATCGCGATAATAAAACCCACACTACCATCGAGGAACCCTCGGCGAATTATATAAATATGGAAGAAGGTCCAGATAGCACGCAGCAGTGCCAATACCAAACCATGGGACTTCTTGCCCTTGCGGTTATATTTTTGGGCACCTAGCCAAGCATACTGAGCCGCTTTATCTAGGCCGTGGCCGTAATCTCGATGAGTGTAGTGCAACAGAAAACCAGGCATGACACCTTTATCGCCAGAAGCCGGAACCACCGTTTCATGCACTTCATCTAAGGTATAGCGTGCGCCCTCACGCTTGAACAAACGTAACACGGAGCGGGCACTGCGCCCATATTTCAACGTCTTGCCATAAAGGGTCACTCCCCAAGGCAGACGATAAGCTGTTTTATCGATCGTCTCCTGCTTAAGTAACGCAACTAACGCATTTTGCATGTCGCTATCGAGCGCTTCGTCGGCATCTATCGACAAGACCCAGTCACCAGTTGCTTTATCTAAAGCTCGTTGCTTTTGCTTACCAAAACCAGGCCAGTCCGTCACTGTGACGTTATCAGTAAAACGCTGGCAAATTTCTACCGTTTCATCTGTCGAACCACTATCCAGGACAATGATTTCATCGGCTACGGATGCGACGGATCGCAAGCAGTTCTCGACCCGATCGGCTTCATTTTTTGTAATTAAAATAACTGACAGTGTATGTTTTTGCATGTGATTACCACTTCCAATAGCCCATTTTCTTGCGCACTTTAAGGTTGCGAAAAATATTCGCCGGCTTTTTATCCTGCCAACCCTCAGTCAGCATTTCAGTGACTGCAGCCAAAACACGATGAGCCGACTGGCCATCAAGATAAGGCGTAATACCTGGGCCATAATGTTTAATATGAGTTTGTAATTCTTTACTTGGGGCCAATGCATCACTTATCGCTGACGCAAGGTTTTCTGGCTCAGTAATATTAATAAAACAAGGTTGAACCTCACGGTTATTCACGGTGACAACAGGTTTATTAAGCAACAAGAACTCCTGGAATATCGAGGAGTTATCACAAACCATCACGTCAGCTCGGTGAAGCAGTTCAATCACTTTATCATTATCGAAAAAGGTTAAATTATCACTTTCAAGCTGACGATATTTCTCAACCGTTTGCGGATCCATCTTCGGATGTAAGGTGATTAACCAATGCCAGTCACCTTGCTGGCTTAGCGCCTTAATTTCGTCATATACGGATTCAGCACAGGACAAACTCGGGGTGAATGTCGAGGCAAACAGGATCTGAGGTCTTGAGTATGCTGTCTCTGACTTGAAGTTAAATAAACTATCCAGTTTTAGCCAGCCGGTCTCTTTAACTCTGAAATAGCCTCGCTTTTCAGCTAACGGTTCCAGCATACCAGTTCGTTCATGGCCTTCGGTACAATACAGATCGAACATCCCCCGCTCAGGGTATACATTGCCTCGCTTGCTTTCGTTTAAACCATGAAACACTTCCACTTTCAGGCCGGGAATAAATGACGGCACCCGGTCCCCCGGTACAAAAACAGCGTTGGGGCTATAAGCTACGGCCTCTTTGATGGTGAGAAGCTCTTCTTCATCGTCAGCAAGAAAATCTTTCGACACCTCACCGCCTGCCAGCAACCACTTAACCTGATGGCCAGCAGCAATCGCGACAGCTTGCAGTGGACGCAAAATAGCAAAGGAATAATTTTGTTCGACATAAAATAAAAAACGATATGATGGCGTATCATTCAAGCTATTAGTGGTTTGCTGCATGTATAAAAGTCCCGGTGTAAACAAGCGCCTTGATAAAACAAGCCTAAGTACAAAAGCATGATCTCGTTGAGCGGTAATCATATCAGAAAATGGCTGTTAACCCTTGCATGGTTGTAGCAATAGTAAAACGTCATTAAGACCCTTCGCAACATCATTGCTACCCCTTAAAATGCAGGACTCACTGAAATTTGAATTCCCATATCTAACTCTGAATCTCGCATCTTGGGGTAGTTTGGGTATACTCCGTCAAGAAAACTGTCCGACTGATATCAAGGAACATGCCATGCTCATCCGCTGGTTTTACACCTTATTACTTTCCCTCGCCTCCCCTTTTCTGCTTTATGGCCTGTATAAGAAAAAACCAGGAAAGCCGTCATTCGGCAAGCGCTGGAAAGAGCATTTTGGCTTTACGCCACTGCTTAGCTACCAAAACACTGCCATTCGCCCTATCTGGATCCATGCCGTATCGGTGGGTGAATCTATTGCTGCAATTCCAGTGATTAAAGCCTTGAAAGCGCAAAACCCGGAGCAACCCATCGTCGTCACAACGACAACGAGCACAGGCGCAGAGCAAGTGGCTAAACTGGGCGATCTGGTTGAACACCGCTACATGCCACTTGATTTTTCATGGTGTGTTAAAGGTTTTTTAAAAACGATACACCCTTCTGCAATGCTGATTATGGAAACCGAACTGTGGCCAAATACCCTCGCGACGGTTCACGACTCAGGCGTTCCGATCATGATTATGAACGCCCGCCTGTCCGCCCGCTCAGCGGCTCGCTATCGCCAGTTTCAGCCAATCTTCAATCTTCTCGCCCGCAACATTGACCATGTTTTATGCCTACATCATGATGATGCGGAGCGCTTTAAAGCGTTAGGAATGAAAGAGCAGAATGTCAC
Organism: Photobacterium sp.; assembly: GCF_033720175.1. Lineage (GTDB taxonomy): Bacteria > Pseudomonadota > Gammaproteobacteria > Enterobacterales > Vibrionaceae > Photobacterium. The sequence goes on from NZ_JAWWDA010000007.1 coordinate 114,214, forward strand.
CGTGACAGGCTCAATAAAGTATGACATCGAGATTTCCGCTTCAATTGAGCAGCAAGCAAGAGATCTTCGCAGCCAGTTAGGTGCGCAGCGGCCGGTATGGGTCGCGGCCAGCACCCACAAGGGGGAAGATGAGCAAGTATTGGAAGCGTTCAGGTTAGTGCTGAAGAAGTACCCGGACAGTTTATTGATTCTCGTGCCGCGTCATCCTGAGCGTTTCAATCAGGTTGAACAGCTGTGTGCGGACACCGGATTTAGCTGTGTGCGCCGCACAGCCAATGCAGAGGTTTCAACCGACACTCAGATCTATTTGGCCGATACGATGGGAGAAATGCTGCTCTTCCAGGGCGCTGCTGATATCACCTTTATGGGCGGCAGTTTGATCGGGGCGGCGGTCGGCGGGCATAACCTGTTAGAACCTGCCGCCTTGGGCAAACCCGCGCTCACCGGGCCAAGCTTTTACAATTTTACCGACATTACTGAGCAGTTATGCTCCGCCGATGCGGTCTGGATCTGTGCCGATGCCCGGGAGCTGGGACAGATGCTAACGCAACTCTTTGCGAGCCCTGAGCAATGCCAGGCCATGGGAGCTGCCGCTTTGAAGGTGGTCAAACAAAATCAGGGCGCAGTGGCCAAAACATTAACCGCTCTCAACCACCAGCTTTCGATTCAGGCCCCGGCGTAACCTTGCAATAGACATTGCCAACAGGTTTGCTGAAACCGGATACCACGCTTACCCTGCTCTTTAACAAAAGAGCGGTGTAAGCGGGCCAGATTCTTCTCTTTCCACTTAGAGCCCGGCTGCTCATAGCACTTATCAAAATCAATCAGCCAAACCTGCTCGTCACCATCCAGCAAAATATTGTGAGCGTTTAGATCGGTATGGCAAACCTGTAAATCATGCATTTTTCGGACTGTCGCCCCGATCTGCCGCCACACAGAGTCGGGAAGGCTGTTTTTTTGCAACAACGCTACCAGATCTCTGGCGTTATCAATCTTCTCGACCAGAATATCGGCACGGTAGGTTAACCCTGAGCGGATCGCCCTCGCCGCAACGGGGCGGGGAACACGCACCCCACCTTGCGCCAGCTTATGCAGCAATAACGTTTCTTCTGCGCAGCGCGTTTTGCTCCAGCCAAGAAACCAATATGAGTCTTCTACCAGCTTACCAAACAGCCCGCCACGGCGATAATGCCGCAGTGCCATCGGTAACGTCTTCCCCTCAACAAACCAAGTTGTGCCCCGGCCTTGTGCCGAACCAATCACTTTTGATCCTTGCTGCCAGAATGCCGGGTCAAAACATTTATCCGGCTCTTCCTGCAACAAATTCGGGTCAAACCAGATGCGCTGGTTAGCAAAACACAATTCTTTCACGGTGAAACTCCTGACAGGTTACGCTTCGTTATTTTACAATCACCGGAGTGAACTGCATAATTCCATCTTCAAATCATTATTGGGTATCAGCAATGGCGCTATTTTCAACTTCGCCGAAATCTTTGTGTATTCTGCGATTATCTGCAATTGGTGATGTCTGCCACGCCATTGCCGTGGTGCAAGCAATCCAAAGCCACTGGCCACAAACAGAGATCACTTGGGTTACCGGGAAAATAGAAGCCCAGCTCATCGGTGACTTACCGGGGATAACCGTCGTCAGCTTTGATAAAAAAGCCGGTCTTGCCGGCATGCAGGCGGTATGGCGTGCATTAAAAGGGCAAAAGTTTGATGCCCTGATCCATATGCAGGCAGCACTGCGAGCAAGTGTACTATCATTGGGCATTAAAGCTAAATACCGCGTCGGATTTAGCCGCAACCGCACCAAAGAAGGACAATGGCTGTTTACTAACAAGCACCTGCCAGAAACCGAAGCCTTCCATGTCCTGGACAACTTCGCGGACTTTGCCCGTTACCTCGGGGTTCCGTTTTCTACGCCAAGCTGGAATATTCCGCTGGCGGAAGCAGACGTCCGGTTTACTCAGCAATACACGGCGGGAAAACAGACCCTGCTGATCTCGCCCGCAGCCAGCAAAGACGAGCGTAACTGGCTCACTGAGCGATATGCTGAAATTGCCGATTACGCTAACAGCAAAGGAATGCAGGTACTGCTATGCGGTTCACCGGCTCCCAGAGAAATAGCGCTGGGTAAAAAAATAGAACAACACTGCCGGCAGCCTGTCGTTAACTTGATTGGCAAGACCAGCTTGAAGCAGTTAACGGCCTTATTAGGGCAAGCTGATGTTGTCTTGGCCCCGGATACCGGTCCTGCTCACCTGGCTACCACCCAGGGAACACCGGTTATTGGCCTGTATGCTCACAGTGATCCGAACCGGACCGGGCCTTACAATAGCCTGGATCACGTGGCGAGCGTGTACGATCAACATGCCGAACAGCAACATGGTAAACCTGTTGCGGCCCTGCCTTGGGGCACTCGAGTAAAGGGCGATGACTTAATGCAAGACATCAGTGTCGAACAAGTCAAGTCCCGACTCGACAATCTGATCTCGCCATCGGTTTAGCACTAAACAAATTATTTTTATTTAACGGAAGATCACCATGACAACACGCGTTATCTACCCGGGTACTTTTGATCCAATTACCAATGGCCATCTTGACTTAATTGAGCGTGCAGCCGCAATGTTTGATCATGTCGTGGTCGGTATTGCAGCCAGTCCCAGTAAGCAACCCCTGTTTGATCTGCAAGAGCGTGTCACGCTCACGCAGGCCATCACCAAGCATTTATCCAACGTTGAAGTTGTTGGTTTTTCTGGTCTGCTGGTTGATTTCGCCAAGGAATCCAATGCTAACATCTTAGTCCGCGGCCTACGCGCGGTCTCTGACTTTGAGTATGAATTCCAGCTGGCGAACATGAATCGCCGTCTGATGCCAGAACTGGAAACCGTCTTTCTTACCCCATCCGAAGAAAACTCTTTTCTCTCTTCAACCATGGTTAAAGAAGTCGCACTGCACAAAGGCGATGTAAGTCAGTTCGTCGCCCCTCAAATTACCGCAGCGCTTAACGCCAAGTTTCATCAAAAGTAACCCTTAATCAATCCGCCAGCAAAAAGGAGGCCGCAGCCTCCTTTTTTGCCGTTCAGGTAATTAGATCATCAACACTGATAAAACGCTCGATACCAGTCAACAAACGCCTTAACGCCTTCTTTCACTTTCACCGCGGGCTGATAACCGGTAGCGTTAAATAAGTCGTCAGTATCGGCATAGGTTGCATACACATCGCCGGGCTGCATTGGCATGAAGTTTTTCTTCGCTTCAATCCCTAACGCCTCTTCCAGTGCTTCAATAAAGTCCATCAGCTTCACCGGGCTGCCATGGCCGATGTTATACACCTTATAAGGTGCCGAGCTGGTTGCAGGCGACCCCGCCTCGACCGTCCAGTCTTTGTTCTGTTCCGGGATCACATCCTGAATACGGATAATGCCTTCAACAATATCATCGATGTAAGTGAAATCACGGCGCATGTCGCCATTGTTATACACATCGATGCCCTGACCTTTGACAATCGCATTGGTAAATTTGAATAAGGCCATATCAGGACGGCCCCAGGGGCCATAGACAGTGAAGAAACGCAATCCGGTGGTCGGAACACCATACAAATGCGAATATGTATGGGCCATCAACTCATTGGATTTCTTCGTTGCGGCATACAATGAAATCGGATGATCCACACTGTCACTGGTATTAAACGGCATCTTTTGGTTGAGGCCGTATACCGAGCTTGAAGACGCATAGACCAGGTGCTTGACGTTATTATGGCGACACCCTTCGAGCACGGCTAAATGGCCGACTAAGTTACTGTCGGCATAGGCCATCGGGTTATCAATCGAGTAACGTACTCCGGCCTGGGCTGCCAGATGAATAACGCGATCAAACTGCTGCTCGGCAAACAAAGCCGCCATGCCGTCACGATCGGCTAAATCGAGCTCGATAAAGGTGAATCTTTCATGAGCCACACGTTCAAGACGCGCATGCTTGAGCGAGACATCGTAGTAATCATTCAGGTTATCGATACCAATGACGTCATGGCCCTGGTCGCAAAGGCGTTCCGTTACCGCACTACCAATAAAACCTGCTGCACCTGTTACGAGATATTTCATACTTTGCCTGTTTTTTATCGCCGTTCACCTCATCGCTATGTCATCGACAGCAAAGAGACGAACAGCGGCATTTGTCTTTAAATCACGGGACGAATACTGTCGCCGCGGCCAATCGCGTAATAATTGAAACCGCGCTCTTGCATTAATGCCGGCTCAAATAAGTTACGCCCGTCAACAATCACTTTTTCTTTTAACGTCGTCGCAATAAAATCAAAATCAGGGGCACGGAAATTCGTCCACTCGGTACAGATCACCAGCGCGTCGGCGCCTTGCAATGCCGCTTCTTTGGTCCCCATGAGCAACAGATCGTCACGATTACCATAAATACGCTGACACTCTTCCATCGCTTCGGGATCAAAGGCCTGAACCTTGGCTCCCGCCTGCCACAGTGACTCCATTAATACCCGGCTGGACGCCTCACGCATATCATCGGTATTGGGTTTAAAGGAAAGTCCCCAAACCGCAATCGTTTTGTCTTTAAGATCAGAGTTAAAGTGGTGGTCCAGATTCGCCATTAGCTTATCTTTCTGACGATAGTTGACACGTTCTACCGCCTCCAGCAATTCAGAACGGTAGCCAATTCCCTGAGACGTGCGCACCAATGCCTGCACATCTTTCGGGAAGCACGAACCTCCGTAACCACACCCCGGATAAATAAAGTGATAGCCAATGCGGGGATCAGAACCGATCCCCTTGCGCACCTGCTCAATATCCGCTCCCAGCTTTTCTGCCAGGTTCGACATTTCGTTCATAAACGAGATCTTGGTCGCCAACATGCAGTTTGCGGCATACTTGGTCAGTTCGGCAGAGCGAACATCCATAAAGATGATCTTGTCATGGTTGCGATTAAAAGGCGCATACAACTCGCGCATCAGCTTTCTAACCCGCTCTGAATCCGTACCAATGACAATACGATCAGGCCTGCGACAATCTGCAACGGCCGCGCCTTCCTTTAAAAATTCAGGGTTTGAGGCCACATCAAACTCAATCTCAGCCCCACGCTCTGCAAGCGCTTTTGCCATATGATCTTGTACTTTGTCGGCGGTACCGACCGGGACTGTCGATTTATCGATGATCACTTTGTAATCATCCATATACTGGGCAATCGTGCCTGCAACCGCTAGCACATATTGCAGATCGGCAGAGCCATCTTCATCTGGCGGTGTACCGACAGCTATAAACTGCATTTGACCATGTTTGACGCCCAGCTCAGCATCGGTGGTGAAGGTGATCCGGCCTGATTCGTAGTTTTCTTTGACCAGCGGTGTCAGACCCGGCTCATAGATAGGAATAATACCCTGTTTCAGGTTCTCAACCTTATTCTGATCCACATCGACACACACCACCTCATGGCCAACTTCCGCCAGAACGGCAGCCTGAACTAGGCCAACATACCCAATACCAAAAACTGTAACTTTCATGCTCTGTTCCCAAAATAATTAAAGCGGTTTTGCACCAACTCCGCTAATGGCGAGTATACGGCGCTGACACCATGAAGATAACGCTGATTCGCTCTCTTCATACTATCTTGAATTCTATTTTTGACAGTGACTACAATACACCGTAGCACGCTGGCCAATTTTCATGTCACTCAATATGTTGTCGCATCGCGGGCAAGGCTCGCCGCCTTTGCCGTAGACTTGTAATTCTTGGGCAAAATAGCCCGGCTTGCCGTCCGCATTTTTAAAGTCTTTTAAGGTGGTCCCGCCCTGCTTGATGGCAAACGCCAACACGGCTTTGATTTCAGCCACCAAGATTGCCATACGTTGCGACGAGATATTGCCGGCCGCACGCTTCGGATGAATACCCGCGCTGAACAGTGATTCATTGGCATAGATATTACCCACCCCGACCACAATCTGATTATCCATAATCAATTGCTTGACCGCGGTGCGCTTACCTTTCGCCCGCTCAAGCAGGTACTCGGCAGTAAATCCATCACTCAATGGCTCCGGTCCCAGCTTACTGAGTACCGGATGCTGTCGCTCCGGCTGCTCCCATAACCAGGCACCGAAACGGCGTGGATCGTTATAACGCAGCACTTCACCATTTGAGAGAACCAGATCTACGTGATCATGTTTTCCTGCTGGTAGGGATGCCGGTAAAATCCGTAAACTGCCTGACATACCTAAATGAATAATCGCGTATCCCGCATCTGTCTGTAGCAACAGATACTTCGCCCGGCGGCTGATACTGCGGATCACCTGCCCCTCAATCTGCTGAATATCTTCAGGGATCGGCCAGCGTAAACGTGAATTCCGAATAACAATTTTTGTCACCATCTGGCCTACCACATGAGGCGTGATCCCCATCCGGCTAACTTCTACTTCAGGTAATTCAGGCATAGAGATCCTCGTACTGCCTTCTGTCAGTTAGGAAATAAATAAGTCTCATCGACAGAAATTGCCAGCCATCGTCCTTCCCAGCCTTGCAACAACCAGAACTGGGGCAAGTGGTACACAGTCACACGTACCGGCTCTTCTGTCATCGTCAGCCAAATTTCGACGGTACGCGGCGCTGCTAACTGAGGTTTTAACTGCGTTATGGTCTCGTTATCGACGGCAGTACCCGCAATAGCTTGCCAGCGATTGACAACAGCCGGCAGATCCGACTGCATAGACGGCTCAGCGGCCCACTGACCACCTTGTAACATAAGCTGATAGTCTGGCAGCACCAACTGAGTGATCACCGCCTGTTCGGGCAGCAAGCGCCGCAGAGCCGCTGAAGGCGTCGTCGATGAAGACGATGATGCATTTGAAAAACGCTCTTTTATCAGCTCAGGAAGCTGCACCATTGCAATAAAACCAACAACGGCAGCAATGATTACATTATTCCATCCGCGGCGTGATAGTTTCATTCAGGCACTCCTTGGCCCCAGTAATATCATAAGCTTGAATCATAACATTATAGCAATTGTATAAAAGTAGAGATAAAAAGGAAGGGAGCGGGGAATTTCAGATATAAAAAAACCCAGTCTAAACTGGGTTTTTATCAAAGAATTTCAAATCAATTACTTGATTTTAGCTTCTTTGTACATAACGTGCTGGCGAACTACTGGATCAAATTTCTTGATCTCAAATTTGCCTGGCATGTTACGTTTGTTCTTATCGGTAGTGTAGAAGTGTCCTGTACCAGCAGATGATACTAGGCGGATCTTCTCACGAATGCCTTTAGCCATTTTTTAAACTCTCTCTTTAAACGTTCTCGCCGCGAACACGCATCTCTGCAAGAACGATATCAATACCTTTCTTGTCGATGATACGCATACCTTTCGCAGAAAGACGCAGTTTAACGAAGCGTTTTTCGCCTTCTACCCAGAAACGATGAGTTTGCAGGTTCGGCAGAAAACGACGCTTGGTGGCATTACGTGCGTGTGAACGGTTGTTACCCGTTACAGGACGCTTGCCAGTTACTTGGCATACTCGGGACATTGCTGTCTTCTCCAAATCGTTTCAGCTCGATATCTACCGTGGTTAATTCAATGTGAAAACGCGTTTTCACATATAACCACAGCTATCAAAGGTCGCGCATTATACTAAGTCAAAACCAGTTGCTCAAGTCCCGAGCGATCCTTTCTCATCTTTTTCCGCAAATTTAGCTTAATTTATAGCCAACCTCGCTCTGCGAAAGAGACAATCTCTCCATCACCGACAACAAAATGATCCAGGACACGAATATCGACTAAACCTAGCGCATCGCTGATTCTTCGAGTAATTCGACGGTCTGCCTGACTAGGTTCAGCTACGCCTGATGGGTGATTATGCGCTAAAATGAGTGCGGCTGCATTAAATTCTAACGATCTTTTTACCACTTCCCTTGGATACACAGACGCAGAATCAATCGTTCCTTCGAATAAAACCTCGCCGGAAATGACCCGATGCTGGTTATCAAGAAACAAAACAAAGAAGGCTTCGCGATGCCGATCTCGCAATAACTGGCTTAAATAGTGCCTAGTCTGTTGCGGGCTAGTCAGCGCATCACCTTTCGTCAGCGTCTCTTCCAAATGACGGTGACTCATTTCTAATACCGCCTGCAGCTGAGCGTATTTTGCCGGGCCCAGCCCCTTGTGACAGCAAAACGCTTTTTTATCGGCGGCTAATAAGGCCCGAAGTGAGCCAAACTCGTTAAGCAGGTAAGTCGCCAGCTCGATCGCATTCATCCCTGGCATACCGGTACGTAAGAAAATGGCGAGCAGCTCGGCATCTGATAAGGCCCTGGCTCCCCGAGATAATAGCTTTTCCCGCGGTCGAGATTCAGCTGGCAGTAGCTTTAGTGACATAAACACCTCTTCGGCAATCGCCTCAGAAGATGTGTTTTCATGATCAAATTCAACTTGCGCATTCTGTTGTGGGAAAATCCTCGCAGTTTATTGTCACGCTTACATTGCACTTGCCCCCAATCTACGATCTTGCCCGCTCATTGGTTCTTAAAATACCGGGGGTCTTGGCAAGCCCATTTTCAGAACCTTCTCTAACGATGAATCAGCCCTCCTTTAATGTTATCTTGTGCTGCAGTATTGGGTAAGCTTGCCTTTCATCATTGCAACCGAAAGATAAACAGACCCTGGTTTTAAGCAAAGCTTTTTGGTTTAGATACATTTTGATTTGGGTAAAACAATGCAAACACTGGCAGGAAAAAAAATACTTCTGGGTATCAGTGGCGGAATTGCCGCTTATAAGTGCGCAGAGCTGACGCGTCGCCTGATTGAGCGTGGTGCCGAAGTACGCGTCGTCATGACTAAAGCGGCACAAGAGTTTATCACGCCGCTGACCATGCAGGCCGTTTCCGGCAAACCGGTTTCCGATAGTTTGTTCGATCCCGCGGCAGAAGCGTCAATGGGACATATCGAGCTGGCAAAGTGGGCAGATCTAGTGCTCTTGGCACCCGCTACTGCAGACTTAATGGCGCGGATCAGTGCCGGTATGGGTAATGATTTATTAACCACCCTATGCCTTGCGACAGATTCTCCGGTCGCCGTTGCGCCCGCGATGAATCAGCAGATGTACGGCAACATCGCCACCCAGGAGAATATTGCCACCTTAAAACGCCGGGGGTTCTATCTCTGGGGACCCGCCAGTGGCGAGCAAGCCTGTGGTGATGTTGGCCCGGGTCGCATGCTGGAACCCATGCAATTAGTCCATCTGGCTGAAGATTTTTTCCAGCCCGCCGATTTAGCTGGCCTGAAAATTGCCATTACCGCAGGCCCGACCCGCGAGGCGATTGATCCGGTCCGTTACCTGACCAACCACAGCTCGGGAAAAATGGGGTATGCCATTGCCGCCGCCGCCGCTCAGCGCGGCGCTCAGGTCACTCTGATCAGCGGCCCGGTTAATCTGGCCACACCTGCCGGTGTCACCCGTATTGATATCAACAGTGCCGAACAAATGCATCAGACGGCAGTCAAGCACGCCGTTGAGCATGATATTTTCATCTCTTGCGCTGCCGTTGCCGACTTCCGCCCAGCAGAGGTTGCCGAGCAGAAGATGAAGAAGCAATCAGATAGCAATGAAATGGTACTGCGGTTAGTCAAGAATCCGGATATTGTGGCCAGCATCGCCGCACTGGCGCACCAGCGGCCCTTTACCGTCGGGTTTGCGGCTGAAACCCAGGATGTGGAACAATACGCCCGCGACAAATTAATCCGTAAAAATTTAGATTTAATCTGCGCCAATGATGTCGCCCGACAGGGCCAGGGCTTTAACAGTGACAGCAATGCACTGCACCTGTACTGGCCTGCTGGCGACAAGGCCCTGCCACTGAGCTCAAAAAGTGAACTGGGACAACAACTGATAACAGAAATCACTGCGCTGTATAAAGAGAAAAAGCATGAAAAAAATTGATCTGAAAATCCTCGACCCACGTGTCGGTAACGAATTCCCTCTGCCAGCCTATGCGACCGAAGGCTCTGCAGGCCTGGATCTGCGTGCTTGCCTGGATGAAGCGCTGGTTGTCGAACCGGGACAGACCCATCTAGTGCCAACCGGCCTGGCAATCCACATTGCCGACCAGAGCCTGGCTGCAACCATTCTGCCGCGTTCAGGTCTGGGCCATAAGCACGGTATCGTACTGGGCAACCTGGTTGGGCTGATCGACTCAGACTATCAGGGCCAACTTATGGTCTCGGTATGGAACCGAGGCCACAGCACATTTACCATCGAAGCTGGCGACCGTATTGCCCAATTGGTTTTCGTCCCTGTGGTACAGGCTGAATTTAATATTGTCTCAGACTTCGATTGCAGCGAACGCGGCGAAGGCGGCTTTGGCCATTCAGGCCGCAGCTAGCAAACCAGATCAGGGCAAAAAAGCATTCATAAAGTGTTTAGCGATTAAGCGATTGATATCAAATATAAAGCGCAACCCTACAGGTTGCGCTTTTTTTGTCGATAAAGAGATCACTATCTGCAGCTTGCGCTTTTCACAACGCAGCAGCATCGCTAAGATAGACGGGTTTCACGATGTTCTAAGACAGTATCATTCGAAAAGGAACGGTTACTCATGGCTGGCAACAAAAAAAACAATCGTCGCGAAGAGATCCTGCAAGCCCTAGCGCAAATGCTGGAATCGACCCAAGGCAGCCAACGCATTACAACAGCAAAACTGGCGGCACAAGTCGGCGTATCTGAAGCCGCGCTGTATCGACATTTTCCAAGTAAAGCTCGCATGTTTGAAGGCTTGATTGAGTTTATTGAAGATTCCATCACGACCCGCATAAACCGTATCCTGGATGAAGAAAAAGATACCATGAACCGCTTGCGCATGATGCTGCAGCTCATTCTGGTCTTTGCGGAACGCAATCCGGGACTGACCCGCATTATGACCGGCCATGCCCTGATGTTTGAGCAAGACCGCCTGCAATCGCGGATCAACCAGTTATTCGAGCGGATTGAAACCCAGATACGTCAGGTCCTGCGCGAACGAAAACTGCGTGAAGGAAAAGGCTTTCCGGTCGATGAGATCATTCTAGCCGCTCAGCTGCTAGGTCAGGTTGAAGGCAGCCTGAACCGCTATGTTCGCTCCAGCTTCAAATACAAGCCAACCGAAAACTTTGACGACTACTGGCAACTGCTTAGTGCGCAGTTGGGGTAAGGACAGGGGCGAGAGCCTAGGCGCGAGTTTCGGGTTTCAGCAAAAAAGCGACAGGTGAATACCTCTCGCTTTTTTTTCGCCACTCGAACCTCATTACCTGAAACTTCTTATTCCCTAGGATTTCAGGGCCATCGTAGCGCTCTTCCCGCTTTTATACCCCGTATTCAGCACGGTAGGCTTTCACTGCGGCTAGGTGGGCATCCATCCCCTCTTGCTCAGACAAGTAGGTAACTACGTCGCCCAGAGACACAATCGAAATCACCGCGCAGCCGAAATCGCGTTCCACTTCCTGAATCGCAGACAATTCGCCTGTGCCTTTTTCCTGACGGTCAATCGCCACTAACACACCGGCCAGATCCGCACCGTTGGCCTTAATGATTTCCATCGACTCACGAATTGCCGTCCCGGCCGTGATCACATCATCAACCAGCATAATGCGCCCTTCCAGCGGGCTACCGACCAGGTTGCCACCTTCACCGTGGTTCTTCGCTTCTTTACGGTTGAAGCAATATGGTGTGTCGACATCGTGGTGATCCGCCAGCGCAACGGCCGTGGTCGTCGCAATTGGGATCCCCTTGTACGCAGGGCCGAACAGCACATCATAATCGATACCCGCATCCACCAAGGCTTCTGCGTAAAAACGGCCAAGGCGTGCTAAATCACGGCCGGTATTGAACAGACCCGCATTGAAAAAATACGGACTCCGGCGGCCAGACTTCAGAGTAAACTCACCAAACTTCAATACCCCTTTTTCCAGGGCAAATTCGATGAACTGACGCTGATATGCTTTCATGGTATCTCCTTAACATTGCTATATAGGTATTTCGATTTACGCGCTAACTTTATCGGATTCATTGATTCGACAAATTTTAGACAAAAAAAAGCGACTCAATCGAGCCGCTCAATAATTAGCTTGCCAATGCCGTTTTCTGCATCGTGATAATGTCGGCAATGCCGTCTTTCGCCAGGGCGAGCATGGCCAGCAACTCTTCGTGGCTGAAGGCTTCTCCTTCTGCCGTCCCTTGGATCTCGATCATCTTGCCTTCTTCGGTCATGACCACATTCATGTCGGTTTCTGCCGCTGCGTCTTCAAGATACTCAAGATCGCAAATAGCTTCGCCGTTATAGATACCGACAGAAACAGCAGCCACCATGCCTTTTAACGGGCTTTTTTTCAGGCTGCCTTTTTCAATCATGTAATTGATCGCATCAACCAGCGCAACCATTGCACCGGTAATAGAAGCCGTACGCGTGCCGCCATCAGCCTGGATAACATCACAGTCTACCGTGATCATCTGCTCACCCAGCGCTTCCAGATCAACCGCCGCACGCAGGCTACGGGCAATCAGACGCTGGATTTCCATGGTGCGACCGCCCTGCTTACCACTGGATGCTTCACGGCGGTTACGGGTATGAGTTGCTCGTGGCAGCATGCCGTATTCTGCAGTAACCCAACCTTGGCCTTTGCCTTTTAACCAGCGAGGTACATTTTCTTCCACACTTGCGGTACAGATCACTTTGGTATCGCCGAATTCGACTAATACTGAACCTTCAGCATGTGCTGTGAAGTTACGGGTGATCGTAATTGGACGTACTTGACTGGTGCTTCTTCCGCTTGGACGCATCGACGCTTTACCTTTCGCAGGGCTACATTGACCGGCGATTATAGCTACATCCGAGTTCGAAGTGTAGAGCGATATAGCCAAACCGCCCCAAGAGACTGGATCACGCAGTAGAAGTTGCTCGGTAATATAGAGACATAGTCAGGATTTTAGAAGCTACGGCCTGTTGATTTCTTTTATAATCAATGGTGGGTATAATCCGTGCTATCTGGTAACTACACACCTATTCTTTCTGTTACGCTTCCTGCTGCATGTCAGTAAGCTTAATAAGTAGTTATATTCCACCTTATAAAAAGGCCAATAGCCAATGATCCATAGCATGACCGCCTATGCCCGCCGCGAAGTAAAAGGCGACTGGGGCACTGCCATTTGGGAAATCCGCTCTGTTAATCAACGTTATCTGGAAACGTATTTACGTATGCCTGAGCAATTCCGTAGTTTAGAACCGGTATTGCGCGAGCGCTTTCGCCAGCGTCTGGCCCGCGGTAAAGTTGAATGTAACTTGCGTTACGAAGCCAATCAGGCTGCAACCAGTGAACTCTCCATCAATGAAGATTTGGCTAAACAGGTCATCAATGCCGCCAAATGGGTAAAAGAGACGGCAGGCGAAGGCAATATTGGTCCTTTCCAGGTACTGAACTGGCCTGGCGTGATGGAAGCACCGGAGCAAGATCTGGATGCCATCAATAAAGATCTGCTAGCGGGTTTTGATGCGGCCATTACCGACTTCATCGCTGCACGTGCCAGTGAAGGCGAAAACATGAAAGAGCTGATCGTGCAGCGTCTTGACGCTATCTCGCTTGAAGCCGGAAAAGTGCGCCAACGGATGCCTGAAATCATTAACTGGCAGCGCGAACGTCTGACGACCCGCTTTGAAGACGCAAAAGTTGAACTGGATCCTAGCCGCATTGAGCAAGAGCTGGTTATGATGGCACAAAAAAGTGATGTCGCAGAAGAGCTGGACCGCCTCGATTCTCACGTTAAAGAGACTCAGAAGATCATGAAGAAAGGGGGCGCGTGTGGCCGCCGTCTGGATTTCATGATGCAGGAATTTAACCGTGAAGCGAACACCCTGGCTTCAAAGTCGATCAGCACCGACATCACCGCATCGGCGGTTGAGCTGAAAGTACTGATTGAGCAGATGCGAGAGCAGATCCAGAATATTGAATAAGGTTCACTTCGTCTCATAAAGATGCTGACACGCTGAACAACAAATTTTTTGATTGTTTAAGTTTCAATATATTGTCGCAAACCGAAGTGGTGGATTATGATCGTCATCAGAATCCATCACTTCCAGCATTATGTCGCTAAACTCGCCAGCCGTTATTTTCCTCCTGATATGATACTTCAATCCATCCATGACTCTCTTTCTGCAAGCTGAATTACCGTGAAATTGAAGAGAGATTGGCAGAGCGGTGGCCTAACGGATAGAAGTTAGGAACATACATTTTCCGTTAACTAATTTAAAGCTAGGACTTATGGGCGGGCTGGTTTAGTAAAACCATTAAACTTTTACCATAATAGGCAAGTTGTGCACTACATGATACATCCATTTTTTTAAATAAATTACTACGATGTATTTCAGTTGTTCTCAGTGAGATATGTAATTTATCTGCAATGATTTTATTAGGAACACCTTGGATAATTAATGGTATTAAACTTTTTTCCCTTGGCGTCAACGTGTTAAACTTATTGATGATGTTTTGTTCTTCTAAATTAGATGATTTCTTAATATTACACTTACCATAGACCTCTAAAATACTCTCGATCAACTCCTCCGCATTAATGGGTTTTTGTAATAAATCATAAGCATTTAATTTAAAAGCCTGTTTGGTTAGATTAACATCAGCATGACCGGTTAAAAAAATAACACCTAATTGAGTGTTTATTTTATTTAATTGACGAAGTAATGTGATCCCATCCATTTCTGGCATATTAATATCTAATATAGCGACACCATGCTTAATAGGATTGACTTCAGATAAAAAACAAGCAGGCGATGAAAAAGAGAAAATGTTAGCGCCTTCATTTTCAAGCAACCATGTTAATGCATCTAATATGTTTTTTTCATCATCAACTAAATAAATATCAATTCCATCTAACATGAGTTACTCTCCACATACTTAGGTAATTTTATTTCAATTAATGCTCCCTGCGGTTGATAGACTGCATGGATCTGACCATTATGTTCATTAATGATCTTTTTACAGATAACCATTCCTAATCCAATACCATTTTTTTTAGTGCTATTAAATGGCATAAACAGTTTTTTTATCTGCTGCTCTGTTAATCCAAAACCATTATCTAGTATATGAACAATAATATATTGACTGCTTTGTGAAGTGATTACATTGATCTTCTTATGGTCATGTTCCATCATAGAAAACGAATCTATTGCATTTTTTAAAATATTTGTTATTACTTGAGTTAATAATACATTATCACCGAAAACATAACTTTCGCAACTATAACGGTGGTCAATAGCGATAGCTTTTCTCGTTGCCTCATTATTGAATAGTTTTAATGACTGTTCAATAATTTCATTAATATCTACTTTCTTTCGATTATCGTCATTAACAGACATAAAGCCACGCATTCTCTGAATGATCTCTTTGGCATTATTTGTTTGATTCTCTATTTGTAATAACACTTGGCTCAGTTTATTAGCATCTAACGCGTTACTGTCGAGCTGCCGTCTACAACCTGAAGCATAAATAGAGATTGTTGTTAAAGGCTGGGTTATCTCATGAGCTAATCCAGAAGCCATTTCACCGGCCAATAATACTCTTTGTGCTTGAAAAAGTTGATGGGTCTCCTGCTCTAATTTAAGGCTAGTCTGCTGGTGTTTCAATGACTCATCCTGCAACTGTTTTGTTCGTTGATAGACTTTTCTTTCGATAGTTAAATGATAAATAAAAAAAAGTAATAAACTTAAAGTGATGGCGATGATCCATTTATCATATTTTTGCCAATAGATTGTAATCCAAAAAGGCGAGATATCTACTTTCAATGCATTAACGAGAGAGTAGACACTTGAGTCATCGACTGGTGCACTCCATGATTTATACTCTCCTGCCTTAGCTATAGGGTTATCTTGCTGGATACTTAGCAGCAATTTAACCGTAATATTTGATATCTTGCTTGGTACTGTATGGCTAACGGATAAGCCAATATTAGGGTACAGTTTTGAAGAACTCACGCATGAAAAATCATCCTGAGTTTTTAATATATATTTAGCCGAAACTGCCAGTGCATTCTTATTTTCTTTTGCTTGTTCTTTCTCTAACAGACAGGTAGGGATAATACCGAAGTCGGCCTTGTTTTTAGCGACCATCTCGATAACATTACTTTGCGGTATACCAACAAAAGAGACATTATTCAATACCACATGAGTGCCACTATCATATAGATCTTTCATCATAATTTGAAACCCACCAAAAGCAGCGGGTGATGATGAGATGATTCGGCTTCTCTCCAGCATTTTCCAATCATTAATCATAGCACGGTCTTTTTTACCAATAATGACCGAACCGATTGCATGTTGACTATCTCCAGTCAATGGAGAAAGGTTTAATACTTTACTGTATCTGTATTGATGTTTTATTTTTAAAAATTGAACACCATTACTAATAATAAAATCAACAATGTTTTTTTTTGCCAACTCAGTAATAGTTACAATATCTGCTAATATCAATGAGTAATGTAACTCCGTACTATGGCTATTTAGGTAGTCTATCGTAGGCTGCCATCGTTGTAGAGAGACTTCATTACTATCAAAGTTTAATACTGCAATTCGTACTTGTTTTTTGGCATAGACAGGGAAAGAACAAAGAGCAAAAAGAGCAATGAGTAGGAAAATAGTGAGATGATTTTTTACTTCATTTATCATAATGAACCTATAGCCGAGATTCCACAGCTAATTTTAAACGAAGATAGCTACATTTCATTGCAAACAGTCAAACTTGCGAAGTTTAAAATAGTTAATTTTAATTACCGTACAAGTTGGGAATTCATGTTGCCACAGCCGGATACTGATATCATAATTCGCATTAGCATTCTACATTTTCTTCGATAGCCTATCTCAAACCCTAAGATAGCTCACAAAACCAAACGTCAGAATCAGCTGAGGAATAGCTAATACAGTCTATCTGTTTTACCGGAAAATAATTTTTATATTATTTTAAGTCCACTTTTCTATCTTGATTTAGATCAAGGTTATATTCGGACTGCGGTTTACCACTATACCGCTCTCAGCATGGGGTGAATATCTTATGATGCATGATTTTACTACTAGTGATTAGGTAATTAGGTATGAGTGGCTTAGATAATAAACGAAGGGATTTTATAAAAAAAAGCTTAGGTATGGCATCGCTTATACCACTATCGTCCGCGGTGTTATCGACAACGGCATTTGCAGCAACTGATCCTGACACCATTCAATGGGATGAGGAGATGGATGTATTGGTTGTCGGCAGTGGTTTAAGTGGACTGGCTGCGGCAATCAGCGCTGCAGATATTGATGCTACCGCTAAAATAGTTGTCGCCGATAAGATGTCTCGCTTAGGTGGTTCTTCATTGATATCTGGCCTTAATATGGCTGTTGTCGGATCTCAAATGCAAAAAGACATTGGTGTAACGGATGATAACTGGGAGCTGTTATATCAAGATATTGAAAAAGAAGCACGTGGTTATAATCACCCTGAATTAACAAAAGTTTTGGCCCAAAACACTTTAAATCTATATAACTTTTTAACCGACCATGGCGTTGAATATGATATGTCTATCGGTGGTGGAACTGGCATTAAGAAGCTCGGTGGACATAACCGTGCTCGTGCCGTATGGCCAAAGCATGGTGGAACTGGGGTCATTAAAAACCTATTAAAGTACTGCGATAACAACCTAGCTAATGTTGAAATTCGCAAAAAAGTATTAATTACCGATATTCTTCGTAACAATGAAGGACGTGTCATTGGCGTAAAAGTACGTGAGGGGTATTGGTTTAATCGTAATACCGACGATATGGGTAATAATGATAAGACATCATTTAATAATACCGGTGATGTTAAATATTATAAAGTGAAGCGTGGGTTGGTAATGAGTAGTGGTGGTTTCAACCAAGACCGTCAATTCCGTGCTGGTGAAATTCCTGTCATGTATAATGCCGCAGCAACAACCCAACCAGGAGCGACGGCGAGTGGCATTAAGCCGATGATTAACGCGGGTTATAAACCTGCCCATATGACGCTGTTCCGCTTTGCTTTCCCAATTCCAACAGAAGATATTTTATGGGGTGTGCTATTAAACCCTCGTACTTGTGAACGTTTTGTTGATGAGTTTAACCATAATGATCGTCAAGCTATTGGTATGGCAATCTTAAGCGAAAGAGCAAAGATTGATAATGAAAATGCCGTATTAATTTACGATCAAAAAGGCATTGATAACTATCACGATAAGCAACGGCTAACATTATCTTTAGAAGGTAAAAACGGCACGGGTGGCGACATTTGGAAATTTGAAACCCTTGAAGAGCTAGCTTCTTATTTCAAAATGGATATTTCAAAACTGAAATTATCATTACAGAAATATAATGAGAATATGGCCAAAGATCAGGATGAGTTCGGTAAACCTAAAAGTATTATGTCGACATCTACATCGCTTGATACAGCACCTTATTATGCTATGCAGTTAAATCCTCGTTATAACTATTCACAAGGTGGGGCTTTAATTACACCAAAAGCACAGGCAATTGATATTACAACAGATGAGCCAATTCCGGGTGCATTTGTTTGTGGTGAGGCTGCAGCAGGCACCTTTGGTTATATTCGCCTAACGGCTTGTTCATCATTGGATTGTGGTATTTTTGGTATGATTGCAGGTCAAAATGTAATCAAAGAGATCCCTTGGGCTTAGGACTGAATATGTTTAAAAAACTCCTTATATTATTTGCGATGGTAAGTTGTTTTTCAGTTTATGCCGAAGCTGATAAATCAACAGAGTCATCTGACCCACTCTTTTCATCAACAGAGTTGGTAAAAGCTTATTCCACTAAGCAAGTGGCATCAAAAGAAGATTTTGGATTAAAATCCCATCATGAAAAACTGCAGTTGGAGTGCTCTGATTGTCATGTTAATTCAGACAAAGGTGAGTATAAACGTTTAGAGACAAACGACTGCCTACAGTGCCATAACTCAACAGAGACCGTGGCAAAACGTACCCAATTTATGGATGCCAACCATACTAATCCACATAATTCACTTCATGATGGCTTGGATCTTGATTGTTATGAGTGTCATGCAGAACATAAGCCATCACAGAACTTATGCTCATTCTGCCACAACACCACAACATGGATGGGACAGGTGCCTTAGGGATTAATCATGAAAAAATATAAATTAATAATAATATTGATCGTTCTTGGTGGGATCCTAGGATTAGGGGCTTCACTGATCACAGCAGAAGTGGTCAAGCATACCAGTGGTGAAGAGTTTTGTGGTAGCTGCCATTCGATGGAACCGATGGCAAAAACCTTCAAACTTGATATTCATGGTGGGCAGAATGAGCATGGATTCGTTGCAGAATGTGTGGATTGTCACTTACCCCACGATTCAGTTTTCAATTATATGGTCGCTAAAACAGCCCATGGTATTAATGATGTCTTCAAAGAGACCTTTACCGATACCAGTAAAATTGACTGGTTAAGTCGACGCAAAAATCGTGAAGAGTTTGTGTATGACGATGGTTGCTTAGAGTGTCATCGACAACTATTAGATAAGACAACCGCTGCTAATCCTAAGTCTCTCGTTTTGCATGCTAAATATAAAACGCTAAAAGAGACAGAAGAGCCTCTATATTGTGTTTCATGCCACGTGACAATTGGCCATGATGGACAATTAAGAAGCGAATTAAATAAAACCAGCCCTGAATATACTTTTGGTGTTGAGCAATAGCAGATGCCAACGAACAAAGAAGCCTCCAAATAAGGAGGCTTCTTTGTAATAAGAGAAGGGCATCGTCATGCTAAGACCATTGGTGGATTTTCGAAAGCCTGCGGAGTTCGCGGTACGAGCCGATCGCGGGAGGACTCATTAAGCCTTTCCAGGACTTAAAAGCACCAATAGGCTCACCAGATAGTTCGTCAGCGTAACAGGTGAAATAATCGCTCAACCCTGTTAACAGGAAAAACATAAGCAACTGAAAAATAAATAAATAAAAATGACATCTATATTCATACCCAGAACATCAAACTACCAATAGCCATCATACTCACTCTCTTAACCGTGAATAAGACAGGCTGATACAATACCTTTTTTATTATTGCTGATAACTTTGAAATTAAAGTAAAAGCCAGCCAAGCTTAAGCTGTTAGGTATATGTCGTCGGCTAATATCGTATTGACGACAAAAAAGATGAAATTTCAAGCAATCAGCTAATTTCAATTCTGCGCAGTTCGTGATAATCTGCGCGCCCTTCTAGCACTGAGTGAAAACAGGCAATGAGCAAAGGTACTCTATACATCGTGTCGGCCCCGAGTGGCGCTGGTAAATCAAGTTTGATTAATGCACTCCTTGAAACTAACCCGACCTATGACATGAAAGTATCCGTCTCCCACACCACACGCGGTATGCGCCCAGGTGAGGAACATGGTGTTCATTACAATTTCATCAGCGTTGAAGAATTTACTGATCTGGCAAATAAAGGTTTATTCCTTGAACATGCAGAAGTATTTGGCAATCACTACGGTACGTCTCGTCTCTGGATCGAAGATCAGCTTAATAAAGGTATTGATGTCTTCTTAGATATCGATTGGCAGGGCGCGCGACAAATTCGCAAGCAGATGCCAGCCGCGAAAAGCCTCTTCATTCTGCCTCCTTCAAAAGAGGAGCTGGAACGCCGCCTTAACACTCGCGGTCAGGACAGCGAAGCGGTAATTGCACGCCGCATGCAAGAAGCGCGTTCAGAAATTTCGCACTATAACGAATACGATTATGTGATTGTTAACGATGATTTCGATGCCGCGCTGATGGACTTTAAGTCCATTATCCGTGCAGAACGATTGAAGCAAGACAAGCAAACTGCTAAATATAACAGTATGCTGAATAGCCTACTGGCAGAACAGTAAGTATTTTTGTACAATTTTTACTCTTTTTATATAACCACTGGAGCCCTCCATGGCACGCGTAACCGTTCAAGACGCAGTTGATAAAATTGGCAACCGTTTCGATCTGATCCAAGTAGCTTCTCGCCGCGCTCGTCAAATGCAAACTGGCGGTAAGGATCCACTGGTTCCGGAAGAAAACGACAAGTATACAGTGATTGCCCTTCGCGAAATCGAAGAAGGCCTGATCACTAAAAACATTCTCGATGCTCGTGAGCGTCAGGAAGTTCAAGAGCAAGAAGCAGCAGAGCTAGCCGCTGTTAGCGCTATTGCAGGCGACCACCGTTAATTCAGGGAACCGGGCGAATTGTATCTTTTTGATAGCCTGAAAGAAGTCGCAATTGATTACCTGCCAGAGTCTCAGATAGAGGCTCTTCGGCAGGCGTATCTCGTTGCGCGTGATGCTCACGAAGGGCAAACCCGCTCAAGTGGCGAACCCTACATTATCCATCCGATAGCCGTCGCCCGTATTCTTGCCGAAATGCGCCTCGACTACGAGACGTTAATGGCAGCCCTGCTCCATGACGTTATTGAAGATACTGAAGTCACCAAGGACGATCTCGACAGCCGCTTTGGCTCGACCGTCGCGGAACTGGTTGACGGGGTATCGAAGCTGGATAAGCTGAAGTTCCGCGATCGTAAAGAAGCGCAGGCTGAAAACTTCCGCAAAATGATCATGGCCATGGCCCATGATATTCGCGTTATTCTGATCAAGCTGGCTGACCGCACGCACAACATGCGTACCTTAGGTGCCCTGCGTCCGGACAAACGCCGCCGTATTGCCCGTGAAACCCTAGAGATCTTCTCTCCCCTTGCCCACCGCCTAGGTATCCATAATATTAAAACCGAACTCGAAGAGTTAGGTTTTGAAGCACTTTATCCTAATCGCTACCGGGTATTGAAAGAAGTCGTTGCTTCTGCACGGGGCAACCGCAAAGAAATGATTAACAAGATCCACGCTGAAATCGAGGGACGTCTCATTGACGCGGGGATCGAAGGCAAAGTCTTAGGCCGCGAGAAAAACCTGTATTCCATCTATAACAAGATGAAAAACAAAGAACAGCGTTTCCATACGATTATGGACATCTACGCTTTTCGGATCTTAGTGAAAGATTTGGACACCAGTTATCGCGTATTGGGCCAGGTCCATAACCTGTACAAACCTCGCCCGAGCCGGATGAAAGACTATATTGCCATTCCGAAGGCCAATGGCTACCAGTCACTGCATACCTCCTTAGTCGGCCCTCACGGGGTGCCGGTTGAAGTCCAGATCCGTACTGAAGATATGGATCAGATGGCGGATAAAGGAGTGGCGGCTCACTGGGCGTATAAAGACGGTGAAAATCCCGGCACCACCGCCCAGGTTAAAGCCCAGCGCTGGATGCAAAGCTTGCTGGAATTGCAGCAAAGTGCCGGCAGCTCCTTTGAATTCATTGAAAATGTTAAATCCGATCTGTTCCCGGATGAAATTTACGTCTTTACCCCGAAAGGGCGCATTGTGGAGCTCCCCGTCGGTGCCACAGCCGTCGATTTTGCGTATGCGGTACATACCGATGTAGGCAATGCCTGTGTCGGTGCGCGCGTTGATCGCCAACCGTACCCGCTGAGTAAGCCGCTAAAAAACGGTCAGACTATCGATATTATCAGTGCCCCCGGTGCTCGTCCGAATGCTGCATGGCTGAACTATGTGGTGACCTCTCGTGCCCGTACCAAGATCCGCCAGGTACTGAAAACCATGCGTCGAACAGAGTCAGTGACTTTAGGTCGTCGCCTGCTCAACCATGCCCTTGGTGAGCTCAGTATTGATCAAGTCGCCCCTGATACAATGGCTAAGTTGCTGGCAGATCAACGCCTCGCGAGTATTGATGACTTATTAGCCGATATCGGTTTAGGCGAGTTAATGAGCGTGGTCGTTGCCCGCCGTTTGCTCGATAATAACAGTGACATCAGCCGAACCAACGAAACCGGCAGACGGATGGCCATTCGTGGTGCTGATGGTATTTTGCTGACCTTTGCCAATTGCTGCCATCCCATCCATGGTGATCCGATCATGGCTCACGTCAGCCCGGGTAAAGGCTTGGTTATTCATCGCGAAGAGTGCGCGAATATCCGAGGTTATCAGCGCGAACCTGATAAGTACATGCCAGCTGAATGGAGCGAAGAATTCGATCAAGAATTCATCACCGTTTTAAAAGTCGACATGCAAAACCATCAGGGTGCACTGGCCGCGTTAACCAATACTATTGCTGCAACCGGCTCCAACATTCAAGGCCTTGCGACCGAAGAAAAAGATGGTCGCCTGTACACTGTAAAGGTACGCCTGACCACCAAGGGGCGTATTCATTTAGCCAACATCATGCGCCGTATTCGTGTGATGCCGAATGTGGTTCGCGTATCACGCCAGAAAAATTAACGTCCGGGAGCGAGTTTCTAGCGAAACTCGCCTCTAGAAACTGAACAACTCAACCCTCGCCCTTCAAACAAAACACTAGACTGCTTATGACTCCTGATCGTTACCAGCGAATCCACTCAGTACTGGCGACCCGCCAGCCCGATTTAACCGTATGCATGGAAGAAGTGCATAAGCCGAATAACGTATCAGCCATTATTCGTACGGCTGATGCGGTCGGGGTTCACAAAGTCCACGCCGTCTGGCCGAAAGACAATATGCGGGTACTCAGCCATACCTCTGCCGGGGCACGTAACTGGGTCGAACTAGAAACCCACGACAACATGGTTGCAGCCGTCAGCCAGCTGAAAGCCCAGGGCATGCAGGTACTGGCGACCCATTTGTCAGACGCCGCAATTGATTTTCGTGACGTCGATTACACCAAACCGACCGCAATTATTTTAGGCGGCGAGAAAAACGGGATCACCGCTGAAGCACTGGCAATGGCGGATCAGGACATCATCATTCCGATGGTGGGTATGGTACAGTCGCTTAACGTCTCGGTGGCCAGCGCCCTGATCCTGTATGAAGCACAGCGTCAGCGTCAGCTTGCCGGCATGTATGAACGAGAAGCGACCCTGTTGCCAGACGACGTTGTTCATCGCATTCTGTTTGAGCGCGGTCATCCGGTATTAGCCAAAGTCGCCCGGCGCAAAGGCTTGCCTTATCCGCCGCTCGATAGCGAAGGCCAAATCGTCGCCGATGAGGCATGGTGGGCAACCATGCAGGCCATTGAGCCGAAGAAGAAAACCAAATAAGGATCAGCAACAGCAATGAGCGGAAAGTTATTAGAGACCATCACCCTGACCGAGCTGTCCGGGGTTGGCGCTAAAATGGCAGAAAAATTAGAAAAAGTGGGCCTGGTTACGGTTCAGGATCTGCTTTTCCATCTGCCGCTCCGCTATGAAGATCGTACCCGCATCTGGCCTATCGCCAGCGTCATGCCGGGTCAGCACCTTGCCGTTCAGGGCACCGTGGTCAATAACAGTATTACCTTGGGTAAACGTCGCATGCTGATGGTCAAAATTGCTGATGACACCGGCTCAGCGACCTTGCGTTTTTTCAATTTCAATGCGGCAATGAAAAACAGTTTATCGGAAGGTAAACAAGTCAAAGCCTATGGTGAGATAAAACGCGGTAAATACGGGTTGGAAATCATCCATCCTGACTACTCAGTTTTTTCTGAGCCGACCAAGCTGACCGTGGAAGAAACGCTGACCCCGGTTTACCCTACCACGGAAGGATTACGCCAGCTGACCTTGCGTAATCTGACCGATCAAGCGCTGAATTTACTTGATAAGGCCGCCGTCACGGAACTGTTGCCGGATGGTTTGTACGATCGCCAGATGACCATGGCACAAGCGCTTCATGTGATGCACCGGCCAACACCGGATGTCTCGCTGGATCAGCTGGAAGAAGGCAAGCACCCCGCCCAGCACCGGCTGATTTTAGAAGAGCTGCTGGCTCAGAACCTGTCGATGCTGGCACTGCGCTCGAAAAGCCAGCAACATAATGCTTGGCCGCTCGCCCCAAGCGACAACCTAAAAAGCCGGCTCCTTGCCAGCCTGCCATTCAGCCCGACCGGCGCCCAGCAGCGCGTTGTCGCCGACATCGAAACCGATCTGGGACAGGCCAAACCGATGATGCGCCTAGTGCAGGGGGACGTGGGGTCAGGGAAAACCCTGGTCGCTGCACTGGCCGCCCTACGGGCAATCGAACACGGCTTTCAGGTTGCCTTAATGGCACCGACAGAACTCCTGGCCGAGCAACATGCGCAAAACTTTGCCCAGTGGCTGAATCCGATGGATATTCAGGTTGGCTGGTTAGCCGGTAAACTCAAGGGCAAAGCCCGCGAAGCAGAACTGGCGCGGATTGAAAACGGCGAAGCCAAAATGGTGGTCGGTACCCATGCCCTGTTCCAGGAACAGGTGGTGTTTAATAACCTGGCCCTGGTGATTATCGATGAGCAACACCGTTTTGGTGTCCACCAGCGATTAGAGCTACGGGAAAAAGGCGCGAATGAAGGACGTTATCCTCACCAGCTGATCATGACTGCAACCCCAATCCCCCGGACGCTTGCCATGACCGCTTATGCCGATCTTGAAACCTCAGTAATAGACGAATTACCACCGGGCCGAACACCGATCCAGACCGTGGCCCTGCCGGATTCTCGTCGCGCTGAAATCGTTGAGCGAATTCGCTCCGCTTGCCTTAACGAAGGCCGCCAGGCGTATTGGGTCTGTACCCTTATCGACGAGTCAGAAGTGCTAGAAGCGCAAGCCGCTTCCGATACCGCTGATGAGCTCACGGCATTACTGCCAGAGCTAACCGTGGGTTTAGTCCATGGCCGCATGAAGGCGACAGAAAAACAGGCCGTGATGCAGCGCTTCAAAGCCGGTGAACTGCATTTACTCGTCGCCACCACCGTCATTGAAGTTGGTGTGGATGTGCCCAATGCCAGCCTGATGGTTATTGAAAACCCCGAGCGTTTAGGCCTGGCCCAGCTCCACCAGCTCCGCGGCCGTGTCGGTCGGGGAAAAGTAGCCAGCCACTGCGTATTGCTCTATCACGCCCCGCTATCGAAGACAGCCCAAAAGCGCCTTGGTGTGTTGCGCGAGAGCAGCGATGGATTTGTTATCGCCCAGCGTGACTTAGAAATCCGTGGCCCGGGGGAACTGTTAGGGACAAAGCAGACGGGTATCGCCAATTTTAAGATCGCCGATCTGGTTCGTGACCAGCACCTCATTCCGCAAGTACAGAAAATGGCTCGCTATCTTCACGATCAATACCCGAGCAATGCCAAAGCCATTGTTCAGCGCTGGCTGGGACAGCGGGAAAACTATTCGAATGCTTAACGAAGGCCGGCGACCTCATATTAAGCCGGCTTGATTTGAAAACCTGCTTGAAAACAGGAAAACATCTTGTTTCTGGCCAGTATTCAGTCCCAAATAAGCAACATTAATCCTCAGTGTGATCTGCATTGCCCAGTAATCATAAGTACTCCGGCACATCTGTGCCCCTTTCCTCCGCTCTGCCCTAATCGTCCATCAAGTGAAATTTTATCGCCACAAAACAACCGCAATCGTTTGCTATTTACGGAAAGATAATTAAAATAGCGCACAAATTTCACCCACATTCGCTTCTCCTTGTGTTGGCCTGGATCTGAGTAACAGCAATCACAGAACTATCCGGCTTTCACGTATTGATGCCCATTCAGCGCATCCGATCGGGATACAGAAGTAAACTTAGGATTAACACGGCCATGACCCGCCAGCATAGCAACATTGAAACACCACACCATTCTGATCTGATCTACCGCTTAGAAGACCGGCCGCCACTGCCGGAAACACTCTTTGCTGCCACCCAGCACCTGTTGGCGATGTTTGTGGCGGTGATCACTCCGTCGCTGATCATTTGCCAGGCACTCGGCTTACCCGCCAGTGACACCAACACCATTGTCAGTATGTCCCTGTTCGCCTCCGGGATTGCCTCGTTTATCCAAATCCGCACCTTTGGTCCGGTGGGCTCTGGCTTGCTGTCGATTCAAGGCACCAGTTTCAACTTTCTCGGCCCGATCATTGGCGCCGGCTTGGCACTAAAAGCAGGCGGTGCCGATATTCCAACCATGATGGCGGCTATCTTCGGCACAATTCTGGTCGCCTCACTCACTGAAGTATTCATTTCACGCGTATTGCAACACGCCCAGCGTATTATCACTCCGCTAGTTTCAGGCATTGTGGTTACCCTGATCGGTCTCACTCTGATCCAGATTGGCTTAACGTCTATGGGTGGCGGTTATGCTGCGATTGAAAACGGCAGCTTTGGCAGCCTGGATAACCTCATGCTTGCGGGTACCGTCTTGGGCTTCATCGTCTTGTTGAACCGAGTAAAGAATCCCTACCTGCGCGTATCATCAATCGTGATTGCGATGGCTGCGGGTACATTGCTGGCATGGTTTACCGGTATGCTGGACACTTCCCGCGCCACAGAAAGTGCTCTGATTGCGATTCCGATGCCGATGCAATACGGCTTAGGGTTTGACTGGGGGCTGCTGATCCCGCTGGTTATTGTTTTCGCCATCACCTCGCTGGAAGCCATCGGCGATATCACGGCAACATCAGAAACCTCAGAGCAACCGGTGGCAGGCCCTGTCTACCTCAAGCGCATCAAGGGCGGTGTACTGGCCGACGGTATTAACTCGGCGCTGGCATCGGTACTGAACAGCTTCCCTAATTCAACCTTCAGCCAGAACAACGGTATTATCCAGCTGACGGGCGTGGCCAGCCGCTATATCGGTTACTTCGTGGCAGGTATGCTGGTACTTCTCGGCCTGTTTCCGGGTGTTGCGAACTTAGTGCAGCTGATCCCTGAGCCGGTATTGGGCGGTGCTACCATTGTGATGTTCGGTACTATTGCCGCTTCCGGGGTCCGTATTATCTCGCGCTGTGAACTCGACCGCCGCGCCATTCTGATCATGGCGCTGTCATTTTCGATGGGGCTGGGTATTGCTCAGAAGCCTGAAATTCTGCAGTTCATGCCCGACTGGGTGAAAGGCATTTTATCTTCCGGCATGGCTGCCGGCGGGATCACGGCGATTATCCTGAATCTGGTGTTACCAGAAGATAAAAAATAACGTGAGTAACGTAACTGACGGCAATAACAAAAAGTAAGAACGAAAAAGCGAGAGCCAAGGCTCTCGCTTTTTGTCTTCTGGTTCCGGCAAGCCTAAAAGATGAATCAAGCTATTGCTCTTCCTCTAGACACTAGGTTCTAGAAACTCGCACCTTCAACTCACTACTTCTTTGCTATCAGCGGCAGGCTGATTTGCACTTTCAGCCCCCCTTCACTGCGATTACTCACCACAATGCTACCGTCATGCTGATCAACAATGCGCTGCACAATGGCTAAGCCCAGTCCGGTTCCTTCCGCCTCACTGCCGCGGGCAGAATCGCCGCGGGTCAGCGGCTGGAACATCCGTGAAACCTGATCCGGTTCAATCCCCGGGCCATCATCTTCAACACTGTACCAGACTGATTTACGATCAGCAGAAGTACCGCTGGTGATCTTAGCCCAGCCATTACCATAACGGAGCGCGTTGACCACCAGGTTAGCGGCCAATCGCTTCATCGCAACACTATTGGCTTCAACGATGCCGGGAATATCGCCCAGTTCAAGCTCAATTTCGCACTCGTAGCCGCCTTCGCTTTCCGCCACTTCCTGCAGCAAGTGATTTAAGTCAATCACTTCAACTGCCTGCTTTTTAGTGGATTTCAGATACTCCATAAACTGACTGATGATTTCATTACACTCTTCGGTGTCTTTGATCATGCTGTCGGCAAGATAGCTATCTTCGGTCGACATCATTTCCGTGGCCAGACGAATACGGGTCAACGGCGTACGTAAATCATGGCTGACCCCGGCCAGTAGCAAGGCGCGATCATCTTCCAGCTGTTTAATCCCTTCCGCCATCCGGTTAAAGGCCTTGGTCACGGCACGGATCTCCGACGCGCCTTTCACCGGCAAATGTGGCGGGCTCTCCCCTCGCGCGACTTGCAACGCCGCATTTTCCAGCGCCACCAGCGGTCGGTTCTGCATCCGAATAAACAGCCAGCCACCGGCAATCACCATAAAGGCAATCATCAGGCTGTAACGAAACAGTGGCGAGAAATCCTCTTCCTGCAATTCCGAGAGCGGGATCCGCATCAGAAAGCCCGGCATCGCATCACACTTCATCCACAGCACATAACTGTCAGCACCCAGCACTAAGCGTACTTCGGTCGGCGAATTCAGTTCGCGGCTCATCTCTTCACTCAGGTATTCCACTTCGGTCGCCTGATGGTACTCAGCATTATCTGGTCCATCGACAGGATGCAGGGTTACCCCGAGCTGCTCCAGCAACTGCCGCCGCACCGGCGTATCAAGGTGGAAGGTATGACCGTCGGCCAAATCCAGATCTTCTTTAAGCATCAGTCGCACTTCATAGGCCAGAATGCGATTGAACTGCTGCAGACTGGGCAGCAACGCGTAGTTTACTACCGCAAGGTAAGAGAAAATCTGGCTTGCGATAAGCAAGCCGGTAAGCAAAATAATGGTACGGGCCAAGGTACTGCGGGGAGACATCCGCATCAATTACGCCTCGTCACCATCAGGAACGAAAACATAGCCTAGGCCCCATACGGTCTGAATATAACGCGGACGACTCGGGTCTTCTTCAACCATTCGCCGCAGGCGTGAAATCTGGACGTCAATCGAGCGCTCCATAGCTGAGTATTCACGACCACGCGCCATGTTCATCAGCTTATCACGCGACATCGGCTCACGCGCATTGGTGACCAGTGCCTTCAGTACCGCGAATTCGCCCGAGGTGAGAGGCATGGATTCGTCGCCACGGAACATTTCACGCGTGCCAAGATTCAACCGGAAGTCGCCAAATTCAATGACTTTACTGTCAACACTTGGCGCACCCGGCGCTTCAATCGTCTGACGGCGCAGTACCGCACGAATACGCGCCAGCAGTTCACGCGGGTTAAACGGTTTCGGCAGGTAATCATCCGCCCCGACTTCAAGCCCGACAATACGGTCAACCTCGTCACCTTTCGCGGTTAACATCAGGATAGGCAACGTATTATTAGCATTACGCAGACGGCGACAAATCGACAGGCCATCTTCACCCGGCAACATTAAGTCAAGCACCATCAAGTGGAAGGTTTCACGGGATAACAAACGATCCATTTGTTCACTGTTCGCTACGCTGCGCACCTGGAACCCCTGTTCCGACAAGTAACGCTCCAGCAATGCCCGTAAACGCATGTCATCATCAACAACCAGAATCTTATAATTTTCCTGCATATTTCACCTTACCTGCATCGATCTTGTTATCGAGCTCAGCGACTATTTTACTCAACTCCCGCGCCTTGGTGCTGAATAGGTCACCAAATCACGGTCAAAAATTGTTACGGGTTATGTCGAATGCTTACCAATCAAGCTTTAACACCGATATTGGTTCTTATTTCAGTCAATATGAATAGCATTCCTCCCACAAAACGAGTCAAATTCAACTCATTAAAACCAAACACGAATCATTATTCACTGATAGATTTAATAACAAATATTCTTGCCATATAATCCCTACTACTCAATTGATTGCATTGAAATATACTGCTCAGGCCATGTCAGCAGTACAACTATTTTGCCATCACTTCGAGCGACAAAACGATTCACACCTAACATCGTGCGAATAATTCTTCTTTAATTACATTAATCAATAAGTAAAACATGAATAAATTCACATTAGCGACTCTTCTTACTCTTGTATCTCTTGGCACTCACGCCGCAGACTTCAATACCATTTCAAACTTCGGTGACAGTTTGTCCGATATCGGCAACAAACACCTGATCACCATTGATATGAATGATAAAACTTCAGGAAAAATTGGCGTTCGCGCATCAGAACCTAATTTCAACGGCCACTTCAGCAATGGTCCGGTCTGGACCGAATATCTGGCCGGATTTCTTGCAATGCCAGCGCCAACCCGTGCCCATGGCAAAATCGAGAGCAAGCTAATTCTTCAAAACCAAGACGGAAAACGTGTCACCTATCACTATAACGATAAGCCCCTGTTAGGCACCAACTGGGCGGTTGGCGGTGCGATGTCTGGTCTGGGTCATTTCATCGATATTGATGCCTCCAATGGTTTTAGCGCCGAATCTGGCCTTGATGTACTGGCAAACAGCGGTCAGCAAATTAAACAACGTATTGCCAACAAAGGCCAGTTCAATGGCAGCGAGCTGGTTAGCTACATGAGTGGCACTAACAATCTGTGGTTCACCCTATTCGGCGATCTCAACCAATCCGGTGACAAAGCGGCCTTCTATGCCCTTGCGGATGTGAAAGCCTTAATTGATGCTGGCGCAAAACAGATCTTAGCCGCAAATATTCCAAATTTTGTTGACGCACCATGGTTTGCAGGCCAGCAAGACAAAACGATCCAGTTTATCCAGTCACACAACCTGGCCTTAAAAACAGGGTTAGAAAGCCTGGCAGCAACCCATCCCGATATCGAAATCTTCTACTTTGATACTTTCGCCGTGTTTAATAAAGTTATTGATGATGTGAAAAATAAGGGCCAGTACCGAGATGCCGATCTGGCTGTCACCATCACTGATGTGACAAGTGAGGCATATAGTTATGCTACTGGAGAAGTTATCGCCCAGCCAAACCATAACCTGTTTTGGGATGGTCTTCACCCGACAACTGCAATGCACAAAATTATCGCTAAAGATGCTGCAGATCTCATCAAAGCCGGACGGGCATTATGATTTCACTCAAATCCATACGCCATCAAATCATCATCGGTGCAGCAAGCTGCCTCTTAATTTCGCTCATCGCGGTGCTGCTTGTCGGCCTGAAATACTCTAATCAGCTTGAAGAGATGGTCTACAACAAAACGCATACCTTTGCCAATCAAGAACAGACCCAGCGGCTGGAAGATACCAGCAAATACCGGTCAGAGCAGATCCAAAACCAGCTGTCTGTTGCGATGAACTCCGTTGAGGCTCTGGGCAGTGTCTTATCTGGAATGGCGAGCAGCGATGACGGCCAAACCAAGCTCAGCCGTGAAGATCTTTCACTGGTAGTACGCGATCTGCTGGCAGGCAACAAGAAGTTTCTCGGGGCCTATATCGCTTTCGAACCCAATGCCTGGGATGGAAAAGATGCGCTTTACGAAGCTATCGACGGTAAAGGCCAGTTCAACGTGTACTGGACCCGTGGTAGCGACAACCAACTGAAGCCCTCATCGGTAGATTCCGATCGATTTTATCTCCAAGATAAGACCAAAATAGGTACCCGTGTCAGTGAATGGTACCTCTGTCCGCTTGAGACCGGCCGCAGCTGCCTGATCGACCCCTGGGCATACAATGTTCAGGGCAAACAGGTGTTAATGGCTAATCTTGTCACCCCGATCAAAGCCAATGGCCGCACCATCGGCATGATAGGTATCGATTTGTCGGTAAACTTTATCAATGAGTTGGCACTCAGTCTCAAACAGAACCAGTTTGGTCAAAACTCCCATGTCAGCATTATCACCTACAACGGTGTGGTTGCGGGTGATACCGATCCGGTCTCTCCGCTCGGTGAAGTACTGTCAGACTGGAACCAGCGCAAATCCCAGTTTCAAGCCGGCAAACAGTTATGGAACTCTACTGATGAATTCTCCAGCCTGGTAACCCCTATTAAGGTGGGAAACACCAACACCCCATGGATGTTATGGATTGCTATTCCTAAGGCCGATCTGTTAGAAGACATCAATGCGTTACAAGGTGAGTTAAAAACATCGTTCAGTGATTTTCTCAACGCCCAATTAATAGCAGGTCTGTTGATTTCTGTCTTAGCACTCGCCGTGCTCTATATCCTGGCTAAACGTATTTCCACCCCGATCCAGCAAGTGGTGAACATTGTTCAACAGCTCGGCCGAGCTGGTGGTGATCTGACCAGCCGGCTAGATGTAACGAGAAAAGATGAAACCGGCGCTCTGATGAACGGCCTTAATATTCTGATGGCCTCGTTGCAGAGTATGATCCGCGATATCGCTAGTTCAGTCGATCATTTAAAACTATCGGCAAATCGATCTGCCGGTATTGCTGAAGCATCGCATCAAGATGTACAACAGCAACGTCAGGAACTGGAACAAGTTGCTACCGCCATTAATGAAATGGCCTCTGCAGCAAGCGAAGTGGCCAGCAATGTAGCTAACACAGCCAGC
The DNA here is from genome assembly GCF_033720175.1 of Photobacterium sp. GTDB lineage: Bacteria > Pseudomonadota > Gammaproteobacteria > Enterobacterales > Vibrionaceae > Photobacterium. Next base: position 147,396 of record NZ_JAWWDA010000007.1, read on the forward strand.
TCGGTAGAAGAGGTAAATCAGGCCATTACGCGTTGCGGTGACGTGGTCAATGACAGCGCCAGCAGCATCAACCAGTTAGGTCTGGAAATGGAACGTTCCTCAACGACGATTATTGAACTAGAAACTCAGAGCCACCAGATCAGCAGCATTCTAGAAGTAATTCGGAGTATTTCAGATCAAACCAACTTACTGGCCTTAAATGCTGCGATTGAAGCGGCGCGGGCGGGGGAACATGGTCGTGGATTTGCAGTTGTTGCCGACGAAGTGCGTCAGTTGGCATCCAAAACCCAAAACTCCACTGAAGAGATTCAGCAGATGATCAACCAGTTCCAAAATCAAATTAAGCTGACAGTAGAGACGATTTCAACTGGCAGAACCTTTACCCATAACAGTATCGAAAGCAGTAAAACGGCAGTCTTGGAGTTAGAGTCGATAGTCGCTGCCACAGCAACCATTCAAGAAATGATGTGCCAGATAGCAACAGCTTCAGAAGAACAACATCAGGTGACTGAAGATATTAATCGCAATATCAATGCGATTACCGACATCACCATCAAAGCCGCTCAAGGGGCTGAAACATCAAACCACGAAGCACAAGGGATGTTGACGCAAACCAGTGAGGTTGAAAATAAGCTGAATAAATTCAAATATTAAAATTAATTCAGTCTGTTTCATCGGCGACTCTGTCGCCGATTTTTTCAGTCGCAATGATTGACGCCTTCTGCAATCCGTTACACTATCTATTCAGGAAAAACAGCGACTCAGGATCAGACAATGAAAACCAACCTAATCACCCGCGAAGGGTACGACAAGCTGAGACAAGAGCTGGACTACCTGTGGCAGGAAAAACGTCCTGAGATCACCAAAAAAGTTACTTGGGCAGCCAGCCTGGGTGACCGTAGTGAAAACGCAGATTACAAATATAACAAGCAGTTATTACGAGAAATAGACCGCCGCGTACGTTACCTGCGCAAGCGCCTCGATATCGTCAAAGTGGTTGATTACTCCCCCCAGCAAGACGGCAAAGTGTTCTTTGGCGCCTGGGTTGAAATTGAAAATGAAGACGGCGACAGCAAAGCATTCCGGATCGTCGGCCCCGATGAAATCTATGGCCGAAATGACTATATCTCGATCGACTCGCCGATGGCTCGCGCGTTGTTAAAAAAAGAAGTCGATGAAGAGGCCGAAGTGATGACCCCGCAAGGGAAAAAGCAGTGGTTCGTCAACCGTATTACATATCGCTAAGCTGTTCCTTGGCTCAGGCGGCGTTTCGCTACTCGCCTTCCATTGTCATCATAATCAGCCGCCACCGACACACTCTTAACACACCGCATCTTGTCACCACCAGAATCCTCCGTAGAATGGAACGGTTAACGACAACCAAGAGATACCAACGGATGAGCAACTCTATCAATCAGATAATTGCCAGCGAACTGAATGTTCGTCATGAGCAAGTTACCGCGGCAGTGACTCTGTTGGATGACGGTAATACCGTTCCTTTCATTGCCCGTTACCGTAAGGAAGTCACCAACGGGCTGGATGATACCCAGTTACGTAATCTGGAATCCCGTCTGGGCTACCTGCGTGAGATGGATGACCGCCGTAAGGTCATCCTGAAATCCATTACCGAGCAAGGGAAGCTGACCCCGCAGCTAGAAGCGGACATTTATTCTGCCGACAGCAAAACCCGGCTGGAAGATCTGTACCTGCCTTACAAACAAAAGCGTCGCACTAAGGGACAGATAGCCATTGAGGCGGGACTGGAGCCGCTGGCAGAGACCTTATGGCAACAACCAGAAAAGGACCCGGCAACAACCGCCGAGCAATATATCAGTGCCGACAAGGGCATTAGCGACACCAAAGCCGCCCTGGATGGCGCCCGTGCCATCCTGATGGAGCGCTTTGCTGAAGATGCCGGCCTGCTGGACAAGATCCGTCGCCACCTGCTGGCCAATGCCGAACTCACTTCACGCATGGTCGATGGCAAAGAGCAGGAAGGTGCGAAGTTTAAAGACTACTTCGAACATAACGAACGACTGACCAACGTCCCGTCGCACCGCGCACTGGCGATGTTCCGCGGCCGTAATGAAGGCTTCCTGCAGTTATCACTCAACGCCGATCCCAATCAGGACGAAGGCGTACGGAGCTCATACTGCGAAGTGATTATTGCCGATCACTACGGTGTGAATCTGGGCAACCAGCCGGCTGATGTCTGGCGCAAGCAGGTGATCAGCTGGGCATGGCGCATTAAAATCTTAATGCACATGGAGACCGAGCTGATGAGCGCGCTGCGCGAGAAAGCCGAAGAGGGCGCCATGCAGGTCTTTGCCGACAACCTCAAAGATCTGCTGATGTCGGCACCGGCCGGCCCCCGTACCACACTGGCACTCGATCCGGGCCTGCGTACCGGCTGTAAAATTGCAGTGATCGATACCACCGGCAAGCTGGTTGATACCGCGACCATTTATCCGCATCAGCCTCAGCGCCAGGTCGCGCAGTCAGAAGCGACGATACTGGCACTGCTTAACAAGCATCAGGTCAATCTGATTGCCATCGGTAACGGGACGGCTTCACGTGAGTCCGACAGCTTTATCGCCAAACTGCTAAAAGATAACGATCTGAAAATTCAGAGCGTGATGGTGAGCGAAGCCGGGGCATCGGTCTATTCCGCCTCCGAGCTGGCGGCAAACGAGTTCCCGAACCTCGATGTATCAATACGGGGGGCGGTCTCTATCGGCCGCCGCCTGCAAGACCCACTGGCTGAGCTGGTGAAAATCGATCCGAAATCGATCGGTGTCGGCCAATACCAGCACGACGTCAGCCAGAGCATGCTGGCAAAACGCCTTGATGCGGTGGTGGAAGACTGTGTCAACGCCGTCGGTGTAGATGTCAATACCGCCTCTGCGGCGCTGCTGACCCGGGTTGCAGGTTTAAGCAAAACCATGGCTCAGAACGTGGTCGATTATCGCGACGAACACGGCCGCTTTGAAGCCCGGACCACGCTGAAGAAAGTGGCTCGTTTAGGCCCTAAGGCCTTTGAACAGTGCGCAGGTTTCTTGCGTATCATGAACGGCAAGAACCCCCTCGACGGCTCTGCAGTACACCCGGAATCCTATGCGGTAGTCAAAACGATTGCAGCCAACAACAGCAAGCCGATAGAGGCCATTATCGGTAATACCGAGTTCCTGCGCAGCCTGAAAGCCGCTGATTACACCGATGATAAATTTGGTCTGCCGACCGTCACCGATATTATCAGCGAGCTGGATAAACCCGGCCGCGATCCACGTCCTGAGTTCAAAACCGCTACGTTTGCCGAGGGCGTCAATGAAGTGAAAGATCTGATCCCGGGAATGGTTCTGGAAGGGGTGATCACCAATGTCACCAACTTCGGTGCCTTTGTGGATGTCGGCGTCCATCAGGATGGTCTGGTCCATATTTCTGCACTATCAGACAAGTTCGTCTCTGATCCCCGCGAAGTGGTCAAAGCCGGTGACATCGTTAAAGTCAAAGTGATGGAAGTGGACTTGGCGCGTAAGCGCATTGCCATGTCGATGCGGATGAGCGATGAACCGGGACAAGAAAAACCGGCTCATAAACCGCAAGCTCAGCGTCAGGAGAACAATCGCTCGAAGCCAAACAATGGCAACCACAGCGGTAATAACAGTAACCGCAGTAATAACGCGAACAACGCCTCCGGCAATGCCATGGGCGGTGCCTTTGCGGCTGCATTTGCCAAAGCGAAGAAATAGTTCACAGTAACGAGGAGCTAGAGGCGAGGATTCTCGTCTCTAGATCTTTCTAGGCTCAGGTTTTAAATCTAGAAACTAGAATCTCGAACCTAAAAACTCGCCTCTTTAACCTAGATACTCGAATCTAAAAAAACTCGTCTCTATAACCTCTTTACAGCACCACTAGATAATCGGTCGGCGGGTTGGGCACCGTCGCCTGGGCATAACGATGGGCAATCACCCCGCGGGTACGTTCAGTCTGGTTAATTTTCTCTAGCTGTTCAAGCAATTCACGCGGTAATTTAATGTGCATCGAATAGCCGAGATCCGTGACTTCGGCCAGGTAGCTATCAGCCGATAATGCTTTTACCAGCAGCTCAAATTCAGCCTGATAGCCATACTGTTTTTCTGCTGTCGGTGGCAACTCGCTGTAATCAGGGTGCTCACTCGGATCCCAGGAGGGCTTCTTTAGCTGCTTTTCTTCGCTGCTTAAGGGTTTTTCCCGGGGAGATTCGGGGCTTTGGCTCGGCGGGACAATTTTTTCACGCACGCGATTATCCCGAGCGGTCTGCTCGGTTGGTGGGTTAACAGAGGGAGCAATGATCGGTGCTCCCGCATTCACAGGTGAAAAAATCATGCTGATGTGGCTCTCCAAACATCAGCTAATGGTTTACACGATAGCGAGCAGCACAGCGCCAACCGTTCCTATCGCAGACAAAACTTGCCCTGCCGTATAGAAATCATCGGTATTGCTTTTCACTTCGTCGGGATGATCCATCCCCAATGCCCCATAGGTAAAAGACTCGGCCATACCAGCCGCTTCAGCCTTAGTGGTTCCATCAGCTTTTGTTGCCTGTGCACCTGCTTCAGCCGCTTGTTGACGTTTCGCTTGCTCTGAAATAGAGACCGTCGTTTGGGCTGCTTTACCGGTACTGTTTTTATCCGCCGCTTGATTCCCTTCTTCAGTTTTCACTGAGACCGCAGCCGACCCGTGTAATGATGCTGGCGAATAAGTTGAATTATTGCCAACGCTTCCTATTGTCATTATGGCCTCTCTAGTCGAATAAACCGAGCAACTCCATGTTTTTATTATCGGCAACCGCTGTAGAAAGTTTAAACAATAATTGCCGATACCCTACACACATGACAAAAATCAGGCCTAGTCGATGAATTTACGCAACGCTTGCACAAACTCCTCAGGATGAGAAATAAACGGTGCATGCGATGCCGAGGCAAAGACTTGCCGCTCTGACCGCGGTGCCAGTCGATCTAATTCCGTCGCAATTTTGACCGGCACCAAGCTGTCTAACCGCCCGTACAGCCGTAGCCAGGGCTGGGAGATCTGCTCGACCTGTTCCCGTAAATCGACTTCAGCCAGCAGCCGAAGACCAACCGATAAGGCTTCCGGATTCGGCTGCGGACGTGACAGCACCGCTTGTTTAAGCAGCTTAATATCCTGCCTGGCCGTTGGACTCCCCATGGCCTGCAGCGCCATGAAACGCTCTACCGTTAACCGAAAGTCTTTTCCTAACTGCTGCCGAAAATCATCCAATACCTGAGGCTTGATCCCTCGCCATCTGTTCTCTGCCGCAAACCTCGGGGAACTCGCGACCGTAATTAAACGCGAGACCCGCTCCGGGGCTAACAAGGCGGCCTGAGTTGCTACCAAACCGCCCAGTGACCACCCCAACCAGGTTGCCGACACTGGTGATTTATTAAGCAATAGGTGTGCCATTTCTTCAATACTATCGACCTGCATCTCATGGCTGTGGCCATAGCCCGGTAAATCAAGCCAGTGCACCCGAAAATGCGGCGTCAGCAGCGGCAGAACCTGTTGCCAGACGGCACCGTTCATTCCCCAGCCATGAATGAGAACCAGATCCGAACCTTGCCCTTCCGTTTGCCAATGTAGCGTAGTTGTCATTTACACTTCCTTTCTTCGACTGTAATGACACATAGGATGGCAAGGATGTTATCCCCTTCATCGCTAAGATCAATCTTTCAATGGATCAATCAGCAATGTCAGCTGTGCCACCTGCCATTATCATCCGGTGAACGGGTATGGTGCCATCATTGCCTGGCCAGTTTCCCCCAGCCGCCTTATTGCTCGCATTGCGGTGCCACGACCCTTGCTCCCGCTAACCATTGCGGCCAGTGCCTCGCATCGCCGCCTCCATGGCAGCGCTTATACCGACTGGGCGAATATGGTTTTCCGTTGAGCCAGCTGATCCACCAGCTGAAGTTCGGCAAAAAATTCTGGCTGGCACAACCTTTAGGCCAGCTGCTAGCACAGCAAATCGATCAGCCGGCACCGCTTCTCTTGCCGGTACCGCTGCACCCTTTGCGCCGCTTTTCCCGAGGTTTCAACCAGAGCAGTGATTTAGCCCGGGCTATTGCCGACAATACCCATAGCCGATGTCTGCCCGATGGCTTTTGCCGCATACGCCACACTAAAGTTCAGAAACAGCTGACGAAAAAGGAGCGCGAGAAAAACCTGCACCAAGCCTTTATACTTAATGCAAAGCCGTTGCCTGATCATATCGCCATTGTCGATGATGTGGTGACCACCGGCAGCACGGTCACAGAGCTCACCCACCTGCTGCAAAACGAGGGGGTTAAGCGGGTTGATATCTACTGTATCTGCTACACGCCAACGATGAAATGATCACAAAAATCGTCCAAACCGGCGGTGAAATCATTGTTGCAAAGAATAAGGGGGTGATAGAAACTGCGTCTAAGAGTAGAATAGGTTAAATCTTACTAAATAAGTCAGGTATTACGTTGTGTCTATGATCACTATTTCTGAAAGCGCTCAGCAGCACTTCGGCAAGCTTCTTGCCCAGCAGCCTGAGGGTACCAATATCCGAGTTTTCGTGGTTAACCCCGGAACTCAAAATGCAGAGTGCGGTGTCTCTTATTGCCCGCCAGAAGCAATTGAAGCGAGCGATACTGAAATTAAGCTCGAACTGTTCTCAGCTTATATTGATGAGCTAAGTCTGCCTTTCCTGGATGATGCTGAAATTGATTTTGTTACTGACAAAATGGGTTCACAGCTGACGTTGAAAGCACCTAACGCCAAAGTACGTAAAGTGTCTGACGATGCCACCCTGATGGAACGTGTTGACTATGCTATCCAGACTCAGGTTAACCCGCAGCTAGCCGGCCACGGCGGTAACGTCTCCTTGGCAGAAATCACCGAAGACGGGGTAGCCATCCTGCAGTTCGGCGGTGGTTGTAATGGCTGCTCAATGGTTGATGTCACCCTCAAAGAAGGGATTGAGAAAGAACTGCTGGCTCAGTTTGACGGTGAGCTTACCGGTGTTCGTGATATTACCGAACACGCCCGTGGTGAGCATTCGTATTATTAAGTGCTTAGAAGCAGAAGCTAAAAGGTCTTCGACGTTTATATCTCTGTTTTTACCCACAAAAAAGCCGCATCATGCGGCTTTTTTATCATTCGATTTTATCTGCACTAGTCAATTAGGGTAATCGTCACTGAACGGCGTCCCCAGTTTCTGGCCGCCTGAATATCTTTGCCCATGTAGATATCAATCTTGCGTGACCAGCGCTTGTGCATTTTATCCAACACCACGTATTCCCCGGCCAGCCCTGAAATTTTCACTTTCGCGCCTCGGGTCAGTCCCATTGCCAGCAAATCGCGGGAGACGGCGATCGCTTTCATTCCGGGCTTTAACGTGTCACCCCAGGCCGCTCGGGTGGGGTTGGTATTCGTTTGGGCTCGTACCGAATTGTACGCTGTCGCAGTCACTTTAAGATTTTTTACTTGCCCGTGAGCCACTGCATTGGCCCCCCAGCCAAGTGCCATCACGGTCAGTAAAAAAACACATATCGTTCGTTTCATCTCAATTACCCACTCCACCATTGTGCGCATTTTAAACAGTTCGATAAGCGGATGGATAGCGCTTTTTGTCGTAGAAAGAATCAATAGCTGTTGAATCCTTCTAACTAATTGTTTGCACTGGCGGGCTCCAGGAAAATATTATTTTGCCATTGGTAAGCAAATATGACCGCCAGGCCAATTCCGCGCATCGCCATGAAACCGAGCATCGCCGCCCACAGGGCGTGGTTGCCAAAATCGCTCAACCCCCACCAGATAGCAAAGAAACAACATACCGCAACAAACATGCTATTGCGCATTTCTTTGCCCCGGGTGGCCCCGATGAAAATACCGTCCAGCAAGAAACACCACATCGACACTAACGGCACGGCCGCCAGCCACGGTAAATACTCCATCGCCTCTTGCTGTACCGCAGGAAGATCTGAAATTACCCCGATAATTTCACGGCCAAACACCGTGAAAGCCAGCGTCAGAAGAAGAGAGATGATCAGGCTCCAGAACGTGGTACCAATCAGGAATCGTCCCAGAGCGTTGCGGTCTTTCGCCCCGATCGCTTTGCCCACCAAGGCTTCCATGGCGTAAGCAAAACCGTCCATCGCATACGACACCAGCATCAGAAAGCTCATCAGTACCGCATTGGCCGCCACCACATTGTCACCCAGCGTGGCTCCCTGAAACGTCATAAAGACAAATGTCAGCTGCAAACACAAACTGCGCAGAAAAATATCCCGATTCAGTTTCATCAGCCGTCCCATACCATGGCGCACACTGCTGATTTTATCTCTGAGCGAGGGCAACATCTGCGCCAGCCAATGCCGGGAGACAAACCACAGCCCGAGCAACAACCCGCTATAGTCAGCCATAACCGAAGCCGCCGCAGCGCCTTGCACCTTCCAGCCAAATCCGAGTACAAACAAGACATCGAGGACAATATTCACCAGGTTGGTGGCGATCAGCAGCCACATCGGGGAGCGGGCATTCTGCGTTCCCAGCAGCCAGCCCATGATGACAAAGTTAGCGAGTGCGGCCGGCGCGCCCCAGATACGAATAGAGAAGTACTGCTCAGCGTAAAACTTCACCTCTTCACTGGCACTGCTGAGGTGAAACACCAGCGAGGCAACCGGCTGATGGAACACAATCAGCACCAATGCCAGCAACCAGGCCATAGCAATGCCCTGAACGAACACCCCGGCTTGCGCATCCTTATCACTGGCGCCATAGGCCTGAGCACATAATCCGGTCGTGGCCATCCGTAAAAAACCGAGCAGCCAGAAGGTCATGTTAATCATCGTGCCCCCCACGGCCACCCCGCCCAGATACCAGGACTGATCCAGGTGGCCGATCACCGACGCATCAACCAGCCCCAGAAGCGGCACGGTAATATTGGATAACACCATAGGGATCGCCAGCGCAAAAACCTGACGATGTAATGAGACATTCTTTAACGCTGCTAGCACTGCAAACCCCAGCCTGATGACGACCGATTTCAACCGAGATCAGAAAATTAATATGACACCACAGTGTAGCGACTTGCTGCCGGTGACAAAAGCCACCGGCAGTGATTAGAGGAATAAATCTAATGCCATTACAGCAATGCCGTTAGCCAGTGATCCGCCAGCAGCACCACAAACAGCGCTAAGAGATGCCAGATTGAATACTTGAAGGTGGCCCAGGCGTGACCGACCGTATCGGCAAATTTCAGCTTCACCGCATAACCAATAAAACCGGCATTCAACAGGCTGCTGCCAATCAGATATAAGCCTCCGCTCATGCCTGTCAGCCAGGGCAGCAAGCCAACCACAAACAGGATCACGGTATAGAGCAGCACCATCGTTTTGGTAAATTCAATGCCGTGCGTCACCGGCAGCATCGGAATACCTGCTTTGGCGTAATCCTCTTTGCGATGGATAGCCAGCGCCCAGAAATGCGGCGGGGTCCAGGTAAAGACCAGCATCACCAGTAACAGGGCGTGCGGATCAAGCTGCCCGGTCACCGCCGTCCAGCCCAGCAACGGTGGCGCTGCCCCTGCCAAGCCGCCAATCACGATATTCTGCGGCGTGGCATGTTTTAGCCACACGGTATAAACCAGCGCATACCCCACCAGACTGGCCATGGTGAGCCAGGCCGTCAGAGCGTTTAGTGCCAGCAGCAGAGCAAACCCCAGCACCATTAAGCCGGAAGCAAATAACACCGCTTTATACGTCGCTACCCGGCCTTTGGCCAACGGGCGGTGATAAGTCCGCGCCATCTGAGCATCTAAACGGCGATCCAGTACATGGTTAAACACCGCCGCCGCCGCTGACTGAAAACCGATCCCCATCAGCCCGAGCACAACGACTTTGGCGGGAGGGATCCCCGGCACCGCCAGGCACATGCCGACCAGGGCAGTAAGCAGTAGCATTGCCACCACTTTCGGTTTGGTCATGGTGAGATAGTCACGCCATAACGCCGGTTTCCCCCTTTGCAGGGGGGCCGTGCTGGATTGAACGGTGGTTTTGCTGGCAGCAGTACTCGCGCCACTTCCTAACAGCTGAGATTTAGCCATGACTTCTGCCCTCCGGTGCCAATTTGTCGGTGTACCGCTGAACATCGCGCCAGCAGTAAAGATAATAATTAGTCGCGACCAGGATCTGTAACAGGATCACCCCGACCAGATTATGTCCGACGGCAACCAGCAGCGGCAGGCTCGCCACCACATTGGTGATCCCCAGACAAAGCTGCAGGGCAAGAACAGCGCCGATCCCCAAACTGTACCGACGCGGTACTGATTGCCGCCATAAACGCCACATCAACAGCACCAGAACGATGGTCGTCACCATCGCACCGATCCGGTGAGCGACATGGATCGAGACGCGCTGGTGGTAATGCAGAATCCCATATTGATAACTGTCATGCTCAGGCTGGATCAGATCAAAGGCGCTCAGATCAAAGTGCCGCTGCCAGTCCACCTCACAAATCGGCAATTGGGTACAGGCGACGGCGGCATAGTTTGCCGCTGTCCAGCCGCCCAGGGCGATCTGCCCTGCGACCACCAGCAACGCCGCCAGCGCCATAACTTGTAACGATGATAACGACTGTGGTGGCGAAAATGAGTGGCCTGATGAAGACGCTGTCGGTAAAGAGGGCTGGATCTCACGCTGACGGATTCTTAACGCCAGTAGCAGCAGTAAAGACGCGGTGGTAAAGCCGCCAAGCAGGTGTCCCATCACCACGACTGGCATCAGTACCAGAGTGACCGTCCACATTCCGAGCAAAGCCTGAAAAATGACGGTAACCAGCAGCAAGGCAGGCAACCGTTTTGGCGTCTCGGGACGTCGCCAGGCGATGATATTGATCACCAGGATCAGCAGGCCTAAACTGCCGGCAAAATAGCGATGAACCATTTCATTCCAGGCCTTGCTCACCTCAACGGGCGCATCAGGAAAGGCCTGCTGAGCCAGCAGTTGCTGCTCGCTGCCTTGCGGTACCGAAAGAAAACCATAACAGCCGGGCCAGTCAGGACAACCCAGCCCGGCTTCCGTTAAGCGGGTATACGCGCCCAAGGCGATAACGCACAAAGACAAGACAAAGGTCAGGTAGATAAGATGCTTGAAGCTGAATAATGGCATGGGCTTAACCTATCCTTGAGACTTTCAGCAGCCGTTTCAAATCGCGCAGCAGATCTTTTCCCTGCGCCAGAATAGCCGTTTTGCCTTGCGCTAACGGGTAGGCCATCATCACGTTCCCGAGGGGATCGGCAAGGTAAATCGCTGCAGTGCCATATTTCAGCGTCTCGATCTGAGCCACCACATGATCAGGTACCCGCATCAGCTGCAACCCCGCGGTGAGCGTCTGCATGTCTGTTGGACTGGGTATAATAACCGCCGGCTTTTGGAACGCAGCCTGAGATTGAACCGCGTTATCCGAGGCGAATGAGGCTGGCAGATCAACCACCAGTACTACACTGCTGACGCGCTGCTGATCCGCACCGATGGCCTGCGGCACCTGGCGCAAATTAAACAGTGCCCCCTGACATGGCTCATCACACGATGGTGGCAACAAATAGACCAGCTGCCATTTACCGGGTTCCGTCAGCCAGTCTGATGCCAGCGGGAAAGCCAGCAGCTGACCGCGATTGGTCACGCCCCCTTGGTACCAGTTAAGATCCAGGACTATTTTGGCCAGTAGCAAGGGCAGCAGGAAGACCCCGAGTAGCAGCAATAACATTCCATGTTTCTTCATACACGGCTCCTTTTTAGCCACCAGAACGCCAGCCCGGAGACCGCAACGGCCAGCAGAAACCACTGCAGAGCATAGGCATAGTGCTTTTGCGGTCCCATCACGACCGGTATCCAGGTTTGTTGTAATGCCACCGCATGGTCGGGATCGATCTGCAATATCCACGGTTGCAACGGCAGCTCCATCTGCTGTGAGAGTTGATCAAGATGAATATTCTGTACCCGCAGCGGCCAGCTTTCCCCTAACGGCTCTGCCGCCAGTTCAATGAGCTGTGAAGGCGGAGCAATGACACCGGAAATCTGTAACTCACCGTGATGCTCAGGCAAGACAGGCACTTGTTCACGGTAAACGGGTGCCGCAATCCAGCCCAGATTCACCAGCAGCCAGCCATCATCAACGGCAAATGGATACAGCAGGTGGTAACCGGGCTGACCGCGGTATAACTGATTATCAAGCAGGACGGCTTTGCTGTGATCGAACCGGCCAGGGAGGGTTAAGCCATACCACAGCGGATCATCCGGCAAGCTGGCCAAACTGTAATAAACCTGTTCGCTGCGACGCTCCAGCACGGTATTTAGCGCTTCTTTTTCCTCGCCGCGAGACATTTGCCACAGGCCTAACTTGACCAATACCAGCATTACCGCCACAGTAAAAAGTATGAATCCGATCCTTCGCATACTTATCCTTATGTTCCGGAGACGCCATGCTCATCAAAGCCATCATCGTCTGCCTGCTGATCTTCATTGTGCTTAATCTGTTCCGGGCCTTGTCTTTGATGCTCAAAAGCAACCCGGCTGAAAAACCTGCCTCGCATTACCTAGGCCGCCGAATCGTGTTCTCCGTGATCGTATTTGCCATTCTGCTGGTTGCAGTGGCCACCGGCGCTATCGAGCCAAACCCCAGGCCATATTGAGTTCAGCGTCGAGAAGCTAGTACCTAAAACCTAGAATCTCGCCGCCTCGCCCCTAAAGAATGTAAACAAACACAAACAGGCACAGCCACACCACGTCGACAAAGTGCCAGTACCAGGCACCGGCCTGAAAAGCAAAATGCTGCTGTGCTGAAAAATGGCCTTTCACTATCCGGCACCAGACAATGAATAAAATAATGGTGCCCAAAGTCACGTGCATGCCGTGGAAACCAGTCAGCAGAAAGAAAGTATTGCCGTAGATCCCGGCATCGAGGGTCAGCCCCATTTCATGGTAGGCATGGACATACTCGACCCCCTGCAGGTAAACAAATAAGCCGCCTAACAAGACCGTTAGCAATAAGAACAAGGTGACGCGGGGGCGTTTATCTTGCTCCAGGGCAGTATGCGCGATGTGGACGGTGACAGAGGAAGTAAGCAGGATCAGGGTATTGTACAACGGCAGCCCGAATGGCCCCATAGCCTGGGTTTGTGTGCCGCCCGGGGTGGTCAGCAACGGCCACTGAGCGATAAACTCCGGCCACAATACCGCGTTGGTCATCGCATTATTACCGGCCCCGCCAAGCCAGGGAACGGCAATCATCCGGGCATAGAACAACGCACCAAAAAAAGCGGCAAAGAACATCACTTCCGAAAAAATAAACCAGCTCATGCCCTGGCGAAACGAGCGATCCATCTGGGCACTGTACAGCCCGCCCATCGACTCCCGGATCACATCACGGAACCAGCCCGTTAGCATAAACAACAGTACACCCACCCCGGCCAGCAGGATCCATGGCCCCTGGCCACCAAACAGACCTCCAACCGTTGCCCCCGCGCCAAGGGCGATAAGAAACAGCGCCACCGCCCCGATGATTGGCCAGATACTCGCTGCCGGCACATAATATTGCTCATGGGGCTGATGGATGGATGGATCGTGCTCTGTGTATGGATTCGACATCTTCAACCTCATTGCGTTGGTGCCGTGCTCGCCGGCTGGGCGTTATACAGCGTGTAAGCCAGGGTCAGGGTATTTATCTCTTCCGGCAGTTCCGGGTCGATAAAAAAAACCAAGGGCAGCTCAGCCGATCCCCCCGCCGCCAGTGGCTGGTGATTAAAGCAAAAACACTCAATCTTATTGAAATAGCGGGCTGCCGGTCCGGGCGAGACCGAGGGGACGGCCTGACCGACGGAAGGGCTTGCCGTCAGATTACGGGCCGCATACTTAATCGTCTGAACCTGACCCGGGTTCACCACCACCCGGGTAACTTGCGGCTCGAATATCCAATCCATCCCCGGATTGATATAAGCGACAAATTCCACCGTGACTTCCCGCCCGCGATCAACTTCCCGGCTTTGGCTTGTTGGCGTATTTGCCGTTTTGCCGTTGATCCCGGTAATTTCGCAAAACACGTCATACAGCGGCACCAGGGCAAAGGCAAAACCAAACATCGCCACCGCCATTAGCACCAGAGACCACAGCGAGCGCTGTTTTGCGCGATGGCCTGATGGCCTGTCATGGCCCGGAGGGGTCTTCTGCTCTCGGTGCTGGCTCATCTCACGTTCCTTCACTTAATCGATTTTGGGCGGGGTCGAAAAAGTATGGTGCGGCGCAGGGGAATCCACCGTCCACTCGAGTCCTTCGGCGCCTTCCCAAGGCTTGGCTGCGGCGGGCTCTCCGCCCCTGACGCATTTGATCACCACCCATAAAAAGATCAGCTGCGACAAGCCAAACATAAAGCCGCCGATACTGACCACCGCATTCACATCGGCAAACTGCAATGCGTAATCAGGAATACGGCGCGGCATCCCCGCCAGCCCGAGGAAGTGCATCGGAAAGAACAGAATATTGACCGACACCACCGAGCACCAGAAATGCCACTTCGCCAGCCGTTCATCGAACATATGGCCGGTCCACTTCGGCAACCAGTAATAGGCCGCCGCCATGATCGAGAAGATGGCGCCCGATACCAGCACATAGTGGAAGTGGGCCACCACAAAATACGTATCGTGGTACTGGAAATCGACCGGTGTAATGGCCAGCATCAGGCCGGAAAAGCCCCCGATGGTAAACAGCACGATAAAAGCAATGGCAAACATCATCGGGATTTCAAAGGTCAGCGAGCCGCGCCACATCGTGGCGACCCAGTTGAAGACCTTGACCCCGGTCGGTACCGAGATCAGCATGGTGCAGTACATAAAGAACAACTCGGCAGCGACGGGCATACCGGTGGTAAACATATGGTGCGCCCAGACCAGGAAGCTCAGCCCGGCAATCGAGGCAGTGGCATACACCATCGAACTGTAACCAAAGAGTTTCTTACGGGAAAAGGCCGGTACAATCGCCGAAATGATGCCGAAGCTCGGTAAAATCATGATGTAGACTTCCGGGTGACCGAAAAACCAGAAGATATGCTGGAACATTACCGGATCGCCCCCGCCCGCAGCATCAAAAAAACTGGTTCCGAAGAACTTATCGGTCAGTACCATGGTCACCGCACCGGCCAGTACCGGCATCACCGCAATCAGCAGAAACGCGGTGATCAGCCAGGTCCAGACAAACAGCGGCATTTTCATGTAGGTCATGCCCGGTGCCCGCAAATTGATAATAGTGACAATCACATTGATTGCCCCCATGATCGAGCTGATCCCCATAATATGGATAGAGAACACAAACAGCCCGGTACTTTGCGGACTGAATGTCGTCGACAGCGGGGCATAGAAGGTCCAGCCGAAGTTGGGCCCGCCCCCTTCAAGAAACAGCGACGACAGTAACATCGCAAAGGCAAAGGGCAGGATCCAGAAGCTCCAGTTATTCATCCGTGGCAGGGCCATATCCGGCGCGCCAATCATCAGCGGGATCATCCAGTTTGCCAGCCCGGTAAAAGCCGGCATTACCGCCCCGAATACCATGATCAGGCCATGCATAGTGGTCATCTGGTTAAAGAAGTTAGGCTCAATCAGCTGCAGGCCCGGCTGGAATAACTCGGCCCTTATCACCATCGCCATCACCCCGCCAGTCAGGAACATGGCAAAGCTGAACATCAGGTAAAGTGAACCAATATCTTTGTGGTTGGTGGTAAACAGCCAGCGCTTAAGACCGGTCTGGTGAGGGGCGTGGGTGTGATCCGTTTCCGTCTCTTCACCTTCCGTCTGCTCGCGTAACATATCCGTCATCGATCATCGCCCCTTATAAATCTTCACCGTTAAGCACGGCCTGCACTTCTGCTGCCTGTACCGTATCGCCCGTATTATTACCCCAGGCATTACGCTCGTATGTGATCACCGCAGCCAGCTCCTTCAGACTTAATTGCGGACCAAAAGCCTGCATCGCGGTACCGGCACGGCCATGGACCACCACACTGATATGTTCTAATTGCCCGCCTGGATCGGCCGCCACCCCCACTCCTGCCAATGCAGGGAAGGCACCGGGAATACCCTGGCCATTGGGCTGATGGCACATGGCACAACGCGCGAGATAGGTTTTTTCACCCAACCCCATCAGCTCATCCATCGACATTTCCATCGCCAGCAAACGCTGCTCTTCTTCACGGGCCTGCTGCTGAGCCACCTTAGTCATCTGCAGCCACTCTTGATACTCAGCCAGAGGTTTTGCAATCACCACAATCGGCATAAAGCCATGGTCTTTACCGCACAACTCTGCACATTGGCCACGATAAATACCCGGCTTATCAATCCGGGTCCAGGCTTCGTTGATAAAGCCGGGGTTGGCATCTTTCTTAACGGCAAAATCCGGGACCCACCAAGAATGGATCACATCTTGCGAGGTGATCAGGAAGCGCACCTTCTGGCCAACCGGCAACACGAGCGGACGATCCACTTCCAGCAAATAATTTTCGCGTTTCTCTCGGGTATTATCGATTTGCGCCGGAGATGTGGCGAGAAGAGAATAAAAATCAACATCTTCGTTGAAATAGCGGTAATGCCACTTCCATTGAGAACCGGTTATTTGAACGGTGAGATCAGATTGGGAGATATCTTCCATGGCGAGCAAGGTCTTCGTTGCCGGCACAGCCATCATGATCAGAATGACGAAAGGAATGATGGTCCAGATGATCTCGACCTTAGTGCTTTCGTGGAACGAAGCCGCAACCGCACCGCGTGATTTACGATGATGAAGAATGGCCCAGAACATCGCACCAAAAACCACAATCCCAATCACGACGCAGATGTAAAAAATAGTCATATGCAAATCAAACACCCGCTGGCTAACCTGAGTTACCCCTTGCGTCATGTTCAATCGCATACTTTCTGTTTCGGCAGCCGCGGGTAGTGCCCAGACTCCTGCCATCATTGCGCTGATCAGTTGGCGAATCATCCCCCTGCCCCTCCCTCTGTCATCCTGACATTCATCAATAACTGGTAAATAACATTCATCCCAAAAGCACCATGAACAAATACGTGCAGCAGTACACCGAGTGACATTTAACACTTTATTTACATTCAACTTAGGACAAGATCAGAGAAATGAGCAAAGAATTGCCGGCAAATAATAAAAAGGGGTAACAGAGATATGCTGGTGCTAACCAATGGAAAAACAGAGAAAAATAAATGGAGCGAGGGAGATCTACAGACGAATATGGATCAGTACGGGTGTAATGCGGTATTTAAATTTGGGCATTTTTGCGATCCAACGCTGCCACGAACGCCAGCGGGGACAATGGCTATCCAGCGGACTGTAGCAGCTCACCAATTCAGCCCAGGGTAACCAGTTAAGCACTTGCCGAGTCGGATCTTTGAAGCCGTGGCTATATTGCTCAGCGCCCATCTTGTTCGCTAACACCGTTCCACAGCGATCACCTGCAATAACAAAACAGGCTTCTATTTTACTAAAATGGTAACCGATACCTTGAACAAACTGCGCCAGCTCCTCGCTATTGCATGCCAGTAAAGCGTGATCACACAGTAATAATACCGGGGCGTTATTGGTCATTGGCAATGACTTGAGCCAGGACAGCTCCGTTACCGAACCGCTACGCATGGTGTAACGCTCGCTTCGGTGAAACAATCGTTCGCGCCATAACAAATTTTCATCCGTATCCAGTTCAAACCAACGGCAACGACCATTATCTAACCGGTAAAAACGGGTATCGAGTCCGGCACCAACATTAATAATAAAACCGTTGGGATGACGCCGGAGAAATGTCAGCACCTGTTTGTCACATTGCAGGGTCAGTGTGGAATATAATAACTGACGCTCGGTAACATTACCGCTTAAGCAGTCAGGTACCAGCTGGCACCGGCTACAGGCTGAAGCAGCAACGGGATCATAGATAAGGCCGTTATCAGCTAAACTTTCCCTACTCCGAAGCCAAAGTGGCTGCAGTAAGGCGGAGGGAATGTTGTAGCGGGAAGGATTAGTCATTAGCAACTCCATATGAACCACAGGAGATGGTAATGACTATCATTAAGATTTGCAAGACATTCTACGTCAGACGGCAACCGTCCTCGAGGTTAGACGCGCTCTTTTACCGCAGGTATCGCAACGAACTATATTCAGTACCAACTATATTCAGTACCAACTACATCCAGTCGGCGTTACGTATAACACCGACGGCAATGCCTTCGATCGTTAGCTGCTGGTGCTCGAGATCGACAACAATCGGCTCGAACTCTTTATTCTCGGCGTGCAACAATACCTGAGCCCCTTGCTTATCCAGCCGTTTTACGGTGACATCATCGTCAACACGGGCAACCACCACCTGACCGTTACGGACGTCCTGGGTTTTATGCACGGCCAGTAAATCACCATCCATAATACCGATGTCTTTCATGCTCATTCCATTGACCCGCAACAGAAAGTCGGCGCGAGGTTTGAACAAGGCCGGGTCGACATTGTAATGGGTTTCAACATGCTCCTGAGCCAGGATCGGCTCACCGGCGGCAACACGGCCAATCAAAGGCAATCCTTGCTCTTGTGGCTCATCACTGTTGACCAGGACCCGAATCCCCCGGGAAGCGCCCGGAATGATTTCAATCACTTCTTTACGGGCTAAGGCTTTTAAATGCTCTTCAGCAGCATTAGCAGAACGAAAGCCAAGTTCACGAGCAATTTCAGCACGTGTTGGCGGCATCCCACTATCTTCAATTTTTGCTTTGATTAAATCAAAGACTTCTTGTTGGCGCGGCGTTAACGGCTTCATGGCTTACCTGTTTGTTTATACAGTTCACTGTGAGTATATCCAGTGTTTATGGGCTTGAAAAGGCAATTGTTTACGAAAAGAACAATTTGCCGAAGAAGCATCAATCATTGTCCGGCCCCTAGCTGCAGGCGCACTTGGGATCTCCCCCCTTGCTCACCTCGTCATGCCCCCGCCCGGGATGAGTTGATTAACGGAAGAAAAAATTCACCGGAAACATCATTCAAATTGATAACTTTGCGATGATATCTTGCATTTTCGCTGCATGAGCGCCACTATTTTCTGCTATCCTAGCCACGCATTAAGAATTCGAGGCTAGTAAAAGACATGTCCAGTTGGCAGAAAATCTATCAAAAATTACTGAATTTGCCGCTTTCCCTGCTGGTTAAAACCAATTCAATTCCTTCTGATCCGGTCAAAGATCTGGAGTTGGATTTAGAGCAACCAATTATCTATATCTTACCATTTCGGTCTAACACCGATCTGATGACTCTGCGCAGCAGCACCCAGGAACTGGGATTACCGGATCCGCTATCTCCGCTGGTCATTGGCAATCGCCAGTTTCCCCGCCATGCGTATGTCGCCAACGGACCCAGTATTTTTGGCACCAAAGGCGAGTTACCGCAAGAATATATCGATCTGTTTATCGAGTTGCTGGAACAGCACAAACAGGATTCAGAGCTGAATATCCAACTGGTGCCGGCATCTATTTTATGGGGGCGTAAACCCGGTAAAGAAAGTAATCGTGGTCCGATCCTCCATCCGCTTAACGGGCCGGAAAAATTAGCGGCTATTCTCGGCCACGGCCGCGATTGCCTGGTACGCCTGAGTACGCCGGTATCACTGCGTTACATGGCTGACAACCACGGTACCGATGACGCCATTGCCCATAAACTGGCGCGGGTGGCTAAAATTCATTTCTCGCGTCAGAAAATTGCAGCTTCAGGCCCCCGACTGCCTGATCGCCAGGCACTGTTTAAGCGCTTGCTGGCCTCAAAAGCCATCGACAAGGTCGTCAGAGAAGAAGCCCAGAGCCGGGATGTGCCGATTGAAAAGGTACGCAAAGAAGCCATCGACATGATGGAAGAGATTGCGGCCGACTTTTCTTATTCCCTGATCAAAAAAGGCGAACGTTTCCTTGGCTGGCTATGGAACAGACTGTATCAGGGGCTTAACGTTAACAATGCCCAGCGGGTGCGTAAACTGGCACAAGACGGCCATGAGATCGTCTATGTTCCTTGTCACCGCAGCCATATGGATTATCTGTTGTTGTCTTACGTTTTGTATGAGGAGGGGTTGGTTCCTCCGCACATTGCGGCAGGCATTAACCTGAACTTCTTCCCGGCGGGTCCTATTTTCCGCCGTGGTGGTGCATTCTTTATTCGCCGCAGCTTTAAAGGTAATCGCCTCTATTCCACGGTGTTCCGCGAGTATCTGGCTGAACTTTTTGCCAAAGGTTACTCGGTCGAGTATTTCAGTGAAGGCGGCCGTTCCCGTACCGGTCGATTGCTGCCTGCTAAAACCGGCATGCTGTCAATGACGATTCAGGCCATGCTGCGCGGTCTGAACCGTCCGGTCACCTTAGTGCCGGTCTATATCGGTTACGAACATGTGATGGAAGTGGCAACCTACGCCAATGAGCTGCGTGGTAAACGCAAAGAAAAAGAAAATATCGGTCAGGTTCTGCGCACCTTGCGTAAGCTGCGTAATCTGGGCCAGGGCTATGTAAACTTTGGTGAGCCTATCCCGCTTAACCAGTATCTCAATGATTTCGTCCCTGAATGGCACAAAGACATTGACCCGATCGAGCCGCAAAAACCAGCCTGGATGAACCCTGTGGTCAATCAGCTGGCAACAAAGATGATGACCCATATCAACGATGCCGCAGCAACCAATGCCCTGACCCTGTGTGCACTGGCACTGTTGTCATCGCGCCAACGCGCACTCAGTCGTGAAGAGTTGGAACAGCAGATCGACAGTTATTTGCAAATTCTGCGCAATACGCCGTATTCCAGCCAGAGCACCGTTCCCGATAACGATGCCAAAGAACTGGTCGAGCATGCTATCGCGATGGATAAATTCATTGTTGAGCGTGACAGTCTGGGAGATGTCGTCTCGCTCAACCGTCAGCAATCAATATTGATGACCTATTACCGCAATAACATCATTCACCTGTTTGCGCTGCCGTCACTGATTGCCCATATCGTGATCCAGTATCAAAGTCTGACGGTTGATGAAATCCGTCAGCAGGTTGGACGACTGTACCCGTTCCTCAAAGCGGAATTGTTCCTGCGCTATGAAACAGAGGAACTCAACGAGGTGATTGATTCGCTGATCCAGGAGCTGGTTCGCCAGCGTCTGCTATTAAGTGATGGCCTGACGATTTCACTCAATAGTGCCCGTATCGGACCACTGCAACTGTTAGCCCGTACGATCACCGAGACGCTGCAGCGCTATAGCATTACCCTGACCCTGCTATGTGCCGAGCCGCAGATGATGAAGAGCGAACTGGAACAGCAAAGCCAGATGATGGCCCAGCGTCTGAGCCGATTGCACGGCATCAATGCTCCCGAGTTTTTTGACAAAGGGGTATTTGCTATTCTGGTGAAGACCCTGCGCCGTGAAGGTTACCTCAACGACGAGTGCCATGCGGTATCGCGCCCCGTGGAAAACCTTGCCGATCAGTTAGCGGCACTGGTCTCGCCGGAGGTGAAGCTCACAATCCAGGCCGTTATGAACCGGGATGATAAGCCAGTAAATAACGTCTGACGGGTATCTCGAATCGAGCAACTCGATTCGGCCCCCCCCCCTTCAAAGCTGGCTCAGTGCCAGCTTTTTTGTTGCCCCAATAGCCGTTGTTTTTAGCTTTGGACTTACCGGTACCCCGAAGCTCTATAAGGTGTACAGCTATATAAGCTTTTAAACCACCGGTAACCCAAAGCTCTATAAGGTGTACAACTATATAAGCTTTTGACTGGCCTTTGTGCCAATACCCCTGACACAAAAAAAGCGCCATAAGGCGCTTCTTCACTACGTAAATTGGCGATCAGCCGAGGTATACGCTGATCCCCATACCGCCGCAAATCAGCATACCCACGTAATTGTTGTTCAAGAACGCTTTGAAGCATAACTCTCTCTCACGACTGCGGATCAGCATCTGCTGGTAAACAAACAGCGCAGCGGCAGCCAGCAGGCACCAATAATAAGTCTGATTCAACGCCAGCATCTGACCAATAGCAATCAGCACCACCAAGGTGCTTAGCTGTAATAAGCCAATGATGATTTTGTCAAAACGTCCGAACAATATAGCGGTCGATTTGATCCCGACATGGATATCGTCATCACGATCAACCATCGCATATTGCGTATCGTAAGCTATGGTCCAGAGAATATTGGCAATGAACAGCAACCACGCTGCAGCAGGTAATTCACCGGCTTGCGCGGCATAAGCCATAGGGATCGACCAGCCAAAAGCCATCCCCAGGATAAGTTGTGGCAGGTGGGTATATCGCTTCATAAACGGATAAGCCGCCGCCAGCAATAGTCCGACCACCGACAGCATAATAGTCAGGGTATTCATGGTCAGCACTAACAGGAACGACACTAATACCAGCAGACCAAACAGGCTTAATGCCTCACGCTCTGACACTTTGCCCGACGGCATCGGCCGGTTGACCGTACGCTTTACATGACCATCAAAATGGCGGTCGGCAAAATCATTGATCACGCAGCCTGCGGCACGCATAAAAACCACCCCGAGCACAAAGACTACCAGCACCGGCAGATCCGGTAATCCATCGGCAGCCAGAAACAAGGCCCAGAGTGTTGGCCAAAGCAGCAACAAACTCCCGATCGGGCGATCAAATCGTGCAAGCTGCCAAAATGCTCTCGCCTTGGTCATCGCTAACATTGGCTCTCCTTTGAGTATACCGGTGCCTGCATCAGAAATAATTCGGCCACCAGCAAAGGTTTATCATTTATCCATAAGCGCGAACGCCGTGCCCACAAAGGCTTATCCTCTGTGCCAACATTGGCTACCACAAGCGCATCACGACGCGCACTGCGATCAGTAAAAACTCTGAATCCTAATGGCGTCTCACCTAACTGTTCTAAATCACGTTCCTGCCCTGTCAGGGTTGATAACGGGATTAAGGTACGGGCAAACACCCACGGCTGGCCATCGCCGCGCAATAGCACCTTGCGCATCAGGCACCCGGTATCCCCGAGCAGGGCTCGCTCATCTTCTGATAACAAAGATTTATCTATTTTCTGCAGCTCGAGCAGAGAAACCGTAAATGTGTCACAATGCCGTTCAAAACGACGTGATAATGAATCAGGTTCAAGCAGCCAACGCCCAAACTCTGTCCCCTCGAGTGCCACAGCCTCTGGCGGTTGCCAACAGGCGCTATCCAATAAAGGGTTATACAACTGTTTGAATTTCGACATCTTTCCAATACAAATTCTACCAGCCGAACATGAAAAGAACTTGGTAGAATGCGGTTAATTTATTACCATAAAGAAACACTATTGTAGCAAGCTGTAACGGATACGAATATCGTTCCGGTCGAAAGATAGTAATTCATTGCGTAAAATTAAGATAACCCTATGAGTGTAATGATGAAATCAAAAGTCTTTGGCTTAACCCTGCTGCTTGCCGGCCCCCTGGCTTCTCATCATGCGGCGGCGGAAGATGCGGCGCCACTAATGCCACAATACAGCTATTACACGTTATCACCTGACATCACGACCAACTACGTGACTCAGGGCAAGAGGCTCGGTTACCTGCGCCTACAAATTGATTTGATGGTGTCAGATCCGGATCTCATCACCAAAGTGGAGCACCATTCCCCCCTGATCCGCGATGCCATCATTAACATTATCGGCCAGCAGCCTGAAGTAAAAGTGAAATCTTTGGCTGGACGCGAAGAGATCCGCCAGCTGTGCCTGAGCAAGGTCAATGAACTGTTGATCCGCGAGACGAACCAGAAGCTCCTGACCGAATTACTGTTTACAAAATACCTCTACCAGTAGCATTGTCGGTCTTCAATATACCGTAAAGGCACAAAAAGCGCTCGATGAGCGCTTTTTGTTATGATGGAAATACATGGCCATCGCTGCGAGACTATCCCCGCAATAGCTAGGCCGCCGCTTCAGGCCGAATTCTACCCTTTGCCCTGCAATCCCGGACTTTCTCCGCAATATATTGTGTCACCGCACCTACCTGCCCTTCATTGAGATACAGGCCAAGTTTGCTCCGGCGCCATAACGCATCGATTTCAGATAATACAAATTCATGCTCAATCATGTAATCAAGCTCTTTGGCATATAAGCCTTCCCCGAAGTGCTGTCCCATCTCCGCTTCGCAGCTCACTCCTTCCAGTAATACTGATACGCGGGTACCGTAGTTAGTTGCCATCCGCTCGCGGGTGAATGACGTTAGCCATGGATATTGCTGCTCCAGCTGACGGGCCAGCTGCTGACCATCAAAAGCTGCTTCGCCCCCCGGCAAATAGGCATTTTCAGTCCAGGCTTGCCCTATTTGCGGGAAGAACGGGGTCAGTTTGGTCATTGCCGCTTCAGCCAACTTACGATATGTCGTCAGCTTGCCGCCGAAGATTGACAGTAATGGCGCATTGCCCCCTTCCTGATCTAATTCCAGCGTGTAGTCACGGGTAATCGCTTGCGGCGAGTCGGATTCATCATCGCACAACGGACGCACACCGCTGTAGGTCCACACCACATCATCTCGGTTTAATCGCTTCACGAAATGTGCGTTATAGACCTTCAGTAAATAGTCGATTTCGCTGTCATCAATCGCAACCTGACGCGGATCGCCCTGATATTCCACATCAGTGGTACCAATGATCGAGAACCGATCCAGATACGGGATCACAAAGACAATACGGTTATCTTCGTTCTGCAGAATATAAGCCTGAGGTTCATCATGGACACGCGGTACGACGATATGCGAGCCTTTAATCAAACGGATATTGCGCGGAGAATTTTCTTCCAGGCTCTGGTCAAAGAAAGCTTTCACCCAAGGACCCGCCGCATTCACCAGAGCGTGTGCTTTACGAACAAAAGTCTGGTTGGTCAGCACATCGCGCACGGTCACTATCCATAAGTCGCCTTCACGTACCGCTTTTTCAACTTTACAGCGGTTACGCACTTCCCCGCCTTTCTCCGCGACTTCCATCGCGTTCAGTACCACTAACCGCGCATCATCAACCCAGCAGTCTGAATATTCAAAGCCTTTGGTGATGGCCGGTATTAAGACCGAGTCCTGACCAAACCTCAAGCCGTGACTGCCAGGCAAGGTCGTACGTTTGCCGAGGTGATCATAAAGAAACAGGCCAGCACGGATCATCCAGGCCGGGCGAAGATGAGGACGGTGTGGCAAACGGAAACGCATTGGGCGAGCGATATGCGGGACTTTACGTAATAGTACTTCGCGCTCAGCCAGGGCTTCCCCGACCAAGCGAAACTCATAGTGCTCTAAATAGCGCAAACCACCATGGATCAACTTAGAACTGGCAGACGACGTGGCAGACGCGAAGTCATCAGCCTCATATAAGCCGACATCCAGCCCCCGGCCTGCTGCATCGGCAGCAATACCAGCACCATTGATACCACCACCCACAACAATTACATCTAAGATATGTTCGTTTTCTGCCGCCATGCCGTTCCCTTCCTCATTACGCCTATAATTCGAAACTAAACGAGCACCGACAGCTCAATTAAGTTCTCATTCGCTCATAATAGCGAACATGCCATCAAAAATCATCCTTTTTTGTTTTCGATTTGTTACATGAACGTGACGGGCCGCCATTTCCATTATAGTGGTTAGGTATTGATCTTGACCGGAAGAGGTATTGCCGAAAAAAAACAGGCCACCATTTCTGGTAGCCCGTATCTTCACCAATATCGCTCGTCGTTCAGACTGGCATTGACTCGTTAGCCAACAATTTCAGTATGGACGTCATTGTCCTGCAGGTGCTTGACCAGCTCTTCCGGCGGTTGAGCATCGGTGAACAGCATATCAATCTGGCTGATATCCCCCAGATTCACCATTGCATTACGCCCAAACTTAGTATGATCCACCCCCAGCATGACACAGCGGCTGTTTTCAATGATTGCTTGTTTGACACGTACTTCGTGGTAATCAAAGTCCAGCAATGACCCATCAAGATCGATACCGCTGATCCCCATAATGCCGAAATCAAGACGGAACTGAGAAATAAAATCCAGTGTCGCTTCACCGACAATACCACCATCCCGGTTGCGCACTTCACCACCCGCCAGAATAACCCGGAAATCTGCCTTGCCGGTCAGCACACTGGCGACATTAAGGTTATTGGTCACAATGCGGAGGTCATTATGATTGAGCAAGGCACGCGCGACGGCTTCCGGGGTGGTACCAATATCAATAAACAGTGTCGCCCCGTCAGGGATATGTTTAACCATTGCCATCGCGATGCGATCTTTCTCCGCCAACTGCATGACTTTACGGGTTGTATAGGAGGTGTTTTCGGAACTGGATGGGATCGTTGCTCCGCCATGGTGGCGGCGAATTTTATTTTCCGAAGCCAGATCATTGAGATCGCGGCGAATAGTTTGAGGGCTTACCTTAAAACGTTCAACTAGGTCGTCAGTGCTGACATAGCCTTGGGTTTTAACAATATCGATGATTTCCTGATGACGTTTGCTCTGCTTCACGGCTAACGCAGCTCCTGGTTGCAACAAGGCTCCGCGAATGCGAAGCCCTGTCATATTACCTACAGCGTTAGCAAGATGCCAATGACGGCGATCTCAATCATGCATTTTGCTGTGCACTATCAAGTGCCCGTTGTGCATGAACGCTGTTTTCGCCAACCATTGCCAGCACCAGGAAGAAGATGGATAAGCCGCATGCTGACGTCAGCACCATGAAGCCACCATCCCAGCCAAAGTGGTCGACGGTGTAACCCAAAATAGCATTTGCGGCTACGGCGCCACCCAAGTAACCGAACAGCCCCGTCAGACCCGCTGCGGTACCTGCCGCTTTTTTCGGTGCCAGCTCGAGCGCATACAGACCGATAAGCATAACCGGGCCGTAGATCAGAAAGCCGATCGCAACCAGTGCCATCATATCAACCATAGGGTTACCGGCCGGGTTGAACCAATAAATCAATACCGCAATAGTCACCAGTGACATAAACAGAATACCGGCAGGTGCACGGCGCCCCTTGAAGAACTTATCCGACATCCAGCCGCACAATAATGTGCCGGGAATACCCGCCCACTCGTATAAGAAGTAGGCCCACGATGATTTATCGACCGAGAAGTCTTTGACTTCGCTCAGATAGACCGGCGCCCAGTCCAACACGCCATAGCGGATCAGGTAAACAAAGGCATTCGCAATCGCAATGAACCACAATAGCTTGTTGTTAAACACATACTTGAAGAAGATTTCCTTTGCGGTCATCTCTTTCTCATGGGACTCATCATAGTTATCAGGATAATCGTCTTTATGCTCTTCGATAGAAGGGAGACCACAAGACTGCGGCGTATCGCGCATGGCGATTAATGTGAAAGCCGCAACCAGCAATGCGAAGAACGCAGGCACGTAAAACGCAGTGCGCCAGTCATCGTTGAAGGCCCATAACCCCAGCAGGAACATCGGGCCAATCAAACCACCGCCCACGTTATGCGCGACGTTCCAGACCGACACTAATTCACCACGCTCTTTACGTGACCACCAGTGCACCATGGTACGGCCACAGGCCGGCCATCCCATCCCCTGGAACCAGCCGTTCAGGAACAACAGAATAAACATGGCGGTAATACTGCTTGTGGCCCAAGGCATGAAACCAAAGCACAGCATCACCAGGGCCGACATGGTCAAACCGGCAGCAAGGAAATACCGCGGATTGGAACGGTCTGACACGCTACCCATTAAGAATTTCGATAAGCCATAAGCGATCGACACGGCCGCCAGTGCGACCCCCAGATCACCGCGGCTATAACCGTACTCTTCAATTAAGAAAGGCATGGCCAGACTGAAATTTTTACGGACCAGGTAGTAACCGGCGTAGCCAAAGAAAATACCGATAAAGAGTTGCCAGCGCAGGCGCTTATATACAGAGTCTGTCTGCTCGTCAGGCAGACGCTCTATATGAACCGCGGGACGAAATATGCCAAACATAAGATGTTCCTTAAAAGGTTGTTGTTTTTAGCGATAGTTTGCGCGAACGCATAATGTAGGGCGAGGGAAACAATCGATTTCGCTCAATACAGGCAAATTATTGCGCGAATGGGGATGAAATAATGTGAAAACAATCAAAAACGAAGATTTATTTATCAGAAATAGATGTTTTACTCTAGGTTTTCGGAAAAAAATGCCTTCCAGATAACCCATTCCGTAACTTAAGTGAATATCCACCGTCTTCAATCATACCAATCGACGTCATTATCCCGATTGGTATATAGGCAAACCATCTCAAGATGCGAGATGGTTTGGCTCTAAGATCACTCAACGGGTCTTGATAAGCTTAGTATCGACCAGCGCCAGCGCACAGCCACTGATCAAACCAAACAAGTGGGCCATATTGGCCACTGACATACCCAAAGGCCCGGCAAAGCCAATCACCAGCCAGACCAGCATGAAAACGACATAGGGTTGAGGAATCGACAGGCCCCGCTGCGGCGCTAACCACCCTGACCACCAGATATACCCAAGCAAGGCATACACGACCCCAGACAAACCGCCAAAATTAGCACCATGGAGCCAGAACTGCGCAACCCCCGAAATGAGTGCCGACACCAGAAAAACCTGCACCAGTTTGCCGCTACCGCTGTGCCGTTCCAGCTGCCCCGCTAAAATCCACCACCACAGGCAGTTAAAGACAATATGCAAGGTCGAGAAATGGATCATAGCGTGGGAGAAAAAACGCCAGGCTTGCCACTGATCACCGTCCATCAGCGGAAAGTGGAGTGCATCGAATATCGGTTGCTGCAGCCCAAAGAACCACAGCAGATAAATACCGATGACCACCACCATTATCGACAGGCTGAAAGGGCCTGCCTGGGATTTGATCATGGCCAGCAAACTCGGACTGCCATAATGAAACCTGGCCGTGCGGCTTTCAGCGACTTGCCACGATGCAGCCTGATATTTTGCGTTATCAGGGTTCGCCAGAAACGCCGTTAATTCCGCTTCCGCTTCTATCAGGTGTTGTGAGTCCGTTAACCAGAGTGCAAACACCCCCTCAGGTTCAGACGCTAACGTTAACGCGATACCACGTGAGGCCATGTAATCGATAAAAGCCTGTGCTTGGCGAGGGTTATTAAATCCGGCTAACCGATGCATCTGTTACTCCGCTGAATATGGCAACGCCTGTCGGCGCCAGCCTTCAAAACCACCTTCAAGACTATACACTGTTTCATAACCTTGATTAATCAGATATTGTGCCGCACCCTGACTACTTACTCCGTGATAACACATCACAATCACAGGTTGCTCGAAATCAACCCGATCCATGAATTCAACCATTGTATCATTGGTCAGATGAAACGCCTGTTCAGGATGAGCCAAAGCAAATGACTGCGGATCCCTGATATCAACCAGTACGGCTTCAGAACCTGCCTGTTGTAATAAAATGTACGCCTGCTCTGCCGAAATATGTTCAAACTGCTCCATTGACTGCCTCATCTGTTGTTGATCTGTCTGCGTCATCATTACCGCAAAAATGTGATGATCATCCACTATGGGATCCTATCGCTTTTAAAGCGGCACCTTTTATACCCCGCTTATTATACCTCACTCACTTACTCACAACCTTGCACAGAATGTAAGGTCTTATCCACACTTGAAACTCGCACTGAAACTCAACAATTACAGGGCCTAGCGATCACCCGTTCCCTCTCCCACCCTGACCGCTGATCATAATTCAACCAGCTGTGGAAAAGCCTGTGGATTGCGTTGATAATGTGTCCAGCTCAAATAGGATCCACTACATATAGATTAGATCCGTCACAAGCTGTGGATAACTACCAGGGTCATTCACAGTGATACTCACAAATGTGAGTTATCTCTCAATATTCAAGCATAAAAAAACCGACTCTAGGCCGGTTTCTCATCATCATTCATTGTGGATAGCTGAGCAGGATCCTCAGAACACGTCACCCACTGCCAGCTTCAGTTTTTTCATGGCGTTTTTCTCTAACTGCCGGATCCTTTCCGCAGACACTCCATAGTGATCAGCCAGATCCTGCAACGTGGACTTATCATCGTCTAACCAGCGAGAACGAACAATGTGCTGGCTACGATCGTCCAACTCCGCCAAGGCATTAGACAAACGGTTATTGGCGTGGCTTTCCCAGTTATTTTCTTCATAACTAAGGGCAACATCAGAAGATTTATCTTCAAGGAAGTACACCGGAGCGGTATAGCTGACATCTCGGTCATCATCTTCCGCCGGCATCTCAAATGCCGGATCCTGTGCCGCCAGGCGAGATTCCATCTCGCGTACTTCAGAGGGATTCACGCCAAGTTGCTCTGCAACCATTTCAACTTCGGCATTGTTAAACCAACCCAGGCGTTTCTTCGCCTTGCGCAGGTTAAAAAACAGTTTACGCTGGGCTTTGGTCGTCGCAACTTTTACGATACGCCAATTGCGTAACACGTATTCATGAATTTCAGCTTTAATCCAATGCACCGCAAAAGAGACCAGCCGTACCCCAACTTCAGGGTTGAAGCGTTTTACCGCTTTCATCAGGCCAATGTTGCCTTCCTGCACCAGATCGGCCATTGGCAAGCCATAGCCGGAATACCCACGGGCAACATGCACAACAAAACGCAGATGAGACATCACTAAGTTTTTTGCAGAGTCAATATCACCCTCATAATGCAGACGTTCCGCTAACTCTTTCTCTCGCTCCGCTGACAACATCGGGTAGCGGTTGACGGTCTGGATATAACTATCCAGGCTATCTGCAGAAACCAGAGCCATTGAAGACATCGCTTTTGTCATGCAAAAACCTCATGTGTTTTTTTATACCAATGCAACGCTATGCAAATCTCCATAACGTCATGTAACTTACAATAATGCCAAGAAAATGGGTCACTTTGCAAGCGGGCCGCATAATCTACACCATTTGTAGACTCGAAAATGTCAGACAGGTTCAATTTCTTTCAAGTGACGTCCGGCAGAAAGTCGCGCCGCTAACAAACCAAGAAAAGCCGCGGTCATCAGTAAAATCAAGCTTTCATCCCAGCTCAGGCCGACTAACCGGAAGCTGTTATCATAAAGCGCAGCCAGTTTAGCAACGGCGCCGTCAAGAAGTATAGTCACTATCGCCGTCAGTACCCACGCGATAATCGCCCCAATTAATCCGTACCACACCCCGACATACAGATAAGGCCGGAGAATAAAGCTGTCTGTCGCCCCGACCATTTTCATCACTTGTATTTCATCTTTCTGATTCAGCACTTGCAGGCGCAAGGTGTTACCGACAATTAAGAACACGGCAAACAGCATTAGGCCTGACATTAATAATGCTAAGGTGATGGCCAGCTGTTTTATTGCAGCCAGACGTTGCAGCCAGTCACTGTCGAGCCGGACTTCATCAACGCGTGGCTGGGTTCGAATTTTTGCTGCCAGCTCAGTGGCTTTCTCACTGCTCTGCCACGCGGGAACCGGGCGCACTATCACCACCGCCGGCAACGGATTTTCATCTAACAGGCTTAGCGCCTGTTCAAAGCCGGCATGCGCGCGGAAATCCAGCAAGCCTTGCTGCGGAGAAACATAAGTGACGGCCTCAATTTCAGGCCAGTCCTGAATTTTTTCCGCAAAGCTTATGGCCACGGGCTCTGCCACACCGCTTTCTAAATACAGCGTCAGCTGCGTGGGGTTCTGCCAGGGCTGTGCCACCAGCGTGATGTTTTTCGCCAGCAAATAAAAGCTGGCCGGCAGAGTTAAGGCAACCGCCAGCACAGCCAGGGTTAATATATTGCCCAAAGGCCGCTTCATCAGATCGTTGAGCGCTTCGATACCCTGCTGCTTATGGATAGCAAAAAAGCCAATCTTATTACGCGCCATGTGCCATCTCCCTCAGGTGACCTTGCTGTAAGTCTAATCGACGGTAATTACGGCTCGATAACAATGAGGTATCGTGAGTCGCCATCAACACACAGACGCCGACCCGATTAAATTCTTCGAACAGACGCATCACTTGCTGTGAGAGCGCGGCATCAAGGTTTCCGGTGGGTTCATCAGCCAGTAGCAGCATCGGTTTATTGACCACGGCCCGGGCAATCCCTACCCGCTGCTGCTCCCCACCCGATAGCTGGATCGGCAGGCAGCGCGCCTTGTCAAGCAGGCCGACCTTATCAAGCGCGGCAGATACCCGGCGCTTAATATCATTTTCAGGCACTTGCTCTACCCGTAAAGGTAACGCCACATTGTCGTAAACCGTATGGTTCATCAGCAATTTATGATCCTGAAAAATAATACCGATATTACGTCGTAAAAACGGGATCTGTTTATTCTCGATCCGGGTGATGTCATGATCATTAAAATAGATGCGGCCATCACTTGGCCGCTCTATAGCGCAGATCAGTTTCAGCAAGGTACTTTTACCCGCACCTGAGTGCCCGGTTAAAAAGGCCATATCTGCCGACTGCAGATGAAAATCCACTTTTTGCAGGGCTTGCCTGCCGCCACGATAGGCTTTACTTACCTGCTGAAACCGAATCACACTCTATTCCTCGTCACTAAACAGCGCTTCAATAAACTCATCCGCGGCAAATGGGCGCAGATCATCAATCCCTTCGCCAATACCGATATAGCGAATGGGGATATTAAACTGATCAGCGACGGCAAAGATCACCCCGCCTTTGGCGGTACCATCCAGTTTAGAAATAGTAATCCCTGAAACCGGCGCCACTTCACTGAACAATTTGGCCTGACTGATCGCGTTTTGACCCGTGCCCGCATCAACTGTCAGCATAATTTCATGCGGCGCAGCAGGATCAACCTTTTTCATTACGCGGACAATTTTGCGTAACTCTTCCATCAGGTTGCCTTTGTTCTGCAGACGACCCGCAGTATCTGCGATCACGACATCGACATTGCGCGCTTGCGCCGATTCTATCGCATCATAGATAACAGACGCACTGTCCGCCCCGGTATGCTGGGCGATCACTGGCACATTATTGCGCTCACCCCAGACCTGAAGTTGCTCTACTGCCGCCGCACGGAACGTATCACCGGCAGCCAACATGACAGACTTGCCTTCAGCCTGAAACTGCTTCGCCAGCTTGCCGATCGTCGTCGTTTTACCGACCCCGTTTACCCCCACCATCAGAATAACAAAAGGTTTCTTGCTGGTATCGACAACCAGAGGCTGTTCCACCTGCGCCAGCATGCTGGCTAATTCTTCTTTGAGTAAACCATAGAGAGCTTCACCGTCTTTGAGTTCCTTACGGTTGGCTTTTTCTGTCAGGTTCTGGATGATTTTCAATGTGGTATCCATCCCCACATCGGCTATCAGTAGCTGCTCTTCCAGCTCTTCAAACAAATCATCATCAATTTTCTTGCCCCGAAACAGGCCCGAAAAGCCAGAACCGATATTGGTTTTGGTTTTCTTCAAGCCGCGCATTAAACGGGTAAAGAAACCTGCTGTTTTAGGTTTCTCCTGTTCGTGAACCACAGCGTCAGTTGTCACCTTGTCCGCCAGCGCTTCAGCTTCAGCTTCCTCTGCCGCCTTCGCCACAGCTAACGCTTCCGCCTCTTCTGCCGCCTTCGCCGCAGCTAACGCTTCCGCCTCTTCTGCCGCCTTCGCCGCAGCTAGCGCTTCCGCCTCTTCTGCCGCCTTCGCCGCAGCTAACGCTTCCGCCTCTTCTGCCGCCTTCGCCTTCGCCGCAGCTAGCGCTTCCGCCTCTTCTGCCGCCTTCGCCGCAGCTGACGCTTCCGCCTCTTTTTGCTCCTTTTGTTCAGTTGATTGCTGAGAATCAACCTCTGTTTCTACAGTTGGTTTTTCTGTCGTTTGGTCGGTTTGCTCGGCTTGTTCCTCAGAACCAAAACCCAGCCACGAAAATAATCCGCGTTTCTTTTTCTCTGCCATTGGCAAATCCTAGCCCTTGATTGGTACAATTTGCAGTCTAAAAACAGGTGTATACTATCATTTTCTAAACGGTCGAAAAAAGTTATGACGAGACACAGGCAACAAACGGGACGAAATGTGCAAAATAATCGCCGGGAAGGGTTCATCAGAATCATCAGTGGGCGCTTGCGCGGACGAAAGCTCCCGGTCCATGATGTCGACGGGCTCAGGCCGACAACCGACCGAGTAAAAGAGACTGTTTTCAACTGGTTAGCACGAGATATCCCCCAGGCAAAATGCCTCGATCTGTTTGCGGGCAGTGGCAGTTTAGGGTTTGAAGCCCTGTCGCGTGGTGCAGAAAACATCACCATGCTGGAATTAGATAAAAAAGCGGCCAATCAGCTGCAACAGAACCTTACAACGATCGGTGCAAGCAATGCTGAGGTGATTAATACTGACTGCCTGAAGTATTTAGCGCAGCCAGGTACACCTCATGATGTGGTGTTTATCGATCCGCCCTTCCGTAAAGATTTGATACAAAATGTCATCGATCTGCTGGAGGCCAACCACTGGCTCACTCCCCATGCAATGATTTATATTGAAGCAGAGAAAGAATTGGGTGCACTCACGACGCCGGCACACTGGCGTCTGCACCGTGAAAAAACAGCCGGTCAGGTCTGTTATCGTTTATTCGAAAGAGAGGAAGCATGAAGGCGCTGATTACATTAGCTAAAGCCGCTATCGGTTTTGTCTGGCTGATATTACTGATTAATATCTTTAACCCGTTCCCAGGGGTGGCTGCCATCGCGCTATACATCATGACTGGGTTCTTATTTATGATGCATGGTTTGCAGATGTTGATTTTCATCGGAGCATTTGGCGACAAGATCAATATGTCGAAATGGGAAAAGGGGTCAATTCTGATTTTTGGTATCTTTGCCCTGTTAGATATCCGTCGTAAGCATATGATGTAAAAAGATAGATACGAGAAGCGAGGTTACTAGATACTAGGATCTCGCCACTCGTAGCTCAGTTATAAACCGATTTCCAGGTACTTGCGTAACCCGTCTAAGAACATCTGGGTTGCTATCATGATCAGCAACAACCCCATCAGCCTCTCAACCGCTTTCAACCCTTTCTCGCCCAACAACCGGTTAAAGACCTCGTAGAACATCAGGATAACAAACGATGCCCCCCAGGCAAGTATGACCGCAAACGTCCAGTCCCAGATACGGGTTGGATCCTGATTGGACAACAATAATAGCGATGCCAGCACTGATGGTCCGGCAATCATCGGTATTGCCATTGGCACCAGAAAAGGTTCTTCACCTGCCGCCAACCCAGTCACACCACCCGGTTGCGGGAAAATCATCCGAATCGCAATCAGGAACAAAATAATCCCGCCGGAAATACTGACCGTTTCTGTCGAGACATGCAGGAACGTCAGCATCTGTTTACCGCCAAACAAAAACAGCAACAGAATAACCAGCGCAAAGCACAGCTCGCGAACCATGATAAATCGTCGACGTTTCGGCTCAATATGCCGCAGGATCGACAACATTACCGGTAAATTACCCAGCGGATCCATGATTAAAAATAACATGACCGCCGCAGACATTATTTCCACAGGGCAGACCTCAGACAGAGATTCGTAATACGAAGTAAGATGAAAAACAACAATATCAGCCGGACAGCTGATTAAGAGCTGGGGAGTATAACAAACGAACAAAAAGGTGGCGATGAAAACTGCCACCTCAATCAGAATTAAACCGCTATTTTTTATCCGTCAGCGAATTAGTGACTGCACATACGTTCACGATTCGCCGAGATTGTTTCACCCTCCTGAACGACTTTTTGGCGATCAAGTAAAAATGCTAACAACGCATCAAAGGTTAAGTCTTGCTGGCTACAGGTGTAGAAACGGACATCTTCACCATATTCAGCGACGATTGCTTGTTTTAACGAAGCTAAGGTATATGACGTATCTTCCGCAAGTAGCATATTCAACACAGTGTGACCATGGACTGATTGGCTCATCGTAGTACTCGCAACATAAGGGGCTTGACCATATTTAACCATGTTGACTGCGGGTCGTTTTGACTAGGAACAAATAAAGGCATTTAAAATGCAGGTTATAAGTTCAACCCGCTTTTATTGGCGGCGATGGCTTATCTTGTCCGCACTGCCAGCACAATTCAAATTGCCCTTCGTTCACTTCACGGCACTGCTGACACATCCATTGAGTATATTCGGCCTGCTCATAATCTTCTAGCTGTCGCCGCGCCGGTAATACTTGCTCAACGGATACCCATAACCCCACTTCCACGACATTAGCGGGCAGCTCTCCGGCAGCAGCCCCCAGATTCTCACCACTCAGCCGCACCGCGATGTGAGATCCCTCCAACATCCCTTTCAGGGTGTGAGCTTCCAGATTATTCGCCGCGCTGTAAACCTTGACCCATTGCCCTGTCATTACCAGCCCCTTACCGGGAAGAGCCCGTGCAATTCAATAACGGGAATAAAGCCCCTGATTCGCTTTGTTATTTTTTATCACAATGCCAATCAGAACAGTAACGTCGCCACGATCAGTGTCTGCGCCAGGTAGTAGGTTGACATAATAATACCGGTCGAGGGTTTAAATGGCCCCCGAAAACGGTCAACGGCCAGCATCGTATCGGAAGCCATAAAAATTAACGCCCCGACAAAGGCCAGCAGGCCGGTGGTGGAATGCGTTGTTAGCCAGAATTCCCCGGCCGCCCAGGTCATCTGGGCGATCATGACAATATAAACCGCCACAGGCAGCATCAGACGCCCCAGAGAAGGCAGCAATAATAAGAAAATAATGATCCCGCCACCCAACAACATCGCCGGCAACCACCACACCATACCTCCTGAAAGCTGACTCCAGAAAGCCACGGAATACGCGATATGAGCCAGAAGGAAGCAAGCCAGCCCATGGATAAAACGATCTTTAGGAAGCATTAAAAACACATCCCCAACCATCGAGAAGAGCAACCCCGTAAAAATCACCTGCTGATAAAAGCCAGTCAGCCCTGTCTGCCACGTAATACAGAGAAGCAAAAACAGGGTAAATGGCTTAAAGAAAAAAAACTGCCATTTAGGACCATGGTAGGCAGCATTAATATGTAGTAAACCGGATAAAAAAATGGCTAACCAAACCCACATAGGATCACCGTTGTTGTTATAAGCAGGGACAGTTTAAAAACCAAACCAGAATTGTCTAGCTTGGAACCTCGATAACAAGACCCCGATTGAAAAACAGTAACTAAATCTAGCAAGTTGCTATCCCGGTAGCGTTGATACTATTCAGGCATCACTGTTGGGCTATCTTGTTCCGGACCTGCGATGACAGCAAACAAAGGGGGAAACCCTCAGATACAGCGGCTCACTGAACCCAACTAGATTCTGATTCACTTTTATTTACCTTTACGGATCAGATACCAGGCAAATAACAGCGATATTACGACAAAAATCATAACAAATAATTATTTAATATTAATAACTTAACACCAAAAAACCCAGACTAACCACATTAAACCCTACCCGCCACCAAACGACCTCCTTTCCCCTACATTGTCTTTCATCTATAGCTTGTCAGCCTAAAAAATCCAACCAAATCGGAGACTTTATGCTGAATTCGACGATATACGCTGACTATGTTGATTCTCACCATACAACCAACCCCCATTAAAAACCCTTAAGCAGCCCCACGCCAAATTTGATCCTAAATTTCAAAAAAAACAAACACCCCTTCAACACCGCTCACTTACCAACCAAATATAAACATATAAAAACAAATACTTAAGTCAGAGGCGGTAAGGGAATGACCAATTCGAACGCTTTTAAATCACCAAGAAAAAACACAGCTTAACCACCAGATAAAGGCCAGTTAATGCCATGTAAATTGTTTTTATCAAACAAAAACAAGCCTAGCTATTGCCTAACCAACAAAAAAGATGCTATTGTTTTTAACACGATCAATTGAGCAGCAAGCAAAGGAGCCTACCAATGTTAACCCCTTCACAAAAACAAGGGCTTATGATGATCGCAGTTGTGGTTGGTCTGATGACACTGCCTGTGATCTATTAAGTCAAAATAAAAATTCATAGAAATGGCGCCTTTCGGAGCCATTTTTCTACCTGTAACAACCTCACATCTGCACTTTCTCAATCACTGAAAATGCTCTGCGATCAAGCAGATAACCGTAGTAATTCAGTCAATACAATAGATTGATAAACAAAAAGGCCCTGTTACAAAAACAGAGCCCAGGGCATATTGCGATAGAAGATTAAGAACTATTTCGGGGATAAGACAATATGATGCCAGTGAACGGAATAGAACCAGATAGCCAGCGCAGTAAAGCCCAGCACCAGTAACACAGCGGCGCTCCAGACAAAGCGTCCGCTCCGCGGAGTCAGTTCCTTTTCACAATCATGACAAGCACTGAGAAAACCTTGTTTGTCGTCTAACTGGTAGCCCTCTTCATGCACCGTTTTATTGCGCACTGAAGCAATAAAACGCAGCTTTGGCAGAATTTCATGAGGCAGACGCTCTTCGCAACTATTGATTAACTGGTGAAGTCCTTTTCCTTCTGCATGATAATGTTGACGAAGCAAATGCTCGATACGCCGCGAGCGTGTCACTACCATTTCGATATTTGCCATAGGCTTTCCTTCCTGACTGATCTTTGTTTTACCTTAGCGCGAGTCGACTGCCATGCAAAGCATGCTGACACTGATTTACAACCGAATCGTTGCTGTCCTGATATTACAATTATACTTCAGTGTCCGATTTCCTTGCGCTGTTCGCCCGAAAATCCTGCCAGGATCACGAATTCATCGCCTGCTGATATCGTTCTCAGGTTGAGCAGATAATAATGCTGTTTTACAAAACGTTACCGAGCCTGCTAAGGAGATAACTGGTGCCAATATGGATTATTCTGGCTATCGTCACGCTACTCATTGTTTCTGTTTTTTACTATGTGAGATTTTATCGTCGCCATATTCTGGGTGAAAGCGCTCCGGAAAAAAAAATTAAAGTCGAGATTTTAGATAAGCAGAATGTCCCCGTTATCGGTGCGCAGCCAGGCGAAGATAACGAAGACTATTGGATTTATGTCCAGCCCGAACAAGGGGGCCCTAAGCGTGAATTCATGGTGGGTATTCACTACTATCACGCCTTAAATCCCGGCGATAAAGGGATTATGACCTACAAAGGCCGCACTTTTGTTCACTTCGCTTTGCAAAGAGACTAACCCGGCCTTGGCATCTCTGGTCTTTCTGGCTGGTTAAGGCACCAGCCAGGCAGTCTTACTGCTTTTTGCTAACAGCCAGCTGGCTATCAGGGCAAGCCCGCCACAGATCAAGGTCCAGAACGGGATCATAATAATGGGATGGGCAAAATAGAGGCTAAACTCTCTGACTGGCCATAAAAATACCGGATGCAATAAGTAAATCCCTAAGCTGTAGCGACTCATAAACGCCAGTTTTTGCCGCCAGAATTCACCC
The DNA here is from genome assembly GCF_033720175.1 of Photobacterium sp. GTDB lineage: Bacteria > Pseudomonadota > Gammaproteobacteria > Enterobacterales > Vibrionaceae > Photobacterium. The sequence goes on from NZ_JAWWDA010000007.1 coordinate 186,881, forward strand.
GGCTGTTCACCATAGCGCTGGCATACGGCAAATATCATCGCGGCGATAAGCACTGTGTTCAACGTTTTATACGAGAGCCAGCGACCGACCGTGTACTCCCCGTTCATCAGGCTGTTGCTCACCACCATGTAGTCTGTTAACAGCAATGCCGCAATACCCAGCGGTAGTAACCATGGCAGTGAAGGCCAGCGAAACCGAAAAAGGCAGTAGCCTAACAGCAGGTAACCGCTGTAAAGGATCAGTTCATGGCTCCAAAATCCATCCACCTTGAACAGAAATAAGGTTGTCAGGGCTAACCAGACGCCGGTGATGCCAACCACACTGCCACGGTCATACTTTCGCACCAGCCATTGGAAGAACGGCACAACAAAATAGAGCGGAATAAAATAGTAGAAAAAGCCCAGATGGTAGTAGGTTTCATGTACCGGTAAGGCTTGCAGGGTTTGCAACGCCACGGCAGGATCAAAGCCGGCCCGGGTCAGTCCGGATAATACCGAATAGAACACTGACCAGACTAAAAAGGGCAGCAGCACTTTGCCCAAACGGCGTTTCACATAGTATTTGGCCTCAAAATCACGGGCATCACTCAGCATCAGGGCACCGGTGATCATAATAAATATCGGTACTGCCCAGCGGCTGAAGCTGTTAAAGCTGATGGCCGTGATCCATTCATTATCGGTGATCACCCCGAGCTGATCACGGTACGGCCCCAGCACATGGATCACTACCACCGCCACCGCTGCCAGACATCGCAACAGATCAAAAAACCACACTTTCTCTCTCACGATCTACACCTCCTGCCGGGCCCTTGCCGAAAGACGCTACGATCTCACCTCTCGCCTCTGAATATAGCAGTCAGCCCGTCAGGATGATCCGGAGAATAGGGATAAGATAATATGCTGTCTGCGCTGCTGCTCTTCGGCCATGTCTTTACTGAGAGGGAATTATAGTGATGAATACCGGCTATATTTCGCAGCCCAGATCACGGCCTGCCGATAACTGGTTGCAACCAAATCTTCTTTAATACCTAAGTCATGGCAACACTCAGTGACTCGCGGCCAGTCGGCATGGTCATAGGCATCTAACAGGTCGAGCACCTGACCCAGTAGCCCCTGATGGTTCAGCAACGCCACTTCCACCTCCTGCTCCAGCGGCAATAATGCCACCAGCTGTTCCAGAGAGTTATCCAGCAACGCATCAAGCAATGAAAACATCCCGATGAGAAAGGCCTGATCGGCTTTTGCGTTAAGGCTGCTATTTCTTGCCAGTACCTCACACATCCGCGCCCGCTGCAATGACTGCGAATATAGCTCTTTGGGCTTATCCAGCGCGGCATGTGCCGTGGCAACCACACCGACAAACATCCGGATTTTATCTTCTCCCAGATACACCAATGCCTGTTTGAACGAACTGATCGGCTCAATAGTGCGGGTACTTGCCGCATTCACGTAACGCAGTAACAGATAAGACAGTGAGACATCGCTACCGATGATCTGTTCTACCCGTTGAAAGTCAACCGGCTCACGGCAGATCTCCTGCAAGAGACGTACTGTGGTCAGCTTTTTGGGTTCTACCTGACGATTCTTCAGCAGCTCCGGCTTACTGAAGTAATACCCCTGGAAAAAATGGAACCCTGCCCGGTAGGCGGTTTCAAAATCTTGATGGGTTTCCACTTTTTCGGCCAGAAACTTCAGCTTATGCTTCTGATACCGAGCCACGAACTGACAGGCTTGATCCACCCCCAGTGTTATTAAATCCAGTTTGATAATGTGCACATACGGGAAGAAACGCAGCCACTGTTCAGACAGTTCGAAATCATCAAGGGCAATCACATAGCCAGTGCTGTGTAAAAATTTAATGGCCTCAAACAATTCGTCATCAGGTACACAGGTTTCCAGTACTTCAATGATGACCCGATTTTTCGGCAGCATCAGAGGCAGTGACTTAATCAGGCTCTCATGGGGGAAGTTGATAAAGGTGCGCTGACCGGAAGTGGCGAGGTTATCTCCCACGGCCATATAATTTTCTACCAACAGCCGGCAGGTTGCTTTATTGGCTTCAATTAACGGAAACGCATTATTCTCTCCATCACGAAATAGCAGCTCGTAACCGACAGTGCGTTGCTGACGGTTAAAAATAGGCTGACGAGCGACATAAGAATACATGAGTGACTGTAATTATCCTTTTAATCCATAATATGATGATCGAGCAACTGTTCAGATCATATCAGAATAACGGTAAACAACGAACGATAGCGTCTGACGCTCCATCATTAAGCACGAGCAGAAGCGAGTAAAGCACCACAGCCAATAAACATGGAACCAAAGACACGATTTAAGGTATCCATGACACGAGATGAGCGAATATACCCCGTTAATCTCGATGCCAACGTGACATAACACAACATTACACAAGTATCGATAACAACGGTGGTAATACCCAGCACGGTTATTTGCACCATTTGTGGTTCAGCCGGATTAAGGAACTGAGGGAATAAAGCGACCAGAAACACAATTGTTTTAGGATTAGTAATATTCACCATCACAGCCTGACGAAACAGCGAGCCGGCAGAAACGGGTTGCGCTGAACGATTCACATCAAAGGTCGCTTTTTCACGCCACTTCTGCACGCCAAGCCAGATAAGATACACCACACCGACCCATTTGATCACCGTAAACGCCAGTGCCGACTGCGCGACAATCGCCCCCAGCCCGACCCCCACCAAAATAATATGGAAAGCCAAGCCAATCTGCAGACCTAAAATAGACGCCAGGGACTTACGAAAACCATAAACCATACCATTACTGATAGAATTAACGGTGCCCGAACCCGGGGCAAAACTGAAAACCACAGCCGTCGCCAGATAGGCCAACCAAACGTCAATATTCACAACAACACTCCATACTAATTACAGCCAATAACCCGATCAATGGCACCAAAAAACGATTTATAGCAATCAGGTTTTAATTATTCTACCTGATCCTAACTTAAGCTCTGATAAATATCGCGCTGTTTGAACAATCGGGATAAGCATCTGAACCAATCCCTCAGGTATTGCTTAATACCAGAGGGATTGGGTTATACTTTTTAATATCAATCGCCAGTATCAACATTATGGTTTGCCAAACTAAGGGATTACATGACAGCCCAACCACCCCATTACTTTGATTTTACTCAGGAGTTCCAGTTCACCGAGACCATGGCAGGCCCGGTCGCTAGCATGTGGCAACATCGGCAGGAAGGCATGTTTCAGGGGGTCGATGATCTCAATATCGGCTGGGTCAGCCTGACCGGTTATAATCATGACAAAGCGATTATCGTGGTCAACGGCCGTGTCGAGAGTTACTGGAAATACCAGGAGCTATTTTACGATTTAATCAAGCAAGGTTATGACGTATATGCCCTGGATCACCGCGGTCAGGGTATTTCTGATCGTCTGACACCAGATACCGAGTTGGGCCATGTTGAAGAATTTGATGACTATGTCAGCGATCTCAAAACCTTTTTCGATACCGTGGTCAAACCGAAAGGTTACCTGCAACACTTCATGCTGGGCCACTCTATGGGCGGCACAATTGCCACCCTGTTTCTGGCTCAGTATCCGACGCTGATCGATAGCGCCGTCCTGAGTGCACCAATGCACGGTATCCGAGTGTCAAACTGGATGAAGCCTATTGCCTCACCGCTCGCCAGAGTCGTCGAGCAATTGCGGCGCCAGCCAGATTACGCACCGGGGCAGGTACCTTATTATCCTAAACCCTTCATCGGCAACCCGCTTTGTCAGAGCCAGGTCCGCTATGAGTGGTTCCGCGACCTGTATGAGAACAAACCGGAGCTGAAAATCGGCGGCCCGAGTGCCCGTTGGGTCTGGCAAGGTCTGGCTGCGGCTAACCGCTGTATTAAGCAGGCCGCGCAAATCACCACGCCCATTTTACTTCTCCAGGGTAGTGCCGATCATATTGTTGATAACCTGGCCCACCTGCGCTTTTATCGGGCCATGCTTCAGGCCGACCGTCCTTGCCAGCTGAAAATCATTGAAGGCGCCCGCCATGAACTGCTGTTTGAGCAAGACCAATACCGTAATCCGGTACTGGCAGCGACCCTCTTGCACCTGAACCAGAATACCCTTAAAAGGACAGCAGAGCCGGACAAAAAGGCGGAAGTGTAAAAACATAATAATAGCCTCTTTTTTCTGACGAGAAGTAGTTTAAAATTCATCATACTAATTAGGTACAGGCCAGACGACCTGCACCGTCCCCCGTTCCTATTATCGAGAGTTTCCATGTACAAAATTGTTGCTTCAGATCTAGACGGTACGCTGTTAACCCCGGACCATAAAATCACCCCATTCACCAAAGATGTGCTAAACCGCTTACACCAGCAAGGCAAAGACTTTGTTTTTGCCACCGGTCGTCATCACATCGATGTCGCGAACATGCGTGAGCAACTGGGGATCCCTGCCTATATGATCACCTCAAACGGTGCCCGGGTACACAACAGTCAGGGGGAGGTGGTATTCCAACAGGATGTTCCGGCAGAGGTTGTTAAAACACTCATTGAGATGACCAAAGACGATAATGAAATGAAAATCCATATTTATCGTAATGATGACTGGCTGCTCAGCGAAGAAGACGACAGTTTAAAAGATTTTCATGACAACTTTAGCTACCAGCTTTTTGACGTCAACAACCCGCCACTGGAAGGGGTTGCCAAGGTCTTCTTTATTCGCCATGACGCAGATCACGATAAACTGGTGACATGGGAAAACCGATTCAACGAGCAACTGGCTGGGCGGGCCAACATTGCGTTCTCAACCCCGTGGTGCTTGGAAGTAATGGATGCCGGCGTCTCCAAAGGCCATGCGCTGAAAGCGGTTGCCGAGGAAAAAGGCCATGCGCTGAATGATTGTATTGCTTTCGGTGACGGTATGAATGATGTCGAACTGTTAACCATGGCCGGTAAAGGGCTGGTGATGGGCACCTCCCACGAGAAAGTGAAAAAAGCCCTGCCAAATCATGAAGTCATCGGCTCTAGTAGTGATGAAGCGGTCGCCCATTACCTCGCTAACAACTTATTGTAATACGCCACCCTGCCCCAAAAAGCTGCTAAGTGCAGCTTTTTTGTGGTTAACGAACCGTTGATCGTGAAGAGGTATTTGAATGACACACCCATGGATTCGGCTAGCCTTACCCTTTGCTGCAATTGCCGTCTTAACGGGCTGCTCAACAGCCTCATCACCGGTGCCTTCAGACGCAATTGCTTCAAGCGCCCTCGAAACCACCCCCACATTGACAGACAAAACAGCTGATGGCACAACCATTCAGGCCTTTATGATGCGCGGTATGGTCATCCTCGGCCATGAAAGCAACAGCATCCAACCGTGTGGCAGCAGCCAGCAATACTGGCTCACTACGCCGATTTCCGATCGTGAAGCACTGGCCCAGAGCACCCCGCGAGGGTATCAGGCCATGTATGCCGAAGTGATCGGTTACTTAGAGCCCGCACCGACCCAAGGGTTCGCGGCCGACTATGACGGTCGTTTTAACACCAAACAGATCAACCTGATTTCAGCCGAAATGAGCGACGGGTGCAAGCAAGCCCCGCACACCACCCGCGCTTTTGGCAATGAGCCTGGCTGGGCCGCTGAAATTAAAGACAGTCAGGTTACCCTGCTGCAAATAGGACAGGATCGCCAGAGTCAAGCCATCACCAGCCAATCGGCCGTTGCCGGCAAACAGCAATACCATGGCAAAGGCTTCGATCTCACCTTAACCCAAGCACAATGTAACGACACCATGAGCGATACCCTGTTCGGTTGGCGGTCAGTGCTGCAATGGCAAGGCAAGCGGTATCAGGGCTGTGCGACCTTAGGCGCAACGGATGTCACCCAGCACTGGGCCGGCCAATACCGTAGCAAATCGCAGGGCACCTCAGGGCTGACCACCATTGTCACCCTTAACCCGGATCACTCCGCCATCACAACCTATGATTATCAGAATGAGGATCCCAGTATTGTGGAAACCGGCTTCTGGCAACAGGCGGGAGAAAATACCGTACAGGTGATGATGACCGAACATCAGGGGCGACGCCTCAACAGTGAGCGCCTGTTTACCCTCACCGGCAGGCATCTCAGTGTGTATGAAGAAAGGATCAACGGCCAGACCTACAGCTTAGGCCGTGAGGGGTTACAGTTAGACAAGCAATAATCACCGGCAGCCGCAATCCGCTCGCTTGCTCTTCTCACCGGGGATATGCCAGACTTCCCCCGGTGATATACTCCAACTTTTCCAGAGAAACCATATTATGTCTTGCCCGCGCTGTGGCTTTCACCATAACTGCATCTGTCATGTTGAGCCGCAACTGAGCTGCAGAGCTCACTTTATCCTGCTCACCCACCCCAAAGAATGCCATAAAGAGACCAATACCGGCGTTCTGTTAGAGCGCACTCTGCCGCATTGCCAACGTTACCGCTGGGATCGGGTCAATCCGCCGCAAGCATTATTGCAACAGCTCAGCGACAGTCAGTTTCAGCCCTGGCTGTTATTTCCCAGCGATGAACAGCACCCGGCCAGTCCTTTTCAACCCGCACCCGGCACAATCCCGCTGTTTGTGCTCCTCGATGCCACCTGGCAGGAAGCACGGAAAATGGTGCGCAAAAGCCCCTGGCTGGCAGCGCTGCCACGACTGGCCTTAACCCCGCAACAGACATCGGCCTACCAGCTAAGACGCAACCAGCAAGCCGGCAACCTGTGTACCTGTGAAGCCGGCATTGCGCTACTGGAACTTCTGGCGGAACCGCAACAAGCCGCACAGCTTCATCGCTATTTCACTGCATTTAACAACGTATTCCATGCCGATAAAAGCGGCCATACCAAGCAATAATCATTAATGCGACAACCAATGACGGCCAAATATGAATAAGGTTGCTTCTGCCTGTTTATCCACTACACTTTAACCGACCAATCAGTCGGTTTCATACCGTGTGTCCGGCATAACATGGAAAGCAGAGAGGGAACAGTGATGACAATGGCAGAACCGGTAGTCAGCAATTTAGATAATGCAGCCATGCAAAAGACATTAAAAGAGCAACGCAGCCGCTTTCAGGCCCAGCCGATGCCGGATCACGCGCTGCGGATCAGCCAGCTGAAAGCACTCAAACACGCCTTGCTCCAGCATAAAACCGCATTATGTGAAGCGCTCAATCAGGACTATGGCCAGCGCAGCCAGCAAGACAGCGTAATGGCCGATATCCTGCCTTGCGTGATGAATATCAATTATACCATCAGGCACCTGAAGAAATGGATGAAGCCGTCTAAGCGTCATGCCGGCTTATTGCTGGCCCCGGGAAAAGTCGAAGTGGTTTACCAGCCTCTCGGCGTCATCGGTATTGTGGTACCGTGGAACTTCCCGGTGATGCTGAGCATTGGCCCGTTAATTACCGCCCTGGCTGCCGGTAACCGCGCGATGATCAAACTCAGTGAATTCACCCCCCACACCAATAAAGTGTTGCGCGAATTACTGACTGAGATCTTCCAGCCCCAGCAAGTGGCCGTCTTTGAAGGTGAGGCCGATGTTGCCGCCGCCTTTAGCGCATTGCCGTTTGATCACCTGATTTTCACCGGCTCTACCGCCGTCGGCCGCCATGTCATGCACGCCGCCGCCGATAATCTCACCCCTGTCACCCTTGAGCTGGGCGGCAAATCACCGGCCTTTATTGCCCCGGATATGCCGGTTGATATTGCGGTCGAGCGGATGATTTATGGCAAAAGCCTCAATGCCGGCCAGATCTGCGTGGCACCGGATTATGTCTTGGTGCCGGAAGATAAAGTCGATAACTTTGTCGCGGAATACAAAAAACAGTTCAATAAGATGTATCCGAAGGGTGTTGCCAATCAAGACTTTGCTTCAATCATCAATGAGCGCCAGTACCAGCGCCTGAGCAGCTGGCTCGAAGAGGCAGAACACAAAGGGGCCACGGTGATCCCTTGCCATGAGCACAACCGCGATGATCTGCAACACCGGATGATCACCCACCTGGTGCTTGATACCAACGATGAAATGACGCTAATGCAGGAAGAGATTTTTGGCCCGTTACTGCCCGTTATCCCTTACCGTGAGGTAAATGATGCACTGGAATACATCCAGCAACGCCCCCGCCCGCTGGCCCTGTATCTGATGAGCTTCGATGCTGAGCTGCAGCAACGGGTTAAAACCACCAGCCATGCCGGTGGTATGTGCATCAATGAAACGGTATTCCATGTCGCGGCCGATGATGCTCCATTTGGCGGTGTCGGACCGTCAGGGATGGGGCACTACCATGGTAAAGAAGGCTTCCTGACTTTTTCTAAGGCCAAGACGGTACTCAGCCGGGGGAAAATCAATACCGCCAAGCTGGTTACGCCCCCTTACGGTGGCTGGCTGCAAAAACTGATGCTGGCTTTCTTTTTACGTTAAGCTTTGTCTTTACCCTAAAACTGTACCGCACCAGTCTGGCTCTGCCAGACTGGTTCCCTGTGTTAACAAACCAAACCGAAGCATCCCAATATGGCCACTGAAAAGAAACAGCAACTGTTAGACACCGCACTCCGCCTTTTTGTCGAGCAAGGTATTCAGGCTACCGCCACCGCCAAAATCGCCAAGCAGGCCAATGTCGCCACAGGCACCTTGTTTCACCACTTTGCCAATAAACAAGAACTGGTTATGACGCTATACCATGAAATCAAATCGGATCTCGGCCAGGCGATTGACCAGCCCGAGGCTCATGATGATTTGCATGCGCTCGTCCACCATTACTGGCAACATGCCCTGCAATGGGCCGTCGATAACCCGCAGAAATTGCAGTTTTTACAGCAAATTGCCAACAATCCGCAATTTGGCATCAGCCAGCAGCAAGAAGTGATGAGCGCTTCCATGGCCTTTCTGATTGATGTGATTAAACAGGGGCAACAGCAGGGGGAGCTGGCGAGCCTGCCACTCGATCTGGTACTCAACTATTGCCACTATCACTACCTGGCAACCGCAACCCTGTTTGTTGAACAACCGGAACTGGCGCGCCAGCAAGCCTATCAGGACGGGGCGTTTCAGATGTTCTGGCAAGGGTTGGCAGCCATCCGGGAGCTGGCATAAAAAACGGGAGCCATGCTCCCGTTTCTATTCAGCCCGCTAATTACATAATTACGCATGCTGACCGGCGACATAGCCGGAACTCCACGCCCACTGGAAGTTATAGCCGCCCAGCCAACCGCTGACGTCCATCACCTCGCCCGCAAAGAACAGACCCGGCACTTTCTTCGCTTCCATGGTTTTTGATGACAGCTCATCGGTATCGACGCCGCCCAGGGTCACTTCTGCCGTGCGGTAGCCTTCCGTGCCGTTTGGCGCGATAGCCCACTGATGGAAATATGCCGCCAGCGCGGTGATCTCTTTCTCGTTATACTGCTTCAACGGCTTGTCTGACAGATCCCCACGCTCAATCAGGGCCTCAATCAGGCGTTTTGGCAATAGCCGCGAGAGCGCGTTTTTCAGGCTCTGGTTCGGGTGTGTCTCGCGCATAACGTTGAGGGTTTCCGCCAGATCGAGATCCGGCAGTAAATCAATGGTCACCTTCTGCCCCGGCGTCCAGTAAGACGAGATCTGCAGAATCACCGGACCGGACAAGCCGCGGTGAGTAAAAAGCAGGTTTTCCTTAAAATGAGTGCCGTCTTCGGCGTCAACCGCCACCGGGATCGCTATGCCCGATAATTCAGCAAACGCCTCTTTTTCTTCTTTATGCAAAGTAAAGGGCACCAGTCCGGCCGTGGTCGGCACCATTTTCAGGCCAAACTGCTCAGCAACCTGATAGCCAAACGGGGTTGCACCCAGCTTGGGCATCGACAGCCCACCAGTGGCAATCACCAACGACTCACATTCGACGGTATTGGCGTTGAGCTTGAGGCTAAAGCCAGTTTCCGTCTTGCTGATACTGTGTACTTCACAGCGATAGCGCTGCTCTACCGTTGGCAGATCACACTCTGCCAGCAGCATGCTGACGATTTCTTTGGCAGAATCTTCGCAAAATAGCTGGCCGTGATCGCGCTCTTCATAGCCAATGTCATGCTTGGCAATCATCGCAATAAAGTCCCACTGGGTGTATTGCGACAGTGCCGATTTCACAAAGTGCGGGTTGCGGCAGACGAAATTATTCGCCGCCACATCATAGTTGGTAAAGTTACAGCGGCCACCGCCGGAGATCAGAATTTTCCGTCCCGGTTTTTTACCGTGATCGACCACCAGCACAGAGCGGCCACGTTTACCCGCTTCCGCCGCGCACATCAGCCCTGCCGCGCCTGCACCAATAATCACTACATCAAACTTGTCTGCCATCTCTGTACCTAAACCCTGAATCACCTTGCAATGAAAAAGGGATGCCCATACCTATCGGTCAGCATCCCTCTCAATAATTGCACTTATTTTAACCGCCTCGCCCGTGAATACCAAACGTAATTCTATCCCCGGAGGAAGTTACAGCTTGGGATGGCGTGGGCATCGGTAATTAAGAATACGGCGATGACTCCAGCTCGGAAAACGCATTCCCCATTGCTGCCATTGACGGCTCTGCCATATGCAGCGTCGTGGTCGGGAAGGCGAAATCAGCGCCATGACGATGTACCACGTCGACAATTTTAAGCATCACATCTTGCTGAACCTCTTTGTAAGTGATCCAGTCAATGGTGTGGGTAAAGGTATAAACCAGAATATCGAGCGATGACGGACCGTAATTATCAAAGCTGACAATCAGGGTCTGGCCAGTATCAATCTCCGGATGCTGGCGCAGCATGACTTTAATGTCGTTCACCACATCGCCGACTACCGCGGCATCGCGAAAGCGCAGGCCGATTTTCTGTTTTATCCGGCGATTGAACATCCGGGAGGGATTCTCAACCACAATAGAGCTGAACACCGAGTTCGGTACATAGAGCGGACGTTTATCAAAGGTACGGATCACGGTCACCCGGAAACCAATCCGTTCAACCGTTCCTTCAATCTCGCGATCCGGACTGCGGATCCAGTCACCCACTTTAAACGGGCGGTCTAGATAGATCATCATGCCGCCGAAGAAGTTAGCCAGTAAGTCCTTGGCAGCCATACCGACAACCAAGCCGCCGACACCACCAAAAGTGAGTACCCCGGACAGACTGAGGCCAAGATTCTGCATCATCACCAGGGCAGCGATCACCACCACTATCAGGCGCAATATTTTAGAAACCGCATGGATGGTGGTAGCGTCTTTCGCGGTGACCAACATGCCGGCTTCGACATTGCTGATCAGGCGGAGCAGCACCCAGGAAAACGTCCAGAGCAGTAACAACTGGCGGACCACAGCCAGAAAGGTCGTCGGATATTGACTGGTATTATCAATAATGATCCCGACAGAGAGCACGGCAGGCCACAGCCAGATCAACCAGCTGACCGGACGACGTACCGCTGCCACCAGTGCATCGTCCCATATTATCCGTGTTTTTTCCGCCATATGAGACAGGCGTCGGGTGATCAGTAACCAGGATCCCCATAAAATAACGCTTAACACCAGTAGCAGGCCAACATTAGACATCCAGTCGTGGCTGCCCCCTTGCTCCAGGGATAACCACCATTGCATCAATTTACTCATAAAAAACCGTTCGTTATTAGGGCCTGTCTATCTTTCAACATGATTGCTGCAATGTTGAAAGATAGACAGGCCCTTGTATCTGCGATACCTAGGATGAGCATTACGCTAAGCCGAGCGGCTCCCATAAGCAATCTGTAATTGTTCGTGATCGAACCAGGTTACAATTTTCTCCAGTTACATCCCTAGATAAGCCACCACAAAAATAGACACAAAAAAGACCATCAGAAAAGTACTGGCCAACACAAACAACTTACGTACTTTGACGCATTTGGCTATAAAGACAGGATCATGATGCTTTTGATATTGCTGACTACGAATATAGTGAAACAGGCGGATCTGTTTACTGACGTTCCCCTGAGAGGTGAAAAACCCCCGGCCGTCAACTTGCTGATAAAGTAGCGGATCGCATTCTCGCATCACCGCCAGCAGCGTCTTTAAGGTGCTGATATATCTGGAGACATTAATAACAGCAACTAAAAACAGTGCAAATAAAAAGGCATCACCACTAATCATAACAAACCCCCAAACAACTTCCGTCACAAGCTGGGGAGCGGAGAGGGCGCAAGGCTACGCCCTCAGAGCTGTTAGCCAGCCTGTGTATCCATCACAGATGTCGACTCAGCGTTGGCCATGGCTGCCAAATCTTTATCAATAAAGAACAGCGCTTTACCATCTTCACCCACCAGCTCAATCTTATCCAGAATCCCTTTGAACAATTTTTCTTCTTCATGTTGCTCTGAGACATACCACTGTAAGAAATTAAATGTGGAGTAGTCCTGGGTCGTAAATGCAACATGAGCCAGTTTATTAATTTTTTCCGTGATCAGCTGTTCGTGCTCATAGGTTTCACGAAAAACAGCACCCAACGAAGCAAACTCATGCTTTGGTGCCTCAATCGCACCAAGCAGCGGCATTGAACCGGTTTCACTCACATACGTGAACAAACGTTGCATGTGCGCCATTTCTTCAACAGCATGGGCACGAAGAAATTCTGCAGCACCTTCAAAGCCCTTATCTTCACACCATGCACTCATCTGCAAGTAAAGGTTTGAAGAGAAGAATTCCAGATTGATTTGCTCGTTCAGTTTCTCAACCATTGTTTGAGCTAACATTGCACTACTCCTATCTATTTCAGTGTAATAAACACATGGCTACTGTGCATAACTAAGTTTGCCATTCGCGCAAACAAAATAATCGCTTAACGTTCCCTAGTATCACATAACATACGCGCCAGATTAAAAAAAAGCTTAAATTTTAGAGTGATTTATTATCAGCATCACTTGGACCTCCTGCCATTAAGGATGCGATCCAGCCGATATTTTTCCCCTATACTCAATGCTAGCATGAGAAAAAACCATGATAAGGAATGCAAGGTATGGCTTATAAACACATTTTAGTCGCAATCGATCTCTCTGAAGACAGTTTCGTTCTGGTCGATAAAGCGGCCCAGCTCGCCAAATCTCTCGACGCAAAACTCTCCCTTATTCATATTGATGTCAATTATGCCGAACTCTATACCGGCCTGATTGATATCAACCTGGCTGATGCCCAGCACCGCATGGCTGACGATGCCCAAAAGCAGCTGCACCTGCTGGCCGATAAGGCTAACTACCCGGTTTCCCATACTCTGGTTGGCAGCGGTGATCTGAGTGACGAAATTTGTCTGGCCATCAATGATCTGGATGTAGAGCTGGTGGTCTGTGGCCACCACCAGGACTTTTGGAGCAAGATCCTCTCTTCCACCAAACAGCTGATGAACCATACCCCGGTCGATCTGCTGATCGTCCCTCTCAAATAAAAGGTATACCCGGCGAGCAGGATTCAAGCTGTTCGCCTCCTCTCTTTCCGAGGGATCTCCCCTTTGATTTTTTGATATTTCAACGAGGTAAATTCGGTTAAACTAGCGCCACCTTGAGAAATATAAAATTATCGGTCAAATGGGATATTTATCTGCTGTCACCCTGTTATGGGCTTTTTCCTTCAGCCTGATTGGCGTCTATCTGGCGGGACAGGTTGATGCCTGGTTTTCGGTTCTTACCCGAGTTGCACTGGCGGGACTGGTTTTTCTTCCCTTTCTGCGCAAGCAACATCTGCATGCAAAGCTGGCGCTGAAACTCATGGCCGTCGGGGCTTTTCAGCTCGGACTCATGTACTGCTTCTACTATCAGTCATTCCTCTATTTAAGCGTACCTGAAGTGCTGTTGTTTACCATCTTCACGCCCATTTATGTCACCCTTCTTTATGATTTTCTGCATAAGCAATTTTCTGCCTGGTATCTGTTGACCGCCGTGATTGCCGTTGTCGGTGCTGCGGTGATCAAGTTTTCCGGGATCAATGAGAACTTCATTATCGGCTTCCTGATAGTACAAGGTGCCAACCTCTGCTTTGCCATCGGCCAGGTCGGTTACAAGCACATCATGGAGCAGGAACAGGCCGATTTACCGCAGCATACGGTCTTTGGCCTGTTTTACTTAGGGGCTATTTGTGTCGCACTGCCGATGTTCCTGTTATTTGGCAATATCGACAAGCTGCCAACGACATCTACCCAGTGGGGCATTTTGATTTACCTGGGTACGGTCGCTTCCGGTCTGGGCTATTTTATCTGGAACAAAGGGGCGACAATGGTCAATGCCGGCGCACTGGCAATCATGAACAATGCCTTGGTGCCGGCAGGCTTAATCGTGAACATTGTGATTTGGAACCGTGATGTCGACTACCCGCGCCTGATCATCGGCGGTGTGATCATCATGGCATCGCTGTGGCTCAATGAAACCTGGGTAAAGCGAAAAGTCGAAATGGAAAGAACGGGATAAGAGCGGTTCTGTGGCCCTTGTGGACACCCCCTCCCTCCTATATAACAACAAAGCGAGAAGCATCTGCCTCTCGCTTTTGATTTTCCTAGGGCCTAGAACCTGCTCTTCCTAGGGCCTTTTCATCAAATAAATGCAAACGCGTCAGCAAACATACGCTCGCGATCAGCGCCTTTTTCTGCAGTGAACAGCTCGCGCGCTGCCCCTGCCATTTCAAACCGGCCGCACAGATAGATATCGTAAGCCGACAAGCTGATAAAGTCATTGCTCACCGCTTCCAGTACATTACCCACTTTACCTTGCCAATTTTCTGGTGCTGATTCGACAACGGGCACATAGGTCAAGTTGCTATGCTGGGCCGCTAGCGCTTGTAGTTCATCATCAGCATAAAGCTGGCACGCATCACGCCCCCCCCAGTAGATGAAAATCGGTTGCTTGATTTTCCGGCTCAGGCAATTATCAAGAATACTGCGAACATATGAAAAACCGGTACCACCGGCAATCAACAGCAAAGGCTTGTCGCTATCTTCACGCACCCATGCGTCACCGTACGGCGCTTCAATCTCGACAGGCTCACCAGACCCCAGTGCAGCCTTCATCGCCTCAACCACTTCGATGGCATAAGGGTTATGTTCAGCGGCACCAATATGCAGCTCCAGCTCATTTTCACGGCAAGGGCTGCTGGCAATCGAAAACGGGCGCTTATCTTTCTCACCCATGACTGCCAACAAGTATTGACCGGCCTTAAATTCAACGGGGTATTCAGGCTGTAATAAAATCTTAAATGTATTACAGGCTAATGACTCGACTGACTTTACTTCACATTTGATGGACATTCTTTTCCTCTAGTCTAGCTCTACTACCAAGTCACTCTTCACTACGGCCTGACAGGCAAAGATCCAACCTTCGGCTTGCTCGTTCTCAGTAAGCATAGGCTCTAGCTGGTAACTTATCTCGCCCATTTTTTTACGGCACATGCACATGGCACAAGCACCGACCTGACAGCGGTTAGGAAAAGCAATGCCTGCGTTGAGCGCAGCTTCCAATACGGTTTCCTGCTCGCTGGCAGTGAATACAATATCGTGCGGCAACAGGTGTATCTGATGCTTCGCGGTAGTTTCTGACATGGTTAATTAATCTAAAAAATTTACCCTAAAATACCCAGTTCATCCCAGATAGCGTCGATCTTGGCAACAATTTCGGGGTCTTTGGTGATCGGGGTTCCCCACTCACGATCGGTTTCCCCCTGCCATTTGTTAGTTGCATCGAGCCCCATTTTGGAGCTAAAGCCCACCGCAGATGAATCAATCGGTGTGCTACCGATCAGCAAAGTATCGCGGCTTGGATCCATTCGGGTGGTGATCGCCCAGATCACATCATTCCAGTCACGTACATTGACATCATCGTCACATACAATGACAAACTTGCCGTCCGTAAACTGACTAAGGAACGACCAGGTTCCCTCCATCACCCGAAGAGCATGGCCTGCAGCATCTTTTCTGATACTCACAATGGCCATGCTATTGGCGTCCGCTTCTGGTGGTAAATAGAAGTCGACAATCTCTGGAAATTGCTTAAGTAAGGTGCGGGTGCCCTCTTCAATATCGAAAGATGGTTTTGTCTGAGCGTTGACACATGGCGTGTTAACCGTTTCAGCTTCCCACTTAATGGTGACATCCAGTCCCATCTTAGAGCCAAGGCCTGCGACAGGAGACGCAAAGTCGAGCGAATCGATCGGTGTGTTCTCTATCATCACAGTATCACGAACCGGATCCATTCTGGTTGTCAGCGCCTGAATAACACTGTTCCAGTCACGTGCGTTGACATCATCGTCGCACACAACCACAAACTTGGTATACATGAACTGACGTAAGAATGACCACACGCCCATCATCACACGCTTGGCATGACCTGGGTATTGCTTCTTCATCGTCACCACGGCCATGCGGTACGAACAACCTTCCGGCGGCAAGTAGAAATCTTCGATTTCTGGGAACTGCTTCTGCAAAATCGGCACAAACACTTCGTTCAGGGCAACACCTAATACTGCAGGCTCATCGGGCGGACGGCCTGTATAGGTGCTGTGATAAATCGGGTCTTTACGCATCGTCACATGGGTAATGGTAAACACATGGTGACGCTCAACTTCGTTGTAGTAGCCGGTATGATCGCCATAAGGGCCTTCATCGGCAAACTCGTTCGGATTAATGTAGCCTTCGAGCACAATTTCGGCGCTGGCGGGTACTTCCAGCTCATTACTAAGGCTCTTCACCACTTCCGTCTTACTGCCACGCAGCAAACCGGCAAACGCATATTCCGATAACGTATCAGGCACTGGGGTTACCGCACCCAGAATGGTGGCCGGATCGGCACCAAAGGCCACCGTGACAGGGAACGGTTCGCCCGGATGGGTTTCCATCCAGTCTCGTAAGTCTAACGCACCGCCACGATGGGCCAACCAGCGCATGATGATCTTGTTCTTGGCTATTTTCTGCTGACGGTAGATACCGAGGTTCTGGCGTTTTTTATTCGGCCCCTTGGTGATGGTCAGGCCCCAGGTCAACAATGGAGCAACATCGCCCGGCCAACAACTCATGACAGGGATTTTATCGAGATCAACCTCGTCGCCTTCCCATACCACTTGCTGACAAGGAGCTTTACGTAAACGCTTGACCGGCATATTCAGCACTTGCTTGAACACGGGCAGCTTGTCAATCGCATCGCGAAAACCGCGCGGTGGCTCGGGTTCTTTCAGGTACGCCAGCAATTCGCCGACTTCACGCAGTTCTTTGACCTCTTTCCGGCCCATCCCCATGGCAACACGCTCCGGGGTACCAAACAGGTTAGCCAGTACCGGCATGTCATAACCGACAGGGTTTTCAAATAACAATGCCGGGCCACCCGCACGCAAGGTACGGTCGCAAATGTCGGTCATTTCCTGATTTGGATCGATCGGCTGCTGAATACGCTTTAATTGACCCTCTTGTTCGAGGTAATCAATAAAATCTCGCAGATCCTTGAATTTCATAGGTTCTACCCGTTGCCAATAATAAAGCAGCAAGACTCAAAGGGTTGCTGCTATCTGCTCTCAAGTTCGCGACATTATAACGATTTGTTAACCTGAACACACTGCAAAAACCAAGCAATCACCGGCAACAGAAGGATAAGTTGTCTTCACCACTGAAGTGCGCAGCTACGGCAACTCCGTCAGCGCCAGCTGCAGGTTTTTCTGCAACACCTGATTGCGGCTCGATGCTGCAATTTGCTTTAACCAGCTGGCATAACCTTGCTGAGCAAGTTGCGTCGCGACCACATGGCCGTCATCGACTTCGTTAAGTTTATCCACCAGAAACTCACGGGTCTGCGGTGACATCGGTTTCTGCACCGCCAGTGCACGGTATGCCTGTTGCTTGAGGGAAGGGTTTATTGTCGCAGCCATCAACTGCTCAACAGCCTGTGACGATGGCGCCAGATCAGCCAAACGATTCAGTTCAGCCAGACTATATTGATCGGTACGGCGGCGCCACAGCAGGTGATACAAGGACTGATCACCGGATAATGCCGCCAGGCTGGCAATAATGGCATTATCTGGCAGCCACATAAGATGCGAGTCGGAAGAGAATTGCGCCACCAGCTTTGCGATCGCACCGGATGATAAATTGGGTAACTGTTCGAGGAAAATATTACGCCGTTGTTTCTGAGTATGGCTCCCCCCCGTCAGCCATTTGGACAGGATCAAGGAACCGGCTTCGGCCTGCTCCACCATCTCTTGGGCCTGCAGAATTTGCTGCCAGTGCAACACTAAAGCGCGTGACTGGGCGCCATAGTGAAAGGCTGATTTCGTGACCAGGTAGCCATCTCCCTGCTCAACCACGGTAAAAGCAGGTTTACGCTCGGCCTGAGTTTGCAGCCAGTTTGCTTTCATTTGATCGAGCCGGCCAAACTCAGCCGCATGTTGTACCAGTTGTGCCCGCACCGCTTCCTGCTGTAACGGTGCCAACTGAGACAAGTTAAACTCTAAGGCACGAAAATCACCGTTGTTGTATAAGCGGGTTAATGCCGCGACCCGACTCACCACTTGTGATGATACTGCAGCCTGTTGGACCTCTTGCTCTGTTACTTCAATTGCCAGTGCAGAGTGAACGCCTCCGGCAAATAGCAAGAGTGCCATGCACATTCCTTGTCGCATGCCGTCTCCTTACGGTAAGTAAATCCATTCTGTTTTTTATCGTCGAGGTGTTGCCGTCGTCGAGTGTGATCGCGCACTGCCTACTCGCCTTCCTGGTCAAGTATCGCCGTGATGGCATGTTAACGATTCACCGCTAAAAAACATTAATCGAATGCTGTTTTTAGTATGCCGTAATTGTAACCCATAAAAAACGCCACACTAGGTGGCGTTTATTATTTTGTGACTTAAGCAGTCTTGATTAAGACTTCTGACGGCGCATCGCGTCAAAGAATTCATTATTCGTCTTAGTCATCGATAGCTTGTCGATCAAAAACTCCATGCTATCGGTTTCATTCATTGGGTGAACGATCTTACGCAGAATCCACATTTTCTGCAGCTCATCCGCTTTCGCCAATAGCTCTTCACGACGGGTACCAGAGCGGTTGAAGTCAATCGCAGGGAAAACACGTTTCTCAGCAATCTTACGGGACAGGATCAGTTCCATGTTACCTGTACCTTTAAATTCTTCGTAGATAACTTCATCCATCTTAGAACCCGTATCAACCAGCGCTGTTGCGATGATGGTTAAACTACCACCTTCTTCAACGTTACGTGCTGCACCGAAGAAGCGCTTAGGACGGTGGAGTGCGTTGGCATCAACACCACCGGTCAGCACCTTGCCCGATGAAGGAACAACGGTATTGTATGCACGCGCCAGACGGGTGATGGAATCAAGCAGGATAACCACGTCTTTTTTGTGTTCAACCAGACGCTTCGCTTTCTCGATAACCATTTCTGCCACTTGAACGTGGCGCGATGCTGGCTCATCAAACGTTGATGCAATCACTTCACCTTTCACCAGGCGTTGCATCTCGGTCACTTCTTCCGGACGTTCATCGATAAGCAATACCATCAACTCACACTCAGGGTGGTTGTGGGCAATACTTTGCGCGATATTCTGCAGCAACATGGTCTTACCCGCTTTAGGCGGAGCAACAATCAGGCCACGCTGACCTTTACCAATCGGTGATGCTAAATCAAGAACACGAGCGGTGATGTCTTCTGTCGAACCATTACCACGCTCCATGCGCATACGATCGTTCGCGTGCAGCGGCGTCAGGTTTTCAAACAAAATCTTGTTACGGGCGTTATCCGGTTTATCGTAGTTAACTTCGTTTACTTTTAATAACGCGAAATAACGTTCACCGTCTTTGGGAGGACGAATCTTTCCGGAGACAGTGTCACCAGTACGAAGATTGAAACGGCGGATTTGGCTAGGAGAAACGTAGATGTCGTCGGGGCCGGCAAGGTATGAACTGTCTGAGGAGCGGAGGAAGCCGAAGCCATCTTGGAGAATCTCTAGAACACCATCGCCAAAAATGTCCTCACCACCTTTTGCGTGCTGTTTGAGAATGGAAAATATGATGTCCTGCTTTCTCAAACGCGCCAGATTTTCTAATCCTAAGCTTTCGCCAAGCGCAACCAATTTTGGAATAGGTTGGTTCTTCAGTTCTGTAAGATTCATAGTGGTGGGTTTCTTGTCTGTCAAAATGGGGGTTCTATATTAGTTTGGATAGAATTGACCAATGGGCTGGTCAAGAAATGAACGATACAACAGTATACGAGCAACACGTTATCACTAAACATTCCTTCCGTCTAGCATAGTCGGAAGACAAACTGTGCACAACTGAGAAATTGCACACAGTTCGCGTATGATAGCTTATAGGTTCGCGTCCAGGAACTCTTTAAGCTGGGTCTTAGACAGCGCACCAACCTTCGTTGCCGCTACTCCGCCATCTTTAAACAATAACAATGTCGGAATACCACGGATACCAAACTTAGGCGGGGTTGCTGAATTCTGATCGATATTCAATTTACCGATAGTCAGTTTACCCTGATACTCGTTTGCGATCTCGTCAAGAATTGGGGCAATCATTTTACAAGGACCACACCATTCAGCCCAAAAATCGACTAGTACCGGACCCGCAGCATTAACTACATCACTGTCAAAACTTGCGTCCGTAAGCTGGACAATCTTGTCGCTCATCTTCCACTCCAATGGTTGATTTTTTTAGCTGATTTTATTTTAACCAGCAAATCGATGCCCTATTTGAATGGAATCCGTTTCGTATTGCAACCCTAAGCTGATATTCTATGCGAATGAAGACGACTCACATCACAGAGCAGAAATTTGCCGACCTAGGTTTACACCCTACGGTTTTAGCAGGACTGGAAGCTAAAGGGTATCATTATTGTACCCCTATCCAGGCCTTGGCATTGCCGGTAGTGCTCGCCGGCCAAGACATTGCAGGTCAAGCGCAAACAGGGACAGGTAAAACCCTGGCATTCCTGACTGCGACTTTTAACCATTTGATCCTTAACCCTGCATCAGAAGATCACAAAGCTAACCACCCGCGGGCAATTATCCTTGCCCCTACGCGTGAATTGGCGATCCAGATTTTCAATGATGCTCAACCGTTACTCGAAAGCACTGGCCTCAAAGCAGGTCTTGCCTACGGTGGCGAAGCCTACGAGAAGCAGCAAAAAACCCTGGAAGCGGGTGTCGATATCTTGATCGGTACTTGCGGCCGTGTTATCGATTTCTATAAGCAACGTGTTATTGATCTGGCGTCAATCCAGGCTGTGGTTCTTGATGAAGCGGATCGCATGTTCGATTTGGGCTTTATTAAAGATATCCGTTTCTTATTCCGCCGCATGCCTGCGCCTAAAGCACGCTTAAACATGTTGTTCTCTGCAACATTGTCTTACCGTGTGAAAGAGCTGGCATTCGAGCACATGAACAGCCCGGAAAGTGTGGTTGTCGAGCCTGATCAGAAAACAGGTCATCGCATCCAGGAAGAGTTGTTCTACCCATCCAATCAGGACAAAATGCGTCTGTTACAGACCCTGATTGAAGAAGAATGGCCCGATCGCGCGATTATCTTTGCCAATACCAAGCACCGCTGTGAAGATATCTGGGCACACCTTGCCGCAGATCAACACCGTGTTGGCTTGCTAACCGGTGATGTACCGCAGAAAAAACGTATCAATATTCTGGAACAATTCACTCAGGGTGAACTCGATATTCTGGTCGCGACTGATGTGGCGGCACGGGGCCTGCATATTCCCCAGGTGACACACGTCTTTAATTATGATCTGCCAGATGATGCTGAAGACTATGTACACCGTATCGGCCGTACCGGTCGTGCCGGTGAAAGCGGTCACTCGATCAGCTTTGCCTGTGAAGGGTATGCAATCAACCTGCCTGCCATTGAAACCTATATCGGACACGCTATTCCGCAGTCGAAGTACGATGCCGAGGCATTGCTAGATGACCTGCCTGCCGCTGTTCGCGTCCATCGTGCGCCGCGCCAGGGTGGTAACCGTCGCAATAGTTCACAACGTCAAGGTCAGGGACAGGGCCAGTCGCGTCAACGTAATAACCGCCGACGCACACAACCACAGAAATCACAGTAAGAAATGCCGATGGAAAGAAGTTCAGTATCACCTCTGTACGCCGCAATTGACTTAGGCTCCAATAGCTTTCATATGTGGATTGTTCGCGAAGTTGCCGGCAGTGTGCAAACATTGGCTAAAATTAAGCGCAAAGTACGCCTGGCTGCAGGGCTGAATGCCCACAGCGAACTGAGTGAAGAGGCGATGCAACGTGGCTGGGAGTGCCTGAGCCTGTTCGCAGAACGGTTGCAGGATATTCCGGCCAAACGCATCCGGATTGTCGGAACGGCAGCGTTACGTACTGCGGTTAATGCTGAGACCTTTCTTTCCAAAGCAAAAGACATTCTTGGCTACGATATCGAGCTCATTCCCGGCGAAGAAGAAGCCCGAATTATCTATCAGGGCGTCGCCCATACCTCCGGGGGAAGCGACAAGCGTTTAGTGGTCGATATCGGCGGTGCCAGTACCGAGGTCATTATCGGTGAAGGCTTTGATGCCAGCGCATTAACCAGCCTGAAGATCGGCTGTGTGACCTGGTTAGAGCGCTATTTTAAAGATCGCTACTTAACGGCTGAAAATTTTGCGGCGGCCATCAATGCAGCTAAACATACCATTGAACCGATTGTCGAGCATTACACCCAGTTAGGCTGGGAAACCTGTGTCGGTGCCAGCGGTACCGTGCAAGCCCTGCAGGAGATTATGCTGGCGCAAGGGATGGATGAAATTATCACCCTGCAAAAGCTAAAGCGCATGCAACGTCAGGCAATGCAATATGAACGCCTGGAAGATCTTGATATTGAAGGGCTGACCCTGGAACGTGCACTGGTGTTTCCAAGCGGTTTATCCATTTTAATCGCCGTGTTTGAGTCACTGAATATTCAGTCTATGACTCTGGCCGGAGGCGCCTTACGTGAAGGTATGGTGTATGAAATGATGAGCCAGATGCGCCACCATGATGTACGCGAACGCACACTTATCAGTGTTCAGGAGCGGTTTCAGCTTGATACCCGGCATGCCAATGCGGTGACCCATTGTGCAATGGCGTTGCTGACAGCTTGTGAGCAAGAATGGCAACTGGAGCCTCAGGCTAAATCTCTGCTGCATGCCAGTGCCACCCTGCATGAAATTGGTACCAGCATTGAGTTCAAGAAAAGTAGTGAACATGCTGCGTACCTGATCAATCACATTGATTTACCAGGATTTACCCGGGCCCAGAAGCACCTGATCGCCGAGCTGTTACGTCGTTTCCGCGAACAGTTGACCAGCCTGCCGGAACAACACGCGCTGTCTGCCCATAGTGCGGCCCGTCTGTTACGTCTGTTACGGTTAGCGGTCATTCTCTGCCATCGCCGCGACGATACCCAGCAGCCGCCATTTAACTTATCGGTTGCTGATAACACCCTGATCCTTGCACTTCCTGCCGGCTGGCTTGCCGCCAACCCGCTAACCTGTGCTGAACTACAGCAAGAAGCCACCCGCCAAACCGACATGGGCTGGCCACTGGTGATTGAAGAAAGCAAATAAACGCTTAACTTCCATCCCCATCCGATCAAAAAAGGCTCCCTCGGGAGCCTTTTTTATTTATTAACCGGCGATGCCAGAGTGACGTAATAACGCGTCAATTTTGGGCTCGCGGCCACGAAAGCGCTTGAACAGCACCATCGGCTCTTCACTGCCCCCGCGCTCTAAGATGCAATCTAAGAAATCTGCGCCAGTCTCAGCATTGAAAATACCTTCCTCTTCAAAACGTGAGAACGCGTCTGATGACAGCACTTCCGCCCACAGATAGCTGTAGTATCCCGCACTGTAACCACCGGCAAAAATATGGCTGAAGCCGTGCGGAAAACGCCCCCACTCAGGGCTAGGTAACACGGACACGCGAGCTTTCACCTCAGACAGGGTTTCAAGCACCTGTGCGCCCACTTCCGGATCGTAGTGAGTGTAGAGGCTGAAATCAAACAAACCGAATTCCAGCTGACGCAAAATCCCCATCGCAGACTGGAAGTTCTTCGCAGCCAGCATCTTATCTAACATCTCTTTTGGCAACGGCTCACCGCTCTCGAAATGGCCCGAGATGAATGCCAGCGCCTCTTCCTCCCAGCACCAGTTTTCCAGGAACTGGCTTGGCAGCTCTACCGCATCCCAGGGCACACCATTGATCCCGGAGACAGCGGGCGTATCAACTTTCGTCAGCATATGATGAATACCATGGCCCGTTTCATGGAACAGGGTGACCACTTCATCATGGGTAAACAGCGCCGGCTTATCACCAAGCGGCTTATTGAAGTTGCAGGTCAGGTACGCTACCGGTTTTTGCAGGCTTCCGTCAATACGGGTACGGCGAACCATACACTCATCCATCCAGGCGCCGCCATTTTTGTGCTCGCGGGCATAAAGGTCGAGGTAGAAGCTGCCGCGCAGTTCGCCCGAGGCATCAAAAATATCGTAAAAGGTGACGCTATCGTCCCAGACATCAACCCCTTCACGCTGTTGTACATCCATTCCGAAAACACGTTTAAGGACTTCGAACAGACCTGCGACCACCTTATTTTCAGGGAAGTAAGGGCGCAGCAGCTCATCAGAAATACTGTAGCGATGCTGCTTCAGTTTTTCGGCATAAAAGCCAAAATCCCACGGTTCCAGCTCATCAGCCCCGCATTCACTCTTGGCGTAGTCACGCAACTCAGCCACTTCACGCTCACCCTGAGGTTTCACATGGATCGCGAGATCGTTTAAGAAACTCAGCACCTGCTCCGGGGTTTCGGCCATTTTGGTTGCCAGTGACTTTTCGCTGTAGCAATTAAAACCAAGCAGGCGGGCCAGTTCATGGCTCAGTTTCAGTTTCTCGGCAATGATGTCGCTGTTATCCCATTTACCGGCATTCGGACCGCGATCGGAGGCCCGGGTCACAAAGGCTTCATACATTTCCCGGCGTAACGCCCGGTTCTCACAGTATGTCATCACGGGTAAATAAGACGGAATATCGAGGGTAAACAGGTAGCCATCGAGCTCTTTTGCTTCAGCAGCGGCTTTGGCCGCTTGCAGCGCTGAGTCCGGTAAGCCGGATAACTGGGCCTGATCGGGGATCTGCTTGCTCCATCCCATGGTGGCATCCAGAACATTGTTGCTAAATGACGACGCCAGCTCTGACAGGCGCTTGCTGATCTCGCCATAGCGATGCTGCTCATTAGCGGGCAAACCAATACCTGATAGTTCAAATTCTTTCAGCGCATCGGTGACCGATTTTTGTTGCGCTTGGCTTAACTGTTCAAAGTCATCACTGGCTTTAATCGTTTTATAAGCGTCATACAGGCCTTTATGCTGGCCGACCCAGGTCCCGTAATCAGACAGCAGCGGCAGACAGCTCTCATAGGCTTCGCGCAGTTCCGGGCTGTTTTTCACCCCGTTCAGATGACCGATCGGCGACCAGATACGACTCAGACGATCATCGGTTTCAGCCAGTGGTGCACAAATCGTCTCCCAACTTGGTACTGCCTCGCCGGCCAGCACTTCGTCAACGTTGCGACGGCAGTCAGCAATGGCTTGTTCAACCGCGGGTTTTACGTGCTCTGGCTTAATTTGAGAAAACGGAGGCAGATCCGTCATGGTTAATAATGGGTTAGACATGTGCATATCCTTAATTCATTCTTCCTTCATTAAATGTGTCTTCGGGTACATCAATTCAATCCCTTGCCCCGAATTATGGGCGAATTTTCTCAGTCAGCTCTATTATTTTAATCTCAAATCCACATCTCGCTTTACTAAAGTTCCAGCCGCTGTCTGGCTATTCACGGACAATTCGCCATAATAGCCACCAACAGACATCACTTAATACTCATAGAGACCGATTCATGCTGAGTTACCGCCACAGCTTCCACGCCGGCAACCATGCCGATGTGGTTAAACACATCGTCCAAAGCCTGATCCTGGATGCACTCAAGCAAAAAGATAAGCCTTTCGTGTATCACGACACTCACTCCGGCGTTGGCCGCTACGATCTGCAAGATGAGCGCAGTGAAAAAACCGGTGAGTTCAAACAAGGCATTGCCCGTATCTGGTCTCGTGATGATATTCCCGCTGAAATCGCGTCATACATTAATGCGATCAAAGTGCTCAATGACAGTGATGAATTGCGTTATTACCCAGGTTCACCTCGCGTCGCCCGCGCCCAGCTTCGCGAACAAGACCGGATGGTGCTGACTGAACTGCACCCGTCAGACTTCCCGCTGCTGCTGCAGGAATTCCGGGGCGATCGCCAGGTGCGGATGTATAAAGAAGATGCTTTCCTGCGCTTAAAAGGCAGCTTGCCGCCGAAAGAGCGCCGGGGTGTGGTGCTAATCGACCCGCCTTATGAGCTCAAGCATGAGTACATGGATGTGGTCAACGCGATCGCTGATAGCTACAAGCGCTGGGCAACCGGTACCTATGCGATCTGGTACCCGGTGGTATATCGTGAGAACATCGATAAGATGCTTAAAGGGCTGGAAAAAAGCGGCATTCGTAAGGTTTTGCAGATTGAGCTAGGGGTTGAACCCGACACGACCGAACGCGGCATGACGGCATCGGGCATGATTGTGATCAATCCTCCGTGGAAATTAGAAAACCAGATGAAGGCGATTCTACCCTGGCTGCAACAAGCCATTGCCCCCGCTCACGGACACCACAAAGTAGAATGGATCGTACCGGAATAACCTCCCGACGACCCAATAACTTTGCAGGCGGGTGCATGCCCGCCTTATTATCACCTCTAATAAGTTATTCCCTTCCCGCCCGACTTTCTCGATCCCCGCCGCTCGTAACTCTCAACGTTCTTGATTACACTAGGTCAGCGAATAAATTCTACAATAAGCGGAGAAAGTCATGGCAAAGCATTTTGATTACATTTGTATCGGCGGTGGTAGTGGCGGGATTGCCTCGGCAAACCGGGCGGCCATGTATGGCGCTAAAGTCGCTCTGATTGAAGCCAAAGCGCTTGGCGGTACTTGTGTCAACGTGGGTTGTGTTCCGAAGAAAGTGATGTGGCACGGCGCGCAAATTGCGGAAGCTATGCACCTTTATGCCAAAGATTATGGCTTTGATGTAGACGTGAAAAGTTTTAACTGGAGCAAGCTGGTAGAAAACCGCGAAGCGTATATCAGCCGCATCCATAAAGCTTATGATAATGTTCTAGGCAACAACAAAATCGAAGTGATCAATGGTTTTGCTACCTTTGTTGAGACTAATGGCGGTGATGTTAAGACCATCGAAGTAAACGGCGAGCATTATACCGCCGATCATATCTTGATTGCCGTCGGTGGCGAACCAACTATCCCTGACATTCCTGGCGCAGAGCACGGTATCGATTCAAACGGTTTCTTCGATTTGAACGAGCAACCTAAACGTACAGCGGTTATTGGCGCCGGTTACATTGCGGTCGAAATCGCCGGTGTACTGAGTGCCCTGGGTACCGATACCCACCTGTTCGTCCGTAAAGAGTCACCGCTACGCAGTTTCGACCCGATGATCATCGAAACGTTGGTAGAAGTGATGGATGCAGAAGGCCCGACGCTTCATACCCATTCAATCCCGAAAGAAGTGGTTAAAGAGGCCGATGGCACAACCACCCTGCACTTTGAAAACGGCGAGTCGCACAATACCGACCTGCTGATCTGGGCCATCGGCCGAAACCCGACCACAGACAAAATCAATCTGGCGGCAACGGGCGTAGAGACTACCGAATATGGCTACATCAAGGTTGATGAATATCAGCAAACCAATGTTGAAGGCATCTACTGTGTGGGCGACATCATGGCAGGCGGTATCGAGCTGACTCCTGTGGCCGTAAAAGCCGGTCGTCAGCTCTCTGAACGCCTGTTCAACGGCAAAACAGATGCCAAAATGGACTACAAACTGGTTCCGACCGTGGTCTTCAGCCACCCCCCGATCGGCACCATCGGCCTGACCGAGCCTGAAGCGATTGCCGAATACGGCGCAGATAACGTCAAAGTGTACAAATCGGGCTTCACCGCGATGTATACGGCCGTAACCTCACACCGCCAGCCATGCAAGATGAAACTGGTTTGTGCCGGCCCGGAGGAGACAGTGGTCGGCCTGCACGGCATCGGCTTTACCGTTGATGAGATGATCCAGGGGTTTGGTGTTGCAATCAAAATGGGCGCAACCAAAGCAGACTTCGACAGCGTTGTCGCTATCCACCCGACCGGGTCTGAAGAGTTTGTTACCATGAGATAACCAATCGGTTATCAAGCTAAAATGCTGCCTGAGTGGCAGCATTTTTTACCGGCCAACATCATCAACGCTATCTTTCAGCCCGCTCTCACCTTTCAGCATAAGCAACCACAGACTATGCACTACACGTCATTACCTTATCACGCCTTCAAACAGTGACAACCACCACAAACAGAATAAAACGCAGGATAAATAGCATAGATATCCAAATAAAAGTGGGATACCATTCCAAACCCTGAATAAAAAAGGTAATCTTCACCGACTAGATTATGGATGATCAGTGAATAGTTATTATCGGCAAATACAATGCCGTTACTTACTCTTAATCAGAACAGCACGTTAAAAGGTCGACCATGCAGGATCAAGCCATTTCAGCCTCTCCGAACAGCAAAGCCAACTGGCTGATGTTCCTTCTTCCTTCTCTATTAGGTGTTTTCCTCTTTATGGCACCTATCGAGTACCAAGGCACAATCACCATTCCGATTGCTGTGCTGGCAAAATCCGTGCAGACCGTTTTTGATGGTATGTTAACGGCAATGGTAACCTTCATCATCAGCCTGACATCTGTGATGTCAGTATTCACTAAGCTGGCGAAGCCTGGTTTTATCACCAGCAACCGTTTCCTAAACGGCCTGCTCAACCCAACTCTGCCATGGTTTGTTGTCCAGCAGATGGGGGCGGTATTTGTGCTGATGACCTATTTCGAATTCGGTCCGGAAATGATCCATAATGGCGCAACCGGTGGCTTAGTACTAAACGATTTATTACCTGTTCTCTTCTCTGTTTTCATTTTTGCGGGTATGTTGCTACCACTACTGCTAAATTTTGGTCTGCTTGAGTTTTTCGGCACCCTCTTTACTAAAATAATGCGTCCGATATTTGGTCTGCCGGGACGCTCATCCGTTAACTGTATCGCTTCCTGGCTGGGTGATGGCAGTGTTGGGGTATTGCTGACCAGCAAACAGTACGAAACCGGTCTTTACACTCAGCGTGAAGCCGCGGTTATTGGCACAACGTTCTCTGCGGTCTCTATTACCTTCAGCCTGGTTGTGATTTCTCAGGTTAACCTTGAGCATATGTTTGCCCAGTTCTATCTGACCGTCTGCCTGGCCGGTCTGGTTGCCGCAATCATCGTGCCGCGTCTGCCACCACTGTCAAACAAGAAAAACGTTTACATTGATGGTTCTGAAATCTCTGCCGACAGCGAGGCCGTACCTGCTGGCCATAATGTTTTCTCTTATGGTTTAGAACAAGCGCTAAACAAGGCTAAAGAAGTTAAAAGCCTGCGTGCAATCGCTCTAGATGGCGTAAAAAATGCCGTCGACATGGTCTTTGGTGTATTGCCTGTCGTTATGGCTATCGGTACGGTGGCGCTGGTCATTGCCGAAAACACCCCCGTCTTTGATTACCTGGGCATGCCATTCATTCCGTTCCTGGAACTGCTCCAGATCCCGGAAGCAACAGCTGCTTCGAAAACCATTGTGGTGGGTTTTGCCGATATGTTCCTGCCATCAATTCTGGCATCAGGTATTGAAAGTGACCTGACCCGCTTTGTCATTGCGGCAATGTCGGTCACCCAGCTTATCTATATGTCTGAGATTGGTGCCCTGCTGATTGGCAGTAAAGTGCCGGTCAAAGCGTGGGAACTGTTCGTGATCTTTATTCTGCGTACCTTGGTGACACTGCCCGTCATCGCATTGATGGCACATATTTTTTTCTAGGTCACTGTTACTAAAATTTAAACTTAAAAAAGCCAGCTGTTATTTCAGCTGGCTTTTTTTGTACCCTGCATTGATTTAACCTCAACACCGCATATAAATTCACTTACTTTACCTATGGCCTTTCCCGTCAATAATTTATAAGCGACTAATAAATAAGCACAAATAATTTTAACCCACCTGATAATAAAGTATTTACTCAAAAAAACCGCCTAACATCACAGTTATCAATGTGTGATATTGCTCTCATAACACCGCCATTATATACGCACGATGGATAAAGTTTAACTTTATCAACAACAATAATACCAATCACAGTGCAGCTGCATTTGCATGCACTGAAAAGGATAGAAAATGCAATTCAAATATTCTGTTTTAACATTGTCGTTGGCGGCAGCTCTTACACTTTCAGGCTGTGGTAGCGACAGCAACTCTAATACCACCCCGGCAACACCAGATGCTGAAGCAACGTTAACCCAAGGGCAGTTTATTGATGCCCCTGTGCAAAACCTCTACTACGTAACATCTTCAGGCAAGTCAGGACAAACCAATGACAAAGGCGAGTTCAGCTATAACGAAGGCGATAGCGTCAGCTTTTATTTAGGTGAGCCTACATCGGATAATGCCATTCTGTTGGGTACAGTAAGTGCTGACAAGCATATTACCCCTTATCACTTAGCCTCAGGCTCTGACCGCACAATTGGCCTGACGCGCCTGCTGCTTTCAGAGTCTGGCGATAATACAGATTTGATCAATGCTTCAGCAATCGATCTTGCTAAAGCAAAAGGCATTATTGAGAGCGATTTTAAAGACAAATCATTAACTGTTTCTGATTATGCTGCGAAAGAGCACTTGGATCAGAGCCGACAAAAATACCTGAGTAACGACGAGATCGTCCTCAAAGGCGCTGACGTTAAAAAAGTCATTTACAGCAGCGTGTCACTGCGCTCCAATGTCGGCCCTAGCAATAACAAGCAAACCTGCTTAACCTTCGACAACACCTTAGATACGCTGAACCTTCCAGCTAAGTACGAAGAAACGCTAGATGATGGTAGTAAGGTATTGAAAAATGTCTTCCTGGCACAAGGCCTGTATCCGGCAACATTTGAATTCTTGACACAAAACGGCGAAAAGATGGTCAGAGAGACGATGACTGACAATGGTATTAGCGCCGTACCAAGCACTATGGGCTGGAACCAATCCGTAGAAGACAAATATGCTGATCAATATAAAAATGGTGACTTTGTTCTTTGCGGCACTAAGCTGAAAAATGAAAATGGTGCTCCCGTTTTTGATGAGCCAGAAATAATGACCCTCACAAAATGGCTTGAGGACGCACCAACAACAACCGGGCTGTTTTCATGCCTGACTACGCAATGTAGGGCTGACCAGCTTAACGGGTTTTACTTTAACAAAGCCCATGTGGATATTGAACAAGATGAATACTCAGAGACAGGTAATGCAACTCAAACTTTCTGGGATAAAGATGGCAATATACACAATCTGATCAAATTGCCTGATGATGCTAGCGTTCGCCAGGAAGCCAACCAGTATTCATTTATCAAGTCTGCCAACCTGGCAATTGAAGCGCGCAGTAAAAAGGCTGTTCTGTCTGAAGATGCTGTACTGCTGAAGGCAAACTCTGGTGACTCATACTATTCAAATGCACTGCATGAAGCAAATGGTAATGAGTATGCCGCCTCGTACTACAGTGCGGTCGACAGCACGCAAATTGACTTTACGGCCATCAATGCCATGCCTGTGGTTGATATGAACGGTGAATGGAAAGTGGTGAGCAGCAATAGCGCAGAGATTGAAAAAGGTGTGACTGTCACCTTCGACAGCAATACGCTGGCAGCGCAAGACTTCTGGTGGGCTAAAGCCGAGTTCAGCAAAGACAAGAAAACCAACGAAGCCACAGTGCCGCAACTTAACAGTACCGTTCGCTGGAAAGACAGCAACGACAGCTACTGGGTAACGCAGTGGGAATATGTGCCTGCAGGCAAAGCGCATGACCAGGGCACTCTGTTTAAAACTCAGTCTCCGCTTGCTGGTGCAGATACAACTAAAATTGACGACACCAAAACGACAATTCGTATTCAATACAAGAAACAAGGTTAAGTTGATTGTATAAACCCAAAGGCGGCCTCCCGGCCGCCTTTTCCAATCTCGCCTCTCTAACCTTGCTACTCGCCCCTAGCCCTTATAAATCTTCGGGTTAAACACATCACGCAGCCAGTCACCCAGCAGGTTAATCACCAGGACTAACGTAACCAGTACCAGACCCGGGAAGGCGGTGATCCACCACGAACCGGAGAAGATATAATTGAAGCCGATGCTGATCAGCGAGCCCAGCGAGGGCTGATCAACCGGCAGACCTAAGCCAAGGAATGACAGGGCCGCTTCCGACATAATGGCGTTCGCCACCTGTACCGTTGAGATCACCAAAATCGGCGACAAGCAGTTCGGTAAGATATGACGGAACATAATACGGAATGATTTAAAGCCCATCACCCGTGCCGCTTCCACATACTCTTTCTTCTTCTCGGCCAGTACCGAAGCACGCACCGTACGCGCATACTGCGGCCACTCGGCAATACCGATGATCACCACCAGCATGACCACCGCATACTGGGCAAACATCTCAGCGCCCAACGCGGTACGGAAGATAGCGGAGACAATAATCGCCACCATCATGGTTGAAAATGAGAGCTGTACATCGGCAAAGCGCATTAGAAAGCTGTCGATACGCCCGCCAAAGTAACCGGCACTCAAACCAATAGAAACCCCGAGGAGCAGCTGCAGGCCCACGGCTAACAAGCCGATTGTCAGGGATAAACGCGAGCCGTATAAAATGGTCGAAAAGATATCTCGACCCTGGTCATCGGTACCCAAGACGAAACGGCTATCCCCGTCTTCCATCCATGCAGGCGGCAGCTCTGAATCCATAATGTCGATCAAAGACAGATCATAGGGGTCAGTAGGTGCAATAAACGGCGCCAGCACCGAGGCGGTCACAAAGGTCAGGAAGAGGGCAAAACTGAACATCGCGACTTTATCTTTCAGGAAATAGTAGACGATGTCAGAGTTTTTAAAACGCTTCCAACGGCTTGGCATTGCTACTGTCGTTGTATTCATGACTTACTCTCCCTTGCCAGTCAGATTAACAGTCGGGTTGACCAGGCCATATAACAGATCAACGATTGTGTTGGTTACCACGAAGATTAGACCAACAAAAATAACATAAGCGGTGATCAACGGTGTATCAACACGGTTAATTGCATCAAGGAACAACAAGCCTGTACCCGGCCACTGGAAGACGGTTTCGGTTAAAATGGTGTAGGCAACCATGGTACCAATCTGCACCCCACCCACCGTCAGTACCGGTAACATGGTATTTTTCAGTGCATGCTGATAGTAAATTTTATTCATTGCCAAACCCTTGGCTCTGGCAAATT
This sequence comes from Photobacterium sp., assembly GCF_033720175.1. Classification (GTDB taxonomy): domain Bacteria; phylum Pseudomonadota; class Gammaproteobacteria; order Enterobacterales; family Vibrionaceae; genus Photobacterium. The sequence continues at coordinate 220,366 of NZ_JAWWDA010000007.1, forward strand.
TAATGTACTCAGAGCTTAGCGCTTCAAGCATTTCGGAGCGTACCAGACGAATAAAAAGCGGCATCATAATAGAAGACAGTGCAATACAAGGCAAAACAAGGTGCTTAAGGCCGTCGAGTGTAAAGTAGCCAGACTTCCAGCCCAATAAGTTCATGGTTTCACCACGGCCATAGGAAGGCAGCCAGCCAAACTCAATGGAAAAGACATACATCAGCATGATGGCGGTCAGAAATACCGGAATGGAGATCCCGATGCTACTTAAGGCCATTACTGTTTTAGTAAATATACTATTGGGGTGAATAGCCGTGTAAACCCCCAGAGGAATTGCAACCACAATAATAATCAGCGTTGCCCCGAAAACAAGTTCAAGGGTCGCTGGCAGTTTATCCAGGATCACATCTGCAGCCGGCCGCTTAAATGAATACGACGTGCCTAGATCCCCTTGGACCGCATTGCCGAGAAAACGGCTATATTTAGTTATAAACGGGTCGTTAAGCCCTAAGTCATCGCGTAATTGTTGACGTTCAGCTTCTGATACAGACTGCCCCACCAGCTCGCGCAATGGGTCGCCAAGGTTATCCTGAATGGCAAAGGCCACCAGACTGATCACAAACATCACTATCAGTGCCTGAAACAGGCGCTTGACCAGAAACGTAAACATTCCTTGCCCCTTTTATCATCCTTAAATTATACCCATCTCAATCATTGCGATTAGCAAATGGCTAAGATGGGTATCAGTGCCGAAAAACGGTTTTCGGCACTGCGCTTACTTTCTACTGCTATTTTTCTTGGTGACTTAACGTCTGTCTCGATTATTCCTCGTCGACAACAAGATCACCGAAGTATGGCATTACCATTGGGTTAACAATGTCTGCGGCATGAACGGTTGATTTAGCACCCCATGCCTCACTCTGCCAGTGTAATGGCACAAACGCGGCCTCGTTGTATAGCGTCGCTTCTACTTTCTGCAACATCTTGGCACGTTTTACCGGATCGGTTTCAACGTTCGAATCCTCGACCAACTTGTCGACTTCTGGATTTGAGTAATAACCACAGTTGTACTGGCCTTTACCGGTCTCTTCGTTACGCGTCATGGTCAAAAATTCAGTGAAGTTCGCTGAATCTTCTGTATCGGAATGCCAGCCAATCATCATCATGTCAGCAGAACACAAATCAAACTCTGGCCAGTACTGTGCTTTTGGCAGGGTTTTCAGATCCACCTTGATGCCAATTTTTGACAACATTGCCGCCGCAGCCTGGGCCACCTTGGCATCATTCACATAACGGTTATTCGGCGCCATCATGGTTAACTTGAAGCCTTTCTCGTAACCTGCTTCTTTCATTAATGCTTTGGCTTTTTTCAAATCATACCGCGGCACCAATGCTTCATCATACCCGACATAACCTGATGGTCCCTGCTGACCCGCTGCGGTAGCAAAGCCCTTCATGATTTTCTTCACGATGCCTTCGTTGTTGATGGCATGAACAATCGCCTGACGGACACGGACGTCTTTCAGCGCTTCATTACTATTCTGGTTCATCTGGAAAGTAATAATACGCGTACCCGGCAGGGTCACCAAGTCGATACCTTCTGCGCTCTGAACACGCTGATGATCGTTCGGTGCTACAGGGTGGATCATATCAACACCGCCGGAAAGCAGTGCCGCTACCCGGGTGGCATCTTCTTTGATTGGTACCAGCGTTAACTTGTCGACGTTGCCTTTCGATGCCTTATCCCAGTAATCGTTGAAACGTTCAAATTCAACTTTTACGCCCTGTTCACGCTCAGTAACGATGAACGGGCCGGTACCGGAAAGATGAGTAGAGGCATAAGAGTTGCCGTGCTTAACCAGCTCAGCTTTATCTTTACCGTCGTCTGTTTTACCGCTATAGAACTTGCTATCCATTGGGAAGATATAAGTAGCCGTTTGCAGCACCAGCGGATAAGGACCGGCAGAGATCAGATCGACAGTGTAGTCATCCACCTTCTTCAGTTCGCTATACGGTTCAAAGATCGCTTTAAAGTCTGGCGAATTCTTCAGGCGATTGAACGTCCATACGACGTCATCCGCACTCATGGTGTTACCCGAGTGGAACTTCACGCCCTGGCGAAGTTTGAAGCGGAAAGTAGTGTCATCAATACGCTCCCAGCTTTGTGCCAGGCGTGGCTCGAAATCCATATCCTGGGTAAAGCGTACCAGTGGATCAAAGACCATGTGGGACAATTGCAGCGTACCACCGGAAAGTTGCTCATGTGGGTCCAGTGAAACAGGGTCAGCACTGTAGGCAACCTTGATGTCAGCTGCTGCTGCGCTAAAGCTCAGACCTGCGGCTATTAAAGCGACTGCCAGCTTGCTCTTAATGGTTTTCATTGCATAGCTCCTTTATGCGGGGGAGGAAACTCCCTTGCTGTTGTGTTTGCTTGTTATTAGTTTTGAATCCAACCAAGAAATCATCCTCAGTCAGAAACCAACGGTTAAGCTAACTTCAATCCTTCCTGACTCATGCCCTTAAATTCAGGCATTAGTGAAATCAGGTGCTTGCTGTATTCATGCTGAGGTGCCGTGAACAGTTGCTCGGTAGGCGAGACTTCCAGCAGGGTTCCCATTTGCATGACACCGATACGGTCACACATCTGGCGGATAACCGGCAGATCATGGCTGATAAACAGCATGGTTAGATTGAGTTCATCCTGCAGATCTTTTAGCAGATTAAGAATTTGTGCCTGGACCGATACATCCAGTGCCGATGTCGGTTCGTCACAAATCAGCAGGCGGGGACGGGTTGCCAGCGCACGGGCGATTGAAATACGCTGGCGCTGACCACCGGAGAATTCATGGGGATATTTCACACTGGCTGCATGGCCTAAGCCAACATGATCCAGCAAATCATGTACAATCTGACGGGTTTGTGTTTCATTTTCAGTTAATTGATGGAAACGAATAGGCTCGGCGATGATGTCAAATATCTTCATTCGCGGGTTCATTGAAGAATAAGGATTCTGAAACACCATCTGCATCTGACGACGCAAAGGACGGCGCTCTTTCTCGCTCTTCAATGCGGTCAGATCAATCCCTTCAAAAGTAACCTTACCTGAGTTTGGCGGATACAGGCCGGCAATTACCCGGGCAATCGTCGATTTACCCGAACCCGACTCACCAACCAAACCAAATGTTTCCCCTTCGAAGATTTCGAAGCTGACATTGTTAGAGGCTTGAACATACTCACGGCGGCTTTCAAAGAATGAATCTTTGGTCACAAAACGTAAATTGACGTTTTCCACTTGCAATAATGCCCCGGTGTAGCTGCGCTGATCTTGACTCTGTCCCAGCCAGTGATTTTTTACATCCAGCTTAGTCAGCTCTTTTGCTTCTTCGATATAGCTCACCAGTGGAAAACGTTTTAATTTCACATCAGAGCGTGGTACCGCTGAAATCAGGCTTTGGGTATAAGGGTGATTTGGACGACGGAGGACTTGCTCTGTGGTGCCGATTTCAACCAGATCGCCACGATACATCACCGCAACGCGATCGGTAACATTTGCAACCACGCCCATGTCGTGAGTTACCAGCATGCAGCCGACATTTTTCTTAATACAAAGGTCACGAATTAAGGTCAGGATCTGATCCTGAATCGAGACATCCAGTGCTGTCGTCGGCTCATCAGCAATGATCAGATCAGGCTCACCAGACAGTGCAATAGCAATAACCACACGCTGCCGCATACCACCGGAAAACTGATGCGGATATTGTTTTATACGCAGCTCTGGTTCAGGGATCCCCACCTGCTCCATCAGACCGATGGCACGAGAGTAGGCTTCTGCTTTACTCACCTTCAGATTCGTTAAGATGGTTTCTGTCAGCTGCTGCTCAACCGTAAACAGCGGATTAAGTGACGTCATCGGATCCTGGAAGATAAAACCGATTTTAGAGCCGCGAATTTTCCGCATCTTTTCAGGCGAGAGACCCGAAATCTTTTCACCATCCAGATACACTTCACCGGCGGGAATTTGTCCCGGCGGGCTCAGCAAATCAATTACCGCATTCCCCACGGTTGATTTTCCCGCTCCCGACTCACCAACCACGCCGACAATTTCACCGCGCTCAATCGAAAACGACAGCGATTTTACCGCCGCATGCGTACCGTGACGTGACGGATATTCTATACGGAGATTTTTTACTTCTAATAATGGCATTACCAGACCCCAACTGCTCGGCAGCGTTCTGCCCTGTCTGAAAAACTGAATCCTTTCGCTTCCAGCATAAATGGCTGGAACTTTGCTCATCCAACAATCTGTCAAAAATTTCACAGAAAATCAACAAAACAATGTGAAAAACTGAAAAATAGAGAATAAAACGAATAAATAGTCACTATATTTTTTAAGAGGAGCGAACATGCCAAGTATTAAAGCTGCTCTGACCTCACCTCAAACACGCCATAATAGCAGTGTTTCGCACTGATACCTGAGTTATAAGTGATTATTTAATATAAACAAAGAGTGCATAAAACAGCACAAGGAAAATTATCACAGATTAACAAACCATAAACAATCGGCCAAAAAACAGGCCGTTTATGGTGATTTCCATTAGGTATAAAGTACCGTGCAATATATACATCTGATTTCTAGTAGGGTGGTCAGTGAATACCACTACATAAATTGCGTGTTATTAATAGAGATCGAGGCCGTCGGCTAAAGGCTTAGCTAACACAAGTAAGGGAGGTGGGCTACAAAAGCAGATATCAAAAGCCGGAGATGCGCCACCAAGCGGTGCTATTCGCTGAATTTTGATCGAAAAAAAGCCCCGTCTTTCGACGGGGCTTTCTTAATGTGGTCGGTGAAGAGGGATTCGAACCCCCGACCCTCTGGTCCCAAACCAGATGCGCTACCAAACTGCGCTATTCACCGAACAGTTTTAGGCTTATAGCCAAGGAAATGCATGCATTACCTGAATATGGGGTGGCTAACGAGGCTTGAACTCGCGACAACCGGAATCACAATCCGGGACTCTACCAACTGAGCTATAGCCACCATTGTAAGTGGTCGGTGAAGAGGGATTCGAACCCCCGACCCTCTGGTCCCAAACCAGATGCGCTACCAAACTGCGCTATTCACCGAACTAATTTTTACTGTTGGTGCCCTTACCGAGGGTCGCCCTCTGGTCCGCTACTCCCAAAATCAGGATGCCCGACCAAACTGCGCTATTCACCGACATTAGTAGCGAGGTTCTAGGTTCTAGATACTCGACACTTTTTATATGTTTCAAATCTTACCAGATTATTCTGCCCGATTGTATCCAACAGAAGTAAAATGGTCGGTGAAGAGGGATTCGAACCCCCGACCCTCTGGTCCCAAACCAGATGCGCTACCAAACTGCGCTATTCACCGAACTTTTTTGGCTTTTGATGCCCTTGCCGAGGGTCGCCCTCTGGTCCGCTATTCCCAAAAATCAGGATGCCCGACCAAACTGCGCTATTCACCGACATTAGAAGCGAGGTACTAGGTACTCGACACTTCTTTGTATGTTTTAAATCTTACCAGATTGTTCTGCCCGATTGTATCCAACAGAAGTAAAGTGGTCGGTGAAGAGGGATTCGAACCCCCGACCCTCTGGTCCCAAACCAGATGCGCTACCAAACTGCGCTATTCACCGAACTTTTTGGCTTTTGGTGCCCTTGCCGAGGGTCGCCCTCTGGTCCGCTACTCCCAAAATCAGGATGCCCGACCAAACTGCGCTATTCACCGACATCATCAACAGTCTCGCCGTTGAGGCCGCCTATATTACTCAGCAATTTATTTTAAGCAAGTTTTACAATGCATTTTTTCCTATTCAGGAATCAGTTGCTCATCAAACAATCAAAGAAGAGAAAACACCGTAACTTAAGTGATCTCAAACGCATCATTTGGGACACTAATCAAACAATTATCGAACCATTGATCCAGATCATCATAACAATTTCATTCCATTGGTTATCTTGTGACCACTATTCCACGACTTAAGGACAGAGCATGGATTTTTGGCTAGATCTTCTATTTGGTAATGCCATAGGACTCTCTTCAATGATCGTCATCTTTGGGGCGTTGGGATTAATGATATTTTTCGGTGGTTACTTTGTCTACAAAGTACTATCAGCACCCTCTCCTCACTAGAGCCATTTAGCAAAGTCATTTGCTTACCAGGGTCAAACTGTCGGTCTTGACCCTGGATTTCTTTTTCTTTATGCCTGAGTACATGACTCGTATAATAACAATATCGTCCCCTAACTCCGAGCTATCATGTCAGATAACGATGAATCAGATCTCTTCCGAGAGATGATGGCCGATGTATCGCCGCTCAAACAAGACCAAGTCGAAACGCAACATAAATACCAGGTTACCGAAGCACACATCGCCAGACAAATTGCAGCACAATCACTTACCGATAGCGATCCAGAATACCTGTCACTTGATTACGCTAATATGCTAAAACCTGAAGACATGGTCGAATTTAAACGCGACGGTGTACAGGAAGGTGTTTTCAGAAAGCTGCGTCTTGGTAAATACGAGATCCAGGCTCGTTTAGATCTGCATCGTAAAACCTTACAGCAAGCCCGTGATGAAATACTGCAATTTTTAAAGCAATGCCAGCGTATGGATGTACGTACAGTAATGATTGTGCATGGCAAGGGTGAACGTTCTAATCCACCCGCGATGATGAAAAGCTATGTCACCACCTGGCTAGAACAAATTTCAGATATCATGTGCTTCCATTCTGCCCAGCGACAACACGGTGGGACTGGAGCCACTTACGTCATGCTCAAAAAAAGTGCAGAACGAAAAATGGAAAATCGCGAACGTCATCAAAAACGCCAACGATAGCCTCTAGCCTAAGCTTGCCATACCACTCTAAAAGCCAATAATATCAACACAATGCCAGACAATCGATCAATCATTTGTGCTTTGGTTCGTAACTTATCCAGCACGTTGGGATTGGAGAGGACAATTGCAATAAAGGTGTACCATAAGCCGTCCACCAACAAAGGGGTCGCGACAATGATCGCACGGCTCGAGACTTCTGTTCCCACGGCAACAAACTGACTGAAAAGAGCTAAAAAGAACAGAGCCAGTTTCGGGTTCAATAACGAAATCATTAAGCCATCACGCGCCGCCTCACTGAAGCTCGCTTGTTCCCCGGCCGCCAATTTGGCCGCAACTCCCCCTTTGGAGCGTAATGCATTTACCCCCAGATAGGCTAGGTAGGCCGCCCCCGCGTAAGAGATAAACATAAATAGCGTCGGTGACTGCTTTAATACCACCGCAAGCCCCAACAAGGTCAGCAAAGCATAGCCTCCCACACCTAAGGCATGCGCCCACGATGTGGCAATACCGTGACGTCTCCCACCGGCCAGACTGTGTTTGGCAACAACCGCTAAACTGGGTCCCGGAGACATCGCTCCTAATAAACAAATCATCAATAATGAAAGCCAAATACTCAGTGTCATGCCTTACTCCGTGTCTCGGGGATACGTTCATATACTGACATCCAGCAGCACATCTGTATAGTTATCAGTACAAACGGATATCGCTAATTTACTTCTAGCTCTTAGGTTTTGAAAGCGGTGCAATCCGCCCTTGGGTTAGCGACAGCAAATCTTTCGGTGCTAACTCAATTTCCAAGCCCCGGCGTCCGGCACTGACACAAATTGTCTCAAATTGTTGTGCTGAAGCATCAAGGAAAGTCGGCAAACGCTTCTTCTGCCCCAGAGGGCTGATCCCGCCCACAATATAACCTGTCGTTTTTTCAGCTATTTGAGGGTCAGCCATATCCGCTTTCTTTCCTCCCGCCGCCTTTGCGGCAGCTTTGAGATCAAGCATGCCAGATACCGGCACTATTGCCACGGCCAGTTTTTTGGCATCGCCATTGAGGGAAAACAATAATGTTTTAAACACAAGGTTGGGGTTGTGGCCCAGAACTTCTGCGGCCTCTAAGCCGAAGTTAGTATTTGCCGGATCATGCTCATATTGATGAACGGTAAAAGTGATCCCCTGTTTTTTAGCAAGCTTAATCGCTGGAGTCATTGTTATTTTACGCCTTAGATCGAGTGGTAATGAATGGTTCATTTAAGGACATTGTTTAAGCACTATACCAACTCTGATAAATACCGGCGAAAAAAAACGGCACCCAGAACGCTGGATGCCGCTTCTAAATTAACGCATAAGCCGATTATTTGTAAGCAATCTCGCCTTTGGGAGCGTAGGCATTTACATCAATTGGGCTGTTTGCCTGAAGGAACTCTTTCAGCACTTCTGCATCAACAAAACCCGTGTTTACGTGGCCAGGATGACCAGCAACCTTCGGATAGCCATCACCACCAGCAGCGTTGAAGCTTGGAATTGTAAAACGGTATGTCGCTTTTGGATCCAGCACTTTACCGCCAATTTTCACATCACGAACAGCACCATTTTCAATAACCATTGAAATGCCGTAGAACTGAGCGTAAGCACCAGAATCTACTGGTTTAGTTGCTACTACATTTAGATAATCGGTGACTTCAGCACCCGTCATATCAGTGTAAGTCACGATGTTTGCGAACGGCTGTACCGTCAGTACGTCTTTATAGGTGATATCACCACCGGCGATAGAATCACGCACACCGCCAGAATTCATTACCGCAAAGTCAGCTTTAGCGCGTTGCATGTGTGAGGCTGCAATCAGGCGGCCCAGGTTAGTCTGCTGGAAACGAACGACATTACGATCACCTTCCAGCTTACCATTGGATTGGGCAACTTTAATATTCAGTTGCTCCTGCCCTTTCTCCTGATAAGGCGTCAGGAAGGACAATACTTCCTCATCCTGAGTAATTTCATCCTCAATAAAGACGCGCTTCTTGGAGCCGTCAGCCATCTTGACTTTTTTCTTCAGGTTAACCGGGATCAAATCATAGCTGACCATCTGCAGTTCGCCGTTCTGGAACTCAAAGTCAGCACGGCCGACATATTTGCCCCATTCGTGCGCCTGAACAATCCAGGTACCATTTTGCTGATCGGGCTGACAGGCTTCACCTGGATTAAAGTTCTTGTTGTACATGTTAGGACCTTCCATGCAGACCGGCTCTTGTGAGTGGCCGCCGACAATCATGTCCAAATCACCTTCAGTGACATAGCGCGCTAACGCTACATCACCCGGAGCATTAACACCGCGGTTGCCATTTTCGTAATGGCCCATGTGTGTTGCTGCAATGATAACATCCGGGTTTTCTGTCTCTTTCAGTTCAGCGATGATCTTTTTCGCTTCTTCTTTTGGATCACGGAAATCAATACCACCGATAAATTCCGGGTTACCGATTTTCGCTGTATCTTCCGTTGTTAAACCGATAACGGCGATTTTAATCCCTTGTTGCTCGAAGATCTGGTACGGCTGGAACAAGCGTTTACCGGTTGTCTTATCATAAATATTGGCCGACAGCATCGGAAACTCCGCCCACGCTTCCTGCTTACGCAGGACTTCCAGCGGGTTGTCAAATTCATGGTTACCTAATGCCATTGCATCATAACCCAGCATGTTCATACCTTTAAAGTCAGGTTCAGCATCTTGCAGATCTGATTCAGGAACGCCGGTATTAATATCACCACCAGAAAGAAGCAACGATGTGCCACCTTCGGCGGCGACCTCTGTACGAATTTGTTCTAACAGTGTTTTACGTGCTGCCATCCCATATTCACCATTCCTATTTTGCCAGAAACGGCCATGGTGATCGTTGGTATGAATAATCGTTATTTTATACGTCTTATCTGCATCCCATGCTGGAGAAACGTTTTCTGCTTGACTCGCACAACCAGAAAGGGCGGCAAGTAAAGCTGCGCTTAATGCTGCTTTAGTAAATAGGTGTTGCTTCATGTTTTTCACCTTAATCATATATTTTTTATTTATTTTTATACCCAAGGTATACACCACTGACTGCATTCCTTGCCGTTAAGTCTGACCTATGAAATGCAGATACAAACAGGCCTCAGTTTAAGTTAATTAAATACCAGTTGCGGGTTCATTTCATCAATCTGTTGACCAGATCACTTTACAGAAAATCCAATTACGCCAAACACCTATAACAAGCACAAAAAAGCCCCGTCAGTGCGGGGCTTTTGATAGCATTGTTAGTTATCTTGGATATCAATCAAGCAGTTATATTGGTATAGGCCAATATTAAGCGCAAACCAATTTACGGCTCGGATGCTTCAATAGCACAGCGACCACAGCCGCAACGGCCAGGAAGAAACAGTAATAAGAGTGGCTTACAACTTCCAGAGGCGATAAGCCAAAGACGGAGCCCAGCAGTAAGGCTTGTGCGCCATACGGCAATACGCCCTGAATGACACAAGAGAAGATATCCAGCAGACTGGCTGCACGGCGCGGGGTGACACCATTTTCTTCGGCTAATTCCCTTGCAACACCACCGGACACGATAATGGCCACCGTATTGTTCGCGGTACAACAATTCGTCAGGCCAACCAGACCGGCAATACCCAGTTCACTCGCGCGTAGATTCTGTTCTTTACTATGCGCTTTACTAAATAATCGGATTATGCGGCTGATCATCTGAGTCAGATAAGCTAAGCCCCCTTGCTGACGCATCAACTCGCTAATACCGCCAATCAGCATCGACAGCAGGAAAATTTCCTGCATATTGCCAAAACCGGCATAAATATCTTTTGCATATGTTGACAGGGTATAGTCATCGGCAGACAGCAGTCCGACACCTCCAGCCAGCAAAATACCCAGGCTTAGCACGACAAAAACATTCAGGCCGGAAACGGCCATTACCAGAATAGTGATATAAGGCAAAACTTTTAGCCATTCAACATCACCGGCAACTGGTACTTCTGTTGCCGCACTGCTAAAAGCAAAAACGGCAATCGCAATCAGTGCCGCTGGCAGAGCAATATGGATGTTCTCGCGAAACTTATCGCGCATCTGACAACCTTGCGATCGGGTCGAGGCTATCGTGGTATCAGAGATAATAGACAGATTGTCACCAAACATCGCACCACTGAGTACGACACCAGCAGTCAGCGCAACATCTATCCCTGCTGCCTGTGCAATTCCTACCGCGACAGGTGCAACAGCAGCAATGGTTCCCATTGATGTTCCCATCGCTGTCGCTATAAACGCCGAAATCACGAAGATACCCGGTAAGATCATGCTGGCGGGCAACATTGAAAGGCCAAGGTTCACGGTAGCATCAACACCGCCTGTCGCTTTGGCAACCGCTGAAAATGCCCCTGCAAGTAGATAAATCATACACATAGCTATTATATCGCTATGCCCGACCCCCTGCAAAAACTGCTCAATCGCCTTATTAAGCTTTTCTTTGCTTAATAACAGCGCGATGAGCACCGCAGGCAAAGCGGCAACAGGTGCCGGTAACTGGTAGAATGCGAAGTCTACCCCTTGCATAGTGAGGTAGCTCCCCACACCGATAAATAAGGCGAGAAAAATGCCTAAAGGCAGCAATGCAAGTGCTGAAGGCTTAATCGTTAATTGTTGTGTTGTGTTCGACATGATGACTACAGGACATCTATTTTAAAATTTGCCCTAGACTAAAACTTCCCTCTATACGTGTCAACATCTAGACGTCTAAACATCCATCGGTTTGTTCACTAAAGCAATGTACGGTCAGATTTCGATGAGGGCATTTTTTTGACACCATCTATTAGCTGCGCCAATAAAAAGTCTTTAATTTATATCAATTAAAAGGGGAGGAGCATGTGCTACTTTTGCGTGCAAATCGCTCAAAATCCCTATAGAATCGCCGACTTAAAAATGACTTATTCCATCCCGCCTTCTGAGATCACAAATGAAATTATCATTAAAGCACAAACTCATTGGTGCCAGCTTATCTGCGGTCGTCGTAATGGCCACAGCACTAACCTGGCTAGCCGCCGATCAACTTTTTGACCAAACCCGAAGCAGTATTTACTCGCGAGCTGACAGCCTGGCGTCTGCGGCAACTGACGGAATTTCAGACTGGATTTCTATCCGCAGCGATATTGCAAGTGCATTCAATGACTACAGCACTGAAGCGGATGTTGTACCGTTTTTACAACAGGCTCGTAAAGCCGGCGGCTTTGATGACATCTTCCTGGGCACACCCGCCGGAGCCATGTACCGATCGCACCCGGATAGAAACCGTGCCGATTATGATCCCCGTACCCGCCCTTGGTACCGCGACGCTCAAAATGCCGGAAAACAGATCATCACCACGGCATATCGCGATGCAATCACTAATGCACTGTTAGTCACCATTGCTGAGCCTGTGATGAAAAACGGCACTATGGTGGGTGTTGTAGGCGCCGACGTTCTGATCGATCAATTAATCAATGATGTGATCAACATGGATGCGGGTAAAAATGCTTATGCGATGCTGATCAATAAACAAGACGGTACTTTTCTTGCCCATCCGAATCAATCTCTGCTGCTGAAACCAATCAACAGTTATAGCAAAGAAATCAGCATGTCGAGTATCGAAGCCAGCCTGCACGGCAGCAAAGATCAGGGCAACCGTATTAATGAGATCACGACCAACGGACAAAAAAAGCTCATTTACTTTGCTAATGTTCCAGGCACCGATTGGCTGTTAGGGATAGAAATGGATCGCGTCACTGAAGAAGCCGGCCATACAAGCCTGCTTCGTCAGCTGATCATCACTGCAGCCTTGATTACCCTGATTGTAGTAAGTACCGTAGCCTGGTTAGTCGGTTTCTTATTCCGTGATTTAGGCCGGGTATCCCAGGCGCTGGCAGAAATTGCATCCGGTGAAGGCGATCTGACTCAGCGTCTGGAACCTCGTAATGATGATGAAGTTGGTCAGCTGGCCCACAATTTCAACCGTTTTGTCGGCAATATGCACGGTATGATCACGCGCCTGAGCGAAGTTTCCGCCTCACTGAACCAGCAGTCACATCTTACTGCTTCACAGGCAGAAGAGCGCAGCACCCGTATCCAGCACCAGCAAGATGAAATCAATATGGTGGCAACAGCGATAAATGAAATGGCGGCCGCTACTCAGGAAATAGCCAATAATGCCGATAACACGGCAAGCACATCGGCCGAAACGGTTACCGCTTCTGAACATGGCGCCACTCAGGTCAGCCAGAGCCAGCAATCTATCTCCAGTCTGGCACGTGAAGTTGAAACGGCAACGGAGGTGATCGGAGAGCTGAACACTCACGCCCAGAGCATTAATACCATCCTGTCGACGATTCAGGGGATTGCCGAGCAGACCAACTTGCTGGCACTGAATGCGGCAATCGAAGCCGCTCGCGCCGGCGAACAGGGCCGTGGTTTCGCCGTGGTCGCTGATGAAGTACGTGTACTGAGCCAGCGTACTCATGCATCGACCCAGGAAATTCAGCAGATGATTGAAACTCTGCAGCAGACCACCGGCCGTGCAGTTGGGATCATGGAAGATAGCCGTCACCTGGCTGAAACCAGCGTTGACGATGCAAATGCCGCCTCTGCCAGCTTGTCACAAATCAACAGCGCTGTGACCAATATCAGTGATATGGCAACCCAGATCGCTTCTGCTGCTGAAGAACAATCATCAGTAACCGCAGAGATCACCCGCAATACCGAAGGGGTACGTGACGTCTCAAACGAATTAGCAATTGAAGCTGATGAAGCCGCTCAGCAAGCTGCTGAGTTATCTAACCTGTCGCACGAACTGCAGCAAGAAATTAGCCGCTTTAAGCTTTAGAAACTAGAAACTAGAAACTAGAAACTAAATTAAAAAAGGCTTGCCACCCGGCAAGCCTTTTTGATCTCATCAATACACCTAGGCTAAGCCTCAGACAAGATTAAACACAATCGCAGATACAGCCAACAACCCCATCACCAGAATAAAATAAGTGCTGATCTTGCCACGATAGCGCTGCAACGCTTTCACTTTATATACTGCAATCATTGGCATGATAAACAAAATCATCGCAATGACAGGGCCAGAGAAAGCTTCCATCATGCCTAGAATACTCGGGTTCAACACTGCGGCTCCCCAAATACTGAAGAACATAAATGCAATACCTAACCAGTCCGCTTGCTTAGCACTTAACAGAGATTGCTTTTTCAGCATGCCGTTTAAACTTTCCCGGGCGCCTAAAAAATGCCCCAAAAAAGAGGATGAAATCGCAATAAAGGCAATCAATGGCCCGAATGCCACAATAACCTGGCTGTCATGGACATTCGCCAGATACGACAGTACTGATACGTTTTGCGCTTTCGCTTCCAGCAGCTGCTCGGGGCTTAAACTCAGTACACACGAGAAAACAAAGAACAGGACAAATGAAATCAGCATTACCGAGGTACGCTTTAAGATCTGCTCTGCTTTAACCGTGGCTTGTGAACCATAATGACGACGCTGTGCCCCCGAAAAACTAGAAATAGCCGCAGCATGACTGAACGCAAAAACCGTCACAGGAACAGCTAACCACAATGTTGTCGATAACTGGCCAAAATCCAATGGGCTCGATATTTCAGGTAAGTGCCAGTTAGGTATTAAGTAAATCGATAGCCCGGCCAGAATAAGAGCCAATGGATAAACGATAACCTCAAAGGCTCTCAGCATCACTTTTTCACCTGCCATCATGATCGCGATCATGCTGAAAACCAATCCGCCAGATAGCAGTACTCGTGGGGGTGACACCATTTCTAATTGATTGACCATAAAACTGTCAACGGTATTGGTAAGGCCAACGCCATAGATCAACAAAATGGGAAAGATAGAGAGAAAATACAGGATTGAAATAATACGCCCTGTTGATGTACCAAAATGCTCTTCAACCACTTCGGTAAAATCCGCTTCAGGGCGAGACGAGGAAAGAACAAACCGTGCCAATCCGCGATGAGAAAAATAGGTCATCGGGCCTGCAAGTAGCGCCATTACCACTAATGGCCAAAAGCCGCCGGCACCAATATTAATCGGTAAGAATAAAATCCCGGCTCCAACTGCGGTACCAAATAAGCTCAGCATCCAGCTGGTATCATGGCTATTCCAACGAGATCGCGATACTGACTCATTGCCTAAGGGTATATCTTGATATAATGACACGTAACATCCAACTTCTACGAAATTTATTCAGGGCGAAGTATACAGTTACAGAATTTAATTCTCACAGAGCGGGCGTGACAGATATCACTCCCTCAATAGCCTATATATAGGTGCATCATCCAATATCTTCCTGATGAATAATTAATATCACCATTAACAGAGCGGCAACTAGTGAGATCATCCGAATTTTACTAATTGATAATATTTTATATAAGCAACCAAGATCGTTTGAAATAGAATCAACTCAAAAAAAACGGCTAAGCAGAATTCTCTACTTAACCGTCTAGTTTTTAAGCTGTTATCAACTTATTGAATATCAATGTGCTCAAAGCTTTTAATCAGATCATCGAGTTGTTTGATCTGCGCCAGGAACGGCTCTAGCTTGTCTAATGGGAAAGCCGACGGGCCATCACAACGTGCTTGATCCGGTGTCGGGTGCGCTTCCATAAACAGACCTGCAATACCTGCGGCAATACCCGAGCGTGCCAGATCAATCGTTTGTTCACGACGGCCACCCGATGCCGCACCCAGTGGATCACGGCATTGCAGTGCATGGGTTACGTCAAAGATGATCGGGCTGCCTTTCGAGGCTTTCTTCATCACATCAAAGCCAAGCATATCGACAACCAGGTTATCGTAGCCATGCAGGACGCCGCGCTCACATAAGATCACATTGTCGTTGCCACACTCAGCAAACTTCTCAACAATATTACCAACCTGACCGGGACTCATAAACTGAGGTTTTTTGGCATTGATCACCGCACCGGTTTTCGCCATCGCTTCAACCAGATCAGTCTGGCGCGCCAGGAAAGCGGGCAGCTGAATAACATCCACCACATCTGCGACAGGTTGCGCCTGATGAATTTCGTGGATGTCAGTGATGATCTTCACGCCAAAGGTATCTTTCAGTTCCTGAAAAATTTTCAGCCCTTCATCCATACCCGGACCGCGGTATGAATGCACCGATGAGCGGTTTGCTTTATCGAAAGAAGCCTTGAAAACGTAAGGAATACCTAATTTATTGGTTACTTCAACGTAATGCTCACAGATCTGCATAGCCAGATCACGAGACTCAAGCACGTTCATACCACCGAACAAGACAAAGGGCTTGTCGTTAGCTACGTCAATGTCACCAATACGAACAACTTTTTGTTCCATCATGTTTATCTTCTCGTGTTAATTAATGCAGGGTAAGGGGCTCTTCATTTAACGCCAGAACCTGCAACTTAAGCAATTCTGCCGCCGGATCTTCCGGGCATTGCTCGATGAAATAAGCATAATCCGTCGCTGCGGCATGGCTGCAATCTAACTGCTGGTAGATATAGCCACGATCGCGGATTTCATGCGGATCGTCCGGACGGATAGATAAGGCTAAGTCACTGCAACGCAAAGCATCGGTATAATGCTCTTCGCGTAATAGTGCGCTTTTCAGCACCGTTAGCCAGCGAGCCAGAATATCTTTGTTATCTGCCGTGGCGAAATGCTCATCTTTGAGTTCCGAAAACGGTCCCCTATAACCGATGAGCCAACCTCGCAAGGTACGTAAGCTGATATATTCGCCATCAAAGGGGTTGATGAACTGCTGTTCACCATCGAACCAATTAACTTTCAGAATGTACTGAGTCGGAAAGCCAACGCTGGTTACCGGTAACTCCAGATGACGGGCTAAGTATAGAAAAATCGCACCAAGGCTGACCGGGATCCCTTTTTTGCGCTGCAGTACTTTATCCAGCAATGCATTTTCAGAAGAGAAATATTGCTGATTATCGCCATGAAATCCCCATTCACGATAAAATAGTCGCAACAGGCCTTCAAGCCGCAGTCTTGGGTTTGGCTCATCCATCAACGCCTGTTCAGCTTCCTGGGCAAGCCTCTTCAGCTGCATACGAACCCAACCGATAGGAAAAGCCGGTTCGACAGCGGCTGTAATTTCCATCGCCCCTTCCACCAGTTCCATCTGATCCAACTCGTCATCATTAAACGGCAACATGCATTACCCCAGAAATGACGTTTTTGTTACTGCTATATTTGCGGCCGCCATCACCCAACCTAATGCCCCGAAGAAAGCAAAGGTCTTAAATACCTTGTTCTTGCCGTATCTCAGGGTAAAGAAGCCTAGTGCAATATAAGCTAATACGCAGCTCAGTTTCTGGGTAAGCCAGCTACCGGTTTCGGTGAAAGGCATGATCCCCGTGATCATAATAAGTCCGATGCCGGACAATAGCAGTACGGTATCAACCACATGTGGTGTGACTTTGAGGAATTTTTTCTCCGTCAGCTGAGAATTCGCCATCATCAGGCAATAACGGGTAACAAACAGTAATACACTTAATGCAATTGCTGCCATGTGAAGATCTATCATTACATTGTACATTTTTTTCTCTCTCTATCCTTGCCAGCAGCCCATGGTGACTCGATCGAGCCCTGCATAGTCTTGTGCTGTTGATACCAGGTTATAACCCAGTTCCTGTAGAATGGTGCGTACCGCTTTTCCTTGCTCAAAGCCGTGTTCCATCAGCAACCAACCTCCGGGCTGCAGGTATTGACGTCCTTGCTCGCTGATAATCTGAATATCAGCCAGGCCATTATCGTCAGCAACCAAGGCACTTTTCGGCTCAAACCGCACATCGCCCTGAGATAAGTGGGGATCAGCTTCATCAATGTAGGGGGGATTACTGACAATAACCGCAAACTGTGCGGTTTCAGCCAACGGGGTATACCAGCTTCCGGCGAGAAAGCGGGCATTACGAATATCTAACCGTTCGCTATTTTCCGTCGCCAGTGCCGCCGTTTCAGGGCGAAGATCAATTCCCGTCACCTCAACATCAGCACGCTCTGAAGCTATCGCTAGCGCAATGGCACCGGTTCCCGTGCCTAAATCTAATACCGAACAGGGCTGGGCCGGAATTTTCTCCAAGGCCAGTTCAACCAGACGCTCGGTATCTGGCCGCGGGATCAGCGTCGACGGCGAGACTTTCAGCGGCAGTGACCAAAATTCACGTTCACCAAGAATGTAAGCCACCGGCTCACCCGCCAGGCGCCGCTTTACTAATGCATCAAATGCCGCGCATTGCTCTTGTTCCAGCCTTTTTTCAGGCCAGGTTAGCAAGTAGCTACGGGGCTTATCGAGTACATGGCACAGCAATACCGCCGCATCTAACTGCGGGCTGTCAGAGCCCGCCTGCGTTAATTGTAAAACGGTCTGCTTTATCAGCGCTTCGATGCTGAGTGACATTACTGTTGCTCAGCCATTGCCGCTAGCTGATCGGCCTGATATTCCTGTAATACCGGTTGGATCAGGCTATCGAGATCACCTTCCATCACTTCATTCAAACGGTAAAGGGTCAGGGTAATACGGTGATCCGAAACACGGCCTTGCGGGTAGTTGTAGGTGCGAATACGGTCAGAACGATCACCCGAACCTAACAGGTTGCGACGGGTACTGGCTTCTGCTGCATGACGTCTTTCTTCTTCCGCTTTGATGATACGTGCGGCCAGTACTGACATCGCTTTCGCTTTGTTCTTATGCTGTGAACGCTCATCCTGACACTCAACCACAATACCGGTTGGCAAGTGCGTAATACGAATCGCCGAATCGGTGGTGTTAACGTGCTGACCACCTGCGCCTGATGAACGGAACGTATCGATTTTCAGATCGCCCGAGTTAATTTCAGGAATTTCAGCTTCTGGTACTTCAGGCAAGACCGCAACCGTACAGGCAGAGGTATGCACACGGCCCTGAGATTCTGTCGCAGGTACACGCTGAACACGGTGGCCACCTGATTCAAATTTCAAAATACCGTATGCGCCATCGCCATTGACCTTGGCGATCATTTCTTTATAGCCGCCCTGCTCTGAGCTATTGGCATTCATAACTTCAATACGCCAGCCGCGGCTCTCTGCATACCGGCTGTACATGCGGAACAGATCACCGGCAAAGATGCCCGCTTCATCACCACCGGCACCGGCGCGTATTTCAATAAAGCAGTTACGCTCATCATTCGGGTCTTTGGGGATCAGCAATACCTGCAGTTCATCTTCTAACCGAAGAATGCTGGCTTTGGCTTCTTTGACTTCTTCCTGCGCCATTTCACGCATTTCAGGATCGTCTTCATTGGCCATTTCTTCCGCCTCAACAAGATCCTCTTGAGCTTGCTGATAAGCCTTGAAGCACACCGTGATCTCTTCTAGCTGAGAATACTCTTTAGACAGGGCACGGAACTTATTTTGATCGCCGATGATACCGGGATCACCAAGCAAATGCTGAACTTCTTCGTAACGCTCAACCAGGGTTTCTAATTTAACTAAAATTGATGAATTCATAGGATCTTTAAATTAACTTTTAATCGAGTCCAAGCCCAGACTTTCACGAATAACAGACAGTTTTTCCGGTTCACCATTGTGAGCCGCCTGCTGCATCGCACGGGTTGGCGCATGAATGAGTTTATTGGTCAGTTTGTTACTTAACTCGGCCAGTACTTTTTCTGGCGCAGCGCCATTGGCTATCGCCTGCAAACTACGGTTAAGCATGTCATTTTTAATTTCGTCGGCATAACATCGGTACTGACGAATACTGTCGACGGCTTCGAGTGAACGCAACCAACTCATAAAGGCGGCGCTTTCCTCGCTCACAATGGCTTCAGCCTGAATCGCAGCGACTTTCCGTTGTTCCTGGTTCTTTTCAACAATACTGTGCAGATCATCGACGGAATACAGATAAGCATCGTTCAGATCACCGACCTCTGCTTCAATATCCCTCGGTACCGCAATATCAACCAACAGCATTGGCTGATGGCGGCGGAGCTTAATCGCATTTCCCACCATACCTTTACCGACAATCGGTAACGGGCTGGCCGTCGAGCTGATCACAATGTCAGCACGGTGCAAATGTTCTGGAATGTCGGGCAGACCAATCACTTCCGCGCCAAATTCATTGGCCAGACCTGCGGCCCGTTCTTTGCTACGGTTCGCTACAATTAACTGATTGCAACCCTGCTCAACTAAATGACGGGCAACCAGATCAATGGTTTCCCCCGCTCCAATCAACAGCACTGTCGCTTCAGACAACGATTCGAAAATTTGCTTCGCAAGTGTACAGGCCGCAAAAGCCACCGACACCGCATTACCGCCAATATCGGTTTCAGTACGGACACGTTTCGCAACCGTAAATGTTTTGTGGAACAGTTTTTCCAGCATGCCATGAACAGCTTCTTGCTCTCGTGAGTCAGAATAAGCCTGCTTTACCTGGCCTAGGATTTGTGGCTCGCCAAGTACTAAAGAGTCCAGTCCGCATGCCACACGCATCAGATGACGTGCCGCCGCCTGTTCTTCATGAAAATATAAACTGGGCATCAACTCCTCCGCGGAGAGCTGATGAAAATGAGTCAGCCAGTCAATCATGATACCCGGCCCTGGCTGTGTCACATCGCAGTACACTTCCGTACGATTACAAGTAGATAAAATGATGCCACTCGTCACTGCAGGGTGAGCTTCTAACTGCTGTAAGGCTTCAGTCAGTTTATCTGGTGAAAAAGCCACTTTTTCACGCAGATCGACAGAAGCCGTTTTATGGTTAATTCCTAATGCAAGCAGGGTCATGGAGACGGTGTACCAACTTCGCCGATGAAATGATCTAAGGCAGGATTTTACTTGATGCCCCACAGTAATAAAAGGAGCCATGTGTAATCAATACGGCATAGCCACACATTTGTAGGATTTTAAGGGCGATTATTTTATCCCAATCGTGATTATTTTTATGATATTACGCTTTTATTTGGCTTATTGGGCAATTAGGGATATTGTTGCGACAAACCAATCAGCGAATCGTTAGATATGCCCGCAACCTCCTCGTTTCGATTTTTTCAAGGTCGATCTGTTCTGGATCGAAGCCCTCATGTTCGTGCATGGCGTTTCATTGGTATTTCATTTATTCTTTCTCTCATCGTTGGCTGCGCCCAGCAACTGCCTCTCGTGACTCAGACAGACTGGCAAAGCCATGAACAGGCCCTTCAGTACCTGAACCACTATAAAGCAACAGGGAAACTTGGCTATAAAGGCCCGGAACAGCGCTTTGGTGCCAACCTCTTATGGCAAACAGCGCCTGAGGCTGATCGCCTGTTACTGACTAATTTTTTGGGTAAGACCTTACTCAAGCTCGATACGACACCGACCAGAGCAACGTTGATTTCCCATGAAGGCAAACGTTATGACGGTTCAAATGCCTCCGTACTGGTACGTGATCTAACCGGTATCAACCTCCCCATTGAACAAATGCGTGACTGGTTGATCGGACTGCCGACAGACGCTGATTCCTATCAGCTCAATGGTGATAATCGCCTCGCCTCTCTGGCCAAACAAATTGACCAACAATTATGGCTGGTGGATTATCAGGAATACAACTATTCCATAACGCCCTCGCTTCCCAAGCGCATCATTTTAAAACAAGACAAGCAACATATTACTCTCGTCATCAATAAGTGGGATTTAACACCGCAATGAGCCACACCATGCCCCCCCGCAACCCAATATTGAACCGTACAACAAGCTGGCCTGCACCGGCTAAGTTGAATTTGTTTCTTTACATCACCGGTCGTCGTCCGAACGGCTACCATGAGCTGCAAACGCTGTTTCAGTTTTTAGATCACGGCGATACGCTGACCATAACGGCTAACGATTCAGATGTTATAAATCTGACACCGCCCATTGATGGCGTCGCAACCGAAGAAAATTTGATTTATCGTGCTGCCGATGCCCTGCGCAAAGCGGCGAACCTTAAAGCAGGGGCCGATATTCATATCGATAAGATCCTGCCAATGGGGGGCGGCTTGGGTGGTGGCTCTTCGGATGCGGCAACCACGCTGGTTGCCCTTAATTATTTATGGCAAACCAAACTCAGTGTCGATCAATTGGCAGACATTGGAGTCACTCTAGGTGCTGATGTGCCGGTTTTTGTCCGTGGTTTTAGCGCATTCGCAGAAGGCATTGGTGAACAGTTACACCCTGCCGAGCCGGATGAAAAATGGTTCTTAATCGCAAAACCGGATGTCAGCATTGCCACTGGCGATATTTTCACCCACCCGGATTTGCCCCGAAATACACAAAAACGCAGCCTGAAGGCCCTTTTAGAGGGGGTTTACGAAAACGATTGCGAAAAAATCGTCAGAAGACTGCACCCCGAGGTTGATAAGGCGCTTTCGTGGCTGTTAGAATATGCGCCGTCGAGATTGACTGGCACTGGCGCTTGTGTGTTTGCTGAATTTAGCACTTATCAAGAAGCCGATGCAATACTGAAAAAATTACCTGACTGGCTCCAAGGATTTGTCGCAAAAGGTGTCAACACATCTCCCCTATTGACAACCTTGAACACACTTTCCACGGAATGTCAGTAACTACAACTTGGACGCAACCTGAGGTTTCCACCGTGCCTGATATGAAGCTGTTTGCTGGTAACGCAACACCAGAACTAGCCCAACGCATTGCTGACCGTCTATACATTTCACTAGGAGACGCGACAGTTAACCGTTTTTCCGATGGTGAAGTGTGTGTTCAGATTAATGAAAATGTTCGTGGTAGTGACGTATTCATTATTCAATCAACTTGTGCTCCAACCAATGACAATTTAATGGAATTGGTTGTGATGATCGATGCGCTACGCCGTGCTTCTGCAGGCCGTATTACCGCTGTTATTCCTTACTTCGGTTATGCTCGCCAAGACCGCCGTGTCCGTTCTGCTCGTGTGCCTATTACGGCTAAAGTTGTAGCAGATTTCCTTTCTAACGTCGGTGTTGACCGTGTTCTGACCGTTGACCTGCACGCAGAGCAAATCCAAGGCTTCTTCGATGTTCCTGTCGACAACGTCTTCGGCAGCCCTGTTCTTCTAGAAGACATCCTGGCGAAAAAACTGGAAGATCCAGTGGTTGTTTCTCCAGACATCGGCGGTGTTGTTCGTGCACGTGCTATTGCAAAGCTGCTTGATGACACAGATATCGCTATTATCGATAAACGCCGTCCACGCGCGAATGTTTCTCAGGTAATGCACCTGATCGGTGACGTTGAAGGCCGTGACTGTGTGATTGTTGATGACATGATCGATACTGGCGGTACACTGTGTAAAGCTGCTGAAGCGCTTAAAGAGCGTGGTGCTAAGCGTGTATTCGCTTACGCAACTCACCCTGTCTTCTCTGGTAACGCTGCTCAGAACATCAGAGAGTCAGTGATTGACGAAGTTATCGTAACCGATTCAATCCCTCTTTCTCAGGAATTGCTAGATACCGGCCGTGTTTCGGTACTCACTCTTTCAGGCATGCTGGCCGAAGCTATTCGCCGTATCAGCAACGAAGAGTCTATTTCTGCTATGTTCGAACATTAATCGCTGATCAACCAGTCGTTTCAGCTCTCAGCGGCTTCGCTCCAGAGTCATGAGATGAACGGTGATAAGCATTAAATCGAACAGGCGATGAACCGCAAACGCCTCGCACTATGCGAGGCGTTTTTTATTGGTTGCTTTAACAATTGCGCTGATCATACCAATCTGAGTCAGATTGGTATAACATATCGCGCGTTTTGAGCCCTGATACCAATCGCATTTAATGCCTGATAATTTCTTGGCTCTGCTTTAATATGATTGGTATATGACTAGAGAGACAAGCGTGAGTAACAATATTCGTCTATTGGTAGGTCTGGCCAACCCAGGTCCGGAGTATGCTAGAACCCGCCACAATGCGGGAGCGTGGGTGGTGGAAGAGCTTGCTCGTGTTCATAATATTAACCTGCGAGAAGACCCTAAATACTTTGGCCGAACCGGTCGGATCACCACTGACGGTCACGATCTTCGCTTGTTGATCCCTAGCACTTTTATGAACCTGTCAGGGAAATCTGTGGCAGCGCTGGCTAAATTTTTTCAAATTCAGCCCGAAGAGATCTTAGTGGCACATGATGAACTGGACTTGCCTCCGGGTGTCGCTAAATACAAAAAAGGCGGCGGTCACGGTGGTCACAATGGTCTGCGTGACATCATCAGCAAAATGGGTAATAACAAAGAATTCTATCGTCTGCGTGTCGGTATCGGACACCCCGGCGACAAAAGCAAAGTCACAGGCTTTGTGTTGGGTAAAGCGCCAGCCAAAGAGCAGGAAAATATCGATGCCGCTGTTGATGAAGCAGTACGTTGTATGGATATACTGTTAAAAGATGGGCTGAACAAAGCGCAAAATCGACTACATTCATTCAAAGCAGAATAATCACCAAAAGGGTTTCCAACCATGGGTTTTAAATGCGGTATCGTGGGTCTGCCAAACGTTGGTAAGTCCACACTATTCAACGCCTTAACCAAAGCGGGTATCGAAGCAGCAAACTTCCCGTTCTGTACTATCGAACCGAACACCGGCGTTGTACCTGTGCCAGATCTTCGTTTGGATGCACTGGCGGAGATTGTTAAACCACAACGAATTCTGCCAACAACAATGGAATTCGTAGACATCGCAGGTCTGGTTGCCGGCGCATCAAAAGGGGAAGGTCTAGGTAACAAATTCCTGGCTAACATCCGTGAAACTGACGCAATTGGTCACGTTGTGCGCTGTTTTGAAGATGACAACATTGTTCACGTTGCAGGCAGAATAAACCCGCTCGATGATATTGAAGTTATCAATCTTGAGCTGGCACTGGCTGATCTAGATACCTGTGAACGTGCTATCTTCCGTCAGGCGAAAAAAGCAAAAGGCGGCGATAGCGATGCTAAATTCGAAACCGCTGTACTTGAAAAGCTACTGCCTACTTTAACTGAAGGCGGCATGGTTCGTTCGGTCGAGCTGAGTAAAGAAGAGCTGGCGGCGGTTGATTACCTCCACTTCCTAACAGCTAAGCCAACTATGTATATCGCAAACGTCAGCGAAGATGGTTTCGAAGATAACGAATACCTCGAGATGGTTCGTGAATATGCCGCCAAAGAAAATGCGGTTGTCGTGCCAGTTTGTGCTGCTATCGAGTCTGAAATTGCCGAACTTGATGATGCCGATCGCGAAGAGTTCCTTGCCGATATGGGTATTGAAGAACCTGGCCTGAACCGTGTGATCCGTTCTGGTTACGAACTGCTGACGCTGCAAACCTACTTTACGGCAGGTGTGAAAGAAGTACGAGCATGGACGATTCCTGTCGGTGCGACAGCACCGCAAGCTGCAGGTAAGATCCACACCGATTTCGAAAAAGGCTTCATCCGTGCAGAAGTGGTCGGTTACGATGCTTTTATCGAGTTCAAAGGTGAAAACGGTGCTAAAGATGCCGGTAAATGGCGCCTTGAAGGCAAAGATTACATCGTTAAAGATGGCGATGTTGTCCACTTCCGCTTTAACGTATAAAGCAAAAGCGTATAAATATCGGCAATTCAGTGTCTGATTATGATAAGCCAGTAGAAATACTGGCTTATTTTATATGGTTCCGACAGCGAGCAGTGCAATGGCCCCCTCTCAATTTTGTCAATTTTATGTTGAAAAAGTGGTTTTGAGTTTGCCATTTACACATTTCGTCCAAATAACAATCGAACAAACAAATTTTCGATAGATATCGAAAAAAACTGTTGACGGTTTTTGCTGGTATGAGCATAATGCGCCCCGTTCCCAAGACAGTGGACAGCTAAAAACACCGTCGTTAGGAACAAAAAAAAGATGGCTACGTAGCTCAGTTGGTTAGAGCACATCACTCATAATGATGGGGTCACAGGTTCGAATCCCGTCGTAGCCACCATCTTCACTCTCTGAAGTGAAGCATCGCAAGATGTAAAAATACCAGATGCGGAAGTGGCGGAA